>NZ_AP014628.1:5630000-6833117 GCF_001547915.1 Pseudomonas sp. St29
GTGGAGCGACGCCGACCCGCAACTGCAGGTTCCGGCCGCCGCCGAAGTGTTCCCGGCGCAGGAACTGGCCAAGGCCGAGGCAGAATGGCAGCGCCGTCTGGATGCCTGTCCGCCGGAGCACCGCCCTTATCTGGTGCTGCAATACGCCAACCCGGTACGCAACCAGTACCGGGTCAAGGCCGGCCTGGCGCTGTAAGCGCGGCCCCGCAACGCACAACGGCGCCCATGGGCGCCGTTGTCGTCTCTGCAGCTTGGTGCCGGATCAGAAACGCGTGCTGATCCAGGACACCAGCAGCGCCAGCCCCAGGCAGGCGAAACCGAAACGATAGAAGAAGCGATTGATGCGCACAGTGGCGGGATCCAGCATCAGCAGCGGCTGATCCACGGCCCGGTCTTCACTCTGGGTGGCCAGGTTGGCCAGGGCCCGCTGCTCGCGGCGGCGAGTGGCATGCAGCAGCCAGCTGCCCGGACAGGCGAACAACAGGGCCAGCAGGTTGATCAATTTGGCGGGGTGGGCGTTGAACATCGACCAGATCAGTTGCAGCGACATCATGAACCTCGAAGGAAAACCGCATTCGGGTCGCCGAGTGCACCCGCGCGCGGATTCTACTCAATCGCCGTCGAATCGCGGGGGGCTTTCCGACCAGTAACGAGGCACGGGGCAATTAATTTAAAGCGTCATCTTTTCGTCATCCAAACAAGCCAGTCTGTCGCCCCTCGAAACCCACGGAGCTTGTCATGCTGCACGCAGAAAACCAGGATCGCCTCTACCTGATCACCCCCAGTGAAGAACAGCAGGCGCTGGTGGGCGCCCTGGCCTTCAATGTTCAGGACCGGCACTGGCTGGTGTATTGCGCGCTGGGCGGCCATCAGCACGCGGATCTCCCGGAAACCGACCTGCTGACCGGCATCAGCATGTTGGACTTCTACGTCGAAGCGGCCTGAGACACGACCAACAAAAAGCCCGGCGGCCTGAAGGGGCAACCGGGCTTCTGTCGACTGGGCCGGCAACGGATCCAGGTCCGTTGCAGCGCCTTATTCGCCGAGGATCTGACCGATGGTCGGGTCCTTGAACAGGCGGGTCAGCGCATCGCTCAACACATCGCCCACCAGCTTGGTGTTGGTGTCCTGGTTCGGCGCCATGCCGAAACGCTGGTCCAGGGACGCGCCATAGCGACCGCTGTAGCGGCGGTTGGCGTTTTGCACATCGGATCGGAAGGTCGCGCCAATGGTGGCCTCGGTCACGTACAGGCCTTCTTTAGGCGACTGGTACTTGAGCTCGGCCAGGGTCACGGTCAATTGCGGGGCGTTGCTGCCGCCAGCCGTCGGGGTGAAGCCCAGCAGGCGCACCGCCGCTTCGGCCTGGGCCTGCAGCTTCGGCAGGATCTGCGCGCTCTGCACGGTAATGGCGCTGGTTTCCGGATACAGGCCGCCACGGGTGCCCAGGGTCGGCGACGGACGTCCATCCACTACCTTCACCACCACCGGCTGACCATGGCCGACAGGCGCCAGCTGAGTGGTGAGCTTCGGCTCCGGGCTCAGTTGTTGCGGGCTGTGGGCGCAACCCACCAGCGACAGGCTGGTCACAGTGATCAAACCGAACAACAGGCGTTGCAACATGCTCATCTCTCCAGGAATCAGGCACAAACAGGCCCGCAGTATAGCGGTGCACAACCGCGACGAACCAGCGTCGGGCACGAGTTAGTCAAGACTCAGACAGGTGCCGTACAAGCGGGTTCCTGTAACCTGCCTTTCACCCGCGATACATCATCATGTAACGGTTCAAGGTCATTCTTATCGTCAATGACACAATCAGGTGCCTGGTCATGAACTTCCTCCGCTCCCTGTTCGCCCCGCGTCAGTCATTTCGCAGCTTCGCCTTGCTGGACAGCCAGGGACGCTGCCAGGCCTTCAAGCATTGTCTCGCCGCCCCGGTGGGCGACGGCTGGGTGGAAATCCGGGAGGTTCGCCTGAACTGGTTGCACCAGCCATTGCCCGCCAGCGCTCGGATCAGCCCACGCTGCAGCGGCCCTGTGGTGCAACCGATACTGGCCACCTGACCAACAGCCTAATAAAAGTCACGAAACAGGATCATTTCTGCGCATTTCTTCGTTACAATCTCCCCCCGATTATAAGGACGTCTCCTGATCGGGCCTCGCAGTACCGCCAACGCCACTGCATTGGCACCCCGCACCGCCCACAGAGAGCCGCCCACACAGATCGAGTGAAGCTGGCGTGCTTGCTGTACCACCTTGCAAACCTCCACTTTTCGCGAATCTGCAGAGCTGCCATTGCTCGGCCACTGAATTTTGCCCGTTGTGCCCGCGTGCCTTGCATGCCGGCAACACCGCTCGGGCCAGGTGCCAGGCCGAGGCAGCCCTTTTTTGAGGTTCACGTCTTCAAAAGAGCGTGAAAAAACGGGTTTTCACAACTTCACAAGAGTGTGGCGAGCAAATGAATAGTTTTGCGTCTGAACTGGCACCATTGGCCTCTACAACAGCCCGATTACACAGGACCGAGCACTCCTCAAGAACTGGTGCTTGAAGCCTGTCCGCTGACGGATTTGGTTGCACGAGCGGATGTATCGACCATAAGTCGAATTGCCCGAAGCGCCCCGAGATGCGTTCATATGCACCTTGAGGCCCGGTTGGCAGCGTCCGCAGTAGTTGCAAAGAATTGCGAAGATTCGGACATGGCGATCCTGGCCATGGGTAACCTGGGGCATTACGTGAACCGCCCCGTCACTCCTGGCAGCCATGCCGTCAATTTGGTGCTGCAGATTTTGGAGACGCGTTAATGGCGCATAACGAAGCAGTAGACGTCGTATTGGTTGGGGCCGGCATCATGAGTGCCACCCTCGCTGTACTGCTCAAGGAGCTCGACCCCGCGATCAAGCTGGAAGTCGTCGAGCTGATGGATTCGGGTGCCGCGGAGAGTTCCAACCCGTGGAACAACGCCGGTACCGGCCACGCCGGCCTCTGTGAGCTGAACTACACGCCACAGGCCGCCGATGGCAGCATCGACATCAAGAAAGCCGTGCACATCAATACCCAGTTCGAAGTGTCGAAACAGTTCTGGTCCTACCTGACCAAGAAAGGCACCTTCGGTTCGTCCAAGTCCTTCATCAGCCCGGTGCCGCACCTGAGCTTCGTGCAGGGCGACAAGGGTGTGTCCTTCCTCAAAAAGCGGTTTGAAGTGCTGAGCCAGCACCACGCTTTCGCGGACATGGAATACACCGAAGACAAGGCCAAGATGGCCGAGTGGATGCCGCTGATGATGCCGGGCCGCCCGGCGGACGAAACCATCGCCGCGACCCGGGTGATCAACGGCACCGACGTCAACTTCGGCGCCCTGACCAACCAGTTGCTCAAGCACCTGACCAGCGCACCGGATGCCCAGGTCAAGTACTGCAAGCGCGTGACCGGCCTCAAGCGCAACAAGGACAACGGCTGGACCGTGAGCATCAAGGACGTCAACAGCGGCAACAGCCGCGAAGTCGACGCCAAGTTCGTGTTCCTCGGCGCCGGCGGCGCGGCGCTGCCGCTGCTGCAGGCTTCCGGCATTGAAGAAAGCAAAGGCTTTGGCGGCTTCCCGGTGAGCGGTCAATGGCTGCGTTGCGACAACCCGGAAGTGGTCAAGCAGCACCAGGCCAAGGTCTACAGCCAGGCCGCGGTGGGTTCGCCGCCGATGTCGGTGCCGCACCTGGACACCCGCGTGGTCGATGGCAAGAAGTCCCTGCTGTTCGGACCCTATGCCGGCTTCACCACCAAGTTCCTCAAGCACGGCTCGTTCCTCGACCTGCCAATGTCGGTTCGCGCCGGCAACATCGGTCCAATGCTGGCCGTAGCCCGGGACAACATGGACCTGACCAAATACCTGGTCAGCGAAGTCATGCAGTCCATGGAGCAGCGCCTGGAGTCCCTGCGCCGCTTCTATCCACAAGCCAAGGCCGAAGACTGGCGCCTGGAAGTGGCCGGGCAACGGGTACAGATCATCAAGAAAGACCCGAAGAAAGGCGGCATCCTGCAGTTCGGCACCGAGCTGGTGGCGGCCAAGGACGGTTCTCTGGCCGCCCTGCTCGGCGCTTCGCCAGGTGCATCGGTGACCGTGTCGATCATGCTGGAACTGATCGAACGCTGCTTCCCGGCCAAGGCCAGCGGCGAATGGGCCGCCAAGCTCAAGGAAATTTTCCCGGCACGGGAGAAGGCCCTGGAAACCGACGCGGCGCTGTATCACAAGATCAACAGCGAAAATAACCTGAGCCTGGAGCTGGTCGAGCCAAGCAAGGAAACCGAAAGCTGCGCCTGATCCGCCGCCCATAAAAAATCGCCGTCCTGTGCAGGTCGGGGCGTTTTTTTATGCGTTTTGAACGACTCAGCCGCGGGCGTTGTTCATCAGCTCGATGTAGTCGGCGGCGTTGCGCTGATCCTTGATCAGGTCAACGAAGGTCTGGCCGTGCTCATCCTTGCCGTCCAGGTCCAGGCCGGCTTCGAGGAAGAAGACCAGGAAGCGCTCGAAGTCGTCGATGCGCAGACCACGATAGGCCTTGATCAGCTTGTGCAGGGACGGCGAAGTGGCGTCGACCGGCTCGAAATCGAGGAACAATTTGATCTGCTCGTCGCTGATCTCGTCACCAATCACTTGTTTCTTATCTTTACGCATCGCCGACTCCAGCTCGCAGACATTACACGGGGCCGGCAGTTTACCCTCAGCCTGCCTCGGGCCTCAACGCGGACGCACGCTGCCGGTGTGCAAGTCGGCCCAGATATGGCCATTGGCGTAGCTGAGGAACTGACAATACACGGTGTCGTTACGCAACAGGTCCATCACCGCCCGGTACTGAGCCAGGGGGTAATAGAGCGTCAGGGTCCTGGCCTTGGCGTCGTACTGGGGCTTTTTCAGGCTTTTGCTCTCACCGTCGAAATTCACCAGCACCTGGCTGATGGTGGCGCCCTTGTTCAACGGCTTGCCCTTGAGCCGCACCCACACCGGCGAGGTCACCGGAATCGGCTGCTGATTGGATTGACGCTGGCTGCCGATCACCACCGAGTACTCGGTGACCTGCAACAGCTGCTGCTGTTCAGGAACCGAGTCGCGCAGAGTCAGGTCATCGGGCGGCAGGAATTGCCCATGCAGGGGCGCCGGGGCAGCTGCCAGGGGCAGGCTCAAGCTCAGAAGAAGGGCCGCGCTAGTGCGAATCAACAGGCTCATGACAGGCTCCAATCAGGGGCTGAGCACTCTAGCACGGGTTTTTGCCGCAGATCTTCACCACCTGCGATCGTAAGCTCAGGTTACGCACAGACCCTCAGTCGAACTGAGCACGCATCCAGGCCTGGTATTCGGCGACCCCGGGCTCACCTTCCCGGGGTGCCCAAGCGGCCAGCTCGCCGTCACTCACCGGACGATAAGGACCGGCCTTGCATTCGAACATCAGGCTGTCGGCTTCAAGCACAACCAGGCCATGGAACACCCCGGCCGGCAGATCGACACCGATGCAGTCACCACCGGCCTGCAAGACGCGCTTGGCCTGGACCTGGCCCGCCTCATCGAAGATCAGCACGCCCAACCGCCCCTTGAGCACCAACAGGGTCTCGGCCTTGTCGGCGCTCAGGTGCCGGTGCGGGGGAACATAGGTCGAGGGTTGCAGCGCCACCGCCATGCGATGGCAAGGCTCTTCCATGGCGTGGAAGTTGTGGTGCTGACGACCACGGGGATTGGCCGCCGCCTTCTCAGCCAGGTCGCTGAACAAGGCTTGATCGAGAAAGCTCGGCACGGTCATGTCTTACATCCCCTTCACGGCATAGATGCCGGCGGCGTTACGCCAGTAGCCCTTGTAGTCCATGCCGTAGCCGAAGACGTAACGGTCGACGCAAGGCAGGCCCATGTAATCGGCCTTGAGGTCCGGACGGGCCTTGCGATCGTGTTCCTTGTCGATCAGCACTGCCGTGTGCACGGCACGGGCGCCGGCGTGTTTGCAGAAGTCGATGATGGCGCCCAGGGTGTGCCCCTCATCGAGAATGTCATCGATGATCAGCACGTCGCGGTCAATGAAGGAGACTTCCGGCTTGGACTTCCAGAACAGCTCGCCACCGCTGGTTTCGTTGCGATAGCGCGTGGCGTGCAGGTAGGAGGCTTCCAGGGGGAACTGCAAGTGGGTCAGCAGTTTGCCGGCGAAGATCAGGCCGCCGTTCATGACGCAGAACACCACCGGATTGCGCTCAGCCAGTTCTTCAGTGATTTGTGCACCGACACGGGCGATGGCCGCCTCGACTTCAGCTTCGGTGTACAGGCAGTCAGCCTCGCGCATGATTTGACGGATATGCTCGAGATCAGCGGACATGGCGCTCTCCAAGGGGGGTGGCAGTTTCGGAAAAGCGGGCAAAGGTACGCATCCGGCCCGATCAGATCAAGCGTTTCTGGACTAACGTACTTTATGTCTATAGGACAACCACCCCGGATAGATTAATCTAGGCCGTTTTTTTTGCCCGCCGCCGGAGCCTTTCCCTATGCCCATCCGTGAGATCCGCCATCCGCTGATCCGACACAAACTTGGCCTTATGCGCCGCGCAGACATTAGCACGAAGAACTTTCGCGAGCTCGCTCAGGAAGTCGGTGCCCTGCTGACGTACGAAGCCACCAAAGACCTGCCCCTGGAAAGCTATGAAATCCCGGGCTGGTGCGGCCCTGTCCAGGTCGAGAAAATCGCCGGCAAGAAGATTACCGTGGTGCCGATCCTGCGCGCCGGTATCGGCATGCTCGAAGGCGTACTGAGCCTGATCCCGGGCGCCAAGGTCAGCGCCGTGGGCGTGGCCCGCAACGAGGAAACCCTGCAGGCCCACACCTACCTGGAAAAACTGGTACCGGAGATCGACGAGCGCCTGGCGATGATCATCGACCCGATGCTGGCCACCGGCAGCTCCATGGTCGCCACCATCGACCTGCTGAAAAAGGCCGGTTGCCGCGACATCCGCGCCATGGTCCTGGTGGCCGCTCCCGAAGGCATCGCCGCCGTGGAACAGGCCCACCCGGACGTGACCATCTACACCGCGTCCATCGATCAGAAGCTCAACGAACATGGCTACATCATTCCTGGCCTGGGTGATGCCGGTGACAAGATCTTCGGCACCAAGCAGAAGGACTCCTGATCATGCAGGACGAGTTCAACGATCCGCTCTGGCGCCAGGTGCTGTCTGGCGCACAGATGCTCTTCGTGGCCTTTGGCGCCCTGGTGTTGATGCCGCTGATTACCGGTCTTGACCCGAACGTGGCGCTGTTCACGGCGGGTCTCGGGACTCTGTTGTTCCAGCTGGTAACCGGGCGCCAGGTGCCGGTGTTCCTGGCGTCGAGCTTTGCCTTCATCACCCCGATCATTCTTGCCAAGGGCCAGTTCGGCCTGGCGGCGACCATGGGCGGCGTGATGGCGGCAGGCTTCGTCTACACCTTTCTCGGCCTGGCGGTGAAGATCAAGGGCACCGGTTTCATCGACCGTCTGCTGCCGCCGGTGGTCATTGGCCCGGTGATCATTTCCATCGGCCTGGCCATGGCCCCCATCGCCGCCAACATGGCCATGGGCAAGGCCGGTGACGGCAGCGAGCTGATCCATTACCAGACGGCCATGATGATCTCCATGCCGGCGCTGCTCACCACGTTGATCGTGGCGGTGTTCGGCAAAGGCATCTTCCGCCTGGTGCCGATCATTTCCGGGGTGCTGGTGGGCTTTGCCCTGTCCTTCTACTTCGGCGTGGTGGACACCGCGAAGATCGCCGCCGCCCCCTGGCTGGCACTGCCACACTTCACCGCACCGGAGTTCAACTGGCAGGCGATCCTGTTCATTGTCCCTGTGGCCCTGGCTCCGGCCATCGAGCACATCGGCGGAGTCATTGCCGTGGGCAGCGTCACCGGTCGCGACTACCTGAAGAAGCCCGGCCTGCATCGCACCCTGTTCGGTGACGGCATCGCCACCACCGCAGCCGGCCTGTTCGGCGGCCCGCCCAACACCACCTACGCCGAAGTCACCGGCGCAGTGATGCTGACCAAGAACTACAACCCGAAAATCATGACCTGGGCGGCGGTCTTCGCCATCTCCCTGGCCTTTATCGGCAAGTTCGGCGCCCTGCTGCAAAGCATTCCGGTGCCAGTGATGGGCGGGATCCTCTGCCTGCTGTTCGGTTCGATTGCTGCGGTGGGCATGAATACCCTGATCCGCCACAAGATCGACCTGGGCGAAGCCCGCAACCTGGTGATCGTCTCGGTCACCCTGGTGTTCGGGATTGGCGGCGTGCTGGTGGGAACCGGCACCGGTCCGGACGACTTCGGCCTCAAGGGCATCGCCCTGTGCGCCATCGTCGCCATCGTACTGAACCTGGTGCTGCCGGGTAATGACGGCTGGAAGAACAAGAAGGCCGACGAGCCTTTGATCTGAAGACGCGTTCGCCGGCAAGTCCGCTCCGCAGGAGCTGGCTTGCCAGCGAAGCTGTTTACAACGCCAACGGCGCCCTGGCGCACAAGGTGTTCAAGGCCTGCGCCCATTGCGGGTCGTCATTCAGGCACGGGATCAACAGCAGATCCTCGCCCCCCGCCTCACGGAACTGCTCGCGCCCGCGATCACCGATCTCCTCCAGCGTCTCGATGCAATCGGCGACAAACGCCGGGCACATCACCATCAGCTTCTTCACGCCCTGCTTGGCCAGCTCATCAAGGCGCGTCTCGGTGTAGGGCTCGATCCATTTGGCCCGGCCCAAGCGCGACTGAAAGGACACCGACCATGTGCCATCCGCCAGTCCCAGGTGCTCGGCCAGGGCCGATGCCGTTCGCAGGCACTGGGCGCGGTAACAGGTGGCCAACACCGCGGGAGAAGCGTTGCGGCAACAGTCGGCATCCTTGAAGCAATGCTGACCGGTAGGGTCGAGCTTGGTCAGGTGCCGCTCCGGCAGACCGTGGAAGCTCAGCAGCAGATGATCATGCTCCTGGGCCAGGTAGGGTCTGGCACTGGCCGCCAGGGCCTCGATGTACTCAGGCTGATCGTAGAACGGCTGCAGCACGCTCAATTGCACATCCAGCTTGCGCTCGCGCACCACGCGTCGGGCCTCCTCGATCACCGTGGTCACGGTGCTGTCGGCGAACTGTGGATAAAGCGGAGCCAGGGTGATTTTCTTCTGTCCCTGGGCCACCAGCTTGAGCAGCGCCGACTCGATCGAAGGCTCGCCGTAACGCATCGCCAGCTCTACCGGGCCCTGCTTCCACTGCTCGCTCATCACCTGCTGCAAGCGGCGGCTGAGCACCACCAGCGGCGAACCGTCCTCCCACCAGATCGAGGCGTAGGCATGGGCCGACTGCTCCGGGCGCTTGATCAGGATCAGCGACACCAATAACCGCCGCACCGGCCAGGGCAGGTCGATGACATAGGGGTCCATGAGGAACTGGTTGAGGTAGCGGCGCACATCCGCCACCGAAGTGGAGGCCGGCGAACCGAGATTGACCAGGAGCAACGCGTGATCGGTCATGCAACGTCCTATTTCAAAGGCGGCTGGCAATATCGTCCAGGGCCGCGGACAAATCAGTGAACTGGAAAGTGAATCCCGCCTCCAGCAAACGCGCGGGAACGGCACGCTGGCCACCCAGCAACAGCAACGACAACTCACCCAGGGCCAGGCGCAAGACAAAGGCCGGCAGCGGCATCAGCGCCGGACGGTGCAGCACCCGCCCCAGGCTCTTGGCGAATTCGCGGTTGCGCACCGGCTTCGGCGCGCAGGCATTATAAGGACCCCGTGCCTCATCCTGATGCACAAGAAAATCAATCAGGGCAATTTGGTCGTCGATATGAATCCACGGCATCCACTGCCGGCCGCTACCGATAGGACCGCCCAGTCCCAGCTTGAATGGCAGCAGCAGGCGCGACAAAAAGCCGCCCTCGGCAGACAGCACCAAACCGGTGCGAACCAGCACCACACGCACCCCCATGGCTTCGGCACGCTGGGCCGTTTCTTCCCAGGCAATGCACAGCTGGCTGGCAAAGTCTTCATTGACCGGCGGCGAATCCTCGCTCAGTTCCCGCTCCCCTGCGTCGCCGTACCAGCCCACCGCCGATCCCGAAACCAGGACCTTGGGCTTGCTCTGGCGACTTTCGAGCCAGGCCAGCAGGGTTTCGGTGAGGGCAATACGGCTGCCCCACAGCAGGGCCTTGCGCTTGTGGGTCCAGGGCCGATCAGCAATCGGGGCGCCGGCCAGGTTGATCACCGCATCCAGCGGCGCCTGGTCCAGCTCTTGCAAAGTTCTGATGGCCCGCACTTGAGGGCCGCACAGAGCGGCCACTTTTTCGGGATGGCGCGTCCATACACTCAATTGGTGACCCTGGGCCTGCCAGTAACGACACAGCGCACGCCCGATCAAACCAGTACCGCCGGTCAGCAATATATGCATGACATCTTCCTCGCGTGGCGTTTTACCCGAATCACTAGTCTATTTTTATAAGCAGGGATCTTTTCAATCGGACAGGCTGTGACTTAACGATAGACAACCTGCACAACCGATGACGCCGAAAGCTATACCAAAAAACAATATTGTACAGGTTTTAGTAGCGGCGTAATCTGTACAGACTGGTAAACGAGGCCCCTATGACAGTACCCATCGCAATCATTGGTACCGGCATCGCCGGACTCTCCGCCGCCCAGGCACTTCGAGATGCCGGGCACAGCATCCAACTCTTCGACAAAAGCCGCGGCAGCGGTGGACGCATGTCGAGCAAGCGCAGCGATGCCGGCAGCCTGGATCTGGGGGCCCAGTACTTTACCGCCCGGGACCGTCGTTTCGTCACCGAAGTCCAGCGCTGGCAAGCCAAGGGCTGGGTCGCCGAATGGGCACCGCAACTCTACAACTCCCACGGCGGCCAGCTCAGCCCCTCCCCCGATGAGCAGACCCGCTGGGTCGGCACGCCACGCATGAGCGCCATCACCCGCGCCCTGATCGGCGACCTCGAAGTGCACTTCGCCTGCCGCATCACCGAGGTCTTCCGTGGCGAACAGCACTGGCACCTGCAGGACGCCGAAGGCTTTACCCACGGCCCCTTCAGCCATGTGGTGATTGCCACGCCGGCGCCGCAAGCCACCGCTTTGCTGGCCGCCGCGCCGAAGCTCGCCGGGGTGGCCGCCGGGGTGAAAATGGACCCCACCTGGGCCGTGGCCCTGGCTTTCGATACCCCACTGGAAACCCCGATGGAAGGCTGCTTCGTCCAGGACAGTCCACTGGACTGGCTGGCCCGCAACCGCAGCAAGCCTGGACGCGATAGCCACCTCGACACCTGGATCCTGCATGCCACCAGCACCTGGAGTCGGCAGCACATCGACCTCTCCAAGGAGGCCGTGACCGAACAATTGCACGGGGCCTTCGCCGAGCTGCTGCACAGCGTCATGCCCGCCCCGACCTTCAGCCTGGCCCATCGCTGGCTCTACGCCCGCCCGGCCACCAGCCATGAATGGGGCGCCCTGGCCGACGCCGACCTGGGGCTGTATGCATGCGGCGACTGGTGCCTCTCCGGTCGGGTCGAAGGCGCCTGGCTCAGTGGCCAGGAGGCCGCACGCCGGCTGCACGAGAGCCTGCAGTGAATCGACTCAACCCACGCAAACTGCTGCTGTCGAAATGGACGGCAGCCCATCCGCAGCGCCGCGAAAAGCACTTTCTGGTCACCGAACTCTTCTGCGATGAAGAAGGCACCGTGCTGGACATCGAACTGCAAGCGGTGCTCACCCGGCGCTGCCAGCGATTGAGCTGGCAAACCCTCCAAAACGACAGCGAGTGGCGAATGGGCTGGCGGTAACCGGCGCAACCGCAGGTCAATACCTATACAAACAATTTGACTTGTACAACTTTAATTCTATGATGAAGACAAGTTGTACAACGTTAGGTTTTTGTACAGGTAAGCCCTGGAGGTTGCAGCATGTCCGCCAAGCCGAAAATTGCCATCAGCGCCTGCCTGATGGGTGTGGAAGTCCGCTACAACGGTGGACACAAAGAGTCCCGGCTGTGCAGCCGAGTCCTCAGCGAACACTTCGACTTCGTGCCCCTGTGCCCGGAAGTCGCCATCGGCATGAGCACCCCCCGCGAACCTATCCGACTGGTCGGCGACCCCGAGCAGCCGCGGGCCGTGGGCACCGTGGACCCCAGCCTGGACGTCACCCTGCCCCTGGCCGAATATGGCGAGCGCATGGCGGCCGAGGTCGATGACATCTGCGGCTACATCTTCATGCAGAACTCGCCCTCCTGCGGCCTGGAGCGGGTCAAGGTGTACCAGGCCAACGGCATTCCCCATCGCAACGGCGGTCGCGGCATCTATGCCCAGGCGTTCTGTCAGAAACATCCCGATCTGCCAGTGGAAGAAGCCGGGCGCCTGAACGATCCGGTGCTGCGGGAAAACTTCCTGACTCGGGTCTACGTCTATCGCGACTGGCAGGCGCTGCTCAAGCAGGGCCTGACTCGCCGCGCCCTCACGGACTTCCACTCGCGCTGCAAATACCTGCTGATGGCCCATCACCCGGTGCAGTACAAGACCCTGGGCAATCTGCTGGGCAGCATGGGCAAGAGCGATCCGAGCCTGATCGGCCCGCGCTATTTCAGCGAGCTGATGGCGGCGCTGAGCAAATGCGCGACCCGCGGCACCCACAGCAATGTGCTGCAGCACCTGAGCGGCTACCTCAAGCAAGCCATCAGCAGCGCGGACAAGCAGGAAGTGCAGCATGTCATTGGTCAGTACCGTCACGGCATCGTGCCTCTGGTGGTGCCCCTGACCCTGCTCAAGCACCACTTCCGCCAGCACCCCGATCCCTACATCGCCCAGCAGTTGTATTTGCAGCCGCACCCGGAAAACCTCAGCCTGCGCAACGCGATCTGAGCCATGAAAGCACTCGATCAACAGGCCGAAGACAACAGCGCCCACTACCGGCGCGCCCTGGATGAAGGCTGGCTGCCGATTCGCGAAGTGGCGCGCCAGACCGGGGTCAACGCCGTCACCCTGCGCGCCTGGGAGCGCCGTTACGGACTGATCGTGCCCCTGCGCACCCCAAAGGGCCACCGCCTGTACTCCCAGGAGCAGGTGCAGGAAATCCTCACCATCCTCACCTGGCTCAATCGCGGGGTGGCGGTCAGCCAGGTCAAGCACCTGCTGGACAGCGCCCCAAGCACCAGCACACCGGCCGAGAATGACTGGCAACGCCTGCGCCAGACCCTGAGCCTGGCGATCAGCCAACTGGCCGAGCGCAAGGTCGACGACACCTTCAACCAGGCCATGGCCCTGTATCCGCCGCGCACCCTGTGCGAGCACCTGTTGATGCCGTTGCTGGCAGAACTGGAGCAGCGCTGGCAGGGTCAGTTCGGCAGCCAGATGGAGCAGGTGTTCTTCTACTCCTGGCTGCGCAGCAAGCTGGGGGCACGGATCTACCACAACAATCGACAGCTGCAGGCCCCACCGCTGCTGCTGGTCAACCAGTCGGACCTGCCGCTGGAACCCCACCTGTGGCTGACCGCTTGGCTGGCCAGCAGCGCCGATTGCCCGGTGGAAGTCTTCGACTGGCCACTGCCCGGCGCCGAACTGGCCCTGGCCGTCGAACGCCTGCTGGCCCGGGGCCTGCTGCTGTATTCAAGCAAGGCCCTCAACCCTGCGCAGTTGCCCAGGCTGCTCAACGGCATCGGCTGCAAAAAATTCATCGCCGGACCTGCGGTGTGCATCCATCCCGCCGAGTGGTCCGTATGTCTCTCTGAAATCGCCGATCTGCACCTGGCCCAGGACCCGATAACGGCCTGCCAGGCGCTGCTCGAGCGAGGACTCTTCTGAACCGGGAATCAGCATGCAATTGATCTGGCTGCGCAGCGACCTGCGCCTACATGACAACACCGCCCTCTGCGCCGCCACCCAGCGTGGCCCGACCGTAGCGGTGTACCTGCTGAGCCCGGAGCAGTGGCAGGCCCACGACGATGCGCCGTGCAAGGTCGACTTCTGGCTGCGCAATCTGCAGTCGTTGAGCAAGGCCCTGGGCCGCCTGAACATCCCCCTGCTGATCCGCAGCGCCGCCACCTGGGACCAGGCGCCCCAGGTCCTGCTGGAACTGTGCCGGCAACTGCAGGTACGCATGCTGCATTTCAACCAGGAATACGGGATCCACGAAAGCCGTCGCGACGCCGCGGTGACCCGGGTTCTGGAAGAGGCCGACATCAGCGTCCAGGGCCACCTCGATCAACTGCTGTTCCAGCCCGGTAGCGTGCTGACCAAGAGCGGCGGCTACTTCCAGGTATTCAGCCAGTTCCGCAAGGTCTGCTACAGCCGCCTGCACAGCGCACTGCCGGCCCTGGTCGCCAGCCCCAAGGCGCAATTGCCGCTGTCGATCCAGGCCGATCCCGTGCCCCGTCATATCGACGGCTTCCCGTCCCCCAGCCAATCACTGCGCGACCTCTGGCCGGCCGGCGAAGATCAGGCCCTGGGCCGCCTGGAACAGTTCACCGACGAGCAGATCCACTACTACCAGAGCGAACGCGACTTCCCGGCCAAGCCCGGCACCAGTCAGCTTTCGCCCTACCTCGCCGCCGGAGTGATCTCGCCGCGGCAATGCCTGCACGCCGCCTTGCGCTGCAACCAGGGAGAGTTCGAAAGCGGCAATCCCGGCGCCGTCACCTGGATCAACGAACTGCTGTGGCGCGAGTTCTACAAACACATCCTGGTGGGTTACCCACGGGTTTCCCGGCACCGCGCCTTCCGCCCGGAAACCGAGGCGGTGGCCTGGCGTGACGCCCCCGAAGACCTGGCGGCCTGGCAAGAAGGCCGCACCGGCCTGCCGATCATCGACGCCGCCATGCGCCAACTGCTGGAGACCGGCTGGATGCACAACCGCCTGCGAATGGTGGTGGCGATGTTCCTGACCAAGAACCTGCTGATCGACTGGCGTGAAGGCGAGCGCTTCTTCATGCGCCACCTGATCGACGGCGACCTGGCGGCGAACAATGGCGGCTGGCAATGGAGTTCCTCCACCGGCACCGACGCCGCGCCGTACTTCCGCATTTTCAACCCCGTCAGCCAGTCGGAACGTTTCGATGCCGAAGGGCGCTTCATCAAGCACTGGCTGCCGCAACTGGCGGGGTTGAACAAAAAGGATATCCACAACCCGGGGGCCATGGGCGGCCTGTTCGCAGTCGCCGACTACCCGGCGCCCATGGTCGACCTGGCCATGTCCCGGGATCGCGCCCTGGCCGCCTTCAAGGCCCTGCCTGCGCGGCCGGACGCGGGAGGTTCCCATGACTGACTTCCTCCATGGCTTCGCCCGGGACTTCGCCAGCCTCGACAAGCACAACCTGCAGCGCCTGGATCAGCTCTACAGCGAGGACATCCAGTTCACCGACCCGCTGCACGAGGTCAATGGCTTGCCGCGCCTGCGGCACTACTTCGCCGAGCTGTACGCCAATGTCAGCGAGCTGCGCTTCGACTTCCACGGCATCGACACCTGCGGCGAAGGCCAGGGCTACCTGCGCTGGACCATGAGCTACCGCCACCCGCGCCTGCGCGCCGGCCAGCTGGTCCGGGTCGCCGGCTGCTCGCACCTGCACTGGCGTGACGACAAGGTTTATCGGCATCGCGACTATTTCGACGCCGGCGCGCTGCTCTATGAACACCTGCCGGTACTCGGCGCGGTGATCGCCTGGTTGAAAAGGAGGCTCGGATGAACCCGGCAATGCCACGGCGGATCTGGCTCACCGGTGCCAGCAGCGGTATCGGTGCGGCGCTGGCCGAAGAGCTGCTCAAGGCCGGCGCCCAGGTGGCCGTCAGCGCCCGTTCGCGCGAGCCCCTGGAGGCCCTGGCCCAGCGGTATCCGGGTCGGGTGCTCGTGGTGCCCGGCGATCTCACCGACGCCCTGCAGGTGCGCGAGATCGGCAAGCGCATCGCCCAGGCCTGGGGCGCCCTGGACACGGCGATTCTCAATGCCGGCACTTGTGAATACATCGACGTGCAGCAATTCGACGCGGCACTGATCCAGCGTGTGCTCAACAGCAACCTGCTGTCCGCCGGCTATTGCATCGAAGCCGCACTGCCCTTGTTGCGGGCCGGCAATCAGCCCCACCTGGTGGGCGTGGCCAGTTCCGTGACCTATCTGCCGCTGCCCCGGGCCGGCGCCTACGGCGCCTCCAAGGCCGCCCTGCGTTACCTGCTGCAATCCTTGCGCATCGACCTGGCCGCCGAGGGCATCGACGTCACCGTGGTCAGCCCGGGCTTCGTCGATACCCCGCTGACCGCGCGCAACGACTTTGCCATGCCCATGAGCTGGCCCGCCGCCAAGGCCGCCCGACATATCCACAAGCGTCTGTCACACCGGGATCTGGAGATCGCTTTCCCCGCCCCGTTCATCTTCGGCCTCAAGCTGCTGTCCTGGCTGCCCGGCCGCCTGCAACTGGCCATCGCCAAACGCCTGGCCCGCACGGGGAGTGCATCGTGAAAATCGCCATTATCGGTAGCGGCATCGCCGGCCTGACCTGCGCCTACGTTCTCAACCGTCGCCATGACATCCGGGTCTTCGAGGCCGGCAGCTGGATCGGCGGTCACACCCACACCGTGGAGGTCAGCCACAACGGCGAAACCCAATCCGTGGACACCGGTTTCATCGTCTTCAACGACTGGACCTACCCCAACTTCATCCGCCTGCTGGGCCAGATCGGGGTCAAGTTCAAACCCACCGAGATGAGCTTCTCAGTGTGCGATCCGGCCTCGGGCCTGGAGTACAACGGCAACAACCTCAACAGCCTGTTCGCCCAGCGGCGCAACCTGCTGTCGCCCGGGTTCTGGGGCATGCTGCGGGACATTCTGCGCTTCAACAAAACCGCCTTGCTCGATCTGCAGCAGCAGCGGATCGCCGCCGACACCACCCTTGGCGACTACCTGAAAAACCAGGGCTATGGCGAGCGTTTCATCCAGCACTACATCGTGCCCATGGGGTCGGCGATCTGGTCGATGTCACGGGTGCAGATGCTCGGTTTCCCCTTGCAGTTCTTTGTGCGCTTCTTCAAGAACCACGGCTTGCTGTCGGTGAACAATCGTCCCCAGTGGTGCGTGATCGAAGGCGGCTCAAGCCGCTATATCGAACCGCTGACCGCCTCGTTCCGCCAGCACATCCGCCTCGACTGCCCGGTGCAACGGGTCGAGCGCGACGAAACCGGCGTGCTGATCCACAGCGCCGCCGGCAGCGAACGCTTCGACAAGGTGGTGTTCGCCTGTCACAGCGACCAGGCCCTGCAACTGCTGGCCAGCCCCAGCCGGGCCGAGCGGGAGATTCTCCAGGCCCTGCCCTACGCCGACAATGACGTGGTACTGCACACCGATACCCGGCTGCTGCCCCGCCGGCGCCTGGCCTGGGCCAGCTGGAACTACCGCCTGGACGCCAGCGGCGACAAAGCCGCCGCCGTGACCTACGACATGAACATCCTGCAAGGCCTGAAGAGCGACACCACCTTCTGCGTCAGCCTCAACCAGACCGCGGTCATCGACCCGACGCAAATCCTTGCCCGCTTCACTTACGCCCACCCGCAGTACAGCCTCGAAGCGGTGGCGGCCCAGGCCCGCTGGAGCGAGCTGCAAGGCGCCCAGCACAGCTTCTACTGCGGCGCCTACTGGGCCAACGGCTTTCACGAAGACGGCGTGGTCAGTGCGTTGCGCGTGGCCCAGGCCTTTGGTGAACAACTGTGAACAGTGCCCTGTACAGCGGCTGGATCAGCCACCGGCGCTTCGCCCCCAAGGACCATGCCTTCCGCTATCGGATCGGCCTCTTGTACCTCGACCTGGACGAGCAGGAGGCGGTGCTGGGACTCTCGCCCCTGGCGGGCCGCAGCCGTTTCGCCCCCTTCGCCTTCCGCGAAAGCGATTACCTGAAAGACTTCACCGGCCAGGGCATGCGCCTGATCGACGCGGTACGCCAGCAAGTGGCCGCGGCCATCGGCCATGTGCCGGGCGGTGCGGTGCGCCTGTTGACCCAGGTGCGCAGCTGGGGCCTGGCGTTCAATCCGGTGAGTTTCTTCTACTGCTTCGAGGCCGACGGGCAACTGGCGGCGATTCTCTGTGAAGTCACCAACACCCCGTGGCGCGAGCGTTATCACTATGTGCTACCGGCCCGCCCGGACAGTGCCACGGCTCCCGAGCACCAGCACTTCGCCGTGGCCAAGGCCTTTCATGTGTCACCGTTCCTGCCCCGGGACCTTGAGTACCGCATGAGCTTCAGCCCACCAGCCGAGCGGCTCGGGGTACACATGGCCGACTGGCAGGGTGACCTGAAGGTATTCGACGCCACCCTCAGCCTGCAGCGCCAGGCCCTGGATCGCCGCAGCCTGCACCAGTACCTGCGCAGTTTTCCATGGATGACCGCCAAGACCTGCCTGGCCATCTACTGGCAGGCCCTGCGCCTGACCGCCAAGGGCATCACCTTCTTTCCCCATGAGGCCGCCGACGGCGCCTATCGCACAGCCGCTGTACAACCCAAGGATCGCCGCCATGAAATCCTCTAGCGTATCGGCCAGAAATACCCTGTTCAGCACCCACAGCCTGACCGCCAACCTGTTGCGTCGCGGCGTGCTGCGGCAACTGGCGCACCTCAAGCACGGCCAACTGCTGGTCATCGAAAACGCCGAGCGCCTGGTCTTCGGCGACCGCACGGCGGCCTTGGTGGGTGAGATCCATATCCACGACAGCAGCGCCTGGGGCCTGGTGGCCAGCAGCGGCTCGATCGGTGCCGGCGAAGCGTTCATCCACGGCTACTGGAGCACCCCGGACCTGACGGCGGTGATCCGCGTCTTCGTCAGCAACCTGGACGTGCTGGATGCCATGGAAGGCGGCCTGGCGCGACTCGGCCGGCCGTTGGTACGCGGACTGCACTGGCTCAATCGCAA
The DNA here is from genome assembly GCF_001547915.1 of Pseudomonas sp. St29. NCBI lineage: Bacteria > Pseudomonadati > Pseudomonadota > Gammaproteobacteria > Pseudomonadales > Pseudomonadaceae > Pseudomonas > Pseudomonas sp. St29. Next base: position 5,648,904 of record NZ_AP014628.1, read on the forward strand.
CACGCGCAAGGGCTCGCAGAAAAACATCGCCGCCCATTACGACCTCGGCAATGAGCTGTTCGAGCAGTTTCTCGACCCCACGATGATGTATTCGGCCGCGCAATTTCGCAGCGAGGACGACAGCTTGGAGCAGGCCCAGTTGAACAAACTGGAACGCATCTGCCAGAAACTCGCGCTCAAGCCCGAGGATCACCTGCTGGAGATCGGCACCGGCTGGGGCAGCATGGCGCTGTATGCGGCGCAGAACTACGGGTGCCGCGTGACCACCACCACCTTGTCCAAGGAACAGTTCGCCTATACCCGCCAGCGCATCGACGCCGCCGGCCTGCAGGACCGGGTGACCCTGTTGCTGGAGGACTATCGCGACCTGAACGGGCACTACGACAAGCTGGTGTCCATCGAAATGATCGAAGCCGTGGGCCACCGCTTCCTGCCCACCTACTTCCAGCAGTGCGCGAAGTTGCTCAAAAGCAACGGCCTGATGCTGCTGCAAGCCATCACCATCCGTGACCAGCGCTATGAACAGGCGAAGAACGGCGTGGACTTCATCCAACGCTACATCTTCCCCGGCGGCGCCCTGCCCAGCGTGCACAAGATGCTCGAAGTGGTCAGCCGCGACACCGACATGAACCTGCTGCACATGGAGGATTTCGGCCTGCACTACGCCCGCACCCTGCGCCTGTGGCACGAGAACTTCCGCCGCGCCCACGGCCGCCTGAGCGAGCTGGGCTATGACGCGTACTTCCTGCGCCTGTGGGAGTTCTACCTGTGCTATTGCGAAGGCGGTTTCCTGGAGCGCAGCATCGGCACCGCGCAAATGCTCCTGGCCAAACCCTCGGCGGTGCCGCAACCCCTGCTGGGACGTTTCGATGCGTAAACAACTGGCCAACGCCCTGCTGTTCCAGCTGGGCTGGTTCATCTGTGTACTGTCCGGCGACAGCGCCTGGCTGCTGCTGGGGGTGGCGATCCTGCTGGCGCATTTTCGCTGGATCGGCAGCTGGGCCGCGGAAGGCCGGATGATTTTCGGGGTCGCCCTGACCGGCATTACCCTGGACAGCTTCCTGCACTGGCTGGGGGTGTTCCAGTTCCAGCAAGTGAGCCTGCTGATTCCCCTGTGGCTGATCGTGCTCTGGGCCTTGCTGGGAACCACTCTGCGCCACTGCCTGGCGTGGACCGCCCGGCCCTGGTGGCTGACCTGCCTGGTTGGCGCACTGTGCGGACCGCTGTCCTATTACGCCGGCGGCCGCCTGGCCGGAGTGAGCTTTGCCTATGGCCTGTGGCCAACCCTGCTGGGGCTGGGACTGCTGTGGAGCATGCTGCTGCCGCTGCTGCACGTGCTCGCACGCCCCACTGCGGAAGAACCGCAGGCAGCCATCCCGGACTGAGCGTCCGTCCGGGCTTTCCCACAGCAGGGGCCGACTGCCTTACACTGCGCGCCTATGATCACCATTCCCGTTGTCCCCGTCCCCGAACCGGCCATCAGTTGCTCGACCTGCGCCGCCTGCTGCTGCCAGCTGGAAGTGATGCTGATCACCGACACCGGGGTGCCCGAACGCTTTATCGACACCGACGACTGGGGCGGCGAAGTCATGCGCCGCCTGGACGACGGCTGGTGCGCGGCCCTGGACCGCGACAGCATGCGCTGCAGCATCTATGAGCTGCGGCCACTGATCTGTCGCGAGTTCGAGCTGGGAGAGGCCGATTGCTTGAGCGAACGCCGGGGAATCGCCACGGCGTATCGCTGATAGCGGTCTCAGAGCGGCATCGTGTAATGCAGCGCGTAGCTTTCGATACCGTCGTTGGGGGTTTGAATCCCGGCGTTGGAGTAATGGGTGGCGCGGATCCCGACTTCATGCCCGCCGGCGAAACGCAGGCCGAAACCGATGCGGTCTTCGAACTGGAAGGATGAGCCGAGCTTGTTGTCCTCGACCTCGGTGTGGGCAAAGGCTGCCACCCCGATCCCCGCCTCGATGTAAGGCTTGACGCTGGCCCCGGCGAACTCATAGACCAGCACCGGCGAGAACGACAGACTGTGATTGCTCGATTTCTTGTCGCCATCCCAATAGGTGTAGGCGCCGCTCCAGTACCCGGTCAGGCGACCGACATCACTTTGCAGCCAGCTCTTGTCCCAGTCCCATTGCATACCCAGACGGTAGGTCTGGGTCGAATCGCCGGTTTGTCCCACGGAGAACTCGACTCCGGCCGCCTGCGCGGAAAAACTGTGCCCCAACAACCCGGCCGCCAGCGCGGCCAAACACAACAGTCGCTTCATCAGGAACGTCCTTTTTCAACGGTTACCTATGGTCTTGTACAACCTTCTGGAAAAGTTATAGAAGCCCACGCGCGCTCGGAAGTTCAGCTACGGTCGAGGTTTTTTCAGGTTTTTTCACAACTCGAAACGCTGAACGCTAGCAGGGCCTTTCCACAGCAGCGGCAACACCTGGACAAAGTGCGGGACGTCGCCGCTGGTCCAGAAACGAGTCTCCCGGGCCGGGCCCCGGGCCCGTAGCTCGCCCTCGTCCAAGAGGCGTTGCAACTGCCGGGCAACGGCGCCGCCCGTGTCGATCAGGCTGATGTGGGCCGGCAGCATCTGCAGCAACACCGGCTTGAGAAACGGATAGTGGGTGCACCCCAGGATGATGGTGTCGCAGCCAGCCGCCAGCAGCGGTTCGACATAGCCCTGCAACAGTTGCCGCAGGGCGCTGCTGTCGAGGTCGCCGTTTTCGATCATTTCCACCAGGCCGGGACAGGGCTGGGTGACCACTTTCACATCCGCGGCGAAGCGATCGAGCAAGGCGGCGAACTTGGCACTCTGCAAGGTGCCGGTGGTGGCCAGCACCCCGACCACCCCGCTGCGGGTCGCCGCCGCAGCGGGCTTGACCGCAGGCTCCATGCCGACGATGGGCCAGTCCGGGTAATCGCGGCGCAGATCGGCCACGCCGGCCACGGTGGCGGTGTTGCAGGCCAGGACCAGGGCCTTGGCGCCCTGCTCGCGGAAGTAGCGCGCCATCAGGGCACAACGCTGGCGAATGAACTCCGGGGTCTTTTCGCCGTAGGGAATATGCCCGCAATCGCCAAAGTACAGCAGTGCTTCGTTGGGCAGCAGGCGCTGAATTTCCGCCAGTACCGACAGACCGCCAACACCGGAATCGAACACCGCAACGGGCGCTTCACTCATGCTGAACTCCGCAAACGCTGCAACCGGGATCACGCTTGACCCGCAGCTCACGAAAGCGCGTCCCCAGGGCATCGATCAATAACAGTCGACCCACCAGAGGCTCGCCAAACCCGGCCAGCAGCTTCAGGGCTTCCAGCGCCTGCAGGCTGCCCACGGTGCCCACCAGCGGACCGAGCACTCCGGCCTCGCTGCAGGTCAGCTCGGCTTCGCTGCCATGCCCGTACAGGCAGTGGTAGCAAGGGCTTTCCGGGCGGCGCGGGTCGAACACCGACAACTGCCCTTCCAGGCGAATCGCCGCACCGCTGACCAGGGGCTTGCCGGCCGCCACGCACGCGGCGTTCACCGCCTCGCGGGTACTGAAGTTATCGGAGCAATCAAGCACCAGGTCCACCGCGGCCACGGCGGCGGCCAGGCTGTCGACGTCCAGCGCCTGGCGATGGGGCACCAGGCGGATTTCCGGGTTGAGGGCGGACAGCCGGCTGATGGCCGAATCCACCTTACTGACCCCGACACTCTGGCTGTCGTGGATGATCTGGCGCTGCAGGTTGGTCAGGTCCACGCTGTCGAAGTCGGCCAGGTGCAGCTCGCCGACCCCGGCCGCGGCCAGGTACAGCGCCGCCGGGGCACCAAGGCCGCCGAGGCCGACAATCAGTACCCGGCTCTGCTTGAGGCGCAACTGGCCATCGATGTCGACGTGCTGCAACAGAATCTGCCGGCTATAGCGCAACAGCTCCTGATCGGTCAGCACGGCAGGCACCCGAGGCTGATGCGTTCATGACCACCCAGGTCGATGCGGCTGTGGACTTCGATGAACCCCCGGGCCGTCAACAATTCGCGCACCGCGCCAGCCTGATCGTAGCCATGCTCGAGCATCAGCCAGCCACCGGCTTCCAGGTGCTGCGGGGCCTGGTCGACGATCAGGCGCAGATCGTCCAGACCGTCCTTGCCCGCCACCAGGGCGCTTTCGGGTTCGAAACGCACATCGCCGGCCGCCAGATGAGGATCGGCCTCGGCGATGTAGGGGGGATTACTTGCGATCAAGTGGAAACGCTGGGACTCGACCGCGCTGAACCAGTGGCTGCTGAGCACCGTGACGTTGTCCAGCTGCAGGCGCTGGCGGTTGCGTTCGGCCAGGGCCACGGCTTCCAGCACCCGGTCCACGGCCGTAACCTTCCAGGCCGGACGCTCGCTGGCCAGGGCCAGGGCGATCGCGCCGCTACCGGTGCCCAGGTCGAGGACCTTGGCCGGGGTCGCTGGCAGCAGTTCCAACGCTGCCTCCACCAGCAGCTCCGTGTCGGGGCGCGGAATCAGGGTGTGCGGTGCCACTTCCAGATCCAGCTTCCAGAAGCCCTGTTGCCCGAGGATATAGGCCACCGGCTCGCCGGAACGACGTCGTTGCAGGTACTCGGCGAACAGCAGCGCGGCTTCGCTGGGCACGATGCGTTCCGGCCAGGTGTGCAGGAAGCTGCGAGGCTTGCCCAGGGCCGCCGCCAGGAGCAGCTCGGCATCCAGGCGCGGCGTCGGCGAATCGGGTAATTGAGCTGCGCGCAGCAGGCTGGCGATGATGGTCATTTACTCACCCAATGCCGCAAGTTGATCGGCCTGGTATTCGGCCAGCAGCGGTTCAATCACTGCCTCGACGCCCCCGGCGAGAATTTCGTCCAGGGAATACAGGGTCAGGTTGATCCGGTGGTCGGTGACCCGGCCCTGGGGGAAGTTGTAGGTGCGGATGCGCTCGGAGCGATCCCCCGAGCCCACCAGCAGCTTGCGCTCGCTGGCGATGGCATTGGCCGCGGCGCTGGTCTGCTGGTCGTTGAGCTTGGCCGACAGCCAGGACATGGCCCGGGCCCGGTTTTTGTGCTGGGAACGCTCTTCCTGGCACTCCACCACGATCCCCGAAGGAATGTGGGTGATGCGGATCGCCGAGTCGGTCTTGTTCACGTGCTGGCCGCCGGCGCCCGAGGAGCGATAGGTATCGATGCGCAGGTCCGCCGGGTTGATCTCGATGGCTTCCTGTTCGTCCGGCTCGGGCAGCACCGCCACGGTGCACGCAGAGGTGTGGATGCGCCCCTGTGATTCGGTGGCCGGCACGCGCTGCACACGGTGCGCGCCGGACTCGAACTTGAGCTTGCCGTAGACGTTCTCGCCTTCGACCCGGGCAATGACTTCCTTATAGCCGCCGTGCTCACCCTCGTTTTCCGAGAGGATCTCCAGCCGCCAGCCACGCCGTTCGGCGTAGCGCGAATACATGCGGAACAGGTCGCCGGAAAAGATCGCCGCCTCGTCACCGCCGGTGCCGGCGCGGATTTCCAGGAACACGTTGCGCCCGTCGTTGGGGTCCTTGGGCAGCAACATGCGTTGCAAGGCGCTTTCCAGCTCGGCCAGTTGCTCCTTGGCCTCACGCACCTCCTCGGCGGCCATTTCCCGCAGGTCCGGGTCGTTGTCCTTGAGCAGCGCCTGGGCGCCTTCGAGATCGGCCTGGACCTTGAGTACCTGTTTGTAGGAGGCAACGATCGGCTCGACTTCCGCGTACTCCTTGGAGTAGGTGCGGAACTTGGCCTGATCGGAAATGACCTCAGCATCGCCGAGCAAGGCGGTCAGTTCCTCGAAACGATCCTGGAGAATGTCCAGCTTACTGAGCAGTGACGCTTTCATTACGGGGTTTTATCCGATGAGCCCTCACCGAGGGCAAAGAGTTCTTGAGCCATGGCCAGCGCATCGAGGCGACCTTCGGCGGACAGCTTTTTCAGCTGCACGCTCGGCGCGTGCAGCAGTTTGTTGGTCAGGCCACGGGCCAGTTGGGCCAGTACGTCCTCGGCGCTGGAGCCATTGCTCAACAGGCGCAGGGCCTTCTGCAGTTCTTCATCACGCAGGCGCTCGCTCTGTTGACGATAGGCCTTGAGCACGTCCACCGCCGCCAATTCCCGCAGGCGCACCATGAAGTCCTCGGCGCCGATGTTCACCAGCTCCTCGGCGGCCTGGGCCGCGCCTTGACGGCTCTTGAGGTTTTCCGCGACCACTTCGTGCAGGTCATCGACGGTATAGAGGTAAACGTCGTCCAACTCGCCGACTTCAGGCTCGATGTCCCGGGGAACGGCGATATCCACCATGAAAATCGGCTTGTGCTTGCGCAGCTTCAGTGCGCTTTCCACTGCGCCCTTGCCAAGGATCGGCAGCTGGCTGGCGGTGGAACTGATGACGATATCGCTGTGCACCAGCTCCTGGGGAATGTCCGATAGCAGCACCGCGTGGGCGCCGAACTGCTCCGCCAGGAGGCTGGCGCGCTCCAGGGTGCGGTTGGCCACGACGATGCGCTTGACCCCCAGGTCATGCAGGTGCCGGGCCACCAGGGTAATGGTCTCGCCCGCGCCGATCAGCAACGCCTGGCTGCGCTGCAGATCGCTGAAAATCTGTTTGGCCAGGCTTACCGCGGCAAACGCCACGGACACCGGGTTCTCGCCGATGGCGGTATCGGTCCGCACCTGCTTGGCGGCGCTGAAGGTGGCCTGGAACAGCCGCCCCAGCAGCGGACCGACGGTGCCGGCCTCACGGGCCACGGCGTAGGCGGACTTCATCTGCCCCAGGATCTGCGGCTCGCCCAACACCAGCGAATCCAGGCCCGAGGCCACCCGCATCATGTGACGAACTGCCGCATCGTCTTCATGCACATAGGCACTGGCGCGCAGCTCGTCTAGGCTCAGGTGGTGATAGTCCGCCAGCCAGCGCAGCACCACATCCGCAGAAAGATGATCCTGTTCTACATAGAGTTCACTGCGATTGCAGGTGGAGAGGATCGCAGCTTCGCGGCTGTCGGTGAGTCGGCAGAGCTGCTGCAAGGCCTCAACCAACTGCTCAGGGGTAAAGGCCACGCGCTCGCGGACGTCTACAGAAGCAGTCTTGTGGTTAATACCGAGTGCAAGGAAGGCCATTCAAGGTCGCTGATGATGTCGAGAAGCCGGCAATTGTCCTACTTCGACAGACGCAGAACAACTACCGCCGACTATTGTCCTAATAGACTGCCTCTGTTCTGGCATCCCGTTGAGTCTCGGTTATGTTTGACCGAAGGCTTGTGTCATGATGATCCGACCGCAGGTTAGTCGCCCTCTTCCTATATGAATAGATCCTCCGCGTTGCTCCTCGCCCTTGCCTTCCTCAGCGGTTGCCAATCACTGGCTCCCGTTTCATCGGACGCTACGTCGCCGGTGGAAGACAGCACCCCCGCCCCTGAAAAACCCAAGGTTTATTCCTCGTTCAGTGAAGACACCATCTTCAGCCTGCTGAGCGCTGAGCTGGCGGGTCAGCGCAATCGTTTCGACATTGCCCTGGACAACTACGTGACCCAGGCCATCAACACCCAGGATCCGGGGATTTCCGAGCGAGCCTTTCGCATCGCCGAATACCTGGGCGCCGATCAGGCGGCCCTGGACACGTCGCTGATCTGGGCCAAGAACGCCCCCGACGACCTGGAAGCGCAACGGGCTGCCGCCATCCAGCTGGCCCGCGCCGGTCGTTATGACGACTCCTTGCTTTATATGGAGAAGGTCCTGCAGGGCAAGGGCGACACCCATTTCGACTTTCTGGCGCTGTCGGCTGCCGACACCGACCAGGACACCCGCAACGGCCTGATGAAAAGCTTCGACCGGCTGTTGCAGAAACACCCGCACAACAGCCAGCTGATCTTCGGCAAGGCCCTGCTGATGCAACAGGATGGCGACGCCAAGGATGCCCTGACCCTGCTGGAGCAGAACCCGCCGGAAGACGGCGAAGTCGCGCCATTGCTGCTGCGTGCCCGCCTGCTGCAAAGCCTGAACCGCGGCAAGGAAGCCTTGCCACTGCTGGAAAAAAGCATCCGCAAGTACCCGGATGACAAGCGCCTGCGCCTGACTTACGCCCGCATGCTGGTGGAGCAGGACCGCATGGAAGACGCCAAGACTCAGTTCTCCAGCCTGGTCCAGCAGTATCCGGAAGATGACGAACTGCGTTACTCCCTGGCCCTGGTGTGCCTGGAAGCCAAGGCTTGGGAAGAGGCCAAGGGCTACCTGGAAGACCTGATTGCCCGGGAAAGCCACGAAGATTCCGCCCACCTGAACCTGGGACGGATCGCCGAAGAACTGAACGATCCGCAAGGGGCGCTGATCGAGTATGCCCAGGTCGGCCCGGGCAACGACTATCTGCCGGCACAACTGCGCCAGGCCGATATCCTGATGAGCAACGGTCGTACCGACGAGGCGCAAAAACGCCTGGTAGCCGCCCGCGATGCCCAGCCCGACTACGCCATCCAGCTGTACCTGGTCGAAGTCGAAACCCTGTCGGCGAACAATCAGGGGGACCGGGCCTGGAAAGCCATCCAGCAAGCCCTGCAGCAATATCCCGATGACGTGAACCTGCTCTACACCCGCGCCATGCAGGCGGAAAAACGCAATGATCTGGCGCAACTGGAAAAAGACCTGCGCCTGATCATCCAGCGCGAGCCGGACAACGCCATGGCCCTGAATGCCCTGGGCTACACCTTGTCGGACCGCACCACCCGCTATGCCGAAGCCAAGGTGCTGATCGAACAGGCCCACCAATTGACCCCGGACGACCCGGCGGTCATGGACAGCCTGGGCTGGGTGAACTTCCGCCTGGGCAACCTCGACGAGGCCGAGCGGCTGCTGCGCCAGGCCCTGGAACGCTTCCCCGACCAGGAAGTCGCGGCGCATCTGGGCGAAGTGCTGTGGAACAACGGCAAGCAGCGCGAGGCCAAGCAGATCTGGAGCAAGTTCATCAAGGACCAGCCCGATAGCCCTGTCCTGCGCGACACCATCAAACGCCTGACCGGATCAGAGACTCTTTAAGACCATGTTTTTGCGCCACTTCATTGTTTTCAGCTTCATCGCCCTGCTGGCCGGCTGCGCCGGCTTTGGCGCCCGTGAATCAGTCCAGGGCCAGGGCAACCCCGCCCAATGGCGCCAGCACAAGGACCAGCTGACCGGCCTCGATGGCTGGCAGATCAACGGCAAGATCGGCATCCGCGCGCCCAAGGATTCCGGTAGCGGCACGCTGTTCTGGCTGCAACGCCAGGATTATTACGACATCCGCCTGTCCGGCCCGCTGGGTCGCGGCGCGGCTCGCCTGACCGGGCGCCCCGGCCAGGTCAGCCTGGAAGTGGCCAACCAGGGCCGCTATGAAGCCACCAGCCCGGAAACCCTGCTTGAAGAACAGCTCGGCTGGAAACTGCCGGTTTCTCACCTGGCCTGGTGGGTTCGCGGCCTGCCCGCCCCCGACAGCAAGAGCCGCCTGACCCTGGACGGCGACAGCCACCTGGCCAGCCTGGAACAGGATGGCTGGCAAGTGGAATACAGCAGCTATTCCGAGCAGAACGGCTACTGGCTGCCCGAACGTATCAAACTGCATGGCAGCGACCTTGACGTCACCCTGGTGATCAAGGAATGGCAGCCGCGCAAGCTGGGGCAGTGACCGATCATGGAAAAACTGACCCTGCCCTCCCCGGCCAAGCTCAATCTGATGCTGCATATCCTCGGTCGCCGTGAAGACGGTTATCACGAGCTGCAGACCCTGTTCCAGTTCCTCGACTACGGCGATGAAATCACCTTCGCCCTGCGTGACGACGGCGTCATTCGCCTGCACACCGACTTCCCGGGGGTGCCCCACGACAGCAACCTGATCGTCAAGGCGGCGAAAAAGCTCCAGGAACAATCCGGCTGCACCCAGGGCATCGATATCTGGATCGACAAGATCCTGCCCATGGGCGGCGGCATCGGCGGCGGCAGCTCCAACGCCGCCACGACCCTGCTGGGTCTGAATCATCTCTGGCAACTGGGCTGGGATGAAGACCGCCTCGCGGCACTGGGATTGACCCTGGGGGCCGACGTTCCGGTTTTCGTACGCGGCCGCGCAGCGTTCGCTGAAGGCGTAGGGGAAAAACTCAGCCCTGAATATCCCGAAGAACCCTGGTATCTGGTACTGGTCCCGCAAGTGTCTGTAAGTACAGCAGAAATTTTTTCAGATCCGCTGTTGACACGTGACACTCCGCCCATTAAAGTGCGCCCCGTTCCCAAGGGAAACAGCAGAAATGACTGCCTTCCGGTAGTCGCAAGGCGTTATCCAGAAGTACGTAACGCATTGAATTTGTTAGGTAAATTTACCGAAGCAAAACTGACTGGAACTGGAAGTTGTGTGTTTGGGGGCTTCCCAAGCAAAGCTGAAGCTGATAAAGTATCGGCCCTTCTTACAGAGACCCTTACAGGGTTTGTAGCAAAAGGAAGCAACGTTTCGATGTTGCATCGCAAGCTGCAAGGTCTGCTCTAAAGGAATCGAGTATCAGGTACTCGAAGCAACAGATACAGGGGCGTCGCCAAGCGGTAAGGCAGCAGGTTTTGATCCTGCCATGCGTTGGTTCGAATCCAGCCGCCCCTGCCATTTTCCTATACTCATCCAGGTATACCCTCAGCCTTCAGGTACTGCGCGTGTCCAAGATGATGGTCTTTACGGGGAACGCTAACCCCGATCTGGCTCGGCGTGTAGTACGTCAGCTGCATATCCCTCTCGGTGACATCTCTGTTGGAAAATTCTCCGACGGCGAAATTACTGCCGAGATCAATGAAAATGTCCGCGGTAAAGACGTCTTCATTATTCAGCCGACTTGCGCTCCGACCAACGATAACCTGATGGAACTCGTCGTGATGGCTGATGCCTTCCGCCGCTCCTCAGCAACTCGTATCACTGCTGTTATTCCTTATTTTGGTTATGCCCGTCAGGATCGCCGTCCGCGTTCCGCACGTGTGGCTATCAGCGCGAAAGTCGTCGCTGACATGCTTACCGTAGTCGGCATCGACCGTGTTCTCACGGTTGATCTGCATGCTGACCAGATTCAGGGTTTCTTCGATATTCCAGTAGATAACATCTACGGCTCCCCGGTTCTGGTGGATGACATCGAAGACCAGCGTTTCGAAAACCTGATGATCGTGTCCCCGGACATTGGCGGCGTCGTGCGTGCACGTGCCGTGGCCAAGTCCTTGGGCGTTGATCTCGGGATCATCGACAAGCGTCGTGAGAAAGCCAATCACTCCGAAGTGATGCATATCATCGGCGACGTCGAAGGACGCACCTGCATTCTGGTCGATGACATGGTCGATACCGCCGGCACCCTGTGCCACGCGGCAAAGGCCCTGAAAGAGCATGGCGCAGCCAAGGTCTTTGCCTACTGCACACACCCTGTGCTGTCGGGCCGGGCCATCGAAAACATTGAAAATTCCGTGCTGGACGAGCTGGTGGTGACCAACACCATCCCGCTGTCCGCTGCAGCACAAGCCTGTGCGCGTATCCGCCAACTGGATATCGCACCGGTTGTTGCCGAGGCGGTCCGCCGCATCAGCAATGAAGAATCGATCAGCGCGATGTTCCGCTAGGGGCTAGTCCCCGGTAAAACATCCCGATGACGAAAAGCGCCCCGTCCCAACCTCTGTTGGGACGGGGCTTTTTTGCCCATATCGCCTTTAGCGCTGGTCGCAAACGCTGGGGCGAGTGTGGTTATTTTGGAGATACAACATGAACGATTTTACTCTGAATGCTGAACTGCGTTCCGACCTGGGGAAAGGTGCGAGCCGCCGCCTGCGTCGTCTCGCAAGCCTGGTTCCAGCTGTAGTCTACGGTGGCGACAAAGCCCCTGAGTCCATCAGCATGCTGGCCAAAGAAGTAGCCAAGCTGCTGGAAAACGAAGCTGCCTACAGCCACATCATCGAGCTGAACGTTGGTGGCACCAAGCAGAACGTCGTGATCAAGGCCCTGCAACGTCACCCAGCCAAAGGCCACGTGCTGCACGCTGACTTCGTTCGCGTAGTTGCCGGTCAGAAACTGACCGCCATGGTTCCAGTGCACCTGATCAACGAAGCGGCACCGATCAAGAAAGGCGGCGAAATCTTCCGCGCTACCACCGAGATCGAAGTTTCCTGCCTGCCGAAAGACCTGCCTGAGTTCATCGAAGTCGACATGACCGAGACCGACATCGGCACCGTGATCCACCTGTCCAACCTCACCGCTCCTAAAGGCGTTGAGTTTGTTGCTCTGGCACACGGCAACGACCTGGCAGTAGCCAACGTCTACGCACCACGTGTTGCTTCTGAGAAAGAAGAAGGCGCAGCAGAGTAATTCACTCTGACGCCGGAGTTGAGCGGAACACATCGCGGACTGGAACGTAGCGAGAAAGCGGGCGAGAACGCGAAGTTTGCCGCAAGGCAACCAAGCTCCTGTCGTCCCCTTTCGCCGTAGCACCGGTTGCGGCGATGTTATCCACCACTCCAAAGAAGGGCCCCTATCGTGACTGCCATCAAACTGATCGTTGGCCTGGGTAATCCAGGCGCCGAATACGAACAGACCCGGCATAACGCAGGGGCCCTTTTTGTTGAGCGCATCGCTGAAAAACAAGGTGTGAACCTTGTCGCCGATCGCAAATATTTCGGCCTGATCGGGCGCTTCAGTCACCAGGGTCAGGACATTCGTCTGTTGATTCCCACCACCTACATGAACCGCAGCGGCCAGGCCGTGGCGGCGCTTGCAGGCTTCTTCCGCATCAAGCCGGAAGAAATCCTGGTGGCCCACGACGAACTCGACTTGCCTCCCGGCGTCGCCAAGCTCAAGACCGGCGGCGGGCATGGCGGGCACAACGGACTGCGGGACATCATCGCGCAGCTCGGCAATCAGAATACCTTTCACCGCCTGCGGCTCGGCATCGGCCACCCAGGTGTTGCCAGTATGGTTTCAAACTTTGTCCTGGGTCGTGCGCCACGCGCCGAACAGGAAAAACTCGATGCCAGCATCGATTTTGCCCTCGGCGTGCTGCCGGATATCTTCGCCGGTGAATGGAACCGCGCGATGAAAAACCTGCACAGCCAGAAGGCCTGACTCTACTCCTCGGGGAATACACCATGGGATTCAATTGCGGCATCGTCGGCCTGCCTAACGTCGGCAAGTCCACCCTGTTCAACGCCCTGACCAAGTCCGGGATCGCGGCCGAGAACTTCCCCTTCTGCACCATCGAGCCCAACAGCGGTATCGTGCCGATGCCCGATCCGCGCCTGGACGCCCTGGCGGCGATCGTCGTGCCGGAGCGCGTGCTGCCGACCACCATGGAGTTCGTCGACATCGCCGGCCTGGTGGCCGGTGCCTCGAAAGGTGAAGGCCTGGGTAACAAGTTCCTGGCCAACATCCGCGAAACCGATGCCATTGCCCACGTGGTCCGCTGCTTCGAAGACGACAACGTGATCCACGTGTCCAACAGCGTCGACCCCAAGCGCGACATCGAGATCATCGACCTGGAGCTGATCTTCGCCGACCTCGACAGCTGCGAGAAACAGCTGCAGAAAGTCGCTCGCAATGCCAAGGGCGGCGACAAGGATGCCGTGGCCCAGAAAGCCCTGCTGGAGCAACTGATCGCCCACTTCACCGAAGGCAAGCCGGCCCGCAGCCTGATGAAGGACATGAGCGCCGACGAAAAGCTGATCATCCGCGGCTTCCACCTGCTGACCACCAAGCCGGTGATGTACATCGCCAACGTTGCCGAAGACGGCTTCGAGAACAACCCGCTGCTGGACGTGGTCAAGGCCATCGCCGAAGAAGAAGGCGCCATGGTGGTGCCGGTGTGCAACAAGATCGAAGCGGAAATCGCCGAGCTTGAAGACGGCGAAGAAAAGGACATGTTCCTCGAGGCCCTGGGCCTGGAAGAGCCTGGCCTGAACCGGGTGATCCGCGCTGGCTACGAAATGCTCAACCTGCAGACCTACTTCACCGCCGGTGTGAAGGAAGTGCGCGCCTGGACCGTGCGTGTCGGTGCCACCGCGCCACAAGCAGCCGCGGTGATCCACACCGACTTCGAGAAAGGCTTCATCCGCGCCGAAGTCATCGCCTACAACGACTTCATCCAGTTCAAGGGTGAAGCCGGTGCCAAGGAAGCTGGTAAATGGCGCCTGGAAGGCAAGGAATACATCGTCAAGGATGGCGACGTGATGCACTTCCGCTTCAACGTGTAAAACCTGGATAGCCTTTCAGGAGATGTCTGCGGATTGCCTCAGACGCCTGAAAAACCCGTGGGAGCCCCGATTTTCGGGGCTTCTTCGTTTCTACAGCGTGCATGAGACTCATGCCCCCTACGCAACAGACGACTGCGCAGGTGCATGCGTTTTGGGGGGCTGGGCATTGTCAGGTGTACCCGAAAAATACAGCTCATCTCAGGCAGCACCGATGCTCACGGCCGACAACCATGCCCAACCACACCCTGTCGCAGCAGCGGGCGCTTGGGCCTTGCCTGGCTACAGTTGCGCCGCGAAGGTCTTGGCTTTCTTCGGCGTGACACCGTAGCGTTGCTTGTAGGCCTTGATGAAGTGGGAGGTATTTTCATATCCCACCTCCACAGCCGCGTCAGTGACCGAATAATCTCTAGCCGTCAGCAGTTGATGCGCGATATCGAGTTTTCTTTCGATGATCCAGCGGTTCGGGGTGGTGTTGTAGCTGCGCCTGAAGTCGCGAATAAAGGTCGACACGCTGCGTCCTGTCAGCAGGGCATAGTCTTCAATCTTCAGCTTGTGGGAATAGTACTGCTCCATGAAGTCGGTGATCGGCCGGCGCTTATGGCTGCCGCCGCAGGACAGCTCACGCAGGAAACGCAAGGACTTGTCCTGGATAGCGATCAGGTGCAGTAGTTCGAGCAGTTTCAACTCCAGCAGCGCGTCGGAACCCTCCGCGCCCTTGTAGACATAGTTCAGAGAGTCGATATAACGCTGAATCTGTTCGTTAGCGTGCAGGGTATAAGTGCCGTGCACGCTTTTCTGCAGGCCGTCGGCGTGCAAGTTGCCTGCACCGGCCGCGCTCGACAGGTATTTGGCGATCAGCTTGTCGTCAAAAAACAACAGCAGCGCCTCGAAGATATCGTTGCCGGTAACGTAGTCCGATACCGTGTAAACACCTTTGGAGAGGAATATCAGATGATTCTCGTCGACGACATGGGCCATGGCGTCATAGTCGCGAATAATCTGCTTGCCCTGCTTTATATAGACGATCAACGGCGTGGCGATATAGATCGCCTTGTTTTCCAGATTCGTTTCAAGGGTTTTATGCAGGATGGACGAACGACCGTCAGCGAGGATCGGCTTTACGTTGCGCATCGAATAAAGCGCCGCCGGTACTACTTCGAGTGTCATTGCTATGGTTTCTCAACAAATGGGCCGCCCCATTTGCACAGGGCGGTATCCAGCGGCGCGACATACTGCTGTCCATACGGCCAGGATCTTCGGGACGGAACAGGAGTTGGGGAAAATAGCAGAAAATACATAACAGCCAGTAGCGCATGCCTGCCCAAGATGGCGCCGGAGTCGTCGCACGCGCCCTGCCGCTGACGTTACGCCATCAAACTTCGCTGAAGTAACCGCTGACCGGCGTACTGCTCAGATGCTCGACGATAAGGCTCCACTGACCGCTCGAGATCATCTGCTCGACGTGGGCGCCGTGCACTTCCCGCGAATCCCAGGCTTCCACCAGCGTGAACGCGAGTGGATCTTCCAAGTGGTTGAGGATCCTGACTGTTTGGCAACCGTCCACCTTCGGCAGATTGAGCTTAACGTCGTTCATGATGTCCTTGAACGATTGCAGCTTTTCTTCTTTGACATTGAAGCTGATCACAAGATTGACGGACATATTAGTTCTCCAGTTTTATTCAACTAAAAACAACTTCGTCGATAGCAGGAACAGTAGATCGCTGATTCGACCTGGCGCAAATAGTTCGCTATGCAAGCAACCACTCTATATAGGGTTAAACAATGAAAATGATTGAAAATGTTTAAAAATGCGCGATTCCAGTCACTCTTGGTTTTTTCTTGCGGGGCGGCCGATGGCATACGCCGCCTGCGGGAACAAAGAGTCCGGCGTGGTTCAAATGCGTTCGAAGTTGGGTGACACGGGCGAGCGGTATACGTCCACTAAAGCAATTGAGCCTTGATGATTTGACAGTCCGTGATTCGCTCTCTGGGTGACTGATCTGCCGAACGGCTGGCAAACCACGCATCAAGACCTGAAAAAGAGTAGCCGGCATCTAAATGTATTCGCGGGTGGCCATATTGCTGATTCCCGCGCAGGCATCCCTTCAGTCACGGCCCTTGCAGCCTCGACGTGCGGATTAACCTGCCCACCCTTCAGCCCCATTGCCCGGCAATGGGGCTGACTCCCCTGCCCCGTCCAGCGGCCTAGAAGTAAGTGGTCGCCCCCGCGAAGAACGCCCGTCCAGGCACGTAGAAATTGGTCGATCCGTCCCGCAGGTCCTTGTCCATCAGGTTCTGTACCCCGCCGTTCAGGGTCAGCCACTGGGTCACCGCCAAATTCGCCGTCAGGTCGTAGGTGGTGTAGGACTGCACGAAGTCATTGCCCAAACCCCGCTGCTTGCCAACGTGCTGCGCCGACAGTTCGGTGCTCAAACGGTCGTTGATCTGCCAGTCCAGCGCGCTGAATGCCGACAGTTTGGGTGAGCTGATCAGATCTTCGCCGGTGCTCAAGTTCCGGCTTTCCAGCATGTAGGTGGCGTTGGTGCGCCACGTCACGGAATCACCCAGCGGCACCCGGGCGGTGCCTTCCCAACCACGGGTGCGGGCCTTGTCGACGTTTTCCAGCATGGTCCACCAGCGGCCCTGGTACTGGCCCAGCGGGCCGTATTCGATCTTGTCGGTGAAGTCGGTGTGGAAGTAGGTCAGGCCGGCCTCCCAGCCGTCATGATCGAACGACAGGCCAATTTCCTTGTTGGTGCTGGTTTCCGGTGTCAGGTTCGGGTTGCCCGCCATCCAGCAACTGCCGCCGCCATAACCCAACGGACGCAACGAACCACAACCACGGCCTCCGGACTCCGTCGCCGCACCCGCACTGCCTTCCTTCAGGCTCGGCGCACGAAAGCCCTTGGACACACCGCCGCGCACGGTCCAGTCCGGATGCGGGTGATAGACCACGTAAGCCCGCGGACTGTTGTGGTTGCCGTACTTGTCGCTGTGGTCGAAGCGGTTGCCCAGGGTCAGGGACAGGTTGTCCAGCAGGAACAGTTCATCCTCGATAAAGGCCGCCGAATAATCGCCCTTCAAGGTCGAGCCATTGACCGGCGTGCCCTGGTAATCCACGGGCACGGTACCAAGGGTGTTGGTGTTGGTCAGTTCCTCACGCTTCCATTGCCCGCCCAGCGTCAGGCGCTGGTCCACCAGCAGTTCGAAGGGCATGTTGAGGCTGCCTTCGACGATCTTTTCTTCGGAGTTGGCCTTACCCACATCCAGGTCGTTGCGGTACTTGTTCAGGTAGGCATCGAGCTTGGAGGTGCCGAAACTCCAGTCGCCGCTATGGGACAGGATGTAGCTGTCGCGGGTCAGGCGGCTGGGGCCGAAGGCGCCACCAATGGTTTCGTCCCAATCACCAAAGGTCTTCTTCGATGACCAGGCATGCTCAACGCCATGCACCGCCTCGAAGGACAGGCTCTGCGCTTCGTTGATCTGCCAGTCCAGCAGGGCATTGACGCTCTGGTCCTTGGAGCCGCCGGCGCCGTCGTCGTACATGAAATCGCCCTGGGCATCGCGCCGCGCCGCGACCTCATCCGCCGCCCGCCGCGTCACGTTGGCGCCCAGGCGCAGGCCCAGGGACTCGGTCAACGGGCCCGCCGCATTCACGCTGTACTGGGTGGCCTGGCCCCGGTCGGAGTCCTTGGGCACGGTGATGTTGGTGCTGGCCGAACCGGTCCAGGTGCGCGAGACCTTGCGCGTGATGATGTTGATCACTCCGCCCATGGCGTCCGAGCCATACAACGATGACATCGGCCCCCGCACGATCTCGATGCGCTCGATCATGTTCGGCGAGATCCAGTTCAGGTCCTGGCGCGCCAGGTCGCGGCGATAACTCAGGTCGGCGGAGCTGCCGACCCGTTTACCGTCCACCAGAATCAGCGTGTACTTGTCGTCCAGGCCCCGCAGCTTGATCTTCGACTGCTCGCCCACCGGGCCGAAACCACCGGTCACGCCCGGCACCCGGCGCAGCAGGGTGTTGAGGTCGTAGACCGGCTGGCGCTCGATTTCCTCACGGGTAATGACGCTGACGCTGGCCGGAGCATCCTTGAGGTCCGTGGCGCCGCCGGTAGCGGTGACAAACGCAGTGTCCAGTTCCAACGGCGCCGGCTTGGTCTCTTCTGGCGTCGCGCCGGCCTGCGCCAGCGGAGGCAACAGGCCGACACCGGCGCTGAGCAGAAGCGAATGGAACAGGCAGGAGCTGACTTTCATGACAAACGATCCTTGTCGATTCAATGCACCTTGGTGGTGCATCAAGGGAGAGGGGATCGAAGTGTAATGCTAATAAATATCATTTAGAAACAGGAATGTTTCTCGACCGATACCTTTCGGCCCCTGCCCCTGTGCAAACACGGCCCCGCCACCACCCCCTTTCGCGAGCGATGACAAGGCCGATGCCGACACCGCCGAAGGCTCAGCAGACGTCTTCGTAAGGCAGGCCCACATAGTTCTCGGCAATGTTCACCAGGCCCGCGTGGGAATTGAGGAAATACTCGCGATCGGCCTCCTGCATCTTGTGGTCCCAGGCGTCCTGCTGCTCGCCGAAATCGTGCAGCAGGTTGGTCATGAACCAGCTGAAACGCTCGCCCTTCCACACCCGGCGCAAGGCCAGCTCGGAGTACTTGTCCAGCAGTTCGGTACGCCCTTCGCGGTAGACCTTGACCAGGATCCGGTACAGGTAGCACACGTCGGAGGCCGCCAGGTTCAGGCCCTTGGCGCCAGTGGGCGGGACAATGTGCGCGGCATCGCCGACCAGGAACAGCTTGCCGTACTGCATCGGCTCCACCACGTAGCTGCGCAGCGGCGCGATGCTTTTCTCCAGCGCCGGCCCGGTCACCAGATCCGCCGCCACCTCCGTCGGCAGACGGGCCTTGAGCTCGTTCCAGAAGCGTTCGTCGGACCAGTCCTCGACCTTGTCGCTCAGCGGCACCTGCAGGTAGTAACGGCTGCGGGTCAGGGAGCGCTGGCTGCAGAGCACAAAGCCGCGCTCATGCTGGCCGTAGATCAGCTCGTGGTTGACCGGCGGCGTATCGGACAACAGGCCCAGCCAGCCGAAGGGGTACTCGCGCTCGTAGTGAGTCAGCACCTGCTCGGGAATGCTCTTGCGCGCCACGCCATGAAAACCGTCGCAGCCGGCGATGTAGTCGCAATCGATGCGGTGCTGCTGGCCGTCCTTTTCGTAGGTGAGGTAGGGCTGTGCGCCCTTCATGTCATGGGGCTGCACCTTGTCCGCGGAGTAGATGATCGGCGCCCCGCAGGCAGCGCGGGCCTCCATCAGATCACGGGTGACTTCGGTCTGGCCGTAGACCATCACCGTCTTGCCACCGGTCAGGGCCTTGAGGTCGATGCGCACGCGCTTGCCGCCCATTAACAGTTCCACCCCTTCGTGGACCAGGCCTTCGGCGTCCATGCGCTGGGCCACACCGGCCTCGCGCAGCATGTCCACGGTGCCCTGTTCGAGCACCCCGGCGCGGATGCGGCCGAGCACGTAATCCGGGGTCTGGCGCTCGACAATCACCGTGTCGATGCCGGCCTTGTGCAGCAGTTGGCCCAGCAGAAGGCCGGAAGGTCCAGCGCCGATAATCGCAACCTGAGTTTTCATTGTTGTCGTCTCTCAAGGGCATTCCAGTCACCGTGCAGGCGAAATCCGGAATTTATGGTTATTGTTGTACCCCTGCATTTTTGCCGACAAAAATCGCAGTAAATGGTGATAAACCGACGTAAAAATGCACTTTTGCAAACAGCGTTCGATTATCGAGCACTCCAGCCACCCCGTCGCGACAGGTCGCCTCCGATGAAAGCCAGCCGCTCCAGCATCCCGGTGTTCAAGCTCTATGGGGAAAACCAGGCCTGGCCGACCCCGGACCTGCTGCACTGCGAATCCATTCCCAAGCGCAGCAGCCTGCACCATTGGGAGATCAAGCCGCACCGTCACGCCGACCTCTACCAGTTGCTCTATGTGCAGCGCGGCCAGGCCCTGGTGGAAGTCGAGGGACGGCGCCAGGACGTGCGCGAAGCATCGATCCAGGTGGTGCCGCCGCTGATGGTCCACGGCTTTCAGTTCTCGGAAAACATCCAGGGTTACGTGCTGACCCTGGGCGCGCCTCTAGTGGCCCAACTGGAAGCGCAACTGGGCGCGCCCCTGGCCGTGCTCGCGTCTTGCGCCTGCTACCCGGTGGGCCGTGACCGCCACAGCCTCAACACCCTGTTCAAGGCGCTGATGGATGAATACGAAGGCAGCGCCGCGGCCCGCGACCTGTTGCTGCATTCGCTGGTCAACGTGCTGGTGGTGTGGATCAGTCGCCGTGGCCAACAGAACACCCCGCCGAGCAACCGCGGCGAGCGCAATCAGCAGTTGTTGGGGCATTTCATCAAGCTGGTGGAGCGCCACTATCAGGAACACCCCACGGTGGAATCCCTGGCCCATCGCATCGGCCTGTCCAGCGTGCACCTCAACACCCTGTGCCGGGAACTGGCCGGGCAGAGCGCGCTGCAGATGCTCCACCAGCGCCTGATGCTGGAAGCCAAGCGCGGGCTGATCTACACCAACATCAGCATCAGCCAGCTGTCGGACAACCTGGGGTTCAGCGACCCGACCTACTTCTCGCGCTTCTTCAAGCGCCTCAGCGGCCAGTCGCCCAATGCCTTTCGCCAGAGTGCCGGGCAAGCCCCACCAGTGCCCTGAGGCCGGCGCAAAAAAAACGCCCGAGGCCAGTGCCTCGGGCGTTGCTGTTTCAGCGCCGGTAAAGCGCTCAGGCTTTGCGGGTACGCGGCAGGAAGATCGCCAACACCCCGAACAGCGGCAGGAACGAGCACAGGTAATACACGTACTCGATGCCATGGATGTCCGCCAGGTGCCCCAGCAGCGCCGCGCCGATCCCGCCAAAGCCGAACATCAGGCCGAAGAACACCCCGGCGATCATGCCGACGTTGCCCGGCACCAGTTCCTGGGCGTAGACCACGATGGCGGAGAACGCCGAGGCCAGGATGAAGCCGATCACCACGCTGAGGACGCTGGTCCAGAACAGGTCGACATGGGGCAGCAACAGGGTGAACGGTGCCACCCCGAGGATCGAGAACCAGATCACCGCCTTGCGCCCGATCTTGTCGCCGATCGGCCCGCCGAAGAAGGTCCCCGCCGCCACCGCGCCAAGGAACAGGAACAGGTGCAGTTGCGAGCTGGCCACCGACAGGTCGAACTTCTCGATCAGGTAGAAGGTGAAGTAGCTGGTGAAACTGGCCATGTAGAAATACTTGGAGAACACCAGCAGCCCAAGGACCACCAGGGCGCCGATCACCCGCTTCCTCGACAGGCCGTGCGTGGCTGCCTGCCCCTGCTTGAGCTTGTGCAGGCGCAGGTGGTTGGCGTACCAGCGGCTGATGGCGTAGAGCACCACCAGGGCAAACAGCGCGAACAGGCCGAACCAGGCCACATTGCCCTGGCCGTAGGGAATGATGATGGCCGCGGCCAGCAAGGGGCCGAAGGCGGTGCCGGCATTGCCGCCGACCTGAAAGCTCGACTGCGCCAGGCCGTAGCGTCCGCCGGACGCCAGCCGGGCGACCCGCGAGGCTTCCGGGTGGAAGGTCGAGGAGCCGATGCCGATCAACGCGGCCGCCAGCAGGATCAGGGCAAAGCTGCCGACCTGGGACATCATCAGGATGCCGATCAGGGTGCAGATCATGCCCGCCGGCAACAGGAACGGCAGCGGCCGCCGATCGGTGTAAAAGCCGACCCAGGGCTGCAACAGCGAGGCCGTGAGCTGGAAGGTCAGGGTGATCAGGCCGACCTGGGTGAAGCTCAGGCCATAGTTGCTCTTGAGCATCGGGTAGATCGCCGGCAACACCGCCTGGATCAGGTCGTTGATCAAATGGGCCAGGGCCACCGCACCGATGATGCGCAGGACCAGGGGGCTGCTTTGCGAAGCAGGAGAGGCCGTCGTTGCGACGGTCTGAGGGTTGCTGCTAGCCATAGGATTTTCCGTACAACGGGTGGGTGCACAGGGGCAGGTGCGCCAATGTGCCATTTTTCAGTGCGCTCGCGCCATCCCATTAGCTTGCTAACGACTTTGCCCAGCCGACTGATAGCCCATCGCCATGGTCTGAATCTTGCTCCTGCCGCCACACCAACCCGACGCCCTTACCCAGGGTGGCGAAAATGGGAAGTAACGCTACAGCGCCGGCAGGATCCTGGCGCCGGTTGCACACTTTCCGAGGCGATTTTACGAGGGCACAGGGTCCGGGCCAGCCGCCTCGACCGCACGCCAATGGTGCGTGGTGCCCAAAGGAGCAGTAGTGCATGCATCTATTTCTGGCACCGGGCATGGCGTTGTTGGGGCGTTTTGGCTTCGCTCGCAAATTCCAGCTGTTGTTTCTGCTGTTCATCCTGCCGCTGCTGGGCAGTCTGTGGATGATCGGCCAGGACTACCGCGACAGGCTAGGCCTGATGGCCACCGAACGTTCCGGGATCCGCCAACTGCAAGCCCTGGATACCCTGGACAACCTGCTGACCGCGCAGCGTGATCGGGCCGCCCGCTGGCGCGCCACCGAGACCAACCGCCAGCCGACGCCAGCGACCCTCGCCGCGGTGGCGGCGTTCGATGCGGTCCAGCCCGGCCTGCTCCAGGCCAGCGAAGAGCTGGGCAATGCCCTGCACCAGGCCGGCGCCGAGGACGACACCCTCGCTCGCTACCGGGCGCTGCAAGGCAGCCTGCAAGGGCTGGACTCGAAAAGCCTGGCCAGTGTCGGCTGGTGGCCGGACGGCTACGAACGCTTCACTTCAGCCCTCGGCGCCCTGCAGGCGCTGCGTGAGCAGATCGCCATGGACAGCCGCCTGACCCTGGCCCCCTGGCTGGAGACCTACCTGTTGACGCAGATTGCCACCCAGCATGCCCCGGACCTGATCGAGCGGGTCGGGCGCCTGGCGGCGGTTGGCCAAGCCTCGGTGGTATCGGGCCAGTTCACCCTGCAAAGCCGTCTGCAACTGCGGGACTTGCGCAGCCGCATCGGCGATGCCCGAGAACAACTGAGCAAGACCGGCAGCCTGCTGGAAGCCCGCCTGCCCAGCGAACTGCAAGCCTGGGCCGGGCGCTATCACGACAGCCTGAAGCAGCTGGATGAACAGTTGAAAGTGCTGGACGACGGCCTGTTCGCCGGCAACATCAACCTCAAGCCGGAACCCTTCGAACAAGGCCTCGATGCCCTGCTGGGCCAGCTGGCGAGCTTGCGCCAGGACTCCCTCGGCGCCCTCGACAGTCGACTGGAGCACTACCAGGGTTCGGCCCTGCGCCAGCTGATCCTGGTGGCCACGGTGCTGGGCTGCCTGGTGCTCGCCGCGCTGTACCTGTTCGTCTGCCTGCAAGCCTCGATCCGCCGCAGCGCCAGCGGCATCACCCTGCTGGCCGAAGCCCTGCGCGATGGCAATCTGTGCCTGCAAGTGCAGGTACAGGGCCGCGATGAGCTGGCGCTGATCAGCACCGCGCTGAACGTGGCCGTGGTGCAACTGCGTGGCAGCCTGCAAGGGGTGGATCACGAAACCCTGCAACTGGGGGATGCGGTGCGCAGCCTCAACCAGCACGCCAGTGGCGCCCTGAGCGAAGTCGAGGCCCAGCAACAGCAGATCAGCCAGATTGCCGCCGCCGCCACGCAACTGGCCGCCACGTCCCAGGGGGTCGCACAGAGCTGCGAACAGGCCTCCGACAGTGCCCAGCAGACCCGACGCATCGCCAGCGACAGCAGCCAAGACAGCCAGCGCACCACCGCCAGCATCCAGCAACTCAACCAGCGCCTGAACGACACCGCGGCCGCCCTGGGCCGGGTCAGCGAGCAAGGGCAGCAGATCCAGCTGGTGGTGGACACCATTCGCGGCGTGGCCGAGCAGACCAACCTGCTGGCGCTGAACGCCGCCATCGAAGCGGCGCGCGCCGGGGAGCAGGGCCGGGGCTTTGCCGTGGTCGCCGACGAAGTGCGCAGCCTGTCGCAACGCACCCAGTCGTCCACGGCGCAGATCGCCGCCACCGTGGACAGCCTGCGCAGCACGGTGAATGAAGCGGTGAGCCTGATGGAGGCCGCTTGCGGCCAGGCCCAGAGCGACGCCCAGTCGGTGACCGGCCTGGGCCTGCGCCTGGTGGAGATCGCCGATGCAGTGCAAGGGGTCAGCGACACCCTGGCGCAGATCGCCACCGCCGTGGAAGAACAGGCCTGCACCGCCGATGAAGTCAGCAGCAACATCCAGCACGTGGATCAGGCGGCGGTGCGCCTGCTGGAGGGGGCCCGGGCAGTGAACCTGGCCGCGGACAGCTTGAACCAGGGCAGTCGGGCCCTGAGCGTCAACACCGGGCGCTTCCAACTGGCCTGACGCCGAAGGTCCTCAAGCCTTCAGCCGAGCCTCGGGGAAGTCCGCCTCGAGCTCGGCCTTGAGCCATTGGATAAACCATTCCACGTCCTCGGACCATTCAGCGTCCGGGGTCAGTACGCGGTAGCTTTCCAGCTTCACCTGATCGTCCAGCACCCGCACCAGGGTGCCGGCCTTGAGCTCCTCGCGCACCAGCACTTCATTGGCCAGGGCAATGCCGCCGCCGCTTTCGGCCACCGACAGGGCGTGGTCGTTGTTCACGTAGATCAGGTCGGACGTGAGGTGGATATCCAGGCCATTGGCGGCGAACCACAGGTTCCACCACTCGCCGTCATCGAAGTGGATCAGCGCGTGGCGGGCCAGGTCCGCCGGCTCGCGGATCGCCTCGATGCTGGCCAGGTAGGCCGGGGTGCAGATGGGGAACACCCGGGGGCAGATCAGGCTGACCCGCGATTCGGGGTACTGCCCGTCCAGGCCGTAGGCGATCCCCAGGTCGGCACTCTTGGCGTCGACTTCGGTGAAGGTCGAATTCGGTTCGATGGCGAACTTCAGGCCCGGGCGCACATGGCGCAGCGCCTCCAGGCGCGGGGTCAGCCAGCGCTTGGCAAACCCCGGCACCACCATGATCCGCAGCCAGCGCTCGGCGGTCCTGGGCTGGGCTTCGCGCCCGGCCTCGATGATCAACTGCAGGGCCGCGGCAATCTTGCGGTGGTACTTCTCCCCCGCCGGGGTCAGGACCACCCCGCGCGAGGTGCGTTCGAACAACTGCACGCCGAGCCAGTCCTCCAGCAGCTTCACATGACGGCCGATGGCCGGCTGGGTGACATGCAGCGACCTGGAGGCTTCGACATAGCTGCCCAGGCGGGCCGCGGCATCAAAAGCCCGCACCGCATTCAACGGTGGCAAACGCTGTTCGGCCATGGTTTAGCCCGCCCCTTGCTATTAAATTATTTAACAGCTGGTATGTTAAAATTGATGTTTCGCCCCCGCAACCCCTCACTGATAATCAGCCCCAGCAGAACCATAAGAACCCGCGAAAAGCCGCTAAAAACAGGCTTCCCACGCATCCGAACACATCTCGATCCTGCCCTAAGAAAAACAATATCCATGGCCTGCACGACAGCCCATGGGGGAATCGGAGGTAAGGCATGAATGCCCTGCATTCGCTGCAAACACTGGCGGTGTCCATCCGCTCGGTGCGCAAGGTCTACGGCGATCCACACAGCGGCCCGGTGGCCCTGAAGCACATCGACCTGGACATCCGCGACAACGAATTCTTCACCCTCCTGGGGCCCTCCGGCTGCGGCAAGACCACGCTCTTGCGGATGATCGCCGGCTTCGAATTCCCGACCCAGGGCGAGATCCTCCTCTACGGCGAGAACATCGCCGAGCGGCCGCCCTTCGAGCGTCCGGTGAACACCGTGTTCCAGCATTACGCGCTGTTCCCCCACATGACCCTGGCCGAGAACCTGGCCTTCGGCCTGGAGTCGCGGCCCATGGGCCAGGTGCTGAGCAAGGCGCAGATCGCCGAACGGGTGCGCGAGATGCTGGCCCTGGTGCAGATGGAGCGCTTCGCCGGGCGCAAGCCCAACCAGCTCTCCGGCGGCCAGCAGCAACGCATCGCCCTAGCCCGGGCCCTGGCGCCCCATCCCAAGGTGCTGTTGCTGGACGAACCGCTGTCGGCCCTGGACCTCAAGCTGCGCCAGGCCATGCGCGAAGAACTCAAGGCGATCCAGGCCAAGACCGGCATCACCTTCATCTTCGTCACCCATGACCAGGAAGAAGCCCTGACCCTGTCCGACCGCATCGCCGTCCTGTCCGAAGGCGAAGTGCAGCAAGTGGGCCGCCCGGAAGAGATCTACGAGCAGCCACGCAATCGCTTCGTCGCCGACTTCATCGGTGAAACCAACTTCATCCAGGCCCAGGTCAAGCGTATCGAGGCCGGCCTGGCCTGGTTCAGCGGGCCCGCCGGAGAAGCCCTGCCGGCGCAACCGTGCAGCGGGGTCAAGGTCGGCCAGCAGGTCACCCTGTCCGTGCGCCCGGAGCGCCTGCACCTGCGCAGCGAAGCCGTGGAGGGGGCCCTGGCGTGCCGCATCGAGGCGCAGATCTACCTGGGCACCGACCTGCAATACCAGGTCAGCCTCGGCGACGGCACGCGTCTGACCGTGCGCACGCCCAACAGCCTCGAACAGCATCCGCGCCTGAGCGTGGGCAGCCATGCCGGGCTGCTGTTCGAACGCGGCAGCGCCAGCGTCCTGCTGGATTGACCACGAGGATTCGCCATGCACGCCTCATCGATTTCCCAGCACCTGGAACGGCGCAAGGCCCTGCGCAGCGTTCTCGGAGTCAGCCCGGCGCTGATTGCCATCGGCCTGTTCCTGATCGTGCCGATCCTCATTGTCATCGGCTATTCGCTGATGGAAGCCAACCCCTACGGCGGGGTGAACCAGGTTTTTAGCAGCGACGCCTACGCCGCCCTGCTGTTCGAACGGCAACTGGATGACAGCCTGGCCTTCACCGACTCCTACCTGCTGATTGCCCTGCGCTCGATCGGCATCGCCGGGCTGACCACCCTGATCACCCTGCTGATCGGCTTTCCGGTGGCAGTGTGGCTGGCCATGCAGCCGGTGCAGCGCCGGGGCCTGCTGATCTTCCTGATCACCGTGCCGTTCTGGGCCAACCTGCTGATCCGCACCTACGCCTGGATCCTGCTGCTGCGCAATACCGGGGTGATCAACAACAGCCTGATGGACCTGGGGCTGATCCACGAACCGTTGCAGTTGCTGTACACCGACGGCGCGGTGCTGCTGGGGCTGGTCTACACCTACGCGCCCTTCGTGGTGCTGCCGATCTACGCCACCCTGGAAAAGATGGACATCCGCCTGCTGGAAGCCGCCCAGGACCTCTACGCCGGACGCTGGCGCACCTTGCGCAAGGTGGTGCTGCCGATCGCCAAGCCGGGGATCTTCGCCGGGGCGATCCTGACCTTCGTGCCCTGCCTGGGGGCGATGATCGCCCCGGAACTGCTGGGCGGCGGCACCCGGATGATGCTCGGCAACCTGATCTTCCGCCAGTTCAGCGACGCCCGTAACTGGCCTTTCGGCGCCGCCCTGTCGCTGGTGCTGATGGCCGCGGTGATGCTGGTGCTGACCGTCTACGCCCTGCGCGCCCAACGCCAGCGAACCCTTCAGGAGGGCGCATGATGATCCGCCTGTTCAAACGCAACGGCCCAGGCGTCCAGGACTTTCCCGGCTTCGGCGGCTTCAGTTTCCTGTTCTACCTGTACCTCTACGCGCCGATCCTGGTGCTGGTGGTGTTCTCCTTCAACGCCAACCAGTCGGCCACGGTGTGGAGCGGCTTCAGCCTCGACTGGTACCGCGCGGCCTTCGCCAACCAGGCCCTGCGCCAGGCGGCGGGCAACAGCCTGCTGATCGCCGTGTGCGCCAGCATGGCGGCCACGGCGATTGCCACCCTGGCCGCCTTGGGCACCTCACGCGGAGCGAAGTTCAAGGGCCTGCAACTGTCCATGGGCGCCATCATGCTGCCCCTGGTGCTGCCGGAAATCGTCGTCGGCGTGGCCACCCTGGCGCTGTTCTCCACTCTGGGGCTGTCCCTGGGCTACGGCAACCTGATCATCGCCCACACGGTGTTCTGCATCCCCTTCGCCTACTTGCCGATCCGCGCCCGCCTCAACGACATGGACCTGTCCCTGGAGCATGCCGCGGCGGATCTGTACGCCGGCCCCTGGCGCACCTTTCGCAAGGTGACCCTGCCGCTGCTGATGCCGGGGATCGTCTCCGGGCTGATGCTGGCCTTCATCGTCTCCCTGGATAACTTCGTGATCTCGATGATGGTGTCCCAGGCGGGCACCACCACCCTGCCGATCTTCATCTTCGGCCTGTTGCGCATGGGCGTGACACCCGACGTCAACGCCGTGTCGACGCTGATCCTCGGCGTCTCGGTGCTGTTCGTCAGCCTCTCTTACCTGTTGAGCAAGAAACACCCTTGAACCGTCCACTGACCTTGGGGAAATGCCATGAGCAAGTTGATCGCAAGTCTGGGAACCTCGCTGCTGCTGAGCCTGCCACTGGCGGTACAGGCCGCCGAGAAACTCAACGTCGTGAGCTGGAGCGGCTACTTTTCGCCGGAGATTCTCGCCAAGTTCCAGAAGCAGACCGGCATCGAGGTCACGGTGGACTCCTACGACTCCAACGAAACCCTGCTGGCCAAGCTGAAGCAGGGCGGCACCGGTTATGACGTGGCGATCCCGTCCCACCAGTTCATTCCGATCCTGATCCAGGAGCAGTTGCTGGAGCGCTTCGATCCGGCCCAGCAGCCCTACTACGCCGGCGTGGTCGACAACCTGAAAAAGCCCACCTGGGACCCTGAAGGCGCCTACTCGGTGCCCTTCATCTGGGGCACCACCAGCGTGGTGCTCGACGGCGAACGCTACAAAGGCCCGAGCGACAGCTACAAGGTGCTCTACGAGCCGCCGGCAGAGCTGCAGGGGCGGATCAACATGTTCGACTCGGTGAGCGAAGTGATCGACATGGCCAGCCTGTACCTGAACATTCCGCTGTGCAGCGAAGACCCCAAGCAGATGCAGCAGATCCTGGGCCTGCTCAAGACGCAGAAGCCCTACGTCAAGACCTACAGCTCCAAGGCCGGGGCGATCCGCGAGAACCTCGCGGCCGGGGAAATCGACATGTCGATGTTCTGGGGCGGCTCGTCGATGCGCGCCCGGGAGATGAAGCCCAGCCTGAAATACCTCTACCCGAAAGAAGGCGTGCTGGCCTGGGTGGACAACATGGTCATCCCCAAGGGCAGCAAGCACCCGGCGAACGCCAAGGCCTTCATCGCCTTCCTCAGCCAGCCTGAGAACGCCGCCATGACCCAGAACTTCCTCAAGCACCAGAGCCCGATCAAGGGCGTCGAACCCTTCCTCGACGCAGGGTTGAAGGATGCCCCCGAGCTGCACATCCCCGAGGGCACCAAAGTGGTTTTCAGCCAGACCTGCGGCGAAGGCGCGATCCGCCTCGCCGACCGCCTGTGGACCAACCTGATGCGCTGACCTGCGTTGACTTCTGCCGCCCCGGCCTGGATGCCGGGGCGTTTCTAAAGCCGTTTGAAAGGCCCCTGCCATGATCGCCAATCCCCCCAGCGAGCTGGTCCTGCTCCAGGCCCATGAACTCGCCGAGCGTATCCGCCTGCGTCAGGTTTCCTGCCGGGAAGTGATGCAGACCTACCTTGCCCACATCGAGCGCTACAACCCCCTGGTCAATGCCCTGGTCAGCCTGCAACCGGCCGACAGCCTGCTGGCCCAGGCCGACCAGCGTGACGCCGAACTGGCCCGTGGCGACTATCGCGGCTGGATGCACGGCCTGCCCCACGCGATCAAGGACCTGTCCCTGACCCAGGGCATCCGCACCACCCTGGGCTCGCCGCTGTACCGGGATTTCATCCCCGAGCGCGACGGCATCATGGTGGAACGGATCAAGGCCGCCGGGGCGATCATTATCGGCAAGAGCAACACCCCGGAGTTCGGCCTCGGCTCGCAGACCTACAACCCGCTGTTCGGCGCCACCGGCTGTGCCTATGACCCAAGCAAGACCGCCGGCGGCAGCAGTGGCGGCGCCGCCGCGGCGCTGGCCCTGCACCTGGTGCCGGTGGCCGACGGCAGCGACATGATGGGCTCGCTGCGCAACCCGGCGGCCTTCAACAACATCTTCGGTTTCCGCCCGTCCCAGGGCCGGGTGCCCTTCGACGACAGCAGCGACCTGTTCATCGACCAGCTCGGCTACGAAGGCCCCATGGCCCGCAGCGTGCGCGACGCAGCGCTGCTGCTGTCGGTGCAGGCCGGCGGCGATGCGCGGGCGCCGCTGTCCATCGCCGAATCGGGCCAGGGCTTCGCCGCGCCACTGGAGCGCGACTTCAAGGGCACGCGCCTGGGTTGGCTGGGGGACTTCAACGGTTACCTGCCGATGGAAAAAGGTGTGCTGGAACTCTGTGAAAAGGCCTTGGGCGATTTCCGCAGCCTGGGCTGCAGCGTCGAACCGGCCAGCCCGGACTTCGCCCCCGAGCGCCTGTGGAGCAGCTGGCGCACCTTGCGCCACTGGATGGTCGCCGGGTCCCTGGGCAGCGCCTATGCCGACCCGCACAAGCGTTCACAGCTCAAGGCAGAAGCCATCTGGGAAGTGGAGAACGGCCTCAAGCTGTCCGCCAGCCAGGTCTTCGACGCCTCGGTGATCCGCAGCGACTGGTACCGCGCCCTCTCCCGACTGTTCGAGCGCTTCGACTACCTGCTGCTGCCCAGCGCCCAGGTCTTCCCCTTCGACAAGCACACCCCTTGGCCGTGCAGCATCGAAGGCGCGGCCATGGACACCTATCACCGCTGGATGGAGGTGGTGATTCCCGGCACCTTGTCCGGCTGCCCGGTGGCCAGCGTGCAGGCCGGCTTCAACGCCGACGGCCTGCCCATGGGCCTGCAGATCATCGGCAAGCACCAGGCCGACTTCGCCGTCCTGCAACTGGCACACGCCTACGAACAGGCCAGCCGCTGGTTCCAGCGCTGCCCATCGCCACTGATTTCGGGGGGGGAAGGGATAAACGGTTGATAGCGTAGATAATTTTTTTATAAAAACGCTTGACGCATCGTCGTTCCGAGCGAATAATGCGCGCCACTTGGCTACATAGCTCAGTTGGTTAGAGCATAGCATTCATAATGCTGGGGTCCGGGGTTCAAGTCCCTGTGTAGCCACCAAGTACTAAAAACGGCTTACCGCAAGGTAAGCCGTTTTTTTATGCCCGCGAAAAAGTACCGGGGATTACGCCGCATTGATCCACAAACGCGACACCCGCATTGAGCACCGCCACTGGCTGGGATAGAACACTCCGGCAGTGTGTGTGAGAGCTGCGCCATCCTCACTTCAAGGGCTCGATAATGACAATAAAAAACCACGCAACTTCAGTCGCCCCCTGGCTGTTCTCGCTTCTGGCAATCGCCTGTACTCCAGCCTTCGCCGAACAGGCCCCTACCCCGCCTTCCAACCTGTTGACCGCCGCCGTGGCCTGGAAGCAGACCGCCGCCGAATTCGAGGCGCTGTACTACCAGGGCTTCAACATCGCCCGCCTGCAACTGGACCGTGCCCTGCAGGAGCACAAGGCCGGGGACCGGCCGCTGGCGATCATCAGCGACGTCGACGACACCGTGCTCAGCAGCAACAGCTACTGGGGCTACATGATCAATTCTGGGAAAGAGTTCTTCGACGACGAGGCCTGGGACAAGTGGGTCGCGGACAATGGCCCGGTGGCCACTCCGGGCGCCGTGGAATTCCTCAAGTACGCCCAGTCCAAAGGCGTCGAGGTGTTCTACGTCACCAGCCGCGACCAAGGCGAAAAGACCTACGACTACGCCCTGGCCAACCTGCGCAAGAACCAGTTGCCCTACGCCGATGAACAGCACCTGACGGTGTACCGCGACAGCTCCAACAAGGAGCCACGGCAGCAGGAAATCGCCAAGGACCACAACGTGGTGCTGATGCTGGGCGACAACCTCAACGACTTCAAACGCAAGTACTACGTAGCCGACGTCAAACAGCGCAGCAGCCTGATGACCGAGGACAAGGAACAGTTCGGGCGCAAGTTCATCCTCTTCCCCAACCCCACCGACGGCCATTGGTTGAAAGCAATCTTCGGTGATTCCGAACCGCCGGCCACGCCGGAAAACCGCGCCAAGTTCAAGGCGGCGGCCGGAGCTAACGCCTGGCAGGTGAAAGACTAACCACGCAACACCACAGCCCCCGCACAGGGGTGGTCATGGCTCCCTTCGAGCCATGACCCGCTACAGCGACCATCGCACCGTCACCATGGCATTGCGCGGTTCACCATAGATGTCATTGCCGTAGTAGGTATTGGTGCTGATGCTCTGGTAGTACTTCTTGTCGAAGACGTTGTTCAGGTTAAGCCGAAACTCAAGGTGTTCGGACGCCTGATAGCGAGTCATCAGGTCCACCAGGGCATAGCCTTTCTGTTCGACGTACATCGGCGTGCCCGAGTCGTAGAAATTCACATCCTTGTTGTAGATCCGGTTCTGGCTATAGAGCCCCCCGCCCACAGTCCAACGATGCAAGTCTCCCGGCAGTTGGTAAGTGGTAAAGGCCTTGAACACGTGACGTGGAATATCGGTGTCGAACAGGCGGCCAACATTGTCCTCGTTGCTGTCCTTGCGATACTTGGCCTGGGCATAGGTGTAGCCCGCCCCCAACTCCCAACCCGGCGCCAGCTTACCGTTGACCTCAAGCTCGATACCTTCGCTGCGCACCTCGCCGCTGGCTTCGTAGCACTGCAGGCTGGAGCACTGAGCGCTGACCACCTGCTTGGCGCGATTGACCTGGTCGATCCTGAACACCGCAGCGCTGGCGGTCAGGGCCCCCTCGAAGTATTCGCCCTTGATGCCCGTCTCGTAGTTCTTGCCGACTACGGGCTTGATCAAGCCACCGGAGCTGTCCACTTCCGCTTGTGGGCTAAAGACATCGGTGTAGCTGACATACACCGAGTGATGGGCGTCAAGGTCGTAGACCATGCCGGCATAGCGGGTGAGGTTGCGGGTGACCTTGTAGTCGGTGCTGGAGGCGGTGCGCACCCCGGCAAAGCGCGTATCCACATCGTAGTCGTACCAGTCCAGGCGTCCGCCCAGAATCAGGGTCAGGGGCTCGGCGAGGCTGAAACGTGAGGTGAGGTAGAAGCTTTTCAGCTCGGAGTTGCGCTCCTGGCGCCAGTAATCCAGGTCCATCTGCGGCTTGGGCACGCTATGGGGATCGGGACGGTAGATGTTGGTCCGCGTCTCGTTGTCCTGGAAATTGCCCTTGCCGCGAAAGGCCAGCTCACGCTGACTGGCCCCCACCACCAGCTCATGCTCACGCCCGAACAGGGCAAACGGCCCGGAAGCGAAGAGGTCGTAGCTGCCTTGCTGATCCTTGTAGTGGTACTGACCGACGTACTGGCCGAACTCGTCGAAATCGGCGCCGAAACGCTCGGTCATCGAACCGAGCATCTGCAAGTCGGACCAGGACTTGCTGGCCGACAGCAACAATTTCCAGGCGTTGTCGAAGCGGTACTCCAGGCGACCAAAGGCCGTGACGTTGTTCTGGTCCCAGTACTCCCAGTCACTGCCCAAATAGGCCGAGCGCGACAGGGGCAGGTGCCGGCCGTCAATCGCCGCAGGCAGCCCGCCCCAGGTCGTGGTGGTGTGCGACGCCTGATTGGTAGCGCCCACGGTCAGCGTGGTGTTGTCATTCAAGTCAGCCTCGACAATGCCGTAGAACACCGAACGCTCGGCATCGGCCACGTCCTGGAAACTGTTCTTGCTCTGGTAGGCAGTCACCAGGCGCCCGCGCAACGTGCCACTGTCATTGAGGGCACTGGAAGCATCGATTTCGCTGCGGTAATTGTCCCAACTGCCGGCACTGGCAGTGATGCTCAGACGCGGTGCGGCAGTGGGCCGCTTGCGTACCATGTTGATCGCCGCCGAGGGGCTGCCCGTCCCCTGCATCAGGCCAGCGGCGCCACGCATGACTTCGACCCGATCGAAGATCGCAGTGTCGGCCGCAGTGCTCATGTCCCGGCTCAGATAATGCGACATGTCGTTGGCCAGGCCATCGACCATGAGGTTCTGTACTTCAAAACCCCGCGAATAGAAAATCGGCCGCTGGGGTCCGTCCTTGGTGATGGAAATGCCCGGGGTGCTCTTGAGCACATCCTCCAGGCTTTGCATGTTCTGATCGTCCATGCGCTGGCGGGTGACCACGGTCACCGACTGTGGAGTCTCGCGAATCGACAGGGCCAGCTTGGTGGCCGTCTGCATGGCACCGGTGGTGTAGGAACCGGTGTCTTCGGTGGTGGTACCCAGAGACACGCCGGTGATCTGGGTCGGCCCCAGATGCAGCACCGCCCCCGTCGGCAACTTGACCAGGGTATAGCGCGCCGGGCCTTCCTGGCGCAGCTGCAAGCCACTGCCGGCCAGCAACTGCGCCACGCCCTGACTGAAGGAATAATGGCCCTTGAGCCCCTGGGTAAGGAGCCCCTGGGTCTGACTGGAGCCAAAGGACAGGGTAACCCCGCTGGCCGCGGCAAACTCGCTGAGCGCAGTACCCAGTGCCCCTGGCGCAATGTTGAATTCCTGCGCTTCGCCCACCGCCTCCTGGGCCAGGGCCAACGGCGCAACACAGGTGGCCGCCAGCAGCGTGCCAAGGGTGATGCTCAACGCCTTGCGATTGAAACTGCGCCGCAAGGCGGCCTGGGTGAAACGACTCCGGTGGCTCATGTACGCGTCCTATGCCATAGCAGTAAAGGCGGCTGATTGACCGCTCTACTGATGAGCCGAACGCCAGGCGGAATCGGCAAGGCGCATTGACGATTTTTCTTCAAGCGACCATTCGCCCGTCACGCTTGCACACGCACCCAGTACCTGGAAAACCGGCGCACCCTCACCGGCAACGACAATGGCAGGTTGGCCAGCACCCCATCGATATCATCCAGGCGGAAGGCCCCGCTGATGCGCAGTTGCGCAACTTCATCCGCACACCCCAGGTAGCCAGGGCGGTAACGACCCAGCTCACGGATGAAATCCGCCAGTCGCCAGTCAAGCGCCACCAACTGGCCCCGGACCCAGGCACTCTCGGCATTGTCCGCCACCCGCAGGGCACCCATCTGCCCGGAGCCGAAGGTCAGCGCCTGGCCTTCGGCGACCCTCCGGGCATGTTGCGGATCATCGTTCAGGCGCACCTCCACCGCATGTTGCTGAACCGATACTTGGCTGAAGGCCGGCTCCAGGCGCACATCGAAACGGGTGCCCAGGGCCCGGATGCGGCCATGGGCAGTTACCACCAGCAAAGGACGCGCCGGGGCCCGGTCTGCGGCCGTGGTGACCTGGATCTCGCCCTGACGCAGGAAGATCAGCCGTTCTTCATGGCTGTAGGCAACGTCGACCCGGGTATCGGTATTGAGGTGCAGCCGCGTGCCGTCGGCCAGCAGCTCTTCCCGGCGTTGGCCGGTGCGCGTGGCGAAGTCGGCGCTGTAGGGAGACAGCCGATAGCCGCCCAGCAACGCCGAGCCGCCAGCCATCAGCAGCAGTACCTTGAGGCCCTGGCGGCGCTGGATGCCCATTTCCGACAAGACCGGCAAGGCAATATCCTGCGGGACCCCACGCAACTGCTGTTGCAGCCTTTGCACCCGGGCCCAGGCTCGCGCATGTTGCGCATCGGCGCCAAGCCACTGCTGCCAGGCCTGTTGCTGCGCCGCGCTGACCTGTTGATCGTTGAGGACCAGGTACCAGTCCACCGCTGCCTGCAGGTGGGCCTTGTCCAGGGGAGGAGGCGACGGCACGTTCAATCGTCCATCAGTTGTATGCATTGCAGCAGTGCCTTGCCCAGATGATTCTTGACGGTGGTCACCGACACCCCCAACTGCCGCCCGACCTGCACATAGCTCAGGCCGTCCAGCTGCACCATGAGGAAAATCTGTCGGGTGCGCGTGCCCAGTCCATCGAGCAAGGCATCGATGGCCAGCAATGACTCGATGATCAAATGATGGGTTTCAGGTGAAATATCCTGGGGCTCCGGACGTGCCGCCAAAGCCTCCAGATAGGCCTGTTCCAGAACTCTGCGGCGCGCCTTGTCGATCAGCAGGCCGCGGGCGATGGTCGCCAGGTAATGACGGGGCTCTCGCAGTGCCGGCAACTGGCGCAGCGACAGCATCCGCACGAAGGTGTCCTGGGCCAGGTCTGCGGCATCGGCACAGTTGCCGGTGCGGCTGCGCAACCAGCCCTTCAACCAGCCGTGGTGGGCGCCATACAGATCTTCGATCTCCAGCGATATTGAAGCCTTGACCCCTGCGTCCATGATTGACCGCCGCTAATGATAATATCTCTCATTATTATCCAGCCGTTTTTTCATGACAACAGAGCGCCCTTCCCGGCAG
This sequence comes from Pseudomonas sp. St29, assembly GCF_001547915.1. Taxonomy (NCBI): domain Bacteria; kingdom Pseudomonadati; phylum Pseudomonadota; class Gammaproteobacteria; order Pseudomonadales; family Pseudomonadaceae; genus Pseudomonas; species Pseudomonas sp. St29. Next base: position 5,685,484 of record NZ_AP014628.1, read on the forward strand.
ACCTGAATGCCGCATGCCTGACCTGGGTGGAAAAACCGCAGCACGCTGCGGTTTTTCCACCCAGGTCAGTTGAACGGCTGCGGACGCGGTGTCTGCGCCGATGACGGCGGCAGGATCGGCAGCTTGAAGTCCGGTTGATCGCCGGTCAGGGTCTCAAGGAAGGCCACGATCTGGCCGACCTCCTCAGTGCCCAGCTTGCGCCCCAGCTGCAGCCGGGCCATCACGTCCACCGCCTCTTCCAGCGTCCAGTAGGCGCCGTCGTGGAAGTAGGGATAGGTCAGCGCCACGTTGCGCAAGGTCGGCACCTTGAACAGCATGCGGTCGGCGTCCTTGCCGGTCAGCCCGGCCACGCCCTGGGCCGGGTTCTGGGTGACGTAGGGCTCGATCATGCCCATTTTCTGGAACGAGCCACCGCCCACCGCTTCGCCGTTGTGGCAGGCCACGCAGCCGATGGACTTGAACAGTTGGTAGCCCTTGAGCGCGGTGGGGCTGATGGCCGCCTTGTCGCCCTTGAGCCAGCGGTCGAACGGCGCATTGGGCGTCACCAAGGTGGCTTCGAAGGCGGCAATGGCGTTGGTGGCGTCGTCGAAGCTGATCTCATCGTTGCCATACACGCGCTTGAACGATGCCCGGTACTGGGGAATGGAGCGCAGCACCTCCACCGCCAGTTCATGGGTAAAGCCCATCTCCCCCGGGTTGGTGATCGGACCGCTGGCCTGCTCCTGCAGCGTGGCCGCGCGGCCATCCCAGTACTGCGCAAAGCTCAGGCCGGAGTTGAGCACCGTGGGCGAGTTGATCGGCCCCTGGTGCCAGTTGTGACCGATGGAGGTGGGCAGGTTGTCGCTGCCGCCCATGCTCAGGTTGTGGCAGGAGTTGCAGGAGATGAAACCGGATTTGGACAGGCGCGGGTCGAAGAACAACTGCTTGCCCAACTCCACCTTGGCCACATCGGTGATCTTCGCCGGTTGTACCGGCAGGATCGGCTCGCTCGGCGTCTCCCCCCGTACCTCGCCCCCCAACAGCAATCCGAACACAAGTAACCACTTACAACCGTGCATGGCGTCCTCTCATCAGGCTTATGGTTTGCTGCACCATGTGCCCAACCTCCCCCAGCCGCCCTGACTCAGATCAATCGGTGGCCGGGTGCACGCCTGCCTGCGACCCTATGTACAGGGCCGCTGAGCAGCGCCTTGCCACTGGCCCAGCGCACGGTCATGGCCACCTGCCGGCCCTGCTGTCGGCGCCACTGCTGTACATTCCCCTCCACGGACGACACCTCATTTCCCAGTGAACGGAGCTCAACGCGTGTTCTCGATCTTCCCTCCCCGTCACCCCCGACTCCTCAGCCTCGGCCTGCTGGCCGCCGCCCTCAGCCTCAGCGCCTGTAACAACCCGCCCTCTTCCACTGCCCTGCCTGCCGCTCCGGAAATCGCTTCGGGGTACCGCACCGACATGCAGACCCGGCACGCCGACAAACACATGGCGGCCGCCGCCAACCCGCTGGCCGCCGAGGCCGGGCGCGAGATGCTGCGTAAAGGTGGCTCGGCCATTGATGCGGCGATTGCCATGCAAGCGGTGCTGACCCTGGTGGAGCCGCAGTCCTCGGGGATTGGCGGCGGCGCGATGATCGTGCTCTGGGACGGCAAGGCCGTGCGCACCTATGACGGCCGGGAAACCGCACCCGCTGGCGCCACCGATACACTCTTCCTGCAGGCGGACGGTAAGCCGATGCCCTTCCCCCAGGCGCAGATCGGCGGCCGCTCGGTGGGCACCCCAGGCGTACTGCGGGCCCTGGAAATGGCCCACCGGAAACACGGGCGCCTGCCCTGGGCGCAGCTGTTCGAGCCGGCGATCCGCCTGGCCGAACAAGGCTTCGCTATCTCGCCACGGCTGCACACCATGATCAGCGCCGACCCGTTCCTGGCGCGCTCGCCGGACATGGCCGCGTACTTCCTCAATGCCGACGGCACGCCGAAAGCCGTGGGCACCTTACTGAAGAATCCACAGCTGGCCGCGGTGCTCAAGCGCATCGCCCAGGAAGGCCCGGACGCCCTGTACACAGGCCCGGTGGCCGCAGAAATCGTCGCCAAGGTCCAGGGCCACGCCAACCCCGGCAGCCTGTCGCTCAATGACCTGCAAGGCTACCGCGCCAAGGAACGCGCGCCGCTGTGCAGCGACTACAAGCGCTGGCAGGTGTGCGGCATGCCGCCACCCTCTTCCGGCGGTGTAGCGGTGGCGCAGATCCTCGGTACCCTGCAAGCCCTGGAACAACGCGACCCGCGCTATGCCCTGGCCAACCTCAAGCCGCAGCAAACCAACCTGCCGGCCGGCCTTGAGCCTGCGCCGCAAGCGGTGCACCTGATCGCCGAAGCCGAGCGCCTGGCCTACGCCGACCGCGGCCTGTACGTGGCCGACAGCGACTTTGTGCCCGTGCCGGTGGCCGGCCTGATCGCCCCGGACTACCTGGCCCGGCGCGCCGCCCTGATCAGCGAGCGCAGCCTGGGCAAGGCCGAGCCGGGCCAGCCCCGGGGCATCCAGGTGGCCTACGCCCCGGACCGTTCGCCCATGCGCATTTCCACCTCACAAGTGGTGGCGGTGGATGACTTAGGGGGCGCGGTGTCCATGACCACCACGGTGGAAGCGGCCTTTGGTTCGCACCTGATGGTCCAGGGCTTCATGCTCAACAACCAGCTGACCGACTTCTCCTTCATCCCCGAGGAAAACGGCCAGAAGGTGGCCAACCGCGTCGAACCGGGCAAGCGCCCGCGCTCGTCCATGGCCCCGACCCTGGTCTTCGACCGCGCCAGCGGCGAACTGCTGGCCAGCGTCGGCTCCCCGGGCGGCTCGCAGATCATCGAGTACGTGGCCAAGTCGCTGGTGGGCATGCTCGACTGGAACCTCGACCCGCAAACCGCCGTCGGCCTGCCCAACTTTGGCAGCCGCAACGGCCCCACCGAACTGGAGAAAGGCCAGTTCAGCCCGGCCCTAAAGCAGGCACTGCAAGCTCGGGGACATGAGGTCAACGAGATCGACATGACCAGCGGCACCCAGGCCATCGTTCGTGTGCGTGATGCCCAGGGCAAGGCCTCCTGGGCCGGCGGCGCCGATCCACGGCGCGAAGGGGAAGCGCTTGGGGATTGATTCATAGCAAAGCAAGCGACAGGGCCTGCAGCACAGCAGGTCCTATTTAAAAATGAATGTATGACGCTAATGCCCCATCGCCTTGAGAAAAATCAGTCACAACTTTATCGAGCGACTACCGATCATTCTTCAAATTATCCAAATCTGCCGACGGTTTCATCAGCGCAGCATCGCGTACCGCAATATCGAATAGAGCAAGTACCACCACAATCGAAAGCCAGGCGATTGCACCGCACTCGAGAAAAACCCAACCCAGACTGACAACCGGCGTGTCAAAGGGTGATCCGGTGACGCCAACAAACACTAGCGTCAAATAGAGCTTTACCGTGTACATCAAAGCGAACGCAATTGCTCCTGTGACCGAACAGAACAACAACGTTGTCAGTTGGCCTCGTGGCGAGATCAACAATGTTTTATGGCGCCGGATAAAAAATGCCGCAATCAAGGCACCTAGCCCGTTGTAAAGCGCCACGTGAAACAGGCTGTAAATGTCCATCATCAAAATGGCCAGCACCTGCAACACCAACAACATACCAACCAGCTTGAAATCAATACGCATTGCGCGGACCACTCCATTGCAATTGAGGTTAAGCACTGCTTTGCACCAAGAAATCCATCAGTATTTGGCGAAGGCTATACCGTTGATTTTCTGAGCGAGCAAAGAGTGGCTCCATAAACACTCATTAGCTACCAGTCAGTATTGATTCAGTAATATCCGAGTGCATTGGCAGAAATGGAGAACGGCGCGGCATGCATGTTTTTGCAACTGTCATGTGTCTGACCAGATCTTTGGAGTTGAGTCAGCAACACTGGATCATGGAGTCGACCTGAGCAGACATCTCAGGGCTTCAGGTAATACAAAAGGTGACATCGAAGGCATGGATCACACACAAGAAAGCGAATGGGCTGACTGGAAATCAGGACTCCGCTCATTGGCGTTGCAACTCCACGTTCTTAATCTTTCAGGAGTCATCTCCTAGCACCCACCATTGCCGCAAGGTACGTCAAAGACGTAGAATCCTCCCGCATGCTGACGATCATAGAATCTCCGCTGTTTTCCAGACTCTGGCCCGATTACTGGTCCGAAGAAGAGCGTGGAGCGTTCATGACGTTTCTTGCCAACGACCCGGAGTCCGGCGTTGTCATTCCGGGTTCTGGCGGTTGCAGGAAAATCAGATGGAGCATTGATGGACGTGGAAAAGTGGCTCGGTGCGGGTCATCTATACCACCCAGCTCGCATGCGGAGCCCTGGTTGCGTTGGTGATCTATGGCAAAGGCGCTACCGAAAACATTCCAGCGCCTGTTCTGCGCAGAATCGCGAAGGAGATGAATCATGCCCCTTACTGAAGAAGAACTATTGGCACGTGATGCCAAGCGCAATATCGGCCAGGAGCTTCTGGACGCGATCATCGATGTCAAAGCCGGCCGTCACGGCAATACCCACAGCATTCCGCTCACCAAGGCCGCCGAAGCCCGCGGTAAAACCGGGTTGTCACAACCCAAGTTTGCCCAACTGCTTGGCGTGTCGGTAAGGACCCTTCAAGAGTGGGAGCAAGGTCGGCGCTCGCCTTCCGGAGCGGCCCGTTCATTGCTGCATATCGCGATGCTCAGGCCCGATGTATTTCGTGAGGTGCTGGCACAACCTCTGTAGCCGCTGCCGCAGGCTGCGACAAGGACCGAAGGGCCTTCGGCGCCAGGGAGATCGCCGCGACCGTTCCGGTCGTTCGCAGCCTGCGGCAGCGGCTACAGGGGCGGTTCACAAAATGTCGCAGTAATGCCGTTGCGACTCCCCCTACTCCAACCTATGGTTCGACCGTCGCTGCAAAATCAGCGATCAGGCTTGGCGGCCTGATAGAATCGAGGCGCAACAGCGCCCCCACCAATCATGCAGGCGCTTTTTTTGCGCCCGCATACCTGCGTTATGGCGGGTTGCGTGGGAGAACCTTCGGGTTCGCCGGTTCCTTGATTCCCGGTCCGCCAATCCTGCGCAATCCGCCACCCTGATCTGCTTGGCGGCAGACGGTGACGGTCCTTCGAATCAAGGAGTCGTGACCATGAACTGCTTCTGCAATCTGTTTCCCCAACACCTCCCGTCACACAAAACCGGAGGTGCCCGATGACCACTCAATCGCCCCTGACCACCCTCGGTGAAATCCGCTTTTCCCAGTGCGGCGAACACCCGCATCCGCTGTTTCGGGTGAATGCCGACGTGCCGATCAGCGATGCCCTGGAGCACGCCTCGGCGCTGTTGCATCTGGCAAAGCAATTCACCCTGGAGGCGGCCATGGAGCCGCGGTGCGACCGCTATGCTTGGGCGGCACACTACCTGGCAGAGATGGGTAAGGCACTGATGGACGACGTGCACGCCACGCTCTCTGCATGACCTGATCGTCCCTGAGCCGACGTCGCCTGCGCGGGCAGATCCAGCGATCTGCCCGTACGTCGCCTGACGCACTCAGCGACTTGTTTAAGTCCCAGCACGGGACTAGGATCGCGCCATGAGAATTATTGCAGTCAGTCAGTTGAAGGCCTTCTGGGAGAAGTACCCGGATGCAGAGCAGCCTTTACTGGCTTGGGTCGATGAAGCAAGGAATGCCGAGTGGTCCAACCCTGCGCAAATCAAGGACCAATATCGCAACGCGAGCATTCTCAAAAGCCGCAGGGTGGTCTTCAACATCAAGGGCAACGAGTATCGACTGGTCGTTGCCGTGGCCTATCGTTTCGGCGCGCTGTACATCCAGTTCGTAGGCACCCACCGGCAGTACGACGCCATTGATGCCGACAGCGTAGACATGGAGTAACCCAGATGAACATCCGCCCTATCCACACCGACCAGGACTACCGCGCCGCGCTGCAAAGCGTCTCGCCCCTGTTCGACAACGAACCGCAACCCGGGACGCCTGAAGGCGATTACTTCGACGTGATGATCACCCTGATCGAGGCGTACGAAGCCAAGCAGTTTCCCCTGGACCTGCCCAACCCGATCGAGGCGATCAAGTTCCGCATGGAACAGTCCGGCTTGTCCGCCGCCGACCTGGCACCAGCCATCGGCCGCACCAACCGCGTCTACGAGGTGCTCAACGGCAAGCGCGCGCTGACCCTGCCCATGATCTGGAAACTGCACCAACTGTTCGGCATCCCTGCCGAAAGCCTGATCAAGCCGAACAAGTCGTCCTGAGCATCACTGCCGGGCTTGAGCTTGCCCTTGGGTAAAGGCCCAACCTGCCTGGCAACCCAACACCACCAAGGACGCTCCATGCTCACCATCGGACAAATGGCCCGCTGCCACGGCCTCACCACCAAGACCCTGCGCCATTACGACAGCATCGGCCTGTTCACCCCGGCCCTCACCGGCCGGGACAACGGCTACCGCTACTACAGCCCGGAACAGATCGTGACCCTGGGCCGCATCGTCTGGCTGCGGCAACTGGGCATGTCCCTGGAAGACATCCGCACGCTGGCGGACCAGGGCGGCCTGGGCAGCGTGCTGCACATGCAGCAGTCGTTGCAGGAGCATGCCCGGCAGCTGGAAAGCGAGATTGCCCGCAGCCAGAAGGTGCTCGGTCACCTGCAACGCTACCTGGCCCAGCCACAGCGCCAGATCCCTGCCCCGCAGACGCCGCAAAAGGTGTTCCTGGCCCGGCAACGGATCATCGGCATGGCCTGGCAGCAGGACGACCCGGGCTCCATCGCCGAGCTCTGGCAACGCTTCGAACCCCGGGAGCAGGAAATCCAGCGCCTGGCCGAGCCGGTGGGCACCTACGGCATCTGCCAGCCCCTGGAAGACGGCCAGTGGCGCTATGTCGCCGGCTTGCCGGTGGCCGCCGATGCGCCCCTGGTGCCGGGCATGGTCGAGCTGGACATCCCCGCCCGCCACTACGCCCGGGTCGAGCATCACGGCACCGTGGCCACCCTGCCGGAAACCTTTCGCGCCGCCTACAGCGAATGGCTGCCCGCCGCCGGGCTGATGCCGATCGAAGCGGTGGAGTTCGAATACACCGGCGAACGTTTCCTGGGGCCCATGCACCCGGACAGCGTGGTGGAGCTGTACATCCCGCTCAAGGCCTGAAACATCCGCAAGGCGGGCCGCCCCACAGGCAACCGCTGGTCTGGCGCTGCCTTTGCAGCGCGGCCTGTCAGCAAAAGTGCCTCGGATACCGCTATGCTCTGCAGCCATTCCCAGGTTACCGAGCGAAGGCCCGATGAGTTTCCAGGCAGCTGTGTTGAACCAGATACCCGGCATCCGTCATGAGTTTTCGACCCTGGGCGCTGCCCTGCCGGCCAACCTGTTCTTCTGCTCGCAGGTCCACAGTGGCGAGGTGGTGCACGCCAGCACCACCCTGCCCAGCGGGATCATTCGCGGCGATGCAGTCCTCACCCATTCCAGCCGGCCCATCGCGGTGGTCACCGCCGACTGCCTGCCGTTGCTGATCAGCAGCGACGACGGCTCCTGGGTGGCGGCGGTGCATGGTGGCTGGAAAGGCCTGCACGGCGGGATCATCGCCAATGTGCTGCAACACTTCGCCAACAAGGGCATCGCCCCACGGCAATTGCGAGTGGCCATCGGCCCGTCGATCAAACCCTGCTGCTATGAAGTCAGTGCCGACTTCATCGACACCCTGTCCGCCACTCAGGATCCGCTGTGGCCCGCTGCGCAAGCGCCCTGGAGTCGCCAGCAGCCGGCCCCGCGGCTGCCCCCGCAAATTCCCCCGCCACAACCGACCCAGGCCGACTCCCTGTGGTTCGACCTGAGCCGCTATGCCGTGTACCTGCTGCAGGCCGCCGGCATCGAGGACGAGCAGATCGAAATCAGCGAGCTGTGCACCTACTGCTCGACCCCGACCCTGGCCAGCTATCGCCGACGCATGCATCGGGGTGAAGCCAAGGCCTTCCAGTACTCCTGGATCGGCCGGACATGAGCCTCGGCTTTGCGCTACTCCCGACCTCTCTGACCGACCTGGAAACCCTGATCCAGATGCGCATCGCGGCCATGCGCGAGAGCCTTGAGCGCCTGGGTCGCTTCGACCCACAGCGGGCCCGGGAGCGTTTTGCCGCAAGCTTCGCGGCCGAGCGCTGCCACTTCATCCTCAGTGACGGACAGCCCGTGGGCTTTATCCAGAGCGAATCACACGAGGATCATCTGCGACTGCAGCACCTGTACGTCATGCCGCAATTCCAGGGGCGGGGCATCGGTGCCCAGGCCCTGGAGCCGCTTTTACAGCGTTCCACCAGAGAACAATTGCCCATCCACCTGGATGCGTTGCGCGGCAGTGACTCAAATCGATTTTATCGACGCCTGGGTTTTGTTCAGGTAGGCGAAAGTGAATGGGATATTCACTACGTTCGGCCCGCAGATCCCCCCAGGCCTGAACCCGGCCCTCGTCGGCCATCGAGACCGTACTGGTGCTTGGCCAGCTACCTGAGCTAACGTTGCCTCCCGCCTCAGACCCAACCCAAGGAGTGCCCGTGTCTGACAATCTCTATGCCCCGCCCCAGGCGGATCTGGTCGCCCCTTCGGCGCACACGGCGCCACAACCCTTCTATGTGGTGTCCAAGGTCAAGTTCCTGACCCTGTACATCCTCACCTTCGGTATCTACCAGCTGTACTGGGCCTATAAGAACTGGCATCAGTTCAGGCACGCCAGCGGCCAGGAGTTGTGGCCGGTGGCCCGGGCGTTCTTCGCGATTTTCTTCACCCATGCGCTGTACCGCGAAGCCGATGCACAGCTCAAGCGCGACGGCCGCAGCCATGACTGGCGACCCGGTGAACTGGCGACCCTGTTTGTGGTGGGGCTGATCGTCAACAACGTGGTGGATGCGCTGTCACGCAAGAACATCGGCTACCCGGTAACCGACATCGCCAGCCTGGCGCTGCTACCGGTGCTGGCGTGGGTCACCTGGCTGGGCCAGCGCGGCCTGAATGCCGCCGCCGGCGACCCCGAAGGCCGCAGCAACGCCCGTTTCACCCCGCTCAACTATGTGCTCTGCGCGCTCGGGGCCGTGGTGCTGGTGTTGGCCTGTCTCGGGGTGATGCTGCCGCCGGAGTGAGTCAGGAACTCAGGCGCTGACGTAGACCCAGGCCTGGATCCCCGAGGCCAGGGTCACGCTGACCCGCTGGTAGTCGGCGACTTCATAGCGGTCGGCCGCTGCCAGTTCCTCGGGGGTAATCTGAAACACCGTGCCGGCAATCGGCGCGCTGTCCGCCGCCCCCGGGCGCAGGATCGGGTGATGGGTCTTGCCACTGGCGGCCAATACCTCGGGATCGGTGATTTCCACCCAGCTCTGTTCATAGCCGAGCATGGCATCGGTGCTGCCACTCAACTCACGGCCAAAGTTGGCCAGCTGTACCGCCTTGTCTTGCAGGGTGCCGTAGGAAAAAAGGTAGACCGAAGCTTCTGTTGCCGAACTCATTCGTCACGTCCTTAAACACGATGATCCGCTTCAGCGGTTGATTTTCAGACCTTGCCGCTCGGCATGGCGCTCCAGCGCCAGCTCGATCAGGCGGCTCACCAGCTCGCTGTAACGCATGCCGGCGGCCTGCCATAGCTTGGGGTACATGCTGATGCGGGTGAACCCGGGCAGCGAGTTGATTTCGTTGATCAGCACTTCACCGTCGTCGGTGAGAAACACATCGACCCGGGCCAGCCCGGAGCAGCCCAAGACCTGGAACGCCTCGATGGCCAGGGCGCGGATACGTTCGCTGTGCTCGACGCTGATGTCCGCCGGCACCAGCACCTGGGCCGCGTCTGCGTCGATGTACTTGCTGTCGTAGGAATAGAAACCGTTGCCGACCACGATCTCGCCGCAGCCACTGGCGATCGGCTGGTCATTGCCCAGCACCGCGCATTCGATTTCCCGCCCGCGCACCGCGGACTCCACCAGCACCTTGTGATCAAACCCCAGGGCCAGCTCCACCGCGGCGTCGTAATCGGCCTCGTTGTCGACCTTGCTCACCCCCACCGAGGAGCCCTGGTTCGCCGGCTTGACGAACAGCGGCAGGCCGAGCGCCTCCCGGGCCTGGACAAAACCGTAGCGGCTGCGGCTGGCCCGGGTCAGGGTGATGAACGGCGTCACCGCCAGCCCGGCATCGCGCAGCAGGCGCTTGCTGATGTCCTTGTCCATGCACACCGCCGAACCCAGCACATCGGAGCCGACAAAAGGCAGGTCGGCCATGCGCAGCAGACCCTGCAGGCAACCGTCCTCACCCAGGGTGCCGTGGACGATCGGGAAGATCACATCCACATGCCCCAACAGCTCCTGGCTGCTGGTTTCCACCAATTGCTGGCTGGCCTTGCCCGGCACCACCGCCAGCTCGCGGTTGGACTGGTTGAGGGCGATCAGCGCCGGGTTTTCCTGGTTGATCAAAAAGTTCGAGGTGTCGTTGAGGTGCCAGTGCCCCTGCTTGTCGATGCCGATCAGCACCGGCTCGAAGCGCGTGCGATCCAGAGCATCGACGATATTGCGCGCCGACTGCAGCGACACTTCGTGTTCGGCCGAACGGCCACCAAAAATAATTCCGACCCGCAACTTGCTCATGAATGGTTTCCGTTAAAAAAATGTTCGCTGACGGTTCTCTTGGTTTCAGCTGGGGCTGTAGCGCAAATGGATCAACGCCACCCGCTCCTGCTCCTTGTTCTTGCGCTCTTCGATGGCGAACGGCACAAAACCCAGCTTCGGATAGAACAGCAAGCCCGCCACATTGCTGTTGAAGCAGGACAGCGTCACCTCGCTGGCCTGGTGCTTGCTGCGAGCGATATGGATCATCTGCCCGATCAGTTGCGCTCCCAGGCCCGCGCCGCGCACCTCTGGGTCGACGATGACATTGCCGATGGTGCAGGTGCCGCCACTGGCCCAGCGATAGAAGTTGGCAAAGCCCACCACCTGCCCATCCAACTCGATCACTGTAGAGTCGCTGCGCTGGGCGATGGAGTCGCGCAGCTGTTCGTGGGTCAGCGGCCAGGTGGCGGCAGGAAAGAAGAAATACAACTCCTGGGGATTGCCCACGAAACTGCAGATCCGCGCAATGTCCGCCTCTGCTACCGGGCGAAAAACAACAGCCATGTTCAGTCTCCTGATACGGGGACGGGTCGTCCTTGTTGGGGGGCGTATCCTGGCCAGCGCAAGGCGCCGGCCGCTCAACGGTTGGCCAGCAGATGCCCGCCAAACAGCACATAACAACCACCAGCCAGACGGTCCAGCCAGCGACGGGCCCGGGCGTAGAACCCGGCCACCCGGCTGCTGGCGAAAAACAGCGCCACGCAGCAGTACCAGGACAGCGACAGGCCGGCCATGGTCAGCACCGCCAGTCCCAGCAGCAGAGGTGGCGGGGAGGCCGGCATCGACGTGGCAAAGATGGTGGCCACGAACAGCGCCGACTTGGGGTTGGTCATGTTGCCGAGAAAGCCCAGCCGGTAGGCCGAGAACAGGCTGCGCTCAGCATGGACCGCGCCATTGGCGGTTGGATTATCCAGGGCCGGTTTGCGCTTGAACTGCTTGAGTCCCAGGTAGATCAGGTAACAGCCACCGGCGACCTTGAACAACACGAACAGCGCCGGCGCCGCGCTGAACAGCGACTTGATGCCCAAGCCTCCCGCCAGCCCCCAGAGCACGGTGCCGCTGGCCACCCCCAGGGAGGAAAACAGGCCATGGCGCCGCGAGCAGCTCGCCGCCAGTTGTGCTGTGGTGAAAAAGTTCGGTCCTGGGGTGATCACCGCCGCGCTCCAGAGCAGGGCCAGCGACAACAGCGGGGCGAGGTAAACCAGGTATGAGACGTGCATGAGCGCAGGTGGCCATGAAGGGGATCCGGGTGAACGACGCTACTCCACTCGCGCCTGCCCAGGCAACCGCCGATTGGCCTCGCAATCCTGCTCAAGCCGTCGGCCGCCGCGCTGCGCCTGATCCATCCTGCAAGGCCCCCCTTCTTCCGGTAGAACTGCCACGGCGTGAGCCAAGGGGCAAGACAGCCAGCGCGCCCCTGAGTTAACGTACCGCCCTCGGCTTCATCCATCAGGACCGTTCCATGGCCAAACCCACCGCTGTCACCGACTGGGTTCACCGCGCGCCGCCCGCCCGGGGCCTGGAGCGCATCGAGGCGTATTTCGCCGGCCATGGCTATGACATGCACCGCCACGACACCTACGCCATCGGCCGGACCCTGCGCGGGGTGCAGAGCTTCCAGTACCGCGGTGGCTGGCGCCACAGCCTGCCCGGCGCGACCATGGTCCTGCACCCCGATGAAGCCCACGACGGCGAAGCCGGCACCCACGACGGCTTCCACTACCGCATGCTGTATGTCGAACCCGCGCTGATCCAGCAGATCCTCGGTGGCCGGCCCCTGCCGTTCATTGCCGGTGGCCTGTCCAACGATCCGCGGCTGTCCGCCGCCACCGACGCCTTGCTGCGCGGACTCGACAACCCCCTGGATCCGCTGGAGCAGGAAGACGCCCTGTTCGACCTGGCCCACGCCCTGAACAGCGTGTCCGGCGTCGCCCGCCCCCGCCAGCGCCTGGACTATGTCGCCGCGGAACGGGCCAGGGAGTACATCCACAGTGCCCTGGACCGGACCCTGACCCTGGACGAACTGGAGGCCCACAGCGGGCGCGACCGCTGGAGCCTGTCCCGGGACTTTCGCCTGCTGTTCGGCACCAGCCCCTATCGCTACCTGAGCATGCGCCGCCTGGACCTGGTCCGCGCCCTGCTGGTCCAGGGCCAGTCCCTGACCCAAGCGGCGCTGATCGCCGGGTTTTCCGACCAGAGCCACATGACCCGGCAGTTCCGCCAGGCTTACGGCCTGCCTCCGGCGCGCTGGCTGAAGATGCTCGGCCGCTGAGCCACACACGATCGTTCAAGAAACCAACCCCGCCGGCTGTTTACCCTCAGTGCTCATTCATCACTGATGTGGACCGCAACATGCCAAACCCAACCACGCAAAACGCCTACCAGAGCATCAATTTCCAGCACAAGCTCGGCCTGTTCAGCGAACACTGGACCCCCAAGGTGATCGCCGAGATGAATGACTACCAGTTCAAGATCTCCAAGCTGCAAGGGGAGTTCGTCTGGCACAGCCACGCCGACACCGACGAAACCTTCATCGTCCTCGACGGCCAGCTGTACATCGACTTTCGTGACGGCCGGGTGTCCATCGGCAGCGGCGAGATGTTCGTGGTGCCCAAGGGCGTCGAGCACAAGCCCTGGGCCGAGCAGGAAGTCAAACTGCTGCTGATCGAGCCCAAGGGCGTGCTCAATACCGGCGATCAAGGCGGCGAACGCACGGCACAGAACGACGTCTGGATCTGACCCTGGCCTGAATCTGCAAAAGGTGGAAAAGGGAATTTCCACCGCACCGGCGAGGTCAGACGCTTTGACACGCCACTCCATCTTCGCTGCTGACCGACCGACGGCGTACCAAAAACCCTACGTCGAGGGAACCAGCACGGGTAAAGTGACGCTCCGATTTTTTCTGTGCGATGGCTCTATCGCGGGGATGCCAGCCTGGTCCCGGCCTTTGATGACGCCCATGGCGCGTCCACTACCTGTTGCGACCCCTGATCCCTGCATGCCGACACCGCACCACGCCAGCACCACCCCCACCCTGCTTCAAGACCTGCGCACCGGCACCGCGACCTTGCACGTTGCCCTGGAGCAACGCCTGCCGTTCTTCTGTGAGCGGCTTGATGCGCCCTGGTATCGACGCCTGATCCAGGCCTATTACGGTTTCTATCAGCCCCTGGAGGCGGCCCTGCATGACAGCGGCCTGATCCCGCCGGGCTACGACCCGATGCAGCGCCTGAAGACCCCGACCCTGTTCGCTGATCTGCGCGCCCTGGGCTTGGACGCCGCCAGCATCCAGGCCCTGCCCCGCTGTGAGCAGCTGCCGCCCCTGGCCAGCGCCGGGGCCTGCCTGGGCGTGCTCTACGTACTGGAAGGCGCGACCCTGGGCGGACAGATCCTGCGCCGGGAAATGGCCCGGCGCCTGGATCTGGACGCCGACAACGGCGGCGCCTTTCTGGATGTCTATGGCGCTGCCACCGGGCGGCGCTGGAAGGACTTTCTCGACTACCTGGGGCGCATGCCCGAAGACGCGAGCACACGCCAACACCTGGTCAGCGCCGCGCAATCCACATTTGCCTGTTTCGAACGCTGGCTCGACCGCCGCGAGGTGCTGCTATGACCCCCCAAGACGCCCAAACCTTCGAACAGTTGCTGGCCAACTGCGCCAACGAGCCGATCCGTTCCCCGGGGGCGATCCAGCCCCACGGCGTGTTGCTGACCCTGGACGAACCGCAACTGCACATCCGGCAGATCAGTGCCAACGTCGAGGCGCTGCTGGGCCAGCCCGCCGAATCGCTGGCGGGACAGCCCCTGGAGCAATTGCTGGGGGCCGCGGACGGCCAACGCATCCGTGAGGTGCTGCAACTGGAGCGGCTGGCCGATGCCCCAGCGCTGTACCTGTCGCTCAATGGCCGACGCTTCGAAGGCCTGCTGCATCGCCACCAGGGGGTGCTGATGCTGGAGCTGGAGATCCAGCCCGATCAGCCCCGACCACTCACGGCGCAGAACGACAACCTCGGGCGTCTGCTGCGGCGCCTGCAAGCGGCCAGGACCCTACACGAGCTGTACGCCATCAGCGTCAGCGAGATCCAGGCCATGACCGGCTACGACCGGGTGCTGATCTACCGCTTCGAGGAGGAAGGCCACGGCCAGGTGATCGCCGAAGCCACTCGCCCCGACATGGAGGTGTTCAACGGCCTGTTCTTCCCCGCCTCGGACATTCCCCAGCAGGCCCGCGAGCTGTACCGCAGCAACTGGCTGCGGATCATTCCCAACGCCGACTACCAGCCGGTGCCGCTGCTGCCGCCCCTGCGCCCGGACACCCAGCAGCCCCTGGACCTGAGCTTTGCCACCCTGCGCAGCGTGTCGCCGATTCACTGCCAGTACATGAAGAACATGGGCGTGCTGTCGTCCATGAGCATTTCCCTGCTCAAGGACGATCAGCTCTGGGGCCTGATCAGCTGCGGCAACCGCCAGCCGCTGCTGGTGCCCCACGAACTGCGCATGGCCTGCCAGACCATTGGCCAGGTGCTGTCGTTGCAGATCAGCGCCATGGAAGCCCTGGACCTGAGCCGGCAGCGGGAAGAGAAAGTCGCCGCCCTGGCCAGCCTCGACCAGGCCATGCGCGACGCCCCCGGCAGCGTCTTCGACGGCCTGGCCCAGGCGCCACAACGGCTGCTGGACCTGACCCAGGCCGGCGGCGTGGCGATCATCGAGGACAAACAGCTGCACTGCTTCGGTAACTGCCCGCCCCAGGACGACATCCGTGCCCTGTACCGCTGGCTCAAAGGCACCGGGCAAGCGGTGTTCGCCAGTCATCACCTGGCCAGCCTGTATCCGCCGGCGGCGAGTTATCAACAGGTGGCCAGCGGTGTCCTGGCCATGAGCCTGCCCAAGCCTGTGGATAACGGCGTGCTGTGGTTCCGCCCGGAGGTGAAGGAAAACATCCACTGGAGCGGCAACCCGGAAAAGCCCCTGGACCTGGAGAACTCGGACGCCGGCCTGCGCCTGCGGCCGCGCACCTCGTTCGAGATCTGGAAGGTGGAAATGGCCGGGATCTCCAGCAAGTGGAGCCACGGCGACCGCTTCGCCGCCAACGACCTGCGCCGCTCGGCCCTGGAACACGACCTGGCGCGCCAGGTGCTGCGGGAACAACAGGCGGTGCGCGCCCGGGATGAACTGGTGGCGGTGGTGTCCCACGACCTGCGCAACCCGATGACGGTGATCTCCATGCTCTGCGGCATGATGCAGAAGGCCTTCAGCTCCGACGGCCCGCACACTTCACGGCGCATTTCCTCGGCCATCGACACCATGCAACAGGCCGCCAGCCGCATGAACAACCTGCTGGAGGACTTGCTGGACACCTCGAAGATCGAAGCCGGGCGCTACAGCATCGCGCCACAGCCGCTGGAGGTCAGCCAGATCTTCGAAGAGGCCTATTCGCTGCTGGCGCCCCTGGCCCTGGACAAGGCCATCGACATCAGCTTTCACGCCGAGCCGGAGCTGACCATCCATGCCGACCCCGAGCGGCTGTTCCAGGTGCTGTCGAACCTGGTGGGCAACGCCATCAAGTTCACCCCCATGCAGGGCAAGGTCGGGGTGGTGGCGATGTCCGACGGCGAGCAGATCGTCTTCAGCGTCCGCGACAGCGGGGAAGGCATTCCCGCCGACCAGTTGCCGTTCATCTTCGACCGCTACTGGACCATGAAGGAAGGCAACCCCAATGGCACCGGCCTTGGGCTGTACATCACCCAGGGCATCATCCAGGCCCACGGCGGCAAGATCGAGGCCCACAGCGAACCGGGCAAGGGCAGCGAGTTCCGCTTCAGCGTGCCCCGCGCCACCCTCTGAAGCGTGCCCCCGGGGCGGCCACGCCGCCCCGGCCCTTCATTCACTCGCCTGCGCCACCAACCAGTCGCGAAACAACTGGCCGCTGACAGACAGGCGCTTGTGCCGCGGGTGCACCAGAAAATCCGCCTGACCGGTGCGAAACGCCCACTGGCCAACCCGCTGCAACTCGCCCCGGGCCACCCGCTCGCTGGCCATGAAATCCCAGCCCAGGCCCACGCCCATGCCCTGCTGCACCGCACTGAACATCAGGGTCAGTTGGTTGAAGCCCATGGCGCCCGGCGGCGCGCTGTAGTCCAGGCCGAAATGGCGGAACCAGTCGCGCCAGTCGATGCAGTTCCAGGCCGAGGCGTCCAGCTGGATCAAGGGCAGCTCGGCCAGTTGCGCCAGCTCGCCAATGGCCGGCAACACCAGCTGTTGGCTGGCGATGGGATAGACGATCTCGGCGAATAGCGGCTTGGCCGCCAGGGAGGACCAGTGCCCGGCGCCATACAGAATGGCCAAGTCGTGCTCGGCCACGCTGGATTCGTCCATGTCGTTGTTGGCGTGGATGCTCACGGTGATGTCCGGGTGCTGCTTGTTGAACGCCAGCAAGCGCGGAAACAGCCAGAACTGCGCCACCGCGTGGGTGCATTGCACGGTGATGGTATTGGCGTCGCGCCCGGCCCGCAGGCGGCTGACGCTGCGCAGCAAGGCTTCCAGTTGGGTGCTGACCTCGGCAAATAGCGAAGCGCCGCTGGCGGTGAGTTTCACCCCCCGGGCCTGGCGCTCGAACAACTCGGTCTTCAGCGACAGCTCCAGGGCACGGATCTGCTTGCTCACCGCGCTCTGGGTCAGGCACAGCTCGGTGGCGGCGCGGGTGAAGCTGGCGTTGCGCCCCACCGCCTCGAAGGTCACCAGGGTTTCCAACGGCGGCAAATGGCGCGCGAAACGACTCATCAGGCATTCCCCAGAAGAATAGGTAGGTGCCTATATATCCTTTGTCCGTTCGGTCAGCAATGACTAGGCTGCGCGCTTTGATGAATTGCTGCGAGTGTGTGCATGAAACGCGGAGTTGCTTATGCAGCCTTGGCCGGTGCGGTCTGGGGCCTGGCCATTGTGGCGCCCAGCCTGTTGCCGGAGTTCAGTCCGCTGATGCTCAGCTGTGCGCGCTTCAGCCTGTACGGTGCATTCTCCCTGCTCCTGGCTGTGCCTCAGGCCCGGGAGCTCGTGCAGCGCCTGACCTGGGGTGACGTGGCGTTGCTGGTGAAGCTGGCGCTGACCGGCAACCTGGTCTACTTCATGCTGCTGGCCAGCGCCATCCAATGGGCCGGGGTGGCCAGCACTGCGCTGATCGTCGGCCTGTTACCACTGACCATCACCCTGGCCGGACGCGGCGATGCCGACGCCCTGCCCCTGCGCCGACTGCGCTGGCCGCTGCTGCTGGTGTTCACCGGCATCTGCTGCATCAACCTGGACACCCTGCTCACCGCCGACAGCGGCAGCGTGGAACTGGGGCAACGGGCCCTGGGCCTGCTCTGCGCCTTCGGCGCCCTGCTGTGCTGGACCTGGTTCGCCACCGACAACGCCCGTTACCTCAAAGGCAGCCGCTTCAACAGCAGCCAGTGGTCGACCCTGTGGGGCATCACCACCGGGCTGATGAGCGCCCTGGTCTGGCTGCTGGCGGACGGCCTTGCCCTGCCCGGCACTCAGGTCGAGGCCGGAGAGCAGCGCTGGCTGCTGTTCTGGGGCCTGAGCCTGTCCAGTGCGGTGCTCGGCTCCTGGTTCGGCAATCGCATGTGGAATGCCTCGACCCGGCGCCTGCCGCTGACCCTGAGCGGCCAGTTGATCGTCTTCGAAACCCTGTTCGCCCTGCTCTACGGCTTCATCAGCCTGCAGCACCTGCCGAGCCTGCTGCAAAGCTCGGCGGCCCTGCTGTTGCTGGCCGGGGTGCTGTGGGCGGTGCGCCGCCACCTGCCCCGGCCCCACTGAACCGGCCTCAGCCCTGGGCCACCGAACCGGCGGGCAAGGCCGCCGGCACCCGAGGCAAGCGCAGCGCCAGCAAGGCTCCGAGCAAGGCCAGCAAGGCACTGGCGGCGGTGGCGAGTTCAATGCCATGGGCCTGATTGCCGGTCGGGCTCAAGGTGTTGGCCAGCGACACCAGCAACGCCAGCCCCAGGGCCCCGCCGATCTGCTGACTGGTGGAGGCCACGCCCGCCGCCACCCCCTGCTCGGCGGCGGCAATGCCCTGCCCGGCCGAAACCCACATTGAAGTCCAGGTCATGCCCTGGCCGATGCTCATCACCACGATGCCCGGCAGCAGCCCGACAAAACCGCGGCTGCCGGGCAAGGCCAGGTAGATCATGGCAATGCCCACGGCCCCCGCCAGCAGGCCGCTGACCAGGGTCGCCCGCAGGCCCACGCGCAGCAGCGCCCGTTCTGCGACCCAGATGCCCAGCGTGCACAGCAGGGTCGAGGGCAGGAACGCCAACCCGCTCTGCAGCACGCTGAACTGATAGACCTGCTGGAAATACAGGCTGAGAAAGTAGTACTGCACGCCGAAACTGCTCATGAACAGCGCGGTAATCAGCATGGCCATGCGCAGCTGTGGATAACCCAGCAGGCGCAGCGGCATCAGCGGGTCGCGGCAGCGTTGTTCCAGGCGCACGAACAGCCCGAGCAAGGCCAGGGACAACGCCAGGCAACCCAGGGTCCCCGGTGCGCTCCAGCCCCACTCCGGGCCCTGGACGATGGAAAACACCAGCAGGGTGCCGCCCAGGGTCACGGTCAGCGCGCCGCGCAGGTCGAACTGGCGGCTGCGCTGGCGTGGCGGGTCGGCGGGAATCCAGCGCCGGGCCAGCAAGGCGCAGGCACCGGCCAGGGGCACGTTGACCAGGAACACCGCTTCCCAGCCCCAGTACTGGGTCAGCACCCCACCGAGCAAGGCACCGAGGGCCAGACCCGCCGCCGAGGCCGCGCTCCACACCGCGAAGGCCCGGTTGCGCGCCGGCCCTTCGGCGTACCAGGTATTGATCAGGGCCAGGGTCGCGGGGAATAGCATCGCCCCGCCGACGCCCTGTACCGCCCGCGACAGCACCAGCAACAGCGCGCTGCCACCCAGGCCGCCGGCCAGGGATGCCAGGGCATACAGCGACTGCCCGACGATGTAGAAACGCCGCTTGCCCAGCAGGTCCGCCGCGCGTCCGCCCAGCAGCAGGAACCCACCAAACGCCACGCTGTAGGCGCTGACCACCCATTGCAATTGCTGGGCGGAGAAGCCCAGGCGAAGGCCGATTTCCGGCAACGCCACGAAGACGATGGTGGCGTCCAGGGCAATGATCAGCTGCGCGGTGGCCAGCAGTGACAGCATCCAGCCCGACGGCTTGGCTAACGGGGTCGCGGACATCGCGAGAATCCTTGTGTGGAAATAAGCGGCGGCCAGTGTCATCGATGCGCTTTAAATGATAAATACGACCCTCACTCTTTCAGTAATGACTTTAATCATGGATCTGAACGCCCTTCGGCTGTTGGTCCGGGTCGCCGAAACCCGCAGCTTTACCCGCGCCGCCGGTGACCTGGGGCTGACCCAGTCCGGCCTGTCCCGCGCCATATCGCGCCTGGAGCAACAGCTCGGCGTGCGCCTGCTGCAACGCAACACCCGCAGTGTCAGCCTGACCCCGGACGGGCAGATGCTGGTGGAGCGGGCAGCGCCTTTACTGGCAGAGCTGGCCCATGCCGAGCACCTGCTGCTGGACCGCCGCGACTCGCCCAGCGGGATGTTGAAGATCAGCACGCCGTCGCTGTTCGGGCGCAAGGTGGTGATGCCGGTGATTGGCGAGCTGACGGCCCAGCATCCCGAACTGAGCATCGAGGCGGTGATGACCGACCGGGTGGTGGACCTCATCGACGAAGGGTTTGACGCGGTGCTGCGCACCGGGCTGATCCAGGATCAGCGCCTGATCGCCCGGCCCCTGGCGCCCCTGCGCTGGGTCACCGTGGCGGCACCGGCCTACCTGGAACGCCACGGCACGCCGCGGCAGCTGGCGGACCTGCAACAGCACAACTGCCTGACGGTGCGCAATCTGCGCAGCGGCCGGCTGGTGGACTGGCAGTTCATGGACCAGGGCAAGCCCCTGGACCTGGCGGTGCAGGGGCGGCTGATCTTCGACATCGGCGATGCCCTGGTGGATGCGGTGCTCGGTGGGTTCGGCATTGCCCAGTTGATGGAGTTCGCCGTGCGCGATGCCCTGGATGCGGGCCTGTTGCTGCCGGTGCTGCACGCGCAGGCCGGGCGCAGTCGGCAGCTGTCGCTGGTGTATCCCCCTTCGCGCCAGTGTTCGCCGAAGCTCACCGCCTTTGCCGACGCCCTGGGCCGGGTCAGCTGGTAGGAGCCTGCACGCCCTCGGTCTCCTGGGTCACGCTCAACAGCAGCGGCCGGGCGATCCTCAGGTAGTCCTGGGTATCAAGAACCATGGAGGCATCCAGGCGTCCGGCATTGAAGGCGATTTCGGCGTAGCGCTCGATCAGTGGCGGGTCGACGATCAGGGCAATGCGCGGATCGAAACTCAGCGGAGGAATGGCGCCGATCACGCAACCGGTCAGTTCCCTGGCCAGCTCCGCCGGGACCAGCTGGGCCTTCTTGCCCCCCAGTACCGCACCGACCTTCTTCATGTCGAGCTTCTGGTCGCCAGAGAGAATCACCAGCCCATACACATCGCTCGTGCCCTTGAGGCTGCACAGCATGGCCTTGGCCCCCTGCCCCGGCTCGGTGCCACGGATCTCGGCGACCCGCGCCGATTGCCCTTCGGCCGGGTGCAGGATCACCCGATAACGGGCCTGTTGGCTGTCCATCAGGCTCACCAGACGCTGGAAAACTTCGTGCATGTTCAATCCTTGAAAAAGTGGCGGCGGCTCGCCTCAGGCGTCGCCGGACTGGGGCAGTTGACGACCGTCGAGCGCGCCGCCGATGGTCAGGAAATGCCCGCCCGCCACATGGTGCAGGGTGCGCAGCCGATCCTGGCCGTCGAAGTGCCAGCGCCCTTGGCTGAACACCCGGGTATCGGCCTGAGCGGCGATCACTTCCCCGAGGAACAGGTCGTACTGCTGGTGATTGTGCGGCTCGGGTAAAAGCCGGCATTCCAGCCAGGCCACGCAGCCTTCCAGCAGGGGCGCCTCCAGGGCCTGACCGGTGAAGGTGGACAAGCCATAGGCGGCGAACTTGTCGCTGCCGGCCTGCTGCAGCTCCAGCCCGGAGCTGTTGCCCAGGGTCTGCACAATGTCCACCTGGGCGGCGCAGGGCACGTTGAGGACAAAGGTGCCCGAGGCTTCCAGCAGTTGCCGGGTCCAGGTGGACTTGTCGAGCACCACGGCGACTTTCGGCGGCTCGAAATCCAGGGGCATGGCCCAGGCCGCCGCCATGATATTGCGCTGCCCGCCGTGGGCGGCGCTGACCAGCACGGTCGGACCGTGATTGAGCAGGCGGTAGGCTTTTTCCAATGGCACCGGATGACGAAATGCAGGCATGGCAGGCTCCTGAAAAAAGTCCGATTGTAGACCTATCCGCCACCTGTGCAGCCACAGGAATTGGGCGGTTTTTCTGGACAGTCCGTCCAGGCGTCGACGGCTTATCAATCCCATGGCAGCCACTAGACTCAGCCTTCACCGCAATCGTCGAAGGAGCCATGCCATGGCCGATCATTCCCTGAACAACAAAGTCGTGCTGATCGCCGGCGGGGTGAAAAACCTCGGTGGCCTGCTTGCCCGGGATCTGGCCAGCCACGGTGCCAAGGCCGTGGCCGTGCACTACAACAGCGATGCCAGTCAGGCCGATGCCCAGAGCACCCTGGAGGCACTCGGGGCCCTGGGGGTCGACGCCCACGCCTGGCAGGCCGACCTCACCCGCGCCGGTGCGGTGGAGCGTCTGTTCAGCGAGGTCAAGGCACGCTTCGGCAAGATCGACATCGCCATCAACACCGTGGGCAAGGTGCTGAAGAAACCCATCATCGAAATCAGCGAAGACGAGTACGACCAGATGTTCGCGGTCAATGCCAAGAGCGCGTTCTTCTTCATCAAGGAAGCCGGCAAGCACCTGGAGGACAACGGCAAGCTGGTGACCCTGGTGACGTCGCTGCTGGGGGCCTTCACCCCGTTCTATGCCGCCTACGGCGGTTCCAAGGCACCGGTGGAACACTTCACCCGGGCCGCGGCCAAGGAGTTCGGCGCCCGGGGCATCTCGGTGACTGCGGTGGGGCCGGGCCCCATGGACACGCCGTTTTTCTACCCTGCCGAAGGCGCCGACGCCGTGGCCTACCACAAGAGCGCAGCGGCCCTGTCGCCGTCGAGCAAGACCGGGCTCACCGATATCGAGGACGTGGTGCCGTTCATTCGCCATCTGGTGACCGAGGGCTGGTGGATCACCGGCCAGACCTTACTGATCAACGGCGGCTACACCACCAAGTAATCCTGGCGCCCAAGGGGTAAATTGGCCTGCCGGGACGCTGCATCGATCGCCTCGGACGATGCAGCGTTCCACCGCCGTCAGGCGTCCCCCGAACCAGGATCGTTCATACGATGGATAAGCTTGAGCAATACCGCGTGTTCATCCAGGTGGCCGACATGGGCAGTTTCATCAAGGCCGCCCATGCCCTGGAACTGCCACGGGCCACTGTCTCTTCCGCTGTGCAGCAACTGGAGAACGGCCTCGGCACCCGGCTGCTGCACCGAACCACCCGCCAGGTGCAGTTGACCGCCGATGGCACCATCCTCCTGGAGCGGGCACGACGCCTGCTGGCGGATGCCTCGGAGCTCAACCAGCTGTTCCACCATCGTCTGGTGGATGTCAGCGGGCGCTTGAATATCGACGTGCCCAGCCGCATCGCCCGGCGCCTGATCGTGCCCGCCCTGCCCCAGTGGCTGACGCAGTACCCCGACCTGCAACTGGCCCTGGGCGCCAGCGATCGCAGCATCGATCTGGTCCAGGAAGGCATCGACTGTGCGATCCGCGTCGGCAGCCTGGCGGACAGCAGCCTGATCGCCCGCCCCCTGGGGCAACTGGCCATGATCAATTGCGCCAGCCCCGCCTACCTCGCCGAACACGGCGAGCCCCACACCCCCCAGGACTTGCAGAACGGCCAATGGATGATCGGTTACGCCTCCCCGGACACCGGTCGCGAACAGCCCTGGGAGTACCTGCTGCAAGGTCGCGAGCACCTTCTGAGGCTGCCCAGCCGGGTGATCGTCAACAACGTCGAGAACTACATCGCCTGCTGTCGCCAGGGCCTGGGGCTGATCCAGGTGCCGCGTTTCGACGTGCAGCACCTGCTCGATCGCGGCGAGCTGGTGCAGGTGCTCCAGCAGTTGCCGGTGGCGCCGATGGACATCTGCGCGCTGTACCCCGACCGTCGCCACCGTTCGCGCCGGCTGAACGTGTTCATCGAATGGTTCGCCGAATTGATCGATCCGCATCTGCAGGCTTGATGCGCACAAGGCAATCGTGAGATGAAAGCGCCTTCAACGGATTGAGATCCCCGGACCATGAGCCACCTGCACCTGTGTGCACCACAACTGGACGACTGGCAGGAACTGCTGGCGTTTGAACAAGAAAACCGCGCCTTTTTCGAAGCCTCGATCAACGCCCGCCCGGCGGCGTACTACTGCGCCGAAGGGGTCGCCGAGGCCATCGCCCAGGCCCAACAGGACGCTGCCGCGGATCGCGGCTATCAGTTTCTGATTCGACAGGATTCACAACTGGTGGGGCGCATCAACCTGCACCGGGTGCAGCGCCCCTACTTCAATTGCGCCGAGCTGGGCTATCGCGTGGGCGCCAAATTCAACGGCCGAGGTATCGCCCGGGCGGCGGTGGCGCAGGTGCTGCAACGGGCCTTCGGCGAGTTGCAGTTGAGCCGCATCGAAGCCAACGCCCGCCCGGAAAACCTCGGCTCGGTCAGGGTCCTGGAGACGTCCGGATTCTCCTGCTACGGCCATTCACGCCGCAGCTTCCTGCTGCACGGACAGTGGTTCGACCGCTTGCACTACGAGTGCCACGCCCCCTTGCCGCGCTGAGCCGGTCCGCGCCCACGGGCGCGGAGCCTGAACCTGCGGCACGCCACTCAGGTGGACAGCTGACTGGCGAACTGCCCCACCGCGTCCACCACTTTCTGCGCCCCGTCCTGGATCTCGACGATCACCGTGCCGGCCTCCGCCGCCAGGGTCAGGCCCTGTTCGGCCTGCTGCCGACCTTCGGCCATCAGCTCCACCGCCGAGCGGGCCATGTCCTGGTTGTGCCGGACCACGCCGACGATCTCGTCGGTGGCGTTGCTGGTACGCGAGGCCAGTTGCCGGACCTCGTCGGCGACCACGGCGAAGCCGCGCCCCTGCTCACCGGCCCGGGCCGCCTCGATCGCCGCGTTGAGGGCCAGCAGGTTGGTCTGCTCGGCAATCCCGCTGATGGTCTTGACGATGCTGCCAATCACCAGGGACTGCTCGTTCAGGGCTTCGATACCGTCACCGGCCTCTTGCATGCACTTGGCCAGGTCACGCATCACGTCCAGGGTCTCGGTGACCACCGCCGAGCCGCGCTGGGCACTGGTATCGGTTTGCCGGGAGATGCTGTAGGCGATGTCGGCGGCCTCGGCCACCGAGCGTTCCTGGTTCACCTGCTCGGTGATCACGGTGGCGAACTTCACCACTTTGTATAGGTGGCCGTTGGCATCCAGCACCGGGTTGTAAGAGGCGTCGAGCCACACCACCCGGCCCTGGCTGTCGATTCGCTTGAAGCGGTCGGCGACATATTCACCGGCGTTCAAGCGCGCCCAGAACGCCTGATACGACGGCCCCTCATACTCCTCGGGATCACAGAACAGACGGTGGTTCTGCCCCTGAACTTCATCGAGGCGGTAACCCATGCACGCCAGAAACCGCGGGTTGGCGGTCAACACCCGGCCTTGCAGGTCGAACTCGATCACCGCGGTGGAGCGCAGCAACGCCGCCATCAGGTTTTCATGCTCGCAGGCGCTTTGCACCGCGGCGCTCTGGTCGGTGCAGATCAGCGAGAAGTGGTCGAGATGCCCGGCCTGGTCGTGTATCGGCTGGACACAGGTATGCAACCAGGCATCGCGGCCGTCGCCACGTTGCAAGCGCAGTTGGCCGATGTAGCCTTCGTTGCGTCCCAGGGCTGCCCTGAGAGAGCGATACAGCTGCACCGCCTGCGCATGGCTCGACACTATCTGCTCCAGGGGTTGCCCGCAGAGCTGTTGGCCATCCAGGCCCAGGGTCCGCGTGAAGTTCTGGTTGACCCGACGGATCACCCCCTCGCTGTCCAGTTCGATGCTGAGCACCTGGGTTTCCAGGCAGGCCTTGAATTGCTGCAGAGCGCTCAGCTCGTCGCTCAGTGAGGCAAGCTGTTGTTTCAGACGTTTATTGAACATGGATACACCGACAGACTAAGAGTGAATACAACGATCCCTCTTGCCATCGGCGCTGGCTGACCTTTCTCCACGCCCTGCCCGCCCTTTCAGAATTTTCCTAAGACTCTCTAGGAAAGCTCCTCAGAATTCCTGCTGCCGAGCCATACCGTCCCAATGAGCGGGCCCCGTCACCGGGGCCCCAGGCTCAGCTGGACAGTTGATTGGCGAACTGCCCCACCGCGCTCACCACCTTCTGCGCGCCGTCCTGGATCTCGACGATCACCGTGCCGGCCTCCGCCGCCAGGGCCAGGCCCTGCTCGGCCTGCAGCTTGCCTTCGGCCATCAGTTCCACTGCGTCACGGGCCATGTCCTGGTTCTGCCGGACCACGCCGACGATTTCCTCGGTGGCCTTGCTGGTACGCGAAGCCAGTTGCCGGACCTCGTCGGCGACCACGGCGAAACCGCGCCCCTGCTCACCGGCCCGGGCCGCCTCGATCGCCGCGTTGAGGGCCAACAGGTTGGTCTGCTCGGCAATCCCGCTGATGGTCTTGACGATGCTGCCGATCACCAGGGACTGCTCGTTCAGGGCGCCGATGCCCTCGCCGGCGTCCTGCATGTGCTTGGCCAGATCGCGCATCACGTTCACCGCCTCGGTGACCACGGTGGTGCCGCGCTGGGCGCTGTTGTCGGTCTGCAACGAGGTGCTGTAGGCAATGTTGGCCGCTTCGGCCACCGCCAGTTCCTGATTCACCTGGTCGGTGATCACGGTGGCGAACTTCACAATCTTGTAGAGCTTGTTGTTGGCGTCCAGCACCGGGTTGTAGGACGCCTCCAGCCAGACTGTCCGGCCATGGGCATCGATGCGCTTGAAACGGTCGGCGATGAATTCCCCGGCATTCAGGCGTTTCCAGAACGCCTGGTAGGCCGCGCTGTTGTACTCCTCGGGCTCACAGAACATGCGGTGATGCTTGCCCTTGATCTGCGCCAGGCTGTAGCCCATGCCGGAGAGAAAGCGCTCATTGGCCGTCAGCACATGGCCATTGAGGTCGAACTCGATCAGTGCGGTGGAGCGCATCAGGGCGCCG
Organism: Pseudomonas sp. St29; assembly: GCF_001547915.1. NCBI lineage: Bacteria > Pseudomonadati > Pseudomonadota > Gammaproteobacteria > Pseudomonadales > Pseudomonadaceae > Pseudomonas > Pseudomonas sp. St29. Next base: position 5,712,491 of record NZ_AP014628.1, read on the forward strand.
ATCAGGTTCTCGTGCTCCCGGGAAGCCTCGATGGTGCGGGTCAGGTCGCTGGAGAAGATCGCGAAGTACTTGATCCGCCCCTCGGAGTCGTGGACCGGCTGGGAGATCGAGCGCAGCCAGGCCTCCTCGCCGTTGCCCCGCAGCAGGCGCACCGCCCCGGCAAAGTGCTCGCCCCGGGCCAGGGTCGCCTTGAAGCGCTGGTGAAATTCGTCGTGCTTGACGTGGGCCGGAACGATGTCTTCCAGGGACCGCCCCAGCAGGTCGCCGCTCTTGTAGAGCATTTCCTGGGCGAAGTTGTGGTTGACCGATTGAATCCGTCCATCGGCGCTCAAATTGATCACGAGCATCTCGCTTTCAAGACTTTCCTTCACTTGCTGAAGGCTCGAGAGTTCTTCACGAAGAGCCGCCAGCTCTTGCTTCAAGCGTTTATTGAACATGGGGAGGCACCGGGAGGACATAAAAAATAGGCTGCTGTGGGCCTAACATCGGCCCTGAAAGTCTTTTCTTAATAGCAGCCCGGGCTTGTCCGACAAAAATAATTCAAGCGCGGGCAAAGCCCCTGCCTGCGGGACTTTGAGCGAGGATTTACCGGCGCCCTGGAGCGCGTATAGTCGGCATCGGGAAATCCCAGGCGATCGACGGAGTTGGACTATGGACGCATCACGCAAGGCGCTTTTTCAGCAAGAGGCTGCACGAGTCGGACACAGTTTCGAGGGCGAGATGCGCATTGGCGGCAACTATGTGCCGGCGGTGCGCAATGGCGATGAGGTGTACGTCAGCGGACAGATCCCGCGTATCGACGACCAGGTGATGGTGGTCGGCCGGGTGGGCGCCGAAACCAGCCTGGAGCAGGCCCGCCACGGGGCACAGATCTGTACCCTGCGGGCCCTGGCGGTCCTCAAGCAGATGCTCGGCGACCTGCAACGGATCCGGCGCATCCTGCGGATCAACGTCTACGTGCAGAGCGCGGCGGACTTCACCCAGCAGAGCGAGGTGGCGGACGGCGCCTCGGAGGTGCTCTATTCGATCTTCGCCGACGCCGGGGTGCACACCCGCACATCGGTGGGGGTCTATCAATTGCCGAAAAATGCCTCGGTGGAAGTCGACATGATCGTCGCCCTGCACCCCGAACCCGGCAACGACTGAAGGCCGCGCCAGCCCGCCCATGGATCAGCTGCCGTTGTTGCGGCACTGACCCATGACCTGATACTCGATGGTCTTGAGCTGGCCGGCGGAGTCTTCGTAGGTCATGCGCGAAGGCACCACGTTGCAGGACTTGATCGGTGGGGTGACGCTGACCACCTTGGCGATATCCAGATCCATGCCGTAGCGGTAGTTCTGCACCACCGGCGCCGGCTTGCCCTGACTCGCCGCATAGCGCTCCATGTCCTTCTGGTTCTCCACCATGGCCCGGGCAAAGGTGCGGTCGCCACCACCTTCGGCCAAGGCCAGGGAAGAGAGGGACAACAGCAGCGCGGCGATACTCAGGTTGACAGTTTTCATGACAGTTTCCTCGTCCAGTTGACAGCGACGAGGATAAGCAACCGACCCTTTCAGGATGATCGCGGGCACATTACTTATCTGTAATGCACCTGCCCGCGCGGCCCCGGTGCGCCATCGAACCCCCGGTTCATCGGGGTTTCAGGGCCGCCGCCGACGCCTGTCGACTAGCCTTTCTTGCACAATTGTAATCAGCGGGTCACCGCGCCGTTATCTGCCGTTTGCAACTATCGACGGCGACTTTCAGGGCGTAACCACGCCTGTTGGTCGAGCCCAATAAGAACGCCTCTGGCGATATAAAAGTTGATAGCTGCCAACACTCAGGAGCGACCCCATGCGTATCAATCCCCCCTTGTCCCTGTCCGTGCTCGCCGCGGTTCTGGGGCTTTGTCCCGTGGCCGCCGTGGCCGCCGAGGAACGCCCCGAAGGCTTTGTCGAAGGCAGCCGCCTCGACTTGCTGCTGCGCAATTACTACTTCAACCGCGACGATCGCAAAGGCCAGTCCAGCCCCACCGGCAACGGTTATTCCGAAGCCTGGGCCCAGGGCCTGATCGGCCAGTTCGAATCCGGTTTCACCCAGGGCACGGTCGGCTTCGGTATCGACGCCTTCGCCATGTATGGCCTCAAGCTCGACTCCGGCAGCGGGCGCAGCGGCGGCCGTGGCTCCTTCGGCATGCTGCCGGTGAACCACGACAACGAGCCCGCCGACGGCTACGGCAAGGCCGGCGGTGCGGTGAAACTGCGGGCCCTGGACACCGTGCTGAAAGTCGGCGACGTGTTCCCCAAGACCCCGGTGGTGCACTACGGCGACTCGCGCCTGCTGCCGGAAAGCTTTCGCGGGGTGACCCTGGAAAACACCAGCCTCGACGGTCTCAACCTGCAAGGCGGGCGCCTGCACGCCATGAGCCAGCCCGACAGCAGCGGCATGCGCGACGGCTTTGCCACCTTCTACGCCGGCAAGGTCGACTCGCCCTGGGTCGGCTACTTCGGTGGCGACTACAAGCTCAACCCCAACCTCAGTTTCAGCCTCTACAGCAGCCGCTTGAAAGACGCCTGGGATCAGTACTACTTCGGCACGGCGGTGAACTACCCGGTGTCCGACGACCTGACCCTGTTCAGCGGCTTCAACTATTACAAGGCCGTGGACGAGGGCAAGAAACTGCTGGGCGAGTTCGACAACAACATCTGGAGCGCCAAGGTCGGCGCCACCTACGGCGCCCACACCCTGGCCCTGTCGCACCAGCGCAACAACGGCAATGACGACTTCGACTACCTGCGCCAGTCGGACTCGATCTTTCTCGACAACTCGATCCAGTACAGCGACTTCAACTCGCCCAAGGAACGCTCGTGGATGGTCCGCTACGACCTCGACATGCAGACCTTCGGTATTCCTGGGCTGTCCTTCATGACCCGCTACGCCCGAGGCCGCGACGCCGACTACAGCCACGCCAACGCGGTGTACATGCGCCGCGACGCGGCGGGTGATCCGCTGACCGATCAACGTCGCTGGGAACGGGACATCGAAGCCAAGTACGTGTTCCAGGACGGCACGCTCAAGGACCTGTCCCTGCGCATCCGCCAGGCGACCATCCGCTCCAGCCAGTTCGAATCCGACCTGGAGGAATTCCGGCTGATCGTCGAGTACCCGCTGGCCCTGCTCTAAAGCGTCTGGCCGGGCAGGTTGCGGCCTGCCCGGTGTTAAAACTTCTTCACAGACTCGCGCCTTTCAGAACTGTAATATCGGCCTCACCTTCTCGTTAGGTTGGCCTCCCTATACTCCCGGACACACTCAAATCCGCCGGACTTTCCCCGGCTCGAGAGCTTGTCAGGAGTCCATCCATGCGCCCAACCCAATTGTTGTTGATCGGCCTTCTGGCCAGCACCAGCTTCACCGCCCTAGCGGCCGACGGCGGCGAACGTCCGCAACAGGTTCGTGAAGGTTTCCTGGCCAGCCAGGAACAGATTCACGGCGATGCCAACCAGGAAACCGCCAGCACCGACGGCACCGGCAAAGCCCCCGGTGATGCGTCATCGTCCAACGCGGCCGCACAAGACATCTGAGCGCCGTTGCCCACAGAGCACATTCATCTCTTGAAGCGTTTTTTCTGATGCTCCTTTGGAAAGAGATGAATTTTTAGCGTCCCGCATGGGGCGCTTTTTTTTGCCCAGGAATTGCCGCAGGACTGGCACCTGTAGCCGCTGCCGCAGGCGGCGAACGACCGCGAAGCAGGCGCTGCTTGTGAGGATCGCTGAAGGTCCTGCGGACCTTGGCGCAGCTCGCCTTGGCTCAGCAGCGGCTACAAGGATGCAGGAGAGACATAAGTGTTAACGGGATACATCTGTTAACAGGCCGAGCCGGGACTAGCGTGAAGGGATCATTCCAGCACAGGGAGAGCCGGGTAATGCAATTCCGATCCAATGGTTATCGCCTGTTCAAGGGGCGGCGCTCGCAGATCGGCAGGATCTACAGCGTGACCGCCGTGACCGAACGACGGTGCCGAGTGTTCAGCGACTTTTGCCTGGGGCGGCTGGTGGTCGACCAACTGAGGGAACAGCACGAAGCGGGCCTTACCCATTCACTGGCCTGGGTGGTCATGCCTGATCACATTCACTGGTTGTTCCAACTGCAGAAATGCTCGCTGGAAGAAGCCCTGTGCCGGCTCAAATCCCGTAGCGGACGCACCATCAACCAACGCCTGAACCGACGCGGTCGGCTGTGGCAAAAAGGGTATTACGAACAGGCCATCCGTCGCGAAGCAGACCTCAAGGCGCTTGCCCGCTACATCATCTACAACCCGGTTCGCGCAGGACTGGTCGAGCGCGTAGGCGACTACCCCCTCTGGGATGCCGCCTGGCTCTAACCCACACACCCTGTAGCCGCTGCTGAGCCGCGGCGAAGCTGCGCAAAGGTCCGCAGGACCTTGCCTGACAATCTCCCGCCAAACCCACAGCAGCCTCAAGAGCCCCGCGCCCTTCGACGGAGTGCCGCCCAGCCCGTTCGCAGCCTGCGGCAGCGGCTACACAAATCCCCGATCGCCACCGCCCCTGTAGCCGCTGCTGAGCCACGGCGAAGCTGCGCAAAGGTCCGCAGGACCTTGCCTGACAATCTCCCGCCAAACCCACAGCAGCCTCAAGAGCCCCGCGCCCTTCGACGGAGTGCCGCCCAGCCCGTTCGCAGCCTGCGGCAGCGGCTACACACCCCCCGATCGCCACCGGCCCTGTAGCCGCTGCTGAGCCACGGCGAAGCTGCGCAAAGGTCCGCAGGACCTTGCCTGACAATCTCCCGCCGAACCCGCAGCAGCCTCAAGAGCCCCGCGCCCTCCCGGCCCGTTCGCAACCTGCGGCAGCGGTTACCAGAAGCAGCGCGCGATCAGTCCTCTTCCCTGCGGTGCGCCCATTGGTACAGCGCCGGCAAGACCAGCAAGGTGAGGATGGTGGACGACAGGATGCCGCCAATCACCACGGTGGCCAGGGGTCGCTGCACTTCGGCGCCGGTGCCGGTGGCCAGGGCCATGGGGATGAACCCCAGGGACGCCACCAGCGCGGTCATCAGCACCGGGCGCAGGCGGGTCAGCGCGCCTTCATGAATCGCCACGGACAACGAACGGCCTTCCTCCCGCAGGTTGCGGATAAAGGCGATCATCACCAGGCCGTTGAGCACCGCGACACCGGACAGGGCAATGAACCCGACTCCCGCCGAGATCGACAGCGGAATGTCCCGCAGCCACAGGGCCATGATCCCGCCGGTCAGGGCAAAGGGAATGCCGGTGAACACCAGCAGGCCATCCTTGAGGTTGTTGAACATCATGAACAACAGGCCGAACACCAGCAGCAGCGCCACCGGCACCACCACTTGCAGGCGCTGGGAAGCCTCCTGCAACTGCTCGAACTGGCCGCCCCAGGTGGTCCAGTATCCCGCGGGCACCTTGACCTTGCCGGCAATCAAGGCCGTGGCCTCCTCGACGAAGGAGCCGATGTCGCGGCCGCGCACGTTGGCGCTGACGATCACCAGGCGCTTGCCGTTCTCGCGGCTGACCTGATTGGGCCCCAGGACCAGATCGAGGCTGGCCACTTCCGACAGGGCAATGAACCCGATCTGCCCGTTGCCCGTGCCCGCGCTCGCCGGTATCGGGATCAGCAGCCGCGACAGGCCATCGATGTCGGTACGCAGTTGATCGGACAGACGCACCACCATGTCGAAACGCCGGTCGCCTTCGTACAGGGTGCCGGCCTGACGCCCGCCCACCGCCACCGCGATGGTGTCTTGCACATCGCCCACGTTCAGGCCGAAACGTGCGGCCTTGTCGCGGTCGATATTGATGGTCAGCACCGGCAACCCCGAGGTCTGTTCAACCTTGACTTCCGAGGCGCCGGACAAGCCTTGCAACGCCGCGGCGATGTCATTGGCGGTCTTGTTCAGCACGTTCATGTCGTCGCCGAACACCTTGACCGCAACATCGCTGCGCACCCCGGAAATCAGCTCGTTAAAGCGCAGCTGGATCGGCTGCGACAGCTCGTAGGCACTGCCCGGCACCCGAGCGCTGGCGCGCTGGATATCGGCGATCAGGGCCTCGCGGGACTTGCCCGGATCGGGCCACTGGGCCTTGGGCTTGAGCATCACGTAGCTGTCGGAAATATTCGGCGGCATCGGGTCCGAGGCGATCTCAGCGGTGCCGGTGCGGGCAAACACCCGCTCGATCTCCGGCACTTGCGCCAGCAGGGTTTTCTCCAGGCGCTGCTGCATGTCCACCGACTGCGTGAGGCTGGTGCCGGGCACCCGCAGGGCCTGCTGGGCGAAGTCACCTTCGCTGAGGCTGGGGATGAATTCGCTGCCCATGCGACTGGCCAGCACAGCGCTGCCCAGCAGGATCGCCGCAGCCAGGGCGAAGGTCGCCGCACGATGGCCCATGACCCAGTCCAGCACCGGCGCGTAGCCCCGCTTGGCGCTGCGCACCAGCAGGTTTTCCTCTTCCTTGACCTTGCCGGTGACGAACAGCGCGATGGCCGCCGGGACGAAGGTCACCGAGAGAATCATCGCCCCCAGCAACGCCATGACCACGGTGAAGGCCATGGGATGGAACATTTTCCCGGCCACCCCGGTCAGGGCAAAGATCGGCAGGTACACCACCATGATGATCAGTTGGCCGAAGATCAGCGCCCGCCGCGCTTCCTTGGCTGCGGCAAAGACTTCGTGCAGGCGCTCGGAGCGGGTCAGCATGCGCCCGTGGTGCTGCTGGGCGTGGGCCAGGCGGCGGATGGCGTTCTCCACGATCACCACCGCGCCGTCGACGATGATGCCGAAGTCCAGGGCGCCGAGGCTCATCAGGTTGGCGCTGACCTTGTTGCTGAACATGCCGGTGAAGGTGAACAGCATCGACAGCGGAATCACCAGGGCGGTGATCAGCGCGGCGCGAATATTGCCCAGGAACAGGAACAGAATCACGATCACCAGCAGCGCGCCTTCGAAGAGATTCTTCTTCACCGTGGCGATGGCTTTTTCCACCAGGTTGGTGCGGTCGTAGACCGTGACCGCCACCACCCCTGCGGGCAGCGAACGGTTGATCTCTTCGAGCTTTTTCGCCACCGCCTGGGACACGCTGCGGCTGTTCTCGCCGATCAGCATGAACACCGTGCCCAGCACCACTTCGCGGCCGTTTTCGGTGGCGGCGCCGGTGCGCAGTTCGCGGCCGATCTGCACCTCGGCGACGTTGCGCACGCGGATCGGCGTGCCGTCGCTGCTGCTGATGACGATGTTGGCGATGTCCTCGATGGACGCCAGTTGTCCCGGCGCGCGAATCAGCAACTGCTCGCCGCTGCGCTCGATGTAGCCGGCGCCGACGTTGGCGTTGTTGCGCTCCAGGGCCGTTACCAGATCATTCAGGGTCAGCCGGTAAGCCGCCAGGCGCTTGGGATCGGGGGCGATCTGGTACTCCTTGGCGAAGCCGCCGATGGTGTTGATCTCGGCCACGCCCTGCACGTTGCGCAACTGCGGCTTGATGATCCAGTCCTGGATCACCCGCAGGTCGGTGGGGGTGTAGGGCGTGCCGTCCTCCTTGCGCGCGCCGTCCTCGGCTTCCACGGTCCACAGGAAGATTTCCCCGAGGCCGGTGGAGATCGGCCCCATCACCGCCTCCACGCCTTGAGGCAATTGCTCGCGAGCCACCTGCAGCCGCTCGTTGACCAGTTGCCGGGCGAAGAACAGATCGGTGCCGTCCTTGAAGATCACCGTGACCTGGGACAGGCCCGAACGCGACAGCGAACGGGTCTGCTGCAAGCCCGGCAGGCCGGCCATGGCGGTTTCGATGGGAAAGGTGATGCGCTGTTCGGTTTCCAGGGGCGAAAAACCCGGCGCCGCCGAGTTGATCTGCACCTGGACGTTGGTGATGTCGGGCACCGCGTCGATCGGCAGTTTCTGGTAGCTGGCGATGCCGACGCCGGCCATCAGCAGCACCGCCAGAAGAACGATGATGCGTTGCTCGATGGCAAATTGAATGATGCGTTCAAACATGGGAAAGCACTCTCTGCTGTGACCGATCAATGGCCGTGGTCGGCCGCGCCTTTGCCCAGTTCGGACTTGAGGGTGAAACTGCCGCGGGTGGCCACCCGGGCTCCGGCCGCCAGCCCTTCGCGGACCTCGACGAAACCGTCATCGGCGGCGCCGGTGACCACCGGCGTGGCCTGGAAGCCCTCGGCCACCCGGACAAACACCGACGGCCGGTCTTCCACGGTCTGGATCGCGCTCAGCGGCACGCTGACCGGCGCCTCGAAGGCTTCGGTGGCCACCTGCACCGCGACGAACAGCCCCGGACGCCAGGCGTCATTCGGGTTGGCCAGGGTCGCCCGCACCGTGGCGGTCCGGGTCTGCTCCCCCAGCAGGCTGCCGACGTAGGCCACCTGTCCCTGGACCTGGGTCCCCAGTTCGCTGGAGCTGACACTCACCGGCTGGCCGACCCGGACCTTGCCCAGATCCTTGGGGAACACACCGAAGGTGGCCCAGACCCGGGACAGGTCCGAGAGGGTGAAGGCCGCACTGTTCTCGCTCACCACCTCGCCGACGCTGAGGTGCTTTTCCACCACCACGCCATCAAAGGGCGCGCGCATTTCATAGCGGTTGCCCCCCGCCAGCTGGGCGCTGCCACTCAGGGCATTCATCTTCTGTCGGGCGTTGTTGAGGGCGATTTGCGCTTCTTGCAGGTTCTGCCGGGCCAGCAGGTAATCCTGTTCGGCGGAGATCTGGTCGATCCACAACTGCCGCTCGCGCTCGAAGGTGGTACGGGCCAGTTCGACCCGCCGCCCGGCGGCCGCCAGCTCGCTGCGCTGGTCGGACACCTGCTGGCTGGCGATCACCGCCAGCAGCTCGCCGCGCTTGACCGACTGCCCCAGATTGACCTGCACCGACTCCACGACCCCGGCGGCCCGGGGCACGATGTGGGAGGTGCGATCCTCGTCGAAACGGATTTCCCCCGGCAGGCTCAGCACCCGCTTGAGCTGCCGCGGACCGGCTTCGGCCAGCTCGATCCCGGCGGCCTGGATCTGCTCGGCGCTGAGTTCCAGGTGACCTTCGGGCTCCTCGGCGCCGTGTCCGGCCGGCTCGGCCGCATCCGCACGCTTGGCGTCGGCAGGCGCCGCGGGGGAGGACAGGCCCGGCAACAGCAGGGCCACCGCTCCCAGCCCCACCACCGCGGTAATGGCCACTATCAGGCTGCGTTTCTTATCCATGGGTACTCCTGAGAATCGAGGTTCGGCAGCGCACGAAGCGCCTTACGAGGTAGGCGAAAAGAAAATGTCGTCGAGGGCCCGATGCCATTCATGGACACACCAGTGCCGGGGCGGCTCCTCAGGTGGCGTCCCGGGCACGCTGCTGCAATCGCTGACCAGCAGGGCAAGCAGGCAGACCAGGCCCCGCAGCCCGGCTTTCACCAGCGGCTGAGGTCGCCGTAGATGCGTTCGATCCGCACCCGGGCATCGGTGGTTTGCGCCACGGCGGCGAGGTACTGGCTGCGGGCACCGATCAACGTGCGCTGGGCGTCCAGCACTTCGAGGAAACTGAACTTGCCCATTTCGAAGCCCCGGGTGGCGCTGTCCACCGCGCGCTGGGCGGCGGGCAGGATGGTCTGGTTGAAGGCCTGCACTTCGCCCCTGGCGGTGTTCCATTGCTCCAGAGCCTGGCGGGTTTCACTGCGCAGGCGCAGTTCCGTGGCGTTGCGCAGGTCCCGGGCCTGATCGGCGCGGCGCGCGGCGGAGAGCAGGTTGCCCTGGTTGCGGTTGAACAGCGGCAACGGCATGGACAGGCCCACCAGGTTGACCCGCTCACGGGCCCCGGCGTCGTACTGGCTGCCGATGCTGACGTCCAGATCGGGAATGCGCTGGGCCCTCTCCAGCCCCAGGGACGCTTCGCGCTGAACGATTTCCTGCTCCGCCAGGCGCAACTCCGCAGTCTCCGGCAAGCGGCTCAACAACTGCGCCGAGGCCGGCAGCGTGCTCGGCGCCCGTTCAGGCTCCTGCACCGCCGAGAAGTCCGTGGCGGCGCTGCCGGTGATACTGGCCAGCTGCTGATAGGCAGTGTCCTGCTCCATCTGCCCACGGCTGAGCTCCAGACGAACCTCGGCCAGTTGCACCTGGGCCCGGGTGGCTTCCACCGGCGAGGCCTTGCCGGCATTGACCCGCCCCTGGGCCACGCTCACCCCGCGTTCGGCCAGGGCCAGCGAGCGCCCGGCCAGTTGTGTGCGCTCCTGGGCCCGCAGCGCGGCGTAGTAAGCCTGCAGAACATCGGCCCGCAGCTGATTGCCGCGCCGCTCCAGCTCCAGGGCGGCCAGCTCCTGGCCACGACTGGCCACCTCCACCCGGGCACCACGCTTGCCCCCCAGCTCCAGCGCCTGGCTGAGCTTGACCGAGGTGGTGCGCGAGTCCCGGCGGGTGTCCTCGGCGTCCACCGAGAGCACCGGGTTGGGCAGCAGCCCGGCCTGCTGCCGGGCGCCCTGGGCGATGTCGATCTCCCAGCGCGCGGCGGCCAGTTCGGGGTTGTTGGCAAAGGCCTTGGCCAGGGCGCTGTCCAGGCTCAGGACGGCAGCCTGGGCAACGCTCAGCGGCGCGGCTGCCAGGACCAGCCACAGCATCCAGCGGCAGGTCGGCGCAGCCCGGGCGGGTGTTCTCGGGAAAGTTGGCATAACAGGTTCCGGCCCCTGGTGAGGCAAAGTTTCTGCGAAGCGGCGCGGAACATATCGCGGGATATACAAAGAGCCCCCCGGTCGATATGAAACTGCAACACTGCGCCCATTGGCAGAAAGAGTTTCAAGTTCAACTCAGGGTAACTTTCACCGGTTATCAGCAGGGTGGCGCAAAGATTACAAATCCGTTAGCCAAGGCTCTGGCTCAAGGTTCTGTATTAATATCCGGACACTGAAAGCGAGTGCACTGCCCTTTTTAAAACATTCGCCAATCAACTTTCAGATCCTTCCAGGTGCAGGGGACCGAGCACACTCGCTACCCATCTTCAGCGCCGTTTCCAGCAACTTTCCTTACTGCCTGTTATTCACCGAGAACCTCACCCGCATGCGAATCCTGGTTATCGAAGACGAACTCAAAACTGCCGAGTACCTGCATCAGGGGCTGACCGAAAGCGGCTATGTGGTCGATTGCGCCAATACCGGCGCGGATGGCCTGCACCTGACCCGTCAGCACGCCTACGACCTGGTGATTCTCGACGTCAACCTGCCGCAGATCGACGGCTGGGGAGTGCTGTCCCAGATCCGCCAGAACAGCAACACCCGGGTCATGATGCTGACCGCCCAGGGCCGGCTGGCGGACAAGATCCGCGGCCTGGACCTGGGCGCCGATGATTACCTGGTCAAGCCGTTCGAGTTTCCCGAGTTGCTGGCCCGGGTCCGCACCCTGATGCGCCGCAGCGAACAGAAACCGGTGCCGGATGTGTTGCGCGTCGCCGACCTGGAGCTGGATCAGAGCCGCCACCGGGCCTTTCGCGGCAAACAGCGCATCGACCTGACCACCAAGGAGTTCGCCCTGCTGCACCTGCTGATGCGCCAGAGCGGAGTGGTGCTGTCGCGAACCCAGATCATCTCCTTTGTCTGGGACATGAACTTCGACTGCGACACCAATGTGGTGGAAGTCTCGATCCGCCGCCTGCGGGCGAAGATCGACGACCCGTTCGAACGCAAGCTGATCCACACCTTGCGCGGCGTGGGTTACGTCCTCGAAGAACGCGACTGAGGCGCGAGGCCGGGTTCGCCGGTGCGCCGGCTCCTGCGCATGCACTGTTCCTTCAATGTTCATGCACCTGCTGGTGAAACCCCGCCTGCTCGACCTGCAAGGTGACGTGGGCAATGTCGAAGCGCTCCTGCAGCAGCTCGGTGACCTCGGCCAGGATCGCCTGCTCGTCCCGTCCCGGCAGGTGCGCCACCAGATGGGCGCTGAGCACGTTCTTGCCGCTGGTCAGGGCCCAGATATGCAGGTCGTGCACATCGCCGATCCCCGGCACGCCGCGAATGGCTTGCTCCACCTGCTCGATGTCGACCCCGTCCGGCACGCCTTGCAGCAGCACGTTCATGCTCTCCCTGAGCAGGGTCCAGGTCCGCGGCAGCACCCAGAAGCCAATGGCCGCCGCCACCAGGGAGTCGACCCAGCCCCAGCCGGTGAACATGATCACCAGGGCCGCGCCAATCACCCCCAGCGAACCGAGCATGTCGCTCCAGACCTCCAGGTACGCGCCCTTGACGTTGAGGCTCTGGCTGCTGGCCGAGGCCAGCAGGCCCATGGCGATCAAGTTGACGATCAGCCCCAGCACGGCGATCACCAGCATCCCCGTGGACTGGATCTCGGCCGGGGCCTGCACGCGTTGCCAGGCCTCGAACAGGATGTAGAACGCCACCACGAACAGCAGCAGGGCATTGAAGGCTGCCGCGAGGATTTCGAAACGCGCGTAGCCGAACGTGCGCTTGCGGTCTGCCGGACGCTTGGCGACCTGGATCGCCACCAGGGAGATGGCCAGGGCCAGGGTGTCGGTGAGCATGTGCGCGGCATCCGACAACAGCGCCAGGCTGCCGGTGACAAAGGCGCCGATGACTTCGGCGAGCATGAAGCTGGCGGTCAGCCCCAGGGCCATCCACAACTTGCGCTCATGCCCGGCCCGCGCCTGGCCGTGTTGGTGTCCTGCGCCCATGGAACATGCTCCTGTGGCTGAAAAGCGTCGGCCTGATGATAGTTCGATTGTCCGCGGGGCCGCGGCTGGATAAGCGAATTGTCATCTTGCGCTCATCCGCCGGACATCTGCGGCCGGGCTGTACCCAGCAGGCCCGGCACCGAAGCCCGAGCCCGGCCCCGGCAGCACAAGCCTCGGCGCGGCGGCCGCGCTCTTCTGCATCGACCGCGGCGCTGTAGAATGCCCGCTTCACTCTCAGCGCGAAGGGACCGCCATGCATCATCAGCCCTGGATCTTCGGCCTCGCTGTGACCCTGCTGCTCGGGGTGGGCGGCGGATCGTCTGCAGCCCGGGCCGCCCCGCTGGACTGCAGCCACATCGAGCTCAGCGAACAGGTCGACCGCTGCGCCCAGCAGGACAAGGAACGGGCCGACAACGCCCTCAATCAGAGCTATCAGGCGCTTTTGGAGCGGGTTCACAACCTGTATCCCAGGAGCCTGCTGCAAGAGCAGGAATACCTTGGCAAGTTGAAGAACGCGCAACGGGCCTGGATCAAGTACCGCGACAGCACCTGCGTGCTGGAGGCCTTCGAAGTGGCGCCGGGCAAACCGGCCCACGTCACCCTGATCAACCGTTGCGTGACCCGCCTGAGCAACGAACGCTCCCGCTACCTGGAGCAACTGCTGCCCCAATAGCCGCCTGCCGGGGCATGCGCAACGCTGCCAGGCCCGGCAAAAGCGCCATCAGGGCCGCGAACGCCGGTAGAACGGGCGCCGGCCAACGCCATGGGCAAGCAGGCACACCAGGCTGGCGAGCCAGGCACAACCCAGCATGCCCAGGCAGGATTCGCGCTCACGCAGGCGCTGCTGGCACAGCTCGGCGCTGTCACACTGAGCGACGCACCAGGGCTGATCGTCGCGGGTACAACCCAGCAGGTAACCCCGCAGGTGGCTCAGCAGCAGGGGCTGTCCGGACAGTTGTGTGAGCGGCACCTGGAGCCGGGTCAGCTCGGGGCTCAAGCGCAAGCGTTGGCGTTCGCCGCTATCGAGGTCTTCGACCAGCAGCGCCCCCGCCTCCACCGCGACCACCCGGGCACTGAGGCTGTCGGGGCTGGCGCCTTCCAGGCCATAGTCCACCAGGGTACTGCTCCAGGCCTCGATCAGGACAAACACCAGCCCCAGCACAAAGCTCACCAGCGCCGCCTGCAGCAGCGGGTCGAGGGCAGAGAAATTTCGCAAGGAACACAGCGTCGAACGAATCAAGACAGCTCCCGGAAACCCTGGCGCGGGCCGCGTTTTCCGAGAGAGTAGCGGGAAAAAACCGAGGGCTGAAAGCCATTTTTCAGCCCGTTTTCAGGGTGGATTCACCGACCTTTTGGCGAAGGCTCTAGCTCGCTGTTTCGCCTGTTCACGGGCCGATGAAGAAAAGTCCTAATGCTGATCCACGGCGCAGGCGCCACCCGCCAGCAGCCGCTCCTCGCCCACGCGTCCGCCGAAGTAACCGGCACTGATCACGCCCACCGCGCCCATCAGCGCGCAATAGATCACGCAGATCCACGGGCTCCAGGGCATCAGGGCGATCAGCAGCAACGGAGTGGTACTGGCCCAGAGGGCGTAGGCGATGTTGTAGGTGAAGGAGATCCCCGACACGCGAATCCGCGGGGGAAACAGGCTGACCATCACCGACGGCACCGCCCCCACCACGCCGCAACCCAGGCCGGCAATGGCGTAGGCCAGGCCGATCCAGGTGCCACCGCTGATCAGGCAACCGTAGAGCACGGCGATACCCAAAGGCAGCAGCAGGCTGTAGAGCATCACCGTGCGCCAGGCGCCCAGGCGGTCGACGATCAGCCCCGCCAGCACGCAGCCGATGTTGAGGAAGACAATGCCCAGGCTGCTCAGGGCAAAGGTGTGGCTGGCGCTCATGCCGAAGCTCTTCTGCATCATGGTCGGGGTGATGACCACGAACACCACCACCGCCGAGGTCAGCACGCAGGTCAGGATCAGCGCCGGCAGGATCGCCAGCCGGTGCTCGCGCAGCACGGTGCGCAGGGGCAGCTCGGCGGCGCTCTCGCGCTGCTCCTGCAACGCCATGAACACCGGGGTTTCGCTCAGCCAGCGGCGCAGCCAGACGCCGATCACGCCAAACACCCCGCCCAGCAGGAAGGGATAGCGCCAGGCGTGGTCGAGGATTTCCTCGGGGCTGAAGACCCGCGCCAGCAGGGTCGCGGTCAGTGCGCCCAACAGGTAGCCGAAGGTCAGCCCGGCCTGGAGAAACCCCAGGGCATAGCCGCGATGGGCCCGGGGCGCGTGCTCGGCGACGAACACCCAGGCGCTGGGCACCTCACCGCCCACCGCCGCGCCCTGCAGCACCCGCAGCGCCAGCAACAGCAAGGGCGCGAAATAGCCGATCTGGGCATAGGTCGGCATGCTGCCGATCAGCAGGCAGGGCAGCGCCATCATCAGGATGCTCAGGCTGAAGACCTTCTTGCGCCCCAGGCGGTCGGCGAAATGCGCCATGAGAATGCCGCCCAGGGGCCGGGCCAGGTAGCCGGTGACGAAGATCCCGAAGCTTTGCAGCAGGCGCAGCCACTCGGGCATTTCCGGGGGGAAGAACAGCTGGCTCAGGGTCAGGGCGAAAAATACGAAGATGATGAAATCGTAGATTTCCAGGGCTCCGCCCAGGGCGGCCAGGCCCAGGGTCTTGTAGTCGGCGCGGGAAAAGCGCGCCGGCGACGACTCGGTGGAAGGGGTCATAAAAGCAACTCGGAGGGTGGCAATCAGCAAGGCTGCACATGGTCTATGCAATCGTCCCGAGGGACAACCATCAGTCGTTGGCGACCTGGGCCATAGGTGCGCCCTTGGCCATGGCGATGGCCGCCTGGATCGCGGAGCGGGCCTGAGGGCTGTTTTTCCAGCAACTGGAACCGACCAGGGCCGAGGCCTGGGTCACGATGTCCAGGGCATCGGCGGCGGCCAACTGGGCCAGGGAGGTGATGCCCAGTTGTTCCAGGCGACCGACCACCGTCGGGCCAACACCCTTGACCTTGAGCAGTGCGGCGCGTTCTTCGGGGGAAAATGACATGTCGGTTGAATCCTTTGCAGTCCGTGGCAATTGCCGCATTCTTGCACAGTTCTCGGCCGCCTCAGCCTGGGGCGGCCGACCTCCTTATAAACATAAGAAACCCAAGGTACTCACGTGGCCGCTGATATTCAAGATAGCCGCTCCGCCCGCTTCGCCCTGCGCTGTTCGAACTGGGCCGAACGCTGGTTTCCCGACTCCTGGGTGTTCGCCGCGCTGGCGGTGATCATCGTCGCCCTGGCCACCCTGGCCATGGGTGCCAAGCCCACCGACGCCGCCATGGCCTTTGGCGACGGCTTCTGGAGCCTGATCCCCTTCACCATGCAGATGGCCTTCGTGGTCATCGGCGGTTACGTGGTGGCCAGCTCGCCGCCGGCGGTGAAGCTGATCGACAAGCTGGCGCGCCTTCCCAGGAACGGCCGTTCGGCCGTGGCCTGGGTGGCGCTGATTTCCATGGTCGCCTCCTTGCTCAACTGGGGCCTGTCCCTGGTGTTCGGCGGGCTTCTGGTACGGGCCCTGGCGCGACGCAGCGAACTGCGCATGGACTACCGCGCCGCCGGCGCTGCCGCCTACCTGGGCCTGGGCGCGGTGTGGGCGCTGGGGCTGTCGTCTTCGGCCGCGCAGTTGCAGGCCAACCCGGGCAGCCTGCCGCCGTCGATCCTGGCCATCACCGGGGTGATTCCTTTCACCCAGACCCTCTTTCTCTGGCAGTCGGGGGTGTTGCTGCTGGCCCTGATCGTCGTCTCGCTGATCGTCGCCTACGCCACCGCACCGGGGCCCAATAGCGCCCGGGATGCCCAGGCCTGCGGGGTCGACCCGAGCTTCAGCATGCCCAAGCCACAACCGCGGACCCGCCCCGGCGAGTGGCTGGAGTACAGCCCGCTGCTGACCATTCTCCTGGCGCTGCTGGCCGCCGGCTGGCTGTACCACGAGTTCGCCACCAAGCCGGCGATCACCGCGATCTCCGGGCTCAACACCTACAACTTCCTGTTCCTGATGACCGGCGCGCTGTTGCACTGGCGCCCACGCAGCTTTCTCGACGCCGTGGCCCGGGCGGTGCCCACCACCACCGGGGTGCTGATCCAGTTCCCGCTGTACGGCTCGATCGCCGCGCTGATGACGGTGGTCAAGGGCGTGGACGGCCAGACCCTGGCCCACCACATCTCGACCTTCTTCGTGCAGATCGCCTCCCACGACACCTACGCCCTGTTGATAGGCCTGTACTCGGCGGTGCTGGGCTTCTTCATTCCCTCCGGCGGCGGCAAGTGGATCATCGAGGCGCCCTATGTGATGCAAGTGGCCAATGACCTGCAGTACCACCTGGGCTGGGCGGTGCAGATCTACAACGCCGCCGAGGCCTTGCCGAACCTGATCAACCCCTTCTACATGCTGCCGTTGCTGGGGGTGCTGGGCCTGAAGGCCCGCGACCTGATCGGTTTTTCCTTCGTCCAGCTGCTGGTGCATGCGCCCCTGGTGCTGGTGCTGCTCTGGGCCCTGGGCACCACCCTGGCGTACCTGCCGCCGGTCATGCCCTGAGCTGTCCACAGGCCCGCTGCGCACTACCGCAGCGGGCCTGTGGATCATTCTCCCCGAGCCTGGATCTCAGATTTTTCCAGGCTCTTGCCAGCAGGCTCCTGCAGCTTTCCTGTAGCCTTTGCGTCATATTCGATTGCTACCGTGCGACCGAAATACTTTGTAACGAATTCTCAGATCGACGAGCAAGGACCCGACATGAGCGACGATACCGATCAGCGCGACCTCCCCGAAACCACCGCCGACCAGCCCACCGATACCAGCCGCCGCCGCTTCCTCGGCGGCGTTGCCGTTCTTGGGGTCGGTGCCACCCTGAGCGCCTGCGCCAAGTCCGACGAGCCGACGAGCAAACCGCAGGAACGGCCGCTGTCTCCGGCGGAACTGGACAAGGCGCTGCGCGAGCAGGTGAAGAACGTGGTGGTGCTGTTCGCCGAGAACCGCAGCTTCAACAACCTATTCGCCAATTTCCCCGGGGTGGAGAAGCCCTTGTCGGCGCTCAAGCCCGAGGCGTTCCAGCAGCGCGACCGTGACGGCAGCCTGCTGTCGAAACTGCCACCGGTCTGGGGCGGCATCCTCCAGGTTGGCCCGCAAACCCTGGACGGCGTCACCTACCCGGTGGAAACCCAGTTCCAGGAAAACCTGCCCAACGCGCCGTTCGCCCTCAAGGGCCCCAGTGGCGAGGACCTGCCCCTGGGCCTGGTGACCCGCGACCTGTGGCACCTGTTCTACCAGAACCAGATGCAGATCAACGGCGGCAAGAACGATGGTTTCGTGGCCTGGGCCGACTCCGGCGCCCTGACCATGGGCCACTACGCCCAGACCCGCTATTCCCTGCGCCTGTGGGATGTGGCCCGGGAGTTCGTGCTCTGCGACAACTTCTTCCAGGGTGCCTTCGGCGGCTCGTTCCTCAACCACCAGTACCTGATCAGCGCCAAGGTGCCGTTCTACCCGGACGCCGCCAACTCGGTGGCCAAGTCGCAGATCGCCACCTTGCAGGGCGACGACCCCAAGGGCACCCGCCTCAAGCCCCTGGACAAATCCCCGGCCAGCGCCCTGGACGGCGCCCCGCAGTTCGGCCCCAGCGCCCTGACCCCGGACGGCTACGCGGTCAACACCATGGCCCCGCCCTACTGGCCGACCTGGATCCGCGACCCGGAGCGCCCGGACTACGCCAAGCCCGACCTGCCCAGCGTGCTGGTGCCCCAGACCCACGAGCACATCGGCGACAAGCTGTCGAAGAAGAACGTCGACTGGGCCTGGTACGGCGGCGCCTGGCAGGCGACCCTGGAGCAGTTCAAGGACTCCGGCGGGATTCCCAAGATCCCCAACTTCCAGTACCACCACCAGCCGTTCAACTACTTCGTGCGCCAGGGCCCGGAGAATCCGGCTGAGCGCGCCAAGCGCCTGCGTGACGGCGGCCTGGGGGATGAGTCGAGCACCAACAAGTTCTTCGCCGATGCCGAGGCCGGCAAGCTGCCGGCGGTGACCTTCTACAAGCCCCAGGGCAACCTCAACCTGCACGCCGGCTATGCCGATGTGGCCGCCGGCGACCGGCACATCGACCGGGCGCTGAAAGTGCTGCGCGAGAGCCCGCAATGGAAAAACATGGTGGTGATCGTCACCGTCGACGAGAACGGCGGCTGGTGGGACCACGTGGCGCCGCCCCAGGGCGATCGCTGGGGCCCGGGCACGCGGATTCCGGCACTGGTGGTGTCGCCGTTCGCCCGCAAGGGCACGGTGGATCACACGGTGTATGACACCGCCTCGATCCTGCGGCTGATCACCCGGGTGTTCCAGCTGGAGACCCTGGACGGCATCAAGGAACGCGACGAGGCCATGATCGCCCGGGGCCAGAAGCCCATGGGCGACCTGACCAACGCCCTGCACTTCAACGTCTGACCCCGGCGGGGCCCGCAACGGGCCCGCCAGCCCCCGCAGGACCGAAGCTCAAGACCGGCTTCGGCTCTGCGGCAACGGCGCCAATAATAGCCATGTGACATCACGCACTTTACCCATCCACCCGGCGGGTAATATCCTGCGCGCCACTTATTTGTTTCATCAGTTTTCCGATTGGAAAGGGAGTTCGTCGTCATGATCGTAGGCATCGACCTGGGGACCACCAACAGTCTGGTGGCGGTCTGGCGCGACACCGCCAGCGAGCTGGTGCCCAACGCCCTGGGCCAGCTCCTGACCCCCAGCGTGGTGGGTCTGGACGATGAGGGCCGGGTCCTGGTGGGGCAAGCCGCCAAGGAGCGCCTGCACACCCACCCGCACCTGACCACCGCACTGTTCAAGCGCTACATGGGCAGCGCCACCGAAGTGCGCCTGGGGGATCGTCTGTTTCGCCCGGAAGAACTCTCGGCCCTGGTGCTCAAGAGCCTCAAGGAGGACGTCGAGCGCTGCTACGGCGAGCCGGTGGAAGAAGCGGTGATCAGCGTGCCGGCCTATTTCAGCGACGCCCAGCGCAAGGCCACGCGGATCGCCGGCGAGCTGGCCGGGCTGAAGGTGGAAAAGCTGATCAACGAACCCACCGCCGCGGCCCTGGCCTACGGCCTGCACCAGCGCGACAAGGAAACCTCGTTCCTGGTCTTCGACCTCGGTGGCGGCACCTTCGACGTGTCGATCCTGGAGCTGTTCGACGGGGTCATGGAAGTCCGCGCCAGCGCCGGCGACAACTTCCTCGGCGGCGAGGATTTCGACAGCCTGCTGCTGGAGCACTTCATCGAACAGCAAGGCCGGGCGGCGGACTTTCCCGAGCGCCAGAGCGTGCTCCAGGCCCTGCGCCGCGAAGCCGAACGGGTGCGCCGTGCCCTGGGCCAGGAGCCCAGCGCCGAGTTCAGCCTGCGCGTCGATGGCCGGCAATGGACCCAGACCATCACCCAGGCGCAGCTGGCGACCCTCTACACGCCCCTGCTGGAACGCCTGCGGGCTCCCATCGAGCGGGCCCTGCGCGATGCGCGGATCCGCGTCAGCGACCTGGATGAAATCCTCCTGGTGGGCGGCGCCACCCGCATGCCCCTGGTGCGCAAGCTGGCGGCGGGGCTGTTCGGGCGCTTTCCGTCCATCAGCCTCGACCCCGACGAAGTGGTGGCCCAGGGCGCGGCGGTCCAGGCCGCCCTCAAGGCACGCTCTGCGGCCCTGGAGGAAGTGGTGCTGACCGACGTCTGCTCCTACACCCTGGGCATCGAAACCTCCCAGCAGTACGGCAACCAGATCGAGGGCGGGCATTACCTGCCGATCATCGAGCGTAACAGCGTGGTGCCGGTGAGCCGGGTCAAGACCGTGCAAACCTTGCACGACAACCAGGAGCAGGTGCTGCTGAAGATCTTCCAGGGCGAGAGCCGCCTGGTGCGCGACAACGTCGCCCTCGGCCAGCTGGAAATGCAGGTGCCCAAGCGCCCGGCCGGCGAAGTCTCGCTGGACGTGCGTTTCACCTACGACATCAACGGCCTGCTGGAAGCCCAGGTGAGCATTCCCCTGACCGGTGAAAGCCGTTCCCTGGTGATCGAGAACAACCCCGGCGTGCTGACCCCGGAAGAAATCCAGGAGCGGCTCAAGGCCCTGGAGCAACTCAAGGTTCATCCCCGCGACCAGCAGGTCAACACCTTGCTCAGTGCCCGCCTGGAACGCCTGTATCAGGAAAGCCTGGGGGAGTTGCGCGAACAGATCGGCTACTGGGCCGGGCAGTTCCAGCAAGTGCTGGACACCCAGGACGAGCGCAAGATCCGCGAAGTGCGCAACCAGCTCAGTGAACAGCTGCAGAGACTGGAAAACGGCCACTGGCACTGAGGAGCGGCGACATGGATTGTTGGGCCCTGCTGGAACTGCCGGACGATGCCGATGAGCGCAGCATCAAGCGCAGCTATGCCAAACGCCTGAAAAGCACCCGCCCCGATGAGGATGCCGAAGGCTTCCAGCGCCTGCGCGAGGCTTATGAGCGGGCGCTGCAACTGGCTCGCTGGCGGGAGGACGAAGCCGACGACGGTTGTCCCGAGCCCGTCGCCGCGGCTCTGCCTGGGGACAACCTGCAGGCCTGGTCGGGGCTGGTTGAGATGAGCCCGTCCCTGGTGCCGCAGCCAACAGCCGCTGTCGCGCCAACGCCGGCACAGGCCCTGCTCAAGGGCCTGACCCTGGAGAACCTGCCGCAACGCTGGACGCAAGCTCAGGCTCAACGCTGCGCCCAGGACTTCCAGAACCGGCTGCTGGAGCACTGTTGCAGCCACCCCCAACAACGCGCGCCCCTGGTTGAGTGGGCGGTTCAACATCTGGAATGGCTGACGCCCTGGCAAAGCCTGTCGATGAGCGACGCGCAACAGTGCTCGCTGGTCGATGCCCTGCTGGACCATTACCGCCAGACCCTGGAAGAGCCGCTGCAAGCCAACCAGGAACGGGCGTTCCTCGCGCAGTTGACCCACTACAGCGAACAGCTGTGGCTGCAGATTTTCGATCACCGCCTGCAATGGCAAAGCACGGTGCTGATGCTGCTCAACGAGCAACAGTGGAGCGTGCCCCTGTTCGAACGGGTGTGCCAGGCGTTCGGCTGGGATGAACAACGGGGCGCCATCCCGGAGCCGGCCTGGATCTGGCACCAGTTGGTCCAGCGCTGTCAGCAGGAAACCTTCTACCAGGACCTGCAAAACAAGCTGCAGCAGGAACACAGCTGGGCACCTGAGGTACTGGCGGCGCAACTGCTCGCCAAGCCGCTGTCCCCGCGCCAGCAGCGCAATCTCACCCGCGGTTTTACCCAGAATGAATGGCAAGCCTGCCAGCAGCTGGCGCAGACCCTGACCTGGCGCTTTCCGCAACTGATCGAGCGCCTGCCCCAGAGTGACGTGTTCTATTGGCAGAAATTCATGCCCCAACCCTCCACCACAGGGGAAACATGGGTGCGGGCCTGGGCCGGCATCGCGCTGGCGTTCACCCTCTTTTTCATTCAGGAACGCCACGACCCGCCGGTGCTGGCGGCCATCATGGCGGCCTTGTGCGGCTGGCTGGTGGCGGTGCTCGGATTGTCGGCACTGTGCGCCTGGAACGCCGTGGCGCTGCGCTTCTTGGATCTGGACCTGTGGCTGAGCGAACGCCTGCTACCGAAACAGCTGCACAGGCCTCCTTATCGAAGACTGCTGCGCCACGGTGTGCCTTTCCTGGCCTTGCTGGCGCTGTTCGCCAGCCTGCTCGGCCTGCTGGGGATGCTGACGTACCTGGGCTTTACCCTGATCGGCGTCCTGCACCACAAGCGCATCGGCCATGTCAGCGAAGCATTCAGGCTCAAGCATCCCTGGCTGAGCGTCTTGCACTGGTCGCATTTCAGTCCCTGGCAACCGGTTTTCCTGGTGCTGATGGTGGCTGTCATCCGGGCTTGCCAGGTGTTCTACCCGGCCTTCCCGCTGACCCGGCTGATACCGGGCTGAGGCCTGCACAAGGGGGGCAGATTTTTTATCCGCTGTCTTTCTCTATCCACGGCGGTGTTTCAGTATGAACAGCCCCCGTGGAGGGGTTCACGCTGAAAAGGATCTGAGCATGTTCAAATTCGCAGGAATCTCCCTGGCCCTGGCGGCCGCCGCGTTGAGCACCAGCGTCATGGCCGATGTCGAGGTCGACCTGGGCAGCCCCCAGCGCGTCACCCAACTCTTCGCCTACCCCAACAACTGCAACGTGATCTGCTATCGCAACTGGACCCTGGAGGAGACGGTGGCTCACTACCTGACCCAGAGCGTGCAGCGTGACGGCTATAGCGCTGCAAAAGTCAGCGTCAAGACCGCCGGCGACAAGGTCCTGGCCTCCATCAGCGGAGTACCGGACGGCTACGCCAAGCCCCTGAGCGCCCTGCTGGATGCCGGCGACCTGGCCTACAAGGGCGCCAGCCAGCTCAATAAGGACGGTCACTGGGATTTCAGCTGGTACCTGTTCCTGCCCCTGGGCATGGCCCTGGAAAACCGCAAGAGCGTGGAGCTGCTGCACTTCCCGCCGGATTATTCGCTGACCCACTACCAGGACTACCTGGAGTCGGCCACCACCGACCGCTGGGCTTCGCTGCTAACCGTCAACGGCATCGCCGCCGAGCAGACCCCGGCCTACCAGACCATCGTCGATATCGCGCCGATCGCCGCGCCCTCCAGCGCCGGCAAGAGCCTGGAAGGGGTGTACGGCTACTTCAACAGCTACCAGACCAGCATGGTCAAGCAGGTCAGCCAGAACGCCAGCGGCGCGGCCCTGCCGATGGTGGCTTTCGGGGCGCCGGTGCGTAACTGGCTCAAGCAGCAATACGGGGTGACGGTGAATGTGCTGGGCCTGGCGCAGATCAGCCCCAGCGAAGGGGTGAAGGTGCCGGTCCTGGGTGCCAACCACCCGAGCTACATCTGGTACGCGGCGGACCCGGCCAACTATGACAACGACGAAGCCAAGGCCGACGCCGCCGGGTTGAAAGTCATGGGGCAGGACTTGAGCGCGGCCTGCTGGCAGGCCGGCATGGGCAGCAAGCCGGGAACAGATCCGAGCACCCTGCTCAGCAGTTGCACCCAGACCTGGCAGGTGACCCAGAAAGAGCAGACCTGCGAGCTGTTCTACACCTCGGTACGCAAGCTGACCGAGCAGCAGGCCGCGGCCAAGTGCACCAGTGCACCGGTCAAGACCCAGCTCAACCAGCTCAAGGCCCCGGCACCGGCGCCAAGCACCGAGGTGCCGCACCTCTGAAGTCCGCCGCTGGCCGCTGCGCCTTCACGCAGCGGCCAGGGCGCGTTCAGACCGCGCCGAGGGGACGCAGGCGATATTGCGGTGGCAGCTGTTCGAAACCACTGATGGTCGCGTTCAGGCTCTTCCAGCGACCGTCCTTGATCCCGTAGATGCAACCGTGGATCGACAGGCTCTGCCCGCGATGCCAGGCGTTCTGCACGATGCTGGTGTGGCCGACGTTGGCCACTTGCTGGATCACGTTCAGCTCGCACAGGCGGTCGACCTGTTCTTCTTCAGTGGCCAGTTGCGCCAGCGCCTCGCGGTGCTCGTAGTACAGGTCACGAATCGAACGCAGCCAGCCATCGATCAGGCCAAACTGGCGATCCTGCATCGAGGCGCGCACGCCGCCGCAACCATAGTGGCCGGTGACCAGGATGTGTTTGACCTTGAGTACATCCACCGCGTACTGGATCACCGACAGGCAATTGAGGTCGGTGTGCAGCACGACGTTGGCCACGTTACGGTGCACAAACAGGTCGCCCGGCAACATGCCGACGATCTCGTTGGCCGGCACCCGGGCGTCCGAGCAGCCGATCCACAGGTACTCCGGAGTCTGCTGGCGGGCCAGCTTGGAGAAGAATTCCGGGTCTTCCTGCTTGATCGCTTCGGCCCAACGCGCGTTGTTATCAATCAGATCTTGTAGTTCGTTCATGCTGTGAAGCCTCAAGAATGATGCGCAGCTTTGACAGACGAGTGCCCGTCGGGGTCACGCCAATGACTGCAGATACCGGTTATCCCTGCCGGGGAATCTTCGCCGGGGCTGTGGGTCCACCCTGCAAGCCCCTAAAAGTATGAGCAATCGCCATGACCGAATCACGACGCCCCTTCAGCGCGCCCCAGCCCGAGCCGATCGACGATGATCAAGATCGCATGGGGTCCATGGAGGAGTTGCATTTCGATGACGACGAACCCGGCCCCGCAAGCAGCACCGGCCTCACCAGCGACGGCTCCAGCGACGACGACCTGAGCCCGGAAACCCTGATCCGCGAGGATGGGGCCCGTTCTGCCCGGGAAGTCGGGGCCGATAAACCCGCCGACTGGGACTTGAGTATTGTCGATGCCACGGACATTGGCGGTGGCAGCGGTCTGGATGAAGCCGAACTGGCACGTCGCGACCCGCTGGACGGCAAACCCTGAGCTCGGCGCCACATTTAATGACGCCCTCTCCCGCAGGAGCCGGCTTGCTGGCGAAGAGGCCCGCAAGCCATGCAGCGCCGGGAATGGCGCCGTCGCCTACAGCACGTGCCGTTTCAAGGTTCAGTCGACCAGGGTGCAGGCCATCACCAGGGCATCTTCGCGGCCACCCACGGCCGGGTAATAGTCGCGGCGCCGGCCCACTTCATTGAAGCCGTAACGCTCATACAGCCGATAGGCGGTCTGGTTGCTGGAGCGAACTTCGAGGAAGCACTCCCGGGCATTCTTCTGGTAGGCGCGCTTCATCAGCTCTTCCAGCAGCCGCAGGCCCAGGCCGCGGCCCTGGCTTTCCGGCTTGACGGTGATGTTCAGCAGATGGGCTTCGTCGATGATCACCTGGATGACCCCGTGGCCCACTTGCTGGCTGCCTTCGAACATCAGCCAGACTTCGTAGGACTTGAAGGCATCCATGAAAATGCCCCGGGTCCAGGGGTGACTGAACGCGGCATATTCGATTTTCAGGATGGCATCCAGGTCCGCCTCGGTGGCCAGACGGAAGGTCAACGCGTCACTCATCGGTCATTCTGCTCATCAGTGTGTTTCCAGCGCGCCATCAGCCGACGCATGGCTTGCCAGACATCAGCCTTACGCTGTGGCTCTTCCATTAATAGTTCCAGGCCGGGCAAGGCCCAGGCCGACCCCAGGCCTTCGACCTGCAGTTCACGGTTGTAGGATTCGGCGTTGGCTTCCCCGGCGAAACGTACGGCCGGCAGACCGATCAGCCACAGGCAGACGCAGGGCTCCTCTTCGATGCGCACGCCGACAAAGGCCTGGACGAAATCCCGGGCGGCTTCCGGCCCCTGGTCGAGGTTGCCCCGGGTCAGCATCGGCCAGCGCACCGGCTCGGCGAGGATCTGCGGGCTGTCCGGCAGGCCGGCGGCGCGCAGCATGTCCTTGAGCAGCAAGTAGGCCGGGTCGCGGCTCTGGAAGGCTTCGCCTGTGGGTAACTCCACCAGCAGCAGGCAACGGCCGGCCCGCAGCAACTGCAAGGCAAAACGCGGCGGCGGTACCACCGGCGCCTTGACCACCGGGGCCGGGGCTTCTTCGCCCTCGGCCACTGGCTTGCTGGCTGTCTTTGCAGGCGCGGTGGACGGACGCGGCACCTCGATTTTCGGCCGTTCGACGGTCCTTGCAGCCGCCGCCGGGGCCTTGGCCTCGACCACAGGGGCAGGCGGGGCCTGCACCTCGGGTTCCGGCAAGGCCAGCAACTCGGGACGCGAAGGGGCGGCAAAGGGCAATTCGCTGCGCGGCAGCCAGCTGACCACCTGCATGGCGGACAGATAAGCGCGACGACGGGACTCGATAAGCAAAGGTCGGCCACTTGTGGATAACTGAGGTGGGGGATTCTACCGTCCTTCGCCAAAGATCGCCTGCTGTTGATTGCGCGCAAAAGCGACAGTCCGTCTCATACCTGGGCCCGGGGGTGAATCGTCGGCCCCCTGATGCAGTACAATCGCCGCTTTTCATTGCCAACCAGCCGGCCATTCCGATGATCGAACCCAAGCGCGTCTTGCGCGCCCTCGCCGAACACTGGGCACTTCTGGAGCCGCTGTGCGAGCACTTCGACCAAGGCACCCTGAGTCTTGCCGAACTGCGTTCACAGCTGGCTACCCAACAACTGGACAGCACGCCCCAGGACATCACCCACCTGCTGGACGTATGGATACGCCTGGACATCCTGGTCCCGGTGGCGAAAAGCCCGAACCGTTTCGAGCTCAATGCACAGATCCACGACTTCCTCGCCTACCTGCGCCGTGAGCACCGCCTGGGCCTGTGCCTGGAGATCGAAGCCTACCTGCGCCACCTGGAGCGTCTGGCCGGGTACATCCAGGACGCCTTCGACGTGCGCGACGGCAACGACCTGGCGCGCCAACTGCGGCTGCTGGACATGCGCGTGCGCGATGTCCTGAAGAAGCTCGCCAACGACGAACAGGCCCTGGTGGCCGTGGCCGAACGGGCCAAGACCAGCGACCGGCAGATTCCCCTGCGCCAGCGCTACGCCGAGGTGCTGGCCACCTGGGACGAATACGTCGAACCGATGATCCAGCTGGTGAACGCCGACGGCGCCTTCGAACAAGGCGTGCGCAAGGTGGAGAACGTCCTGCTGCGCCTGCTCACCGAGCAGCAGCGCCTGGGCCACCTGGTGGACGACGACATGCTGCTGCGCACCCACGCGCGGATCCTGGAAATGCAGACCAGCGCCCAGCTGACCCTGCGCCACGCCCGGGAACTGCTGTTGCCGCTGCGTGAGGAAGCCCGCCGGCACAACGCCGTGACCCGTGGCGCGGCCCTGGCCCTGGCGGCGATCCGGCGCAAGGGCATCGACGCGGTGCCCCAGGCGGCGATGCCGATGTTCACCCGCCCGCAGAGCACCTTCCTCGGCAGCTCCGGCCAGGTGGAAGCCTATGTCTACGCCCTGGCCCGCTTCGAGCCCAAGCCGGCGCGCTTCCCCAAGGCCCACAAGACCCACAAGGGCCTGGCCCCCAAGGCGCCGCGCACGGTTCGGGAAATGCTCGAACGCTGCGAAGACGCCCTGCCGATGCCGGACCTGATGAGCTGGCTGCTGGACCAGGAGCCGGATGGCGCCACCGACGAACTGCTGTACTGGTTCTCGCGCCTGTCGCGGGAAAAACGCTTCAAGCGCGAGCGCCTCGAACGCCGCGACTACCACACCCTGGAGCATCAGGTCAGCCTGCGCTCCTTCGCCCTGCTCTCGGCCCGCGATGACGCCGCCGAGCATTCTGCGAGCAACGCCAATGCATCTTGATCTTTCCGAACTGTCCCAGCTGGCGCCGATCTTCCGCGAGCTGTTCAAGGGTTACCACGTCAGCCGCCGCGACCCGGAGCTGTACGCTCAGCTGTCGAACTTCCAGGACCAGTACCGCACCCTGTTCAAGGCCCTGGGCTTCGAGCTGGTGTGCGACACCCGGGGTTTCTACTACTTCGTGCCGGACAACGCCGCCGCCCAGGTGAACAAGACCGCCCAGCGCCTGGCACTGTTCACCTTCATCCTGGTGGAGCACCTGGCCGACCAGGGCCGCGACCCGATCGCCGTGCTCGATGGCGGCAGCCTCGGCCGTGACGAACTGCCGTCGCTGCTGGAGAAATACCGTGACCTGTTCATCCAGGCCGAAGTGCAGACCCAGGAAGAGCTGGAAGAGAAAATCATGCGCCGCATGACCCAGCTGGGTTTCGCCGCCGAGGAGCCGGGCATCTACCGCTTCCTGCCGCCGATGCACCGTTTCCTCGATGTCTGCCTGTCGGTGCAGCAGGACCGCGACCTGGCTGCCAGCCTGCACAGCGTGCTGCCGCTGCCGACCCCGGTACTGGTGGACGACGACAGCGACGAAAAACTGCTGCAGACCGATGACCCGCTGGACCTGAGCGAATTCGACGAGTCCGAAGAAAGTGAAGAAGACGCGCTGGCCCGGGCCATCGCCGAAGAACAGGAGCTCGACGCATGAGCAAGGAACGCTACGGCATCCGCCGCTTTGCCCTACTGAACACCGCCGGCTACAGCCTGGGCCTGTTCCCCCTGGAAGAGCCGCTGTCGGTCTACGGGGCCAACAACCTGGGCAAGTCGGCGTCGATCAACGCCCTGCAATTCCCGATTCTGGCGCGCATGTCGGACATGAGCTTCGGCAAGTACAGCCTGGAACAGTCCCGGCGCTTCTACTTCGCCTCCGACACCAGCTACATCCTGGTGGAAGTCTCGCTGCCCCACGGTCCTCACGTGATTGGCGTGGTCGGTCGCGGCCCGGGCGGCGGCTTCGGCCACCAGTTCTTCGCCTACGCCGGCCAGCTGGACCTGGCGCATTACCAGAAGGACGACACCTGCCTGCGGCAGAAAGAGCTGTTCACCAACCTGGAGCGCCAGGG
This sequence comes from Pseudomonas sp. St29, assembly GCF_001547915.1. Classification (NCBI taxonomy): domain Bacteria; kingdom Pseudomonadati; phylum Pseudomonadota; class Gammaproteobacteria; order Pseudomonadales; family Pseudomonadaceae; genus Pseudomonas; species Pseudomonas sp. St29. The sequence goes on from NZ_AP014628.1 coordinate 5,741,564, forward strand.
CCTGAAGGCCTATGAGCTCAAGCCCGATGAACTGCGGCGCCTGCTGGTGGGCGGCCACACCTCGATCCCCCTGGACCTGACCCTGATCCCGCTGCGCTCCACCAGCGAACAGAGCCTGAAAACCTTCCGCGCGCTGTTCATCAACCTGCTGCACATGCGCGAAATCACCGCGGCCAAGCTCAAGCAGCTGTTCCTCGATGCCTTCGAGCACAGCCTGCGCTCCGGCAGCGTCGACTACATCGCCGCCTGCGACGAAGCCTTCCGCGATGTGCGGCGTATGGAGCAGGACTACAACTCCCTGGTGGCCGCCGGCCCTCTGGTGGAAGCCCTGGCCAACGGCGTAAAGCAGCGGGACATTCTGCGGGGCAAGCTGCACCGCCTGTCGCCGCTGCTGGATTCGCTGCTGGGCACCTGGTCGGACTACGCCGGCGCGCGCAAGGAAGAGCTGACCATACAGGCCGAGCACTACCGTAATGAGCAGGACGCGCTGCAGAACGACCAGCGCAGCAGCACCCAGGAAATGATGCGCCTGGAACGGGAAATCACCGGCACCCAGCGCTGGCTCGGTGAGTTGTCGGTGCTCAAGCACCGCTTCGCCCTGGTGGATGACGTCAAGGTCCTGGAACAGCAACTGCTGGCGGCCAAGGATGCCCACGATGAACTGGCCGGCGCCCTGGCCCAGTCCCGGCAGTTCTCCGCCGAAGACCTGGAAGAACGCCTGCGGGACCTGGAAAAGCGCCTGAAGTCGGTCAAGCAGCAACTCGATCACGCTGACAACAACAGCTATGCCCGCCTGCGCGAGGAGTTCTCCCAGCAGGACGTGGAGCGCCTGATGCGCCTGTTCAACAGCGCGCTGTTCAGCCTGCCCCTGGGCGAGCATGGCATCGCCCTGGACGACAACGGCGAGTGGGTGAAGTCGGTGGAACTGATCCTCGACGGCTTCAAGGGCGAGCGTTTCGAAGTGCCGGGGTTGACCATCGACATCTCCCACATCGAGCCGCCAGCCTTGCAGGCCCTGGCCGACCGCGCCGCCCTGCGGGATCAGAAAGAGCGTCTGGAAAAAGAACTCAAGCAGCTCAAGACCCAGGCCGCCGTGGCCGCCGACCGCGCCGCGAGCAAGACCCAGACCGAAGCCCTGTACCAGCAGGTACTGGATGCGCAGAAGGCCCTGGAAGACTTCCGCCGTGCCCAGACCCTGAGCGCCGAGGAAGGCGAGAAACTGGAACAGCTGGCGCAGATGGAAGCCGCCCAGGACGAACTCAAGCGCTCCAGCGATGCCTTCACCGAACGCGTCCAGCAACTGTCCGCCAAGCTGCAACTGGTGGGCCGGCAGATCGCCGACATGGAAGCCAAGCAGCGCACCCTCGACGACGCCCTGCGCCGCCGTCAGCTGCTGCCGGCAGACCTGCCGTTCGGCACGCCGTTCATGGACCCGGTGGACGACTCCATGGACAACCTGCTGCCACTGCTCAACGACTACCAGGACAGCTGGCAGGGCCTGCAGCGGGTCGACGGGCAGATCGAGGCGCTGTATGCCCAAGTGCGCCTGAAGGGCGTGGCCAAGTTCGACAGCGAGGATGACGTCGAGCGCCGCCTGCAACTGCTGATCAACGCCTATGCCCACCGCACCGACGAAGCCCTGACCCTGGGCAAGGCGCGCCGCGCGGCGGTGACCGATATCGCCCGGACCCTGCGCAATATCCGCAGTGACTACGACAGCCTGGAACACCAGCTGGCGCTGTTCAACCGCGAGATCAACAAGCGCCAGGTGTCCAACCTGCAGAGCTTCCGCATCGTCCTGGCGCCGAACAAGGAAGCCCTCAAGCACATCGACCAGATCATCCACAGCGCCGGCCAGTACGAGGAAGGCGAGACCCTGTCGGTGTTCGACCTGAGCCAGAGCGCCGAGCAGGACAACAAGAACGAAGAGGCCAAGGAGTACCTGGCGCGGCTGGTAGCGGCCAACCACAACCAGTTGGGCCTGAAGGACCTGTTCGAGCTGGCGTTCGAGATCACCAAGGTCAATGGCCAGCCGGTGATCCACACCGACATCGATGGCGCGGCGTCCAACGGCACCACCATGACCATCAAGGCGCTGACCAACATGTACCTGTTGCTGCACTTGATGGACCGCGACCAGGCCGGGCGTATCCGTCTGCCTTACTACCTCGACGAAGCGGCGGACATCGACGAACGCAACCAGGCGGCGCTGCTGGAAACCAGCCTGCAGCTGGGCTTCGTGCCGATCCTGGCCAGTGTGAAGCCGCAGGTGTCGGCCCAGGTGGCCATCGACCTGGAAGGCGGCAGCGGGCCAAACGGCATCTACATCGACGAGGCGGACTGGAAGTTCATCCGCCGTCACGATCAGGTCAAGGCGACTCTGAACGTGGAACCCGAAGCAGAAGCGGAACTGGACGAAGTCTGACTGGGTAACGCTGCAACGTAAAAGGCCGCGCTCTTGGGAGCGCGGCCTTTTTTATTGGATAGCTTTTGTAGGAGCTGGCTTGCCAGCGAAGGCGTCCTCTGGAAGAACGCCGGACTTGAGGACCTCTTCGCCGGCAAGCCGGCTCCTACGAGAGGGTTATTTGCCGAGGGGGATCTTGGGCGCCCAGGTCAGCCATTCATCCTCGAACTTGTCGAATAGCGGGAAGGTCTGCTGGGGGCGGGCCGGGTTGCCCATGCGCTCGCCATCCGGGGTGGCGAAGGCAATACCGCCCTGGATCAGGGTTTCCAGGGACTCGGTACGCACTGTGGCGCCCTTGAACAGGCCAAAGTCCACACCAAATCCGCTGCTGTTCCAGAAGCGCGTACCACCGCGAATCAGCGGCGCGTACTTGGGTTCGATGAGGATGTGGATCAGTACCCGGTCAGCCGTCTGGCCCAGCTCGTAGCCGGTCACCTTGCCCACCGTCACTTCGCGGTAGGTCACCGGCACCCCCACTTTCAGCGAACCACGGCGCGCCGCGCTCAGTACCAGGCTCAGACCCGCCTCAGCAACGCTGGCCTCCGGCGGCTGCGGCAAGGCGACGAAACTGGTTTGCACACCCTGGTTCTTTGCGGCGGGCTGGACCTCGATGTATTGACCGGTAACCAGGGTTTCCAGGTTGGAGGTCTTCATCAGCCCCAGTTCCGGCTTGACCACCCAGAACTGGCTGCCGACCCGGGCGATACGCTCGGGCACTTCGGTGATGCGCGCCTTGAGCATCACTGATTGCAGGTCGGCGCTGAGGGTCACTTCCTCCAGCTTGCCCACATCCAGGCCCTTGAAGCGCACCGGCGTGCCGGCACGCAGCCCATCGGCGCGATCGACCTTGATGTTGACCAGGATGCCGCGCTGCGCCGCTTCTTCCTGGTTGGCGAACAGACGGAAACGCGGAATGCGCTTTTTCAGCGGCACGTTGGGCAGCGGCGTCTCGAAGGCGATACCGCCGGCCATCAGGCTTTGCAGCGACTCGCTCTTGATCTGGATGCCGCCAGTGAGACCGCCCGTGAGGGTGATGCCGCTGACGTTCCAGAAACGGGTCGAACCGTTGACCAGCGACTCGTACTCTTTCTCGATATGGACGCCGATCACCACTTGCTTGCGGGTGTGAGAGAACTGATAGCTCTGCACCGAGCCGACCTTGACCTGCTTGTAGAGGATCGGGCTGCCCACATCCAGGGAGCCAAGGTTGTCGGTGAACAGCACCATGTGCAGGCCCGGGGCTCGAAGGTCCAGAGGCGGGGCCTTGGCCCGGGCCTCGAACTCGCGCTGGGGCGCAGCGCCCTTGTCGCCGGGGCGAATGGCGATGTAGTTGCCTTTGACCAGCGCCTCCAGGCCGGTGATGCCGGCCAGGGAGATGGAGGGTTTGACGGTCCAGAACTGGGTGCCCTGGACCAGATAGTCCTCGGCCAGCGGATCGAGGGTCAGCTCGGCGGTGGCGCTGGTGAGATCGGAGTCGACCTTCAGCGCTTTCAGGCTGCCCACCTGGATGCCCTTGTACATCACCGGGGTACGTCCGGCTTGCAGCCCTTCGAAATCGGTGAGCTTGACCTTGACCCGGATCCCGGCCTGGGCGGCGTCGAAATCCTCATAGAGCCGGAACGGCAGGCTTGGGTCGGTAGGCGGGCTGTCCTTGCGGTTTTCCGGCGTGGCAAAGGCGATACCGCCGGCGACGATGCTGGACAGGGACTCGCTGCGCACTTTGACCCCGGACAGGTTGGCGTCGATGCTGATGCCGCTGGCGTTCCAGAAACGCGTGTGTTTGCGCACCAGGTTGGCGTAGGTGGGCTCGATATAGACCTTGAGCTCGACCGTGTTCTGGTCTTCGGAAAGCAGGAAGCTTTTGATCTGTCCGACCTGGATCTGCTTGTAGAACACCGGGCTGCCGCGGTTCAACGAGCCGAGGCGTTCGGCCTTGATGGTCAGGTGCAGGCCGGGCTTGGCGTCCGATAACGGCGGCTCTTCGGCCAGGGCCTTGAATTTGCGCGCAGGCTCGCCATCGCCGGGATTGACCGCGATGTAGTTGCCGGAAACCAGGGTTTCCAATCCGGTGATGCCGGCCAGGCTGACACTGGGCTTGACCAGCCAGAAGCGGGTGTTGGTCTTCAGGTACTGTTCGACGTCCTTGTTCATCTCGACCGTGGCGATCACGCCCTTGGAGTTGCCCTCATCGTCCAGGGCCAGGGTCTTGACCTTGCCCACGGGCATGCCTTTGTAGACCACCTCGGTCTTGTTGGCCTGGATCCCTTCGCCGCTTTCAAAGCGCAACTGGATCTCGATACCGGTCTGGCTGTAGGCACGCCAGCCCAGCCAGCCACCGATGATCAGGGCAATCAGGGGCAGCACCCAGATGGCTGACCAATTGGAGGCCGGGCGGGTTTTGGCGGTAGGCAAATCACTCATGGTCGTCGTCCGACTCCGTGTTATCCCAGATCAGTCGGGGATCGAAAGTTACTGCGGCCAGCATGGTCAGAATCACCACACTGGCAAAGGCGACCGCTCCGAGATTGGCTTCGATGCTGGCCAGCCGTCCAAAGTTGACCACCGCCACCAGGATGGCGATGACAAAGATATCCAGCATCGACCAGCGACCGATGAACTCGATAAAGCGGTACATGATGATCCGTTGCCGTGCCGACAGTGGCTGGTGGCGCTGCACCGAGAACAACAACAGAGCAATGCCCACCAGCTTGAAGGTGGGCACCAGGATACTGGCGACAAATACAACCGCGGCAATGGGAAACATGCCGTGCTGCACCAGTTGGATAACCCCCGACATGATGGTGCTGGGGTCGCCCTGGCCCAGTGAGCTGACCGTCATGATCGGCAGCAGATTGGCCGGAACATAGAGAATGGCGGCGGTGAGCAGCAGCGCCCAGGTACGCAGGATGCTGTTGGGACGGCGGGGATGGACCAGGGCTCCGCAACGAGTGCAGGTCTGCTCGTCGCTGTCGGCTTCCTGCCGGTTCAATTCGTGACATTCGCTACAAATCAGAATGCCTGCATCAATCGCCCGCATGCACATCCTCCCCCGATAACGCTTGCCAGATCTGGTGAGGCGACATCACCACCTCCAGCCAGACCTGCACCAATAACAGACTGATGAAACACACCAGGCCCAGGCCCACGGTGATGGAGGCCATGTCAGCCAATTTGACGATGGCCACCAGCACCCCCATCAGGTAGACCTCGAGCATTCCCCAATCACGCAGGTGGTGATAAATGCGGTAGAGCAGCAGGCCATAGCTGCGCCCGAAGTCCCAGCGAATACTCAACAGGACCAGGAGCTGGCAAATCAACTTGATCAGGGGGATGCCCATGCTGCACAGGAACACCACCAGTGCCACGCCTTCCATACCGGTATCGAACAGGCCTTGCACGCCGCTCCAGACGGTATCTTCGGAAGACTGTCCCAATAGATTGAGCTGCATGATGGGAAGAAAGTTCGCCGGTATGTAGAGCAACAAGGCGGCGATCACCAGAGCCAGGCTACGCTCAACGACATTGTGCCGGTGTGCGTAGAGCTCATAGCCACAACGCGGGCATTGAGCCTTCTCGCCGAGAGCAAGCGCTGGCTTGCGCATCAGCAGATCGCACTCATGGCAGGCAACCAGGTCGTCCAGTGGTAATTCTGACAACCCGGGGGCGTCAACCGGATCTGGCATAGAAGGCTCTGGAAGTGGAGAAAGTAGCAGCTATTCTAGTGTTCCAATTCGAAAATAACTGTGCAAATTTGTTTGCGAATAAGAGCAATTTTTCCACGCGCAAAAACAAAACCCCAACTGCTTTCGCAATTGGGGTTTCGGAATTTAATCTTGACGATGACCTACTCTCACATGGGGAAACCCCACACTACCATCGGCGATGCATCGTTTCACTTCTGAGTTCGGGATGGGATCAGGTGGTTCCAACGCTCTATGGTCGTCAAGAAATTCGGTAGCCAGTCCGTTGCTTATGCAACGTGCCAGCGAATGGGTATGTAATAGGTTTGTGTGCTTTGTGAGCGGTGCAAACTTTCGGTTCGTTTCGTCTTCACACACCGCAACTCGCTTCTTAAGCAAATTGCTTGGGTGTTATATGGTCAAGCCTCACGGGCAATTAGTATTGGTTAGCTCAACGCCTCACAGCGCTTACACACCCAACCTATCAACGTCGTAGTCTTCGACGGCCCTTTAGGGGATTCAAGATCCCAGTGAGATCTCATCTTGAGGCAAGTTTCCCGCTTAGATGCTTTCAGCGGTTATCTTTTCCGAACATAGCTACCCGGCAATGCCACTGGCGTGACAACCGGAACACCAGAGGTTCGTCCACTCCGGTCCTCTCGTACTAGGAGCAGCCCCTCTCAAATCTCAAACGTCCACGGCAGATAGGGACCGAACTGTCTCACGACGTTCTAAACCCAGCTCGCGTACCACTTTAAATGGCGAACAGCCATACCCTTGGGACCGGCTTCAGCCCCAGGATGTGATGAGCCGACATCGAGGTGCCAAACACCGCCGTCGATATGAACTCTTGGGCGGTATCAGCCTGTTATCCCCGGAGTACCTTTTATCCGTTGAGCGATGGCCCTTCCATACAGAACCACCGGATCACTAAGACCTACTTTCGTACCTGCTCGACGTGTCTGTCTCGCAGTCAAGCGCGCTTTTGCCTTTATACTCTACGACCGATTTCCGACCGGTCTGAGCGCACCTTCGTACTCCTCCGTTACTCTTTAGGAGGAGACCGCCCCAGTCAAACTACCCACCATACACTGTCCTCGATCCGGATAACGGACCTGAGTTAGAACCTCAAAGTTGCCAGGGTGGTATTTCAAGGATGGCTCCACGCAAACTGGCGTTCACGCTTCAAAGCCTCCCACCTATCCTACACAAGCAAATTCAAAGTCCAGTGCAAAGCTATAGTAAAGGTTCACGGGGTCTTTCCGTCTAGCCGCGGATACACTGCATCTTCACAGCGATTTCAATTTCACTGAGTCTCGGGTGGAGACAGCGCCGCCATCGTTACGCCATTCGTGCAGGTCGGAACTTACCCGACAAGGAATTTCGCTACCTTAGGACCGTTATAGTTACGGCCGCCGTTTACCGGGGCTTCGATCAAGAGCTTCGCGTTAGCTAACCCCATCAATTAACCTTCCGGCACCGGGCAGGCGTCACACCCTATACGTCCACTTTCGTGTTTGCAGAGTGCTGTGTTTTTAATAAACAGTCGCAGCGGCCTGGTATCTTCGACCGGCATGAGCTTACGGAGCAAGTCCTTCACCCTCACCGGCGCACCTTCTCCCGAAGTTACGGTGCCATTTTGCCTAGTTCCTTCACCCGAGTTCTCTCAAGCGCCTTGGTATTCTCTACCCAACCACCTGTGTCGGTTTGGGGTACGGTTCCTAGTTATCTGAAGCTTAGAAGCTTTTCTTGGAAGCATGGCATCAACCACTTCGTCACCTAAAAGGTAACTCGTCATCAGCTCTCGGCCTTAGAACCCCGGATTTACCTAAGATTCCAGCCTACCACCTTAAACTTGGACAACCAACGCCAAGCTGGCCTAGCCTTCTCCGTCCCTCCATCGCAATAACTAGAAGTACAGGAATATTAACCTGTTTTCCATCGACTACGCTTTTCAGCCTCGCCTTAGGGACCGACTAACCCTGCGTCGATTAACGTTGCGCAGGAAACCTTGGTCTTTCGGCGTGGGTGTTTTTCACACCCATTGTCGTTACTCATGTCAGCATTCGCACTTCTGATACCTCCAGCAAGCTTTCTCAACTCACCTTCACAGGCTTACAGAACGCTCCTCTACCGCATCACTTACGTGATACCCGTAGCTTCGGTGTATGGTTTGAGCCCCGTTACATCTTCCGCGCAGGCCGACTCGACTAGTGAGCTATTACGCTTTCTTTAAAGGGTGGCTGCTTCTAAGCCAACCTCCTAGCTGTCTAAGCCTTCCCACATCGTTTCCCACTTAACCATAACTTTGGGACCTTAGCTGACGGTCTGGGTTGTTTCCCTTTTCACGACGGACGTTAGCACCCGCCGTGTGTCTCCCATGCTCGGCACTTGTAGGTATTCGGAGTTTGCATCGGTTTGGTAAGTCGGGATGACCCCCTAGCCGAAACAGTGCTCTACCCCCTACAGTGATACATGAGGCGCTACCTAAATAGCTTTCGAGGAGAACCAGCTATCTCCGAGCTTGATTAGCCTTTCACTCCGATCCACAGGTCATCCGCTAACTTTTCAACGGTAGTCGGTTCGGTCCTCCAGTCAGTGTTACCTAACCTTCAACCTGCCCATGGATAGATCGCCCGGTTTCGGGTCTATTCCCAGCGACTAGACGCCCTATTAAGACTCGCTTTCGCTACGCCTCCCCTATTCGGTTAAGCTCGCCACTGAAAATAAGTCGCTGACCCATTATACAAAAGGTACGCAGTCACAGAACAAAGTCTGCTCCCACTGCTTGTACGCATACGGTTTCAGGATCTATTTCACTCCCCTCTCCGGGGTTCTTTTCGCCTTTCCCTCACGGTACTAGTTCACTATCGGTCAGTCAGTAGTATTTAGCCTTGGAGGATGGTCCCCCCATATTCAGACAAGGTTTCTCGTGCCCCGTCCTACTCGATTTCATGACTAAGAGATTTTCGCGTACAGGGCTATCACCCACTATGGCCGCACTTTCCAGAGCGTTCCGCTAATCTCAAAGCCACTTAAGGGCTAGTCCCCGTTCGCTCGCCACTACTAAGGGAATCTCGGTTGATTTCTTTTCCTCAGGGTACTTAGATGTTTCAGTTCCCCTGGTTCGCCTCTTGCACCTATGTATTCAGTACAAGATAACCATCTTATGATGGCTGGGTTCCCCCATTCAGAGATCTCCGGATCAAAGTCTGTTTGCCGACTCCCCGAAGCTTATCGCAGGCTACCACGTCTTTCATCGCCTCTGACTGCCAAGGCATCCACCGTATGCGCTTCTTCACTTGACCATATAACCCCAAGCAATCTGGTTATACTATGAAGACGACATTCGCCGAAAATTTGCAATTTAACTCACAAATTTTACCTTAGCCTGATCCGTTACCAGTGAAAGTAACGTTCAGTCTATCTTTCTATCACATACCCAAATTTTTAAAGAACGATCTAATCAAAAGACTAGAAATCAACATTCAATGTGAATGCTCATTTCTAAGCTTTCAGAAGCAGTTTATGGTGGAGCCAAGCGGGATCGAACCGCTGACCTCCTGCGTGCAAGGCAGGCGCTCTCCCAGCTGAGCTATGGCCCCATAACAAAATTGGTGGGTCTGGGCAGATTCGAACTGCCGACCTCACCCTTATCAGGGGTGCGCTCTAACCAACTGAGCTACAGACCCAATTTCGAGCTTGTAACTGTTAGCTTGGAGCTATCAGCTTGGAGCTTAAAGCTGCTTCTATCGTCTTCTTCAATGAATCAAGCAATTCGTGTGGGAGCTTATGAAGCAGCTGATGTCGTCGATTAAGGAGGTGATCCAGCCGCAGGTTCCCCTACGGCTACCTTGTTACGACTTCACCCCAGTCATGAATCACACCGTGGTAACCGTCCCCCCGAAGGTTAGACTAGCTACTTCTGGTGCAACCCACTCCCATGGTGTGACGGGCGGTGTGTACAAGGCCCGGGAACGTATTCACCGCGACATTCTGATTCGCGATTACTAGCGATTCCGACTTCACGCAGTCGAGTTGCAGACTGCGATCCGGACTACGATCGGTTTTATGGGATTAGCTCCACCTCGCGGCTTGGCAACCCTTTGTACCGACCATTGTAGCACGTGTGTAGCCCAGGCCGTAAGGGCCATGATGACTTGACGTCATCCCCACCTTCCTCCGGTTTGTCACCGGCAGTCTCCTTAGAGTGCCCACCATAACGTGCTGGTAACTAAGGACAAGGGTTGCGCTCGTTACGGGACTTAACCCAACATCTCACGACACGAGCTGACGACAGCCATGCAGCACCTGTCTCAATGTTCCCGAAGGCACCAATCCATCTCTGGAAAGTTCATTGGATGTCAAGGCCTGGTAAGGTTCTTCGCGTTGCTTCGAATTAAACCACATGCTCCACCGCTTGTGCGGGCCCCCGTCAATTCATTTGAGTTTTAACCTTGCGGCCGTACTCCCCAGGCGGTCAACTTAATGCGTTAGCTGCGCCACTAAGAGCTCAAGGCTCCCAACGGCTAGTTGACATCGTTTACGGCGTGGACTACCAGGGTATCTAATCCTGTTTGCTCCCCACGCTTTCGCACCTCAGTGTCAGTATCAGTCCAGGTGGTCGCCTTCGCCACTGGTGTTCCTTCCTATATCTACGCATTTCACCGCTACACAGGAAATTCCACCACCCTCTACCATACTCTAGCTTGCCAGTTTTGGATGCAGTTCCCAGGTTGAGCCCGGGGCTTTCACATCCAACTTAACAAACCACCTACGCGCGCTTTACGCCCAGTAATTCCGATTAACGCTTGCACCCTCTGTATTACCGCGGCTGCTGGCACAGAGTTAGCCGGTGCTTATTCTGTCGGTAACGTCAAAATACTCACGTATTAGGTAAGTACCCTTCCTCCCAACTTAAAGTGCTTTACAATCCGAAGACCTTCTTCACACACGCGGCATGGCTGGATCAGGCTTTCGCCCATTGTCCAATATTCCCCACTGCTGCCTCCCGTAGGAGTCTGGACCGTGTCTCAGTTCCAGTGTGACTGATCATCCTCTCAGACCAGTTACGGATCGTAGCCTTGGTGAGCCATTACCTCACCAACTAGCTAATCCGACCTAGGCTCATCTGATAGCGTGAGGTCCGAAGATCCCCCACTTTCTCCCGTAGGACGTATGCGGTATTAGCGCCCGTTTCCGGACGTTATCCCCCACTACCAGGCAGATTCCTAGGCATTACTCACCCGTCCGCCGCTCGCCACCAGGTACAAGTACCCGTGCTGCCGCTCGACTTGCATGTGTTAGGCCTGCCGCCAGCGTTCAATCTGAGCCATGATCAAACTCTTCAGTTCAAACATCTTTGGGTTTTGAGAAAACCCTAAACTTGGCTCAGCAATCGTTGGTTACATCTTTGATTTCTCGCGGAGTAACTTGTGATGCTGATAATCTTTTTGACTATCAGTCTGACTTCACAAGCACCCACACGAATTGCTTGATTCAGTTGTTAAAGAGCGGTTGGTTAAGATCTTTCGTCTCAACCGAGGCGCGCATTCTACAGCAGCCTCATTTGCTGTCAAGTGATTTTTTAAGAAGTTTTTGAAGATTTCCTCAACAACTTCAACCACTTGCGCTTCGATCTCTCGTTAGCGGGAGGCGGATTCTACAGCGTTACACGCTGCTGTCAACACCTCTTTTCAACCGCTTTCGACCGAGACGATCGAATCGTTAATAAGGCGAAAACACACTGCCTTACTAACTGCTTCTGGCTTCGATAAACTGAAGCGTAACCGCTGCCGAAAACCGCGTAACTCGTTGAATTTCAAGGAGTTTTCCGTTTCGACTGCGCCGGAAGTGGGGCGAATTATAGACCTGTAGAATCTGCCGTCAACCTTTAATTACGTTTTTGTTGCAGACGGTTGTTTTTTAGCCATTAGGCGGGGAATACGGCGCATCACTGCCGGCACTCGCAGCACCAACAGCAGCGCACCTATAGACGCGTAAACCGCCCATTCCTTCAGATCTGCCCGAACGATCCAGAGCATATGCAGAAGCCCAAGCCCCAGGATGAGATAAACCAGGCGATGCAGCTTTTTCCAACGCGCTCCCAGACGACGCTGACTGTAGCGATTGGATGTCAGCGCCAATACCAAAAGAAGCACAAACCCCAGGCTTCCAACAAAGATATAGGGCCGCTTGCGCAACTCCACTCCCAACTGGGACCAGTCCAACCCCAGAATGAATACCCCATAGGCACTCAAGTGCAGCACTACATAGGCAAAGCACCACAGCCCCAGTTGTCGACGCACGGCAATCCAGCCCGGCCAGCCAGTGAGCTTCTGCATGGGAGTCATGGCCAAGGTAATCAACAGCAGCACCAACGTGCCCAATCCCAGGCGATCAACCAGCACCTTGCCTGGATCAGGCCCGAGAACCGAGCCCCAAGCCTCATACAGCCAATACAGTGGCCAGATAGCCGCAGCAATAAAGACTCCAATACGCCAGAACGAATAACGCATCAGTAGTTCTTCCGCAGATCCATGCCGCTATATAAGGAAGCGACCTCTTCCGAGTAGCCATTGAACATCTGTGTTTCCCGCACATTTGGACTGAACAGGCTGCTGGGCAAACGCCGCTCTCGCGCCTGAGTCCATCGAGGATGATCAACTGTCGGGTTCACATTTGCGTAAAAACCATATTCATTGGCAGCAATACTCTGCCAGGTAGTCTTTGGCTGCTCGTCCACCAAGCTGATACGCACAATGGACTTCACACTTTTGAAGCCATATTTCCAGGGAACCACCAGGCGCAATGGCGCACCATTCTGATTGGGCAGCTCACGCCCATACATCCCTACCGCCAGAATCGCCAACGGATTCATCGCCTCATCAAGACGCAAGCCTTCAACATAGGGCCAGTCGATCAAGGCAAAACCGGAACGCTGTCCCGGCATGCTCTTAGGATCCTGCAGCGTTTCAAAACGAATGAACTTGGCCTTGCTGGTTGGCTCCACTTGCTTGAGCAGCGCGGAGATAGGGAAGCCTATCCAGGGAATCACCATCGACCACGCCTCGACGCAGCGCAGTCGATAAATACGCTCCTCCAACGAGTAAGGCTTCATGAAGTCTTCAAGGGCATAGCGCCCAGGCTTGGCGACCTCACCGTCCACGACCACACTCCATGGCTCGGTCTTGAGCGCCCCCGCGTTCACCGCTGGATCACCCTTGTCAGTACCGAACTCATAGAAGTTGTTGTAGTGAGTCGCGTCCTTGAACGGTGTGATCGCCTCATCCTTGACGGTTACGGCTTGCCAATGAGTGCTCGCCAATTTGTCGGAGAACCACGCCGGCGCACGGCCCGGCTCCACATCGGCATAACGCGTCGCATCCTGCGCAGCCGCCCAACGGGGCAAACCGGCGAAGGCCAGGCCTGCTACCGCACCGCCCAGCAAACTGCGTCGAGAGAGATAAAGAGATTCTGGCGTGACATCCGACTCATGGCAGTCAGACGCTTTGGGGAATTTGAATAACATGGCAACTCCGCAGCATTGGAGGACAGATGTACCAATAGACTGCGGAGTATGGAGGAAATTACATCACTCGACGCTTTTGCGACGCCGCAGGTGCAACAGGTACTGGATCGGGCCCGAAGCCGCATAGGCGAGGAACACCAACAGCAGGATACGTGGTGGATCGCTGAACACCACGGCAAACACCAGCACTACGGCCAGAATCGCCACAAAAGGCACCCGACCCTTCAGGTCCAGGTCCTTGAAGCTGTTGTACTTGATGTTGCTGACCATCAGCATGCCTGCAGCCGCGACCATCAACGCCACCAAGAACGACATCTTCGATCCCTGAATGCCGTAATCGCTGAAAGCCCAGACGATTCCCGCCACCACCCCCGCCGCCGCAGGACTGGCCAGACCGATGAAATATCGCTTGTCGGCGGTTCCCACCTGAGTGTTGAAACGCGCCAGACGCAATGCCGCGCCCGCCACATAGATGAAGGCGACCATCCAGCCAACCTTGCCCATGTCGCCCAAGGCCCAGCCAAAGGCCAGCAATGCCGGGGCAACGCCAAACGCCACCATATCCGACAGCGAATCGTACTCGGCGCCAAAGGCACTCTGGGTATTGGTCATACGGGCTACGCGCCCGTCCAGGCCGTCAAGGACCATGGCGACAAAGATCGCAATGGCGGCAAAGGCAAAGTACTTGCTCGCCCCCGCTGTGTCCCCGGCACTCAAGGCGCTCTGGGCACTCATGGAGCTGATGATGGAATAGAACCCCGCGAACAGGTTCGCAGTGGTGAACAGATTCGGCAGAAGATAGATACCACGATGCCGGACTTTACGGCCTTCAGCGTCATGCCCTTCTTCGACATGCTCATCGATCGGTAGCAGGCTTTCGGCGTCAGAGGCCTGGTTTGGCTCTTCGGGACGTTCGCTCATGGACAATACCTTGCAACGGTGTGAAAAGTTTCGACAGATACCCTGGGCCGCGATTGGGCCACAAAGGATCCAGCTTTATACCAGAACCTACCCGTCCAAACGAAAAAACGCGGCCTAGGCCGCGTTTTTCCTGACAAGACTTGAACTTAGTTCTTGGCTTTGTCGACGATCTTGTTGGCACCGATCCACGGCATCATCGAACGCAGTTGCTCACCGATGATCTCGATACCGTGAGCGGCATTGTTACGACGCTTGGCGGTCATCGATGGGTAGCCGGTGGCACCTTCGCTGATGAACATCTTCGCGTATTCGCCGTCCTGGATGCGCTTCAGAGCATTGCGCATGGCTTGACGGGATTCGGCGTTGATGACTTCAGGGCCGGTCACGTACTCGCCGTACTCGGCGTTGTTGGAGATCGAGTAGTTCATGTTGGCGATACCGCCTTCGTACATGAGGTCAACGATCAGTTTCAGTTCGTGCAGGCACTCGAAATAGGCCATTTCCGGCGCGTAGCCAGCTTCAACCAGAGTTTCGAAACCGGCCTTGACCAGTTCAACGGTACCGCCGCACAGAACAGCCTGCTCGCCGAACAGGTCGGTTTCAGTCTCGTCCTTGAAGGTGGTTTCGATGATGCCGGTACGACCGCCGCCCACGCCAGCCGCGTAGGACAGGGCTACGTTCTTGGCGTTGCCGGACGCGTCCTGGTAGATAGCGATCAGGTCAGGAATACCGCCGCCCTTGACGAACTCGGAACGTACGGTGTGACCCGGAGCCTTCGGCGCGATCATGATCACGTCGAGGTCGGCACGTGGAACAACCTGGTTGTAGTGGATCGCGAAGCCGTGGGAGAAGGCCAGGGTGGCGCCTTTCTTGATGTTCGGCTCGATCTCGTTCTTGTACAGCTGGGACTGGAACTCGTCCGGGGTCAGGATCATGACCAGGTCGGCGCCGGCAACGGCTGCAGCAACGTCGGTCACTTTCAGGCCATGAGCCTCAGCCTTGGCAACGGTAGCGGAACCTTTGCGCAGGCCGACAGTTACGTCAACGCCGGAGTCTTTCAGGTTGCAAGCTTGAGCGTGGCCCTGGGAACCGTAACCGATGATGGCAACTTTCTTGCCCTGGATGATCGACAGGTCGCAGTCTTTATCGTAGAAAACTTTCATGAATTTCCCCTATATCAGGCCGTTCCGGCCATTCGCTAATTTGAGTTAGATGCTCAGTACTTTGTCGCCACGGGCAATCCCGGTGACACCACTGCGTACGGTTTCCAGAATCGACGCGGTGCCGATCGATTGAATGAAGCTGTCGAGCTTGTCGCTGGTACCGGTCAGTTGAACGGTATACACGCTGGCGCTGACATCAACGATCTGCCCACGGTAAATATCGGTAGTGCGCTTGACCTCGGCGCGCTGGGCGCCGGTGGCCTTGATCTTGACCAACATCAGTTCGCGCTCGATGTGAGCACTTTCCGAAAGGTCCACCAGCTTCACCACCTCGATCAACTTGTTCAGGTTCTTGGTGATCTGCTCGATGATCTCATCATGACCAACCGTGGTGAGGGTCAGACGCGACAGGGTCGGGTCTTCGGTCGGTGCCACGGTCAAGCTTTCAATGTTGTAGTTCCGCTGCGAGAACAGACCGACTACACGAGACAAAGCGCCCGGTTCGTTTTCCAGAAGCAAGGAAATGATGTGCCGCATGATTAAGTACGCTCCGTCTTGCTCAGCCACATATCGCGCATAGAGCCGTCTTTGATCTGCATCGGATAGACGTGCTCGCTGGTATCGACCTGGATATCGAGGAATACCAGGCGATCCTTCATGGCGAACGCTTCTTCCATCTTCGGCTTCAAATCCTTCAGGTCCGTGATACGCATGCCCACGTGACCGTAGGCCTCGACCAGCTTGACGAAGTCAGGCAGCGATTCCATGTAGGAGTGCGAGTGGCGGCTGCCGTAGCTCATGTCCTGCCATTGGCGCACCATACCCAGCACACCATTGTTCAGGTTGACGATCTTGACCGGCAGACCGTACTGCAGGCAGGTGGACAGTTCCTGGATATTCATCTGGATACTGCCTTCGCCGGTGACACAGGCAACATCATTATCAGGGAAGCTCAACTTGACCCCCATGGCCGCCGGGAAACCGAAGCCCATGGTGCCCAGGCCGCCGGAGTTGATCCAGCGATTGGGCTTGTTGAACTTGTAATACTGCGCCGCGAACATCTGGTGCTGGCCCACGTCAGAGGTGACAAAGGCATCGCCCTTGGTCACTTCACACAGGGTCTCGATCACCGTTTGCGGCTTGATGATGCTGCCGTCGCCCTTGTCGTAAGGGAACAGGCCGCGATCACCACGCCACTCGTCGATCTGCTTCCACCAGCTGGCGACCGTGTCCTTGTTCGGGGTGTCGCCGATTTCCTTGAGTGCCGCGACCATTTCGGTCAGCACGCTCTCCACTGGACCCACGATAGGCACATCGGCCTTGATGGTCTTGGAGATGGAAGCCGGGTCGATGTCCACATGGATGATCTTGGCGTTCGGACAGAACTTCGGCGCACCGTTGATAACCCGGTCGTCGAAGCGCGCACCAACGGCCAGGATCACGTCAGCGTGGTGCATGGTCAGGTTGGCGGTGTAGCTGCCGTGCATGCCAAGCATGCCGACGAACTGCCGATCGGTACCAGGGTATGCACCCAGGCCCATCAGGGTATTGGTCACTGGCAGATTGAGCATCTTGGCCAGTTCGGTCAGCGGTGCGGAACCGCCGCCCAGGATCACGCCGCCGCCCGCATAGAGCACAGGACGCTTGGCCGCCAGGAGCATTTCTGCCGCCTTGCGGATTTGCCCGGAGTGACCGCGAACAGCTGGGCTGTAGGAGCGCAGCTTGGCTTTCTTGGGAAAAACGTATTCGAACTTTTCAGCCGGGTTGGTCATGTCCTTGGGGATATCGACCACCACCGGACCAGGACGACCGGATTGCGCCAGGTAGAACGCCTTCTTCATGACTTCCGGGATTTCCGAAGCGTGCTTGATCATGAAGCTGTGCTTCACGATCGGCCGGGAGATACCGATCATGTCGGTTTCCTGGAACGCGTCGGTGCCGACCATGGTGCTAGGCACCTGACCGGAAATGATCACCATCGGAATCGAGTCCATATAGGCGGTGGCAATACCGGTAATGGCATTGGTCGCGCCCGGGCCGGAAGTCACCAGTACCACGCCGGCTTTACCGGTGGCACGGGCATAACCGTCAGCCATATGGGTTGCCGCTTGTTCGTGACGAACCAGGATGTGGGTCACTTCCGGTTCTTTGAACAGGGCATCGTAAACATGAAGGAGAGCACCACCCGGGTACCCGTAGATATATTTGACGCCTTCGTCACGCAAAAAGCGGACGAGCATCTCACCGCCAGATAAAAGCTCCACGTTGTTCACCTCTAAAACGCCAGAATACCGCCCTCAAAAGGGAGCGGGTCTTAATAGGTTTACTTCTCAGCAGAGCATGAGCGACGGTGGTCGCCGACTACGTCAGCACTGACTGAGCAAGTATTGGGAGCGCCCCAAAGTGTTGCGGGGTTTTCCCACCCAGCGCGAGGTAACGCGTTGCGGGTGTAGCACTTCGGCGCGGATGTGCGCCTCATGATCTGCTGAGTGGGTCTGCTTCTGGCAGTCCCTCTACAGCGGACTTTGGATTCTTCTGTTTCGTCCTCTTCAAGTCAAGTCGTCTATGTAGTTAATTCGAACTAAGCGCATGAGAACGCAAGAAAAAACCCAAAAACGACCACGACCTGCACTTCAATTGCGCAATCTTCGGCAAGCAACTCAGAAATGCGAACCTTGACTTTGGTGATCGACCTATAGACAGGCACAGGTCAAGGCTGCCGGCAGAACGGCAAGAAGGCGCCAGGAAGAAGGAGGGAGGACGCTGCCAGGCAGCGGGAGGCGACTGCCAGGCGTACCTGGCAGTCGTGGACTCAACGGGTGGCCGCGATGAGCTGATCGAATTCCTTGAGCAGCATTCGCAACTGCAGATCGCGCCCCTGCATCGGGCGAGTGGAGAACACCATTTCGGCCATCTCCTGGATACCGGAGGCATTGGGCAGCGGCAGATCCTGCTCCAGGATCACCTTCATGCGCGGCAGGAAGATCCACTGCAGCCACTGCTCGAAATCCAGCGTATCCACGGCAAAAGGCTGAGTACTGGCCAGAGCCTCGGCACTGGGTGCCACCTCGTCCCACAATCCCTGCACGCGCAACTCACGCTCGATCAGCAGCAACTGCTCGGCGATTCTGGGAAAACGCACATCCATCACAGCGAGACCCGGGCTTTCTGCCGCGCCTGAGCGGCGCCCGCTGCATCACCCTGCTTCTCCCGAGCCTGGGCGATCAACTCCCACAAACTCGCCTGAAGGTCGGGACGACCGTTGGCAAAGCTCAGACCGCGACGGGCAAACTGCTCGGCTTGCGGGGCATCGCCCTGAGCCATGCGCACCTGCGCCAGACGGTAGAGCACCTGGGGCTCGCGCGGCGCGACACGCTGTGCACGCTCCAGGCTGGAGGAAGCACCATTCAAATCGCCACTGGATTGCTGCTGCTGAGCCGTGGTCAACAGCGCCAGCACAGGCCCGTCCAACTGTTCATCGGCCGACAGACCACCGGCCCGAGCCGACGGAATCCCGCTCGGCGTCGAAGGCATGTTGTAGGTGCCCTGATTGATCGGTGCCGACTGATAAGCACCACCCTCCACCGGCCCCGGCGTGATAGGCCCGGACGTCACAGGTCCCGGCGTTATCGGCGAGCTGCTGATCGGTGCCGACGCGGTCGCGCCACCACCTGGGACCATCACCACCACCCCGGAATCTTCCGGGATGGCCTGAGCCTGAGCTTGCGCCGGACGCTTGATGGTCGTCTGGCGAAAGCCGCCGGAAGCGGAAATCCGCTCGCTGTTGGACACGGCAGTACCGGAGTCCACGACGGGAATGGAGCCGCGCTGCACGCTGGCGCAACCATTGAGCAACGCCAGAGCTGTAATAGCTGGAACCCACCACTTGTTCACGTCAAACCCTCATCGCTTAGTTCATCCAGCCCTTGACCCAATCCATCACCGAATCGCTACCTGCCGGGGTTTCACCACCGCAAGAAGCACCGGGAGGCGGTTCGCTGCCGCGAATATACGGCATCTGCACAGCACCCGGACAGTTGGCATCGGAGCCCTGCCCGGTACGTGAATCGACCCAGGCCTGAACCACGTTGTCCGGCTGCGGCATATCCAGCGGCAGCGGATCGGCCTTGCGCATGAAACTGGTCCAGACCTGCAGGGCGCCCGTGGCACCGGTGAACGGCGTCTTGCCGTTATCGTCACGCCCCAGCCAGACGACCGCCAACAAATCCTGGCTGAAGCCGGCGAACCAGCTGTCGCGAGAGTCATTACTGGTACCGGTCTTGCCCGCCAGCGCCAGGGTCTTGGGCAACACGTTGTACACCGAGCTGCCCGTGCCTTCGCGCATCACGCGCTGCATCGCGCTCTGAATCAGGTAGATCGAACCGGCATCGAAGCGCTGCTGGATCTGGAACGGATAACGCTTGAGCGGCTCGCCCTCGGCCGTCAACACGCTGCGGATCCCGCGCATCGGCGTATTGAAGCCGCCGTTGGCCAAGGTCTGGTACATGGTCGCCACTTCCATCGGGCTCAGGCCACCGGCACCGAGCAGCATCGACGGAAACGCCGGGAACTCGCGGGTCACGCCCAAGCGCCCAAGGGTTTTCAGAACGTTGGGCACCCCCACTTCCAGACCGAGTCGGGCAGTGGACAAGTTGTAGGAATGAGCCAGCCCCTGGTACAGGAAAACCGTGCCATGCGAACGTCGATCGTAGTTCTGCGGCTTCCATACCTGGCCATCGGCGCCTTTCACCGAAAACGCCTCATCGGAGAGCCAACTGGTCAGGGTGTACTGGCTGGGTTTCTCCAGGGCCGTCAGGTAAACCGCCGGCTTGATCAATGAGCCGATCGGACGCACCGCGTCCAATGCCCGGTTGAAGCCGGCGAAACTGGCTTGTCGACTGCCGATCATGGCCTGAACCTCGCCGGTTTCCGGATTGGTCACCACCATCGCCGCCTCAACGTCTTCCGCGCCCTTGCGCCCGGCCAGGCGCTTGAAGGTGTCGTTGACCGAGGCTTCCGCCTTCATCTGCAGGATTGGATCGAAACTGGTGAAGATTCGCAGGCCTTCCTCGGTCAAGTCTTCGTCGCGGTAGTCTTCACGCAACTGGCGCTTGACCAAGTCCAAGAAACCGGGGAACGAACTGTCCGCCAGGCTGCCGCGCTTGGTCACGCCAAGCGGCATCTTCTTCGCCGCTTCCACCTGCTCGGGTGTCGCCACGCCCTGCTGCGCCAGCAAATCGAGCACCAGATTGCGCCGCTCCAGGGCTCGCTCCGGGTAACGACGCGGGTTGTAGTAGGAAGGCCCCTTGACCATGCCCACCAGCAGCGCCACCTGATGCAACTTGAGCTCGGACAGCGGCTGGCTGAAGAAGAATTGACTGGCCAGACCGAAACCGTGCACCGCACGCTGACCGTCCTGACCGACAAACACCTCGTTGAGATAGGCCTCGAGAATCTCCCGCTTGTCGTAATGCAGCTCCAGCAACAGCGCCATCATCGCTTCGTTGAGCTTGCGCGACAGGCTGCGTTCGTTGGTCAGGAAGAAATTCTTCACCAACTGCTGAGTCAGGGTACTACCGCCCTGACGCATCTGACCCGACGAGGTATTGACCCAGATCGCGCGGGCAATCGACTTCGGCGACACGCCAAAGTGCGAGTAGAAATCACGGTCTTCCACCGCCACCAGGGTTTCCAGCAGATAGGGCGGGACCTGGTCGATCTTGATCAGGATTCGATCTTCAAGGTTTTTCGGGTACAGGCCACCGATCAGCAACGGCTCCAGCCGGACCACCGCCAGCTTGGCCCCCTTACTGCCGGAAAGCTCCGCCACATAGTCGCCAGAGAAACGCACACGGACTGGTTGCGCCTGCTCCAGCCCCTCGTAGAACTGGAAGCCACGGGTGTTCAAGTCGACGGTATTGCCACTGACCGCCGCCGCGCCGGGACCGTTGGCCACACTTTCGCGGCGGTAGCCCAAGGCATCGAGTTCCGTCAGGAAGTCTTCCTTGCTGAGTTTTTGTCCGACGAACAGCTCAAGCGGCCGGGCATAGACCTTGGCCGGAATGGTCCAGCGCTTGCCGGAGAACTTTTCCTGCACCACGGCATCGAGGTAAACCGCAAAGCCGGCGAGCACCACCAGACCAACCAGGCTGAGCTTGAGCGCCCAGCCCAGCCAGGGGCGCAGGCCACCAGAGGGAGTTTTTTTAGCGGAACGGGGGGATCGGGTACGAGTCATGGCGGCGGATTATACGCACTTTATTCATCCTCAACATGCGCCACCCGAGGTTTGCGTTACCCCTGCCAACCGCCATAATGACGCCCTCGATTTTCCCGACTCTGAAGGATCGCCTGTGAGCCAGTCACTGATCGCCGCCCTGCAAAACCCCGCTCTGTATCCTCATCCCGTTGAAGGGTTTCAGGTCATCGAAACCCACATCTCCTGGGTACTGCTCACCGGCCCCTTTGCCTATAAAGTGAAGAAGCCGGTCAATTTCGGCTTCCTCGACTTCACCAGCCTCGAGTCCCGCGAGCACTTCTGTGGCGAAGAGCTGCGCCTGAACCAGCGTCTGACCCAGGACCTGTACCTGGAAGTCCTGCCGATCACCGGCAGCGCCGAAGCCCCGGAGCTGGGCGGCAGCGGTCCGGTCATCGAATACGCCCTGAAAATGCGCCAGTTCCCACAAAGCCAGCTGCTCAGCACCTTGCAGGCCAACAGCGAACTGACCACAGCGCACATTGACGAGATGGCGCAACAGATCGCCCAATTCCATCTCAGCGCCCCGAAAGTCCCGGCAGCACACGAAGCCGGCACACCAGAAAGCGTGATGGCGCCCGTGCGCCAGAATTTCGAACAGATCCGTCCGTTTCTCAGCGACAAGGCCGACCTGCTGCAACTGGAAGCCCTGGAAGCCTGGGCGGAAACCAGCTTCGAGCGCCTCAAGCCGCTGCTGGCGCAACGCAAGAGCGAAGGCTTCATCCGTGAGTGCCACGGTGATATCCACCTGGGCAACGCCACCCTGATCGATGGCAAGGTGGTGATCTTCGACTGCATCGAATTCAACGAGCCCTTCCGCTTCACCGATGTCTATGCCGACACCGGCTTCCTCGCCATGGACCTGGAAGACCGCGGCCTGAAAAGCCTGGCACGGCGCTTCATCAGCCAGTACCTGGAACTGACCGGCGACTACCAAGGCCTGGAACTGCTCAATTTCTACAAAGCCTATCGCGCCCTGGTGCGGGCCAAGGTCAGCCTGTTCAGCCTGCCTGCCGAGGCCACTCCCGTGCAGCGCGCCACCACCCTGCGTCAATACCGCAACTACGCCAATCTGGCGGAAAGCTACAGCACCATTCCATCGCGTTTCCTGGCCATTACCTCGGGCGTCTCGGCGGTGGGCAAAAGCGGTGTGGCCATGCGTCTGGTGGAAGCCCTGGGCGCCGTCCGCCTGCGCTCCGACGTCGAGCGCAAGCGTCTGTTCGGCGAGCAGCAGGTACCCAACGATCCCCACGCCGGCATCTACAGCGCTGAGGCCAGCAGCGCCACCTACGCGCGCCTGCATGAAATCGCCGAAACCATCCTGCGCGCCGGCTTCCCGGTGGTGATCGATGCCACCTACCTCAAGCGCGCCCAGCGGGACGCCGCGGCCAAGGTCGCCGAAGCCACCGGCACGCCTTGCCTGATCATCGACTGCAATGCGCCAGATGCCGTGATTGCGAGCTGGCTGGCGCAACGCCAGGCCGATCGGAACGATCCGTCCGATGCGACCCTTGAGGTGATTGCGACCCAGCAAGCCACTCGCGAGGCCCTGACCGACGAAGAACTGCTGCGCAGCAAGCGCATTGAAACCAACGAAAGCGGCAGCCTGGATGCCCTGGTTGCCAACATCCGCCAGCGTCTGCCCGGCCTGTAAGCACTAATTTCAGCCGTGAAGTGCAAAGACTTCACGGCTGAAAAACAGTGGCACTATACTGGCGTCATAAATCCAACACTGGTGACGTCGCCATGAGCCAACCGAAACTTCTGGATACTCCGCTTTACGCCCTGCTGCATAAAGACGACATCGTCGGCTTCAACCGCGAGCGTCCAAAGGATCACCCCATCGACATGCGCGGCGGCGACTTCCGCGGCCTCGACCTGCGACAGCTGAACGCCCAGGGCATCGACTTCACTGACGCCTACTTCCGTTCCGCCGATCTGCGCGGCCTGGACCTGCGCAATGCCACCATGGAAGGCGCCAGCCTGGCCCACGCACAGATCTCCGGCGCCTACTTCCCGGTCGAACTGACAGCCGATGAAATCCTCATGTCGGTCAACTTCGGCACCCGACTGCGCTACAACACCCGCTAAAGTCTCCTGCGATCGTTCTGTCCGGCGCCCTGCTGTGCGCCGGGCTGTGGATCATCACCTCTGTTTCCCTCCCCCCGCGCAAGGTCCGCATGCACTTGCCCGTCGCGCCTTGACCGCCCTGCCTTAGAAGCATTTGCGCCAAACCCGACCAACGAACAGCGCATTTTCTGCTGAGCGCTACACTCCTGTGAGGCTGCCCACTCACCATTCGGCCATCGCCAGGAGGCTTAATGAATGATGAACTGCAACACCTGAAGAACCTTGGCAAGACATCGGCACAGTGGCTGCATGCAGTGGGCATCCACAGCGCATCGGACCTGCGCCGCCTGGGCGCGGTGGACGCATACAGGGCTGTGCGCACCCGGGGTTTTCGGGCCTCGAAAGTGCTGCTGTACGCCATCGAAGGCGCGTTGATGGACATGCACTGGAACGAGCTTCCGGCCGAACGCAAGGAGGCGCTGAACAAGCAATTGGACGCCATATCCTCGCGTCACAAGAACTGACTGGCAGAACCTTATGTATCTGATGGGGGAACAACCGGCCTACGCCGATGCCTTGATCAACCGACTGCAAAGTATCCCGGCCCAGTTGCTGGAGGGCCTTTCTCCCTGCGGCGCAACGCTGGAAATTGAACCTGCGGCGGATCTGTCGGGACTCTTGCCCGAACATCAGTTGTTCCTGCTGGACAGGGGCGTGATCCAGGCCAGCGTTGAACAGCGCCCGCTGTTCTACCTGCATGAAGGTGACCTGGTAGGGCTACGTCGAGGCATCGAGCACCCGCAGTGCCAACTGAGCTGCGATGTGCCACTGAGCCTGACGCCCTATCTGCGGACCGAGGTGTTCCGTCATATCTACGCTGACGAACAGCGCTCGGAATGGCTGCTGCAGTACCTGATCGGCCAGACCGCCCTGCTCTGCGATGCCATAGCCCGCCTGAAGCCGCCGGAGTTGCGCAGCAACAACGGCTTCAAGCGGGTGGAGCCGGGAGAAGTGCTGATAACCCAGGGGGATGACGCCGATCACGTGTTCGTGATTCTCGAAGGCCATGCCGAAGCCTTTGTCGACGGGCACAAAGTGGGCGACGTGCCCAAGGATGAAATCTTCGGCGCCATGGCGGTCTTCACCGGAGAAAAGCGCAGTGCCAGCGTCATTGCAAATGAACCGAGCACGATCATGCTGATCCCCAAGGAGCACTTTCTCAGCCTGACCCAGAGCAATCCGCGCATTGCCCACAGCCTGATCGAAAGCATGGCCCGCCGCATTGACCTGCTGAACAAGGAAGTGACCCGCCTCATGGCCTTGAACAGCCAGGTCCAGGGATAGCCTCACCGAGAATCCAAACGAGCGTTTGACAAAAATGCGCAGGAACTGGAAAAGCCTGGTTGACTTCGAAATGAGAATCGTTATGATTATCACAACTGGTCGCGAGATCAGTCGATAACCTGGAAGACCAGTGGTTCGGACTCTCAGATTATCTCCTCATCAGGCTAATCACGGTTATTTGACCCGGCTCTTGCCGGGTCTTTTTTTGCCCGTGAAACAGTACCGCCGATCAGGGCTTCAGTTGCGCGCAATAATCCTTGGCTGGCTGAGGCGGTGTGTACCAGACATAGTCCGCCGCGGCAGCGGGCACCCTGCTCCCCCGCTCCGCCAGGAGCAACACCACGACTGGCCGACGCTGGTCCAGATCAGCCATGTGCAGGGGCACCCCAAGGTCACGGCGCCCATGAAAGGCCCCCGCCAGCAACATGGCCGGCACCGGCGCCGCCAGCAATCGCTCGGCCATGCGCCGATCCCGTTGCTGCTGCACCGCCAACATTGCCGGCACCTGGGTCTCCGGCAGCAAGCCACAGTGGGACTGACGAATCTGCTCCGATAACGCCTGGGTCACGGACAAGGCATTGCTCTGCATGCCACCGAGAACCGGCGCCTGGGTATAGACCCGGCGTATTTCCTGACGATCCAGATTGGCTGCCAGCAAGGGATAAGGCTGTCTCAGGGCATAGCCCACCACCGGCCCATACAGCCCCCAATCCCAACCCGGTTGCCAGGCCAACGCCTTGATCAGGTCATCAGGCAAGCGCTGCCCGGCCGCCTCACGCTTGACCTCATCGACGCGGAGCTGCTGATCGGGATTGAGCATTTCCAGCAACAGGCTGCCCTGAGGGCGTTCCCTGGCCAGCGAGCGCAGCAGCCAGAGTTGCAAAACGTGATGATCGGCATTGTCGTGCTGCTCGCCGACAATCAGCCGGGGCGCTCGCGCCAGGCGCTCGACCAATTCCTCCGGACTCAGCGCCTGCCCCGTGCGCAGATCTAGGATGCTGCCCGGGTCCGGCACCACGGGCGGCGGCACTGGCTCCGGGCTGCCGTGACAGGCCGCGAGCAACAGGGCTGACAGCACAAGCGGCAGTCTACGCATCAAGGTTCTCCGGGTGACGGGTCAACGGGCAATGATCAGCGGGTGCCCACGCTCAGGGTGTTTCTGTACCAGAACCTCCAGGCCAAAGACCGCCTTCAGCGGCTCGGGTCGCAGCACTTCGGCCGGCACGCCCAGGGAATGGGGGTGCCCGCCCTCCAGCAGCAACACCCGATCACAGTAACGCGCCGCCAGATTCAGGTCATGGAGAATGATCAGCACCGCAACGCCCCGATCGGCAAATGCCCGGATGGCCTGCAAGGTGACGTGCTGGTGCAACGGGTCGAGGGCCGAAGTCGGTTCGTCCAGCAGCAAATGATGCCCGGCCTGTCCTGGCCACAATTGCGCCAGGACCCGCGCCAGGTGCACCCGCTGGCGTTCGCCCCCCGACAACGCCAGGTAGCTGCGCCCTCGCAGATGAGCCACATCGGCGGCCTCCAGGGCAGCGTCGACGATCTGTGCATCCTGCGCACGGCCGCTGTGATGGGGCAGGCGTCCCAGCGCCACCACTTCCTCGACCCGAAAGGCAAAATCCAGACTCGACGCCTGGGGCAATACCGCCAGACGTTGCGCCCGTGCCGCCCCCTGCCATTGCGCCATCTCCCGTTCATCCAGCAACACCCGTCCCTGATGCGCCGTCAGCTCGCCGCTCAAGGCCCCAAGCAGGCTGCTTTTACCGGCACCATTGGGGCCCAGCACCCCCAGCACTTGCCCGGGCAGCAGCTGCAGATCGATCCCCACCAGCACCTCTTTGCCCCCGCGCCGCACATGCAGGTTCTCGACTCGCAACATCAGGCACGCCCTCGCAGCAAGAGGTAGAGAAAGAACGGTGCGCCGATAAAGGCGGTGACGATGCCAATGGGCAACTCGGCCGGCGCCAGCGCCAGGCGCGCCACCAGATCGGCCAGCAGCAACAGACTGGCCCCCGCCAGGATCGATGCCGGAAGCAGGGTACGGTGATCCGGTCCCGACAACAGACGCACCAGATGGGGCACCACCAGGCCAACGAAACCGATCATGCCTGCCGCAGCCACCGCGGCACCCACGCCCAAGGCGGTGCAGAACACCAGCTCCCGCTTGAGCCCTTCAACATCGATGCCCAGGTGCCTGGCTTCCGATTCGCCCAGCAGCAGCGCATTCAACGCCTTGGCCCTGCGAGGCAACCAAAGGGCCACCAGCACCGTCACCAGCAGCAACGGCCACAGGCGCTGATAACTGGCACCGTTGAGACTGCCGAGGTTCCAGAAGGTCAAGGTACGCAAGGTCGCGTCATCGGCCAGGTAGGTGAACAAGCCCACCGCCGAACTGGCCAGGGCAGTCAGGGCGATCCCCGCCAGCAGCATGGTCGCCACGTGAGTCTGGCCATTGCGCCGGCCCAGGCGATAGACCAGTGCCGTTACCCCGAGCCCGCCGAGAAAGGCACAGAGCGAGAGCAGGTAGGGCGCAACAGATTCCGGCACGCCGCCGAACATCGAGCCGCCGACAATGGCGATCGCCGCCCCCAACGCCGCCCCACTGGATACACCCACCAAGCCGGGATCGGCCAAGGGGTTGCGAAACAGCCCCTGCATGGCCACGCCGGACAGCGCCAGCACCCCGCCTACCGCCAGACCGAGCAAGGTCCGTGGCAAGCGGATCTGTCCAAGGATCAACTCTGCCTGCTCCAGCCCCTGCCCATCGATGGGTAGCCCGAGCAGGCGCAAGGCAGCACGCAAGGTATCGATCAAGGGCAGGCTGACCGGCCCCAGCGCCAGGGACAGCCAGATCGCCAATACACACAGGGCGCCAAGCCCGAGAAACAGCGTTCGAGGTTTGACCAGGCGGTTCATGGGGCCGGCTTGGCCTGAGGATAGAAGGCCGCTGCCAGGCGTTTCAGACTATCCGGCAGACGCGGCCCCAGGCCGCCCACCAGCAAGGTCGGATCCAGCTCCACCACCCGCCCCGCCTTGGCCGCGGCAGTGGAGGCCAACACCGGACTTTCCTTGAACAACGCAACGCGGGCCGCATCGCCACTCAGGCTGCGGTCGGAGAACACCAGCACCTGAGGATTCAGTCCCGCCAGGGATTCCGCCGAAAACGGCTTGTAACCGCTATGGGTCGCCAGGTTGCGCGCGCCGGCCTGTTGCAACAGCCAGTCCGCGGCCGTGTCCTTGCCGGCGATCAGCGGCTTGCCTCCCGCGTGCCCCAGTAGCAACAGCACTCCAGGCGCCGCCTGCTGCTCCTGCACTCGTGCGATCCAGGCCCGCTGCTGTTCAAGACGTTGCTGATAGGTGCTGAACAATTGCCCGGCCTGATCCTCGCGCCCCAGGAGTTGCCCCAACTGACGCAGGGTGCGCTGCAGGGTCGGCAGGTCGGCCTGAGCAGAAAACAGCTCGACCTTGACCCCGGCACTGCGAATCTGCGCCAGCACCGGCGGCGGACCCATTTCTTCAGTACCCACCAGAATATCCGGGCGCAGACTGAGAATGCCTTCCGCCGACAGCTGCCGTTGATAGCCGATGCTCGGCAAAGCCTTGAGCGACTCCGGGTGCTGGCTGGTGGTATCGACCCCTACCAGCTTCGGCTCCGCCCCCAGGGCCGCCACCCACTCGGACAAGGCGCCCCCGGCACTGACCCAACGCTGCGGCAACTCCTCGGCGGCGGCCCACGGGCTCACCAGCAGTGCGACCCAGAACGCGAGGGCGCTGGCACTCAGGCGCATAAGTAGATTTCCTTTGATAGCAGTGAGGCCCGCGAAGCGACTGTCCATGTGACATGCCAGACAGAGCTGGCATCGAAAGGAGCAAGCACGCCGTGCCGGGCGAGGCGGCCATTTGATAATTGTTTTCATTTAGCCGTCAAGCGCCGACATGTTTCATCCCAGCGTCGGCCAAAAACTGTGACAGCCCGGGCCCAGAGCCTTAGGACCAAGAGGATAGCCATGAAATTTCTTTGCGCCGGGACTGAGCTGGCCGAGGCCGGCAGCCGCGGTTTCCAGTTAGAGGGCTTGAAGCTGTTTGCCGTGCGTCGAGCAGGCCAGGCTTACGTTTATGCCAACCGCTGCCCGCACCGCGGCGTTCCCCTGGAGTGGCAGCCCGAGCAGTTTCTCGACCCCAGCGCCAGCCTGATCCAGTGCGCCACCCATGGCGCACTGTTTCTGATTGAAAGCGGCGAATGCGTGGCCGGCCCTTGCGCCGGCCAGTTTCTGCAGGCCATCGGCTGCCGGGAAGACAGCCAGGGTATCTGGGTCGATATCTAGCCCTGCAACCGCACGTCCAGGCGCCGGTCGATACAGACTTCCTGCGCGGTCAGGCGCACGCCGTACGCCAGTACCTCGACACCGGCCGCCACCGCTTCACGCAATGCGGCGGCATAACCCGGATCAATCTCCTCGGCCGGACGCACGGCTTCGATGCCCGACAGATTGACGCAGTACAGCAACACCGCCCGTACCCCCTCCCGGGCCAGGCTCGCCAGCTCACGCAAGTGCTTGGCACCGCGCTGGGTCACCGCATCGGGAAACGCCGCCACTGGCGAACCGTCGAATCCCAGGGTGACACTCTTGACCTCGACATAGGCCGGGCCATGAGGGTAATCCAGACGAAAGTCGATGCGGCTGTTCTCCTGCCCATAGGGCACCTCGCGCTTAAGGCCGGTAAAGCCCTGCAACTCGCTGATCAGCCCGGCGCGCAGCGCTTCCTCGACCAGCCCATTGGCCCGTCCGGTATTGACGCAGGCCAGTCGCCCCTGCGGGGTTTCACTGATTTCCCAAGTTCCCGGCAGCTTGCGCTTGGGATCATTGGAGCGGCTGAACCACACCTGCCCGCCCTCGACCATGCAATTGAACATCGAGCCGGTATTGGGGCAGTGGATGGTCAGCAACTCGCCGGTTGCGGTTTCGATGTCCGCCAGGAAACGCTTGTAGCGCCGCAACAGACGCCCGTCCTCCAGGGCCGGTTCGAAGCGCATCAGCCTTGCCAGCTCTGCAGGCCACGGGCGATGCGCGCCACGGCTTCTTGCAGGCGCGCCAGGTTCTGGGTGTAGGCAAAGCGCACATGGTGACCGGCCTGATGACGTCCAAAATCCAGACCCGGAGTGAAGGCCAGGTGCTCGGTTTCCAGGAAGTGCCGACAGAAGGCAAAGGCATCCCCACCAAAGGCGCTGATGTCGGCGTACAGGTAGAACGCTCCTTCCGGCTCCACGGCAATACCGAAGCCCAGCTCGCGCAAGGCCGGGAGCAGGAAGTCCCGACGGCGTCCGAACTCGGCGCGACGCTCCTCCAGCAGGCTGATGGTTTCCGGCTCGAAACAGGCCAGGGCCGCGTACTGGGCCATGCTGGGTGCACTGATGTAGAGGTTCTGCGCCAGCTTCTCCAACTCGCCCACCGCCGCCGGTGGTGCCACCAGCCACCCCAGGCGCCAGCCGGTCATGCCGAAATACTTGGAAAAACTGTTCAGCACAAACGCACTGTCATCGACTTCAAGAACACTGGCCGCGTCCGTGCCGTAGGTCAGGCCGTGATAGATCTCATCCACCACCAGATGCCCATTGCGCGCCTTGATCGCCGCGGACAGGCCCGCCAGCTCATCGCGACTGAGAATGGTCCCGGTGGGGTTCGCCGGAGACGCCACCAGGGCTCCGACACTGTCCTGGTCCCAATAGCGCTCCACCAGATCCGGCGTCAGTTGATAACGCACGTCCGGACCTACCGGCACAAGTTGCGCGGCGCCTTCCACCAGGCGCAAAAAATGCCGGTTGCACGGATAACCCGGGTCTGCCAGCAGCCAGTGCTTGCCCGGGTCGACCAACAGGCTGCTGGCCAGCAACAGGGCGCCGGAGCCTCCGGGGGTGATCATGATCCGCTCGGGGTCGATATCCAGGCCATAACGCTGCTGGTAGAACCCGGAGATGGCCCCGCGCAGCTCGGGAATGCCCCGGGCCGCGGTGTAGCGGGTCTTGCCGGCACTCAGCGCGGCCTGCCCGGCCTTGATGATCGGTTCGGCGGTGGTGAAGTCCGGCTCGCCGATCTCCAGGTGAATCACATCGTGTCCCGCCGCTTGCAGCTCATTGGCGCGAGCCAGCAGGGCCATGACATGGAAAGGTTCGATAGCGCGACTGCGCGCACTGTAGGGCAGAGCCATTAGCCTTCCTTCATTACAAGGTGGGGAAGCAAAAAGTCCGATTCTACCCATCCAGAGAAGCCAGGGAGAACCCGGAGCCGTTCACGCGGTCTGCTACCTTAGCCAACCGGCGCCAACAGAACCCGCAGATTTGACTAAAATCAATGATTGAACGAACCGTTCAACAGGCCGTGTCAGACTTTTCCCGTATCCATGAGCGATACACGACATAGGCTCGACAACCGGGAGTAGCGCGCTCTGGTTTGATCTGGTAAGTTCGCCCGCTTGCAGCCGCAGGGCCGGCAAGTGTCGGAGATGGAGCAATCCTGCGCAATGGATTACAAGAGTAGAGGCGGTCCATTCATGCCCACCCAAGCAAAGCAACAGATTCAATCGATCAGCGGTTTTGAACCTTATGTTGAAACTGCGGGCGAAGAGTACATGGGCAAGCCCATGCGCGAACACTTCACCAAGATCCTGAACAAGTGGAAACAGGACTTGATGCAGGAAGTCGACCGCACTGTTGATCACATGAAAGACGAAGCGGCCAACTTCCCCGATCCGGCTGACCGTGCCAGCCAGGAAGAAGAGTTCAGCCTTGAACTGCGCGCCCGTGATCGCGAGCGCAAGTTAATCAAGAAGATCGACAAGACCCTGCAACTGATCGAAGACGAAGAATACGGCTGGTGCGAATCCTGCGGCGTCGAGATTGGCATTCGCCGTCTGGAAGCCCGCCCAACCGCCGACATGTGCGTCGACTGCAAGACCCTGGCGGAAATCAAGGAAAAACAGGTCGGCAAATAATCGCCGACTGAACCTGAAACGGAGCGTACCCACGCTCCGTTTTCGTTTCCGCCGCTCCCTGCAGGAGCGAGCCCGCTCGCGAAAGCGCTCCCCCCCGAAGACATCGTCGCCCGGGGGCCAGACGAAGTAACATCCGCTCCATGACTGCCTGCACATCCTCCTCGTACATCGGGCGCTTCGCCCCCACCCCCAGTGGCTACCTGCACTTCGGTTCGCTGGTGGCGGCCCTGGCGTCCTACCTGGATGCCCGCGCCGTCGGCGGCCGCTGGCTGGTGCGCATGGACGACCTCGACCCGCCCCGGGAAGAGCCCGGCGCCCAGGCGGCGATCCTCAAGGCCCTGGAAAGCTACGGCTTCGAATGGGACGGCGACATGGTCCGTCAGAGCGAGCGCCACGCGGCCTATGCCGAGGTTCTCAATCGCTTGTTCAACCAGGGGCTGGCCTATGCCTGCACCTGCTCACGCAAACAGCTGGAGCCCTACCACGGCATCTACCCGGGCCTGTGTCGCAACCTCGGCCATGCCCGGGAGCATGCAGCGATCCGCCTGCGCGTTCCGGAGCTGGAGTACCGCTTCACCGACCGGGTCCAGGGCGAGTACCACCAGCACCTGGGCCGGGATGTGGGGGACTTCGTGATCCAGCGCCGGGATGGCCTCTATGCTTATCAATTGGCCGTGGTGCTGGATGATGCGTGGCAAGGCGTCACCGACATCGTCCGCGGTTCGGACCTGCTGGACTCCACACCGCGTCAGTTGTACCTGCAGGAGTTGCTGGGGCTGTCCCAGCCGCGCTACCTGCATGTGCCACTGATCACTCAGCCGGACGGCCACAAACTGGGCAAGTCCTACCGCTCGCCGCCACTGACCGAAGATCAGGCGCCGCCCTTGCTGTTGCGGGCGCTGCGGGCCCTGGGGCAGAAACCGCCAAGCGAACTGGCCGATGCCAGCGTGGCCGAGATCATGCGCTGGGGCATCGCGCACTGGGATGCCAGCTTGATTCCCCGCACGCCGAGCCTGCCGGAAGCGCAATTGAGCTGACGCCCCTTGCAGCCTGGCGCCCATCCGTTACCATCGCCGCACGTTTTCGGGCACGCACACAATAAAGAGAGGCCGAGATGTACATCTATCGCTTGGTCCTGCTCCTGGTAGTGGGGATCTATCTGTTTTCCCCCGCCATCATGGATTGGTGGATCGATGCTACTGGCGCCTGGTATCGCCCGTATCTGCTCTGGCTGATTCTGATCGTCGTGACCTTCATCCTGCAGAGCCAAAAAGATGCCGATGAGCTTTAGCCTGACCCAGATGATCCTGATCAGCGCCGCCTACTTGCTGGTGCTGTTCGGGGTGGCCTGGATCAGTGAGCGCGGCATGATTCCGCGCTCGATCATTCGCCACCCGTTGACCTACACCCTGTCGCTGGGGGTCTATGCCAGCGCCTGGGCCTTCTACGGCACAGTGGGCCTGGCCTATCAATACGGCTACGGCTTTCTCTCCAGCTACCTGGGGGTGTCCGGTGCCTTCCTGCTGGCGCCGGTGCTGCTCTATCCGATCCTCAAGATCACTCGCACCTACCAGCTGTCATCCCTGGCGGATCTGTTCGCCTTCCGTTTTCGCAGCACCTGGGCCGGCGCCCTGACCACCATCTTCATGCTGGTGGGGGTCCTG
Organism: Pseudomonas sp. St29; assembly: GCF_001547915.1. NCBI lineage: Bacteria > Pseudomonadati > Pseudomonadota > Gammaproteobacteria > Pseudomonadales > Pseudomonadaceae > Pseudomonas > Pseudomonas sp. St29. The sequence goes on from NZ_AP014628.1 coordinate 5,775,650, forward strand.
CCCCTGCTGGCTCTGCAGATCCAGGCGGTGGCCGACTCCATCGGCATCCTCACCCATGAGCCGGTGCAGCACCGCGTGGCGCTGAGCTTCTGCGCGCTGATCACCCTGTTCACGATTTTCTTCGGCTCCCGGCACATCGCGACCCGGGAAAAGCACGAAGGCCTGGTGTTCGCCATCGCCTTTGAATCGGTGATCAAACTGATCGCCATCGGCGGCGTCGGCCTCTATGCGTTGTACGGGGTCTTCGATGGGCCGCAACAGCTGGAGCTCTGGCTGCTGCAGAACCAGACCGCCCTCGCCGCGCTGCATACGCCCCTGCAAGAAGGTCCATGGCGCACTCTGCTGCTGGTGTTCTTCGCCTCGGCCATCGTCATGCCGCACATGTACCACATGACCTTTACCGAAAACCTCAACCCCCGCGCCCTGGTCAGCGCCAGCTGGGGCCTGCCGCTGTTCCTGCTGCTGATGAGCCTGGCGGTGCCGCTGATTCTCTGGGCCGGACTCAAACTCGGCGCCACCACCAATCCGGAATACTTCACCCTGGGCATCGGCATTGCCGCCAACAGCCCGGCCCTGGCCCTGCTGGCCTATGTCGGTGGCCTTTCCGCAGCCAGCGGCCTGATCATCGTCACCACCCTGGCCTTGTCGGGGATGGCCCTGAACCATCTGGTGCTGCCGCTCTATCAGCCGCCGGCGGAAGGCAACATCTATCGTTGGCTGAAATGGACCCGCCGCGCCCTGATCGTCGCCATCATCATGGCCGGCTATGCCTTCTATCTGCTGCTGGGGGCCGAGCAGGACCTGGCCAATCTGGGAATCGTCGCCTTCGTCGCCACCCTGCAATTTCTGCCGGGCGTGCTGTCGGTGCTGTACTGGCCGACCGCCAACCGGCGTGGTTTCATCGCCGGGCTACTGGCCGGGATCCTGGTGTGGCTGGTGACCATGCTGCTGCCGTTGATCGGCAACCTGCAGGGGTTCTATATCCCGCTGCTGAACATGATCTACGTCCTCGACGACACCAGCTGGCACATGGCAGCCATCGCTTCGCTGGCCGCCAACGTGCTGATGTTCACCCTGATCTCGCTGTTCACCAACGCCAGCAGCGAGGAAGCCAGCGCCGCCGAAGCCTGCGCCGTGGACAACGTGCGGCGCCCGCAACGACGGGAACTGCATGCCGCCTCGCCCCAGGAATTCGCCACCCAACTGGCCAAGCCGCTGGGAGCCAAGGCCGCGCAAAAGGAAGTGGAACAGGCCCTGCGCGACCTCTACCTGCCCTTCGACGAGCGTCGGCCTTACGCCTTGCGGCGCCTGCGGGACCGCATCGAAGCCAACCTCTCTGGGCTGATGGGACCAAGTGTTGCCCAGGACATGGTAGAGACCTTCCTGCCCTACAAGGCCGGCGGAGAAAACTACGTCACCGAGGACATCCACTTCATCGAAAGCCGGCTGGAGGACTATCACTCGCGCCTGACCGGCCTGGCAGCCGAACTCGATGCCCTGCGTCGCTACCACCGGCAAACCCTGCAGGAACTGCCGATGGGTGTCTGCTCCCTGGCCAAGGACCAAGAAATCCTGATGTGGAACAAGGCCATGGAGGAGCTGACCGGCATTCCTGCGCAACACGTGGTGGGGTCGCGCCTGAGCACCATCGCCAACCCATGGAAGGATTTGCTGCAAGGTTTCATCAATCTGCCGGACGAACACTTGCACAAGCAGCACCTGGCCCTCGATGGCCAGACCCGCTGGCTGAACCTGCACAAGGCGGCCATCGACGAGCCCCTGGCCCCGGGCAACAGCGGCCTGGTGCTGCTGGTGGAAGACCTCACCGAAACCCAGACCCTGGAAGACAAACTGGTGCACTCCGAGCGCCTGGCCAGCATCGGGCGCCTGGCCGCCGGGGTCGCTCACGAGATCGGCAACCCGATCACCGGCATTGCCTGCCTGGCGCAGAACCTGCGGGAAGAGCGCGAGGAGGACGGCGAACTGACGGAGATCAGCGAGCAGATTCTCGAACAGACCAAACGCATCTCGCGCATCGTGCAGTCGTTGATGAGCTTCGCCCACGCCGGCAGCCACCAGCACAACGACGAAGCCGTGTGCCTGGCCGAAGTCGCTCAGGATGCCATTGGCCTGCTGGCCCTGAACCGACGCAATTTCGAAGTGCAGTTCTTCAATCTGTGCGATCCCGACCACTGGGTCGATGGCGATCCTCAACGCCTCGCCCAGGTGCTGATCAACCTGCTTTCCAACGCCCGCGACGCCTCCCCTCCCGGCAGCGCGGTACGCGTCAAGAGCGAGGCTTTCGAGCACACGGTCGACCTGATCGTGGAGGACGAAGGCAGCGGCATTCCCAAGAACATCATGGACCGGTTGTTCGAACCGTTTTTCACCACCAAGGACCCTGGAGAAGGCACCGGACTGGGCCTTGCACTGGTCTATTCCATCGTTGAAGAGCATTATGGACAAATCACCATCGACAGCCCGGCCGATCTACAAAGCCAGCGCGGCACCCGTATCCGGGTGACCTTGCCGCGTCATGTCGAAGCGACGTCCGCTGTGAACTGAGACCGTCGAGAGAATTGAATCAATGCCGCATATTCTGATCGTCGAAGACGAAACCATTATCCGCTCCGCCCTGCGCCGTCTGTTGGAACGCAACCAGTATCAGGTCAGCGAAGCCGGCTCAGTGCAGGAAGCCCAGGAACGCTTCAGCATCCCCACGTTCGATCTGATCGTCAGTGACCTGCGCCTGCCGGGTGCTCCGGGCACCGAACTGATCAAGCTCGGCCAGGGCACTCCGGTGCTGATCATGACCAGCTACGCCAGCCTGCGCTCAGCCGTGGACTCGATGAAGATGGGCGCGGTGGACTATATCGCCAAGCCTTTCGACCACGATGAGATGCTCCAGGCCGTGGCGCGAATCCTTCGGGATCGGCAAAGCGCCGAGAACGCAGCGCCAGATCGCCCAGCGGGCAAGGCCGGGGCGACCGCGGACAAGGCCGTTGCCGGCAACAGCAACGGTGAAATCGGCATCATCGGTTCCTGTCCGCCCATGCAGGACATGTACAGCAAGATCCGCAAGGTCGCGCCGACAGACTCCAATGTCCTGATCCAGGGCGAATCCGGCACCGGCAAAGAGCTGGTGGCCCGGGCGCTGCACAACCTGTCCAAGCGCGCCAAGGCGCCGATGATCTCGGTGAACTGCGCCGCCATCCCGGAAACCCTGATCGAATCCGAACTGTTCGGCCACGAGAAAGGCGCCTTCACCGGCGCCAGTGCCGGTCGTGCCGGCCTGGTGGAAGCGGCAGACGGCGGCACCCTCTTCCTTGACGAAATCGGTGAGCTGCCGTTGGAAGCCCAGGCCCGCCTGCTGCGCGTCCTGCAGGAAGGCGAGATCCGCCGGGTAGGTTCGGTGCAGTCGCAAAAAGTCGACGTGCGCCTGATAGCAGCGACTCACCGCGACCTGAAGAGCCTGTCGAAAATCGGCCAGTTCCGTGAAGACCTGTACTACCGCCTGCACGTGATCGCCTTGAAACTGCCAGCCCTGCGCGAGCGGGGGGCCGACGTCAATGAAATCGCCAACGCCTTCCTGGCTCGACAGAGTGCGCGCATCGGTCGTTCGGACCTGAGGTTCGCCGCCGACGCCGAACAGGCGATCCGTCATTACTCCTGGCCGGGGAACGTGCGTGAGCTGGAGAACGCAGTCGAGCGTGCGGTGATCTTGTGCGAAAGCCCGGAGATCTCAGCTGACCTGCTGGGCATCGATATCGAATTGAGCGACCTGGAAGACGACGACTTCGTCGGCCTGGCGCCACAACCGGGTAACACCAGCCACGAACCTACGGAAGACCTGTCCCTGGAGGACTACTTCCAGCATTTCGTTCTTGAGCACCAGGACCACATGACCGAGACCGAGCTGGCACGCAAGCTTGGGGTCAGCCGCAAATGCCTGTGGGAGCGGCGCCAGCGTCTGGGCATCCCGCGCCGCAAGAGCGGGGTCGCCAGCGAAAGCTGAACCGAGGCTGTCGAATGTGCGGGTGACATTCGACAAAATGCAAAAAACTGTTACCCACATCATTGGACGTAACAAAAGCCGGGGCTAAAGGTAACGAAGCCCCGGTTTTTTTTCGTCTGAATAACAGTGCCAGAGGCTCCTAACCCCTTGTTTTACTGGGGATCGCAAAAGTTGGCACGGCACCTGCTATATGTTTGGTACAAGAACAATAACAAGCAATGCACAAGACAATAAAAATAAGACGAATCGACTCACGCACAATAAAAACAACACGGCGGAGGCGCAGCTAACTGATTCTTTTGGAGAGGCGTTGTATTTGGGGCTTGCCCCACAACCAGGCCGAGAACAACAAAAACTGCCCTAAGGCAGAGCCTGAACTGGTTGGATCGAAAGGTCATTGCAACTCAGCGATCAAAGCAATCCGTTTGCTCTTGGCTCCCGATTGGGAGCGTCACACTGGGTAAACCAGGTGACGAGGGCGATCAACAAAAACAAGAAGCCCAAAACCAATAATAAAAATAGAGCACGCAACTATTCTGGGGGAGCTTCGGCTCCCCTTGTGGTTTGTGCAATTCGTATTCCCCCCCCCCGACGCAACCCTCGCCGCCCCAGTAACACGCGGTTTTGGCCAGACCTACACAAGTCGCGGCAGCTTCCTACACCATCCTTCGACTAAATGCTAGAATCCCGGCCCATCATGCGGTCATTCTTCGTTTTGGCCGAACATTCCTTCAAACAGTGCATCCCATGCTGAAGAAGCTGTTCCAGTCATTCCGTTCTCCCTTGCGTCGTACGCAACACCAACGCAGCACCCCTGAAGTGCTCAATAGCAGCCAACATTCGCTGCAACGTGCCCAATTCAGCCGGTATGCGGTGAATATCGTCGAGCGCCTGCAGAACGCCGGCTACCAGGCTTACCTGGTGGGTGGCTGCGTGCGCGACATGCTGCTCAACATCACCCCCAAGGACTTCGACGTCGCCACCAGTGCCACACCGGAACAGGTCAAGGCCGAGTTTCGTAACGCGCGGATCATTGGCCGTCGTTTCAAGTTGGTGCACATTCACTTCGGTCGCGAAATCATCGAGGTCGCGACCTTCCGCGCCAACCACCCGCAGAACGACGACGAGGAGGACAGCAACCAATCCTCCCGCAACGAAAGCGGGCGAATCCTGCGGGACAACGTCTACGGCACCCTGGAAGAAGATGCGCAACGCCGTGACTTCACCATCAATGCCCTGTACTACGATCCGGTCAGCGAGCGCATCCTCGACTACGCCAATGGCGTACACGACATTCGCAACAACCTGATCCGCCTGATCGGCGATCCTCGCCAGCGCTACCAGGAAGACCCGGTGCGGATGCTGCGGGCCGTGCGCTTCGCGGCAAAACTGAACTTCGGAATCGAAAAGCACACCGCGACGCCGATCCGTGAACTGGCGCCCATGCTGCGGGAGATCCCCTCGGCGCGCCTGTTCGAGGAAGTGCTCAAGCTGTTCCTCTCCGGCTACGCTGCCGACACCTTCGAAATGCTGGTGGACCTGCAACTGTTCGATCCGTTGTTCCCGGCCAGCGCCGAAGCCCTGGAATACAACCCGACCTACACCCACACGCTGATCAGCGAAGCCCTGATCAACACCGACTTGCGGATCAAGCAGAACAAGCCGGTGACCCCAGCCTTCCTGTTCGCCGCCCTGCTCTGGCCCGCCCTGCCGGCCCGGGTGCTGCGCCTGCAGGAACGTGGCATGCCGCCGATCCCGGCCATGCAGGAAGCGGCTCACGAGCTGATCGCCGAACAGTGCCAGCGCATTGCCATTCCCAAGCGCTTCACCATGCCGATCCGCGAGATCTGGGACATGCAAGAGCGCTTGCCGCGCCGCAGCGGCAAGCGCGCCGACCTGCTGCTGGATAACCCGCGTTTCCGTGCCGGCTATGACTTCCTGCTGCTGCGGGAAAGCGCCGGTGAGCAGACCGATGGCCTGGGTGAATGGTGGACCGATTACCAGGACGCCAATGATGCCGAACGTCGGGACATGATCCGCGAACTGAGCGGCAAGGAAGATGCCAGCGGTGCCCCTCGCAAACGCCGGCGCAGCAGCGGCGCCAAGCGCAAGCGTGCCGGCGGCTCCAACGCTTCGGGCGAATAGTGGATGGAACGTATCTACATCGGCATGGGCAGCAACCTGGCTGCCCCTGAAGAGCAACTGCGCAGCGCCGTCGAGGCCCTGGCGCAGTTGCCCGACAGCCAACTGCGCGGCGTCTCGGCCTTCTATCAAAGCGACTCCCTGCTTCCGGGCCAACCGCGCTACACCAATGCCGTGGCGGCGCTGGACAGCAACCTCGAACCCCTGGCGCTGCTCGATGCCCTGCAGGCGATCGAAAACCAGCAGGGGCGCGAGCGCAACGAGCGCTGGGGGCCACGCACCCTGGACCTGGACATCCTCCTGTTCGGTGACCGTCTGCTCGACGAACCCCGTCTCAAAGTGCCTCATTACCACATGCACGCCCGTCCCTTTGTCCTCTATCCCCTGGCGGAACTGGCCCCTGCCGAGTTACGGCTGGCCGACGGGCGCAGCCTCAAGGCACTGCTCGCCGCCTGCCCATTTGTCGGCCTGGAACGCCTGGCCTGAAGGCTGAAACGGATCAGTAACGGCGGTAACACTCGCGGCGTAACAAGGCGGTAACACATCTAATTGACTTCCCGAGTCCTCATCACGACTATAGGCGTCCCGTTGCCGCCATCCCGGCGTTAAAGGGCGCAATTCAAGCGAGGCTTGTTCGCGGCGACCCCAGGAAACGTTAGGCCAAGGCGCTTGTGCAACGGCGGTGGCACCCGCTGGTACAGAGCACCTTCTGGGCACAGAATGATGTGCGCAAGAGCGCCAAGACGAGTCCCGGCCGCACTTTCAAATCGCTTGGAACCAGGCTGTATAAGCACGACAAAAGACCGTGCGCCTGAAAAACGAAGAATCACGCGCGTTACTCGCAGTAGTTTCCAAAGCGCCTGAAATGAGGACCCCTTTTCATGCCAGACATCACTCTGACCACCCTGCAAAGCCTCAAGCAGAAAGGTGAAAAAATCACCATGCTGACCTGCTATGACGCGACCTTCGCCCACACCTGCTGTGAGGCCGGTGTCGAAGTCCTGCTGGTAGGCGACTCCCTGGGCATGGTGTTGCAAGGGCACGACAGCACCCTGCCCGTCAGCAACGCCGACATGGCCTATCACGTCGCAGCGGTCAAACGCGGCAACAACGGGGCACTGATCCTCGCCGACCTGCCTTTCATGTCCTACGCCACCCCCGAACAGGCACTGAGCAGTTCCGCCCAGCTGATGCAGGCCGGCGCGCACATGGTCAAGATCGAAGGCGCGGCCTGGCTGGCCGAATCGGTACGCCTGCTGAACGAACGCGGTGTTCCGGTGTGCGTGCACATGGGGCTGACGCCACAGACCGTGAATGTCCTGGGCGGCTACAAGGTCCAGGGGCGCAACGAGAGCCAGGCGCGGCAGATGCGTGCCGACGCCATTGCCCTGGAGCAGGCCGGTGCGGCCATGTTGCTGCTGGAATGCGTGCCCAGCGAGCTGGCGGCGGAAATCACCCAGGCGGTGAAGATCCCGGTGATCGGCATCGGTGCCGGCAGCGCCACCGACGGCCAGGTGCTGGTGCTCCACGACATGCTGGGCCTGTCCCTCAGCGGTCGCTCGCCCAAGTTCGTGAAAAACTTCATGGCTGGCCAAGACAGCATCCAGGCGGCCTTGAGCGCCTACGTCGCAGAAGTCAAAGCCGTTACCTTTCCAGGCGCCGAACACGGGTTCTCCGCATGAATACAGTTAAAACCGTGCGCGAATTGCGCGCAGCGGTCGCTCGCGCCCGCAGCGACGGCAAGCGGATCGGCTTCGTGCCCACCATGGGCAACCTGCACAGCGGCCACGCCGCGCTAGTGGCCAAGGCCGCTCAGCGCGTGGATTTCGTGGTGGCCAGCATCTTCGTCAACCCGCTGCAATTCGGCGCCGGCGAAGACCTGGACAAGTACCCGCGGACCCTGGCTGCCGATCAGGAAAAACTGCTCGAAGCCGGCTGCCATCTGTTGTTCGCCCCCAGCGTCGAAGAAATGTATCCCGACGGCATGGCCGGACAGACCCGGGTCAGCGTGCCGCAACTGTCCGAGGGCCTGTGCGGTGCCAGCCGTCCCGGCCATTTCGAGGGCGTGGCCACGGTGGTCAGCAAGCTGTTCAACATGGTCCAGCCCGATCTGGCGGTATTCGGCCAGAAGGACTACCAGCAACTGGCCGTCATTCGCGCCCTGGTGCATGACCTGAACATGCCGATCCAGATCATCGGTGAACCGACCGTACGCGCCGATGACGGCCTGGCGCTGTCCTCGCGCAACGGTTACCTGAGCCCGGAACAGCGTGCCATTGCCCCGGCGCTGTACCGGAGCCTGCAGCAGATTGCCCAGGCCATCCGCGGTGGCGAACGCGATTATCCGAAGCTGCTGGCCGAGCAACAGCAGCAACTGGAAGCCGCCGGCCTGCGCCGGGACTACCTGGAAATCCGTCACGCGAAAAACCTGCGTCCCGCCACCGCCGAAGACCGCGATGTGGTGATTCTGGTCGCAGCGTATCTGGGCTCCACCCGTCTGATCGACAACCTGCATCTGGACCTCGATACACCGGCATAAGCACCTGATTGCCCGAACCCCAACCTTCGGGCAAACTGCCGCCGGCTGGGGCCTGCAGCCAATACTGCAAGCCCCGTTCGAGGACCCGACCGAGGAATGTCCATGCATGCCATCTTGCCCAAGGTGCAACCGGGCGGCTCAAGCTTCAACCGCCCCGGTTGCGGATACTCCCCCGGTGATGCACTGGACCTTGCCAGAACCGGGCTCCCGGCCCAGGCCAGCCGATTCACCCCCTATTATTCCCACTGAAAACCCCTTTGCCGCCCTGATTGGCTGCGCAAGTACAAAATAGTACCGGCCACAAGTCGGACAAAGCCAAGACAGAACAGCACGCCGGGGTTACTGTTATCGCCCTGGGTGATTAATCGAATCAGCACAGGGCTGAGCGAACGAGGTCCTCGGGACCATGCAGGACGTTCCAGGCTTTTCAGTGTCCAAAAGGCAGTTCAAGCAAAAGGAAAACCGCAGCGATGGCGTACTACCGCACTCCTCACGACGTTACCGCTCTGCCCGCCTGGCAAGCGTTGAAAGACCACCGCCAAGCCATGCAGGATTTCAGCATGCGCGAGGCGTTCAATGCCGATCCACAGCGCTTCAGCCAATTCACCCTGAGCAGCTGCGGACTGTTTCTCGATTACTCGAAGAACCTGATCACCAGCCAGACCCGCGACCTGCTGGTGAACCTGGCCAAGGAAGTCGGCCTGGCCGATGCCATCAAGTCCATGCTCACCGGCGAGCTGGTCAACGCCTCCGAAGGCCGTCCGGCCCTGCACACCGCGCTGCGCCGTCCGGTTGGCGACAAACTGTCGGTGAACGGCGTCAACGTGATGCCGGAAGTGCACAAGGTACTGAACCAGATCACCGAGCTGGTGGGGCGCATCCACGACGGCCTGTGGCGCGGCTACACCGAGAAGCCCATCACCGACGTGGTGAACATCGGCATCGGCGGCTCCTTCCTCGGCCCGGAACTGGTATCCGAAGCCCTGCTGTCCTACGCCCAGAAAGGCGTGCGCTGCCACTACCTGGCGAACATCGACGGCAGTGAGTTCCATGAGCTTTCGGCGAAGATCCGCGCGGAAACCACGCTGTTCATCGTCTCATCCAAGTCCTTCAATACCCTCGAAACCCTGAAGAACGCCCAAGCAGCGCGGGCCTGGTATCTGGCGCAAGGCGGCTCCGAAGCCGAACTGCATCGCCACTTCATCGCCGTGTCGAGCAACAACGCCGCCGCGGTGGCCTTCGGGATTCGCGAAGAGAACATCTTCCCGATGTGGGATTGGGTCGGCGGGCGCTACTCGCTGTGGTCCGCCATCGGCCTGCCGATCGCCCTGGCCATCGGCATGTCCAACTTCAAGGAACTGCTGTCCGGTGCCTACACCATGGACCAGCATTTCCAGAGCGCGCCGTTCGAACAGAACATGCCGGTGCTGCTGGCCCTGCTGGGGGTGTGGTACGGCAACTTCTGGGGCGCGCAAAGCCACGCGATCCTGCCGTACGACCACTACCTGCGCAACATCACCAAGCACCTGCAGCAGTTGGACATGGAGTCCAACGGCAAGAGTGTGCGCCAGGACGGCACGCCGGTGGCCACCGACACGGGCCCGGTGATCTGGGGCGGCGTCGGTTGCAACGGCCAGCACGCCTATCACCAGTTGCTGCACCAGGGCACCCAGCTGATTCCGGCCGACTTCATCGTGCCGATCGTCAGCTTCAACCCGGTGGCCGACCACCATCAATGGCTGTACGCCAACTGCCTGTCCCAGAGCCAGGCACTGATGCTGGGCAAGACCCGTGCCGAAGCCGAGAGCGAATTGCGCGATAAGGGCCTGAGCGAAGCCGACGTGGCCAGGCTGGCGCCGCACAAAGTCATCCCCGGCAACCGCCCGAGCAACACCCTGGTGGTCGAGCGCATCAGCCCGCGGCGCCTGGGCGCCCTGGTGGCGCTGTACGAACACAAGGTCTTCGTGCAAAGCGTGGTCTGGGGCATCAACGCCTTCGACCAGTGGGGCGTAGAGCTCGGCAAGGAGCTGGGCAAAGGCGTCTACAACCGTCTGGTCGGCAGCGATGAAACCCTGGCCGACGACGCCTCGACCCAAGGCCTGATCAACTACTTCCGCGGTCGTCACCGCGGCTGATCAGCCTTTCCTGCCCCGGGAGCCGCCACGCCGGCTCCCGTCCGGGCCCCTCTTGAACCTTCCTGACACTTGTGCGCAACCTTATGACTTGTCGCAAAACAAGAATAAGGAACCGTCATGTTCGATATCAGCACTTTTCCCAAAGCCGATGCCGTCCGCCGGGCGGCACAAATGAGTCAGGACGACTACCAGCACCTCTACCGTCAATCCATAGAACATTCGGACCAGTTCTGGGCCGAGCAGGCCAAGCGCTTCCTGCACTGGAGCAGCCCGTGGGACAGCGTGCACAGGCATGACATGCGCACCGGCGAGGCCAGTTGGTTCAGCGGCGGCCAGCTCAACGTCAGCTACAACTGCATCGATCGTCATCTGGAAAAACGCGGCGATCAGGCCGCCATCATCTGGGAAGGCGACAACCCCGCCGACTCCAAGCGCATCACCTACAAAGCACTTCACGAGCATGTCTGCCGCCTGGCCAACGTGCTGAAAAGCCGTGGCGTGAAGAAAGGCGACCGGGTGTGCATCTACATGCCGATGATTCCCGAAGTAGCCTACGCCATGCTTGCCTGCACCCGGATCGGCGCCGTGCATTCGGTGGTGTTCGGCGGCTTCTCACCGGAGGCTCTGCGCGACCGGATTCTCAATGCCGACTGCCGCACCGTGATCACCGCCGATGAAGGCGTGCGTGGCGGCAAATGGGTCCCGCTGAAGAACAACGTCGACAAGGCCCTGCTCAGTTGCCCCGATGTCAGCAGCGTGGTGGTGGTCGAACGCACCGGCAGCTCGGTGAACTGGGTAGAAGGTCGCGACATCCACTACGAACAGGCCGTGGCCGCGGCCAGCGACCAGTGCCCCGCCGAACCGATGGACGCCGAAGATCCGCTGTTCATCCTCTACACCTCCGGCAGCACCGGCAAACCCAAGGGCGTGCTGCACACCACCGGCGGCTATCTGCTGCAGGCGGCCATGACCTTCAAGTACGTGCTGGACTACCGTGATGGCGAGATCTTCTGGTGCACCGCCGACGTCGGCTGGGTCACCGGCCACAGCTACATCCTCTATGGCCCCCTGGCCAACGGTGCGACCACGCTAATCTTCGAAGGCGTACCCAACTACCCCAGCACCTCGCGTTTCTGGGAGGTGGTGGACAAGCACCAGGTCAACATCTTCTACACCGCCCCCACCGCCTTGCGGGCGCTGATGCGCGAAGGCAGCGACCCCGTGCAGCGCACCTCCCGCAGCAGCCTGCGGCTCTTGGGCAGCGTCGGCGAGCCGATCAACCCGGAAGCCTGGGAGTGGTATTTCAATGTCGTGGGCGAGCAGCGCTGCCCGATTGTCGATACCTGGTGGCAGACCGAAACCGGCGGCATCATGCTCAGCCCCCTGGTCAGCGCCCGACAGGTCAAACCCGGCTGCGCCTCGACCCCGATGTTCGGCGTACAACCGGTGCTGCTGGACGACCAGGGCAAGGAGATCCAGGGCGTCGGCAGCGGCATCCTGGCGATCAAGGCCAGCTGGCCGGCGCAGATCCGCGGCGTCTACGGCGATCCCAAGCGCATGGTCGAAACCTACTTCGCGCCTTACCCCGGCTACTACTTCACCGGCGACGGCGCCCGGCGCGACGAGGATGGCAGCTACTGGATCACCGGACGCATCGACGACGTGATCAACGTCTCCGGGCACCGCATCGGCACCGCCGAAGTGGAAAGCGCGCTGGTGCTCCACGACAGCATCGCCGAGGCCGCCGTGGTCGGTTACCCCCACGACCTCAAGGGCCAGGGGATCTACGCCTTCGTCACGCCCATGCAGGGTGTCGAACCCAGCGAGGAACTGAAGAAGGAACTGCTGGCCCTGGTCAGCCGCGAGATCGGCAGCTTTGCCAAACCGGAGCTGATCCAGTGGGCCCCGGCCCTGCCGAAAACTCGCTCGGGCAAGATCATGCGGCGTATCCTGCGCAAGATCGCCTGCAACGAGCTGGACACCCTGGGCGACACTTCGACCCTGGCGGACCCCAGCGTGGTGGAAGGCCTGATCGACAAGCGCCTGAACGCTTGAGACCGGCGCGGCCAAGGCCGCGCCCTTTTTTCACTCTCCGCACCGAGCTGTCATGGAATTCATTCGCAGCCGTATCGAAAGCCAGGTCATGAGCCTGTCCGGCCTCTCGCTGGGCCAACTGGATCTGGAAAACCCCAAGGGCGACCCCGGCCTGTTCGGGCCGGGATCGGTCAGTTGGCAGGTGCACGCCGACTTCAGCAGCATGCTGATCGGCGGCATCAGCGCCCTGCTGTTGCAGGCCCTGCATCCCCTGGCCCTGGCCGGAGTCTGGGACCATTCGAATTTTCGCCAGGACATGATCGGTCGCCTGCGCCGCACCGGGCAGTTCATTTCCGGCACCACCTTTGGCTCCCGTCAGGACGCCGAGTGGCTGATCGACAAAGTGCGCAACATCCACCTGCACATCGTCGGCACCGCCCCGGATGGCCGTCCTTATGCCGCCAGCGATCCGGACCTGCTGACCTGGGTGCATGTGGCGGAAGTCAGCAGTTTTCTCGCCGCGCACCTGCGCTACCTCAACCCTCGCCTGTCCGGGGCTGACCAGGATCGCTACTACGACGAGATCGCCCTGATTGCCGAACGCCTCGGAGCCCGGGACGTGCCCCGCTCACGGCGGGCAGTCGCCGATTACCTGCAAGCCATGCGTCCACAGCTGCTGTGCGACGAGCGCAGCCACGAAGTGCTGCGTCTGCTCCAGGCCGCCCCCGCCCCCAGCCGACTGGCCAAGCCCTTTGGCTCACTGATGATGCAGGCCGGTATCGACCTGTTGCCGGACTGGGCCAGCGCCATGCTCAAGGTCAATCAGAACCCACTGCAGCGCCAGTTGATTCGCGCCAGTGTCAAACGCAGTACGCCGATGCTGCGCTGGGCGGTGCGCGACAGTTCGGTGCACCGGGCAAAACGGCGCATGGGCCTGTAGAAACACGACCGCTCAAGCACAACCCGACCGGCCGGTTCGCGATTGGCCGGTCCCAGGACTTGTGTGCAACCATGATTTCCCCAATTTCAGGCGCCTGCGCCGGTCGCTCCACGAGCCCGCACCTTCACGGGCCCCTCCCCCCTAACCAGAGGATTCGAGCATGCAAGACGTCGTCATCGTTGCCGCCACCCGTACCGCCGTGGGCAGTTTCCAGGGCGCCTTGGCGGGCATTCCCGCCGTTGACCTGGGCGCCGCGGTGATCCGCCAGCTGCTGGCCCAGACCGGCATCGACCCGGCCCAGGTCGACGAAGTGATCATGGGCCAGGTACTCACCGCCGGCGCCGGGCAGAACCCCGCGCGCCAGGCCGCGATCAAGGCCGGCCTGCCCCACGCCGTGCCTGCCATGACCCTGAACAAGGTCTGCGGCTCGGGCCTCAAGGCCCTGCACCTGGCCGCCCAGGCCATCCGCTGCGGCGATGCCGAGGTGATGATCGCCGGCGGCCAGGAAAACATGAGCCTGTCCAACTACGTGCTGCCCGGCGCCCGCACCGGCCTGCGCATGGGGCACAGCCCGATGATCGATACCATGATCAGCGACGGCCTGTGGGACGCCTTCAACGACTACCACATGGGCATCACCGCCGAGAACCTGGTGGACAAATACGCCATCAGCCGTGAAGCCCAGGACGCCTTCGCCGCCGCGTCCCAGCAAAAAGCCGTGGCCGCCATCGAGGCCGGGCGTTTTGTCGACGAGATCACCCCGATCCTGATTCCCCAGCGCAAGGGCGAGCCGCTGAGTTTCGCCACCGACGAACAACCGCGCCCCGGCACCACCGCCGAGGCCCTGGCCAAGCTCAAGCCGGCGTTCAAGAAAGACGGCACGGTGACCGCCGGCAACGCCTCGTCGCTGAACGATGGCGCCGCCGCGGTCATGCTGATGAGCGCCAGCAAGGCCCGGGCCCTTGGCCTGCCGGTACTGGCCCGGATCGCCGCCTACGCCAACGCCGGGGTCGACCCGGCGATCATGGGCATCGGCCCGGTGTCGGCCACCCGCCGCTGCCTGGACAAGGCCGGCTGGACCCTGGACCAGCTGGACCTGATCGAAGCCAACGAAGCCTTCGCCGCGCAATCGCTGTCGGTCGGCAAGGAGCTGGAATGGGATGCGAGCAAGGTCAACGTCAACGGCGGCGCGATTGCCATCGGCCACCCGATTGGCGCGTCGGGCTGCCGGGTGCTGGTGACCCTGCTGCATGAAATGCTCAAGCGCGATGCCAAGAAAGGCCTGGCGACCCTGTGCATCGGCGGCGGCCAGGGCGTGGCACTGGCCATCGAACGCTAACCCCGCGCCCCTCCCCCCGCCCCCTGTGGCGGGCTTGCCAGCGAAGGCGTTCGTAAGTGCGTCTTCGCCAGCAAGCCGGCTCCTACAGAAGGCGGGACGCTGGTAGACTGCGGCGCCTTACTCCTCTCCTCCAAGGCGCCCTGCATGTCTTCCTTGAATCAGGCGCTGCGCGCCGCCCTCGTTCACCGCCAGGAACTGCTCGCCGAGCTGCATCAGCAAGGCACCGACTGCTACCGTCTGTTCCATGGCAGCCAGGAAGGCGCGGGAGGCCTGGCCATCGACCGCTACGGCCCCCAACTGCTGGTGCAAAGCTTTCACCAGACGCTGGAACGCGACGACCTGCTGCAATTGCGCGACACCATCAATCAGCAGCTGAACCTGTCGACCCTGCTGGTCTACAACGACCGCTCCCGAGGCAACTCGCGCATCGATCGCGAAGACAGCGTGTACCGCGCCGAAGAGCCGGCCCTGCAAGACCTGATCGGACACGAGTGGGGGCTGAATTACCGGGTCCGTGGTCGCCATGCCGGACAAGACCCATTGCTGTTTCTCGATCTGCGCAACGCCCGCGGTTGGGTCAAGCAGCACAGCGCCGGAAAGAGCGTACTCAATCTGTTTGCCTATACCTGCGGCGTCGGCCTCAGCGCCGCAGCCGGTGGTGCCCGGGAGGTGTGCAACCTGGACTTCGCCGAAGGCAACCTGGCGGTGGGGCGGGAGAACGGCCGGCTCAACCCGCATCTGCCCGACATGCAGTTCGTGCAGTCGGACTACTTCCCGGCGATCCGCCAGTTGGCGGGCCTGCCCATCAGCCAGCGACGCGGACAGAAACTGCCTGGCTACCCCCGTCTGGAGCAACGCCAATATGACCTGGTGCTGCTGGACCCGCCGGCCTGGGCCAAGAGTGCGTTCGGCACCGTCGACCTGCTGCGCGACTACCAGAGCCTGCTGAAGCCCGCGCTGCTGGCCACGGCCGAAGACGGTGTGTTGATCTGCTGTAACAATCTGGCCAAGGTGCCGATGTCGCAATGGCGCGAGCAAGTGTTGCGCTGTGCCGAAAAGGCCGGGCGCCCGGTGCGCGATTGCCAGGACCTGGCACCTGCCGCGGACTTCCCTTCCCATGACGGCCAGCCGCCGTTGAAAACCCTGATCCTGCAACTTTGATCGAGCGCAGGAAATCTGAATATTCCTGAAGACTGGATGGGTTTCGGAACCGTAAACGCGTGCCATACTCCAAGGCACTTCCGATTCAGATAGATGAAGCCTCGCATGACCAAAGGATTGATTCGCGCTCTTTGCGCCTTGTTGACCGCTCTCGCCCTTTACAGTCTGCTGGGCTTTCTGATTCTGCCGGGCATCGCCTTGCGGGTGGCCAATCAGCAACTGGCCAACTACGCCACGACCCCGGCCCATATCCAACGCATCGAACTCAACCCCTTCAGCCTGGAGCTGACCGTCTGGGGCCTGAACATTGGCGAGCCGGGCAAGGAGCAGGTGGCCTTCGAACGCCTCTACGCCAACCTGCAACTGGACAGCCTGTGGACCCGCGCACTGCATCTGGCAGATGTCGAGCTGGACCAGCCCAAAACCGAAATCCTCTTTGACAAGGACGGCAAGCTCAACCTCCTGGCTCTGTTCAAGCTGCCCGCCAGCGAGCCGACCCCGAGCGATCCCAACGCCAAACCGTTTCCGGTGCGCATCGAGCGCATCAAGCTGGCCGGCGGCTACCTGCACTTTCGGGACCTGCGCCCCAGCGAACCCATCGAGTTCATCTACAACAAGCTCGATTTCGAACTGAAGAACCTCAGCACCCTGCCGGACGACAGCGCCGACATGACCCTGGTCGCCACTGGGCCAGAAGGCGGACAGATCGACTGGCGCGGCAACTTCAGCGTCATCCCGCTGACGTCCCAAGGCACCCTGAAGGTCAGCGACGGCAAGATGAAAGCCTGGTGGCCCTACGTGCGCGACGCAGTGCCACTGGTCCTCGAAGACGGGGTGGTCAACCTCAGCACCCATTACACATTCAGCCTGGCCAAGGAAACAGAGCTGCTGCTGGACAACACGTCCATCAGTGTCGCGCCCTTCGCCATCAAGGCTCCGGATGGGCGGCCACTGGCGCGCCTGGAGCGGCTGGAGGTCAGCGAAACCACCGTGGACCTGGCCAAGCAGCAGGTGATTGTCGGCAAGATCCGCAGCCAGAAGCTGGAAACCTGGGCCGCCCTTGAAGCCGATGGCCAGCTCGACTGGCAGAAACTGTTTGCCAGCCAACCCGCCAAGCCGGCGCCCAAGCCACAACCGGCCGCCGCCGATTCCCCCAAGGAGCCTGCACCACCCGGCAAGCCCTGGCAGGTGCTGCTCAAGGACGTAGAGCTGCGCAATTACCAGGTGCACCTGGCCGACCGCAAGGCCAAGCCGGCCGTGGCCCTGGATGTGGGCCCACTGAACCTCGACCTGAAGAACTTCGACAGCCTCAACCAGTCGCCTTTCAGCCTCAAGCTCGATACCGGCCTGGGCAAGCAAGGCAAGGTCACCGCCAGCGGCGAGGTCAATCTCAACCCCATCACCGCCAAGCTCAAGGTGCAGACCAAGGACATCGACCTGCGGATCGCCCAGTCCTACATCAGCCCCTTCATTCGCCTGGAATTGCGGAGCGGCATGCTTGGCAGCGACCTGGCCGTGGACCTGAAGAAAGTCGAGCCGCTGACTTTCAGCATCACCGGCCGCGCCGAAGTGGACCAACTGCACACCCTGGACACCCTCAAGACCCGCGACTTCGTCAAGTGGAAGCAGGTGGTGGTCGAAGGCCTGAACTATCAGCACGGTGACAGTCTGAGCATCAGCCGGGTCAACCTGATGCAGCCCTATGCGCGCTTCATCATCAACGATGACCGCACCACCAATATCGACGACCTGCTGATTCCACAACCGGCAGGCGCGGGCGGAAAACCCTCGGGCAAATCCGCCCCCGGCTCCAGCAAGCCGCTGGGCATCCACATTGGTGAAATCGCCATCAATGACGGTTCGGCCAACTTCGCCGACCTGAGCCTGACGCCCAACTTCGCCACTGCCATCCAGCAACTCAACGGGCATGTCGGCACCATCGACAGCCGGCAGGCCAAACCGGCGGAAGTCGACGTCAAGGGCAAGGTCGACCGCTACGCGCCAGTGACCATCAAGGGCAGCGTCAACCCGTTCGATCCAATGGCCGCCCTGGATATCGCCACCAGTTTCAAACGGGTGGAGTTGACCACCCTGACCCCCTACTCCGGCAAGTTCGCGGGCTTCCGCATTCGCAAGGGCCGGCTCAACCTCGACCTGCACTACATGATCACCAAGGGCCAGCTCAAGGCCGAGAACAAGCTGGTGGTCGAGCAGTTGCAGTTGGGCGAGAAGGTCGACAGCCCGGATGCCGTGGACCTGCCGATCCGCCTGGCCGTAGCCTTGCTCAAGGACACCGACGGCAAGATCTCCATCGAATTGCCGATCTCCGGCGACTTGAACAACCCGCAGTTCAGCGTCATGCCGATCGTCTGGCAGACCTTGCGCAATCTGGTGCTGCGCGCGGCCGAAGCGCCCTTCAAGTTCATCGGCGGCCTGATCTCCGGTGGCGGTTCGGAAGACTTGAGCAACGTTTCCTTCGCCCCCGGTTCCAGCGAGCTGAGCAAAGAGTCGGAATCGGCCCTGACCACCCTGGCCAAGGCCCTCAAGGAACGTCCGACCCTGCGCCTGGAAATCGAAGGCACCAGCGCCCAGAGCAGCGACGGTCCATTGATCGCCGAGCAGCGCCTGGAGCGGGAATACCAGTACAACTACTACAAGATCCTCCAGCGCCGCGGCGACAAGGTTCCGGCCCAGGCGTCCCTGCTGCAGGTTCCCGAAGGCGAGAAGGCACCGTTGCTGGAAGGCATCTACCGTACCCGCCTGAAGCAGCAGCCTCCGGCGGAATGGGCGCAGCTCAGCCGCGACGAACGCAGCGCCAAGCTGCGTGAAGGCCTGATCAAGTTCTGGAGCGGCAGCGACGTTCTGCTGCGCCAGCTGGGCCAGGAACGGGCCAGCAGCATCAAGGACTTCCTGGTGGACAAGGGCCAGTTGGCCGACGACCGCGTTTACTTCATCGATGCCAACCTGGGCCAGGCCGAGAGCGACGGCAAGGTGATCACGCCGCTGCATCTGGACAGCGAATAAGTTGCGCCCGGCGACGCCGTCGGGTCCACAACCAGCCCCCCACAATAGAACAGGCCCCGACACGCAGTGCCGGGGCCTGTAATGATCACATCCTTGTGATCTTCCGCATGAACTCATGAAAGAAGCGGCAGCCTTGCCATTGGGCGCGTCTGCCGCTTCCTCTCCCTGTCCAGGCGAGAAGCTGGAGTCTTACTCGGCTTTCAGGCCGTCAGCGGAGACTGCCTTGACGCCTTTGATTTTCTTGGTGATTGCCACGGCAGTGGCCTTCTGCGCTTCGGTGATCGCGACGGTGGACGACAGCGACACCACGCCCTTGTTGGTTTCGACCTTGATGTCGGTGCCAGGAATGCCTTTCTCGGTAACCAGATCGCTTTTCACTTTGGTAGTGATCCAGGTATCGGAAGTCGCCTCTTTGGCCTTGGTCACTTCACCGGCAGCCACAACCATGGGCGACTGGGTGCCTTGAGTAGTCTGCGCAAAAGCTGCGTTAGCCATGGTCAGGGTCAGAGCGGTAGCAGTTGCAGCAGCGATAGCAAACTTCTTCATACGAATAACTCCTGTTCTTTTAGAAAGCCTGCTCCGAGTCCTGGCAGCAGGGTTACTGGAGATGTTGCAGGTGCTGTGCCAAGTCTGAAGATCATAATTATTCGTTATAAAACAATAACTTACAGAAAAATCGAAAAATCGGCAGCATGCAAAATGCACGACGGCTCGACAATCTGCATGCAAGTTGCGGTTTTTTCCCGGAGCAATCCGAGCGGCCCGCGCGGAAACGCCAGGTCAGGCTTCAAGCGTCCTGCGCCATGCAGCCCTTGGGCGCATAATCGGCCTCCACCGTGGTGCTGCAAGTCCATCCGGAAGCTGCGGAGCGGGTCAGCAGCAGGGTCTTGTTCAGCACCGCTCCCGGCGCATTGAGGATGGTGCAGCCAATGCTCCCTTCACCGGAGGCCGCTGTGCCACCGACGCTCATCCGGCAGTTGGAGGTATGGGCCGAGCCTCCAATCAAGGCCAGGGTCGGGTCGGTCCCCTGGTTCAGCAGGTCCTCGACATTCACCTTGAGCGCCGAGACCTCGGCCAACGCGGCAATTACCTTGGCCCGGGCCTGATACTGGGCGTACAGCGGCATCGCCACCATGGCGAGAACGCCAATGATGGCCACCACCACCAGTAATTCGATCAGGGTAAAAGCGGATTGATGTTTCATGGATGTGCCTCCTGGCAATGATGCTCTGTGGATCGTCAGCAAGACTTGAAGCATTCCCTGTGCCAGGGCCCGACCCACGGAATCCGCGGCCTGCAGAGGTGATAGCCCTTGGCCTTGAGCGCAAGAAGTCGCACAAACTGACAAATTTCGTCAGCTCGTGACCCTGTCCGACAGGCACCCGGCAGCTAGGCTTCAACAGGTGCCGCCGGCCGGAGCGTCCCAACCGCGTTTGCGCCCAGGCCACATCCGCGGTCGCGGATCATCGATCAGCCGTTCGATGACCCTCCTGACCAGACTCCTCCACTGCCCAAGGATCGAAGCATGGCGGCAAAAGCTCCCACGACGAGTGTCTATCTCTGGCATGGCATCGACGGCCAGGGCCAGGTGATGCACGGCGAACTGAGCGCTGCCAACCCGGGACTGATCAGGGCCCGGTTGCGCAAGCAGGGCATCACCCCGACCCGGGTGCGCCGCAAGCCAAGTGCCTGGCCTCGACTGGGCCAAGGGATCAGCCCCCGGGAGATCGCCCTGTTCACTCGCCAACTGGCCACGTTGATGCAGGCCGGGGTGCCGCTGCTGCAGGCCTTCGACATCATTGCCGAAGGCTTTGAACAGCCCCTGATGCGCCATCTGCTGGCCAGCCTCAAGCGCGAAATCGAGGCCGGTTCCAGCCTGGCGAGCGCACTGCGCCGGCATCCACGCCACTTTGATGCCCTGTACTGCAACCTGGTGGATGCCGGCGAGCAGGCCGGGGCCCTGGACACGCTGCTGGAACGTGTCGCGACCCACAAGGAAAAGAGCGAAAACCTCAAGACCCGGGTAAAGCAAGCCATGGTCTATCCGCTGGCGGTGATCGGCGTGGCAGTCGTCGTCAGCAGCATCCTGTTGCTCAAAGTGGTTCCCCAGTTCCAGAGCCTGTTCGCCGGGTTCGACGCCGAGTTGCCGCCGCTCACTCAATGGGTGATCAACCTCTCCCAGGTGCTCCAGCGCCACGGCGGACTCTTGCTCGCCGCCAGCCTGCTGGTCGGTGTCGGCCTGATCCAGGCCTATCGACGCTCGGCACGCCTGCGGGACACGGTGGATGTGGGGCTGCTGCGCTTGCCCCTGACCGGCCCCTTGCTGCAAAAATCCGCCGTGGCGCGCTATGCCCGAACCCTGGCAACCACTTTCGCTGCCGGGGTGCCCCTGGTGCAGGCTCTGGACTCGGTGGCCGGAACCAGTGGCAATCGGGTCTTCAAGCAAGCGGTGGAGCGCATTCGCCAACAGGTGGCCAGCGGCATGCAATTGCACTTTGCCATGCGCGCCAGCGGGGTCTTCCCCGGCATGGCGGTCCAGATGACCGCCATCGGTGAAGAGTCCGGAACCCTGGACCACTTGCTGGAAAAGGTCGCGACCCACTATGAAGTCGAGGTGGACCACCTGGTGGACAGCCTGACCCGTCTCATGGAGCCGTTGATCATGGTGCTTCTGGGCAGTATCGTCGGCGCCCTGGTGGTGGCCATGTACCTGCCTGTCTTTCAACTCGGTACAGCGATCTGAACATGTCCTTGACTGAAGTCCTGACCCTCTACCCCCTGGCTTTCGTGTTGGCCGCCCTGATACTGGGGCTGCTGGTCGGCAGCTTCCTCAATGTGCTGGTGTGGCGCCTGCCGAAGATGCTCGAGCGCGACTGGCGCGCCCAGGCCCACGAAGTGCTGGGGCTGCCCCCGGAGCCGGCAGGGGCGCCCTATAACCTGCTGCTGCCCCATTCCCAGTGTCCGCATTGCACACAGCCAATCCGCCCCTGGGAGAACATTCCCCTGCTCAGCTATCTGTGCCTGCGGGGCCGTTGCCGCCATTGCAAGGCCGCCATCAGCCCCCGCTACCCGCTGACCGAGCTGGCCTGCGGGTTGATCTCGGCCTTCGTTGCCTGGCACTTCGGCTTCGGCTGGCAGGCGGGCCTGTTGCTGATCCTCAGCTGGGGGCTGATCGCCATGAGTCTGATCGATGCCGATCACCAGCTGCTGCCCGACGTGCTGGTGTTGCCGTTGCTGTGGCTGGGACTGATCGCCAACAGCTTCGGGCTGCTGGTCAGCCTGGGCGATGCCCTGTGGGGGGCGGTACTCGGCTACCTGAGCCTGTGGTCGGTGTTCTGGCTGTTCAAGCTGCTGACCGGCAAGGACGGCATGGGGCACGGCGACTTCAAGCTGCTGGCGATGCTGGGAGCCTGGGGCGGATGGCAGGTGCTGCCGCTGACCCTGCTCCTCTCCTCACTGGTGGGCGCCATCATCGGCACCCTCATGCTGCGCCTGAACCGGGCCAAAACCTCGACGCCGATCCCCTTTGGCCCTTTTCTGGCCATTGCCGGCTGGATTGCCTTGCTCTGGGGTGGTCAAATGACCGACTTCTATCTGCAGGCTGTCGGCTTCCAATGACTCGCTCCCCTCACACACCCTGGATTCTTGGCCTGACCGGCGGCATCGGCAGTGGCAAAAGCGCCGCCGCCCAGCATTTCATCGACCTGGGCGTGCATGTGATCGATGCCGATCACGCCGCACGCTGGGTGGTGGAACCCGGGCGCCCGGCCCTGGAACAGATTGCCCGCCACTTTGGCCAGGGCGTGCTACAGGCCGATGGCCAACTGGATCGCGCCGCGTTGCGCACGTTGATCTTCGAGATCCCCGAGCAACGGCGCTGGCTGGAAGCGCTGCTGCATCCGCTGATCGCCGAGGAGATTGCCAAGCATCTGGCTCGCGCCGAATCGCCCTATGCGATTCTGGTGTCACCGCTGTTGATCGAGTCGGGCCAGTCACGGATGACCCAGCGGATCCTGGTGATCGATGTGCCGCAACAGTTGCAGATTGAACGCACCCTGCAACGGGACCGGACCAGCGAACAGCAGGTCCGGGCGATTCTCCAGGCCCAGGCCAGCCGGGAGGAGCGCCTGCGTCACGCCGACGATGTACTGGTCAACGACCGCGACCAGGCCTGGTTGCGCAGCGAAGTCGAGCGCCTGCATCACTTTTACTTAACTTTGCGTGGAGGCCAGTCATGAGCCAACCCCTGACCGTCGAATGCCCAACCTGTGGCGCCCCCGTGGAATGGACCGCGGCCAACACCAATCGGCCATTCTGTTCCGACCGTTGCAAACTGATTGACCTGGGGGCCTGGGCCGCCGAGGAACACAAGATTCCGGTGAGTCCGGATGCCGAGGACGAACTGTTCTCGGAAGAACTGCCGCCCCGCGCACACTGAGTGCTCAAGCCGACGCCGGTCAGGGCCGCATGAAACTGTAGTCCTGATCGTCGTCGAGGTTCTCCGCGAGGAACTGCAGTTCGTCTGCCAGATCCTCGATGCTGCGCACGCTCTTGCTCTGCTGCACCACCGCGCTAAGCAGCGCTCGCAGACTCAAGCCCGGTTCAAACCCTTCCTGCTGGGCGCTGTGCAGGCTGTCGCGCACTTCCTGCCGGGCCCACTGATAGACACTCATGACCGCACTCCTGGGATTTTTGCCGAGCATGCAGCGGGGCCCCAGGCTCGGCGTTGATATGGATCAAGAGCGCGGATCCTCGTCTTTCCAGGGCGCCGAGAGGTAGCGGGTGCGATTGAAGGTTTCCAGCCATTCCGGGCAAAACACCACCAGGGCACTGATCACCATGCCGTTGATGAACGCCTCGGGAAAGATGATCAGCCACAGGTAACCGACGAAATCCTCCAGCCACTCGGGCATGGCGAAACGCTCGTCGAACCACAACAGGCCCAGCGCGCAGAGCAGGCACAGCAGCGCCGACAAGGCCGCGGCAAAGAAGCCCGAACAAAAGATATAGACGAAGGGGTTGCGCGGCTGGGCCCGTTCCACCAGCCAGGCGCAGGCTTCCGTAACCGCCACCGGCAGCAGGATCAGCAAGACCCCGTTGACCCCCAATGCCGCCAGATCCTGGCGGCCCAGGGCCAGCAGCCCCAGTTGCGCGATCAAGCCCCCCACGATCGCCAATGGCCAATCCAGCAGCAGGGTCACCGCGGTCATGCCGATGAAGTGATAGGACACGCCGGTGTCGAAGTCCCGACGCACCAGCCACAGCAGAAACAGGGCAAATACCGTACCGAACAACAGATGCTGACGGCGGCTGTCGGTGAACAGCTCGACCCACGGCGCTCGCAACACCGCCCAGGCCAGCACCGGGACATACAGGAGCCACCCGATGCTCAGGCTTTCCGGCGACAGCAGCGCCGCGCTGATCATGGCTGGACGTTCTCCAGCGCTGCCTTCAATTGCTCGACCGTGGCGAACTCATGCCGGGACACCAGTTGGCCATCCTGCAATTGCAGCCACAGGACCTTGTCCTCGGCAGCGGGGTAACGCGAGGCCACGCGCCCTTCCCGATCGAGCATCACTCGGTAGGGATAATCACGCATGGCAGGCACCGCGAACATCTTGGCGATCAGCGCCGGCATGCGCTGGATATCCGCGACAAACACCCCATGACGCGCCTGCAGATAATCCTTGGGCTTGTCCTTGAGCGCGCCGTTCACCACCTTGGCCGCCTCCATACTGCGAGCCACCAGCAGGAACCGCGCCTGGGAGTCGAGGCTGTAGGCTTGATCGAATTGATCCAGCAAGGTCCAGGGGGCCAGACGCTCACCGATTTCCAGGGCCTGGGCCCACAGAGGCAACAGGCTCAGCAACAGAATTGACCAGGGTTTCACTGCACACTCCTAAATCGAGGGGGAGGACGGCGAACAGTCTACACCGCCCTTGGCCGGGCTCCAGCAAGCGCGCCTGCGGCCCCCTGACCAAGGTTTTTCCGGAAGCCTGCTGCTAAAGGTCATATTTGGGCGCTAAGCTTGAAGTTATGGATGACTCAGATTTTTTGCGCCTGCTTACCATCCAGGCCGAACAAGCCAACGCGTTCCTGTCCAATGCCCGCAAATGGGAGCGTGAGCGTTGGGTCTGCCAGCGCCTGCTGCAAGGCTTGAACATTCCCTATCGCAATGACGAATTCACCGCCGCCGGCCAAGAGCCGCCAGATGTGTTGTTTCGCGAGGCCAGCTTCGAGGTGTTCTTCGTCCTCGATGAGGGCCGCCGTCTCAACGACGAATGGCGCGATGAACTGCAGCGGCGGCGCAGTGCATTTTCCCTGAGCCAGCTGGTGCGCCGCGAAGCCAAGCCCAAACGCATCCCGGCCAACGAACTGTTGCTGCGCCTGGGGCCAACCCTGCGCAAGAAAGCTCACAACTACAAGGAACGCGGGATGAACCTCGGCGAGCTGGACATCATTGCCTTCGCCGCCCTGAAGCGTGAGGTGCTGGATCTGAACAGCCACTTCCCGCCGCCCACCGAATACCTGCGCCAGGGCTGGCGTTCACTGTCCCTGGTGGGGCCGACCTTCGCCCGGGTGCTGTTTGCCCATCCCGATGCACCGGAGTTCCTGCGCAGCAATCTGGGGCGCAGCATCCTCTTCGACGTCGGCATCAGTTTGTAACGGTCGTCAATCCGCCATGCGTGGGCATGGCGCATTACCCCCCGGCAATGGTAAAAAAGCGTCCTGCCTGCCAACGCCGGGACCTCGTCATCGACCCCCGCACGGCAGCGGCTATGCTCGACTCATGCCCGATTGCATCGCGCTGTAACATTCCCCTGTGTTGCGACGTCTACCTGACGAGGCCCTTTATGAGCAGCCGCCTGAACCCCGACGACCAACGCCATGTCGAAGAATATCTGCAACTGCCCCAGCACCGAGTCGAGCGCCGGCCCTTCCGGCCGTGGACGCTCCTCGTGGTGGTGGTTGCGGTGACCGTCGCCCTCGGCCTGTTGAGCCGTTTTATCAGTTACCTGACGCTATGAGCCGCTTCGCGCTCGCTCGGTTGACTGCACCGATTTCTTTTAGCCTTGCGAGATATCCCCATGACTCATCGTATTGTCATCGTTGGCGGCGGCGCCGGCGGCCTGGAGTTGGCGACCCGCCTGGGTAAGACTCTGGGCAAGCGCGGCACCGCCAGTGTGATGCTGGTGGACGCCAACCTGACCCATATCTGGAAACCCCTGCTGCACGAAGTGGCCGCCGGCTCGCTGAACTCCTCCGAAGACGAACTCAACTACGTCGCCCAAGCCAAATGGAACCACTTCGAGTTCCAGCTGGGGCGCATGAGCGGGCTCGATCGTCAAAGCAAGAGAATCCAGCTGGCGGCAACCTATGACGAAGCCGGCGTGGAACTGCTGCCAGCCCGGGAACTGGGCTACGACACCCTGGTGATTGCCGTGGGCAGCACCACCAACGACTTCGGCACCCAGGGCGCGGCCCAGCATTGCCTGTTCCTCGACACCCGCAAGCAGGCCGAACGCTTCCACCAGCAGTTGCTCAACCACTACCTGCGGGCTCACGCCGGGCAGACCGATGCCGTGGAACAGATCAGCGTGGCCATAGTCGGCGCCGGAGCCACCGGCGTGGAACTGGCCGCCGAACTGCATAACGCGGCCCATGAGCTGGCGGCCTATGGCCTGGATCGTATCCAGCCGGAGAACATGCACATCACCCTGATCGAAGCCGGACCACGGGTACTCCCGGCCCTGCCCGAGCGCATCAGCGGCCCGGTGCACAAGACCCTGGAGAAACTCGGGGTCAAGGTTCTGACCAATGCCGCGGTCAGCGAAGTGACCGCCGAGAGCCTGATCACCGCCGACGGCCAGACCATTCCCGCCAGCCTCAAGGTCTGGGCGGCAGGCATTCGCGCGCCGGGTTTTCTCAAGGACATCGACGGTCTGGAAACCAACCGCATCAACCAGCTTCAGGTCCTGCCCACCTTGCAGACCACCCGCGACGAGAACATCTTCGCCTTCGGTGACTGCGCCGCCTGCCCGCAACCGGGCAGCGACCGCAACGTGCCGCCCAGGGCCCAGGCTGCGCACCAGCAAGCGTCTTTGCTGGCCAAGTCGCTGAAGCTGCGCATCGAAGGCAAGGACCTGCCGACCTACAAGTACACCGACTACGGCTCGCTGATCTCGCTGTCACGCTTCTCGGCGGTGGGCAACCTGATGGGCAATCTCACCGGCAGTGTGATGCTCGAAGGCTGGCTGGCGCGGATGTTCTACATCTCGCTGTACCGCATGCATCAGATGGCGTTGTACGGAGTCTTCCGCACGGCGATGCTGATGCTCGGCAGCCGCATCGGACGCGGCACCGACCCACGCTTGAAGCTGCACTGAGTCCCCGCGTGTCCCTGGCCCCCCGCTACGCAATGTAGCGGGGGGCCTGTCTTCGACGCTGCTCGCCTGGATCGCCAGCGCCCTGGCTCCTGGGGCGGCGCGCGGTCAAAACAGCGCTTGCAGCCAACCCGGGGTCGGTACTGCACATGCCCGCTACTGCGCGATCTGCTGCAATGCCGTGTCCCGGCCCACCCGAGTGTGGCGCCACGCATCGTTCATAGCAGCAAGGACCCATGCCATGCAGATGCCCCAGACGCTTGAGTTGCGCAATGGCGAAAAGCCCCCTCCACTTTCTCTGCCGCGGAATACGCCCGGCGCCTGAGTGCCCTGCGGACTCACATGGCCCAGGAAGGCCTGGACGCGGTGCTGTTCACCTCGTACCACAACATCAACTACTACGCCGATTACCTGTACTGCTCCTTCGGCCGTCAGTACGCACTGGCGGTGACCCAGGAGCGCACGGTGCTGATCAGCGCCAACATCGACGGCGGTCAACCGGGGCGCCGGGCGATCTGTGACGCTCAAGTGATCTACACCGACTGGCAACGGGGCAACTTCCTCGTCGCGGTCAAACAGGCCCTGCCCCGAGCTTCGCGATTGGGGCTGGAGTTCGATCAGTTGAGCCTGCCCCATTACCGGGCCCTGGCCGAACGTTATCCACAGGCGCAACTGCTGGACATCGCCGGACCCTGCATGAACCTGCGCATGCTCAAGTCCGCCGAGGAACAAGCGCTGATCCGCCAGGGCGCGCGCATCGCCGACATTGGCGGCGCCGCCGCGATCGAGGCGCTGCACGATCAGGTGGCGGAGTACGAAGTGGCGCTGCACGCCACCCAGGCCATGGTGCGGGAAATCGCCCGCACCTTTCCCGCCGCCGAACTGATGGACACCTGGACCTGGTTTCAATCCGAAATCAACACGGACGGCGCCCACAACCCGGTGACGTCGCGCCGGGTCAGGCCGGGGGAGATTCTCAGCCTCAATTGCTTCCCGATGATCGCCGGCTACTACACCGCGCTGGAGCGCACGCTGTTCCTCGGCCACTGTCCCGATGCCCATCTGCGGCTCTGGGAAATCAACGTCAAGGTGCACCAGGCCGGGTTGCAACTGATCAGGCCCGGCGCCCGCTGCAGCGAGATTGCCCGGCAGTTGAACCAGATCTACCTGGAGCACGACCTTCTGCAATACCGCACCTTCGGCTACGGCCACTCGTTCGGCATCCTCAACCACTACTACGGCCGGGAAACCGGCCTGGAGTTTCGCGAGGACGTGGACACCGTGCTGGAGCCGGACATGGTGGTGTCCATGGAACCGATGATCCGGCTGCCTCAGGGCCTGCCTGGTGCTGGCGGCTATCGGGAGCACGACATCCTGATCGTCAATGCCCAGGGGGCGGAAAACATCACCGCTCTGCCCTTTGGGCCAGGGCACAACATCATCGGCGCCTGAACCTGCGCCCCTGGACCGGGGCAACACGGATCACCACCGTGGGCCCGATGCGCCGTCGCGCCTGCAAGCTCCATTGCCCCACCTGGCAGGGTGCTGAGGCACCTGCAACAAGAACCCTCTCAAACACCAGGAAGTATCAGTGGCCCATGCAAGATGGGCCACGAAGTTCGGTAGATCGTGCTGTAAACCATCCGGAGAACGATCCCGGCACATCTGAAGTCATGTACAAAGAACGCACTATTGTGTCGCTCGTCTTCAAGGATCGAGACTCAGGCAAACCAGTGAGCAAACTACAACTGGCCGGCCGGATTCAATTCAGGGAATCAACGCATTGCGCTTGGCAAACTCCGCCAGACTGACTTGTGAACCCAAGCCTAGTTTCTGCAATAAACGGGTTTTGTAAGTACTGACGGTCTTGTTGCTCAAGAACAGTTTTTCACCAATGGCCTTGTTCGAATAACCCTGGGCCAGATACTGCAGCACGATCATTTCCCGATCGGTCAACGAGCCTATCTGTTCACTCTCGGTCTGTTGTTCCGCGGCAGGAATGGATACATCCACGGCCAGGGACGGGTAAAAGGTATAGCCGGCCAACACCGCATTAATGGCCACGACCAGATTACTCAGGTCCTCCTCCTTGTTGACGAACCCACGCGCGCCCAACTGAATGCAGCGCCTGCAGAAGCTCTCGACGGACTGCGAGGTCAGCACCAGCACTTCGGTGGATATGCCCAAGGCCTTGATCCGTGACAGCACCTTGAGGCCGTCCAACTTGGGAATACCGATATCGAGGATCACCACCGCCGGCTCATGTTCACGAACCAGTTCCAGCGCATCCAGTCCATTGTCTGTTTCGGCCACAACCCGCATGTTGTTTTTTTCCAGCAAGACCTTAACGGCGAGCCGGACAACAGGATGATCGTCAACTATCAATACGCTGTGCATGTTGTCACTTCACCTTAAAAACCTGGCCTTGGGGCCGGCCTTGTCGCTCGGAAGATAAACGCAATCGCACCCCGATCAGATGCGACGTTCGTATTTGGGTAACCACTGTTGCCACAGAGGCGTTGCCTGCGCGATGCCCAGTAAATTTCAGACTCCTGACAAACAAGGGACGATACAAGAGGTTAATCACTTCTCTCAAAGGAATCAGACAGTCTGATTTTTCACTAGGAAATTTCTCATCACACGTGGGGATTTGCCTTATGGCTCCCGATCCAGATTGTTAAGCAAGATGCTCGACAAATAATGACGCGAGCCGGAAATGCAACATTTGAATGTTCTGGTTCTGGAAGATGAACCGCTGCAGCGCCTGGTCACCGTGACGGCCTTGAAAAAGGTGATGTCGGGGCAGGTGCATCAGGCCGCCAGCGGCCGCGAGGCCCTGGCGCTGCTGGAGAACAGCGAGAAGATGGACATCGCCATCTGCGACTTGAAGATGTCCGGCATGGACGGCCTGGCCTTCCTGCGTAACGCCAGTCACAGCGGCAAGCTGCACTCGGTCATTCTCTGCAGCCAGATCGATTCGATTTTGCGGCACACCACCGCGTCCATGATCAAGCACCTGGGCTTCAACTTCCTGGGTGACCTGGGCAAGCCCTTCGATCTGGAGCGGCTGACCACTTTGCTCAAACGCTATCCGTCCCAGCGTCCCGGACTGGTCAGGCCGCTGGAACAATCCAGGCTACCGGCCCTGAAGGATGTCCTTCGAGGCCTGGACAACGGTGAATTCGAGCCCTATTACCAGCCCAAAGTCGCCCTCGAAGACGCGTCTCTACTGGGGGTGGAAGTTCTGGCTCGCTGGAACCACCCCCAGCTAGGCGTCCTGCCGCCCTCGCACTTTCTGTGTCTCATGGAACACCACCACCTGCTGGACCGCCTGTTCTGGCAACTGCTCGATCAAGGCCTGGCCCTGCGTCGCAAACTGGCGGAGAAAGGAACCGCCCTGGGATTTTCCTTCAACCTGCCCCCCTCGCAACTGACGTCCCAGACCCTGACCGAATCCATTGCCTCGTTGCTCACGCTGTTTCAGGTGCCGTGCGCCTGCATCACTTTCGAGATCACGGAGAGCAGTCTGGTCAGCGCTCCCGCCATCAGTCTGGAAAACCTGGTGCGCCTGCGAGTGATGGGTTGCGGCCTGGCCATGGACGATTTCGGCGCCGGCTACGCCAGCCTGGATCGCCTGTGTGAACTGCCCTTCAGTCAGATCAAGCTCGATGGAGCCTTCGTGCGCAAGATGGGGCACCAACCCAGGAGCAATGCGGTCATCAGCTACACCGTGGCGCTGGCTCGCTCGCTGGGCATGTCATTGATCATCGAAGGGGTGGAAACCCGCGAGCAGCAGGAGCGCTTGCTGGCACTGGGGTGCGAGACCGCCCAGGGTTTTCTGTTCGCGCGGCCCATGCCGGAAAATCATTTCATCGCCTATTGCAGCCGCTAGCCCCTCATGACGGCCGATCAAGGTGGCGACCCATGACCCTGCTTCATGTACCGTCCGCCCGACGCGCCTTGCGCTACGACTCCCGGCTCAAGTCCTCCTGCCCTCCTACTTTCGACGCGATCATGCATTCACGATTTATCTGGCTGTTTTTCTGCTTGGCGCTCACCGCTGTGCAACCGGCAGCGGCCGAGCCCCCGACATTGCCCAATACCCTGCACAGCACGGTTCACCTCGATCACCACGATCTGGCCCTGGAGGATGAAGACTGGCATTGGCTGCGTCACAAGTCGGAGTTGAAAATCGGCGCCGTCGCCACCGAGTCGGCACCGTTCAATGTCAGCTACAACGACAACTACTACGAAGGCATTTCCGCCGACGTCAGCGCCCTGATCGGGCAGATGCTCGGGATACGCATCAAGGTCGTGCCGTTTGCCACCCGGGACGCCGCCTTGCAGGCCTTGCAGACGGCCAACATCGATCTGCTGGGCAGCTACAGTTCCGCGCCAGCCACTGCCGACAGCATCAGGTTCAGCCGCCCCTTCGCCGAGGGTCGCCTGGCGCTGTTCAGGCGCAACGACGACCTGAAGCCTGTGTCCGCCAACCTGGCCGGGCTGCGGGTAGCCGTCCCTCAGGAGCACAGCGCCGAACTGCTGTCACGCTTTCCGCTCGCCCACGCGATGATCTACCCCAACCCCGACGAAGCCATCGCCGCGGCGGCCTTCGGCCATGCCGATCTGTACCTGGACGACGTGCTCAGTGCCTACTTCCGCATCAACCGCGCCTACTACAGCTACCTCAAGTTCGAACGTTTCGCTGCGTTTTCCGAAGGTGGCTATGGCTTTGCCCTCAAGGAGGACAACCAGCGCCTGCTGCGCATCGTCGACCAGTGCATCGAAGCCATTGGCCGGGAAAAACTCACCAGCCTCAGTCGCCGCTGGGTCGGCAGCGGCTTCATTCCCTCGGACGAGAAGGTGGTGCTGACGCCGGAGGAGTCGCGCTGGATCGCCCGCAATCCGGTGGTCCGCCTGGTGATCAACGATGACCTGGCACCCGTGGCCTTTTTCGACGCCAACGGCATTTTCTCCGGAGTCACCGCCGAACTGCTGGAGCTGATTGCCCAACGTACCGGCCTGCGTTTCCAGGTGACCGCCCGCAACGGCGGCTACCCGGAACAGATTGAAGCCCTGCGTAAATCGGAAGCGGACCTGGCCATCATGACCGCCAGCGCACAACGCGAGAACAATCTGCGCTTCACCCGGCCCTTTCTCAGCAGCCCCTTCGTCCTCGTCACCCAAACCGACAAGAACGGCAAGGCACTGCTCGCCGGAGCACTGATCGGCAAGCGCCTGGCCATACCGAGCGGCCATGTCACGCTGCAACAGGTGCGCGAGCTCTATCCGCAAACCCGGATAATCGAAGCCGGTGCCTCGCTGGATGCCAT
The DNA here is from genome assembly GCF_001547915.1 of Pseudomonas sp. St29. Taxonomy (NCBI): domain Bacteria; kingdom Pseudomonadati; phylum Pseudomonadota; class Gammaproteobacteria; order Pseudomonadales; family Pseudomonadaceae; genus Pseudomonas; species Pseudomonas sp. St29. The sequence continues at coordinate 5,808,696 of NZ_AP014628.1, forward strand.
GAACAAGGTCTATGAAGGCGCTGCCGATGCTGCGGTGGTGTCCCTACCGGCCTCGCGTTACTACATTGTCCGTCTGTTTCAGAACCGCCTGGCCGTCTCCGACCTGATTCACACCACCCAGGCCACTGCCAACTTTGCCTTGCGCCGCAGCGACCCGGAGCTGCAGTCCATCCTCGACAAGGCCCTGCTCAGCCTCCCGGCGGACGACCTGAACGCCATCGCCAGCCACTGGCGCTCGCCCCCGGGGATGAGCAGCCAAACCTGGCGCGACTATGCCTTGATGATCGCCGAGATCATCGCCGGGGCCTCACTGCTGCTCCTGCTGTCACTGGCCTGGGTCTTCTACCTGCGTCGCCGGGTCAAGGCCGAGCAAACCCTCAACGACCAATTGCGCTTTATCGAAACGCTGGCGGAAAACATGCCGCCTGCGCTCTATATCCGCGATGTCGACGGCAACATGCTGTCCTGCAACCGCAGTTACCTGGAGAGCGTCGGGCTCAGCGCCGAAGAGGTGCTGAACCGCACCGTGCAGCAACTGCCGCCCGAGCACTTCGCGGCGCAACCCGATCTGCATCAGAACTACCTGCAGGCAATCAACGACGGCCAGACCATCACATCGGTCTATGCGGTGAAGCTGCAGGGCAAGGAGGTCTGGATCGAACACTGGATTCAGCCATTCAAGGATGCCAATGGCGTCACCAAGGGCGTGATCTGCGGCTGGCTGGACATCACCAAGCATCGGCATCTGGTCCAGGAGCTGAAGGAAGCCAAGAACCTCGCGGACGAGGCCAGCCGGGCCAAGACCACGTTCCTGGCCACCATGAGCCATGAGATCCGCACGCCGATGAACGCGATCATCGGCATTCTCGAGCTGGCGCTCAAACGCGCCGACAGCGACCGGATCGAACGCTCCAGCATTGAAATTGCCTACAGCTCGGCGCACAGCCTGCTGGAGCTGATCGGCGACATTCTGGATATCGCCCGTATCGAGTCGGGGCGCCTGAGTCTCTCGCCCAAACGGGCCAATCTGCGCGAACTGGTGGAGTCGGTGGCGCGGGTGTTCGAAGGACTGGCCCGACAGAAATGCCTGAGCCTGATCCTCGAGATCGATTCCAGCATCAACGGCGACGTACTGGTGGACGGCCTGCGTTTCAAGCAGATCCTGTCCAATCTGGTGAGCAACGCCATCAAATTCACCGAGGCCGGTTTTATCAAGGTGAGCATCAGCGGCGATCTGCTGGACCACGCAGTGCTGCGGGTACGGCTCTGTGTCGAAGACTCGGGGATCGGCATCTCGCCCTGCAGCCAGCAGCGTCTGTTCCAGCCTTTTGCCCAGGTGGAGCGCAATGTGCAGAACATAGAAGGCACAGGCCTGGGCCTGGTGATCTGCCGTTCCCTGTGCGAAATGATGGGGGGCCAGGTATCGATGAGCAGCGCTGTGGGACACGGCACCCGGGTGAATGTGGAGTTGCGTCTGCAGACACTGGAGCGCGTGGCCGCAGCCGAGCGCCTGCCCCCGGTCAACAAGCGTCACATGTACCGCTTGCAGATCCTGGTGGTGGACGATCATCCGGTGAACCGCCAGGTCCTGCAGCAGCAACTGTGCTTCCTCGGACATGACGTGTTCGAGGCGGAAAACGGTCTGGAGGCCCTGCACATCTGGCGTGAGCAGGACTTCGACGTGATCATCACCGACTGCCACATGCCCATCATGAACGGGGCCGAGATGACCCGGGCGATTCGCCAGGATGAACGGGACAATGCCGCGGAGCCGATGATGATCATCGGCCTGACCGCTGACGCTCAGCAGGAGGAGGTGGAACGCTGCATCCAGGCGGGAATGAACGACTGCCTGATCAAGCCCATCAGCCTGGACGAGCTGGAAGAACGCCTGCTGGCCATGGGGCAGGCCGATGAGGGCGAGCAGGAAAGCCTCGCCAGTTCGAAGCCCGCCAGCCCCCGCTCCTCCCGGGTATTCGATCTGGAGTCCTTGCACACCCTGGTGGGCAGCGAGCCGACGATGCTGCACCACATTCTCAGTGAGTTGCTGAGCAACAATCGCATGGACATGCAGAGCCTCGACACCTTGCTCGAGGAACAGGCCACCGTGGAACTGGCAGAGCTGGCGCACCGCATCAAGGGCGCTGCGCGAGTGGTCAAGGGCGAACAATTGGTCGAGAGCTGTCGCCAGCTGGAAGACGCCTGCCTGAGCCCGGAGCTGGCTCTGGAGACGGTCAGGGAGTGCGTAGAGCAGGTGAAACAGGCAATCGTGACCCTGGAGCGGCGTCTGCTGGAACAGCGCAGGGTCTGGGAGGCGTTGCCCGTCGAATGAGCACAAGGGGCGTAGCATGGCTTGCCGCCCCGGGGCACGACATTTTTGCAGACAAACGAAAAAGGGCACCTCAAGAGGTGCCCTTCTTCGTGAATATGGTCGGGGTAGGGGGATTCGAACTCCCGACATCCTGCTCCCAAAGCAGGCGCGCTACCGGACTGCGCTATACCCCGGTAAAAAAAAGGCACCTTTAAAAGGCGCCTTCTGCGAACAGAGCTTTTGGCGTCTGATCTTAAGATTCGATTCCAGCGAACTGGTCTCAAAAATGGTGGGTCGTGTGGGATTCGAACCTACGACCAATTGGTTAAAAGCCAACTGCTCTACCAACTGAGCTAACGACCCAAAAATGGTCGGGGTAAGGGGATTCGAACTCCTGACATCCTGCTCCCAAAGCAGGCGCGCTACCGGACTGCGCTATACCCCGGTTTGAAATTGGCTCCGTGACCAGGACTCGAACCTGGGACCCAATGATTAACAGTCATTTGCTCTACCGACTGAGCTATCACGGAACTACATATTTCAAGTTACAACTTTTACTTCATCCTCTTCGGCTTGTCCGTATCGCTACGTTCATGCCTCTGAGGCGCGCTATTTTACAATCTTCAAACTACCTGTCAACCCCTTAAATTGCTTTTAAGACAATGATTTGCGACTTCATTGCCGGTTTCTTCTACATCAGAAAAAACCTAGGGGGGTGACTGACTGCGGGGCGCACTTTACAAGCCTTTTCCTTACAGTTCAACACCCTAGTGAAAAAAAAGGCCTCGCCAGGCGAGGCCTTTTTACTCAGCGGCCACCCAAGGTTCAGGCAAAGACGATTTCGTCGTCCTGCACCGAGGCGGTAACTGTAGCGCCCGGCAAGAAACCACCGGACAGGATCAACTGGGCCAACGGGTTCTCGATCCAGCGCTGAATGGCCCGCTTCAACGGCCGCGCGCCATACACCGGGTCGTAACCCACGGCGATCAGCTTGTCCAAGGCTTCGTCGCTCAGCACCAGGCTCAGCTCGCGCTCCGCCAGACGGCTGCGCAGGCGCCCCAGCTGGATCTGCGTGATGCCCGCGATCTGATCCCGCGCCAGAGGCTCGAAGATCACCACTTCGTCGACACGGTTGATGAATTCCGGCCGGAAGTGAGTGGACACTGCATCCATCACCGCTGCCCGCTGTGCTTCACGGTCCCCCACCAGCTCCTGGATCTGTGCCGAGCCCAGGTTGGAGGTCATGACGATCACCGTGTTGCGGAAGTCCACAGTACGTCCGTGGCTGTCCGTCAGGCGACCATCTTCGAGCACCTGCAGCAGGATGTTGAACACATCCGGGTGCGCCTTCTCGACTTCGTCCAGCAGGATCACCGAGTACGGCTTGCGACGCACGGCTTCGGTCAGATAGCCGCCCTCTTCGTAACCGACATAGCCCGGTGGCGCACCGATCAGGCGAGCCACGGAATGTTTCTCCATGAACTCGGACATGTCGATCCGCACCATGGCCTCTTCGGTGTCGAAGAGAAATTCCGCCAGGGCCTTGCACAGTTCGGTCTTGCCGACCCCGGTCGGGCCGAGAAACATGAACGAGCCGCTGGGACGGTTCGGATCGGACAACCCGGCCCGAGAGCGGCGTACCGCGTTGGATACCGCGACCACGGCCTCGTTCTGGCCGATCACCCGCTGATGCAGCAGGCTTTCCATCTTCAACAGCTTGTCACGCTCGCCTTCGAGCATTTTCGACACCGGGATGCCGGTCCACTTGGACACCACTTCGGCAATTTCTTCCTCGGTGACCTTGCTGCGCAGCAACTGATTCTCACTGTGGCCGTGCTGATCGACCATCTGCAGGCTGCGCTCCAGATCCGGGATCACCCCGTACTGCAGTTCGGCCATGCGATTGAGGTCGCCTTTACGTCGGGCCGCTTCCAGTTCCTGACGCGACTGCTCGATCTTCTGCTGAATCTGTGCGGAACCCTGCACTTCGGCTTTCTCCGAGGTCCAGACTTCTTCCAGGTCAGCGTACTCACGCTCCAGGCGGACGATCTCTTCCTGGAGTTTTTCCAGGCGCTTGATCGCGGCCTCATCGTCTTCTTTCTTCAGGGCCTGGGATTCAACCTTGAGCTGAATCAGGCGCCGCTCCAGGCGATCCAGCACTTCCGGCTTGGAGTCGATCTCCATGCGGATGCGGCTGGCGGCCTCATCGATCAGGTCGATGGCCTTGTCCGGCAGTTGCCGGTCAGTGATGTAACGATGGCTGAGCTTGGCCGCGGCGATGATCGCACCGTCAGTGATCGCCACCTTGTGGTGCACCTCGTAGCGCTCTTTCAGGCCACGCAGGATAGCGATGGTGTCTTCCTCGCTCGGCTCGTCCACCAGCACTTTCTGGAAGCGCCGTTCGAGGGCCGCATCCTTCTCTATATATTGGCGGTACTCGTTGAGCGTGGTGGCACCCACGCAGTGCAGCTCACCACGGGCCAACGCCGGCTTGAGCATGTTGCCCGCATCCATGGAGCCTTCGCCCTTGCCGGCGCCGACCATGGTATGCAGCTCGTCGATGAACAGAATGATCTGGCCTTCCTGCTTCGACAGCTCATTGAGCAGGGATTTCAGGCGCTCTTCGAACTCGCCGCGGTACTTGGCACCGGCAATCAGGGCCCCCATGTCCAGGGACAGCAGGCGCTTGCCTTTCAGGCCATCGGGCACCTCACCATTGATGATCCGCTGGGCCAGGCCTTCGGCGATGGCCGTCTTGCCCACGCCGGGCTCACCGATCAGCACCGGGTTGTTCTTGGTACGACGCTGCAGCACCTGGATGGTCCGGCGAATTTCATCGTCACGGCCAATCACCGGATCGAGCTTGCCTTCCTCGGCGCGCTTGGTCAGGTCAACGGTGTATTTATCCAGGGCCTGACGCGACTCCTCGACGTTGGCGTCATTTACCGCCTCGCCGCCGCGCAGGTTGTTGATGGCGTTCTCCAGAGCCTTCTTGCTCACGCCCTGGCCCAGCAGCAGTTTGCCGAGCTTGCTGTTTTCATCCATGGCCGCCAGCAGCACCAGTTCACTGGAAATGAACTGATCGCCTTTCTGCTGCGCCAGGCGATCGGCCTGGTTGAGCAGGCGCGCCAGATCCTGGGACATGTTGACGTCGCCAGTGGGGTTCTGGATTTTCGGCAGTTTATCGAGCTCTTTGCTCAGTTCCTTGCGCAGGCTGTTGACGTCGAAGCCCACTTGCATCAGCAAGGGCTTGATCGAACCGCCCTGCTGTTCAAGCAGCGCCTGCATCAGGTGCGCTGGCTCGATGGCCGGATGATCCAGGCCAACCGCCAGAGATTGAGAATCGGATAAGGCCAGCTGAAGCTTGCTGGTTAATCGGTCTATACGCATTAGTCACCTTCCTTTTGAGCAGGCCGGAGCGATGGACACACCTAAATAGAGAAACCTGCCAGATGTTTCTCTAGATGCGGTCGATTCTGGGAGATTCAAGCGCCAGCAGCTTGACGCAAGTCAGATGAGTCTAGCGCTCTAGCCAGATAAGGGAGGCAAAACGTCCGGTACGCGGGCTGCGTCGGTAAGAAAAGAAGCGTGGGTCGGTCACGGTGCAGTAGCCGCCACCATAGACCGCCGTTACCCCCCGAGCCGCCAGGCGCAGGCGCGCCAGCTGGTAGATGTCGGCCATGAAGCGGCCGGCATTGACGCTTGGTACAAAGGCTTGCTCGGTAGCAGCCAACTGGCTGACGAAGGCTTCGCGCACTTCAGCCCCGACCTCAAAACGCTCCGGGCCAATGGCCGGCCCCAGCCATACCAGCACTTCGGCGGGTGCGGCATCCAGGCTGTCGAGGGTGGCTTCCAGCACACCGGCCGCCAGCCCGCGCCAACCGGCATGAGCCGCCGCAACCCGGGTTCCGCTTCGGTTGCAGAACAGCGCCGGCAGACAATCGGCAGTCATCACCGCACAGGCGATGCCCGGAGTCGCCGACCAACTGGCATCGGCCGTTGCCACCACCGACGGATCAGCGTGGGCCACGGCAATCCCGTGCACCTGTTGCAACCAGGCCGGAGCAATGTCGAAACGCTCGGTCAGGCGCCGTCGGTTTTCGGTCACCGCTTCAGGTTGGTCTTCAACGTGATCGCCCAGATTCAGGCTGTCGAACGGCGCCAGGCTGACGCCGCCGCTGCGGGTGGTGACACAGGCTCTGACCCCGGCCGGCGCGGGCCAGTCAGGCAGCAGCCAGTCACTCATCCGACGAACGCCTCACGGTCTTGCTTGAGCAGCGACAACAGCCAGACGAAGTCATCCGGCAATGGCGACTCCCAGCTCATGCGTTCACCGGTGGTCGGATGATCCAGTTCCAGGAAACGGGCATGCAGGGCCTGGCGAGGGAAGTTTTTCAGCGACTCGACCATGGTCTGGCTGGCCGCCGGCGGAATGCGGAAACGACCGCCATAGGCCGGGTCGCCCACCAACGGGAAGTTGATATGGGCCATGTGCACCCGGATCTGGTGGGTACGACCGGTCTCCAGCTTGACCCGCACGTGGGTGTGGGAACGGAAACGCTCCAGTACCCGATAGTGGCTGACGGCCTGCTTGCCGCCTTCCATCACCGCCATACGCTGACGCTGCTGGCCGTGACGGCCGATGGGCGCGTTAATCTTGCCCCCGGCGGTGACCACACCGATCACGATGCATTCATAGATGCGGCTGACGCTGCGGCTCTGCAACTGGGCCACCAGCTGGGTCTGGGCCTGGATAGTCTTGGCCACCACCATCAGACCGGTGGTGTCCTTGTCCAGGCGGTGGACGATACCGGCCCGAGGCACATTGATAATGTCGGGAACGTGATGCAGCAAGGCGTTGAGCAAGGTGCCATCAGCATGGCCGGCAGCCGGGTGCACCACCAGGCCCGCGGGCTTGTTGATCACCAGGATGTCGTCGTCCTCATAGACGATGTCCAGCTCGATGTCCTGGGCGATCCACTCGCCCTGGGCCTCCTGCTCGGCGGTCAGCTCGAGTACGGCACCGCCGTGCACGATGTCCCGCGGGCGGATCACCGCTCCGTCCACAGTCAGGCGGCCGTCTTTGATCCAGGCGGAAAGGCGCGAGCGCGAATGCTCAGCGAATAGTTGGGCGGCGACTTGATCGAGGCGTTGACCGCCCAGTTCGGACGGCACCTCTGCGCGAAGTTCAATTTTATCGGACATGCTCGGACTGGGCGTCGGCACAGCCTTTGGTTTCGGCTGCGCGCTTGTGGTTAAATACGGCGTCTTTTGCCCCGAGGCTTTCAACGGGGCGCTCATCATAACAGGACGGCCCCGCCCAAGACAGCGGCCGTCATAGGGACGCAAGCCGCCATGCAAGTGAAACACCTGCTGCTGATCGCCATCCTCGCACTGACCGCTGCTTGCTCATCGAAGGAAGTCGTTGACGAAAACCTGAGCGAAGTCGAGTTGTACCAGCAGGCGCAGACCGACCTGGACAACCACAGCTATACCAGCGCCACAGCCAAGCTCAAGGCCCTGGAATCGCGCTATCCCTTTGGTCGCTACGCCGATCAGGCACAGCTCGAGCTGATCTACGCCAACTACAAGAATGCCGAGCCGGAAGCCGCCAAGTCCGCTGCCGAGCGCTTCATTCGCCTGCATCCCCAGCACCCGAACGTGGACTACGCCTACTACCTCAAGGGCCTGACCTCCTTCGACCAGGACGTCGGCCTGCTGGCGCGCTTCCTGCCACTGGACATGACCAAGCGTGACCCGGGTGCCGCCCGCGACTCCTACAACGAGTTCGCCCAGCTCACCAGCCGCTTCCCCAACAGCCGCTACGCCCCGGACGCCAAGCAGCGCATGATCTACCTGCGCAACCTGCTGGCCGCCTACGAAATCCACGTGGCCGACTACTACCTGACCCGCCAGGCCTACGTCGCCGCCGCCAACCGTGGCCGCTACGTCGTGGAAAACTTCCAGGAAACCCCTTCCGTGGGTGACGGCCTGGCGGTGATGACCGAGGCCTACCAGCGCCTGCACCTGGACGAGCTGGCTGCAACCAGCCTGGAAACCCTGAAGCTCAACTACCCGAATCACCCAAGCCTGGTGGACGGCCAGTTCGTACCGCGCGTGGCGGAAGCCGACAACCGTTCGTGGCTGAGCAAGGCCACCCTGGGCCTGATCGAGTCCCGCCCACCGCTGCCGCCGGGAGAAACCCGCGCCAACCAGGACGTGATGAAGCAGTACCAGGACGCCAAGGACGCGATCCCGTCGGAGCTCAAGCCCAAAGACAGCAACGGCGATGCGATCGAGGAAGAAAAGCACGAGGCCGCCGGCAACAACAGCGACCGTTCCTGGTTCAGCTACATGACCTTCGGCGTGTTCGACTGACAGTCAGCGCAGCAAATAAAGGGAGACTTCAAGTCTCCCTTTTTCATGCCTGACACTTCTTGGGCCTGTGCGCCTGCCAGGCGCTTGGCTAAACTGCCGCCTCTCTCCCCCCACAAAGCGGGTCACCATGCTTCGTCTACTGTTCTGGATCGCCCTGATTGCCGCTGCGGTATGGTTCTGGCGCAAGTTCAAGCGCCCCGCGGCCACACCCCGCAGCCCCCACGAACCGGCCACTACACCAATGGTGCGCTGTGCCCACTGCGGCGTGCACCTGCCTCAGGATCGGGCGCTGAGCCTGTCGCAACAGTGGTACTGCAGCCAGGCACATCTGGAGCAAGGCCCTGGCCGCCAGGACCGCTGACAGCTGCGACATGGGCTCAAGCGCGTAGCCATTCCCGACACGCGCACCTTGAGCCCTTGCGCCAGCACCGAAGGCCCTTGCTTTCCCCTCGCCCTGCCAGCCCCGGACTCGGGGCGCCAACCCACACAACTGGCGACAAAATAACCGTCGCCCAAGCCCCTGCGCGCGCCTCCCCGCGGGCCTAGACTTCATCTCTCGCCTACAGCACGAGCGCTGTCGCCCGCTGCTCACTCCCGGAGAAAGACGGCCACCGCCATGAATCCACAGCACAGAGCGCTGGTGGTCGATGAGACCAGGGAAATCCGCTCTGTGCTGGAGATCACCCTGGGCCGCATGCGCCTGCACACCCAAAGCGCCCGCAGCCTGCAGGAAGCCCGCAGCCACCTGGCCCGGGAGCATTTCGACCTGTGCCTGACCGACCTGCACCTGCCGGACGGCAGCGGCCTGGAGCTGCTGCAGCATATTCGCCGGCACCATCCCCAACTGCCGGTGGCCCTGCTCAGCCACGAGGCCTGCGCGCCAACCAGCGCCCTGGATGCCGAAACCTGCGACCTGCTGCCAAAGCCTCTGGACCTCAAGCGCCTGCGGGACTGGGTGGCCACCGCCCTGAAACGACAACACTCGGGTGTGGCGACTCGCTTCTCTGAGCAACTGCCGGGGGATTCGCCGCCCATGGTCATCCTGCGCCGGCATATTGCCAAACTGGCCGCCAGCCTCGCGCCGCTCTACATCAGCGGCGAGTCCGGCAGCGGCAAGGAACGAGTGGCCCGATTGATCCACCAGTCAGGCCCCAGAGCCGCACAGCCCTTTGTCCCGGTCAACTGCGGAGCGATTCCCGGCGAACTGATGGAGAGCGAGTTTTTCGGTCACCGCAAGGGCAGCTTCAGCGGCGCCCTGATGGATCAGCCCGGACTGTTCCGGGCCGCTCATGGCGGCACCCTGTTCCTCGACGAGATCGCCGACCTGCCGCTGGTCATGCAGGTGAAACTGCTGCGAACCCTGCAGGAAAAGTCCGTGCGCTCAGTAGGCGCTCAGGAAGAACAGGCGGTGGATGTACGAATCCTCTGTGCGACCCACAAGGATCTGAAAAGCGAAGTGCAAGCCGGACGCTTTCGCCAGGACCTGTTTTATCGGCTGAATGTCATCGAGTTGCGGGTTCCCGCCCTGCGCGAACGTCGGGACGATATCGGGCTACTGGCCCGGCACATCCTCCAGCGTCTGGCCGCCAGCAGTGGCCGGCCAGCCCCACAGTTGCGCCCACAAGCACTGCAAGCCCTGGAGCGCTACGGCTTCCCCGGCAATGTGCGTGAACTGGAGAACCTGCTGGAACGGGCCCAGGCCCTTTGCGAGAGTCCGTGGATCGAAGTGGCAGACCTGAATTTACCGGTCCCCGAACCTGAGGACGAGCTCCCGCCGGGGCCCGCCCTCAATCTCGATCTGGCGCGGCACCTGCAGCAGGTGGAGCGCCAGTTGCTGCTCCAGACCCTGGAGCAAACCCGCTGGAACCGCACGGAGGCGGCCCGGCGGTTGAGCCTGTCGCTGCGTTCGATGCGCTATCGCATGAAGAAGCTAGGACTGGACTAGACCCGCCCCTCAGGGGCATAGGGCGCCGGATCGATGATCGGTGCATGCCCCAGCAACAGGTCGCAGAACAACTGGCAGGAAGCCGGTGCCAGCACCAGACCGTTGCGGTAATGCCCGCAGTTGAGCCACAGGCCGGCAAACCCGGGAACCGGTCCGATATAGGGAATCCCCTCGGGAGAGCCGGGTCGCAGCCCAGCCCAATGCCCCACCACTTCGGCATCCGCCAGGGCAGGGATCAGCTCGACGGCCGAGGCCTTGAGGCTTTCCAGTGCCGAGGCGGTCGGGGTCTTGTCGAAGCCCTCATGCTCCAGGGTGCTGCCCACCAGGATATGGCCGTCCCGTCGTGGAATGGCATAACGCCCCTTGGCCAGAACCATGCAGGAGAGGAAATCGGCAGCGCACTTGTAGAGGATCATCTGCCCCTTAACCGGCTCCACGGGCAGCTCCAGCCCCAGGCTACCGAGCAACTCGCCACTCCAGGCACCAGCGCAAAGCACCACCTGGTCGGCACGAATCTCTCCGAGCGAGCTATGCACCCCTGCCACTCGCTGGCCGTCGTGGATAAAACCACTGACCGCGCATTGCTCGTCAATGCGCACATTGGGCAAGGCCTGCAAAGCCGCCTTGAGGGATTTGACCAGACGCGGGTTGCGCACATTGGCCACATTGGCCATGTAGATCGCCCGCTGGTAGCCGGCACCCAGCACCGGGACTCCGTCATGCACCGCCGAGATGTCCACGGCACTCAGGGGACGGCCTTCGCGTTGCGCCCACTCCAGCGCCAGGGCCTGGTCTTCGAGGTCCAGCCAATAGAGCCCGGTGGTATGGACCTCGGGATCGACCCCGGTGGCGTTCAGCAGTTGCTGCGCCAGCTGTGGATAAAAATCCTGGGACCAGTGGGCCAGGGCCGTGACCGCCGGACTGTAGCGCCAGGGATACAGCGGCGAAACGATCCCGCCACCGGCCCAGGACGACTCGCGCCCCAGGTCCGAGCGCTCCACAAGTCGTACCCGCTGGCCCCGGGACGCCAGATTGAAGGCCGTGAGCAGACCGATCACCCCGCCGCCCACCACCAGCACTTGCTGTTGTTCAACCATAGTCAGATCCATTCAAGAGAAAGACAGTGGGCGCCGCAGCCCCCGAAACCCGTGATCAACGCCCCCAGCAGTCCTTGGCCGTCAGCACTTCGGCTTGACCTGTGACGCTGATGGCGCCGGTTTGATCGATGCTGAAGCTGCCGCATTTGTCCCCCGCCATCAGCGTATCGGCCTTGGGCGATGCGGTCAGCGAGAAGCCGGTGTCGGTCAGGGTCGGGGCGATGCTGTAGTAATCGTTGCCGGCACTCAGGTCCGGGGCGTTGCTGTAGACCCCGGCTTTGGAAAAGTGGCGTTCGAGCTGCTGTGCCTGCTCGGTGAGCAACGCCGCGATTTCGCTGCGATGGGGCTTCTTCAGGTATTCGGTGATGCTGGGAAGGCTCAAGGTCAGGACCAGACCTATGATCGCAATCACGATCATGATTTCGATCAGGGTAAAACCTTGGTTGGATCTGCGCATGGTCAAGAATCTCGCTTACTGAATTTGTCGCCACAGGATGCGCCGGCTGCCACCGCTGGACCTTTGCTCCAGGGAGCTGCTGGCGCCGCCAGGGGCGCTGACGATCTTGCGGGGCTGATGGCTGGAAACGCCCGCGCGGCCGGGGAACCCATCGACGAACCCGGTGCCCGTGGAGAAGGCTTCCTGATCCGTCACGACTCCAGCACCGTCGGCGTCCAGCGGCGCGGCGTCGAGCATCTTACCGCTGAACGCCTGCAACTCGATCAATTTCCCGCAGGCTTGGCCTGAGCCACACACGCCAGTCTCGAGCCACCCAGCACTCAAGGACCACGAACCGAATAGGCCAGAGGGCTCCGGAACCTGATCAGCCACCCTGACCGGCGACTGAACGTCGCTTGCGACAACCTGCCCCCCATTGCCCAGCAGCACGAGCGCAAACACCAACGGCCACCGGCACCGCAGCATCTCGGAATCAGTACTTGGCATAAATGCTCTCCAGCACGCTGCGCGCCTGCCCCGCCAGCCCTACTGCAGTCACTCGGTACAGAGTGGCCGAGGTGTCGGGGGGCAGGCCGAGTGCATTCCGGACAATCCCCAGGTTCTGCACCGCATAAAAACCCTCGCCGGTGGCGACCCAGGTCACCGCCGAAGCCTCATTGAAGCCGGCACCGCTGACCACCGTCGATTCAGCGGGAGGTGCACACCGCACAGGATCCGCGCACAGCGGCAAAGAGTCATCACCCCGGCGGACCGCGCCTTCCCCCAGGCGCAGCGCCGCCTCCGCAGCCTGGAAAGCCCGATTGTGCAGCAGCAGACTGGCGGCCATCTTTTCCTGCAAGGTGGCGTTCTGCAGGGATGACAGGCCGATCAGGCTCAGCACCAGCAGAAACACCAGGCTCACCAACAACGCCATGCCCCGTTCGCCGTCGGGCTTGAATCCTGCCGGGTACCTCATCAGGGCAACCTGTTGCGCAAGGCCGCCACCACCGTGTAGCTCTGCGGGCCGACCCGAGCGTCGGGATCGGCCAGGGTCAGGCGCAATCGCACGCTGCGGATCCGCGCCGGATCCCCCGGATGCGGGCTGTAGCGAGCAACCCCGCTATCCGTTGCGGAGCGGGCCACGCCGAACCCGACATCAAAGGCTTCGACGTTGTCCAACAGCACCGCCTGCTGCTTGCCCAGGCCACTGCCGAACAACAGTTGATGGTTCTTGTAGCTGTAGAACACTCGTCGCAAGGCAAACACCTGCTGCCCGACACCTCCTGGATGAGCCCCCGAATAGGCCACCGCGCTGCGCTGGCAGTCGGTGACCAGGCTCCAGGTCGGCGCCCCGCCATCCTCACCGACATCCGCGGTGATCAGGGTCAGCTTGTGCTCGGCACTGTCCCACTGAATCGGGGTGGCCCGGTAACGAGAAAATTCCGTGGCGATACTCGCGTCGTCGACGTCCCGCAAACACCCTGCCAGCCCCGCCATGCGAATTTCCTGGAGCATCTTGCTCAGGACAAACCGCCCATCCTCCTGCAAGTAGGCCGCGGCGCTCTGGCTGAGGTAGGTGTGTTTTGCCGCGATAAATACCTGGGTTGCGGCCAACACCAGCACCAGCCCCAAGAGCAGCGCCAGCATCATCTCCACCAGCGCAAAACCGCAGTTGCCTCGCTTCACGGCGTGCCTCCCGGCCCCACCGCCACTCGGCTGCTGATTTCCAGGCTGCGCTGGCTGGCAACCCGGCCCGCGGCACGGGAGTCGTCCCAGGTGATGCGAACGGTGTAGACCTGCTGGTTGACACTGGTGCGCCCCTTGGCGCCGGGCCCGCCAAAGCTGGCGACGTTGCCGGCAAAGTCCACCAGGTCCTGATCCCGCACCGTGCCCGTGTTGCCCTCAGAGGGAGTACCAAGGGTGTAATCGGCAGATGCGTTGGCCCGAATGCGATCGAGCATGTCGTAGGCGATAAAGCTGGCCTGAGTGCTCATTCGCGCACTGTCGGTATGCTGCAGCGCCCTGATCTGCAGCGCCGCCGCTCCCAACAGGCCCAGCGCCAGAATCGACAGCGCCACCAGCACCTCGATCAAGGACATGCCGTCCTGTGCATGCCACCGGTTCATCCGTAATGTCCTCCATGACTCCCACCTCGATTGAGACAGGCACCGGTCACTCGCCGCAGGCGACGGCCCCTCAAGTTCGGCGAGCCGCGCCAGGACGGCGCAAATCGATGCGGCCGCCTCCAGAGGTTAGCCTCGGCGTCGCCCCCAGGCCGCTGACTGGAACACCCCGCAATACATTGCCCTGCGCCCCCACACAGCATGTGCCGCAAGCGACAACACACAGCGCGATGTGTGGTTGCCGCTAGCTGAAACCCTTTGTACGCAAATTCATGGCAAGCCTTGGCAAAGTCCTCGGCTATAACAGTTCAACGCCTGGCCGGTCGGAGACTGGCACTGTGGCCCTTTGGCTCAAGGGCGGGTACCTATCGCGTGAAATCGGGCGTTCCAGGGAGGAATAGCGCATGCATGAGAAGGGTTTCAGCCTGATCGAACTGCTGAGCGCGCTGGCGGTGCTGGCGCTGTTGCTGCCACTGTCCAGCGCCGCCCTCAGTGAGCTGCTGCGCTCCAATCGCCAGCAGGACTCCGCGCAGATGCTTGCCAGCGGCCTGCGCAATGCCCGGGCGGCGGCAATCCTGCATCAACGCACCGCGCTGATCCATGGCCTGGACAACGACTGGAGCCGGGGCTGGCGCATCATTCTGGATATCAGTGGCAAGGGGCCGGAGGATTCGGAGAATCCGCTGCTGATCGAGCGGCGCAGCGGTGGGCAGGTCCTGATTGTGGGCAATCGCCCGGTGCAGCATTACGTGCGTTTCAGCCCATTGGGCAACCCGTTGCTGCCCAGTGGCGCCTTCCAGGCCGGCACCCTGCACATCTGCCAGGCAGACCGGGAGCACAGCCGTCATCAGGTGGTGCTGTCACGCAGCGGGCGGGTCAGCCTGCGCAGCGATGCCGCCGAGCAGGCCTTGTGTGCGACAGCAGGCTGATCAGAGCAGGGAGCGAACCCGCAGTTCCTTGGGCATGGAGAAGGTGATGTTCTCTTCGCGTCCCGCCAGCTCGTCGGCCCCCGTGGCGCCCCAGGCTTGCAACTGCTGGATCACCCCACGCACCAGAACCTCCGGCGCCGAAGCACCGGCGGTGATGCCAATCCGCTCGACCCCGTCGAACCAACTGCGTTGCAGATCCTCGGCACCGTCGATCAGGTAGGCCGGGGTGGCCATGCGCTCGGCCAGCTCGCGCAGGCGGTTGGAGTTGGAGCTGTTAGGGCTGCCTACCACCAGTACCACGTCGCATTCGTCGGCCAGTTGCTTGACCGCGTCCTGGCGGTTTTGCGTGGCATAGCAGATGTCGTCCTTGCGCGGCCCGCCAATGGCCGGGAAGCGCGCACGCAGAGCGTCGATCACCCGGCTGGTGTCATCCATGGACAAGGTGGTCTGGGTCACGAAGGCCAGGCGCTCGGGGTTGCGCACCTGCAGCTCGGCCACGTCCTTCTCGTCTTCTACCAGGTAGATGGCGCCTCCATTGCCAGCATCGTACTGGCCCATGGTGCCTTCGACTTCCGGGTGGCCGGCGTGGCCGATCAGGATGCATTCACGACCGTCGCGGCTGTAGCGCGCCACTTCGATATGCACCTTGGTCACCAGTGGGCAGGTGGCATCGAACACCTTGAGGCCCCGACCGGCGGCTTCGCTGCGCACCGCCTGGGAAACACCGTGGGCGCTGAAGATGACAATGACGTCATCCGGCACCTGGTCCAGCTCTTCGACGAAGATCGCTCCGCGATCGCGCAGGTCTTCGACGACAAATTTGTTGTGTACCACTTCATGCCGGACGTAGATCGGCGGCCCGAAGACTTCCAGGGCGCGATTGACGATTTCGATCGCCCGGTCCACACCGGCGCAGAAGCCACGGGGGTTGGCGAGTTTGATTTGCATGCTGTGCCTCGTGTCTTGCGCGCAAGAAGTTAGATCGTTGTAGACAGCGGATCGCCGGCAAACCGGCTCCTACAGAATAGGAGGCAGCGTGCCGGCGATGCTGTTAAAGCGCTTTGACGTCGATGATCTCGACATCAAAGGTCAGGGTCTTGCCGGCCAGCGGGTGGTTGAAGTCGACGGTGACCTGAGCGTCATCGAACGCTTTGACCACACCGGGCAATTCAGTGTTCGCCGCGTCATTGAAGATCACCAGCAAGCCTTCCGACAGCTCCATGTCCTGGAACTGCGAACGCGGGATGATCTGCACGTTCTGCGGGTTGGGCTGGCCGAAGGCGTTTTCTGGCTCGATCGTCAGATGGCGCTTGTCACCAGCCTTGAAGCCGAACAGCGCTGCTTCGAACCCGGGTAGCAGGTTGCCATCGCCGACCTTGAAGGTCGCGGGGGCCTTGTCGAAGGTGCTGTCTACGGTGTCGCCGTTCTCCAGGCGCAATGCGAAGTGCAAAGTGACTTCGGTGTTCTGACCGATACGTTGTTCAGTCAATACCTGTTCAGTCATGAACGGCTTCTCCGGTTTTCTTGCTCTTGAACATATCCAGGGCCAGCATCACCGCGCCGACGGTAATGGCGCTGTCGGCGAAGTTGAATGCCGGGAAGTACCAGCGGTTCTGCCAGTGCACCAGGATGAAATCGATCACGTGACCCAGGGCGATGCGGTCGTACAGGTTGCCCAGAGCCCCGCCCAGTACCAGGGCCAGGGCGATGGCCAGCCAGGTTTCATTGCGCCCCAGACGCTTGAGCCAGACCACCAGCACCGCGCTGACCACAATCGCGATCAGGGCAAACAGCCAGCGCTGCCAGCCGGAGCTGTCCGCAAGAAAGCTGAAGGCCGCACCGGTGTTGTAGGCCAGGGTCCAGCTGAAGTAGTCCGGGATCACCACGATCTGCTGGTACATGCTCAACGAACTTTCGAAGTGCAGCTTGCTGACCTGGTCGATGACCAGGACCAGCACGCTCAACCACAGCCAGCCCAGACGGCCGAAACGGCCTGCGGCGTTAGGCATAGTGACGAACCTCGCCTGCGCCGCTGATGTTGTCCACGCAACGCCCGCAGATTTCCGGATGCTCCGGATGCACACCAACGTCTTCGCGGCAGTGCCAGCAACGGGCGCACTTGACGAAGCTCGACTTGACCACTTTCAGCTTGAGGCCGCTGACTTCGGTTTCCACCGCGTCGGCCGGGGCCTGGGCCAGAGGCGCGACGCTGGCGGTGGAGGTGATCAGCACGAAGCGCAGTTCGTTGCTCAGCTTGGCCAGATCGGCCGACAGCGAATCCTCGGCGTACAGGGTCACTTCGGCCTGCAGGTTGCCACCCACCGCTTTCGCAGCGCGCTGGTTCTCCAGTTCCTTGTTGACCGCGGCCTTGACCGCCATGATCCGCTCCCAGAAGGCGCGGTCCAGCTCGAAGCCTTCCGGCAACTCGCTCAGGCCTTCGTACCAGGTGTTGAGCATCACCGATTCGTTGCGCTCGCCCGGCAGGTACTGCCACAGCTCGTCGGCGGTAAAGGCCAGGATCGGCGCGATCCAGCGCACCAGCGCTTCGGAGATGTGGAACAGCGCGGTCTGGCAGGAACGCCGGGCCTGGCTGTTGGCGCCGGTGGTGTACTGGCGGTCCTTGATGATGTCCAGGTAGAAGCCGCCCAGCTCCTGCACGCAGAAGTTGTGCACCTTGGAGTAGACGTTCCAGAAGCGGTATTCGCCGTAGTGCAGTTCCAGCTCACGCTGCAGCAGCAGGGTACGGTCCACGGCCCAACGGTCCAGGGCCAGCATGTCTTCAGCCGGCAGCAGGTCGGTGGCCGGGTTGAAGCCGCTCAGGTTGGAGAGCAGGAAGCGCGCGGTGTTACGGATACGCCGGTAGGCGTCGGCGCTGCGCTGCAGGATCTGATCGGAAACCGCCATCTCGCCGGAGTAGTCGGTGGCCGAAACCCACAGGCGCATGATGTCGGCGCCCAGGGTGTCGTTGACCTTCTGCGGGGCGATCACGTTGCCCAGGGACTTGGACATCTTGCGGCCGTTCTCGTCCACGGTGAAACCGTGGGTCAGCAGTTCGCGATACGGCGCGTGGTTGTCAATGGCGCAACCGGTGAGCAGGGACGAGTGGAACCAGCCGCGGTGCTGGTCGGAACCTTCCAGGTACAGGTCGGCCCGCGGGCCGCTTTCATGGCCCATCGGGTGCGAACCGCGCAGCACGTGCCAGTGGGTGGTGCCGGAATCGAACCAGACGTCCAAGGTGTCGCTGATCTTGTCGTACTGGCTGGCTTCGTCGCCCAGCAGTTCAGTGGCGTCCATCTTGAACCAGGCTTCGATGCCTTGCTGTTCGACGCGCTTGGCCACCTCTTCCATCAGCTCGACGGTACGTGGGTGCAGTTCGCCGCTTTCCTTGTGCAGGAAGAACGGAATCGGCACGCCCCAGTTGCGCTGGCGGGAGATGCACCAGTCCGGACGGTTGGCGATCATCGAGTGCAGGCGCGCCTGGCCCCAGGCCGGGACGAACTGGGTGTCCTCGATGGCTTGCAGGGCGCGCTGACGCAGGGTGCCGCCGGCTTCCGGCTGCTTGTCCATGCCGACGAACCATTGCGCGGTGGCGCGATAGATCAGCGGGGTCTTGTGACGCCAGCAGTGCATGTAGCTGTGGCTGATGGTTTCGGTGTGCAGCAGCGCGCCGACTTCGCTCAGCTTGTCGACGATGGCCGGGTTGGCCTTCCAGATGAACTGGCCGCCGAAGAACTCCAGCGACGACGCGTAGACACCGTTGCTCTGTACCGGGTTGAGGATGTCGTCGTTGACCATGCCGTAGCGCTTGCAGGTCACGAAGTCGTCTTCACCGTAGGCAGGCGAGGAGTGAACCACGCCGGTACCGGCGCCCAGTTCCACGTACTCGGCCAGGTACACCGGCGACAGGCGATCATAGAACGGGTGACGGAAATTGATCAGTTCCAGGGCCGAACCCGGGGCGGTGGCGATCACCGAGCCTTCCAGGTTGTAGCGAGCCAGGCAGGACTCCACCAGTTCTTCGGCCAGGACCAGCAGGCGCTCGCCGGCATCCACCAGGGCGTAGTTGAACTCCGGATGGACGTTCAGCGCCTGGTTCGCCGGGATGGTCCACGGGGTGGTTGTCCAGATCACGATGGCGGCGGGCTTGGCCAGCTTGGCCAGGCCGAAGGCGCCAGCCAGCTTGGCTTCGTCGGCAATCGGGAAGGCCACGTCGATGGTGGCGGACTTCTTGTCCTGATACTCGACTTCCGCCTCGGCCAGGGCCGAACCGCAGTCGAAGCACCAGTTCACCGGCTTCAGGCCCTTGAACACGAAACCACCCTTGACCATTTCCGCCAGGGCACGGATCTCCCCGGCCTCGTTGGCGAAGTTCATGGTCTTGTACGGGTTGGCCCAGTCACCCAGCACGCCCAGGCGGATGAACTCGGCCTTCTGCCCTTCGATCTGCTCCGACGCGTAGGCGCGGCACAGCTCGCGAGTCTGGTCCGAAGACAGGTTCTTGCCGTGAGTCACCTCGACCTTGTGCTCGATCGGCAGGCCGTGGCAGTCCCAACCCGGAACATAAGGCGCGTCGAAACCCGCCAGGGTTTTCGAGCGGATGATCATGTCCTTGAGAATCTTGTTGACCGCATGACCGATGTGAATCGAGCCGTTGGCATAGGGAGGACCGTCGTGCAGGACGAACTTGGGACGATCCTTGCCAATCTCGCGCAACTTTCCGTACAGGCCAATGCTGTCCCAACGCTGCAGAATCTGTGGTTCGCGCTGAGGCAGGCCGGCCTTCATTGGGAAGGCGGTGTCCGGAAGGTTTAACGTGGCTTTATAGTCGGTCATTTAAGGCTCTTCATTAGCGATTGGCGCTATGGATACGTGCCACTTGGGCACGGGCGGCGGCAACATCCGCATTGATCGCCGTCTTCAACGCCTCCAGGGAGGCGAAACGCTGCTCTTCACGCAGCTTATGGTGGAAAACCACCGTCAAACGCCGGTCATACAGATCGCCGGCAAAATCTAAAAGATGAACTTCCAGGTGGGCCTTGCCATCACCTGCAACCGTGGGCCGCACGCCAATATTGGCGACACCGGGCCAAGCCTTGCCATCGATATCGACGCTCACCAGGTAGACCCCGGACAGCGGCACGCGGCGGCGTTTCAATTGCACGTTGGCAGTGGGCGTACCCAACTGGCGCGCCAGCTTCTGCCCGTGCAGTACCCGTCCGGCAATCCGGTACGGTCGACCGAGCAGCCGCTCGGCCAGATCAAAGTCGGCAGCGGCCAGGGCATTGCGGACCTGGGTGCTGCTGACGCGCAAGCCATCCAGCTCAACGGTCTGCGCGGCTTCCACGGTAAATCCGTGGGTGGCTCCGGCCTGTTGCAGGAACTCGAAATCGCCAACCCGGTCGCAGCCGAAGCGGAAATCGTCCCCCACTTCCAGGTGCTGCACACCCAGGCCGTCCACCAGGATCCGCTCGACGAACTCGCTGGCGCCGAGCTTGCTCAGGCGCTGGTTGAAGGCCAGGCACAGGACCCGATCGACACCTGCCTGAGCCAGCAACTGCAGCTTGTCGCGCAAGCGGGCCAGGCGGGCCGGGGCGGTCTCCGGGGAGAAAAACTCCCGCGGCTGCGGCTCGAAGATCACCACGCAGCTGGGCACGCCCAACTCAAGCGCACGCTCACGCAGTCGCCCCAGAATAGCCTGGTGACCACGGTGAACACCGTCAAAGTTGCCAATAGTGGCGACGCAGCCCCGATGCTGGGGGCGCAGATTGTGGAGGCCTCGAACCAGCTGCATAACGCGCTTCTTGCTCATAAAGTGGCCGATTATAACCACACCCGGCGGCCGACGACAGGCAACACCGTAACCCAAAGTGATCGAACCGACAAAACCGGTGCCCGCCCTGCCCCGACCATTAAAGCGTCATCAGTTCAAGGCTTTGCGATTGAAGTCGCGCAAACGGAAGCCCAGCAGGGCCAGCATGCCGAAATAGGCCACCACGCCAGCCACCACCAGAACCCCCAGACGCAGGAAACGCGCAAGCATAAGCCCCTGGTCCCAGGCTGGCATGAAGTGCAGCAACCCCAGAAGCACACCGGACATGACCGCCACGGCCACCAGCAACTTCAGCGCAAAGCGCCCCCAGCCCGGCTGCGGCTGGAACATCTGCTGCTTGCGCAGCTGATAAAACAAAAGGCCCGCGTTGATACAGGCTCCAGCACTGATGGCCAGGGCCAGGCCGGCGTGCTTCAAGGGGCCGATAAACGCCAGGTTGAGCAACTGGGTGACGACCAGGGTGAAAATGGCGATTTTCACTGGCGTACGGATGTTCTGCTGCGCATAAAAGCCCGGCGCCAGCACCTTGATCACGATGATTCCCAGCAAACCCACGGCATAAGCCACCAGCGCACGCTGGGTCATGGAGGCATCAAAGGCGCTGAACTCGCCATATTGGAACAGCGAGACCGTCAGCGGCTCGGCCAGTATGCCCAGGGCCAGGGAGCACGGCAGCACCAGGATGAAACACAGGCGCAGCCCCCAATCGAGGATCCGCGAGTACTCATGACGATCCTTGCTGGCGTAGGTCTTGGCCAGGGTCGGCAGCAGAATGGTCCCCAAGGCGACCCCCAGCACGCCGGACGGCAGCTCCATGAGCCGGTCGGCGTAATACATCCAGGACACGGAGCCGGCTACCAGGAACGAGGCAAAGATGGTGTTGATGATCAGCGAGATCTGACTGACGGACACCCCGAGAATCGCCGGCAGCATCTGTTTCATCACCCGCCAGACACCGGTGTCCCGCAGATTCAGGCGTGGCAGCACCAGCATGCCGATCTTCTTCAGGTGCGGCAGTTGGTAGAGCAGTTGCGCCAGGCCACCGGCCAGTACCGCCCAACCCAGCGCCATCACGGGCGGATCGAAATACGGGGTCAGGAACAGCGCGAAGATGATCATGCTGACATTGAGCAGCGTCGGCACGAAGGCCGGCACCGAGAAGCGATTCCAGGTATTGAGAATCGCCCCGGCCAGCGAGGACAGCGAAATCAGCAATATATAAGGAAAGGTCACCCGCAACAGATCGGAGGTCAGGGCGAATTTTTCCGGCGAATCGACGAAACCAGGCGCCGTGGCCCAGATCACCCAGGGCGCGGCAATGATGCCCAGGGCCGTGACCAGCGCCAGGACCAGGGTCAGCAACCCCGAGACATAGGCGATAAAGGTGCGGGTCGCCTCCTCGCCCTGCTGACTCTTGTACTCCGCGAGGATCGGTACGAAGGCCTGGGAAAAGGCGCCCTCGGCAAAGATCCGTCGCAGCAGGTTGGGCAGTTTGAAGGCGATGAAGAAAGCATCCGTCGCCATCCCGGCGCCGAAGGTGCGCGCGATGATGGTATCGCGGACAAACCCCAGCACCCGGGAAAGCATCGTGATAGAGCTGACCGCGGCCAATGACTTGAGCAGGTTCATGAAAAGGTTGTTTGCCTGTAGATAAACAGCAGGCGAAAAGACGCCCACTTATGCGATACTCCGCGCCGCAACAGCACAGAGCCAAAGCTCGCGAGTTTACAGGTCAAGCGCCGGAAATAAATATCCCGCCTCTTCAGATCGACCACTCAGCGGAACGTATCACCCGCCCTTGACAAGACTTCAACTCATCGGCATGATTCGCGGCCTATTTTGTTTGCTATTTCCCAAAAAGTCTTTCGAGGAGCTCGACGGTGGCCAACACACCTTCCGCCAAAAAACGTGCAAAACAGGCTGAGAAGCGTCGCAGCCACAACGCCAGCCTGCGTTCCATGGTTCGTACCTACATCAAGAACGTAGTTAAGGCCATCGACGCCAAAGACGCCGCTAAAGCGCAAGCTGCTTATGTTCTGGCCGTGCCAGTTATCGACCGCATGGCCGATAAGGGCATCATCCACAAGAACAAAGCTGCTCGCCATAAAGGTCGTCTGAATGGCCACATCAAGGCTCTGAACCTTGCTGCTGCAGCCTAAGCGACGCGCTTGTTAAAAAACCGACCCAAGGGTCGGTTTTTTATTGCCTGCCATTTATCACCTCGACCAGCCAGCCCCACCCGGAGCCGGCTCGCCAAGATTCAATATTTCACTGATGCGGCCAAGGCAGGATAGGAATCGCCGTCACCGCATTCTGCGGACTGCCCTCGATCACCCGATCGCTGTAGACCAGATACACCAGGGTGTTGCGCTTCTTGTCGAGAAAACGCACCACTTGCATGGTCTTGAACACCAGGGAAGTACGCTCCTTGAAGACCTCCTCACCATCCTTGAGCTCACCCTTGAACGCGATCGGCCCCACCTGACGACAAGCGATGGACGCCTCGGCACGATCCTCCGCCAAACCCAGGCCACCCTTGAGGCCACCGGTCTTGGCTCGCGACAGATAGCACGTCACACCGTCCACCTTGGGATCATCGAAGGCCTCGACCACGATGCGATCGTTCGGCCCGACAAACTTGAACACCGTGGACACCTGACCAATTTCCTCGGCCGAAGCCATGAACGGCATCGCCAAGAGCAAGCCCAACAATCCTTTTGCTACGCGCATTCGCTTTTCCTTAGATCGCTTACACCAGAATCAGGTTGTCGCGGTGAACCAGTTCCGGTTCAGCCATGTAACCCAGGACACCCACAATTGCATCAGAAGGCTGACCGATGATCTTCTGCGCCTCAAGCGCACTATAGTTGGCCAGGCCACGGGCGATCTCACGACCGTCGGGCGCCACGCAAACCACCATTTCGCCACGCCGGAAACCGCCCTGGACCTGCTTGACCCCAACCGGCAACAAGCTCTTGTTGCCCTGAGCGAGCGCCGACACCGCCCCTTCATCCAGCACCAGGGTGCCACGGGTCTGCAGATGCCCGGCCAGCCACTGCTTGCGAGCCGCCAGCATGCCGCGCTCCGGCGACAACAAGGTACCTATGCGCTCGCCGGCCTTGAGGCGATCCAGCACCCGCTCCAGACGCCCACCCACAATGATGGTGTGCGCACCGGAACGCGCCGCCAGCCGCGCCGCCCGCAACTTGGTCTGCATGCCGCCACGCCCCAGGGCGCCGCCGGTACCTCCAGCCACGGCGTCCAGCGCCGGATCATCGGCACGCGCCTCGTAAATCAACTGAGCATCGGGATTGCTGCGCGGATCGGCGTCGAACATGCCATCGCGATCCGTGAGAATCACCAGCAGATCAGCCTCCACCAGGTTGGCAACCAGCGCCGCCAGGGTATCGTTGTCGCCAAAGCGGATTTCATCGGTGACCACGGTGTCGTTTTCATTGATCACCGGAATCACCTTGAGCTCCACCAGCGCCCGCAGGGTACTGCGCGCATTGAGGTAACGCTTGCGATCCGACAGATCGTCATGGGTCAGCAGAATCTGCGCGGTATGCCGGCCATGCTCGGCAAAACTCGATTCCCAGGCCTGCACCAACCCCATCTGGCCAATGGCAGCGGCCGCCTGCAACTCATGCATCGCACTCGGTCGTGCGGTCCAGCCCAGGCGGCTCATCCCGGCCGCCACAGCGCCCGAGGAAACCAATACCAACTCGACGCCGGCCTCATGCAAGGCCACCATCTGCTCGACCCATACACCCATTGCAGCGCGATCCAGCCCCTTGCCGTCCGCCGTCAGCAGCGCGCTACCGATCTTCACGACCCAGCGTTGCGCACCCGTCACCTTGCTCCGCATCTTATTCAACCTTTGCCAGCGAGCGGCGCGACCGAGCGCCACTCATGGGGTTATTCGTATTCACAGCTTGCAGATACCAAAACGCCGCTCGAATGAGCGGCGCCTTGAGAGCTGGCTGGCAGCGATGATAACACCGCGCCAGGCCAGATAAACCGTCTTCGCGGACCAGCCCGCGACGACAGGATCAGTCGCGGACGTAGATGATTTCCGGACCGTCCTCGTCATCCACATCCTCTTCATCCCAATCATCGTCACCGATGTCGTGGACGCTCTTGACGCCACTGCGACGCAGAGCACGCTGGTCATCCAGCGCCTGCAACTGTGCGCGCGCCTCGTCTTCGATACGCTGATCCAGCTCGGCCAGCTCGTCGGCGTAGGCCGGGTCGGCCGCCAGGCGATCAGCACGATCCTCCAGGTAACGCATGATGTCGCGACTCAGACGCTCGGTGCCATCCTTGGAAATGGCCGAGATCACGTAGACAGGGCCAGTCCACTGCAGGCGATCGACGATCTCCTTGACGCGCTCCTCACGCTCTTCCTCAAGAATCTGGTCGCTCTTGTTCAGCACCAGCCAGCGCTCGCGCTCGGCCAGGGACGGGCTGAACTTGACCAGCTCGTTGACAATCACCTCCGCCGCATCCGCCGGACTGCTTTCATCCAGCGGCGCCATGTCCACCAGGTGCAGCAGGATGCGCGTGCGCGCCAAGTGCTTGAGGAAGCGAATCCCCAGTCCCGCGCCATCGGAAGCCCCTTCGATCAGACCCGGAATATCGGCAATGACGAAGCTCTTCCAGCGATCGACACTGACCACGCCCAGGTTCGGCACCAGCGTGGTGAACGGATAATCGGCCACCTTCGGCTTGGCCGCGGAAACCGAGCGAATAAAGGTACTTTTGCCGGCATTCGGCAAGCCCAGCAGACCGACGTCCGCCAGCACCTTCAGCTCCAGCTTGAGATCGCGCTGCTCACCCGGCTTGCCCGGAGTGGTCTGGCGCGGCGCACGGTTGGTACTGGACTTGAACCGGGTGTTACCCAGACCGTGCCAGCCACCCTGCACCACCATCAGGCGCTGACCGGCCTTGGTCAGGTCACCAATGACCTCCTGGGTGCCAGCATCGATGATGGTGGTGCCGACCGGAACCCGCAGCTCCAGATCCTCACCCTTCTTGCCGGTGCAGTCGGTGCTGCCACCATTGGAGCCACGCTCGGCATCGAAATGCCGGGTGTAACGGTAGTCCACCAGGGTGTTGAGGTTTTCGTCGGCAACCATATAGATCGAGCCGCCGTCACCACCATCACCGCCGTTGGGACCACCGTTCTCGATGAATTTTTCCCGACGGAAACTCATGCAGCCATTGCCGCCGTCGCCAGCTTTTACTCGGATCGAAACTTCATCAACAAACTTCATGATCAAACGCCTCTCGCCGCACGGGCGAGCTGAAGAAACCAAGACATAAGACTCTTGCAAAAATGAGCGCAGCGACCTCAATCAACGACCGAAACATCCAACGCTGCCAGCTCGTACAAACAGTTTTGCAAGAGACTCATCCCACAAACGAAAAAGCCCCGTCGCGAGACAGGGCTTTTCCAGCGATCGCGCAATTAAGCCGCGACAACGCTCACGTAACGACGACCGAAGGCGCCTTTTACTTCGAACTTGATCACGCCTTCGATTTTCGCGAACAGGGTGTGATCTTTACCCATGCCAACGCCGTAGCCAGCGTGGAATTGGGTGCCGCGCTGACGCACGATGATGTTGCCGGCCTTGATGACCTGGCCGCCATACATCTTCACGCCAAGGCGTTTGGCTTCTGAGTCGCGACCGTTACGGGTACTACCACCAGCTTTTTTGTGTGCCATGAGTTCAATTCTCCTAGTGAGGAATTAGGCTGAAATTAAGCCTGAATACCGGTGATTTTGATCTCGGTGAACCACTGGCGGTGGCCCATACGCTTCATGTGGTGCTTACGGCGACGGAACTTGATGATGCGGACTTTATCGTGACGACCTTGGGAGATCACTTCAGCCTTGACGGTTGCGCCAGCAACAACAGGTGCGCCGATGTTCACGTCGTCGCCGTTGGCGACCAACAGAACGCGGTCAAAAGTCACGGATTCGCCAGTGGCGACTTCCAGTTTTTCGATCTTCAGGTATTCACCTTCAGCGACCTTGTATTGCTTACCGCCGGTAACGATTACTGCGTACATGGTATTTCTCCGATAATCCTGCTCACCCAGCTCTTTATAAGAAGAGGTATTGGCTGGCATGGCTGCATGGGGCTGGAACGGCCCAAGTGCAATTGCGTAAGGCAGGTGCTGCCCAGGAAGTTCAGGGTGCGCGATTGTACGCAAGGCACAATAGCGATGCAAGTGCCGTTCAGGCGGCGCCAAGCACCGCCGGGAGCGCGCCTTGACACCTGCGGACGCGGGTCCTAGCATGCCGCGCAACCCTTCTGGAGCACCTGTCGCTGATGCAACCCCAAGCTTTCTACCGCGCGGTGGCGGACGATTTTAGCGCCGTCGACGGCATCATCAAGAAACAGTTGACTTCCCGAGTACCGCTGGTTTCGAAAATCGGCGACTACATCACCTCGGCCGGAGGCAAGCGCCTGCGCCCGCTGTTGGTGTTGCTATGTGGCAAGGCCCTGGGCCGCGAAGGCGATGACCTGCGCCTGCTGGCCGCCACCATCGAGTTCCTGCACACCGCCACCCTGCTGCATGACGATGTGGTCGACATGTCCGGCATGCGCCGTGGCCGCTCCACCGCCAACGCCATGTGGGGCAATGCTCCCAGCGTGCTGGTGGGCGATTTCCTGTACTCGCGCTCCTTCGAGATGATGGTCGAACTGGGCTCGATGCCGGTCATGCGCATTCTGTCCCAGGCCACGCGGATCATCGCCGAAGGCGAAGTGCTGCAACTGTCCAAGGTGCGTGACGCCAGCACCACCGAAGAAACCTATATGGAAGTCATCCGCGGCAAGACCGCGATGCTCTTCGAAGCCTCGACCCACAGCGCCGCCGCCCTGGCCGGTGCGACACCGGAACAGTCCGAAGCCCTGCGCACCTTTGGCGATCACCTGGGCGTGGCCTTCCAACTGGTGGACGACCTGCTGGACTACCGTGGCGATGCCGAAACCCTGGGCAAGAACGTCGGTGACGACCTGGCGGAGGGCAAACCGACCCTGCCGCTGATCTACACCATGCGCGAAGGCACCCCGGAACAGGCTGCCCTGGTGCGCCAGGCCATCCAGAAAGGCGGTATCGAGGACCTGGAAAGCATACGTGCCGCGGTTGAGGCGTCGGGCTCCCTGGACTACACCGCACAGCTGGCTCGCGACTACGTGGCTCGCGCCATTACTTGCCTGGAAGCCCTGCCACCCAGCGAATACCGCGACGCTCTGGTGGAACTGAGCGAATTCGCCGTCGCCCGCACCCACTAAAGTGCACCGGCTCCTGCCTATGCGCAGGAGCCGGCGCAACTTCCCAGCGCCCCCTCCCCGACAAAACCCTATACAATGTGCGCTTTTTAGCCATCCTGACTTTGAGGAGCTTAAGTGAGCACTTTGCCACCCTGCCCAAAATGCAATTCCGAATACACCTACGAGGACGGCACCCAGCTGATCTGCCCCGAGTGCGCCCACGAGTGGTCCGCCAGCGGCGAAGCCGAAGCCGCCTCCGATGAAGCCGTGAAGAAAGATTCGGTGGGCAACGTGCTGCAAGACGGCGACACCATCACCGTGATCAAGGACCTCAAGGTCAAGGGCACCTCCCTGGTGGTCAAGGTTGGCACCAAGGTCAAGAACATCCGCCTGTGCGATGGCGACCACGACATCGACTGCAAGATCGACGGCATCGGCCCGATGAAGCTCAAATCCGAGTTCGTCCGCAAGGTCTGACGCCTACCCCCTCTCGCGCCTGCCGCGAGAGGGTTTCCCACCTATACCCCCCTCCATGCTTGATCCACACACCTGCTAGCGAAAAGCCAGCCGATTTGATCGAAAACAATTTCCACACAGAAAAAAGCAGAAACCGCCAATAGGTACTTGCTATTCATTGAATAAGAATTATTCTCATTGAACCCCATTCAAGGAGATGACACCCATGACTTATTTGATTGATGCCTGGCTGGACCGCCCACACCCCTACCTGCGAATCCTGCATCGGGAAACCGGGGAAGTCTGTGCTGTGCTGGAAGAGGAAGCCCTGAGCGAGCTGCAGGACCAGGGAGATCTGGACCTGAACGGTTTGAGCTCCAGCGAGCCGCTGGTACTCAAGGAGTTGGTGCGCAACCTGTTTTTGTTCTGCTACGCCAGAGCCTTGCGGCCAACCGGCGCCGATGGCCAGAGCCTGGGCGCAAAAATCCGTCTATGAAACCAGAACCGAGAAAGGGGCAAGCTGGCCGAGGATGAACGGACCGCGCGTGCGCGGCCGTCATTGCCAGCCATCTGGCCCCTACACGGGTTACAGAACGTCCAGCAGCTCGACGTCGAACACCAGAACGCTGTGCGGCGGGATGCTGCCCACGCCTTGTGCGCCGTAAGCCAGTTCGCTCGGCACGTACAGACGCCATTTGCTACCGGCGTTCATCAGTTGCAGCGCTTCGGTCCAGCCGGCGATCACGCCACCTACCGGGAATTCGGCAGGCTGGCCGCGCTCGTAGGAGCTGTCGAACACGGTGCCGTCGATCAGGGTGCCGTGATAGTGGGTACGCACGCTGTCTTCACGGGATGGCTTGGCGCCGTCGCCCTGGGTCAGCACTTCAAATTGCAGACCGGAAGCCAGGGTGGTGATGCCTTCACGCTTGGCGTTTTCCGCCAGGAAAGCCAGGCCGGCACCAGCAGCCGCTTCAGCCTTGGCAGCCGCTTCGGCCTGCATGATTTCGCGAATCACCTTGAAGCTGGCGGACATCTCTTCCTGACCCACACGGCTTGGCTTACCGGCGAATGCGTCGGTCAGGCCCGCCAGGATTGCGTCCAGGCTCACACCCGGTGGCGGGTTGTCGCGCAGCTGGTCACCCAGCTGACGGCCAATACCGTAGCTGACGCGGGTTTCGTCGGTGGACAGATTTACTTCGGACATGACACTGCTCCGCTGTGCGGACGGCTCAGGGAAGGCCGCAGAAACACAGGGCCTCCCGGAGCGCCCGGAATCAAAAGGGCGAGCAGACTAGCACAGAAGTTCGGCGATAATCAGCGCAACCCCGCCATTACCAGGCGGAGCGCATAGTGATCGGTACCTTCAGGCTTTCTTCGGCACTGGCGGACAAACCGCACATCTCATCGTGCACCGAAGTGTGAATCAGGTTGAAAGGCAACTTGGGAAAGGACTGCAATACCTCACGGGCATGCTCTACCGAACGCAGATGAAACATCTGGCCCTGGGCGTCGCTGAGCGGGTAAGCAGCCCCGTGCATGCGCGCCTCGAGCAGATAGATCCCGCCTTCCAGGGAGATCAGGTTCAATTCATCGACTTTTCCGGCGATGGCGTAGGCATTCATTTCCTGCAGGTTCATAAGCGCACCTCGTGCATTGGAAACCCCCGACGCCTACATGGATATTCCTCGGTCAAGAAAAGCACAAGCCACAAACAACACCGCCCGTCCGTTTTGCAACGCACGGGCGGCCGCTATTGATCCAGCAGGAGCAATCAGTGCTTGGTCAGCTTGTCCAGGTAACCCATGGCAAAGGCCGAGATCACGAAGGTCATGTGAATCACCACGTACCACAGCAGGTACTCGGTCGGAGTGTTCTTGGCGTCCATGAACACCCGCAACAGGTGAATCGAGGAGATCGCCACGATGGAAGCCGCCACCTTCATCTTCAGCGACGAAGAATCCATCTTGCCCAGCCAGCTGAGCTTTTCCTTGTCTTCATCGATGTCCAGCTGCGATACGAAGTTCTCATAGCCGGAGATCATCACCATCACCAGCAGACCGCCCACCAGCGCCATGTCGATCAACGACAGCAGGACCAGGATCAGGTCCGACTCAGCCATCGAAAATACATTGGGAATGACGTGGAAGACTTCCTGGAAGAACTTCAATGCCAACGCCAGCAGGCCCAGGGACAAACCGAAGTAGATCGGCGCCAGCAGCCAGCGTGAGGCATACATTGCATTTTCGATAAAACGTTCCATTAAATCTCGCACCCGGAGTAAAAAACGGCGGCGAGTATATCAGCGCGCCAAATGCCCATAAACCACAGGCAATCCCCGTTTCTACGGGTTTTTCCGCACGTTTTTTCTGCTAGTGTCGAACCGTTCCTACCACTCACCGACATTGGACAGGAAGACTGGAAAATGGATTTGCGATTGCCTTTGACAAGCATCGGCCTTGGCCTGGTTCTGCTGATCAGCGGCGGCTGTTCACCCAGCGACGAACACAAGCAGGCCAGCCTCGAAGAGAGAACCAGGCAGTTCGAAGCCTCCCTGGACGCTATCCAGGATCCCAAGCTCAAAGAAGCCATCAGCGATCTCGGGGGCTCGCTGCTGCTTCTGGAGCGCGCGCAAGGCAAGCTTGCCAGCAAGCCGATCGACACCGAATACGGCGAGGACAGCCTGGCCCTGCTCAAGCATTACCCCACGCCACAAGCCTTGGTGGATACCTACGTCAATGGCCTGTTCGTGTTGCGCAAGCCTTCCAGCTCGGACTACCTGACCGACCTGCAACCGGTGTTTCCGTTCAGCTTCGACCTGTCCGCGCAGTTCCCCTTTCCCCACGGCCTGGAGTGGCAGTCGGTCACCCTGAGCAACAAGAAAGTCGTCCCCTTCCAACCTGAATGGTCGGAGACCGATCCGGGGATTCAACTGAGCCCGTCAAGCTCCAACCTGACCAACCCGGACGACCTGACCGTAACCTACCCCTTTATCGAGGGCCTGGAGGTCGACAACAAGAACCAGCCGCAACCCGTCTCCCTGCTGGGCAAGCTTGAAGTGATCGCCCCCAGTCGCGTACTCACCTTCGAGCTGACCAAGGCCGATATCGGCAAGCCGCGCCAAGACGGCAACATCCGCCTGACCCTGCTGTCGCTGGAGAAAAACGTCGCCGAAATCGAACTGAACAACAGCAGCCCGCTCCCCGAAGAGGCCAACGACACCTCGCTCAACCCGCTGTTGACACAAGCCCGGGACAGCACCGGTCAGATCCTCTCCCGCTCCGGCTCGATCAACGAGAGCGCGGCACAAATTGCCTTTTACCAACAGCAACTGGCCGAGATGCAGAAGCAGAAAAGCTGGAGCGACGACTTCGAGAAACAACTGGAGAACGAACAGAAAGCCTTCGAGCAACAACACACCAATCATTACGCCAAGGTGTATTTCAACGGCGTGGTGGACAAGCTCGAGGTGGCGGTGCTCGACTTCGCTCAGGCCAGCGTCACACGCAAGGACCTGGACCTGCCGGTGCATCGTTTCGACCGCAGCACCACCGACAAGAACGTCCAGCCGCTGCCCATGCCGGTGGTGGTCTATGACGATCAGGCGGCCAACTACCTCAAGGGCGCTCAGCTCGACGAGGAAACACTGAAGAAGTCCGTGACCATCAGCCAATCGGTGGAGGATGCCAGCGCAATGCGCATTGAGTTCAGCCACCCACGGACCTTCAATGACGAACTGCTGGGCTCGGAGTTCAGCACCGGCGACACGCCCCTGACCTTCTTCACCCAGAACGACAAGGGCCAGCGTGGCGAACCGATCGAACTGCCCGACGAGGCCTTCGAGATCGACCCGCTGCGCGGCGTCATCACCTACGACCTCAACCTGTTCCCGGAAACCCCGGCTTACGCCGTGGGTTCCATTCCACTATTCCTGGCCAGCATCAAGAAGGACAGCATCAGCACCCGGCAGTTGCCCAAAGGGCTCGAACTCAAGGGCAATGCCCTGATCGTGGACCAGAAGCTCTTCCCCGCGGACGCCTGGCGCTTTTATGCCAAGGACGACAGCGGCCAGTACCTGAAGGAGATTCTCGCGACCAGCCACACCGCGTCGGCCGACGGTCCGGCACTGTTCGACGTGCACTACTTCTACGGCCAGCCCAGCCAGTTGGAGACCTATACCCGCAGCGACCTCGAAACCGTGGAATACGGCTTCGAGGTCAAGCTGGAGAAAAGCGAGTCGACACCACCGGCTTCCTGAGGATCAGGGCTCGGGCTGGAACTAGAAGTCGCCGGCGCTGCGTCCCCGTTCGCCATTGATCTGACGTAGCTGGGCCTGGAGGTGCAGGCACCAGATCTGCGGATCGTCGGCCAGTTGATAGCCGTGGGTGGTCAGGCTTTCAACGATCGAGTCGAGAATCGATTCGGCAACCACGGGGCCACAGAACGGTCCCTGGGACTTGATCGCCGAGGGTTGTTCACCGGCCATTCCGGCGGCGAAGAGAAGAGTCCACATACCGTTGTCCCCCGCCAGTGGGCGGACGCTGCATTCGATACGGGTAACCAGGCCAAGGCATTGGCGGGTGAGACAAAGGTTGCGCGACATGGCGGCGACCCTCGGTAGAACCACTGTTCAGCCTTCAATTGAGGACTGTTTCGATCCAGCGACGACTGTCGTTCTCCTTGCCCTGAGAATAGAAGAAAAGCCTGATAAACAAAGTTGAGCGATCCAACAGGCGCCGAATGGTCTATTTTGTCAAATTGACGTCAGACTCCCGACGCCGACAGCGAGGGACACTGCCCTCGCCATCGACAGCCATCACGCAGGCTTGGTTTCGCTCAGCGCCTCTTGCGCCAACTCCTTTTCCGCCTCCTTGAGGTCTTCCTCACTGATCATCTCGGCGATGACCCGCAGGCGCTCCACAACCCGCGCATTGACGCTGCCTTCGGGGAACTGCCCTTCGGCATCCGGCTCACCGGCCGGCTCACCCACCAGCAGGCTCAGGGCCTCGTCGGCCTGACGCACCGCGTACACATGGAACTGCCCGGCACGCACTGCCTGCAGCACTTTCTCATCGAGCATCAGGGTGGCCACGTTGGCCTGGGGAATGATCGCCCCCTGCTCTCCGGTCAGACCGCGAGCCTCGCACAGCCGGAAGAAACCTTCGATCTTCTCGTTGACCCCACCCACCGCCTGCACTTCGCCGAACTGGTTGATCGAGCCGGTGATGGCGAAACACTGCTTGAGCGGAGTTTTCGACAGCGCCGAAATCAAGGTGCAGGCCTCTCCCAGGGAAGCACTGTCACCGTCCACGTAACCGTAGGACTGCTCCAGGGCAATGCTGGCGGAAATCGCCAGGGGGAACTCCTGGGCATAGCGACTGCCCAGGTAACCGGTCAGGATCATCACCCCCTTGGAGTGAATCGGCTGGCCCAGATTGACCTCACGCTCGATGTCGACAATGCCGCTGCCGCCGGGATACACCGTCGCGGAAATCCGCGCCGGCACCCCGAACGCCGAGTCGCCGACTTCCAGCACCGTCAGGCCGTTGCACTTGCCCACGGCCGCGCCGTCGGTGTCGATCAGGATGATCCCGGCCAGCATGTCGTCGAGAATCCGCGCCGACACCCGACCGGTACGCGTGGCCTTGGCTTTCAGTGCCCGTTCGATGTGCCCGGCGTCGGTCATTTCGTCCGAGGCCAGGTGACGGATGAAGTCGGCCTCGCTGACCAGCTGGAACAGATCGCCGATCCGCGCCGAAAGGCGCCCCTGGTGTTCCGCCAGACGCGCACTGTAGGTGGCCAGCCGCGCCACGGCATCGGCCGTCAGCGGCGCCATGCCCTCCTCCGAGGTGCGGGTTTTGAGCAGTTGGGCGAATTGCTCCAGGCTCTCGTCCACCATCGGAATGTCTTCGTCGAAATCCACCAGTACCCGGAACATCTCCTGGAAGTCCGGATCCAGGTCCTGCAGCGTGTAATACAGCTGGCGGGCACCGATGATGATGACCTTGACCTGCAACGGGATCATCTGCGGCGTCAGGGTCACGGTGGCCAGGCGGCCCATTTCGCCCAGAGGCGATTCCATCTTCAGCTTGCGCGACTGCAGGGCACGCTTGAGGGCGTCCCAGACAAAGGGCTCGCTGAGCATCTTCTCGGCTTCCAGGATCAGGAAGCCGCCATTGGCCCGATGCAAGGCACCGGGGCGCAATTGTCGGTAGGTGGTGTAGAGCGCGCCCTGATCGGTGCTGTACTCGATCCGGCCGAACAGGTTGTCGTAGGTCGGGTGAGGCTCGAACACCACCGGCGCTCCACCACTGGCCGGGTGACCCACCACCAGGCTCGGGCAGTACTGCTCTTCCAGCAGTTTGCGCGCCACCGCGTCGGTCTTGCTGTCGTCCACCAACTGCTCGACCACCGTCTTCAACAGATAGACCTGCATTGCCTGCAGGTATCCACAGACCGCGGCGTTTTCCGCGTACTTCTCGGACAGCGGCGCGAGCAAGGGCTGCAAGGCCAGGGTGATGGTTTCCTCATTGAGCTGGCGCAGCTGGTTGCTCGACTCGCGCTTCCATTGCGGCAGGCTCGCCAGCTCTTCGTTAAGACGCTCTTCCAGCGCGGAAATGTCCTCGTGGAAGCGCTCGCGATCAGCCTCCGGCAACTGAGCGAACTCGGCCTCGTCCAGGGCCTTGCCATCGAACATCGGGGTAAAGGCGATGTTGCTGCTGTCGCGATACAGCGCCACGTCCTTTTCCAGTGCCAGGCGCTCGATCACATCCAGGGCACGGTCATAACGCTGGTTGAAGGCACGGTCGATGGCGCTCTTCTTCTGCTGATAGGACGGATGCTCGAAAACCGCCGGGAAGGTCGCCAGCAGGTTGTCGATCAGGCCGTTGATATCGCTGATGAAGTTGCCGGCGGCACCGGCGGGCAACTCCAGCGCCCTGGGCTCCCTGGGCTCGTCGAAATTGTTGACGTAGACCCAGTCGGACGGGGTCTGCAGGCGTTTGCCTTCGGCTTTCAGGTAGCGCTTGACGAAGGAGAAGCGGCCGGTGCCCGGCTCGCCCATGACAAACACGTTGTAACCGGGGCGCGGCATGGCCACGCCAAACTGCAAGGCTTCGACCGCACGTTCCTGGCCAAGCACACCGCGAAAGGGCTCCAAATCATTGGTGGTCGAGAAGCTGAACTGTTCAGCAGAGAAAGGGCGGGTCAGCGCTTCAGGCGCGAGACGCAGGCTGGCAGCAACAGGATCAGGCATCGGGCTTCCTTACATCAGGCGGGGCAGATGGCGGCATTCTGGCGCCGGGTATGCCCGGCTGGCAAGGCGCGCCTCAGGGGAAAGCATAGACAAGCCGGATACTGTCCCCCGCGACAAATAAAACCTGCTGTTTCCGACACTGTTTGTAAAAAATCACGGAACCCGGGGAACCTGCCTAAACTCCAAACTGCGCGGCTGGATAGATAACCGGCCCACTGGTGCCCCCACGGGCCAGTCTCCCCCGTCCATTGGTATGCACA
The DNA here is from genome assembly GCF_001547915.1 of Pseudomonas sp. St29. Lineage (NCBI taxonomy): Bacteria > Pseudomonadati > Pseudomonadota > Gammaproteobacteria > Pseudomonadales > Pseudomonadaceae > Pseudomonas > Pseudomonas sp. St29. Next base: position 5,844,999 of record NZ_AP014628.1, read on the forward strand.
CAAAGAGAACAACGCTATGAAACGGATTCTTCTCGGTACTCTTTTCACCGCTGTATCCCTCAACGCCATGGCTCAAGCGCCCGGTGGTCCGGATTGCGGCTGGGGCAACATGCTGTTCCAAGGCCAGCGTGGCACTCCGGCGCACTTCCTGGCCTCCACCACCAACGGCACCTCCGGCAACGCCACCTTTGGCATGACCTCCGGCACCAACGGTTGCTCCACCAACGCATCGCTGACCTATGGCGGCAAATCCTGGTTCGCCATGAACGGCATGATGAACGAGCTCTCCGAAGACATGGCCAAGGGTCAAGGCGAAGCCCTGACCACCTATGCCGTAGTCCTCGGCGTGGCACCTGAAGACCGTGCGCATTTCGCCGCGGTCACCCACGAACACTTCCAACAGATCTTCAGCAAGGCTGACGTGACCGCGGAAGATGTGCACACCAATACCCTGGCCGTGTTGAAGAACGATGCGCGCCTGGCGAAATACGCCACTCCCGCTTAAGCTCGACCCGCCCGCTTCCTCCGGGGAGCGGGTTTTATTTTCCGGACCTTGCCCATCTTGGGTCTTTGTATTTCCGACTTAAGTTGCCCACCATGCTCAAACGCCTTGCCTACCTGGCGCTCTGTGTCTGCGCCCCGCTGTATGCCGCGCCCCAGATCGACCCTCAACGTTTGCAGCAACTGGCCCATGACCCCTTCTGGATTTCCATAGGTCATTACGAAACCGCCAAGCTCGGTGGCTGGCGCAGTTACGTCAGCGACCCGAAGTTCTTCCTGGCGGCCGACGGTGCCCATCATCCCGATGCCGAGCTGGCCGCGACCCTGAAAGCCCTCTATGCCCCGGCCGACGCCGGTGACCGGCATGCCCAGTGCGTCTACCCGTCACGCACCCGCTGGCTCAAGGCACAACTGGGCCTGAACGATTTGCCGCGGGTGGACTGCGCCGAATTCACCCAGTGGTTCAAGGACGTCTCGCCTCACAGCACGGTGATGATCTTTCCCGCCGCGTACCTGAACAGCCCCTCGTCGATGTTCGGCCACACCCTGCTGCGCATCGACCAGGCCGATGTGCAGAGCAACCACACCGCCCTGCTCAGCTACGCGATCAACTTCGGCGCCTACATCGAAGGCTCCGACAACAGCATTCTGTACGCCTGGAAAGGCCTGATGGGCGGCTACCCGGGGCTGTTCGCCCTGGTGCCCTACCAGGAAAAGCTCTCGGAATACCGCAGCCTGGAAAACCGCGACCTGTGGGAATACCGACTGAACCTGACCCAAGCCGAAACCGAACGCATGGTGGAACACGTCTGGGAACTCAAGCAGATCAAGTTCGACTACTTCTTCTTCGACGAGAACTGCTCCTACCGCCTGCTGGAGCTGCTGCAGGTGGCTCGCCCCAGCCTGCGCCTGACCGGCCAATTCCCCCTGACGGCCATTCCCACCGACACGGTCAAGGCCGTCAAGGACGCCGGCCTGGTGGAGCGGATCGACTATCGCCCCTCCCGGGAACGCGAGTTGCTCAGCCGCGCCCAGCCCCTGAGCCACGCCGAACAGCAGTGGGTACTCAAGGTCAGCGCCGATCAGAAACAATTGCAGACAGGCGAATTCAAGGCCCTGCCCCGGGATCGCCAGGCCTTGATCGTCGATGCCGCCTACCGCCTCGAACGCTATCGGGCCAACGGCCTGGAGCGTGATGCCGAGCGTTCCCAGCGCAGCTTCGAACTGCTGCGGGCGATCAACCAGAACCCGGCGCCCGAGCTGCAGATCCAACGGCCGGGCCTGCCGGAAGACGGCCACCAGTCCCGCACCTGGCAACTGGGCGTCGGCACCCGGGACGACCGGGCCTTCGCCGAATACGGCCTGCGCATGGCCTACCACGACCTGAACGACAACGCCGAAGGCTTTCCCCTGGGGGCGCAGATCGAGATCCTGCAGATGAAACTGCGCCAGTACGAAGGCAACCACTGGCAGCTGCAGCAGCTGGACCTGGCCACCATCCGCTCCCTGACCCCGCGCAACGAGCTGCTGCAGCCCTGGTCCTGGCAGGTCACCGGCGGCCTGGAGCGGGTGCCGGGCAAGCACGACGATGAAACCCTGGTCAGCCATGTCAACGGTGGTGCCGGTGGCACCTGGCAGTTGGGCGAAGACACGCTGGGCTTTGTCCTGGGCACCGTGCGGGTCGAGCACAACGCCGATTTCGCCGGTTTCATCGCCCCGGCGGCAGGCTTCAACTCCGGACTGCTGTGGAAAAACCCGCTGGGCAATTTCAGCCTCGAAGCCAAGGGCGACTACTTCACCAACGGCGAGGTACGTCGCAGCCTGAGCCTCAACCAGCAGTGGGAACTGTCGCGCAACCTCGGCCTGCGCTTGAGCGCGCAACGGGAATTCAGCCAACTGGCGACTCCGGTGAACGAAGTGATGCTCGAACTCAAGTGGTATCACTATTAAGAGCAGCCACAAGCTTCAAGCGGTTCGCGACAAGGTTTTCACGCCTCGCCGACAATTGCCCTTCTAGACTTCACTCAAGTGAAGCCCGGGAGTTTCTGGATGTGGCGCTATGGTTGGGCTGTGCTGGCGCTGGCCCTGATCGGTGGTTGTGAGTCGAACCACGAGTATTTGCTCAAGCAAGGCTATCCGCCGGCCTTTGTCGACGGCTTCGACGCGGGCTGCGTCAGTGGACGCCAGGCAGCGGGGTCGATACGCGGGGAGTTCCGCAAGGACGTGCCGCGCTACCTCAAGGACCCGCAATACGCCGAAGGCTGGGACGACGGTTTCCGCCAATGCCAGGCGATGCTGGAGAATCAGGACCGCAACGACTATCGAACGCGGCACTGGGACGAGCGGGAACGGGCCTGGCAACAGGAAAAGGACCGCGACGCGGCCCGGGCCTATCGCTCGCAGTAGGTCGCTTTCAGGCAACCGCCCGGCCTAAAAGCCTGCAACCATGGCCTCCCCTCCACTCAAGGAGAACATCATGAGCCGCGCTTTCGTCAATGAAGATCAGGCCGCTGCCCAGGCCGAGCAGCCCGTGGAGCGCCAGATCAGCGCCCAGCCCAACTACGTCACGCCCCAGGGCTTTGCCGAATTGCAGGCCAGAGTCGCCCTGCTACACAGCCAACACACCGAGCAAAATGACCTGGGGGATGCCGCCGACAAGCAGCGGGTGGCCGAACTTGAGCGCGACTTGCGTTATTTCACCCAGCGCCTGCACAGCGCCCAGGTGGTGACGGCAGCCACTTCGACCGACAAGGTCCAGATCGGCAGCCGCGTGACCTTCGTCGATGAACAGGATCATCAGCAAAGCGTGCAACTGGTCGGGGAGGATCAAGCCGATGCGGCTCGGGGTCTGATCAACTGGGCCTCGCCCCTGGGTCGTGCCCTGCTGGGGGCACAACCCGGTGACGAGGTGCTGTGGCAACGGCCGGCGGGCAATCAGTTGATCGAGATCATCCGTATCGAACCGGCCTGAGACGCCTCAGACCACGCCCTGGGCCAGCATGGCATCGGCCACCTTGACGAAGCCGGCGATGTTCGCGCCCTTGACGTAGTTGATCCGGCCATTTTCTTCGCCGTAATGCACGCAGGCATGGTGGATCGACTGCATGATGGCGTGCAGCTTGCTGTCCACTTCACCGGCGGTCCACAGCAGGCGCATGGCGTTCTGCGACATCTCCAGGCCGCTCACCGCCACGCCACCGGCGTTGGAGGCCTTGCCCGGGGCAAACAGGATGCCCGCGTCGATAAAGATATCCACAGCCTCCAGCGTGGTCGGCATGTTGGCGCCTTCGGCGACACAGGTGCAGCCGTTGCGCAGCAGGGCATGAGCAGCCTCGGCGTCCAGTTCGTTCTGCGTGGCGCAAGGCAGGGCGATATCGCAGGCCAGGTCCCACGGGGTCTTGCCGGCGCGGAACTCCAGGCCGAAGCGGGCCGCCAGCTCGCTGATCCGCCCACGCTGCACGTTCTTCAGTTCCAGCACCGCCAGCCACTGCTCCTCGCTCAGGCCGGACTCGCAATACAGGGTGCCTTCGGAGTCGGACAGGGAGATCACCTTGCCCCCCAGGTCCATGACCTTGCGGGCCGCGTACTGGGCGACGTTGCCGGAACCGGAGATCGCCACTCGCTTGCCTTCGACCCGGTCACCGCGACGCTTGAGCATTTCCTCGGCGAAGTACACACAGCCAAACCCCGTGGCTTCCGGACGAATCAGGCTGCCGCCGTAGCTGATGCCCTTGCCGGTCAGCACCGAAGTGAACTGGTTGCTCAGGCGCTTGTACTGGCCAAAGAGAAAGCCGATCTCCCGGGCGCCAACGCCGATGTCGCCTGCCGGCACGTCCACATCGGCGCCGATATGCCGATACAGCTCGGTCATGAAGGCCTGGCAGAAGCGCATGACCTCGGCATCGCTCTTGCCTTTGGGGTTGAAGTCCGAGCCGCCCTTGCCGCCGCCCATGGGCAGGGAGGTCAGAGAGTTTTTGAAGGTCTGCTCGAAGGCGAGGAATTTCAGCACCCCCATGTTGACCGACGGATGGAAGCGCAAGCCGCCCTTGTAGGGGCCGATGGCGCTGTTCATCTGGATGCGGAAGCCGCGGTTGACCCTGACCTTGCCTTGATCGTCGACCCAGGACACACGAAACACCACGGTGCGTTCCGGCTCGCAGATGCGCTCGAGAATGCCGGAGCTCAGGTAGTGCGGATTGGCTTCGAGAAATGGCCAGAGGCTGCGCAGAACCTCTTCCACCGCCTGGTGAAACTCGGGCTGGTCCGGGTCGCGCTTTTTCAGGCGGGCGAGGAAGTCTTCGACGGATTCGATCATGGGAAGTCTCGGCAAATTTATTGTCGTTAAGGGGAGATTTGCCCGGGACTTTATCAATTCAACTCGCACCGCGACAGCGCAAAATGTCGCAGATATGAATTTAAATGGTGCATTAGATATAAATGACGACGATTTTCAGGGGTTTTGTGCACGGATTTGGTGGCACAAATTCCAAGGCCTGCACGCTTTTGGGGAGCCGCAGAAAACCCTTCACCGGCCAGTCGACGCACAGCGCAACGGCCGTTTTTTTGTAGGGGCCGGCTTGCCGACGAACAAAAAAAACGGAGCCCGAAGGCTCCGTTTGTTTCAAGCAGCAAGCCGGTCAGGCCAGCTTCTTGTGCCGCACACGGTGCGGTTGCGCTGCGGCTTCGCCCAGGCGCTTCTTGCGATCGGCTTCGTACTCGGTGTAGTTGCCTTCGAAGAACACCGCTTGGGAATCGTCTTCGTAAGCCAGGATGTGAGTGGCCACCCGGTCCAGGAACCACCGGTCGTGGGAGATCACAATGGCGGCGCCCGGGAAGTCCAGCAGGGCTTCCTCCAGGGAACGCAGTGTTTCAACGTCGAGGTCGTTGGACGGTTCGTCGAGCAGCAGGACGTTGCCGCCCTCTTTCAGGGTCAGGGCCAGGTGCAGACGGCCACGCTCACCCCCGGAGAGGTCCTTGACGAACTTCTGCTGGTCGCCGCCCTTGAAGTTGAAACGGCCGACGTAGGTGCGCGACGGGATCTCGTAGTTGCCGATGCGGATCTGGTCGGCCCCGTCGGAAATCTGCTGGAACACGGTCTTGCTGCCGTCCAGGTCCTCGCGGCTCTGGTCCACGCAGGCGAGCTGCACGGTTTCGCCGATCTCGATGCTGCCCGAATCCGGGGTTTCCTTGCCCATGATCATGCGGAACAGGGTCGACTTACCGGCACCGTTGCCGCCGATCACGCCGACGATGGCGCCTTTGGGCATGGAGAACGACAGGTTGTCGATCAGGACGCGATCGCCATAGCCCTTGGTGACGTTCTTGAACTCGATGACCTTGTCACCCAGGCGCGGACCGGCCGGGATGTAGATCTCGTTGGTTTCGCTGCGCTTCTGGAATTCCTGGGACTGCATTTCCTCGAAGCGTTGCAGACGTGCCTTGGATTTCGACTGGCGGGCCTTGGCGCCTTTGCGCACCCACTCCAGCTCTTCCTTCATGGCCTTCTCATGGGCCGACTGCTGCTTGGATTCCTGGGCCAGACGCGCGGACTTGGCTTCCAGCCAACCCGAGTAGTTGCCCTCGTATGGAATACCCGCGCCGCGGTCGAGTTCGAGAATCCAGCCGGCGACGTTGTCGAGGAAGTAACGGTCGTGCGTGATCGCGACCACGGTGCCCGGGAAGTCGTGGAGGAAATGCTCCAGCCAGGCCACCGAGTCGGCGTCCAGGTGGTTGGTCGGTTCGTCCAGCAGCAGCATGTCGGGGGCCGACAGCAGCAGGCGGCACAGGGCCACGCGACGCTTCTCACCACCGGACAGGTGCTCGACCTTGGCATCCCAGGCAGGCAGGCGCAGGGCGTCGGCAGCCACTTCCAGCTGGCGCTCCAGGTTATGGCCGTCGCTGGCTTGCAGGATGGCTTCCAGCTTGGCCTGTTCGGCGGCCAGCTTGTCGAAGTCGGCATCCGGCTCGGCGTAGGCGGCGTAGACTTCGTCCAGGCGTGCCTGGGCGTCCTTGATCACGCTCACCGCTTCCTCGACCACTTCACGCACGGTCTTGGTTGGATCCAGCTGTGGTTCCTGAGGCAGGTAGCCGATGTTCAGGTCCGGCATCGGACGGGCTTCACCTTCGAACTCGGTGTCGACGCCGGCCATGATTTTCAGCAGTGTGGACTTGCCCGAACCGTTGAGGCCCAGCACGCCGATCTTGGCGCCGGGGAAAAAAGACAGGGAGATGTTTTTCAGGATTTCCCGCTTCGGCGGAACAACTTTGCCCAGCCGATGCATGGTGAAGACGTATTGAGCCATGGTGAACCTAGCGTCAGTGACTGATGAATAGAACGGGCCGGGCCCGGGCCAGGCCATGCGCAGCGCCGGCATTGACCATGATCAATACCGGCGGGCGGAAAAAGCCTGATTGTCTGGAGCTGGAACGCTCCCGCGTAACCGGCAAAACTACCTCAATGCACGATCCAGGTCCAGCCAAGCGGGACTGGCACTTTGCCACAACTCAAGGCATGCTAGCCGCCCTTCGGGCGTCCGGCTTATAGTGCACGTCGCGCCAGCCCAGCCAAACCGCAGGATCACAGCTTGTCCAACGTTATTTCGCCACAGCCCGCGCGCGCTAGAGCCTCCGCGTCGGCCTATCCTTTGCGGGGCACACTCAAAGGCGCACTGGCAACGCTGGTGCTGCTCCTCCTGGCTCTGTTGTTCTGGCAACTGCTCGACCAACTGCAGCAAACCCGCAAGGACCAACGCCAGCACGCCATCGACTACAGTGCCGAACTGGCCGACCACCTGAGCCTGAACCTGGCGCTCAATGCGCAGATCGCCCTCAATCTGCTACCGATCGTCGAATCGCCACAGGACAGCCAGCAACAGCAGCAATTACTACACAAGCTCCAGCGTTCCCTGCCGGATGTGCGCAGCTTTGCCTTGCTGGATGCCTCCGGACAGATTCTCAGCGACAGCGCCAGCGACAGCCATGACGCTCCCTGGCTCGCCGAACTGATCCAGCGCAGCCACTTGCAGCGCTACTACTACAGCAACCCCGCCGACGGTTCAGTGGTGCATGTGCTGCTGCACCAGTCCAGCGGCGCCACCCCCAGTTACTGGGTTCTGCGCCTGGCGCCCAGCTTCCTGCAGACCCTGGTGCGCCAGAGCGAAGGAAGCTTCAAGCCCACCTGGGTGATCGAGAACCGTCTCAGCCGCCAGGTGATCAAGCGCGACGAGCACAGCACCCCGACCCCGGGCATGCTGGATCCCGGTGAAATGGCCGACAGCGTACTGCTGGTGCCCCTGAGCAACAGTGACTGGCAACTGCGCGGCCTGTTCGACCAGCAGGCCGTGATCGAGGAGCTGCTGCCGGCCTTTATCGGCAAATGCCTGCTGGGCCTGGCCTTCTCCCTGCTGCCGGTGATCGCCCTGTTGAACATGCGCCGGCGCCAGCGCCAGTTGCACGAAGGCCGGCGGCGCTACCAGGACATCTTCGAAGGCACCGGCGTGGCCCTGTGCGTCATGGATATCGCCGGGCTCCCGGAACTGCTCGACAAGCACCATGTGCACAACAGCGACCAGCTCAAGCGCTGGCAAGCCAGCCACCCGGATCATCGCCAGCAGTTGCTCAGTGAATTGCGCATCACCGAAGTCAACCAGGTGGCCCTGCGCCTGCTCAACGTCGAGTCCAGCGAGCAGGCCTGGCAACTGCTGATAGAAGGCAACCCGAATAACGGCAACGCGATCGGCTGCCAATTGCTGGAAGCGGTGGTCAACCAGCAGAAACAGCTGGAACTGGAAATCAAGCTCAGCGACGCCCAGGGCAATGACCAGCACCTGTGGCTGGTCCTGCGCCTGCCAGAGGCCGTCGAGGACTACAGTGCGGTGATCCTCAGCATCAGCGACATCACCAGTCGCAAGCTGATCGAGCTGTCGCTGCTGGAGCGCGAGGGGTTCTGGTCCGACGTGGTGCGCACCGTGCCCGATCACCTGTACGTGCAGGACGTGATCAGCCAGCGGATGATCTTCAGCAACCACCACCTGGGCCAGACCCTGGGCTACAACAAGACCGAACTGCACCAGATGGGCGAATACTTCTGGGAAATTCTCCTGCACCCGGAAGACGCCGACCTCTATCACCGCCTGCGCCAGGAGCAGCGCCACTCGGCCTACGCCCAGCTCCTGCAATGCCAATTGCGCTTCCGCCACCGCAGCGGCCAGTGGCGGCGCTTCGAAATCCGCGAGCAGGCCCTGGCCCGGGACCGCTACGACCAGGTGACGCGCATCATCGGCGTGGCCAAGGACATCACCGACCAGATCGAGGCCAGCGAATCGCTGCGTGACAGCGAGCAACGCTACCGCATGCTCGCCGAGAGCATCAGCGACGTGATCTTCTCCACCGACAGCAAGCTCTCGCTGAACTACGTCAGCCCCTCGGTGCATGCCGTACTGGGCTACGACGTAGAGTGGATCTTCCAGAACGGCTGGCAGTCGACCATCGCCAACCCGCAGCAACTGACCGGCATCTATGCCCTGATGGACCGGGTCAGCAAGGCCCTGGACAAACCCGAGCAACTGGCGCAATTGCGCAGCCAGGTGCAGACCCAGTTGTTCCTCTTCGACTGCCTGCGGGCCGACGGCCGCAAGATCCCCATCGAACTGCGCCTGGTCCTGGTGTGGGACGAGCACGGCGCCTTCGAAGGCGTGCTCGGGGTCGGCCGCGACATCAGCCAGCAGCGCCGGGCGGAAAAAGACCTGCGCATGGCGGCCACGGTATTCGAGCACTCGACTTCGGCGATCCTGATCACCGACCCGGCCGGCTACATCGTGCAGGCCAACGAAGCCTTCAGCCGGGTCAGCGGCTACGCCGTGTCCCAGGTACTCGACCAGTTGCCCAACATGCTCACCGTCGACGAGCAGCAGGAAGCCCACCTGGGCTACGTGCTCAAGCAGTTGCACCAGCACAGCACCTGGGAAGGCGAAGTCTGGCTAAAACGCCGCAATGGCGAACACTACCCGGCCTGGGTCGGGATCACCGCGGTGCTCGACGACGAAGGCGACCTGGCCAGCTACGTGTGCTTCTTCAGCGACATCAGCGAGCGCAAGGCCAGCGAACAGCGGATTCACCGCCTGGCCTACTACGACGCCCTGACCCACCTGCCCAACCGCACCCTGTTCCAGGACCGCCTGCACACCGCGCTGCAATCGGCGGAGCGACAAAAGTCCTGGGTGGTGCTGATGTTCCTCGACCTGGACCGCTTCAAGCCGATCAACGACTCCCTGGGCCACGCCGCCGGGGATCGCATGCTCAAGGAAATGGCCACTCGCTTGCTGGGTTGCGTCGACGATGACGACACCGTGGCGCGCATGGGCGGCGACGAGTTCACCCTGCTCCTGCAACCCCGTTCCAGTCGCGAAATAGCCCTGAACCGGGCCATCAACGTGGCCGAGAAGATCCTCGCCAGCCTGGTCAAGCCCTTCGTCCTCGAAGGCCGGGAGTTCTTTGTCACCGCCAGTATCGGGATTGCCCTGAGTCCGCAGGACGGCAACGAACTGAGCCAGTTGATGAAGAACGCCGACACCGCGATGTACCACGCCAAGGAACGCGGCAAGAACAACTTCCAGTTCTACCAAGCCGACATGAACGCCAGCGCCCTGGAGCGCCTGGAGCTGGAAAGCGACCTGCGCCACGCTCTGGAGCAGGAAGAGTTCGTGCTTTATTACCAGCCGCAGTTCAGCGGCGACGGCAAGCGCCTGACCGGCGCCGAGGCGCTGCTGCGCTGGCGGCATCCGCGGCGCGGCCTGGTGCCGCCGGGGGATTTCATTCCGGTGCTGGAAGAACTGGGCCTGGTGGTGGATGTCGGCGACTGGGTGATCAGCGAAGCCTGCCGCCAGCTCAAGGCCTGGCACCAGGCCAAGGTGCGGGTGCCGAAGGTCTCGGTGAACATCTCTGCGCGGCAGTTCTCCGACGGCCAGCTGGGCATGCGCATCGCCACCATCCTCAAGGACACCGGCCTGCCGCCGGCGTGCCTGGAACTGGAACTGACCGAAAGCATCCTGATGCGCGAAGTCAGCGAGGCGATGCAGATCCTCGACGGCCTGAAGAATCTCGGCCTGAGCATCGCGGTCGACGACTTCGGTACCGGCTATTCCTCACTCAACTACCTCAAGCAGTTCCCCATCGACGTGCTGAAGATCGACCGCACCTTCGTCGACGGCCTGCCATCCGGCGAGCAGGATGCGCAGATCGCCCGCGCCATCATCGCCATGGCCCACAGCCTGAACCTGGCGGTGATCGCCGAGGGCGTGGAAACCCACGAGCAGCTGGAGTTCCTGCGCGAACATGGCTGCGACGAGGTCCAGGGCTACCTGTTCGGCCGGCCGATGCCGGCCAATCGCTTCGAAGCGCAATTCAGCAACGACGCCCTGTTCATGTTCGACTAAAGGCAGTGGCAAGCTTCAAGCGGCAAGCGGCAAGAGAAAAGCGATCCGCTGCCGGCTTGCGGCTTGCGGCTTGCGGCTTGCGGCTTGCGGCTTGGAGCTTGCATTTCGTCACTTGAGCGCTGCTTCTGTGCGACATGATGTCCTTTCATATGCCATCTAAAACCCATTGGGTTAGAATGCCTCCCCTTTCTGCCCCCCGATCCTTGAGGACCGCCATGTTCAGCCGTGATTTGACTATTGCCAAGTACGACGCCGATCTCTTTGCCGCCATGGAGCAAGAAGCTCAGCGTCAGGAAGAGCACATTGAGCTGATCGCTTCGGAAAACTACACCAGCCCAGCGGTGATGGAAGCTCAAGGCTCGGTACTGACCAACAAATACGCCGAAGGCTACCCAGGCAAGCGCTACTACGGCGGTTGCGAATACGTCGACGTGGTTGAGCAACTGGCCATTGATCGCGCCAAGGAGCTGTTCGGCGCCGACTACGCCAACGTCCAGCCACACGCCGGCTCCCAGGCCAACGCTGCGGTCTACCTGGCCCTGCTGCAAGGCGGCGACACCATCCTGGGCATGAGCCTGGCCCATGGCGGTCACCTGACCCACGGTGCTGCCGTTTCCTCCTCCGGCAAGCTGTACAACGCCATTCAATACGGCATCGACGCCAACGGCCTGATCGACTACGACGAAGTCGAGCGCCTGGCCCTCGAGCACAAGCCGAAAATGATCGTGGCCGGTTTCTCCGCCTACTCGCAGATCCTCGACTTCCCGCGCTTCCGCGAAATCGCTGACAAGGTTGGCGCCTACCTGTTCGTCGACATGGCCCACGTGGCCGGTCTGGTCGCCGCTGGCGTCTACCCGAACCCGGTGCCGTTCGCCGACGTCGTGACCACCACCACCCACAAGACCCTGCGCGGTCCACGTGGCGGCCTGATCCTGGCTCGCGCCAACGCCGACATCGAGAAGAAGCTGAACTCCGCGGTATTCCCGGGCGCCCAGGGCGGCCCGCTGGAGCACGTGATCGCCGCTAAAGCGATCTGCTTCAAGGAAGCGCTGCAGCCTGAGTTCAAGGCCTACCAGGAACAAGTGGTGAAGAACGCCCAGGCCATGGCCGAAGTGTTCATCGCACGCGGTTTCGACGTGGTTTCCGGCGGCACCAAGAACCACCTGTTCCTGCTGTCGCTGATCAAGCAGGACATCTCCGGTAAAGACGCCGACGCCGCTCTGGGCAAAGCCTTCATCACCGTGAACAAGAACTCCGTGCCTAACGACCCACGTTCCCCGTTCGTCACTTCCGGCCTGCGCTTCGGTACTCCGGCCGTGACCACCCGTGGCTTCAAGGAAGCCGAGTGCAAGGAACTGGCCGGCTGGATCTGCGACATCCTGGCAGACCTTTCCAACGAAGCGGTGATCGACGCCGTGCGTGAGAAGGTCAAGGCCATCTGCAAGAAGCTGCCGGTATACGGCGCTTAATCAGCCCGCAGACCGCAACAGAAAAAGCCCGGCCCAGCGCCGGGCTTTTTTGTGCCTGGATGGCCGCCGCACCAGGCGCTGAAAGGAGCCTGCGAGGTCTTGCGAACGCAAGATACTCGGGCGGCCGTTCCGGCCGATCGCAGCCTACGGCAGCGGCTACAGTGACTTGGGGAAGAAAAACCACTGGTCAGACCGGTCATGCCAATTTGCGTCAGCCCCCTTGTAAACCGCTAAAAGCCGAGCGTAGACTGCGCCTGCACTGGACATACCGGTAAGACCACAATAATTAAGTCCTCCATCCGCTGCGCCCCCCATGCGCACGGCAGACAGGACACCGACCAGGATTCCTCCCCATGCTCAGATGGTGCTCGCGTTCGATTTTCCTCCAGGTTGTGCTCGGACTGATGCTTGGCATCGTCTGCGGCCTCACCCTCCCCGAATACTCCTCACAACTCAAACCACTGGGCGATGGCTTCATCAAGCTGATCAAGATGCTCATCGGCCTGATCGTGTTCTGCGTGGTGGTCAGCGGTATCTCCGGCGCTGGCGATCTGAAGAAGGTCGGACGCATCGGCCTCAAGTCGGTGATCTACTTCGAGATCCTTACCACCATCGCCCTGGTGATCGGCCTGGTCATGGCCTTCAGCACCGGCATCGGCAGCGGCGCCAATATTCACCTGGAACAGCTGTCCGCCGCCGACATGGGCGATATCGCCCAGCGCGGCCAGCACATGCACACCACCACCCAGTTCCTCATGGACCTGATCCCCACCTCGGTGATCGGCGCCTTTGCCGAGAACAACATTCTCCAGGTGCTGCTGTTCTCGGTGCTGTTCGGCAGCGCCCTGAACCTGGTGGGCGAAGCGGCCTCGGGCATTTCCCGGCTGATCAACGAGCTGAGCCACGTGATCTTTCGCATCATGGGCATGATCGTGCGCCTGGCGCCCATCGGCGTGTTCGGCGCCATCGCCTTCACCACCAGCAAGTACGGCCTGGATTCACTGCAGCACCTGGGCAGCCTGGTGGGCCTGTTCTACCTGACCTGCCTTGCCTTCGTCGCGGTGATCCTCGGCTTGGTGATGCGTCTGTCCGGCCTGCGCATGCTGCCCTTCCTAAAATACCTGCGCGAAGAATTGCTGATCGTCCTCGGCACCGCCTCCTCCGATGCGGTGCTGCCACAGATCATGCGCAAGCTGGAACACCTGGGCATCGGCAGCTCCACCGTGGGCCTGGTGATTCCCACCGGCTACTCGTTCAACCTGGACGGCTTCTCCATCTACCTGACCCTGGCCATTGTCTTCATCGCCAACGCCACCGGCACGCCGTTATCCATGTCGGACCTGTTGACCATCCTCCTGGTGTCGCTGATCACCTCCAAGGGCGCCCACGGGATTCCTGGTTCGGCCCTGGTGATCCTGGCCGCGACCCTGACCGCGATCCCGGCGATCCCGGTGGTGGGCCTGGTGCTGGTGCTGGCGGTGGACTGGTTCATGGGCATCGGTCGCGCGCTGACCAACCTGATCGGCAACTGCGTGGCCACCGTGGCCATCGCTCGCTGGGAAAAGGACATCGACGTGCAACGGGCCAACAAGGTGCTCAGTGGTCAACAGGGCTATACCTTCCAGGCGCGCAAACCGGTGGCCGCTGCCCACCAGCAGGAATTTTAATCCAGCCTGGTGCCTGCCCACGGCAGGCACCACCATCAGCGCGGCAACGGCGCGCTACCGATAGCTCATGGAGTCAACAGTGATCAGCTCGTCAACGGTTGTGAATTCAGTGGTAGAAAAGCTCCGGGCCGCCCTCGCCCGTGGCCAGTGGCGCTCCGGCGACATGCTGCCCGGGCAACGTGAACTGGCCGAGCAATTGGGCATCAGCCGCCCCAGCCTGCGCGAAGCGGTGATCGTCCTGGAGACTCTGGGCCTGGTGCGCTCCATGCCAGGCAAAGGCGTGGTAGTGCTGGATGCCCCCCAGGGCGAAGCCCAGGGAGCCGAGAGCGGCGTGGCCGGTGCCAGCCTCGAGGACGTGCTGCAACTGCGCTACACCCTGGAACCCTTCATCGTCGGGCTGGTGGCGCAATCCATCAGCAGCAAGGAAGTCGGCCAGCTGCGCCTGACCCTGATGGACATGCGCGAGGCCCTGGAAGCCGGCGACAGCGAGGCCGGGGTCAATGCCTACATCGCCTTCCACGAGGAACTGTTCACCCTGACCAGCAACCCGATCTTCCAGAACGTGGTGCAACAGACCAGCAATGCCCTCAAGCAAAGTGCGCAGATCCTGCGCAACTCGCCGGAGCACCTGGCCGAACGCCTGGAAGAAAATGAAGCGGTGGTGCGGGCGATCCGCAACAAGAACAGCGCTCTGGCCAGCGCCGAGATGCGTCGGCACATTCTCCAGGAAGGCCAGCGCATGGGCATCGAACTGAACATTCCGGACGATCACCTGGGCAGCAACGCCCCGTAATCAACCCCCGAGTCAGCAACTGGACTGGAGACAGGCCATGGTCAGCTACGCCCTGAAAAACAACCCCTTCACCCTGGTGGCCAGCCTGCCGCGGCGCCAGTGCGGCGAAAAAAAACTGCTGGTCGATGACGTCTATCCGCAGATCTTCGATGCCATCCTCGAACAGCGCATCGCCCCCGGCAGCCGCTTCACCGAGGACAGCCTGGGGCAGGCCTTCGGCGTCAGCCGCAGCATCATCCGCCAGGTCCTGGCACGCTTGTCCCATCAGCAAGTGATCATCCTGCGGCCCAATCACCGGCCCCAGGTCGCCGCCCCGGACCGGGAACAAACCCGGCAGATCCTGCATGCCCGGCGCCTGACGGAAATCACCCTGGTGCGCCTGGCCTGCCAACAACCCCGGCGCCAACTGCAACCTCTGCGACAATTGATCGCCCGGGAACGTGAAGCCATCGAGCGCGACCAGCGCGGACCGGCCATCCGCCTGTCCGGGGAGTTCCACCTGCAACTGGCAGAAGTGGCGGGCAATGGCCCGCTGGCGCAGTTTCTCGGCAGCCTGGTGCCCCTGACGTCCCTGGCCATCGCCCAGTTCGAAGGTCGCGCTCGCCACTGCTGTGCCTGGCAAGAACACGCAACGCTCATCGACGCGCTGCAGGCGGCCGACGTCGAGCAGTCCGAAGCCCTGATGCACCGGCACCTGGATCACCTGGAGCGCCGCCTGCTAGGCACGGCACCCGCCGAGGCCCGGCGGTAGGAGCCGGCTGGCCGGCGAAGGCTTCAGCGGCCCAGCATCCTGTCGAAGCCCTGCCGGATCTTCTCTTCCGGCAGATCATCGGCAATGAACACCATCACACTCTCCCGCGCCTCGCCTTCGGCCCACTCGGTGTCCCAATCGAAGCCATAGAGCTTGAGCACGCCCTGGAACACCATGCGCCGCGGCTCGTCGATCACATTCAGCACACCCTTGTAACGCAGCAGCTGCTTGCCGTGATCCTCCAGCAGCTCATTCATGAACTCGCTGAGGCGATCCAGATCCAGGGCCTGCTCGGTGCGCAGCACCAGGCTGGAGATCCGGTCCACCGAGGGTGCCTGGCTCACCGGGCGCAGGCTGATGCCGCCCCCCAGATCAGCATTCAAATTGAAGCCGCGCACATCCAGCAGTTCGGCCAGGTCGATCCGGCCGTGCTCCACCACCCGGATCGGCGCCCGGCGGTTGATCCGCGTCAGGCGCTGGCTCAGGGCATCGAAGGTCTGCTCATCCACCAGGTCGCGCTTGCTCACCAGCAACCGGTCGGCAAAGCCGATCTGCGCCTGGGCGATGGTCTGGGTCAGGTGGAACTCGGCATGCTTGGCATCCACCAGGGTGATGATGCCGTCGAGAATGTAGCGCTCGCGCAACTCTTCATCGACGAAGAAGGTTTGCGCCACCGGCGCCGGATCGGCCAGGCCGGTGCACTCGATCACCAGCCGGTCGAAGGCGATCTCGCCGCTGTCCAGACGCTCCAGCAACAGATACAGGGCCTTGGTCAGGTCGGTGTGGATGGTGCAGCAGACGCAGCCGTTGGACAGGGTCATGACCTGGACCGGCTGCTCCCCCAGCAACTGGGTGTCGATGCCGGCCTCACTGAACTCGTTCTCGATCACGGCGATCTTCAAGCCGTGCTCGGCCTTGAGCAGGTGCCGCAGCAAGGTGGTCTTGCCGGCACCGAGAAAACCGCTGAGCACGGTGACGGGAATAGGATTTTGCAAAACAGGATCTCCCACGCAAAAAACGCAGGAGCCGGCGTGTCGGCGATGGCGTCCGAAGAATCGCTATCGCCGGCAAGCCGGCTCCTGCCTGGGTGTGGCTCAAACGTTGTGTTTCAACAGCACTTCGGACCGCCCTTGCCGCCGTAGCGGGCCTCCTGGCGCTCCCGGAAGAACGCCTCGTAGGACATCACCGGCTTGTCCGGGTGCTTGGTTTGCATATGCTCGACGTAGTTGTCGTAGTCGGGCATGCCGACCATCAGGCGCGCGGCCTGCCCGAGGTATTTACCGAGGCGACTCAGGTCGTTGAACATGCTTGCAATCCTCGATTACGCATCCGGCACCGCCTGATAGGGCGCTTCTTTATCCGTGCGTTCCTTGCTGCCCCAGGCCGCAACACCGACCTTGAGCGCGTAGAACAGGATGCTGAACACCACCAGCAGGAACAGGGCGGTCAGGGTCGCGTTGGTGTAGGCGTTGAAAATCACGTGCTGCATCTGGGTGATGTCCTTGGCCGGAGCGAGAATCTGACCATTGGCCAGGGCATCGCTGTACTTCTTCGCCAGCGCCAGGAAGCCGATCGCCGGGTTGGCGTCGAACAGCTTGATGAAGCCCGCGGTGGTGGTGCAGATCAGCAGCCAGACCGCCGGCAGCAGGGTGACCCAGATGTAGCGCTGGCGCTTCATCTTGATCAGCACCACCGTGCCGAGCATCAGGGCGATACCGGCGAGCATCTGGTTGGAGATGCCGAACAGTGGCCACAAGGTGTTGATGCCGCCCAGCGGATCGATCACGCCCTGGTACAGCAGGTAGCCCCACAGGGCCACGCAACCGGCGGTGGCGATCAGGTTGGCGGTCCAGGATTCCGTGCGCTTGAGCGCCGGAACGAAGGACCCCAGCAGGTCCTGGAGCATGAAGCGACCGGCACGGGTACCGGCATCCACCGCGGTGAGGATGAACAGCGCTTCGAACAGGATCGCGAAGTGGTACCAGAACGCCATGGTGTTTTCACCCGGCAGCACGTGGTGAAGGATCTGCGCGATCCCCACCGCCAGGGTCGGTGCACCGCCGGCACGGGCCAGGATGGTGTTTTCACCGATGTCCTTGGCCACCGCCTGCAGTTGTTCCGGGCTGATCACAAACCCCCAGCTGCTGACGGTCTGCGCCACGGCCACCACGTCGCCGCCGACAATGGCCGCCGGGCTGTTCATGGCGAAGTACACGCCCGGCTCGATCACCGAGGCCGCGACCATGGCCATGATCGCCACGAAGGACTCCATGAGCATGCCGCCGTAGCCGATGTAGCGGGCGTTGGCTTCGTTATCCAAAAGCTTCGGCGTGGTCCCCGAGGAGATCAGCGCATGGAAGCCCGACACCGCGCCACAGGCGATGGTGATGAACAGGAACGGGAACAGGCCGCCTTTCCACACCGGGCCGGTGCCATCGGTGAACTGGGTCAGGGCCGGCATCTTCAGCTCGGGCATGGTGATCAGGATGCCGATCGCCAGGGCGATGATGGTGCCGATCTTGAGGAAGGTCGACAGGTAGTCCCGCGGAGCCAGGATCAGCCACACCGGCAGTACCGCGGCGACGAAACCGTAGCCGATCAGCATCCAGGTGATCTGGATACCGGTGAAGGTGAACATCTTGCCCCACACCGGATCGGCAGCCACCTGGCCGCCCAGCCAGATGGAGCCCAGCAACAGCAGCACGCCGATCAGCGAAATCTCGCCAATGCGGCCCGGGCGGATGTAGCGCATGTACACGCCCATGAACACCGCGATCGGGATGGTCGCCATGACCGTGAAGATGCCCCACGGGCTCTCGGCCAGGGCCTTGACCACGATCAGCGCCAGCACCGCGAGGATGATGATCATGATCAGGAAGCAGCCGAACAGCGCGATGGTTCCCGGGATACGCCCCATCTCCTCACGGACCATGTCGCCCAGGGAGCGGCCGTTACGCCGGGTGGACAGGAACAGCACCATGAAGTCCTGCACCGCACCGGCCAGGACCACACCGGCAATCAGCCACAGCGTGCCGGGCAGGTAGCCCATCTGCGCCGCCAGGACCGGCCCCACCAGCGGGCCTGCGCCGGCAATGGCGGCGAAGTGGTGACCGAAGAGAATATGTTTGTTGGTCGGCACATAGTCCAGACCGTCGTTGTTGATCACTGCCGGAGTGGCCCGACGCGGGTCCAGCTGCATGACGTTAGTGGCAATGAACAGACTGTAATACCGGTACGCCACCAGATAGATGGCCACCGCGGCCACCACAATCCACAAGGCGTTGATCGCCTCGCCGCGGCGCAATGCAACTACGCCGAGGGCGCACGCTCCTACGATTGCCAGCAGCAGCCAGGGGACATGGCGCAGCAGGCTATTATTATTTTTCATTTTTTTATTCCAGCCAGGGTGGACAGAAAGACAGCGTTTCGAGTGTAGCGCTACTGCTCTCAAAGACCACCCCCCACGTTGGTCTAGAGCCTTCTTTTAACGAATGAGCAGGTTTTTTTTCGAAACTTTTTCAACTCAGGCCAGCCTGACCGATAACGCCGTCGCACGCTTGCAGGCCGCCTGTGGCGACAGTCATAAACCGCGGTCTATAGTCAGTGCACCATGCAGAGGGCCAGCCCATGAGCGAGCAATACGCCGACCGTCGACGCTTCAAGCGCATCGCCTTCGATGCGAAGACCAAACTGAGCCAGGGCACCCACCGCTGGCCGGTGCAACTGCTGGACCTGTCCCTCAAGGGCCTGCTGATCGAGCGCCCCGAACCCTGGCTGGGCGACCCCAACCGCATCTTCGAAGCCGATATCCACCTCGGGCCCGATGCCGATGTGCGCATGGACGTGCAACTGGCCCATGACAATCATGGCCAGCTGGGATTCGTCTGCCTGCACATCGGCCTGGAGTCCATCGAACACCTCAGGCGCCTGATCGAGCTGAACCTGGCAGACCCCGAGGAACTGGAGCGGGAGCTCGGGGCCTTGATCGATATCTGATCGGCCCCACTGCTGTTCAGGGAAACAGCGCCGGTTCGGGAAACTCGCTTTCCATGTCCCAGTAACCCGCCTGTTGCCGCGAGGCAACGGTCCACTGGCCGTCGACATAACGGAAGGTGCGATAGGTGGTGATGAACTCTTCGTTCTCCATCGACGACGCCGACGACACCTGCTGGATGCTTTCGGTGCCGCCCTTGTCCGAGGGCACGATCTGCCAGGCGGCCTTGCCGGTCTGGGCGAACACCAGCGGCTGCTTTTCGCCGCCCTCCCCCAGGCACAGCACCGGATCCAGCTGACTCTGTTCCGGCGTCAGTACTTCAGTGAGGGGACCGCTGTAGCTGCCCATGGGCGCGGTCTGGTCAATGGTCAGGAAAAACGCCGGCGACGGCAGGCCGTTCAGCGGAGCCTTTTCCACCGTGGCCATCGGGTAGTCCAGGGACTTCTGCGCCAACACCTCGCCGCCATCGGACACCAGGCGCGCCAGCGCCCCCAACGGCGCAACCGGGTGATCGTCGTCGGACGGGAGCAGACTGTCGGCGTCCAGGCCATTGCCCCAGCTGTTGGCATGCAACTCAGGGGTGATACGCAGATCCTCCAGTACTTCCAGCACCGAGCCGTCCCCCACCAGCACCTGCTGGGCGATCCGATAGCCTTCCGGTACTTCAGCCTGCTGGGCCATGGCCAGCGCCGAACAGCCCAACAGCCCCGCGCCCAGCATCCAGCGCTTCAACCTTGTCATGCCCATCCCCTGCCTCCTTCCCTGCGAGTCCCGTGCCGATTATTCGAAAAGCGCATCCAACGCCTGTTCCAGGCGGGTAACGGCAATGATCTTCAAGCCTGGCGGTGCCTCCTTCGGTGCGTTGCCCTTGGGCACGATGGCCCGCTTGAAGCCATGCTTGGCCGCCTCTTTCAAGCGCTCCTGACCGCTGGGCACCGGACGCACTTCGCCGGACAGCCCCACCTCGCCGAACACCAGCAAGTCATGGGGCAGCGGACGATTGCGCAGGCTCGACATCACCGCCGCCATCAGCGCCAGGTCGGACGCGGTTTCCAGCACCTTGACCCCGCCCACCACGTTGAGGAACACGTCCTGATCGTGGGTCGGAATACCGCCGTGGCGATGCAACACCGCCAGCAGCATGGCCAGGCGGTTCTGGTCCAGGCCGAGGGTCACCCGGCGCGGGTTGGCCAGGTGGCTGTCATCCACCAGCGCCTGAACTTCCACCAGCATCGGCCGGGTACCTTCCCAGGTGGCCATCACCACGCTGCCCGGCACCTCTTCCTGGGCGCGGGTGAGAAAAATCGCCGAAGGGTTGGAGACTTCCTTCAAACCGCGGTCGGTCATGCCGAACACGCCCAGTTCATTGACCGCACCGAAACGGTTCTTCACCGCCCGCAGCAAACGCAGGCGACCGTCGGACTCCCCCTCGAAATACAGCACGGTGTCGACCATGTGCTCAAGCACCCGTGGCCCGGCCAGGGCGCCTTCCTTGGTCACGTGGCCCACCAGGAAGATCGCCGTGCCGCTCTGCTTGGCGTAGCGCACCAGCAAGGCCGCGCTCTCGCGCACCTGGGACACGCCGCCCGGGGCCGATTGCAGCTGCTCGGTGAAAATCGTCTGGATCGAGTCGATCACCATGACCTTGGGCTTTTCCACCCGGGCCGTGGCGATGATGGTTTCGATGCAGGTTTCGGTCATCACCCGCAGTTGATCCTGGGGCAGGCCCAGGCGCCGGGCGCGCATCGCCACCTGCTGCTGGGATTCCTCGCCGGTGACGTAGAGCGCCGGCATGCGCGTGGCGATATTGCACAGGGTCTGCAGCAGGATGGTCGACTTGCCGATCCCCGGATCGCCGCCGATCAGCACCACCGAACCGTCCACCAGGCCACCGCCCAGCACCCGGTCGAGTTCGCCGGAGGCGGTGGAGAAACGCGGGATTTCCTCGACGCTGACTTCCGCCAGGGTCTTGATCTGCGCCTGCTGCCCGGCCCAGCCGGTGCGCCCGGCAGGTGCCGCGGCGCCGCCACTTTCGATCATGGTCTCGGTCAGGGTGTTCCAGGCCCCGCACTCACCGCATTGCCCGGCCCATTTGGGAAAGGTGGAGCCGCACTCGGTGCAGCCGTACATGCGCTTGGCCTTGGCCATCTGAACCCCCGGCAAAAACCGCGATGATAGCTCAGCTGGAACGGATCAGCGCGGCGGCGCGGTGCGTATCTGCCCGCTGGCCAGCCGCGTGGCGCTATTGCCCAGGGGATCCTCGGCATTCAGGTCCGCGCCTTTGGCCGCCAGGGCCTGAAGCAATTCCTCCCGCTGGAACAGCCCGGCATACATGGCGGCGGTCTGCCCCGCGCCGTTGCGCTGGTCGGGGCTGCAATCGGCGGCCAGCAGGCGCCGGGCAATCTGCACCTCGCCCTTGAAGATCGCCCCCATCAATGCGGTGTTGCCGCGCTTGTCCTGGGCACAGGCATTGGCGCCGGCGGCCAGCAGGCGCTCCACCGCCGGGCCCTGGCCGTGATAGGCGGCCAGGATCAGCGCGGTGTAGCCCTTTTCATCCTGGGTATCGAGGGCGTAACCGGCCTCGATGAAGGTGTCGAGCATTGCCACGTCGCCCCGGCGCGCGGCATCGAAATAGTAGTGTTCCAGCTGAACCTTGACCGCCACCGGGTCGGCACTCGCCGCTGGTTCGGCCGCCGGCTGCGCATAGGCGACAAACGACCAGGCCACTGACAACAGCGCTATAAAAAGACGCATGGCGCGACTCCTCTGTCGGGAAAAGACGTCACGCCCGGACGGGCGTGACGAGGTGAAGCTGGCGCGATCAGTCGCTCAACTTGGCTGCCAGGGCCTTGACCCGGGCCAGGTCGCCCTTGGCCACGCGGGTCACGCCGCTGCCGTACTCCGGGTCGGCCTTATAAAGGAACGACAGGATGATGTGCTTGCTCTCGTCGTCAGTGGTGGCCAGGGAGCCGCCGAAGCTATCGATCAGGTCCTGGCGCTCTTTCTTGCTGAAGGAGCGATACAGGTCCCCGGCCTGCTTGAAGTTCTGCTCACGCTGGATCTTCGCCTGCTGGGTGCTGCCCGACAGCGCCATCTGGCTGTAGCGCGCGCTTTGCGGCTCTTCACGCGGCATCAGGCGGCTCGGCTGGTAGTTGACCCCGGTGCTGGTGTGGCCCAGGTTCATGGCGCCGTCCTGGTTGCCGTTGTTCACCGGGCTCTTCGGCGCGTTGATCGGCAGTTGCAGGGCGTTGGCGCCCAGGCGGTACATCTGGGTATCGGCGTAGGAGAACACCCGGCCCTGCAGCAGACGGTCTTCCGACGGTTCGATTCCCGGCACCAGGTTGGACGGGGCCATGGCCACCTGCTCGGTTTCCTGGAACACGTTGGCGGGGTTGCGGTTCAACACCATCTGCCCGACTTTGCGCTCGGGCACATTCGGCCAGATCTTGGTGGCGTCCAGCGGGTCGAAATCAAACTTGGCCAAGTCTTCGGGTTTCAATACCTGGACATACAAGTCCCACTTGGGAAAGTCCCCTTTATTGATGTGGGTTACCAAGTCGTTGCTCATATGGCTGTAATCACGCCCCTGGACCTCGACCACTTGTTTCGGATCGAGATTCTTCAGGCCTTGCAGGCTCTTCCAGTGAAACTTCACGTAATGCACTTCGCCCTTGGCATTGATCAACTTGTAGGCGTGCACGCCATTACCATCCATTTCCCGGTAACTGGCCGGAGTTCCGGAGTTGGAATACAGCTCGGTCAATGTGCGAGTGGCTTCGGGAACATGAGAGAAGAAATCAAAACGTCGCGAATCATCATCCAGATTGGTGCGCGGATCGGGTTTGAACGCATGCACCATGTCCGGGAACTTGATGGCATCGCGAATGAAGAACGTCGGGAAGTTGTTGCCGACCAGGTCCCAGTTACCCTCTGCGGTATAGAACTTGGTGGCGAAACCCCGTGGATCGCGCAAGGTTTCCGGGGAGTGGTTGCCGTGCACCACCGAGGAAAAACGGACAAATACCGGAGTGGTCTCACCGGCGGCAAAGACCTTGGCACGGGTCAGGTCGCTGAGGCTGTCGGTGACGGTGAAAGTGCCGTGGGCGCCGGTACCACGGGCGTGTACCACACGCTCTGGAATGCGCTCGCGATCGAACCGCTGAAGCTTCTGGATCAGTTGCACATCTTGCAGCAACACCGGGCCGGTGGCGCCTGCAGTCTGTGAATTCTGGTTATCGCCCACTGCCGCGCCATTGTCGCGGGTCAGCGTGGCAGCCTGTACGGAAAGGGAAACCAGACTGGCGGCAAGCACCCCCAGTATGCGTCGCTGGGAAAGACTCCCAAGGCCAAGAGAAGCGGTCATGTTGAATTCCTCTAGTTATATAAGGCGCATCCCGATGCGCTCGCTAGAGGCTAGTGGCTAACTATTTGAATGATAAATAGAAAGCCCGCAACCACTCGATTGACAGAATGTTCTGGTTATCTCATCTGATGCGGGGTATATCGCGCGCGATCTGCTGGCACTTTGAATAAACTCTTTGCCTGTTTATCGGTCAATAAGCCCGCAAGCTGTTAAAAGTTGTGTCGGCAAAATGCTTTTTGCTGAATTACACTGCCGTAACCAACCTCATCTGTAACAAGGAATAACCTATGGGCGTGCTAAGTGAGTTCAAGGCCTTCGCGGTCAAAGGCAATGTGGTCGACATGGCCGTGGGTATCATCATTGGCGCTGCGTTCGGCAAGATCGTCTCGTCCTTTGTCGGCGACGTGGTCATGCCCCCCATCGGCCTGCTGATCGGTGGGGTGAACTTCGGGGATCTGGCAGTCACGCTCAAGGCCGCGGCGGGCGATACGCCAGCGGTGGTGTTGGCGTACGGCAAGTTCATCCAGAGCATCATCGACTTCATCATCATTGCCTTCGCCATCTTCATGGGCGTCAAGGTGATCAACCGCCTGAAGCGTGAAGAGGCCGTGGCCCCGACACTGCCGCCGGTACCGAGCAAGGAAGAAGAACTGCTGGGGGAGATCCGCGATCTGCTCAAGGCGCAGAACAACAAGCCCTGATACAGGCTTCAGCACTACAAGGAACGGCGCCCTCAAGGCGCCGTTTTGCTTACCAGTAGGTTTCCACCGCCACCTGCCCCGGCCGTCGGCTCAGGCTCAGGTTCATGCCCCGCTGCTTGAGCAGCGCACGGGTGTCATCGATCATCTGCGGGTTACCGCAGAGCATCACCCGCGAATGCTCGGGGGTCAGTGCCACGCCGGCGGCACGCTCCAGCTCGCCGTTCTCGATCAGTTGGGTGATGCGCCCGTTGAGGCTGCCCGGATGCTGCTCGCGGGTCACGGTGCTGATGAACTGCAGCTTGTGGGCCACTTCCGCCAGGTACTCACGCTGGGGCAACTCGGCGAGCAGCTGCTGATAGGCCAGCTCCTTGGCCTCGCGCACGCTGTAGACCAGGATGATGCGCTCGAATTTCTCCCACACCTCGAAGTCCTGCAGGATCGACAGGAACGGCGCAATCCCGGTGCCGGTGGATAGCAGCCAGAGGTCGCGACCGTCGACAAAACGGTCCAGGGTCAGGTAGCCAAAGGCCTGGCGATCCACCAGCAGGCTGTCCCCCACTGCCAGGCGACTCAGTTCGCTGGTGAACTCGCCGCCAGGCACCACGATGGAAAAGAACTCGAGAAACTCATCGAACGGCGACGACACCATGGAATAGGCGCGCCACACCGTACTGCCATCGGCCTTGGTCACCCCGAGACGGGCGAACTGCCCGGCACGAAAGCGAAAACCCGCGTCCCGGGTGGTGCGCAGGGTAAACAGGCTGGAGGTCAACGGCTGGACCTCCAGCAGGGTCTGGCGCGTGTACTTTTCTTCACTGGCGGTCATGACGGGCTCCACAAAAGCGATGCTCTAGTGTCCCGCAAAGCGCCGGACAGAAACACCGGCGGTTTGTAGTGGCATAGAGCGCGGGCAATCCCCGGCAAAAAAACGTACCATTTAGCCCCGCTTCGAACGGCCCGCACCGCCGCTGCTCGAGGGTTCCCGTGCGCGCGACAGCCCCCACCGCCGGGACATTCACCGATTACCTAGAGTCCGCCCCATGCCCCTGCTTGCAAGCCCCTTCGCCCAGCTCGACCTGATCCGCCAGCCCGAACAGCAGAACGAGCCGCTGCAAGCCTTCGACGCGGCGGACGAATACCTGCTCAACCACCTGGCCGAGCAGCAACCGACCAGCGACAGCCGGGTGCTGATCCTCAATGACAGCTTTGGCGCCCTGGCCGCGAGCCTGCTGGGCAAGGTCCAGGTCAGCAGCAGCGGCGATTCGTACCTGGGCGCCCTGGCCCTGGAAAAGAACCTGGCGCGCAACGGCCTGCCCTTCGACGCCCTGCGGGTGATACCGGCCAGCGAGCCGTTGCACGGCCCCTTCGACCGGGTGCTGATCCGCGTGCCCAAGACCCTGGCCCTGCTGGAAGAGCAACTGATCCGCCTGCAAGGGCAACTGGCCCCAGGCGCCCAGGTCGTGGCGGCGGCCATGATCAAGCACCTGCCCCGCGCCGCCGGCGACTTGCTGGAGCGCTACATCGGCCCGGTGCAGGCCTCCCTGGCGGTGAAAAAGGCCCGCCTGCTGATCGCCACGCCAGAAGCCAGGCCGGCGGTGGTGTCGCCCTACCCGACCCGCTATCGCCTGGAGCAGCCGGCCATCGAGCTGCTCAACCACGCCAATGTGTTCTGCCGCGAAGGCCTGGACATCGGCACCCGCGCCTTCCTCCCGCACCTGCCGCAGAACCTCGGCAGCGCCCGGGTCGCAGACCTGGGCTGTGGCAACGGCGTACTGGCCATCGCCAGCGCCCTGGACAACCCCCAGGCCCACTACACCCTGGTGGACGAGTCCTTCATGGCCGTGCAGTCGGCCCGGGAGAACTGGCAGGCGCTGCTCGGTGACCGTGAAGCCGAGATGCGCGCCGGCGATGGCCTGGCCGGGCAGGCGCCGCAGTCCCTGGACGTGGTGCTGTGCAACCCGCCGTTCCACCAGCAGCAGGTGGTGGGCGACTTCCTCGCCTGGCGCATGTTCCAGCAGGCCCGGGAGGCGCTGGTGGTGGGCGGCGCGCTGTATATCGTCGGCAACCGCCACCTGGGCTACCACAGCAAGCTGGCGCGGCTGTTCCGCGGCGTCGAACAAGTGGCGGCGACGCCCAAGTTCGTGATCCTCAAGGCACGCAAGTAACAGGCAAAAAAAACCCTCCGCAGGCGGAGGGTTGAAACCGTGCCGCAAGGCAACGGGATGGGATGATCAGTGGGTGGTCAAGCCCGCAGCATTCATGAACAGGCGCATCAGGCTGGCCACCACAAACAGGGCCAGTACGCTGCCACCCCAGATCATCGCCAGCCAGCCCAGGCGCTGCCACAGCGGTTTCTTTTCCGCCTGTTCGATTTCCTGCAAAGAGTGTTTACCGCTCATGATTGCAACTCCTGCCTAACCCGAATTCCCGTAGGGCCCGGCTTGCCAGCGAAAGCGCCAGCAGCCGGCTCCTGCCTAGTGGTAACCGTCTTCGTGGGTGACCTTGCCGCGGAACACGTAGTAGCTCCAGAAGGTGTAGCCCAGGATGAACGGGATGATGAACAAGGTCCCCACCAGCATGAAGCCCTGGCTCTGCGGCGGCGCGGCGGCGT
The DNA here is from genome assembly GCF_001547915.1 of Pseudomonas sp. St29. Classification (NCBI taxonomy): domain Bacteria; kingdom Pseudomonadati; phylum Pseudomonadota; class Gammaproteobacteria; order Pseudomonadales; family Pseudomonadaceae; genus Pseudomonas; species Pseudomonas sp. St29. The sequence continues at coordinate 5,872,282 of NZ_AP014628.1, forward strand.
CCCAGATGGAGATCGACGGCGGCACGATGTTCGGCCACAGGCTGATGCCCAGGCCGCTGTAGCCGAGGAAGATCAGCACCAGGGTCAGCAGGAACGGGGTGTAGTGGGCATTGCGGGCCACGGCGCGCAGCAGGCCGTACATGGTCACCAGCACCAGGATCGGCACCGGCAGGAACCAGAACAGGTTCGGCAGGGTGAACCAGCGCGCGGCGATCTCGGCGTGGGCCAGCGGCGTCCAGATACTGACGATGCCAATCACCGCCAGCACCACATAGGCCAGGGGCCGAGCAATGTCATGCATCTGCTGCTGCAGCTTGCCTTCGGTCTTCATGATCAGCCAGGTGCAGCCGAGCAAGGCATAGGCCACCACCAGCGCCAGGCCGCAGAACAGGGTGAAGGGCGTCAGCCAGTCCAGCGAGCCGCCGGCGAACTGCCGGTTGACCACCGGCAGGCCATCGATGAACGCCCCCAGGGCCACACCCTGGAAGAAAGTCGCCGCCAGCGAACCGCCGATGAAGGCCTTGTCCCAGATATGGCGCTTGTCGTCCTTGGCCTTGAAGCGGAACTCAAAGGCCACGCCGCGGAAGATCAACCCCACCAGCATCAGGATCAGCGGCAGGTAGAGCGCCGAGAGCACCACCGAGTAGGCCAGCGGGAAGGCGCCGAACAAGGCCGCGCCCCCCAGCACCAGCCAGGTTTCGTTGCCGTCCCAGACCGGGGCGACGGTGTTCATCATCACGTCACGGTCGCGCTCGTCCTTGACGAACGGGAAGAGAATCCCGATCCCCAGGTCGAAGCCATCCATGACCACGTACATCATGATGCCGAAGATGATAATCACGGCCCATAACAGCGGAAGATCAATACCCATGACTCAGTTCCCCTTGTTCAGGCGGGTGCCGTGGTCGGCGTCGTGGTCATCGTCGGCTGCGGACAGCGGACGGGCCGGGGTACGTTTCTGCCCGGGACCACCGTGGCTGGTTTCGGCACCTTCGTTGGTGACCGGACCTTTGCGCACCAGGCGCATCATGTAGCCGATACCCACGCCGAACAGCGAGAAGTACACCACCACGAACAGCGCCAGGGTGATGCTCATCTGCACAAAGCTGTGCCCGGACGAGGCGTCCGCCGTGCGCATCAGGCCATAGACCACCCACGGCTGACGACCGATCTCGGTGGTGAACCAGCCCGCGAGGATCGCGATCAGCCCGGATGGGCCCATCCACAACGCCAGGTACAGGAACGGGCGCGAGGTGTAGAGGGTGTCGCGCTTGCGCAGCCAGAGGCTCCACAGGCCGGTGAAGATCATCAGCATGCCCAGGCCGACCATGATCCGGAACGACCAGAAGACGATGGTCGAGTTGGGCCGGTCCTCGGGCGGGAACTCCTTGAGCGCCGGCACCTGCTTGTCCAGCGAGTGGGTGAGGATCAGGCTGCCCAGGTAGGGGATTTCCACCGCGAAACGGGTCTTCTCGGCCTTCATGTCCGGCCAGCCGAAGAGGATCAGCGGGGTCGGCTCGTTGCCGACGTTTTCCCAGTGGCCTTCGATCGCGGCAATTTTCGCCGGCTGATGCTTGAGGGTGTTGAGGCCGTGGAAGTCGCCGATCACCGCCTGCACCGGCGCCACGATCAGGGCCATCCACATCGCCATCGACAGCATGCGACGAATGGCCGGGTTGTCGCGGCCCCGCAGCAAGTGCCAGGCTGCGGACGAGCCGACGAAGAACGCCGTGGCAACGAACGCGGCGACCGCCATATGCGCCAGGCGATAGGGGAATGACGGGTTGAAGATCACCGCCAGCCAGTCCACCGGGATCACCTGGCCGTTGACGATTTCATAGCCTTGCGGAGTCTGCATCCAGCTGTTGGACGAGAGGATCCAGAAGGTCGAGATCAGGGTACCGATGGCCACCATCACCGTGGAGAAGAAGTGCAGCTTGCGCCCGACCTTGTTCCAGCCGAACAGCATCACACCGAGGAAACCGGCTTCCAGGAAGAAGGCCGTGAGCACTTCATAGGTGAGCAAGGGGCCGGTGACCGACCCGGCAAAGTCCGAGAAACGGCTCCAGTTGGTGCCGAACTGGTAAGCCATCACCAGGCCGGAAACCACACCCATGCCGAAGTTGACGGCGAAGATCTTCGACCAGAAGTGGTAGAGATCACGGTAGGTGTCGTCGCGGGTTTTCAGCCACAGGCCCTCGAGTACCGCCAGGTAACTCGCCAGGCCGATGGTGATCGCCGGGAACAGGATGTGGAACGAGATGGTGAACGCGAATTGAATTCGGGCGAGATCAAGCGCCTCTAAACCGAACATAAGCTTTCCTCTATCAGGTAATACCGGCTGCGGGCCAAGGGCCAGCGCCTACTGCCCCCACGGATATGGAGTTCGGCGAATTCGGATTCGTTCTTTTTTAAACCATCGCAACGTAGGGATTCTGGCCCTTGGGCCGCCACATCAAACCACTGGAAAAGGTTTTGATCTGGGTCAAGCAACGTTAAAAGAGTAGTCCTATTTTCGGCACACAACTCTGTGGTTATTTGCCGCGTGACAGCTTGCCTCACCCTCTCAAGTTCGGGGTTTTCCCGGCGTTTTCCCACGCAAAACGCCTGTAGCCGCTGCTGAGCCTGCGACGCGGCGAAAGGCCGGGCCGCGTTCGGTACGCAGGGCCTTGCCTGGCGATTGCCCGTCGAACCTGCGGCGTATTCAAGATCCTGGCGTCTCCTCCGGAGCCGTTCGCAGCCTGCGGCAGCGGCTACAAGGGTTGGCGGCCCGGCATGGGAGCAAAAAAGAAGATAGATGCGCAGCTAACGATTTTCCCGCGCACCGCAACCATTGGTTACATCTTGGTGATAACCTCGTTGCACTCCCGCTCAGATTGACCGCCCGATGCCCAGCCAAACGCCTCTGTTGCTCCGTCACCATCGCCCGTTCATCGCTTTCTGGCTGGCCCGGATCTTCACCGCCAGCGGTTTCCAGATGCTCACCGTGGCCATCGGCTGGAACCTCTACCAACTAACCGGCAACGTCCTCGACCTGGGCCTGGTGGGGCTGGTGGAGTTCGCCCCGCGCGTGCTGTTCATGCTGCACACCGGGCATGTGGCCGATCGCTACGACCGGCGCCGGGTAGCGGCGATCTGCCAGTCGCTGCAAGCCTTGATCGCCCTGGCCCTGGCCGTCGGCAGCCTGACCGACAGCGTCACCCGGGAAATGATCTTCATCCTGGCCTTCCTCCTCGGCGGCGCCCGCTCCTTCGAGATGCCCACCACCCAGGCCCTGCTGCCGAGCATCGTGCCCGCGGCGCTGTTTCCCCGGGCGGTGGCCGCCGCACAATCGGCGCAACAGTCGGCGACCATCGTCGCCCCGGCCCTGGGCGGGTTGCTGTATGCCTTCGGCAGCGTCTGGGTCTACGGCCCCACCGTGGTCCTGTACCTGATCGCCTGCCTGCTGATGCTCAACCTGCCGGCGCGGCAGACGCCGCTGAACAAGGGCAAGGCCACCCTCGACTCGCTGCTGGCGGGCATCCGCTTCATCCGCAGCCGCCCGGACATTCTCGGCGCCATCTCCCTGGACCTGTTCGCGGTCCTGCTGGGCGGTGCCACCGCACTCTTGCCGGTGTTCGCCAAGGACATCCTGCTCACCGGCCCCTGGGGCCTCGGGCTGCTGCGCTCGGCACCGGCGGTGGGCGCGCTACTGATGTCACTGTGGCTGGCGCGTTTCAGCGTCGAGCGCAAGGTCGGGCGGGTGATGTTCACCGCCGTCGGCGTATTCGGCGTGGCCACCATCGCCTTCGGCCTCTCGACTTCGTTCTGGTTTTCCCTGGCGGTGCTGGTGGTGCTGGGGGCGGCGGACATGATCAGCATGGTGATCCGCGCGTCCTTCGTGCAGCTGGAAACCCCGGACGAAATGCGCGGCCGGGTCAGCGCGGTGAACGGCTTGTTCATCGGTGCTTCGAACCAGCTGGGGGAATTCGAATCCGGGCTGACCGCCCACTGGTTCGGCACCGTGCCGGCGGTGGTGCTGGGCGGGGTCGGCACGCTGGTCGTGACCGGGGTCTGGATCAAGCTGTTCCCGACTCTGGCCAAGCGCGATCGGATGATCGAGCGAGTGGAAGAGGCCAAGGCCTGAAGCCGCGCCGGACGGGCGCGGCCAGATTCAGTTATCAATGACCGGGCTGAGCCTCAGCGGCTACACGCCATTTCGCCGCCTCCAGCAGGTCGCAACCATCCTGGGTCAGTACATAGAGCACTTCGATGATGTGCGGGATGTCCTTCACATCGCCGTGGCTGAAGTTCAGGCAGCACAGGGTTTCCAGCAGGTTGGCAGCGGTACGCATACGATGCTCGGCCGCCTCGTGAAGCGCCTCAGGGGACGCATTGGCGTTGATGAAGAGAACACCTGGAAGGCCAGCGCTGGATTTGAGCGGGAGGTAGCGAGGAGTATCAATTGAAATATTCATCGAGAAATCCTTTTTGGTCATGAATGCACTGGGCTGAATAACAACCCAGCGCCCGCCGAACTTGAATGCAAAGCGCCTTCTAATTTCGGGTGACCAAACCCGTTCACTGAATTGGCAGCGACGGCGCGAACTATAGAAGTGCTGGAGCGAACGGTGCAATGAGCGGCCTGTTAACCTTTGTTACCCGCTTTCGAGCCCCTCCGTCAGGCCGCTGTAGGCGGCCCTCTCCAACAACAATCAATGCACGCAACCACCTCGTAACAGCGTGTTGATCATTCTCTGCAATACAAAACCGCTACGAAGAGTGTAAGGTATCGCCTTACACTCGCTCCCCATGATCAAGTCCTTTCAGCACAAAGGCCTGCGCGCCTTCTATGAAACCGGATCGACTCGTGGAATACGGGCTGAGCATGCACGCCGGCTGGCCCGCCAGCTGTCGTTCATGGATCACGCCAGCGAACCGGCAGACCTCAACCTGCCGGGCTGGCGGCTGCACCCACTCAGGGGCGACCTGCACGGCTATTGGTCCCTGGTGGTGTCCGGCAACTGGCGAGTGATCTTTCGTTTCGTAGGTTCGGATATCGAACTGGTCGATTATCTGGACTACCACTGAACAGGAGGCAGGATCATGCCCATTCACAACCCACCCCACCCCGGTGACACCCTGCGCCTGGATGTCCTGCCTGAGCTGGGCATCAGCGTGACGGAGTTGGCCCGGCATATCGGCTATGCCCGCCCGCATCTGTCCAAGGTGTTGAACGGCCATGCGCCGATCCGCGCGGAACTGGCGGTCCGCCTGGAACGTGCCGGAATCGGCAAGGCCAAGGTCTGGCTGGCGGTGCAGGCCGATTACGACATCTGGCACACCGAGCAGGAGTTGCAACCGGTGATCGAGCCTATCGCGGCCCATGTCGGCTGAGCCCTATACCAGCAACTCTGCTGCCACCTGGGCGCGCTTGGCGCGACCGCACAGCGCCTCCACCAGGGCCAGGGCAAACGCCAGGGCGGCGCCGGAACCCTGGGCGGTGATGCAGTTGCCATCCACCACCACCGGCTGGTCGACAAAGCTGCAGCCCAGCAGCTGATGGCTGGCACTGGGCAGGCAGGTCATGCGCCGCTGGCGCAGCACGCCATAGGCCTGCAAGGCCAGGGCCGGCGCTTCGGCGATGCCGGCGAACAGGCGCCCCGCTGCTGCCTGGTCCTTGACCAGTTGCATCAGCGGTTGGTGGCTCGCCAGGTGCTGGGCGCCCACCGCGCCGCCAGGCAATACGATCAGATCGAAGCGCTGGGCCAGTACATCCACCAGCATGGCGTCGGCGGTGAGCCGGGTGCCCCGGGCGCAGGTGAGCATGCGCCGGTTTTCGACACTGGCCGCCAGCACTTCGAGTTCGGCACGGCGCAGGACATCGATCAGGGTCACGCTTTGCAGATCATCGATGCCTTCGGCAAGGGTGACCAAGGCTCTGAAGGTCATGGGGATGACTCCACAAGGAACGTCTTCAGAGCTTAGTCAGCTTTGCCCCGAACCGTTCGCCGCTACCTGATGTAGATCTGCGCGCCGAGGGTATTGCCCGGCGCGTTGATCGAGGTGTTGCGGAAACTGAAGGTGCCTTCCTGCTTGCCCGCCAGGTCGAACACATAGATGTAGCCGACGGTGATTCCGGAGTTACCGCAAGGCACATAGCTGGAACCGTCCTCGCACACGGCCGAACGGGTGCCGTCGACTTCAAAACCGTCCAGGGTCACATGGGGCTCGCGGCCGTAGCCGATCTCCAGCACATAGACCTTGATGTTTGGGCCGCTGTGATCGCACTGGGTCCGTTCACGGCCGTCGGAAACGTCCTCCAGGCCGCAGGAAGGTGACAGCACCTTGAGAATCTCCACCCGGCTCAAGGGTGGCGCCGAGCGAGCCACGGCCGGAGTCGTCAGCCAGCAGGCCGCTGCTCCCACCAACGCCAACGCGATCATTTTCACTGTGCTGCGCATAAATCCTCCCTTGAAAGCAGGGCGCAGTATGCGCTACTTGCCAGCGGGGCAAAACATCGCCGACGATCGCAGCCATTGGCCCACGCTGCTGGTATGATGCGCGGCTTTTTCCGACCCAGGGCAAATCCGCAGGCACCTTATAAAGTCTGTGCTTTGCTGTTGGAGTCGATACATTCACGGCGCCCGGCGGCGCCACGGGGAGCAGACATGCTGGAAAGGCTGTTTCAACTCAAGGCACACAACACCAACGTGCGCACCGAGATTCTTGCGGGCGTCACCACCTTCCTGGCCATGGCCTACATCCTTTTCGTCAACCCGAGCATCCTCGGCGAAACGGGCATGGACAAAGGCGCGATTTTCGTTGCCACCTGCCTGGCGGCGGCCATCGGTTCCACCGTCATGGGCCTGATCGCCAACTACCCGATCGCCCTGGCACCGGGCATGGGCCTGAACGCCTTCTTCACCTACACCGTGGTCCTGCACATGGGCCACACCTGGCAAGTGGCGCTGGGTGCGGTGTTCATTTCGGCGGTGCTGTTTTTCATACTGTCGATCTTCAAGATCCGCGAATGGATCATCAACAGCATCCCCCTGCCCCTGCGCTCGGCGATTGCCGCCGGTATCGGCCTGTTCCTGGCGCTGATCGCCCTGCATAACGCCGAGATCGTGATCGGCAACAAGTCGACCCTGGTGGGCCTGGGCGACCTGAGCAAACCGGCCCCGATCCTCGCAGCCCTGGGCTTTGCCCTGATCGTGGCCCTGGAAGCCCTGAAAGTGCGCGGCGCCGTGCTGATCGGCATCCTCGCGGTAACCCTCGTCTCCATTCTCATGGGCGTCACCCCGTTCGGCGGCGTGACCTCGATGCCACCGTCCCTGGCCCCGACCTTCCTGCAGCTGGACATCAAGGGCGCCCTGGACATCGGCCTGATCAGCGTGATCTTCGCCTTCCTGTTCGTCGATCTGTTCGACAACTCCGGCACCCTGATCGGCGTGGCCAAGCGCGCCGGCCTGATGGGCAAGGACGGCCACATGCCGAAAATGGGCCGGGCGCTGATCGCCGACAGCACCGCGGCCATGGCCGGTTCCCTGCTGGGCACCTCGACCACCACCAGCTACATCGAATCCGCTGCGGGCGTGAGCGCCGGCGGCCGCACCGGGCTGACCGCCATCGTGGTGGCGATCATGTTCCTGCTGGCGCTGTTCTTCTCGCCACTGGCGGCCAGCGTGCCCGCCTTCGCCACCGCGCCGGCCCTGCTGTTCGTCGCCGTGCTGATGACCTCGGGCCTGGCGGAAATCGACTGGGACGACATCACCGTTGCCGCTCCCGTGGTGGTCACCGCCCTGGCCATGCCTTTCACTTACTCCATCGCCAACGGCATTGCCTTCGGCTTTATCGCCTGGACCGTGATCAAACTGCTGTCGGGCCGCGCCCGTGAGCTGAACGCGCCCCTGGTGATTCTGTCGATCCTGTTCGTGATCAAGCTCGGTTACCCCGCATGACTTTTGACGCCGCAAGCTACAACAGCCAGTTGAACGACAAGGTCGCGCGCCTGCGTGACCTGCTGGCGCCTTTCGATGCGCCCGAGCCCCAGGTCTTCGACTCGCCCTTGCAGAACTTCCGCCTGCGTGCCGAATTCCGCCTGTGGCGCGAAGCCGGTGAGCGGCACTACGCGATGTTCTCCCAGGACGACAAGCGCACGCCGATCCTCATCGAGGAATTCCCCATCGCCAGCCAGCGCATCAACCAGTTGATGCCCCGGCTCAAGGCCGCCTGGCAAGCCAGCGCGCCCCTGAGCCACAAGCTGTTCCAGGTGGAGTTCCTCACCACCCTGGCGGGCGACGCGATGATCACCCTGTGCTACCACCGCCCGCTGGACGAGCACTGGCACAAGGCGGCGAGCCAATTGGCCGCCGACCTCAACGTCAGCGTGATCGGCCGCTCCAAGGGCAAGCGCGAAGTCATCGGCCAGGACTACGTGGTGGAAAAGCTCGACGTCGGCGGGCGTACCTTCAGCTACCGCCAGCCCGAGGGCGCCTTCACCCAGCCCAACGGCACGGTGAACCAGAAGATGCTCAACTGGGCCTATGAAGCCCTGGGCGAACGCCAGGACGACCTGCTGGAGCTGTACTGCGGCAACGGCAACTTCACCCTGCCCCTGGCCACCCGGGTGCGCAAGGTGCTGGCCACCGAAATCAGCAAGACCTCGGTCAACGCCGCGCTGAGCAACCTCAGCGAAAACGCGGTGGATAACGTCACCCTGGTGCGTCTGTCCGCCGAAGAGCTGACCGAAGCCCTGAACGAGGTGCGTCCGTTCCGCCGCCTGCAAGGCGTGGATCTGAAGAGCTACGAATTCGGCAGCGTGTTCGTCGACCCGCCCCGGGCCGGCATGGACCCGGACACCTGCGAACTGACCCGGCGTTTCGACAACATCCTGTACATCTCCTGCAACCCGGAGACCCTGGCGGCCAACATCGCCCAACTGCACGACAGCCACCGCATCACCCGCTGCGCGCTGTTCGACCAGTTCCCCTGGACTCACCACATGGAATCCGGGGTCCTGCTGACCCGCCGCTGATCGGCCCTGCGTCAACCAACAGCCGTCCTCGCGACGGCTGTTTGCATTCTGCCGCCCGCCCCCTGCACAGGAGCCGGCTTGCCGGCGATGGGCCCCCTGGGACATGCGCCGTGCTGGCGGGTGCTTTCACTGGCAAGCCAGCGCCTACAAGGCCAGGCCTGACGCGCCCCAGCATTGACCACCGCCGCCCCCTGGCTGTGTAAAACGTGGGCGACGGCGGTGTATCAAGCCGACACTCAGGCGGCCAGGGCCCAGTCCAGGGCCAAGCCCGGTACGCCCACCAGACTGATATCGGTCGCGACTGCGGCAGCCGGGGTGGCGTGGGCAACGCCGGCCGCGGCCAGGTCGTCAAAGGTCGAGTTCAGCGACAGGCTGGGGTCGATGGCCTTGAGCAGGGCATCGATCTCGCCGGCCAGGGCCGAGCTGTCACCGCTCATCAGGCCGTAGACCACCTTGTGCACTTCGCCTGCACGCCCTTCTTCCTTCAGGCTGTCGAGGCCCAGGTTGTTGAAGCTGACTTCCTGGCTGACCAGGTGGTAGTTGCTGCCCGCACCACCGGCGAGGGTGTCGCCCAGGGAGATGGTGTCCACCGAGCCCCACAGGGTATGGCTCGGGTTGCTGAACAGGGTGTAGTGCAGGTTGCCGTCGGCGACGAAGGCGGCGTCGCTGGCGGTGCTCTTGATCGCGTACTGGGTGCCGTCGAACGGGCCCGGGTTGAAGCCGCCGGTGTTGGTGCCATCGACCACTTCGCCTGGGCGGTGGTTGACGTCACCGAAGTAGGCCGACCAGTCAGTCAGGTATTGCGCAACAGTATTACCGCCGTAGGTAGCGCTGTAAGAGATCGAAATGCTCATGCAAAACTCCAATACATAGGTGGGTCATGGCCGCAGCACGCCAATGCCTGCTGCGGTTTTGCCCGGCAACGGGCAAAAGCGCTCAGAACTGATATTCCACGCTGCCCTGCAGGGTCCGGCCGCGGCCGAGGGTGAAGGCCAGGACATCGCCGAGGGGCACCAGGTAGGCGCGGTCGGTGACGTTTTCCATGGCCAGGCGCAGGGTCAAGTCTTCAGTGGCCCGGTAGCTGCCATACAGGTCATAGACGGTGTAGGGCTTCCAGTCGGCCGGGTAGACGCCGGTCTGGCTCACGGTGCCGGTGGCGGAACCGGCGATCGAGTAGCCGGCGCTGTAGCGGGCCCGGGCACCGATATCCAGCTTGCGTTCGAAAAAGCGCGCGCCCAGGGTCAGGGTGCCGCGGTCCATGGGCATGTGTTCGGCCGAGCCGAGGATCGCGGCATTGCAGCGGCTGGCCTGGTTGGCGGCCTCATCGGGGCGCATGCCGGTGACGATCGCGCCACGCCCGGTGCCGCTCTTCACCGGCTGGGTCACGCCTCCCAGCCAGGCGACTTTCGTGCAGAAATCGTTGTCGCCGATCATGTGGGTGTAGTTCAGCTGGCCGTAGGCGCGGCCGGCGTCATAGTCCAGCTGGTATTCCACGCCCTTGAAGCGGGTACTGCTGAGGTCGTTGACGTAAGCGCTGTTGCCGATGCCGGGCGAACCGTAGCCGGGGGGCTGCACGCCCATGGCCATATAGATGAAGTCGTCGACCCGGGTATCGAAGTAGGCCACCTTGATGCCCAGGCGGTCATCGTTGAACCAGAGGTTTTCCTTGAAGACGTTGACCCCCGCTTCCCAGGTGGTGGAGCGCTCCGGCTTGAGAAACGGGTTGGGGAAGGTGCTCTCCGAGCCGCCGCCGTGGGGCCGGCCGCTGATCATGGTTTCGGTCACCGCCGGGGGCCGCCAGCCCTTGCCATAGCTGGCGAACAGTTGCAGCCACTCGACCCCGGGCTTGACCGACAGGCCGAAGGTCGGCGAGAAGCGCCCTTCCTGGTTGTCGATGTCGTAGGCCACCGGCACCGAGACCTGCTGCGGCGTCTTGCCGATGACAAAGGTGCGGGTGTTGATCCCGGTCTCGCCCCGCAGGCGGTAGCGGTCGTAGCGCAGCCCGGCATTGAGGTTCAGCCAGCCGTCGTAGTCGAAATCCAGCCGCGTGAACAGGCTGCCCAGGGCCCGGTCGCCCTCGGGGGTCATGCTCGCCGCCGGCGAGGCGTTGACCGCCGAACCCTTGGGCACCGGCTGGCTGGAGTCGGGGCGGACCTTGTCATAGAAGAACTCCAGGCCGTAGTTGGCCTTGAGCGTGGACAACTCGCCCAGGGCAAAGGTCGAGGTGTTCTGCGCTTGCGCACCGTAGGTGTCGGTCTGGTAGGTGATCGAATAGCCCGGGCTGCTGCGGCGGGTCAGGGTGCTCTGGTCGTTGCTGTTGTCGACGTAGTAGAGCTTGGCCTTGAAATCGATCAGCGGGTTGTCCGGGGTGTAGCTGTAGTCGAGGCCGACGTTCTGCGAATGCACCTTGCTGCTGCCGAGCTTTTCCCAGAGCCGCTCCTGGTTCTCGGTATTCATCATGTTGGCGTCGTCGTAGGCCACCTCGGTGCTCAGGTAGCTCAGTTGCAGACGCTGGTCCTGGGGCAGGTTGAGCCCCAGTTTGGCCAGGCGTGAGCGCATCACCGAAGCGGAATAGGCCACCTTGGAGTGCTTCACCCGGTCATTGATCGACGGGTCCATCCAACTGCCGGTGCGCAATTCACCGATGCCGCCACGGGTCCCCGGCCGGTAGTCGCCCAGATGCCGCTCACTGGCGGCCAGCAGCATGTCCCAGGCTTGGGTGCCGATGGCGAAGGCGGAGCTGCCGATGAAGTGAGTGCCGTTGCTGCGGCCGCCCAGGCCCGTGGTCAGGCGGATCCGGCCACCAAGCTCCTGGCCGGGCTTGAGCAGGTCGCGGGCCTCAAGGGTGCGAAAGTTGGCGACCCCGCCGATCACCCCGGCGCCGCCCATGGTCGAGGTCGCGCCCTTCTCCACCACCACTTCGGAGAGCAGCTCGGGGTCGACATAGAGGGTGCCGTTGCGCTGCTGGTGGCCGCTTTGCTGATAGTTCTGGCGCATGCCGTCCACCGACATGTTGACCCGGCCATAGTCCTGCAGGCCGCGGATGTTCACCGACAAGCCGGGGTCCTGCTGGCTGACGGCAGAGTACACGCCGGAGGTTTCCTCCAGCATCTCGGCGGCATGCCGCGGTGGATTGCGATCCAGTTGCTCGCGGCCGACCATGCTCACCGAGCGCGGCGCGTTGTATACCCAGTCGATCTGGCGACCTTCAGGGTCAGCGGAAACCGTGGTGGGGGCCAGGGCCAGGGCGCCATCCCGCGCGGCTTCCACCCGGCTCAGAGTCACCTGGCGCTCACCGCTAAAGCGATACTCCACCGGGGCATTGCCCAGCAGGCGGGCCAGCCCGTCCTCAGCGCCGTAGCGCCCCTTGAGTGGCGAACTGTGCAAGCCATGCAGGCGCAGGCTGTCGAACAGCACTTGCACCCCGGCCTGCTCGGCAAACAGCAGCACGGCACTGCCCAGGGCCTGGGCGGGAATATCGAAATCCAGCTCGCGTGGCTGCTGGGTACTCTGCCGGGCAGCTCCGACAGGCTCCGCCGCGTGCAGCAGGCCGCTTCCCGCCAACAGTCCTGCTACGCCCAAGTGGATGGCCAAGGCCAACCGACTTGCGGCGTGAATTCCAGTGCGACGGCCTACCCTCATGTCCCTGATTCCTGCGCTGGCTATTTTTGCTTATGCGAATGCATCTCAATTAGCTAGACGTGCCAGGCCGGAAAACTCAGTAAGGTTTTTTCCGATTATTTTTCAGGGATAGGGAAAGAGGCCCGCAGGCCTCAGTAAATCAGGCTGACGCCGGCCAGGTCGAAACGTTGCACCTGCAGCTCCTGGGTCAGGGTGACCAGGGCGGCGTCGAGCATGTCCAGGCGGAAGACCGCGCTGACCTGCCGCTGGGCCAGGGCCCTGTTGGCCAGCACCACCCGCCCGGGGCGATAGCGATTCAGACGCTCCACCACCACGCCCAGGGGCTGGCGATCGAACACCAGCACACCGCGCCGCCAACTGGTGGCCCGTTGCAGGTCGAGCCCATCGAGGGCGACCACGCCTGACTGCGGGTCATAGCGCACGCTCTGCCCTTGCTGCACAACCTGCTCGCCAGTGCCACCCTGCGCCGGAGCATCCAGGCTCACCGCGACACTGTGCTGCAACACCCCGACCCAGGCTTGCTGGTCGCTCTCCCGACCGACCACGAAACGGGTGCCCAGGGCCCGGGTCTGGCCACCGGCGCTGCGTACGATGAAGGGGCGCTTTTCCTCGCCGACCATGGGCGCCACATCAAACACCGCGGAACCGGCCAACAGCTGGACCTGGCGTTTCTCGTCGCTGAAATCCAGGCCAATGGCGCTGTCCGAATCCAGTTCCACGCTGCTGCCATCGGCCAGTTGCACGCTGCGCACCTGGCCTTTTCCGGTCAGGTAGTCGGCTTGCAGGTACAGCAGCACCTGCGGCCCTTGCAGCCAGCCCAGGGCAACCGCCAGCACCAGCACGGCCGCGCTGGCAACTCGTGGCAGCAGACGCCGGCGACGCGCTCGATGCGCCGCCGGCCTTCCTGCCTGACGCCGTGGCGGCGCCGTGCCGGCCAGCTCCGGGTCCAGGCGCAGCTCTCCCAGGGCCTCCCAGGTCTGCCGGGCAAACGCCAGGGCCTCGGGGTGACGCGGGTCGGCGGCCTGCCACTGGGCAAGCTGCGCCTGCTCGACGGCGCTCAGCCCTCCCGCCTGCAAACGCACCGCCCAGTCGGCAGCGGCCTCGGTGATACTGCGCTCTTGCGGACCCTGGCTATTCACGTGTGAATCTCGATTTCTCGTTATACATAAGCAGTGACGTCTGACCCCGACTTTTACCGTAACTCACTGGTCAACCGGCCGACCGTCGGTAGCCTGCAGGCGTTGCATCACATAGGCCAGTGCCCGGGCCAGGTGCTTTTGCACCGAGCTGTCGGAAATGTTCAGGTGCCGGGCCACCTCGGCGTGGGTCATGCCTTCAATGCGGTTCAGGCGAAAGATTTCCCGGGTCCGCGGCGGCAGTTCCGTGATCGCCTGTTTCAGTGCCTTGCGCTGTTGCTGCGCCATCGCCTGAGCCTCCAGCCCGGCCGCCTCATCCTCGATGTCGGCCAGCACTTCATGGGGCACGGTCTGTGTCTTGCGCCGCGCTTCCTGACGTACATGGTCGATCAGCAGGTTGTTCGCCGTGCGGTAGAGATAGCCCTGGGAGTTGTCGATCCGCTCGCCGTGCCGATGCTCGGCCAGCCGCAGGAAACTCTCCTGCACCAGATCTGCGGCCAACTGCGGGTCCCGTACCTTGCGCGCCAGATACCCACGCAAGGCAGCGGCATGCTTGAGAAACAGTCCCTTGAGATCCACGTCCGACAAACCTACTCCCTGGAACATGAAGGAAATTGCCGGGCATCTTAAGATCAGTCGAGAATGATTTTCAATTGATATCAATATTCATTGGCGATCCACTCTGGCGCCGGTCAACCTCATTCCGGCGCCTGGGCCGGCGCCTCCACCTTGCGCGGCCGGCCGCCCTTCTTGCCGTTAAGGCGCGCCGCCCGAGTCTTGGCCGCGCTGCTTTGCCGACCGTTGCGGGACGCGACCAACTGGGTCGCCAGTTTCATCAGCGGCTCGCTGGCAGACAGCAGCCCGACAATCGACACCTGCAGGTCAACAGCCTCATGGCACACCGCCGTGGCGGAAAAGCCCTGCTGCAGTTGCTGCAACTGGGTGTCGCTCAGCGCCGCCAGCTCCGGATAGTTGTCCACCGGCAGATGAATCGAACTGCCATCGGCAAAGCCCAGGCACAGGCACCCGGCGGCATAGCTCAAGGTGCTGACGTGCAAACCCGCGTCATGACGCGCTTCACCGCGTTCGACCGCTTGATCCAGCAACGCCTGGGTCAAAGGCACATCGACCGGCACCGCTGCTTTGATGACTTTCATAGTTCGATCTCCACTCCTTGCGCCGCGCCCACCAGGGTCAGGCGCGTCAGGTTTCGTTGTTCCACGTAGTGCGCCGACTCGATCAGGTACACCCTGCAGCCGGCGCTTGAACGTTCCACCACAGCGTTCGCTTGCCAATCCCACAACTGCTGCTCAAGGCACAAGGTACGCAGCTTGCTCCACCCGATACGCCGAGCCAGATGCACCCGTTGCGTCAAGGCCTGGCGCAAACCCTCAAGGACTGCCAGCGCCGGGCGGCGACCATGGGGGACAACGTCCCAGAGCTCGACGCCGTTGTGCCAGAAGCTGAAGCGAAAACGGGCACTCCAACGACCGCCATCCACATGCACATGGGGTGGGCAATGTTCGTCACGCAACATGACGACGACCGCATAGCCCTTGTAAACGAACACTTTCATGCTAACCCATCCGTTAGGTTATTGAGTCCAAAGACTCATGTTTCCATGATTAATCCGACCACTGGCCTGAAAGGGCAGCAGGAGGTGACCTGCTTGAGGTTAGCCCCGGAGAGGGCCTGGGCAGCCATACGGCCGCTGCAAAGTCGTCAGCATTTATTGCCGGACAGGGCCTTGCCACGGCCATCGCCCATAACAGCGTTCGATTATCGAACACTTAATCAACCTTCCCGGCCTCGGTTCTCGGCCATCAATTGACCAAATTAACCAGTTAGTACAATTTACCTCCCCAGCGCCTCGTACCTTCTCCCGAGGCTGACAATAACAACGGAGATCTACCCCCATGCGTCCTATCGTTCTGGTGCTCAACGGCCCGAACCTGAACCTGCTCGGCACTCGTGAACCGGCGACTTACGGCCACGAAACCCTGGCCGATGTCTCTGCCTTATGCGGCCGTGCCGCCGAGGAATTCGGCCTGGCCGTGGAATTTCGCCAGACCAACCACGAAGGCGAATTGCTCGACTGGATCCACGCCGCCCGCGGCCGCTGCGCCGGCATCGTGATCAACCCTGCCGCCTGGACCCACACCTCGGTGGCGATCCGCGATGCCCTGGTAGCCAGTGAGCTGCCGGTGATCGAAGTGCACCTGTCCAACGTCCACGCCCGCGAACCCTTCCGCCATCACTCCTTTGTCTCGGGCATCGCCCTGGCGGTGATGTGCGGCTTCGGCAGCCACGGTTATCGCCTGGCGCTGGAACACTTCAGCCTGCGGTTCAAGGAGCAAGGTCTATGACTGGCCCTACAGGCGTACTCGCCGGACTGATCGGTGCCGGCATCCAGGCTTCGCGCACCCCGGCCCTGCATGAACACGAAGGCGATGCGCAAAACCTGCGCTACCTGTACCGGCTGATCGACCTGGACCAACTGGGGCTCGACAGCAGCGCCCTGCCCGACCTGCTCCAAGCCGCCGAACGGATGAACTTCACCGGACTGAACATCACCTTTCCCTGCAAGCAGAGCATCCTGCCGCTGCTCGACGAGCTGTCCCCGGAAGCTCGCGGCATTGGCGCGGTCAACACCGTGGTGCTCAAGGACGGCAAGCGGGTCGGCCACAACACCGACTGCCTGGGTTTTGCCGAAGGGTTCCGCCGTGGCCTGCCAGGCGTGGCCAGACGCCGCGTGGTGCAGATGGGGGCCGGTGGCGCCGGCGCGGCAGTGGCCCACGCCCTGCTCAGTGAGGGCGTGGAACACCTGAGCATTTTCGATGTGGAAAACCAGCGGGCGCAGAGTCTGGCGGACAACCTCAACCAGCACTTCGGTGCCGGTCGGGCCAAGGCAGGCACCGACCTGCCCAGTACCCTGGCCAGCGCCGACGGCCTGGTGAACACCACGCCCATGGGCATGGCCAAGCTGCCGGGCATGCCGGTGCCGCTGGAACTGCTGCGGGCAGACCTGTGGGTGGCCGAGATCGTCTACTTCCCACTGGAAACCGAGCTGTTGCGCAACGCCCGCGCCCTGGGTTGCCGAACCCTGGACGGCGGCACCATGGCAGTGTTCCAGGCGGTCAAGGCGTTCGAGCTGTTCAGCGGCCGGAGCGCCGACCCGCAACGGATGCTGGCGCACTTCCAGAGCATGAATGGCTGAAATGCGCCTGTAGCCGCTGCCGCAGGCTGCGACAGGCCTCGCCGGGGCCTCGGCATCCGTCGGGACGCTGGCGAGCCTGCGGCTCGTTCGCAGCCTTGGGTAGCGGCTACAGGTACTGCGCCTACTCGGGCTTGAGCTGCAGGCGCGAGAGCAGGCCGATCAGCAGCACGTTGAAGAGAATCATCAGCAGACTGCCGAACAGGCCCACCACATTGATCAGCGCGCTCGGCAGCCAGTCGAATACGCTGAACCCGGTCAGGGACAGCAGGCGCTCGCCGAACCAGAACGAGTCAACGACGATCATCAGGATCAGGATGATTTTCAGCGTGGGAACGGGGTTGCCCATGGTGCCTTCCTTGTCGAGGGGGATGTTGTAGGAGCCGGGGTGGCGATGGCGATCTTACGGACGCTTTCGCTGACAAGCCAGCTCCTACCGGCAGTGGCGTCAGGCTTGCAGGTAGCGCAGCACCGACTCGCAGATCATTTCCCGGTGCCGTTGCTTGATGGCTTCGTCCGGCAGGTCGATCTGGAAGATCTCGCCAAAGGTATGACGGTTCGACACCCGATAGAAACAGAACGAGCTGATCAGCAAATGCACGTCCAGCGGATCCAGGCCGCTGCGGAACACCCCTTCCTGCGCGCCACGCTCGAGGATCTCGCCCAGCGCATGGAGGATGGTGTTGTTCATCGCCTTGATCACGCCGGACTGCTTGACGTACTCGCCCTTGTGGATGTTCTCGATGCTGACGATACGCACGAAATCGACATTGCGGTCGTGGTGATCGAAGGTGAACTCCACCAGCCGGCGAATCGCCTCCTGCGGCGCCAGTTCCGCCAAGTGCAGGCGGCTCTCGGTGCTGCGGATATCGCCGTAGAGTTTCTCCAGCACCTCGACGTACAGCTGCTCCTTGCTGCCGAAGTAGTAATAGATCATGCGCTTGGAGGTGTGGATGCGCTCGGCGATCGCATCCACCCGCGCGCCGGACAGGCCCTGCTGGACGAACTCGACAATGGCTTCTTGAAGGATGTTCTCGCGGGTCTTTTCCGGGTTGTTCTTGCGACTCTTGCGCGGTTCGAGAGCTGGCTCATCGGGCGCAATCGAGCGTTCACTGGTCATTGTCATTCTGGGCTCACGGCCATCACTGCACACGCGGGCGATTATGGGCCGCGTCCTGTCGCGAAAGAAAGCACAGAGGCGGCGGTTTGCCGCCTCCGGTTACCAATCCGCTACAACTTGGCCTGACGCACCGCGCCACTGCGGGACTTGGCCATGGCCGCCAGACGCACCGCCACGTTGGCCGCGCCATAACCGGCGTAGCCGTTCTTGCGCTGGATGATCTCGAAGAAGAAGCGCCCTTCGAAGGCCTCGGTGTAGACATGGAACAGCTCACCGCCCTGGGCATCGCGGTCATACAGGACGTTGTAGTAGGCCAGCTCGCTGAGGAACTCATCGTCGAAGTCAAAGCGCGCGGCCAGGTCGTCGTAGTAGTTGAGCGGAATGTCCAGCAGCGGCACCCCGGCCTGCTTGGCCCGGCTGACCTCGGCGAAGATGTCGTCGCAATCAAAGGCGATGTGATGCACCCCCGAGCCGCGATAGCTGGACAGCGCATGGGAGATCGCGGTGTTGCGGTTTTCCGAGATGTTCAGCGGCAAGCGGATCGAGCTGCAGCGGCTGCGCAGGGCCCGGCTTTTCACCAGGCCATAAGGATCGGGCAGCACCACTTCGTCATCGGCCTCGAAATCCAGCAGGCTCTTGTAGAACAGCGCCCAGCTGTCGAGGCTGTCCGCCGGCAGGGCCATGGCCATGTGGTCGATGCGCTTGAGGCCGCCCTTGGCCTGCACCCCTTCGTACAAGTTGAAATCGGTGGCGTACAGGTGCTGGCCACCCTGCTGCAGGTCCACCAGGTAGATCAGACTGCCATCGGGCTCGCGCACCGCTGCCAGCTCCAGCTCGTTGGGACCGACCAGGCCGCGATAGGGCTGGCCCTTGTAGGCCACCGCCCGCGCCAGGGCCTTGGCACTGTCCTTGACCCGGATGGCCGTGGCACACACCGACGGGCCATGGGCCTCGAAGAAGCTGTGGGCGAAGGAATAGGGCTCGGCGTTGAGGATCAGGTTGATATCGCCCTGGCGCATCAGGCTCACGTTCTTGGAACGATGCTGTCCGGCCTTGGCAAAACCCAGGCGCTCCAGCCAGCTCCCCAGCTTGGCGCCCAGGGCATCGTCCACCGCGAACTCGAGAAACTCGGTGCCGCCATAGGCTTCAACTGCCGGCGGGGCGAACAGGATGTCCAGGTTGGGAACCGGCTGCGCTTCCTGCAGCAGGCGCTCGCGGGTCTTCTCCTCCAGGTACAGCAGGGAACGCAGGCCATCGGCGGCGTTGGCCCGCGGCGGCGCGGCGCGAAAACCGTCGTTGAAGATCTCCAGGGACAGCGGCCCGGTGTAGCCGCTCTTGATGATCGGCGCCAGAAAGCCCGGCAAGTCGAACTCGCCCTGGCCGGGGAAGCAGCGAAAATGCCGGCTCCACTCCAGCACGTCCATGGCCAGGATCGGCGCGTCGGCCATCTGCACGAAAAAGATCTTGTCCCCGGGAATCTCGGCAATCGCCGCCGGGTCGCCCTTGAGCGACAGGGTGTGGAAGCTGTCCAGCAGCACCCCGAGACTTGGGTGATCGGCGCTGCGCACGATGTCCCAGACCTGTTGATAAGTATTCACATGACGGCCCCAGGCCAGGGCCTCGTAGCCGATGCGCAAGCCACGGGCGCCGGCCCGCTCGGCCAGCAGGTGCAGGTCGTCGATGAGGATTTGCCGCTCCCCGAGGCTGTCGGCCTGGGCGTTGCTGCACACCAGCACCAGGTCGGTGCCCAGCTCCTGCATCAGGTCGAATTTGCGTTCGGCGCGTTCCAGGTTGCGCGCCAGGCGATCACGGCGGCAGCCCTCGAAATCCCGAAACGGCTGAAACAGGGTGATGGCGATCCCCAGGTCGGCGCACATCTGCCTGATTTCCCGGGGACTGCCGTCGTAGTAGAGAAGATCGTTCTCGAAAATCTCCACCCCATCGAACCCTGCGGCGGCAATGGCTTCGAGTTTTTCCGGCAGGGTGCCGCTCAAGGAAACGGTGGCAATGGAACGCTGCATGATTCAACTCCCGGGAAATGACGGCCGGTGGCGCCCGAGCCTTTTATTCGATGGAGCGGATTATTCCACAGCATGATTCAAAGTGTACGAACCAGTTAGTTTTGTGTTCGATTATCGAACAGAATGCCGATTGGCGAATTGACGATTTTTCGGCCACTGCGCACCATCGACAACACATTGAGCCGCCCCGAAAACCGCGGCTTCAATCACCCAGACCCAGAACAGACCATAAAAATTTCAAAAATCGGGTACACCCTCATGCTTGCACTCAACGCCCCGCCCTGCTGCTCATCCCTTTGGCTTGCGCCTGGAACGACCTCAACCGGCACCCTGGATCACGACACGCGACAGCCCTGAGCTGCGGTCGTCCCGATGACGTTCGTCCACCTGCAGCAACGCCGCAACGACGAACCTACCCAGCCGATCAATCACCCAGTCCCCGGCGCACATGCCCTCGCTGACGATTGATCACGCGCCTTAGAGTTCCGACGAGCCCTGGCTCGTCAGTCACTGAACGGATGGCTTACATGATTCCTTCTCAAAGCTCTCGCATCGCCCCGAGCCTGCGTGTTGCCGGCGGTATCGGCGACAAGATCCGCGGCGCCATGGCCGTCGGCAAGACCCGCTGGGGCATGCTCGCCCTGGTGTTCTTCGCCACCACCCTGAACTACATCGATCGCGCCGCCCTGGGCGTGATGCAGCCGATCCTGGCCAAGGAAATGAGCTGGACGGCGATGGACTACGCCAACATCAACTTCTGGTTCCAGGTCGGCTACGCCGTGGGCTTCGTGCTCCAGGGCCGGCTGATCGACCGGGTCGGCGTGAAGCGGGTGTTCTTCTTTGCCGTACTGCTCTGGAGCCTGGCCACCGGCGCCCACGGCCTGGCCACTTCGGCGGCGGGTTTCATGGTCTGCCGGTTCATTCTCGGGCTCACCGAAGCCGCCAACTACCCGGCCTGCGTGAAGACCACGCGCCTGTGGTTCCCGGCCGGTGAACGTGCGGTGGCCACCGGCATCTTCAACGCCGGGACCAACGTTGGTGCGATGTTCACGCCGATGCTGCTGCCCTTGATCCTGCATGCCTGGGGCTGGCAGGCGGCGTTCCTGTGCATGGCCGCACTGGGCGGCATCTGGCTGCTGTTCTGGGGCCTGAAGTACTTCAACCCGGAAGATCACCCCAGCGTCAAAGCGTCGGAGCTGGCCTACATCCAGCAACAAGCGGAACCCGAGGAAACCCGCGTGCCCTTCAGCCGCATCCTGCGCATGCGCGGCACCTGGGCCTTCGCCCTGGCCTACTCGCTGACCGCGCCGGTGTTCTGGTTCTACCTGTACTGGCTGCCGCCGTTCCTCAACCAGCAGTACAACCTGGGGATCAACGTGACCCAGATGGGCATCCCGCTGATCATCATCTACCTGACCGCCGACTTCGGCAGCGTCGGTGGCGGCATCCTCTCCTCGTTCCTCATTGGTCGCGGCATGAACCCGATCAAGGCGCGGCTGCTGTCGATGTTCATGTTCGCCTGCTGCATCATCGGCGTGATCATGGCCGCCGGCACCGCCAACCTGTGGCTGGCCGTGTTCGCCATCTCCCTGGGGATCGGCGCCCACCAGGCCTGGACCGCCAACATCTGGAGCCTGGTGATGGACTACACGCCCAAGCACATGATGAGCACCGTGTTCGGCTTCGGCGGCATGTGCGCGGCCATCGGCGGCATGTTCATGACCCAGATCGTCGGCCACATCCTCACCGCCACCAACAACAACTACACCGTGCTGTTCACCCTGATCCCGGCCATGTACTTCATTGCCCTGACCTGGATGTACTTCATGGCCCCTCGCAAGATTCCGCAAGTAGAAGACTGATGCTCCTTTCACGCAGGCCCGCCCAGGGCCTGCGTTTTTTTTATCTGCTTGTGCCCCCTTTTGTTTTCCCACACTCGGAGATCGTCCCATGACGCTGGGTAACCTGAGCATCGCCAAGCGCGCCGTGATCAGCTTCGGCGTGATTGCCCTGCTGGTCCTGCTGCAGGGGCTGTTCGCCCTCAAGCAAGTGGCCGAAGTCCGCGCCACCGGCCAGCACACCGAAAACATTTCCCTGCCCAGCACCCGCTACCTGGGAGAAGTGCGCGACTACGTGCTGAGCATCCGCGTGCTGAGCCTGCGCATGGCCCTCAACCGTGAACCCAAAGTGCTGGAAAGCACCATTGCCCGCCTGCATCAGGTGCAAGCCTGGCTCGACCAGGCCCTGGCCAGGTTCGCGCCGCTGGTGGGCGATCACAACCGGGTGCAGTACGAGACATTCCTCGCCACGGTCAAGAGCTACCAACAGGCCCTGGCCGAGTACGAAGCCCTGTCCCGGGACAATCGCAGCAGCGAGATGACGGCCCTGCTCAACGGCAAGATCCAGGATTACTCGACCCAGACCGGCGACCAGTTCACCGAACTGATGAACCTGACCGCCGAGGAAGTCAGCCAGTCGGCCCAGCGTGCCGACGCGCTGTACACCCAGGTCAAAGTCACGGTGATCGGCGCCCTGCTGGCCGTCGCCGTGCTGACCCTGTGCCTGGCCTGGCTGCTGATTCGCAGCATCGTCATGCCCATCCGCCAGGCCGTGGGCGTGGCCGAGCAAGTGGCCGCCGGTGATCTCAGCCGCCCGATCCACAGCGAGGGCAGTGATGAAACCGCGCGCCTGCTCAAGGCCCTGGCCAGCATGCAGGCCAGCCTGCGTGAAACCCTGCAACTGATCAGCAGCACCTCGACCCAACTGGCCGCCGCCGCGCAACAGATGAGCCAGAGCACCCACCAGGACTCCAGCCGGCTGCAGCAGCAACACAACGAAATCGAGCAAGCGGCCACCGCGGTCAACGAGATGACCGCGGCCGTCGAGGAAGTGGCGCGCAACGCGGTGTCCACCTCCGACACCACCCGCCAGTCCACCGCCCAGGCCGCCCAGGGACAGACCCGGGTGATCGAGACCCTGGACTCGATCCAGGCCATGAGCAGCGATGTCGGCACCGCCCTGCAGCAAGTGCAGACCCTGGCCGAGCAGTCACGGGAAATCGGCAAGGTGCTGGACGTGATCCGCGCCATCGCCGAACAGACCAACCTGCTGGCCCTGAACGCCGCCATCGAGGCCGCACGGGCTGGGGAAGCCGGGCGTGGTTTTGCCGTAGTGGCAGACGAAGTGCGGGCCCTGGCCCATCGAACCCAGCAGTCGACCCAGGAAATCGAACAGATGATCGGCCGGGTCCAGGGCGACACCGACAGCGTGGTGCAGTCCATGCACGGCAACAGTCAGCGGGTGGCCCAGACCCTGTCCATCGCCGAACAGGCCGGGCTGGCCCTGGGGGAAATCACCCGGGCCATGGAGCAGATCCACGAGCGCAACCTGGTGATCGCCAGTGCCTCGGAAGAACAGGCCCAGGTGGCCCGTGAAGTGGACCGCAACCTGCTGAACATCCGCGACCTGTCCCTGGAAAGCGCCGATGCCGCCACGCGCACCAACGCCACCAGCCAGGAGCTGTCGCACCTGGCGGCCGGCCTGCAGAACCTGGTGGTGCGCTTCCGCTTCTGAGCCGTCTCAGCGGCGGCGTTGCTGCCAGGCCGCCGCCAGCCCGCTGAGGCAGATCACGGCGATGCCCACTTGGGTAATCCCATCCGGCGTGTGGCTGAACAGCAGCCAGCCCAGCAGCCCGGCAAAGACAATCTGGCAATAGCCGAAGGGCGCCAACAGCGCCGGTGCCGCATGGCGAAAGGCCTGGGTCAGGAACAGGTGGGCGCACATGCCACAGGCCCCCAGCGCCAGCATCAGCACGCCATGGACAATCCCCGGGGTCTGCCAGAAGAACGGCACCAGCGCCGTCATCACCAGGGTGTTGCACAACCCGGCGAAGAAGTTGCTGGTGGTGGGGCTGTCGTGCTCGGCCAGCTTGCGGGTCAGCAGTTGATAGAAGCAGAAGAACAGCGCCGAACAGAACGGCAGCAGCACCGCCGGCGTGAAGAGTTCACCGCCCGGGTGGACGATGATCAGCACCCCGACAAAACCGCAGATCACCGCCAGCCACTGGCCGCGGGTCACCTGCTCGCCGAGCAAGGGCACCGACAACGCGGTGACCAGCACCGGCGCGAGAAAGTTGACCGCCGTCGCCTCGGCCAGGGGGATGAACAGCAGCGCCGAGGTGAACAGCAAGCTGGTGCTGAGCAGGCACAAGGCCCGCAGCACTTGCAGCAGCGGTCGCTTGCTGCGCAGCACCCGCAGGCCGGATTGCGGCAGGAAGATCCCGGCCATCAGCAAGGTGTGGACCAGGTATCGGGCCCAGACCACCATGATCACCGGGAAGAACCCCGAGAGGTATTTGGACAGGGCATCGTGGCTGGCGAACAGGAAGGTCGCCAGGACGATCAGCAGGATGCCCTTGAAAGGCTGATTGATCCCGGAAAGGGGCGTGCTGCGGGTCATGGGCATTCCTTGAAGGTGATTGAAGACACAGCTTCGCCGGCAAGCTGGCTCCTAGCGGGTAGTTGTAGGAGCCGGCTTGCCGGCGAAAGCCCTCCCGCCCACTCAGGTCCTGGCCAGCAGCGCGCGAGTTGCATCCAGCGCCATCTGTGCCCGCTGCAAGGCACTCACGCCCTGTTCGAGCAATTGCACCGTGGGAATTTCCAGGCTCAGGGGCAACTCCGGCGGCAGACACTTGAGCAACCCCGCCAGATCACAATCGCCCTCCCCTGGAAAGCGCCGCTCGTTACGGGCCTGGCGCAGGATCTCCTGCATGTCGTCCGGACGCGGCCCGGCCACGTCGCACAACTGCGCGTAACGCAGGCGCGCCGGATCAACCTTGGCCAGGTCCGCCAGGCGCGAGCCGGAACGGTCGAAATGGAAGGCGTCCACCAGCACACAGCCATTGTCACGACCGGCGTTTTCCACCACCCGCACGGCCTGCTCCAGGTTACGCGCGTCGGTCCAGGGCATGAACTCCAGGTGCGGGTGCAACCCGTACTGCCGCGCCAGATCGCACAGGGCGGCGAAGTTGTCGGTCATGCGCGCCTCGTCCGGGTCATTGCCCGCCACCAGCAACTCGCTGGCGGCGAACTCGGCGCCCACCGCCAGCAGCGCTTCGAAGTCCCCCACCCGGGTCTGCGGCTTGAGCCGCAGGATCTCCACATCCAGCACCCGCACGCCGCTATCGCGCAGGCGCGCCAGGGTCTGGCGACGCAAGCCGGCATCCGCCACCAGCGGGAAGTGATGCTCCTCCGGGGTCGCCGGCTCCAGGCGCAGGCCGACATGGCTGTAGCCGGCCCGGGCCGCCACCTCCACCATCTCCGGTGGCGACAGCTCCAGCACGGTCAGGCTGGCCAGGGAAAAAATCCGCTCACTCATCAGTCGTTCACTCAATCGGGGTTGGGGTGCAGGCGCGACCCGTGGCCGCGGCCTGGCGAATCGCTTCGACCAGCGCCAGGGTGCGCGCAGCATCGGCGGCGCTGACCAGGGGCGCGACTTCGCCGCGGACGACTTGGACGAAGTGCAGCAATTGCAAGCGCAGGGCCTCGCCCGGCTCGAAGGCCTCCTGCTGCATCAGCAAGGGTTGATGCCAACCCTCCCCGGCTTCGGCGTAATGCCAGTGCTTGAGCTGGGGAATGCTCAGCGCGCCCTCGGTGCCGGCCAGCAGGTAGCAAGGCTGGTCGGCATGACGCGGATACACCGGGTTCTCCCCGGCATCCAGCTCCCAGCTCCAGGGCGCGGCCGCGGCATCGGAACCGGTCAGGCTGCCCAGGGCGCCGCTGTCGAACTGCAGCAGCACCGCGGCGCAATCTTCGTTGGCGTAGCCACGCACGCTGTTGCTGGTGATGGCCTGTACTTGTCGTACTTCGCCACACAGGTGGCGCAGCAGGTCCAGGTCGTGGATCAGGTTGGTCAGCAACATGCCGGCCCCGGCCTCGCGGCGCCAGGGAATATCGAAGTAGCTCTCGGGTTTGCGCAACTGCCAAAGCGCGGTGACGTTGGTCAGGCGGCCCAGGGCGCCGCTGTGCACCAGAGCATGGGCGCGGGCGATCAATGGATTGTGGCGCCGGTGGTGGCCCACCAGCACCGGCACGCCCGTGTTGCGCGATGCGGCCACCAGCTCGCGTACTTCATCCAGGTGCACGCCCACCGGTTTTTCCAGCAGCACCGGCACGCCTGCGGCCAGGCAATCCAGGGCAGTGCTGACGTGAAGATTGTTGGGATTGGCGACGATCACCGCGTCCGGGCGAATGTCCTCCAGCAGGGTCCGGTGATCGCTGAAATGCGGCACCTGCCATTGCGCGGCAATGGCTTGCGCCTGGGGTCCGGGATCGGCCACGGCGCACAGCCGGGCCTCGGCCAGGGTATTGAGGTGCTGGTAGTGCTGCTGCCCCATGTTGCCGACGCCGATCAGGGCAATACGCAGTGGCGGGTTCAATGGAAGATCCTCTTGTGATTGTTATAGGGACAATGAATTCCAAATATTTAGAACTCAGTTCCATTTTCATACAAGAGAGATAAAAAATACCGTCCGATTATCGAACGGCTTTGTGCCGAGCCGAGGCTCGTGTAGCCACTGCCGCAGGCTGCGAACGGCTGTGCAACAGACGCGGCGATATCAAGGCCACCACCCGCCCGACGGTAGATCGCCAGGCAAGGCCCTGCGGGCCTTTGCGCAGCCTCGCAGGCTCGGCAGCGGCTACAGAGGACATACCGAAGCCTTTGTAGCCGCTGCCGCAGGCTGCGAACGGCTGTGCAACAGACGCGGCGATATCAAGGCCACCACCTGCTCGACGGTAGATCGCCAGGCAAGGCCCTAGGGGCCTTTGCGCAGCCTCGCAGGCTCGGCAGCGGCTACAGGTTGAACAGTTCGGAAGCCTGGCTGGCGGCCGACAGCTCTTCGGCAAAGCGCAGCAGCAACGGCGCCAGTTGGTGCAGCCGCGCCAACGGCAGGCGCGCGCTGGGGCCGGCGATGCTGAGCACGCCCACCACCCGGCCATCGATGGGATGACGCACCACGGCGGCAATCGCCGAGGTGCCGACCGCCGAGCTTTCCTCGACCCAGGCGTAGCCCTGCTCGCGGGCCAGGCGCAGGCGTTCGAGCAACTCGATGTTCGAGCGCGGTGCATTGGGCCCCAGGTCCGCCGGGGGCTCCACGCCCTGGCGCTCCACCAGCGACAAGGCCTCGGCATCGCTCAGGGTGGCCAGCCAGGCATGCCCGGAAGCGGTATAGAACAGCGGCGCCTCGCGGCCCATGTCCGGGTCGTAGCGCAGGCCGGAACGGGCGCCCTGGGACTTGGCGATCCAGGTCTGGCGCTCGCCCTCGATCACGCCCAGGCGCACCAGCTCGCCGGCCTCCTGGGCCAGCCGATCGAGCACCGGCTGGACAATGTCGGCGCCGCTGACCGCAAGGTAGCGAAAGCCCATGGCCACCAGCCGGGTGGACAGCTGGTAGCGCAGGTTGTCCGGGTTCTGGCGCACGTAACCCAGGCGAATCAACTCCGCCAGCAGGCGATGGGTTGCACTTTTGGGGATCTCCAGCTGTTCCGCCAGGGTCTGCAGGGGCAGGCCGCGGGGATCACCGGTAAGACGTTCGAGAACGCTGAAGACGCGTTCGATTTGACTGCCAGCCATGGTCGGGTCCCGACAAAATTTGGCCGATTCTAGTGACAACGGGCCGGTTGGGGAACTGCGCGGCAGGGTTCGATTACCGCCCAGAATCGACGCAGCCGGACCCGGGGCCCGGCACAACGCCTTGTGCGCAGGTTAGCCGAGCCCGTATATTTTTTGGAACCACCTTCCACAAATCCAGCATCCAGCGACTGCGCCACAGCCCTATTGGCCGGGCATCGTCCGCCCAAGCGTGCTGTACGCCCCTCAACCGCCGGCCACCGCCCCGACCTGTCGCCCCCGGCTGCGCTGTTTTATCCACAGGGAGATTGCCCATGCCTCACACCCTAGATTGCCCGGTCCTGACCCACAGTGGCCTGCACATGCCCAAGCTCGGCCTGGGCACCTGGCCGATGCTCGATCTGGAATGCACCCGCGCCGTGGAACAGGCCCTGGAGCTGGGTTACCGGCACATCGACACGGCCCAGGCCTACCACAACGAAGAGGCCGTGGGCCTGGCCCTGGCCAATAGCGCGGTCCCCCGGGAGCAGATCCACGTCACCACCAAGGTCTGGTGGGACCAGTTGCAGCCCGATGCCATGCGCCACTCGCTGGAGCGCAGCCTGAAAGCCCTGCGCAGCGACTACGTCGACCTGTTCCACATCCACTGGCCCGCCAGCGACTGGGAGCTGGAGCGCAGCATCGACACCCTGGTGTCGTTCAAGGAACAAGGCTGGGTGAAGCACATTGGCGTGGCCAACTTTCCCCTGGCCCTGCTGCGCCGGGTGGTCGAGGAATTGGGCGCGCCGTTGTCGGCGATCCAGGTGGAGTACCACGTGCTGCTGGGGCAGCGCGGCCTGCTGGATTACGCCCGCGAACGCGACATGGTGCTGACCGCCTATACCCCGCTGGCGCGCAACAAGGTTTCAGAGGTGGCCGAGATCCAGCAGATCGCCGCCAAGCACGGCGTGTTGCCGACCCAGGTGGCGCTCAAATGGTTGCTGGACCAGGACAACGTCGCGGCGATCCCCAAGGCCAGCAGCCGGGCCAACCAACTGGCCAACCTGGACTCCCTGAAGATTCGCCTGGACGATGCAGACCGGGCGCTGATCGCCGCCCTGCCCAAGGATCAGCGTCAGGTCAGTCCGGACTTCGCTCCGGCCTGGGACGCTTGCGACCACTGATGCCCACCCTTCCCTGGCGCCACGGCGCGGCGTCAGGCAAGGGTTTCTGGAGGGGCGGCCCGGCGATGTTTCAGAAGTCGAAGAATACCGTCTCGCCTTCACCCTGAATGCGGATGTCGAAGCGGTAGGCGCGCTGGCCATTGATCTCGCAAGGATGGGCCAGCAGGGTTTCCCGGCGCTGCGGCTGCTCGATCAGGTTCAGCACCGGGCACTGGGCGTTGGCCTCCGGCTCATCGGCAAAGTACAGCCGGGTGTGCAGGTGGATATTGATCCCCCGGGCAAACAGCGACAGGTTGATGTGCGGCGCCATGGGCACCCCGGCAGCGTTCTTCACCACCCCGGGCTTGACCGTGTTGAGGGTCCATTCCCCGGCATCGAAGGTGGTGGCGGTGCGGCCAAAGCAGTTGAACGGCTTTTCAGTGTCGAACACCGGGTCGTAGACCCCGGCAGAATCGGCCTGCCAGAACTCCAGGAAGGAATCGCGCACCAGGTGGCCGTTGCCGTCGTACACATGGCCGATCAGCAGGATCCGTTCGCCCGGCGCATCGGGCTTGGCCATCTGGTTCCAGATTTCCTCGGGGCGGGTCGGGTTACCCGCCGCCGCCAGGGCCAGGCCGATGTGCACATAGGGGCCGGCCGTTTGCGAGGGGGTTTCAGGCAGCAGTTGAACAGGCATGGCGGGCTCCTCAGCAGTTTTCGAAGTGGGTCTTGCGCTGGCCGCGCAACACGATGTCGAAGCGGTAGGCCAGGCAGTCCATGGGATTGGCGTTGCCCATGTCCAGGCGCGCGATCAGGCTTTGCACCGCATCCGGATTGGCGATGGACTTGACGATCGGGCACAGCGGAATCAAGGGATCGCCTTCGAAATACAGCTGGGTGATCAAGCGCGTGGCAATCGACGGGCCACTGATGGAGAAGTGGATATGCGCCGGACGCCAGTCATTGGGGCCGTTGCGCCATGGGTAGGGGCCGGGCTTGATGGTGCGGAAGCTGTAATAGCCGTCGCGGTCGGTGAGGGCCCGGCCGACACCGCCGAAGTTCGGGTCCAGGGGCGCCAGGTAGCGGTCGTTCTTGTGCCGGTAACGGCCGCCGGCGTTGGCTTGCCACATCTCCACCAGGGTGTGGGGAATGGGTTTGCCGTACTGGTCGCAGACCCGCCCGGAAACGATGATCCGCTCCCCTACCGGCAAGCCGCCGTTATTGAAGTTGAGCAACAGGTCGTTATCGAAGCGCCCGGTGCGCAGATGGGAAAAGTCCGGGCCGCTGGTTTCGCTCAGCGATTGCGGAATGCTCACCAGTGCCTGGCGCGGCGAGCGGGCAACGGAGGTCTTGTAGTCGGGGGTCAGGGCCTTGGGGTGCCAATTACGGTCGCGAATCACGAAGCGACTGCTGTCTGCATCAGACATGTCGTTCTCCTGTTGTTTGATTTATGGAGCGCAGCGGGTGCAGTTTCAAACAAATCAGGAGCGCGGAAAATTGAAATGCCGCCCTCAACCCATAACCAAATGGTTATGGATAACAGCCTTCGCGATAGGCCTGTCCCACCTCCCTGAGTACCTCGACCGCCCATTGCGCCGCCAGGGACAGCGGCAGGCTGGCGTTGCTGGAGATGCCCAGCGAACCGCCGGGCTCGCGCAGGCCCAGGTCCAGTTCCTGCAGTTCGCCATTGGTCAGGTCCAGGCGCACCGCATCCAGCGGCGCGATCCACAGCGCATCGCTGGACAGGGTGTAACGCCGGCTCAGGGCCACCGACAGGGTTTCCAAACGCTGTGCCGACTGGGCAATGCCGCACTGCACGAACAGGCTGTCGGCATGCTTGCGGATGCTGGTGCCGGCCAGGGGCAGCACCAGGGGATATTCGCTCACCGCGTCACGGGTGAAGGGACCGACCACCAGCGGATGCTCGGGGCGAGCCACCAGGGTCATGGATTCGCTGTACAGGTGCTCGAAGCTCAGGCCCTGGATCTCCGGACTCTCGGTCATGCGGCCCACCACCAGGTCCAGATCGCCGACCCGCAACTGCGACAGCAGATAGGCGCTCGGGCCGGTCACCACGCTCACGGTCAATGCCGAGTGCCGCTGGTGCAGGCGCCGCATCACCTCCGGCAGCAGCAGGCTTTCCACGGTGGACAGCACGCCGATGCGGACCAGCCCGGCGGCATATTCGCCGCCGCGCAGGCTGCTGACGCCCTCGCGCAGGGCCTGCACCGAAGGCCCGGCGTAACGCAGGAAGGCCCGCCCGGCCTCGGTCAGGCTGAGGCCGGCCTTGCTCCTGGCAAACAGCCGGGTTTCCAGCAGGGCCTCCAGTTCCTTGAGGGTTTTCGACATTGCCGGCTGGCTCACCGCCAGCCTATCGGCGGCTCGGGCCAGGCTGCCCTGGCGGGCCATTTCAAGAAAACACACCAGGTGACGGAATTTGATGCGGGTATCGATGTTCAATAGCAAGCCCCGAATGAGTCTGGACCGGATCGATCCTGCGCCGGGCCATGGTAGCGTGCGCAAAAATCCCTGACGACCGGACTGGCGCCGGTCTGAGCCACCAGCAACACTGACCAGCAGCAAAAACGAGGACTCCCCCATGCTTTGGAAAAAAGGCCGGCGCAGCGACAACGTCGTCGATGTGCGAGATGACAGCAGCAGTGGCGGTGGCGGTGGCATGCGGTTTGGCGGCGGCAAGGGGTTGAGCCTGACGGCGATCGTGCTGATCGTCGGTATCGGCTGGGCCACCGGCCAGGACCCGCTGCAGATTCTCGGGCAATTGCTCGGCCAGAGCAGCCAGACCTCGGCGCCGGCCACCCCCCAGGCGCGCAAGGCGCCCCCGGCCAACGATGAGCAGGCGGAATTCGTGCGCGCCATCCTCGGTGATACCGAAGACACCTGGGGCCAGATCTTTCAGCAGGCCGGCCGCCAGTACCAGGCGCCCAAGCTGATTCTGTTCCGTGGCCGGGTCAACTCCGCCTGTGGCGCGGCGACTTCCGCCAGCGGGCCCTTCTACTGCCCGGCCGATCGCCAGGTGTACCTGGACATGGACTTCTTCCGGGAAATGGCCCAGCGCTTTTCCGCCGCCGGCGACTTCGCCCAGGCCTATGTGATCGCCCACGAAGTCGGGCACCACGTGCAAACCCTGCTCGGGGTGTCGGCGAAGATCCAGGCGGCGCGTCAGCAAGGGCGGCAGATGGAAGGCGATGGCGGCTTGCTGGTGCGCCAGGAACTGCAGGCCGATTGCCTGGCCGGGGTCTGGGCCTACCACGCCCAGCAACGCCTGAACTGGCTGGAACCGGGGGACGTGGAAGAAGCCCTGAATGCCGCCAACGCCATCGGCGACGACCGCCTGCAGCAGCAAGGCCAGGGCCGTGTCGTGCCGGACTCCTTCACCCATGGCACCTCGGCGCAACGGGTGCGCTGGTTCAAGACCGGCTTCAGCCAGGGCCAGGTCGGCCAGTGCGACACCTTCGCCGCCAAGAGCCTGTAAATGCGTCGCCTGCTGGCACTGCTGCTGTGCCTGGGCAGCCTGAGCGCCCAGGCCGCTGAACACGGGGTCAAGGTCATCAGCCCCGGGCGCCTGCCCCTGGAGGGCGGGCAGCTGGCCCTGGGCCTGAGCCAGGACTGGCGCCAGCCGCTACCCGGCGTACAGCGGGCGCTGATCATCGTTCACGGTCGTCTGCGCAACGCCCAGACTTACCTGAAGAGCGGCGAAAATGCTGCCGCACGAGCCGGGCAAAGCGCCGCGACCCTGGTGATCGCCCCACAGTTTCTCAACCAGGGCGACAGCGCCCGCCATCCGTTGCCGGCCACGCTGCTGCGCTGGCAGGGCAATGCCTGGATGGCCGGCGAACCCGCTGCCGACCCCGTAGCCATAAGCTCCTACGCGGTGCTGGACGCCATCCTCCGGCGCCTGCAGGACCGCCGGCTCTTTCCCGCACTCAAGGAAGTGGTGATCGCCGGTCACTCCGGTGGCGCTCAGGTGGTGCAGCGCTATGCCCTGACCACCGGCAAGCATTCCGAGCTGGAAAAGCTCGGCATCGGCCTGCGCTTCGTGATCGCCAATCCGTCGTCCTACGCCTACTTCGATGCCACACGCCCGGTGGCATTCGCGCCGGTCAACTGCCCGGGTTTCAATGACTGGAAATATGGCCTGAACCGGCTGCCGGCCTATGCCGCCGGGCAGTCCCCGGCGCAACTCGAACAGGGCTACGTGGCGCGCGACATCACCTACCTGCTGGGCCAGCAGGACATAGACCCCAACCACCCGGCCCTGGACAAGAGCTGCGCGGCCGAGACTCAGGGGGCCTATCGGCTGATTCGCGGACGCAACTACTTCGACTACCTGATGCGGCGTCACCCGCAAGGCTTGCCACAACGGCTGGTGGAAGTACCCGGCGTCGGGCATGACGGCGACCGAATGTTCACCTCAGCCGAAGGGCAGGCGGCGCTGTTCAACTAGACCAAGGCGCTGCCAGCCATGACGCTTTCGCCGGCAAGCCGGCGCCTACGGGGCGGGCAGCAGCCGGCTTGCCGGAGAGCAGGCCTTCAGGCCGACAGCAGTTCGTGCAGCTGCGCGCAATCCCGGGCATGCCAGTCGGTCAGCTCCGGCCAGGGGTTGTCCGGCAGGTTCACCAGCACCGTGCGCGTTCCCGCGGCGCGTCCGCAGTCCAGGTCGAAGCGGTAGTCACCCACCATCACCATGCGCTGCGGCGCCACGTCCCAAGCCTCGGCCAGCTTGAGCAAACCACCCGGATGGGGTTTGGGCGGGGCCTCGTCGCGCCCCAGTACATCGGCCTTGGCAAAGCAGTCCGCCAGGCCGATGGCTTCCAGGGTCACGTGGGCCAGTTCCCGGGCATTGCGCGTGAGGATGCCCAGGCGATAACCGCGCCCGGCCAGGTCCCGCACCAGTTCCACCGCGCCCGGCGCCGGGCGCGACCCCAGGGCCAGGTCGCGCTCGTGCTCCAGCAGCCAGGCATGCTTGGCCGCGGACTCGTCCGCCGGCAAGGCCGCCAGGTGCGTGAGGATGTCGTCCTCTGGAGGAATCGACAGCGCCTCGCGGATCGCCGCGAAATCATGCACGGCGATGGTCAGGGTGCCGTCCATGTCGAACACCCAGTGTTTTATCTCTGTAAGACTCATGCCCAATCCTTGCGATGACGGATCAACCCTTCCTGAGTCACCGAGGCTACCAGTTGCCCGGAGCGGTTGAACACGCTGCCCCGGGAAAAGCCCCGGGAATTGCCGGCCCAGGGGCTGTCCATGGCGTACAGCAGCCAGTCGTCGGCCCGCAGGTCGGCGTGGAACCACAGGGCGTGATCGAGGCTGGCGACCTGCATGTCCTTCTGCCACACCGACTTGCCGTGGGGCAGCATCGAGGTGGTCAGCAGGCCGAAGTCCGAGGCGTAGGCCAGCAGGTATTTGTGCAGCGCCGGGATGTCCGCCAGGGCGCCGTCGGCGCGGAACCAGACGTACTTCACCGGGTCCATCGGCTGCGGGTTGTAGGGGTCCTTCTCGGTCACCGGGCGCACTTCGATGGGCTTGGGGCACAGCAGTTTCTCGCGCATGTGCTCGGGAATCAGGTGCGCGCGCTGGGTGGTGATCTCCAGCTCCGACGGCAGGTTTTCCGGCCCGACCACCTGGGGCATGCTGTTCTGGTGCTCGAAACCTTCTTCGTCGTACTGGAAGGAAGCACTGCAGGTGAAGATCGGGTTGCCCTTCTGGATCGCGGTCACCCGGCGAGTGCTGAAGCTGCCGCCGTCGCGCACCCGATCCACCTGGTAGACCACCGGCAAGGCGGCGTCGCCGGGACGCAGGAAGTAGCCATGCATGGAGTGCACATGGCGCGCCTCCTCCACCGTCTGACTGGCCGCGGACAACGACTGGCCGAGCACCTGGCCGCCAAACAGCTGGCGAAAACCCAGGTCCTGGCTGCGACCGCGAAACAGGTTTTCCTCGATGGCTTCCAGGGTCAACAGATCGACCAGATCATCCAGCACATGACTCATTCAGACTCTCCTCACACAGGGCAAAACCGCGCAATCTCGGCTGCGGCGGTCTATCAATTGGGGCCAGGTATCTCGTCGGCACATTCTAAACGTGCGCGCCTGCTATCCATGCAAGGTTTCCAGCCATTGTTCGCGGGTAATGCGGTACAGCACATGCTCGCGCAACGGATGATCGGCGGCGAGTTTAGGGTGTTCGAAATCCTCCTGGGCCGCGTGATGCATGCCAATGGCCTGCATGACTTTCTGCGACGGCAGGTTATTGCGGGTGGTGAAGGCCACGACTTCGTCCAGGGCCAGTCGATCGAACGCGCAACGCAAGGCAGTCCAGGCCGCTTCGCTGGCATACCCCAGGCCCCAGTGTTCCCGGGCCAGGCGCCAGCCGATCTCCACCGCAGGGGTAAAGGTCGCTTCGAAGCCCACCTCCAGCAGCCCGGTAAAGCCGATAAAGGCACCGTTATCCTTACGTTCAAGCGCCCAGAGGCCAAAGCCATGTTCGGCGAAATGCCCGCGTATGCGCCCGATCAGCGCGGCACTTTCCAGACGACTCAAGGGCGCGGGAAAGTAGCGCATGACTTGCGGATCGGCACACATCGCGGCAAATGCCGGCAAATCATCATCACGCCACTGGCGCAGCAACAGGCGCGCGCTTTCGAGTTGCAATATTGGCTCCATCGGGCCCCTCCGTTTCCATGGGTGCAAGTCTACATCGCTGGTAGGATCCTTCACGGGTTCCTCTAAGAAAATGCCATGTCATTGCCACTGATCTATCACGACGACTACAGCCCCGAGTTTCCGCCGGAACACCGCTTCCCCATGGACAAGTTCCGCCTGCTGCGCGACCACCTGGTGGACAGCGGCCTGACCCGCGACGCCGACCTGCTGCGCCCCGAGCTGTGCCCGGCCGACATCCTCGCCCTGGCCCACGACCCCGCGTATATCGAGCGCTACATGAGCGGCGAGTTGTCCCGGGAAGACCAGCGGCGCCTCGGCCTGCCCTGGAGCGAAGCCCTGGCCCGGCGCACCGTGCGCGCTGTCGGCGGCTCCCTGCTGACGGCCGAAAAGGCCCTGCAACATGGCCTGGCCTGCCACCTGGCCGGCGGCACCCATCACGCCCACTACGACTACCCGGCGGGGTTCTGCATCTTCAATGACCTGGCGGTGATCAGCCATTACCTGCTGCAAAGCGGGCGCGTGGGGCGGGTGCTGATCTTCGACTGCGACGTGCACCAGGGCGATGGCACTGCACGGATCCTGCAACATACCCCCGATGCGGTGACCGTCTCGCTGCACTGTGAAAAGAACTTCCCCGCACGCAAGGCCCAGAGCGACTGGGATATCCCACTGCCCATGGGCATGGGCGACGCCGACTACCTCAAGGTGGTGGACGACACCCTCAACTACCTGCTGCCGCTGTATCAGCCCGACCTGGTGCTGTACGACGCCGGGGTCGACGTGCACCAGGACGACGCCCTGGGCTACCTCAAGCTCACCGATGCCGGTGTGGCCGAGCGCGACGAACGGGTCATGCGCCATTGCCTGGGCCGCGACATTCCCGTGGTCGGGGTGATCGGCGGCGGCTACAGCAAGGACCGCCAGGCCCTGGCCCGGCGCCACGGCATCCTCCATCACAGTGCACAGCGGGTCTGGGAATCCTCGGGCTGCTACTGAACCCCGCGGCCTTACCCACATCCGCTGTGGAGCCGCTTGTGGATAACCTGGGAGAAAGCCCCGCCAGCCCATGTTTTCCGGGGGCCGCGAGCAATCGTCTGTTTTTTGATCAATGCCATCAGACGGTCACAGTGTTGTGGGTCGCTTACCCCCAATCCCTGTGGAGCCGCCTGTGGATAAGCTGCGTGAAACACGCTGCAGCCCTCTATCGACAAGGCTTGCAGCGCGGCGCCTGTTTTTTGATCAGCGGCATCTGGCGTTCGGCGACGCCCTAGCGCTTACCCCCAATCGCTGTGGAACCGCCTGTGGACAACCTGCGTGAAAGTCGCCACAGCCCACGCGGCGCAAGGCCTGCAGACAATCGACTAGTTTTTGATCAGTTTCATCAGGGTGTCATCCAGGTGTGGGCCGCTTACCCCCAATCCCTGTGGAGCTGCCTGTGGACAACCTGCGCGAAAGTCGCGCCAGCCCACGGCACACAAGGCATGCAGCCCGATGCTCAGTTTTTGACCAGGCTGCATCGGTCCAGCAAGCCCCCTGCACCTCGGGTAGAATGCCCGGCCTATTTCCTCAGCCCCGCCTCTGCCATGACTGCATCGCACTCTTCCACGCCCCACCACGTCGCAATCATCGGCGGCGGTCCCGCCGGCCTGATGGCGGCCGAGGTACTGAGCCAGGCCGGCGTTCGGGTCGATCTGTACGACGGCATGCCATCGGTGGGCCGAAAGTTCCTCCTGGCCGGGGTCGGTGGCATGAACATCACCCACTCCGAAGCCTACCCGGCCTTCCTCTCGCGCTATGCCGAGCGGGCCCCGTACATCGCCCCGCTGCTGCGCGAATTCGGCGCCGAGGCCTTGTGCCAGTGGATTCACGGCCTGGGCATCGACACCTTCGTCGGCAGCTCCGGGCGGGTGTTTCCCACCGACATGAAGGCCGCGCCACTGCTGCGCGCCTGGCTCAAGCGCCTGCGCGACGCCGGGGTGGTTATCCACACCCGCCACCGCTGGCTGGGCTGGAATGCCGACGGCAGCCTGCGTATCCAGCACCCCGACGGCGAGCTCGCGGTAAAGGCCGATGCCACCCTGCTGGCGTTGGGTGGAGGCAGTTGGTCGCGCCTGGGTTCAGACGGCGCGTGGCTGCCGCTGCTGCAACAGCGCGGCGTGCAGGTGGCGCCCTTGCAACCGAGCAATTGCGGGTTCGAGGTCAGTGCCTGGAGCGAGCTGCTGCGCAGCAAATTCGCCGGGGCGCCGCTGAAGAACGTGGCCATCGGCCTCAATGACGACATCCCTCGGCTGGGTGAATGCGTGATCACCGCCAGCGGCATCGAAGGCAGCCTGATCTATGCCCTGTCGGCAGCGATCCGCGACAGCATCCTCCGGCACGGGCAAGCGACTGTTCATATCGACCTGCTGCCGGGCAAACCTCGGGACAAGGTTCAGGCGGCCCTGGCCAAGCCGCGTGGCTCGCGCTCCATGGCCAAGCACCTGCAGAGTCAGTTGGGGATCGAGGGGGTCAAGGCCGGGTTGCTGCGGGAGCTGACAGGCGCCGACACCTTCAACGATCCGGCACGCCTGGCGGCGGCGATCAAGGCGCTGCCCTTGACCCTGGTGCGCCCGCGGCCACTGGACGAAGCCATCAGCAGCGCCGGCGGCGTCACCTTCCAAGCGCTGGATGAACGGCTGATGCTGGCGCCAATCCCGGGAGTGTTCTGCGCCGGGGAAATGCTCGACTGGGAAGCCCCCACCGGCGGTTACCTGCTGACCGCCTGCTTTGCCAGCGGACGGCGGGCCGGGCTGGGAATGCTCGAATGGCTGAACAGCAGCGGCAAGCCATAAGCTGCAAGCGGCAAGCTCACCTGAACTTGCCGCTTACAACTTGCAGCTTGTAGCTGCTTTCAAGGTTTGCGCTTGCGCGGTCCGGTGTTGAACGCCGGGACCTTGCGCACCGGTTTCACCGCCGGGGCTTCGGCCACTTCGCCACTGTCCACCCACTTGCCCAGGTTGCGCTTGCCGCCACCGCCTGAGGTTTTCGGCTTCTTGGGCTTTTTCGGTTTTTTCACCACCTGACCGCTGGCGTCGGTTTCCGGTACCCGGTGCTCGGGCTCGAAATCCGGCTCTTCATGACGCTTCAAAGTCTGGCGAGTGAGCATCTCGATCGCCGACAGCAGGTTGACTTCATCGGCGCACACCAGGGAGATCGCCTCGCCGGTGGAGCCGGCACGGCCGGTACGACCGATGCGGTGGATGTAGTCCTCGGCGACGATCGGCAGGTCGAAGTTGACCACCAGCGGCAGGTCTTCGATGTCCAGGCCACGGGCCGCCACGTCGGTGGCCACCAGGATCTGGATCTCGCTGGCCTTGAACCGGTCCAGGGCGCGCTGGCGCGTGGCCTGGGGCTTGTCACCGTGGATGCCGTCGGCGTTCACGCCCTGGCCCTGCAGCTTCTCCACCAGGGCGTCCACGCCGTTGCGGGTCTTGGCGAACACCAGCACCTGCTTCCAGCGGTTCTTGCGCAGCAGATGGCTGAACAGCTCCGGCTTGCGCTTCTTGTCCACCGGCACCACCCATTGCTTGACCGTGTTGGCGGCCACGTTGCGCGGGCTGACCTCGATGCTCAACGGGTCCTTGAGCATCTGCCCGGCCAGCAGGCGGATGGCGTCGGAGAAGGTCGCGGAAAACAGCAGGGTCTGGCGCTTTTTCGGCAACGCCGCGTAGATGTCCTTGAGCTCCTCGGAGAAGCCCAGGTCGAGCATGCGGTCGGCTTCGTCCAGCACCAGGGTCTGCAGCTGGCTGAACTTCACCGCGTTCTGCCGGTACAGGTCCAGCAGACGCCCCGGAGTCGCCACCAGCAGGTCCACGCCTTTGCGCAGCTTCATCATCTGCGGGTTGATGCTGACCCCGCCGTACACCGCATAAGTGCGCAGCGGCAGGTGCTCGGCGTACTGGCGCACGCTTTCGTGAACCTGTTCGGCCAGCTCCCGGGTCGGCACCAGGATCAGCGCACGCACCGAATTGCTGTCGACCTTCGGCCCTTCCATGGTCAGCAACTGCAGCAGCGGCAAGGCGAAACCGGCGGTCTTGCCGGTGCCGGTCTGGGCCGCGGCCATCAGATCACGCCCGCCCAGGACCGCCGGAATGGCTTGTGCCTGTACCGGGGTCGGGGTCTGGTAGCCGAGGGTTTCAAGGGCGCGCAGCAAGGGTTCGATCAGGCCAAGAGTGGCGAATGTCATTGGGGGTACCGTAGGAAAAAGTCAGCACAGAAGAGGCAATGGCCGGCAGTTTACCGCACTTTTGCGCGCTTGCTTTCCCGACCGCCGCTTGGCATCGCCGGCCATCCACCGCCTCGTACATGACCGAAAAGGCCTGGCGGACATGTACAAGCAACAGGTCGATTCATAACATTCACCGCGCCGGCAAACCTCCCGAATCCATCCCATCAGCGCCCGTCACTCAACGATTCCCAATACAGGTTTCGCGCTGCGCTGTGCCTTTCCCGGAGTGGTCATGCCTCATCGCACATTGCCTTCCCTTTCCCTGGCCGATGCCATCCGCGCAGCCGGCCTGGGTGCCGTCCTGCTCTTGCCCCTGGCCAATCCGGTCCTGGCCCACGAGACATCCCCCGTCACACCTGCCGCTGACAGCGCCGCGGCGATCAGCGGCCCGTTCATCGACATCCAGGCCTTGAACCCCGATCCCCGGCTGCGCAATGCACCGGCCGCCAGTACCCAGCGCCTGACCCAGGCCACCGGCCTGAGCATCGGCGCCCTGCGCCTGGACCAGGACGATCGCTTCAAGGACATCAAGGTCCTGGTGGGCCGGGCCCAGGGCCCCAGCCGCCTGGCGTACAACGAAAGCAACGTCGTGGTCACAACGCGCAGCGATGGCAGCTTCATCGCCCTGCTGCCCAACGCCACCATTCGCGGTGATGCCGACGGTCGGCAGACGCTGATCCCGGCCGAGACAGGACACTCCCACGCTCCCGGCAACATCGACTACGAAAAGCCCGCCGAACCGCCAGTGCCCAACCTGCTGCAAACCCGTGACGGCCAGCGCAGCCTGCAGATCGACCGCAACGCCCGGGGCGAAACCGTCATCGATCTGCTGGCCGGTTTCTCCCAGGCCGCCGCCGACTACATCGGCGACCACGAAGCCTACGCCCTGGCCCAGGTCGCCTCGGTCAACCATGCCCTGCGCCAGTCACTGATCGACGGGGTGCGCCTGCGCCTGGTGGGCACCCAGGTGATTGCCGAGGATCACCCGATCACCTCCGGCCCCGACGGCACCATGCGCAAGGTCAGTACCCTGTTCGCCGAGGGCATGCGGCAATACAGCCCCGACCTGGTGACCGGGTTCTTCGTCGGCACCCCGGGGGTCGACACCATGCTCGGCTGGGGCAATATCAACGGCCGCTACTCGATCAACAACATCAAGTCCCCCACCACCTTCCGCCATGAGGTGGGGCACAACATCGGCGGCGATCATTGCTCGGACGGCAGCAGCGACCGTTTCGGCTACCACAACGGCCGGGTGGGCACGATCCTGTGTGGCAACCACGTGGGCTACTACTCCAACCCGGATGTCAGGGACAACCTGGGCGTACCCCTGGGCCAGCTGGGCACCGCCAACATGGCCCGCCTGTGGCGTGAAGGGGCTCAGCGCATGTCCGCCTACAGCCCGGCGGTGATTCCCATGGATCACGAGGAAGCCCAACCGCTGCTGAGCAAATCCATCGACCTGCGACGGGACGCGATCCACTACGAGGCCCTGGACATTCCCGAGGGCACCGAGCGCCTGGCGTTGTCGATCAACCACGGCCCGCGCCATGAACGTGCGGGCAAGGTGCAACTGCTGCTCAAGCACGGCGCCCGCCCCAGCGTCAGCGACTATGACTACCGCACCCTGGAAAACCATGGCGTCGCCCTGGGGGTCAATCATCCCAAGCCCGGACGCTGGTACGTCGGGGTACGAGCCGAGAAGAACAAGAGCGCCAGCGACCAGTTGCTTGAAGGCCATGTCTTCGCCAAGACCCGGGAAACCAGCCAGGCTCGCTACCTGCGCTTTGTCGCCACGTCGTCGATCAACGGCAGCAACGTCGCCAGCATCGCCGAACTGCTGCTGGCCGACGCCAAGGGCAAGCCGCTGCCAAGAAGCGGCTGGCGCGTCCACTCGGTCAACGGCAAGACTTCCGGCATCGACAACAGCCTGTGGTTCGTCGATGGCAAACCGAGCTCGTACTGGAGTTCGGGCAGCGCCCGCTATCCCCACGAGATCATCATCGACCTCGGAGCAGAGCGGGGCTTCTCTTCCCTGAATTACCTGCCGCGGCAAAACAACGATACCGCCGGCAACATCAAGGGCTACGAAGTGTATGGCGGCGACAGCCCGACCAGCGCCTGGGCGCTGCTGGCCAAAGGCGAGTTCAGTGCCGACAACGAGGTCAAGTCCGTTGCCCTCAAGCCGGTCGCGGCCATCCAGCCACCTGTCGCCGTGATCAGCGGTCGCAGCCAGGCCAACGCCGATGAACGGGTGCAACTGGATGCCTCGGGCTCCAGCGACCCGCAAGGCCGAGCCTTGAGCTTTGCCTGGCACGTCACGCCGGCACTGGACTTCGAGCTTGACGGCGCGCGCATCAGCTTCAGCGCGCCGCGGCTCAAGCAGGACACCCGCTATCGCTTCACCTTGAGCGTGGACAACGGCCAGAAAACCACCACCGCCGAGCACAGCGTCACGGTCCTCGCCCCGCCGCAAACGGCGCCCGGCTGCACAAGTGCCTGGAATCGCAGCACGGCCTACCTGGGCGGTCAGAAAGTCAGCCACAACGGGCGCTTCTTCCTCGCC
The DNA here is from genome assembly GCF_001547915.1 of Pseudomonas sp. St29. Taxonomy (NCBI): domain Bacteria; kingdom Pseudomonadati; phylum Pseudomonadota; class Gammaproteobacteria; order Pseudomonadales; family Pseudomonadaceae; genus Pseudomonas; species Pseudomonas sp. St29. The sequence goes on from NZ_AP014628.1 coordinate 5,914,721, forward strand.
CGCTGGTGGACCCAAGGCCAGGAGCCGGGCAACCCGGCGTTCACCGGGCCGGACTTCAGCGGCAAGGTCTGGAGCGACCTCGGGCCCTGTCACTGACTTTCACCGGGGGCTTCACGCCCCCGGCAACCAGCCCCCTCCCCCCGCGCAGACGGCGGCCCTTGTCGGCTGCCGTCTGCGTGACCTCGCCGAGGCCCCTGCAGCGCGCTGCATGTCAGTGCTTGGCCGCCCAGGACGATTGGCGCCCCGCCCCCAGCAGCGCCCCACCCGGGCGCCTAGGACCGGTACGAAAAGCACCCTGTTCGATGTACGCCCGGAGCGCCCCTGCCTATGATGCCCTCCGCCGGCACAACTCCTTATCCACCTTCTCAGCGCGGACGCTTTAGCGGTCCTGTTCGCCAGGTTTCGCACCGCGCCGAGACTCTCCAGGAATAGTTATGTCGAGCTTCAGATTGACTGCCTTGTCCCGCGCTACCCGCCTTTGGGGCGCCAGCCTGGGCGCCGCCCTGCTCTTGCCCCTGGGCATGGTGCAGGCCGATGTCGGCCAGCCCACTCCCGATGCGACTCAGGGCGCGACGGTGATCCAGGGTCACTTCATCAACCTGCCGATGCCCGGTGCCAGGGCCATGCCATTCGGCGCGGCCGAAACCGGCACCGAACAGCTGCAACAAGTCACCGGGATGCGCATCCGCAGCCTGGTCCCGCAACAGGACGATACCTTCAAGGATCTGCGGGTCATGACCGGCCAGCTGGAAGGACGTGCCCGCACCCTCAGCGCCCCCGGAGAGATGACCCTCGCCGCGCGTCCCGACGGCAGCTTTCTCGCCCTGTTGCCGGACGCCAATGCGATCATTCGCGGCGACGCCAACGGCCAGCAGTCGTTGATCCACCTCGACCCCGGGGCGGCCTTTGACCCGTCGAGCGTCGACTACATCGCCAATGACGGCAGCGAGCCGCCAGCCCAGAAGGAATCACGCAGCGGCCTGCGCAGTTTCCAGGTCGACCGCAACGTCCAGGGCGAAACCGTGATCGACCTGCTGGCCGGGTTCTCCCAGGCCGCCGCCGACTATATCGGTGACCACGAAGCCTACGCCCTGGTCCAGGTGGCCTCGGTCAACCGCGCCTTGCAACAGTCCAAGGTGCAGGGCGTGCGCCTGCGCCTGGTGGGCACTCAAGTTGTGCCAAAGGATGTCGCCATCACCAGCCCCAACGTGAATCAGGTGCGCAACGTCTTCGCCGAAGGCATGCGCCGCTACAGCCCGGACGTGGTCGCCAGCTTCGTCGTTGGCATCCCCGGGGAGAACACCGCTGTGGGTTGGGGCCAGCTACCCGGGCGCTACACCATCAACTCCATCAAATCGTCCACCGTGTTCCGTCACGAACTGGCCCACAACATCGGCGGTAGCCACTGCTCCGATGGCAGCCACTACCGCTTCGGTTACAACAACGGTCGGGTCGGCACTATCCTCTGCGGCAACCATGTGGGCTATTTCTCCAACCCGGACGTCAAGGACAGCCGCGGCGTGCCGCTGGGCAACGCGACAACCGCCAACATGGCCCGGGTCTGGCGGGAAAACGCGGCGCTGATGTCGGCCTACAGCCCTTCCGTGGTCCCGCTCGAACAGGAGCAAAGCACCTCGATCCTCAACCAGAAAGTCAGCCTGGCCAGCGGCCAGACCCGCTACTTCCCGGTGGATGTGCCCGAAGGCACCCGGCGCCTGGTATTCACCGTGGTGGACGGCGAACTCACCGAGAAGGCCGGCCAGATCCAGTTGCTGCTCAAGCGCGGCGCCCAGCCCAGCGGCTCAAGCTACGACTACCGCTCGGCACGCAGCCACAACGTGTCCCTGGGGGTGAACGACCCGCAGCCGGGACGCTGGTACCTGGCGGTCAACACCGACAACCGGGCCACTCATGACCAGGTGCTTGAAGGCCACGCCTATGGTCTGACCCAGGACACGGCCCAGGGCCGCTACCTGAAATTCGTCGCCACCTCCGCGGTGGACGGCAAGGACAACGCCAGCGTCGCCGAACTGCTGCTGGTGGATGCCAAGGGCAAGGCCCTGCCCCGCGAGAGCTGGAAGGTTGTGTCCACCAGCAGCGCGGTGCCTGGCGCAGCGGTCGGCAACCACGCCATCGACGGCAACCCCAACTCCTACTGGAGCACGGCGCCGGGGGCGCGCTACCCCCATGAAATACTGATCGACCTGGGGGCCGACAGCCGCTTCTCGCAACTGCACTACCTGCCGCGCCAGGACGCCGGCCTGAGCGGCAACATCAAGGGCTATCAGGTCTATGGCAGCAGCAGCGTGAACGGCGCCTGGACCCTGCTGGCCGACGGCGAATTCAGCGCCGACAACGAGGTCAAGGCCGCGTCCCTCAAGCCGGTGAATGCCGGTGAACCTCCGGTGGCGGTGATCAGCGGCAAGACCGAAGCCAACGCCGGGGACAGGATCGTCCTCGATGCCTCGGCCTCCAGCGATCCCCAGGGCAATGCCCTGAGCTTCGCCTGGGAAGCCTCGCCGCGCCTGGACTTCGACTACGACGGCGCGCGCATCAGCTTCACCGCGCCGGAACTACAGGAAGACACCCGCTACCGTTTCACCCTGACCCTGAGCAACGGCAAGCAGAGCAGCACCCGGACCCACGAGATGCTGATCAAGGGCAAGGCCGGCACCGCCAGTTGCAAACCGGAATGGACGCTCAGGGGCACTTACGTCGGCAACGATGTGGTGCAGTGGAAAGGTCGTCAGTACCAGGCCCGCTGGTGGACCTCGGGCGCCGAGCCGGGCCTGGCCAGCACCACCGGCCCGGACGGCGCCGGCAAGGTCTGGCGGGACCTGGGCCCGTGCCAGAGCGGCGGCGAGAAACCGGTCGAGCCACCGGTGGAGGAAGTCAAACCGCCGGTAGCCGTGATCGGCGGTACCAGCCAGGCCAAGCCGGGCGAAACGGTCTACCTCAACGCCAGCGGGTCCAGCGACCCGGCGGGCCTGAAGCTCAGCTACAGCTGGAGCGTCAACCCAAGCGTCGCCTTTGAAGCCGCTGGCGACCTGATGAAGTTCGTCGCCCCGAGGGCTGCCCAGGACGTGATCTACAACGTCAGCCTGACAGTGAACAACGGCAAGCACAGCGCTACCCGAGTGCATCAGGTCAAGGTGCTGGCCGAGAAGCCGGCGCCGGTCAAGCCGCCGCTGGCGAGCATCGCCGGCGTCAGCCAGGCCAAGGGCGGTGAAACAGTGACCCTGGACGCCGCCGGCTCCAGCGATCCGGCCGGCCTGGCGCTGAGCTACCAATGGACCGTGACGCCCAGCGTCGCCTTCCAGGCCTCGGGGTCGAAACTGATCTTTGTCGCGCCCAAGAGCGACAAGGACATCAGCTACCGCTTCACCCTGAACCTGGGCAACGGCAGCCATACGGTCAGCCGCGACCATAGCGTGACCGTGCTGGCCGACAGCGTGGAAACGCCAGCCGGTTGCCTGGGCGCCTGGAGCCGTCAAGGCACCTACCTGGCCAACGACAAGGTCAGCCACAACGGCCGCTACTACATCGCCCGCTGGTGGACCAAAGGCAACGAGCCGTCTGCTGCCACTGTCGGTGGCGAAGGCAGTGGCAAGGTCTGGCGCGACGCCGGCGCCTGTAACTGATGCCAGAGGCGTGACCGCTTGCTCCGCAATCCGGTCACCCTTTCCCGGCCACTTCAGGTAAAAGGATGGGCGGCGACTGCCATCAGTCGTCGTCCGCCCTCTGCCGCTGAACGCCGTCGACTCCTCCAAGGCGCGCCCCCACTGGCAGAACACCGATGCTTTGCCAATGGAGATCCGAATGCGCAAATCTGCCCTGTCCGCATGGATGCTAGCGGGCCTTTCCCTTTCCCTGTGCCTGCCCCAGGTGCAGGCCGCCGAACTCATCGGCTTTCGTGAAGTGACGCTGGCGGACGCCAGTCAGCAGCGCCCCCTGCATGTCGCCCTCTGGTACCCCACCACGGCCTCCTCCCCCGCCCTGACCTCGGCCGATAACCGGATTTTCCAGGGCCTGACCACGATCCAGGATGCCCCGCCCAGCAGCAGCGCACACCCGTTGGTGGTGCTGTCCCACGGCTACCGCGGCAACTGGCGCAACCTCAGCTGGCTGGTACCCGAGCTGGTCGACCAGGGCTATATAGTCGCGGCCCCCGATCACCCGGGCACCAGCACATTCGACCAGCGCCCCGCAGAAGCCGCGAAGCTCTGGGAACGCCCGCGCGACCTGAGCCGGGTCATCGACGAGCTCAGCCGCGACAACAGCCTGGCCGGCACGGTCGACCCGCAGCGCATCGCCGCCATCGGCCACTCCCTGGGCGGCTGGACCGTCACCGCGCTGGCCGGTGCCCGCTACAGCCCGCAACGCTACCTGGAGGAATGCCGGCTGCATCCCAATCCGCGCCTGTGCGGACTGGCGCCCGAACTGGGGATCACCCCGGAGCACCAAGGCCCTCTCGGCGCAGACCTGCGGGACCCGCGAGTCAAGACCGTCGTCGCGCTGGACCTGGGGTTCGCCCGTGGCTTTACCCCCGAGAGTGTGTCGACGCTAAAGACACCGATCCTGGTCCTGGGGGCCGGAGTGAACATCGCGGACATGCCGGTGGAAGAGGAGTCGGGCTACCTGAACGCCCATCTGGCGTCCCCGCCTTCGCGCTATCAGGTCCTGGCCGATGCCAGCCACTTCAGCTTCATGCAGCTGTGCAAGCCGGACGCCGCAGCCTTGCTCAAGGAGCAGGCGCCTGGGGACGAGATCATCTGCCGGGATGGCGATGGCGCGGATCGCCAGGCCCTGCACCGGCAGGCGGCGCAATTGATCGACGACTTTCTCCGCCAGAACCTTGCCGGCCAGGCACCAGCCGGCTGATCAGGCCACCTCTTGCTGCACCGCGGCTTTCGGCTTGCGCCACTGGGGCAGGCCGATCAGCACCACCGCGCTGATGATCACCAGCATGGCCAGGGCCTCTTCGATGCCGATGGTTTCACCGACAAAGACGATCCCCAGCAGCACCGCCACCGCCGGATTGACGTAGGCATAGCTGGTGGCCGCGGCCGGCCGCACGTGCTTGAGCAGGTACATGTAGGCGTTGAAGGCGATGATCGAACCGAAGCCGGCCAGGTAGGCCAGGGCCAGCCAGCCTTCCAGGGGCGGCATGGCGTCCAGGTGCTCGCCGCTCAAGGTGCTGCCGATCATCAGCACCACGCCACCGACGAGCATTTCCGCCGCGCTGGCCATGGCTCCCTGGGGCAGCGGCAGGTGCTTGCTCCACACCGAACCGAAGGCCCAGGCCGCCGCAGCGAACAGCAGCAGCGCGGCCCCCAGCGGGCTGGATTGCAGGTTGGAACCCAGGTTGAGCATGCCGATGCCGATCATCCCGAGGAGGATGCCGGCCCACTCCAGGCGCGTATTGCGCGCGCCCCAGAAGTAGCCGCAGAGCAAGGTAAACAGCGGCACCGTGGCCACCGCCAGGGCCGCCACGCCGGAGGTCACCCCGGAGTGTTCGGCCAGCGTCACCGCACCATTGCCGCAACTGAGCAGCAGCACGCCGATGATCCCGGCGGCCTTCCATTGCGCCCAGGTCGGGGCCGGAACCCCGCGCCAGCGCAGGAAGGCATACATCAGGCTGCCGGCGATGATGAAGCGCACGCCGCCGAGCATCAGCGGCGGCCAGTACTCGACGCCAATGCGGATCACCAGGTAGGTCGACCCCCAGATCACGTACAAGGCAAAGAAAGCGGCGATCAACGGCAGGGAAAAACGGCTTTGGCCAGGCATGGGAGGCAGCTCGGAGCAGGCAGGAGGAACACTATTCTAGAAAGGCGACCTGGTGAACTTAAGTTACAAAACCTGTTTATAAGGGCAGTACACTTTCCAAAGCATGGAGTTCTGCGCTAAATACCGTGCTTTCGAAAGTCGGTCCGATCAGGAGCCATCCATGGACAAATACGACCGCTTGCTCCTGGCCAGCCTGCTGGAAAACGGCCGGGCGAGTTACGCCGAGCTGGCGCGCAAGGTCAACCTCTCGGCGCCGGCGGTGGCCGAGCGCGTCGCCAAGCTGGAGGCCAGCGGGGTGATCACCGGCTATCAGGCCAAGGTCGACATGGCCAAGGTCGGCTTGCCGATCCAATGCGTGATCGAACTGCGCCTGGCCCAGCATGGCAACCAGAAGAACTATGACGAGTTGATCAAGATCCCCCAGCTCACCGAATGCCATCGGGTGACCGGCGATCCTTGCGTGATCATGCAGGCGGCAGTGGGGTCGATGCCGGAGCTGGAAGAGCTGATCAACCGTGTGGCCCAGTTCGGTTTCAGCAAGACCTCCATCGTGCTGTCCAGCGCCATCGAACGGCGGGTGCCCCTGGGGCAACTGGAAAGCAACGGCAAATGAATCCGGAGCCTGGGCTCAGCCCCCGCGCTGACGCTTGAGGTGCTCGGGGATCTTGGCCGCCGGGACTTTCTGCAGTTTGCAGAGAAAGTCGTGGGACAGCTCACGCACGCCATGGGTGTGCCGCAGCTCGCCCGCCAGGTGCGCCACCAGGTTGGCGGCCATTTCCGCATCGGCCATGGCCCGGTGCGCCTGGCCGGTGTGGGGCAGGCCGGCGTACTGGGTCAGGGTGCCCAGCTTGTGGTTGGGGGCCGCCGGCATCAGGCGTCGGGCCAGCAACAGCGAACAGGCAAAATTCTGCAAACGGGTGCGCTTGATCCGCCCCAGCTCGAAATCCCAGAACTTCTGGTCGAACGCCGCGTTGTGGGCCAGCAACGGCGTGGTGCCGACGAACTCGTTGACCTCGTTCATCACCTGCTCCGCCGACGGCGCGCTGCGCAGCATGGCGTTGCTGATGCCGGTCAGCTGTTCGATGAAGCCAGGCACCCGCACCCCGGCGTTCATCAGGCTCTGGTAACGCTCGACGATGCGCCCCTGCTCAAGCATCACCACGGCGATTTCCGTGGCCCGGCAACTGCTGCTCGGGGAGATTCCGGTGGTTTCAAAGTCGATGACGGCAATACGTTCCAAACCTGTGCAGCTCCGTATGAAAAATGATCAGCTCTTGAGCAGCAGGGCGCCTTCGATCGGCACATAGCGCGTGGCGGCGCGAATCAGCGAATTGGCGGTCAGGCCCGGCACGCCGTAAGCCACGGCGCTGACCCCGTGCTTGTGGATGATGCGCTCGAGCAGCAGGTCGAAGTCGCCGTCGCCGGAGGCCAGCACCACTTCGTCGACCTGGGCGGCGGCGTCCATGATGTCGATGGTGATGCCCACGTCCCAGTCGCCCTTGGCCGAGCCGTCGCTGCGCTGAATGTAGGGTTTGAGTTTTACCGTGAAGCCCAGGTTGCGCAGGATCTGCTGAAACTGCTGCTGCTTGCTGTCACCGCGATCGATGGCATAGGCATAGGCTTCGACGATCTGCCCTTGCTTGCTGATATCCGCCCACAGCGCCGCGTAGTTGAAGTGACAACCATAGGCCTGGCGAACGGTGTAGTAGAGGTTCTGGACATCGGCGAACACAGCGATTTTTTTCACCGCTAATCCTCATGGCGCAGCAGCGCGGGGGCTGGAACGGGGCTCAAGACCCGAAAAAAGTCGCCCAGTATGCCAGTCACGAGGAATGTTCCGCGAATAATCGGTCCGGGGCAGGCACCTGCCCCGGACCGACGGTGGGTCAGACGAAGGAGTCGTCGTCGGAGAAGAACGAGCTGTCGTCGCTGCCGTAGTCGGCGTTGCTGAAGCCGCCCTGGTCGTTGCCGCCCCAGGCGTCGTTGTTGGCCAGACGCTGATCGTCATTGCCCCAGCCGCTGTTGTCGCTGGCCGGCGCCGGTTCTTCCTTGATGACTTCGACGATTTCCTGGGGTTGCTGATTGCTGTGGAACAGGCTGCTGATGCCCTGCGCCAGCATCACCCCGCCGGCCACGCCGGCAGCGGTTTTCAAGGCGCCTCCGAGGAAGCCGCTGCCGGCCGCGGCCGGAGCAGGTGCTGGCGCATAGTTCTGCTGCGGCGCGCCAAAGCCCTGCTGGGCCGGTGCACCAAAGGACGAACGCGACGGCTCACGCCAGCCTCCGCCGGAGGATGGCGCCACGCTCGGGGCCTGCGCGGGCGCCGGAGCCGGCTCGCGGGAGCCACCGAAGATGCTCGACAGAAAACCGCCGCTCGCCGCCGGAGCTGGCGCTGCGGCCTGGGAGCGGGCCTGTTGCAGTTCGGCCTGCAACTGCTGCACTTGCTGGGTCAGTTGCTTGTTCTGCTGGTCGAGGCTTTTCAGGGCAGCCTCCTGCACCAGGATCGCCTGGGTCATGAAATACCCGGCCGCAGGCTGGCGGGTCAGATGCTCCTTGATCCGCGCCTCGGCCTGGGCATCACGCGGGGCTGAATCCGTTTCGGCTTGCTGCAACCGTGAAAACAGTCCATCGATCAGGGTTTGCTCTTCGCTGTTCATGGCGACCTCTTTAGATTGCCGGTAAAAATCTGGTCCGCGCCCCCACAGGGCTGCGGTACGCACCAGTTATGGGGCTGGGGCGACGACTTTCAATGGTCTTTACTCAAGGTTTACGTTTGCTCCCGGAGGGCCTGCATCGGTTAAAGTGTCAAACCGCTTGGTCAACTGCGATCCCCATCAATGACTCCGTTAGATGTTCTGCGCGACTCTTTCTATTTCTTCCAGCGTAATCTCGGCCGCATCGCCCAACTGTGCCTGCCTCTGGTGATTCTCGAGGCGCTGTTGCAGCAGGGCGTGAGCAGCGCCCTGGGCGAGAAGGCCTTCCCCGGCTCCAACGTGGTGGTGGGCCTGTTGCTGTATCCCTTGTACACCGGTGCGCTGATCCTGTTTCTCGATGCCCGCACCCGCGGGCAGTCGCCCCGCAATCGCGATCTGTGGGCCATGGCGCTCAGCCTGTGGCCGCGCTTCGCTCTGCTGACCGCGGTCAGCACGCTGCTGATTCTGCTCGGGCTGTCGCTGTATTTCCTGCCGGGGCTGTGGCTGATGGTGGTGCTGGCCTTCGCCGAGTACCTGCTGGTGCTCAAGGGCCTGGCGCCCCTGGCGGCGATCAAGGAAAGCCTGCGCCTGAGCCGCGGGCACTTCCTGCGCATCCTGTTGTGCATCCTGGCGGTCATGGCCCCGCTGTGGCTGCTCAAGGGGGCGAGCGAAGCCGCCTATCCCGAACCGCACAACCCGATCCTGAGCCTGGTGCTGGACAGTGCCTACAGCTTCCTGCAGTTGTTCACCAGCGTGGTGCTGTTCCGCCTGTTCATGCTCATCAACGAGCAGTCGGACCAGCGCTGAAAGGCTGCGCGACCGCTCTGCCCCTTGGGTGAGGGCGGCGCACTCGGTTATGCTCCGGCCCATCCCGCAACGCCATAAGCCGAGCCGATGACCCGTCTACTGCGCATCACCCTGTTGAGCCTGCTACTGATCGGCCTGGTGCTGGCCAGCCTGATCTACAGCCTGACCTGGCGTCCGCAGCCCAAGGAAACCCTGACGGTCAGTTGCAGCGCCCAGGCCGCTCCACTGGTGCCGGGCCAGGCGCTCAAGGTGATGACCTGGAACCTGCAATACCTGGCCGGCAAGCGCTACGTGTTCTGGAACGACCAAGTCCGGGGCGAGGATGAACGCCCGACCCTGGAAGACATGGCCTTCAGCCTCGACGAAGTGGCCCGGGTGATCCGCGACGAACAACCGGACCTGGTGCTGCTGCAGGAAGTGGACAACGGCGCCAAGGCCAGCGCCTACCAGGATCAGCTCAAGCTGCTGCAGGAGCGGGTCACCGATCTGTATCCCTGCAGCACCCAGGCTTACGACTGGAAGGCCGATTTCGTGCCCTCCCTGCACATTTTTGGCAGCGTCGGCCGGCAATTGGCGACCCTCAGCCGCTACCGCATCGAACACGCCGAACGCCTGCAACTGCCGATTGCCCCACAGCCGCTCATCAGCCGGCAATTCCAGCCCAAGGACGCCCTGCTCCTGAGCTACCTGCCCCTGAGCGACGGCGGCCAACTGGTGGTGCTCAATACCCACCTGGAACGTGCGCAGCGGGCCGACGACACACAACAGAGGCAAGTGACGGCCATTGCCAAGGTGCTGGACAAGCTGGAAAGCCGCGGCACGCCCTGGCTGATTGGCGGCGACTTCAACCTGCTGCCCCTGGGCCAGTACCAACGCCTGAGCGAGGCACAGCGCGCGCCGTATCAGATCGACAGCCCGCTGCACCTGCTGTGGGACAAGTACCCGATGATCCCCAGCAACACCCAGGCCAGCGGCGTCGACCGTGCGCGCTGGCTGACCCACTACCCCAACGACCCGAACCTGGACGGCCCGGATCGCACGGTCGACTACCTGTTCTACAGCCCGCGCCTGAAGCGGGTCGAATCCCGGGTGCGCCAGGACGATACCCTGCGCATCTCCGATCACTTGCCGGTGCTGGCGCGCTTTCTGTTACCGGCCCAGTAAGCCCCGCTCTCTATTTGCGCGGTTTGACCCGGGCCGTCGCCTCGGCGATCAACGGGTCATCCGGCCAGTAGTGCTTGGGATAACGCCCCTTGAGGTCCTTCTTGACCTCGGCATAGGTGCTGCGCCAGAAGTTGGCCAGGTCCTGGGTGACCTGCACCGGACGCCGCGCCGGGGACAACAGGTGCAACTTGACCACCTGGCGCCCGCCGGCAATCCGCGGGGTGTCCGACAGACCGAACAGCTCCTGCAGGCGCACGGCCAGAATCGGCGGCTGCTCGCTGTAGTCCAGGCGGATCGACGACCCCGAAGGCACCGTCAGATGGTGCGGCGCGAGTTCGTCCAGGCGCTGGGGCAGCGGCCAGGGCAGCAGGTTGTGAACGATGCTGGCCAACTCCAGATTGGCAAAATGACTGAGGCGCGACACCTTGCCCAGGAAGGGTTGCAGCCATTGCTCCAGGCCTTCGAGCAAGGCGCCGTCGCTGACATCCGGCCATTGGCTCTCGCCCTTGTCCGCCAGCTCGAGCTGGCGCAACAACATCACCCGGGCCTGCCACTGGCGCAGTTCCGGGGTCCAGGGCAACAGCTCCAGTCCCTTGCGCCGCACCAGATTGACCAGGGCCCGGCAACGGGCAGCTTCGTCCAGGCCGCTGAGGGGCTCACGGTCGAGCACCAGCTCACCGACCTTGCGCTGGCGCTCGGCGCGCAGCACACCTTCGCGCTCATCCCAGTCCAACTGGTCGACCGTCCGCACCTGCTCCGCCAGCACGCTGTCGAACAGCGCCGGATCGAAATCCGCTGCCAGGTAGATGCGTTCTTCACGCTGGCCCTGGCGACTGCCCAGGTCGGCCACCACCAGCCAGGGCTGCTTCATCAGGTTGTCGGCTTCGCTGAACTGCGCCGCGCGGCCGTTGGCCAGACGATACTCGGCGCCACCGGGACGCCGCTGCTGGGCCACGCGGTCGGGATAGGCCAGGGCCAGCAGAGCCCCTAGCCAACGCGGATGCTCGGGATCGCTGACGGCGGACTCTGCCTGCCCACGCAGGTAGCTGCGGTATTGACGCGACAGTTGCCGTGCTCGTTGTACGCCGCCCTGAGCACCGCGGGCCGCCCGCTCCTCTCCCGAAAGCAGCACCAGGCGACTGTGCAGATCGGCACCGGTCCCCCGCAGAATGTCCCGCTCCCCCAACAGCGCCGCGACGTCACAGGCCATCTGCGCCAGCCCCAGGGACTGGCCACGCAACAGCAAGTGGGCAATGCGCGGATGGGCCGGCAACTCGGCCATGGCCTGGCCGTGGCGGGTCAAGGTGCCGTCGTCGTTGAGCGCTCCCAGGCGCCGCAACAGGTCCTGGGCCTGGGCATAGGCGGCGCCGGGCGGCGCGTCCAGCCAAGCCAGCTGGTTCGGCGCCACGCCCCAGCGCGCCAGTTGCAGGGCCAGTCCGGCCAGGTCGGCCTGGAGAATCTCCGCACTGGCATAGGCGGCCAGTTGTTCCTGTTGATCGGCGGACCACAAGCGATAACAAACGCCGGGTTCCAGGCGCCCGGCCCGACCGGCGCGCTGGGTCGCGCTGGCGCGCGAGATGCGCTGGGTGTCGAGGCGGGTCATGCCGCTGCCGGGGTCGAAGCGCGGGACCCGCGCCAGTCCCGCGTCCACCACCACCCGTACACCGTTGATGGTCAGGCTGGTTTCGGCAATGTTGGTGGCCAGCACCACTTTGCGCTGGCCCGGCGGGGCAGGGTCGATGGCGGCGCGCTGGGCCGCCAGGTCGAGCTCGCCGTGCAATGGGCACAGCAGGATATCGTCGCGCGGCCCCAGGGCTTCGGCCAGTTGCTGATGGACCCGGCGGATCTCCGCCTGCCCGGGGAGAAACACCAGCAGGCTGCCGCTTTCATCATTGAGGGCTTCCAGAACCGTCTGCACCACTCGCGGCTCGATGAACTCGCCAGGCTGGAACGGGCGCCCCCAGCGCTGGGTCACCGGGAACATGCGCCCTTCACTGCGCAGGATCGGCGCATCGCCCAGCAGCGTGGACAGCCGCTCGCCCTCCAGGGTCGCGGACATCAACAGGATCTTCAGCGGCTGCTGGTCACGGAACAGCTCGCGACCATTGAGACTCAGGGCCAGGGCCAGATCGGCATCCAGGCTGCGCTCGTGAAATTCGTCGAAGATCAGCAGCCCCACCCCTTCCAGGGCCGGGTCGTCCTGCAGGCGACGGGTGAGAATGCCTTCGGTGACCACTTCGATACGGGTGCGCGGGCCGACCTTGCTGTCCAGGCGGATGCGGTAGCCCACGGTTTCCCCGACTTTCTCCCCCAGCTCGCTGGCCAGGCGCTCGGCGGCGGCCCGTGCCGCCAGCCGCCGAGGCTCGAGCATGAGGATGGTCTGTCCTGCCAGCCAGTCCTGATCCAGAAGCGCCAGGGGCACGCGGGTGGTCTTGCCGGCCCCGGGCGGGGCTTCGAGCACCGCTTCATGGCGCGCCGCCAGGGCCTCGCGCAGTGCAGGCAAAACTTCATCAATTGGCAAAGAATTCATGCTGGCTCCCAAACAGAGGCGCGAGTATAACGGCGAACTGCCTGGGGTTAATCATGGTCTGAGTGCTGATCGACAAGACTCAACACCCCGCTCCATCCTTCTTTGCTTTCGTGCTTGCTAGGAGATTTCCATGCGTATTCCCCACCGTGTCATTGGCGGCGTCCTGATCACCACCCTGCTGACCCAACTGACTGCCTGCGGTTCGATCTTCTTCCCCGACCGGCGCGGCCAGATCGACGGCAAGATCGATCCGGTGGTCGTGGTACTGGATGCCGTTGGCCTGCTGTTCTATGTGATCCCGGGGCTGATCGCCTTTGGCGTCGACTTCGCCACCGGGGCGATCTACCTGGAGCCCGGCAAGACCGCGCAGATCGCCCCGGAAAAACTCCAGCAGGCCATTGGCGCCGACGGTAAAGTCGACAACCGTAAACTGCAGGCCATTCTGGAAAGCGAACTGGGGGGCCACTTCCCCCTGGATGACCCGCGCCTGATCCAGCACAAGGGCAGCGTGCAGCAACTGGCCCTGTATGGCCTGCAGCCCGCCGCCTGACCCCCGACTCAAGGAACCCGCCGTCGATGATTGGCAACCCGGAACACGCTCGCCTCCTGCGCCTGGCCACCCGCGCCTCGGTCACCGTCGCAGGCATCCTGATTGTGACCAAGGCGATCGCCTGGTGGCTCAGCGGCTCGGTGAGCATGCTGGCGGGCCTGACCGACTCGGTGCTCGACGGCTTCACCTCGCTGCTCAATCTGTTGGCGGTGCATTACGCCCTGCGCCCGGCCGATGACGATCATCGCTACGGCCACGGCAAGGCCGAGTCGCTGGCGGGCATGGCCCAGGCGCTGTTCATCGCCGGCAGTGCGGTGCTGATTGCCTTTCAGGCGTTCGAGCGCCTGCAGCACCCGGAGCCGGTGGGCGCGCCCTGGCTGAGCATCGGGGTGATCGGGCTGTCACTGGTGCTGACCGTGGCGCTGCTGATCCTGCAACATCGAGTGATCCGCGAAACCGGCTCCAATGCGGTACGGGCCGACTCGCTGCACTACCGCTCCGACCTGCTGCTCAATGGCAGCATCCTCCTGGCCCTGGTGCTGGCGGCCTTCGGCTGGCATCAGGTGGACGCCTGGTTCGGCCTGGGGATCGCCGCCTACATTCTCTGGAGCGCGATCCACATCGCCCGGGAAAGCTTCTCGGTGCTGATGGATGAGGAGCTGCCCCCCGATGTCAGCCAGCACATGCTGGAACTGGCCTGCAGTGTGCCCGGGGTGCTGGGCGCCCATGACCTGCGCACGCGGATTTCCGGCAGCCACTGGTTCGTCCAACTGCACCTGGAATTGCCTGGCGACCTGAGCCTGTCGGTGGCCCACGCCATCAGCGATCAGGCCGCCGAGGCGATCCACCAGGCCTATCCACGGGCTGAAGTGCTGGTACACGCCGATCCGCAGGAAGTGGTCGAGGCCGCCAGGGCTCAGTAAGTGACCTGATACCCCCGCGAACTCAGGCAGTTGCCCTGGGCCTGACGGTAGGCCTGCACCACTTCCGGAGCGGGCTGATAGGTCGCGCCGGCCGGATCGAAACCGCTCTGCTGCACCGCCCAGCGATAGCAGTCGTAGCGATCCTGATCGATCTGCTGCGGCGACTGGCCGTTGACCGGGTAAGCCAGAACGTCATAGCCATTGCCAGCCGCCGGCTGATCCGGCGGCGGCACGCCCACGGGCGGTTCGACCACGACGTACTGCTGGGTGTCCGCTTCGTAGCTGTAGTAGGCCCCGGCGGCGAGAAAGAACAGCGCGCTGCCGATCCAGATTTCCCGCGCGTAATCGGGCAGGTATCCCACTCGAATGCCATAGGGTGGATGCACCACCACATAGCGGGAACCCTGCGGGCGATACCAGTAGCCACCCGAGAAGAAGTAGTCCTGGCCGCGGTACGGCACCCGGTAGTTGCGCTCGGGGAAACGGTCGATCACGTAGCCCGGGCGGTACTGCGGCCCTGGTCCCCAACCGTTGCCATGCCCATCGGGACGTCCCGGCCAGCGATGATCATTGGGGCGACCATAGTCCGGCCGTGAACCCGGCCCACCGGCCTGCCAGTGCTGGTTGTAGTCGTTGCGCCGGGGAATGTCCTGGTAGTAGCCACGCTGGGGCTCCTGGGTCTGGCGCACGGTGTCGGGCCGCCCCTGGATCGGTAGGCTGGGTGCTGCCTGCGGCTGTTGCTGCGGCGCCGGCGCAGGCCGGCTTTGCTGGTTGGGATCATGCGGGGGGCGGTTCTGCCACTGCCCGCCGGGGTTCTGTCCATTGTGTTCGAACTGACGGCTGTTCTCGCCACGGATGATTTCATTCTGCGGCCGCTGCTGCGGGGCGGGTTGCGCCCGTTCCGGCGGGTTCCCCGGACGGCCCTGATTGCCTTCCCCATGCCCTTCCGGGGCATGCTCATGCTGCCCGCCGGAAGGCGCTCCCTGCTGGGGCGGTCGTCTGTCGTCTCGCTCATCGGCGAGCACTTGCGCGCTGACGCTCACGCACAACACACCAACACCTGCCAAACGCCAGATGCGCGACTTCATGCTATTCCTCACTGCGGATTGGGGCCTGTAGATAAGACTGAAAAAGCCCAGGGCGGTTCTGCTAGAGATTATCAGTCACGAGACTTATTTCGCAGGCAATAAAAAAGGGCGGCCCGTCGGCCGCCCTTTGAGATTTTGTCCGTGCTCGACGCTTTTGACGCCGGCTCACCTCACTCCGTCTTCTGGACAGGGTGTAGCCCGGGGGCCGGCTCAACCCTGTGGGATTGGCGGCCGCGGCAGGCCTGATTCGGCGGGCCGCAGTGGACTCTATGTCCGGGCAGTGATTCTGGTGATAAGAATAGGCCTGGGCCGACGACAGAGGATTGCGAAGATTGCTTGCAAAAACACCTCTTGCGCAATTTTTAACCCAAGATAGATAATTCAACGCAATACTTATGAGAAAGGCCTGATTGATGAGCAAACTCGACCGCTATGACCTGAGTATTTTGGCCGAATTGCAACGCGACGCCCGCATCTCCAACCAGGAACTGGCCGAGCGCATCGGCCTGTCACCCTCGCCCTGTTCGCGCCGGGTCAAGCAGTTGGAGGACGACGGCTACATTTCCCGCCAGGTCGCCTTGCTGGACCGCAAGATGCTCGGCTTGAGCCTCACCGCCTACGTACTGATCGGCATGGACCGACACACTCCCGAACGCTTCGAGAATTTCGAAGCGGCGATCCGCAGCCTGCCCCAGGTACTGGAATGCAGCCTGGTGACCGGGGTCGATGCCGACTACCAGCTCAAGGTCGTGGTGCCGGACATGGACCACTACCAGAAGCTCCTGCTCGGTCACCTGACTCGTATCGACGGTGTCACCAGCGTGCGTTCCAGCTTCGTGCTCAACCAGGTACTCAACAGCACCGAGCTGCCCCTGACCCACCTGCGCAATTGACGGGCCACCTGTCGAAGCCGACTGGCGAGTGCAGGTACCCGGGCGCATTCGCCGGACTCCTGCAGCCGGGCCGGCCTGACGCTGTGGCGACATAACGCATGCAGATCAATGCTAGGCCGGCGAGCGTTGGCGTATACTCGCCCGGCATTTTTTCCCTGCCTGCATTGGAGATGATCGATGGACCCAGCCGTATTCGAAGAATGGATGATGACCGGTCTGGTCAGCCTCCTGATCATATTCATGGGCTTCATCGTCTGGGACCTGGCCAAGAAGTCCAAGGCCGGGCGCTTCGGCTCCTTTATCCTGTTCTTCGTGCTGGGCCTGGGCGTGGCCGCCTTCATCATCAAGAGCGTAGTGATCGGCCTGATCGAATCCGGCGCCTTATAAGCGCGCCGCAACTTCCTTCCACTGCCCCTGATCCAGGCCATCCAGGGTCCAGTCGCCAATCCTGACCCTTACCAGCCGCAAGGTCGGCAGGCCAACCGCTGCCGTCATGCGGCGTACCTGACGGTTGCGCCCCTCCCGAATCACCAGCTCCAGCCAACTGGTGGGCACACTCTTGCGAAAACGCACCGGCGGGTTGCGCGGCCACAGCTGCGGCTCCTCCAGTTGCCGGGCTTGGGCTGGCAGGGTCATGCCATCGTTGAGTTCCACCCCATCACGCAGCCGCTGCAACTGCTCGGCAGTGGGTTCGCCTTCGACCTGCACCCAGTAAGTCTTGGCCAGCTTGTGCTTGGGATCGGCAATGCGCGCCTGCAATTGCCCGTCATTGGTCAACAGCAGCAGCCCTTCGCTGTCCCGGTCCAGGCGTCCGGCCGGATAGACGCCGGGAATCGCGATGAAGTCCTTGAGCGTCGCCCGGCCTTCGCCATCACTGAACTGGGTCAGGACATCGAAAGGCTTGTTGAACAGGATCAGCTTCGGCTCGGCCGGCGGCGCCTTGGCCACGCGCTTGCTGGAAGAAGGAGAAAACGGCTTGGCGCCTGGGCGACGGGAAGCGGGACGAGGTGCACGGGACATGGCAGCGGGAACATTCAGCGATCAGGACCGACAATGCTAGTGGCCTGATCGCCAAATGACCACGGATTAAACGCCTAGCGGAAAGGCGGTTCGTCGAAGCTGCGCAGTTTGCGCGAGTGCAGGGAGTTGAGCTCGCTGCGCATCAGGTCCACGGCTTCGATCCCAATCTTCAAGTGCTGGCTGACCGCCCGCTCATAGAAGGCATTGGCCGCACCGGGCAACTTGATCTCGCTGTGCAGGGGCTTGTCCGAAACACACAGCAAAGTGCCATAAGGCACCCGCAGGCGATAACCCTGGGCAGCAATGGTGCCACTCTCCATATCCACCGCCACCGCCCGGGACAGATTGATGAACGGACGTTCCTCGGCCCAGCGCAGTTCCCAGTTCCGATCGTCGTAGGTCAGCACGGTGCCGGTCCGCAGGCGCTTCTTCAACTGCTCGCCCTTCTCCCCGGTGACATTGGCTGCAGCCTGTTGCAGCGCCAGCTGGACTTCGGCCAGCGCCGGGATCGGGATGTTCGGCGGCACCACGCGGTCAAGAATGCCGTCGCGCCGCATGTAGGCGTGAGCCAGTACGTAGTCGCCGATCGTCTGCGACTGTCGCAGGCCGCCGCAGTGGCCGATCATCAGCCAGCAGTGGGGACGCAGCACCGCCAGGTGGTCGGTGATGTTCTTGGCATTGGACGGGCCGACGCCGATGTTCACCAGGGTCACGCCATGGCCATCGCTGGCCTGCAGGTGATAGGCCGGCATCTGGTAACGGTGCCAGACCACACCGGCGGCGATCGCCGAGGCCTCGCCGTGGTCCATGCCCTTGTCGATGATCACGTTGCCCGGCAGGACCATGCGCACGAAACGCGGATCGCTGCGCAGTTGCTCCAGGCCATGGACGATGAACTGGTCGACATAGCGGTGGTAGTTGGTCAGCAGGATCCACGGCTGCACATGGCGCCAGTCGCTACCGGTGTAGTGCACCAGGCGCCGCAGGGAGAAATCCACCCGCGCGGCATCGAACAGTGCCAGGGGCAGCGGGTGGGTGTTTTCCCAGTCGTAGAGGCCGTCGGCGATACCGTCGGTGGCGGCGGACAGGTCGGTGCTGGGGAATACCCGGGCCAGGGCCGCCGCGGTCACGCCGGAACCGGCCAGTTCGTCGCCCTGCTCCACCACGTAGGGATAAGGAATGTTCTGCTCGCTGACACCCACTTCAACCGTGACGGTGAAGTCGTGCATCAACGGCACCAGTTGTTCGAGCAGGTAGTTACGGAAGGCGGCGGGATGAGTGACGGTGACGCTGTAAGTGCCCGGCAGTTGCACCTTGGCATAGGCCCGGGTGGTCTGTGGGACTTCGCCGTGGCAGTGGTAGGTCAAGCGCAGTTCGGGGTAGCGAAACAGCGCACGCTGCTCGGCATCCGGTTCGACCCGATCCTTGAGGTAACGCTTGAGCGCCTGGCTCAGGGCCGTGGTGGCCCGCTCATGCAAAGCAGCAAGCCGATCCACGGCTTGCTCGGCGGTTTGAACGACAATAAAAGCTTCGGTCACGGTAAGCATCCTGTGTTCTGATCTTGCAGGCGTTCATCTTGCCTGCAACACCGCCCCACGGGAACAGCGGAGTTGCAGGAGCCGTCTAGCCGGCTCCTGCAGCGGGTCAGAAGCCTTGGGGGGTGGAGCGGGCGAGGATCGCGGCCACATCCAGCCCGCGGGGCAGCGTGCCATAGACCCGTCCACCCTGGCCGCCCAGGCGGCTGGCGATAAAGGCCTCGCTGACCAAGTCGTTGCCCGCCTCCAGCAACAACTTGGCCTGCAGGCCCAGAGCAATGTCCTCGGTCAGTTGCCGGGCGCGATACTGAATGTCGGCGGTGTCCTTGAAGCTGTCCTTGAGTGCGACGATATGCGCCGCCAGACGCTGGTCGCCATGCCCGTCCCCGAGCTCGGCAAACAGTGCATCCAGCACGCCCGGCTCTTTCGAGAGAGCCCGCAGCACATCCAGGCACTGCACGTTGCCGGAACCTTCCCAGGTCGAGTTCACCGGCGCTTCGCGGTACAGCCGCGGCAGGATGCTGTCCTCGACATAACCGGCACCGCCCATGCACTCGGCGGCCTCGTTGATCATGGCCGGGGCCCGTTTGCAGATCCAGTACTTGCCCACCGCCGTCACCAATCGGGAGAACTTGGCCTCCCGGGCATCGTCCTGATGGTCCAGGGCCCGCCCCATGCGCAGGCTCAGGGCCAGGGCCGCTTCGCTTTCCAGGGCCAGGTCGGCCAGTACGTTCTGCATCAGCGGCTGCTCACTGAGCAGGCGTCCGCCCACGCGGCGATGGGCGCAATGATGGCTGGCCTGGGTCAGGGCCTGGCGCATCAGCGAACTGGAACCGACCATGCAATCGAAGCGGGTCATGGCCACCATCTCGATGATGGTGGGCACCCCGCGCCCCTCCTCACCGATCATCCAGGCCAGAGCGCCGCGAAACTCCACTTCACTGGAGGCGTTGGACTGGTTGCCGAGCTTGTTCTTCAGACGCTGGATATAGAACTGATTGCGGCTGTCATCCGGGCGATGACGGGGCAGGAGGAAACAGGTCAGGCCCTTGTCAGTCTGGGCCAGGGTCAGGAAGGCATCGCACATCGGCGCCGAGCAGAACCACTTGTGCCCCACCAGCTCATAGGCCTGCCCCGGCCCGGGGGCCCCCACCGGGTAGGCCCGGGTGGTGTTGGCCCGGACATCGGTCCCGCCCTGCTTCTCGGTCATGGCCATGCCGATGGTGAGCCCGGCCTTGTGCTGCATGCCGACGTTGCGCGGGTCGTACTCGGTGGCGAGGATCTTCGGCAGCCATAGCCGGGCAATATCCGGCTGCAGCTTCAGGGCCGGCACGCAGGCGAACGTCATGGTCAGCGGGCAGCCGCTGCCGGCTTCGGCCTGACTGTGCAGATAGGTCATGGCGGCACGCGCCACATGGGCTCCTGCTTGCGGGTGGGTCCAGGGCAGTGAGGTCAGTCCGCCCTCGATGGCCGCCTGCATCAGTTGGTGGTAGGCCGGGTGAAACTCCACCAGATCGATTCGATGACCGAAGCGGTCGTGACTGGCAAACACCGGCTTGTTCTGATTGGCCAGGAACCCCGCCTCCATCAACGGCCCCCCCGCCAATGCACCGTAGGCATCGACCCGGGATTCGGCCCAACCGGCATCGAAACGCTGCATCCATTGCTGCAACGGCAGATCGATCCGATAGAGGTTGGCGCCATCCAGAGCGGGCGGCTGGTTGGTGACTTCGTGGGTTTCAGCGAACTGGTGGAGGTTCATTGCCGGGCTCCTTCAGGGTGTGCCAAGGCCCCAAGTTAAGCACCGGCCCCACCCTGAACAAAGTGGCATACCCGCCTAAATGTCGGCGCTTTCGCCCTGTTCCACAGCGAGCACACGCTTGGACAGCAGCAGCTGCAAGGCCTCGAATTTCACCGGTTTGCCGAGACAATCGGCTCCCGCTGTGGCCGCGCCCCCTTCGGTGCCGGGAACACAGGCCAACAGGATAGGCAACTGGGCATAGCCGGGCATCGCCTGAGCCTGCAGGCGAAACGCCCCTAACTGCGCCGCGCTGATCTGGCCATCGATCAGCACCGCGCTGACCGGCTCGCGCCCCAACAGTTGCAGGGCATCGGTTGGGCTGCCGACCGTGCGGACCCGATAACCGAGCTTGAGCAACATGCCCCGCAGCACCAGTTGGTCGACGTCATTGTCATCGATCAACAGCACGGTGCAGTCCTGGGGTGTCCGCCGCTGATGGGCGGCGGGCAGCCGGGCAATCGGCTCCTGCACCTCAAACTCCACCTGCAAACGGAAGCAACTGCCCTGCCCTGGCGTGGATTCGTGGGTCAATTGCCCATCCAGCAGTTCCACCAACTGGCGGCAGATCGCCAAGCCGATGCCCAATCCGCCATATTCGCGGGTCATGGAACCATCGAGCTGGAAGAAGCGCTGATACAGCATCGCCTCGTCCAGATTGACGAAACCTATGCCGCTGTCGATCACCTCGAAACTCAAGCTGACCCTTTCGACCGAGACGGCACGAGTCACCACCCGCAAGACCACGCCGCCGGAATGCGTGAACTTGACGGCGTTATCCAGCAGGCACTCCAGGCAATGGCTGAGCTTGCAGCGATCCCCCTGCAGGCGATCGGGCAATCCCGCACTCAGATCGACCTGAAACGACAGGGACTTGGCCGCCGCACTGGCCGCGTACTGGGTTTGCAACGCGGTCAGCAGCGAACGCAAGCTGAAGGGCTGGCGCTGGGCGCTGAGCTTGCCGGCCTGCAGTTCGGTCAGCGTGAGGATGCCGTTGACCATGCGCATCATGTCTCGCGCCGAACCGGCGGCAGTCTGCTGGTACTGCGCAAGCTCCGGGTCCAGCTCCAGGGTCTGCATCAATTCCAGTGAACCGATGACACCGTTCATCGGCGTGCGCAGTTCATGGGTCAGGGTGGCCAGGAATTCATCCTTGAGCCGGTTGCTGTGGGCCAGTTGCTGGTTCAGCACCTCAAGCTTCTGCCCCGCCTCCAGCAGAGTCTGAGCCTGCTGCTCGCGCATCGCGTTGATCCGGTCGGCCAGGGCCAGGGACAGCAACGCCACCTCGATCGCCGAGCCGATCTGGCTGGCGTACATGGTCAGGAACACGTTGGGCAGGTAACCCAGCACCATCAAGGTGTTGATCACCCCACCGAACAGGAAAGCCGACCAGGCGATGATGAAATAGCGCGCCACCCGCAACCCGCGCCACCAGGCAACGATTCCCGCGACATAGATCACTACGGTGAACAGCAGCGCCAGGGTGGTAGCCAGGCGCAGGGCCAGGGCGTAACTGGTCATCAGCGACAGCGCCATGACCAGCGCACCAAAGCCCATCAACGCCATCAATATGCGGTCAACCCAGGGACTGTGGCCGGCAGTCTGCAGGAAGCTGCGGGCGAACTGGCTGCCGAACAGCCCGGCCGAACCGATGAAGAAGGGCGTCGCGGCGTTGGCCCACCAAGGGCTGTTGGGCCAGAAGTACTCCACCGCCGCACCGTTGACCGACAACTGATAGAGGCCGAAGGAGGCGATATAGAAGATGTAATAGAGGTAGCTGGTGTCGCGCACGCTGAGGTAGATGAACAGGTTGTACACCAGCATGCCCAGCAATACGCCGTAGATCAGGCCCAGTACGTAGAGACGCACGGGTTGGGCCTCAAGGTAGGCGGTATTGGACCACAGGCTCACCGGCGCCTGGATCGAGCCCTCGCTGGCCAGCCGCAGATAGATCGTCTTGTGCTCATGGGGAGCGAAATTCAGGTTGAACAGGTAGTTGTTCTGGCGGATCTGCCGACTGTCGAAGGGCAAGGCATCGCCGGTCCGCTCCGCCAGGCGATAGCCCCCGCTTTCGTCGGGGAGGTACAGATCCAGGTGATCCAGGGGCGGATAGGCCAGCTCCAGCAACCAGTTGCGCTGCGCCGTGGGGTTGCCGGGGCGGTAATCGAGGTCGATCTTCAGCCAGAACGCCGAACGTGAATAACCGGCATTGAGGGTGTCTTTATCGTGAGGCTTGAAGCGCTCGGCCAGTGGCCCCGAGCTGACGTCGGCAATGGTCGCTTCACCCCCCGTGTCTTCAAGGACCTGCATCACTCGGCCCAAAGGAAGGCGCTGGGTGAACTCGTCGAACTCGGCGGCACCCACCAACATCGGCAAGCTCAACAGCAACAGCAGCAAATAGCGCATTAAAGACCCAGCGTGGCTTGTCCGGTGATGTCAGGAAGTCCCCCCATTTCCCTTGAGCAGACGTATAACCGGCATGACCTGTTATTGGTTTGAATGCACTCTAGCATAGCCGCTGATGGCCAATGAACACCATTGTAAATTTTAGTCTAAAGGCTCTAGATCAAGCCTTTCAGCGCAATACCGCGAGCTAGAGCTGTTGCATCGGTCAAGACGTTCGCGCCCAGCGCGGCGACATTTTCCAGCAGACGCCAGGCGCCGCGAAAAAAAGCGATTGGTGGTAAGCTCGCCGCCCATGAATATCTACAGCTCTCGCCCCGTTGTCCTCTGTCTCTCCGGCCACGACCCCAGTGGTGGCGCCGGCTTGCAGGCAGATATCGAAGCCCTGCTGGCTCAGGGTTGTCACGCAGCTCCGGCTGTCACCGCCCTGACCGTGCAAGACACGGTCAACGTCAGCGATTTCCGCGTTCTGGATCGCGAGTGGGTACTGGCCCAGGCCAATGCCGTGCTCAACGACTCCACGGTCGCCGCGGTCAAGCTGGGCATGCTCGGCTCCCTGGAGATGGTCGACACCGTGGTCGAACTGCTCCAGGCGCACCCGCATCTGCCGCTGGTCTGCGATCCGGTGCTGCGCGCCGGCGGCGGTGGCCGGCTGGGCAAGGATGAAGTCGGCTACGCCATGCGCGAACGCCTGCTGCCCCTGGCCACCATTGCCACCCCCAACCTTCCTGAAGCTCGAATTCTTGCGGAACTGCCCGAAGGCAGCGCCGACCAATGCGCCGAAAAACTCCTGCCGTTCGTCAAGCACCTGCTGATCACCGGCGGCCATGGCGATGAACACGAAGTGCATAATCGCCTGTACAGCCGTGACGGCCTGCGCGAAACCTACACCTGCCAGCGTCTGCCGGGCAGCTATCACGGCTCCGGCTGCACCCTGGCCAGCGCCCTGGCCGGACGCCTGGCTCAAGGCGAGCACCTGGCCAGCGCCGTGAAATCGGCCCTTGATTACACCTGGCGCACCCTGCGCGACGCCGAACAACTGGGTCGCGGCCAATTCGTCCCACGTCGCTTGCCGTTGGATTTCTGCTCGTAATGTCATGAGGCCCGCTCGATGAAACTACGTGGTCTGTACGCCATCACCGACAGCCAGCTGTTGGCCGGCAAGTTTTTGCAGTACGTGGAGGCGGCGCTCGAAGGCGGCGTCACCCTGTTGCAGTATCGCGACAAAAGCGACGATCAGGCCCGCCGCCTGCGGGAAGCCGAAACCCTGCTGACCCTGTGTGAGCGCTACAAGACCCGTTTGATCATCAACGATGACGCCGAACTGGCCGCGCGCATTGGTGCCGGCGTGCACCTGGGCCAGACCGACGGCCCACTGACGCCGGCCCGGGCCCTGCTGGGTCGCCAGGCGATCATCGGCTCCACCTGTCACGACCAATTGTCGCTGGCCGAGCAAGCCGCGCAGGAAGGCGCCAGTTATGTCGCCTTCGGCCGCTTTTTCAATTCCACCACCAAACCCGGCGCGCCCACGGCCAGCCTGGAGTTGCTGGATCAGGCCCGGGCCAGCCTGCACCTGCCGATCTGCGTGATCGGCGGCATCACCCTGGATAACGCAGCGCCGCTGGTACACCACGGCGCCGACCTGCTGGCGGTGGTCCACGGCCTGTTCGGCGCCGATAGCGCCGACGAAGTGACCCGTCGCGCCCGCGCCTTCAACGCCCTATTCAACAGCTGACTTTTTGAGAGCCCGCTCATGTCCCGTTCCGAAACCCTGTTCGCCAACGCCCAGAAACACATCCCCGGTGGCGTCAACTCGCCCGTTCGCGCCTTCAAGAGCGTGGGTGGCACCCCGCTGTTCTTCAAGCACGCAGAAGGCGCCTACGTCACCGACGAAGACGACAAGCGCTATGTCGACTATGTCGGTTCCTGGGGCCCGATGATCCTCGGCCACAGTCATCCGGACGTACTGGATGCGGTGCGCAAGCAGCTGGAACACGGCCTGTCCTACGGCGCACCGACCGCCATGGAAACCGAAATGGCCGATCTCGTGTGCTCCATCGTGCCGTCCATGGAAATGGTACGCATGGTCAGCTCCGGCACCGAAGCCACCATGAGCGCCATTCGCCTGGCCCGGGGCTTTACCGGCCGCGACAGCATCATCAAGTTCGAAGGTTGCTACCACGGCCACTCCGACAGCCTGCTGGTCAAGGCCGGTTCCGGCGCCCTGACCCAGGGCGTGCCAAGCTCCGCCGGGGTTCCTGCGGCCTTCGCCAAACACACCCTGACCTTGCCGTTCAACGACATTGCCGCCGTGAAAAAGATGCTCGCCGAAGTCGGCCAGGAAGTGGCCTGCATCATCGTCGAGCCGGTGGCCGGCAACATGAACTGCGTACCGCCGGCACCGGGTTTCCTCGAAGGCCTGCGCAGCCTCTGCGACCAACACGGCGTGGTGCTGATTTTCGACGAAGTGATGACTGGCTTCCGCGTCGCCCTCGGTGGTGCCCAGGCCCATTACGGCGTGACACCGGACCTGTCGACCTTCGGCAAGATCATCGGCGGCGGCATGCCGGTGGGCTGCTTCGGCGGCAAACGCAAGATCATGGAGCACATCGCGCCCCTGGGCCCGGTCTACCAGGCCGGCACCCTGTCCGGTAACCCGCTGGCCATGGCCGCTGGCCTCACCACCTTGCGCCTGATCAGTCGCCCGGGCTTCCATGCCGAACTGAGCGACTACACCAGCCGTCTGCTTGAAGGTTTGCAACAACGCGCGGACGCCGCGGGCATTCCGTTCGTCACCACCCAGGCCGGCGGCATGTTTGGCCTGTACTTCAGCGGTGCCGATGACATCGTCACCTTCGACGACGTGATGGCCAGCGACGCCAACCTGTTCAAGCGCTTCTTCCACCTGATGCTGGAAGGCGGCGTGTACCTGGCGCCGAGTGCCTTCGAGGCCGGTTTCACCTCGATCGCCCACGGCGAAGCCGAGTTGCAACTGACCCTGGATGCCGCCGAGCGCGCATTCGCCGCCTTGAAATAAGCACAGGCGGGCTGGCGTGGTAATCAACCGCGCCAGCGGGAGGCTTTACTCGGACTTTTCCCCGCCAAGGGGACAAATGCCCAGCAAGGCGACGGATATCGCGGCCACGCAGCAGAAAAACGAGTAAAGACTTTGTAAGGTTGGCCCCGCTTATTTCATAATGCGCGCTTATTGGACCCCTCGCTGGGTCCGCGCGCCCCTCAGAGGTAAGTCGATTCCCATGAACCGCACCGGCCGCGCCCTGACACTGGGCTGCCTGTTGCTCCTTCAGCCCCTGCTCGCGCACGCACAAGCAGGCGGCAACTCGTTGTTGATCCCAGCGATGGGTCGCTGCACCCTCGATCCCCAGGCACAGGAACAGGCCGAGGCGCTAGCCGCGTGCCAGAAAGCCGCCGACGAAGGCGACGCCGAGGCGCAATACGAGTTGGGTGAGTTCTACTACGAAGGCAAAGGCGCGCCGCGGGACCTCAATCAAGCCCTGAGCTATTTCGAAAAAGCCTCCTTGCAAGGCCACGCTCAGGCGCAATTCAAACTCGGCACCATGTTCTTCCACGGTGAGGGCGTGCCGGCCAACAATGTCCAGGCCTATATCGTGCTGAAGATGGCTGCAGTCAACGGTGCCGAAGACGCTCTGGACACCGCCGACGAAGTCGCCGAGCACATGCAGCGCGACGAGCTGGAAGTCGCGACCCAGGTGCTGGGACAGATTTTCCGCAAATACCTGATGGAACTGCAAAGCGCCGATGGGCGCTCGCCTTTTTCGCCATTGCCGTAAAAGCCTCCATGCCCTTCGCTGGCGAGCCAGCGCCTACAGACACAAACCGAACCCTTGCGAAGAAGTGGCCAGCCAGGCTTATTTTTCGGGCATCGGCATCGGGAACGGCATGACGTTGCTCACGCCACGGGCTTCGCTGATTTTCGGCGTGCCCAGGCGCTCCACTTCGTCGATGCGCACGATCGAATGCATCGGCACAAAGCTGCGCACCACGCCTTCGAATTGCGCCTTGAGCTTCTCTTCGCTCGGATCGACGACCACTTGCGTGCGCTCGCCAAAGACGAACTCTTCCACTTCCAGGAAGCCCCACAGATCGCTCTGGTAGATCTGCTTGGCGTACATCTCGAACACCTGGCCCTGGTTGAGGAAAATCACCTTGTAGATTGGGGCTTCACGTTTGGTCATGGTGGGCGGGCAACACATCGGGGGATAAAAATAGGGCGCGAACTATAGCATAGCTACCCGATGCACAACGCTAGGAACCTGTGGGCATGGACCCTATAATGCGCGGTTCTTTGAATCACGTGAGACTGAGGTCCATGGCCAAGAAGCTTTACATCGAAACCCACGGTTGCCAGATGAACGAGTACGACAGCTCGCGCATGGTGGACCTCCTGGGTGAACATCAGGCCCTGGAAGTCACCGCACGTGCCGAAGACGCGGATGTCATCCTGCTCAATACCTGCTCCATTCGTGAGCGCGCCCAGGATCGGGTGTACTCCCAGCTGGGTCGCTGGCGCGAGCTGAAACTGGCCAATCCGGACATGGTGATTGCCGTCGGCGGCTGCGTGGCCAGCCAGGAAGGCGCGGCCATTCGCGATCGCGCGCCCTATGTGGACGTGGTCTTCGGTCCGCAGACCCTGCACCGCCTGCCGGAAATGATCGATGCCGCGCGCGTCAGCAAGCTGCCGCAAGTGGACGTCTCGTTTCCGGAAATCGAAAAATTCGACCACCTGCCCGAGCCGCGCATCGACGGCCCCAGTGCCTATGTCTCGGTCATGGAAGGCTGCAGCAAGTACTGCACCTTCTGCGTCGTGCCCTACACCCGGGGCGAAGAGGTCAGCCGGCCGTTTGACGACGTGATTGCCGAAATCATCCACCTGGCGGAAAACGGCGTGCGCGAAGTCACCCTCCTGGGCCAGAACGTCAATGGCTACCGGGGCCAGACCCACGACGGACGCCTGGCCGACCTGGCCGAGCTGATCCGCGTAGTTGCCGCGGTGGACGGCATCGAGCGGATTCGCTACACCACTTCGCACCCTTTGGAGTTCTCCGACAGCCTGATCCAGGCCCACGCCGAAGTGCCGGAGCTGGTCAAGCACCTGCACCTGCCCGTGCAATCGGGCTCGGATCGGATTCTGGCGGCGATGAAGCGCAATCACACGGCCCTGGAGTACAAGTCCAAACTGCGCAAGCTGCGAGCGGCGGTACCGGGAATCTGCATCAGCTCGGACTTTATCGTCGGCTTTCCTGGCGAGACGGAAAAAGACTTCCAGCAGACCATGAAGTTGATCGAAGACGTCGGTTTCGACTTCTCCTACTCCTTCGTCTACAGCCAGCGTCCGGGCACTCCGGCCGCCGACCTGGCCGACGACACGCCGGAAGCACTGAAGAAGGAACGCCTGAACGCGCTGCAACACCGCCTGAACCAGCAAGGGTTTGAAATCAGCCGACAAATGGTCGGGTCGACCCAGCGCATCCTGGTGACCGACTACTCCAAGAAAGATCCGGGCGAATTGCAGGGCCGCACCGAGAACAACCGGATCGTCAACTTCCGTTGCGACGATCCCACACTGATCGGCCAATTCGCCGACGTGCATATCGACTCGGCGCAGCCCCACTCGCTGCGCGGCTCGCTGTTATCGTAAGAACTGGCTTGTGTAGGCACCGGCTTGCTGGCGAAGGGTCCTTCAGGACCGCCTTCGCCGGCAAGCCGGCTCCTACGAAGAAAGCATCACCGGTACACGCTCCGCATAAGAGCTTTCGCACCCAGGCCGCTGGCGTTATCCTTGAATTCATCTTAATTGCCGTTGGGCGGCTAAAAAACGACCTTGAACGCACCCATAGAACCTCATCGTTTCATCCTCGAGCCCTTCGAGGCTCGCCGCTTCGCCAATCTGTGCGGGCAATTCGACGAGCATTTGCGCTTGATCGAACAGCGCCTGACGATCCAGATCCGCAATCGCGGCAATCAGTTCGAACTGATCGGCGAACCCAAGCACACCACCTCCGCGGAAAATCTTCTGCGCCGTCTCTACCGGGAAACCAAGGGAACCGAGCTGTCGCCGGACCTGGTGCACCTGTTCCTTCAGGAGTCCGCTGTGGAAGAGCTGGATAACCCCTCGGTGGCTGACGCCGCCATCGCCCTGCGTACCAAGAAAGGCATGATTCGCCCACGCGGCTTGAATCAGCAGCGCTACGTCAAGGAGATCCTGGGCAACGACATCAACTTCGGCATCGGTCCAGCCGGCACCGGCAAGACCTACCTGGCCGTCGCTTGCGCGGTGGACGCCTTGGAGCGCGAGCAGGTGCGACGCATCCTGCTGGTGCGTCCGGCGGTGGAAGCCGGCGAGAAGCTCGGTTTCCTGCCCGGTGATCTGGCGCAAAAGATCGACCCTTACCTGCGCCCGCTGTATGACGCGCTGTATGAAATGCTCGGCTTCGAACAAGTGGCCAAGCTGATCGAGCGCCAGGTCATCGAGATCGCGCCCCTGGCCTACATGCGTGGCCGAACCCTGAACAACAGCTTCATCATCCTCGACGAAAGCCAGAACACCACCGTGGAACAAATGAAGATGTTCCTCACCCGGATCGGCTTCGGCTCCACCGCGGTGATCACCGGCGATATCACGCAGGTCGACCTGCCCAAGGGCACCAAGTCCGGCCTGGCCCAGGTGATCAACGTGCTCAAGGATGTGCCCGGGATCAGCTTCACCCACTTCATGCCCAAGGACGTGGTGCGCCACCCGCTGGTGCAACGCATCGTCGAAGCCTACGAGCGCTTCGAGTTGCGGGCCGACGACGAGACCGCCAAGGCTTCCGCCGACAGAGGCCAGCGCCACGATGCTTGAGCTTGATCTGCAGCGCGCCAGCCAGCAGCCGGCCCCCAGCGACGAACAGTTTCGCCAGTGGTGCGAACTGGCCCTGCGCCAGCGAACCGCCGACTCGGAAATGACCATCCGTCTGGTGGACGAAGCCGAAGGCCGCGAGCTGAACCACACCTGGCGTCACAAAGATTACGCCACCAATGTGCTGTCATTCCCTGCCGACGTGCCGGATGAGCTGCTGGATATCCCCTTGCTGGGGGATCTGGTGATCTGCATTCCGGTGGTCGAACGCGAGGCCGCCGAACAAGGCAAGGAACTTCAGGCCCACTGGGCCCATCTGGTGATTCACGGCTGCTTGCATCTGTTGGGTTACGACCATATAGATGATGACGAAGCCGAAGAAATGGAAGCACTGGAACGAACGTTGCTTGCAGAACTGGGTCATCCCGACCCCTATGCAGACGACGAAAGCTGATCAACAACCCCCTGTAACAACCAAGGATTCAGAGCAATCGCTATGAGCGAAGATCGATCGAGCAACGGGCAAAAGTCATGGCTGGGCAAACTGACCCAGGCTTTTGCCCATGAGCCGAAAAACCGCCAGGAGCTGCTGGAGCTGCTGCGCGAAGCCCATCAGAACAAATTGCTGGACAGCGAAGCGCTGGCCATCGTCGAAGGCGCCATCCAGGTGGCTGACCTGCAAGTCCGGGACATCATGGTGCCGCGCTCGCAGATGATCAGCATCAAGGCGACCCAGACACCCCGGGAGTTCCTGCCCGCCGTCATCGACTCCGCGCATTCGCGCTACCCGGTGATCGGCGAAAGCCATGACGACGTGATGGGCGTCCTGCTGGCCAAGGACCTGCTGCCGCTGATCCTCAAGGAGAACGGCGACAGCTTCAATATCAAGGACCTGCTGCGCCCGGCGACCTTCGTCCCGGAGTCCAAGCGCCTGAACGTGCTGCTGCGCGAGTTCCGCGCCAATCACAACCACATGGCCATCGTCATCGACGAGTACGGCGGCGTGGCCGGCCTGGTGACCATCGAAGATGTGCTGGAACAGATCGTCGGCGACATCGAAGACGAGCATGACGTCGAGGAAGACAGCTACATCAAGCCCCTGCCCAGCGGCGACTTCCTGATCAAGGCGCTGACGCCGATCGAGAACTTCAACGAGTTCTTCGACAGCACCTTCTCCGATGACGAGTTCGATACCGTCGGCGGACTGGTCATGAGCGCCTTCGGCCACTTGCCAAAACGCAACGAAATCACTGAAATCGGCGCCTATCGCTTCCGCGTGCTCAATGCCGACAGCCGGCGGATTCATCTGCTGCGCCTGACTCCCGTCTCCCGCTAGGGGCCAGGGGCATCAGCTCTCCTGTACAACGAAACGTCGCCCCGAAACCGGAACCCCGGGCTCGGGGCGACGGCTCTCGGGGACAGGCCGCTGAGCCGCACGGCGCGATGCCCATCTGAATCCAACCCACCCATCTCCTCGCGCCCTGCCCGGTGCGAAACAGGAAAGAGCTGATGAAACGCCTCTTGCAGCGCTCAACCCGACCCGGCTGGCCCGGCAACCTGCTGGCCGTGGCAGCCGGCGCCATCACCACCCTGGCGCTGGCGCCCTACAACATCTGGCCCCTGGCTTTGCTGGCGGTAGGGTTGTTCTATGCCGGCCTGCGAGAACTGACGCCACGCCAGGCCCTGGGCCGGGGCTGGTGCTTCGGCTTCGGCCTGTTCGGCGCCGGCACCAGCTGGATCTACGTCAGCATCCACACCTACGGCGGCGCATCGGCCTTGCTCGCCGGCCTGCTGATGCTGGCTTTCATCGCCGCCATTGCCTGGTTCTTTGCCCTGCCCGCCTGGCTCTGGGCCCGCTGGTTGCGGCGCAATGAAGCACCGCTGGCGGATGCTCTGGCGTTTGCTGCCCTGTGGCTGGGCCAGGAGGCGTTTCGCGGCTGGTTCCTCACCGGTTTCCCCTGGCTTTACTCCGGCTACAGCCAGCTCGACGGCCCCCTGGCCGGGCTCGCGCCAGTGGGCGGAATCTGGCTGATCTCCTTCTCCCTGGCCCTGACCGCCGCGCTGCTCTACAACCTGCCGCGCCTGATCAAGGCCGGGCGCAAAGGGTTCATTGTCGCCGGCCTGCTACTGCTGGCAGCTCCCTGGGTGATCGGCCTGGCGCTCAAAGGCCATGCCTGGACCAGCCCGTCGGGAGACCCCATGTCGGTAGCGGCCATCCAGGGCAACATCGAACAAAGCATGAAATGGGACCCCGCCCAGCTCAATGCCCAACTGGCCCTGTACCGCGACATGAGTTTCAGCAGCAAGCGGGTGGACCTGCTGGTCTGGCCGGAAACCGCGGTTCCGGTGCTCAAGGAATCCGCCGAAGGCTACCTGACGATGATGGGCAACTTTGCCGCCGATCGTCATTCCGCACTGATTACCGGGGTTCCGGTGCGCCAGCTGGTGCACCATGAAAAACGCTACTTCAACGGCATTACCGTGACCGGCGAAGGCGACGGCACCTACCTGAAACAAAAACTGGTGCCCTTCGGCGAGTACGTTCCCCTGCAGGAAGTGCTGCGCGGCCTGATCGACTTCTTCAACCTGCCGATGTCGGACTTTGCCCGTGGCCCGGCGGACCAGCCGTTGCTGCAGGCCAAGGGCTATCAGATTGCCCCCTTCATCTGCTACGAAGTGGTCTATCCCGAGTTCGCCGCCGGTCTTTCGGCCCGCAGCGACCTGCTGCTAACCATCAGCAACGACACCTGGTTCGGCACCTCCATCGGCCCCCTGCAGCATCTGCAGATGGCACAGATGCGCGCCCTGGAGGCAGGACGCTGGATGATCCGCGCCACCAACAACGGCGTCACCGGGCTGATCGACCCGTTCGGCAAGATCACCGTGCAGATTCCACAGTTCGAGCGCGGCATCCTGTATGGCGAAGTGGTGCCCATGCACAATCTGACGCCTTATCTGAAGTGGCGCTCGTGGCCGCTGGTGGTGCTCTGCACCCTACTGTTCGGCTGGGCCCTGTTGGCCAGTCGCATTGCCAAGACCGTTTGAAGCCCATCCCCGGCCAGCCGGCTCCTGCGGGAGCCGGCGCGCCACTCAGCGATAGAAGACTCGGTAACCGAGTTGTCCCACCGCCTCGTTAAGCAGCTGGCCGCTCTGCCAGATCGACTTGAACTCCGGCATCCAGCCGCCCAGCGGACGGGCGTTGTCCACCCCGAGAAAGCCCACCGGGGCCGGTACCACGTCAAACCCCGCATGCTCGAAACTCCAGACGGCGCGAGGCATGTGCCAGGCCTGGGTCACCACCACCACGCGCCTGATACCCAAGGGTTGCAAGACTTCGGCGCTGAATTGCGCGTTCTCCCAGGTGGTGCGACTGCGACCTTCCTGCCAGCGCACCGTCACGCCAAAGTCATTGAGCAAG
Source organism: Pseudomonas sp. St29 (assembly GCF_001547915.1). NCBI lineage: Bacteria > Pseudomonadati > Pseudomonadota > Gammaproteobacteria > Pseudomonadales > Pseudomonadaceae > Pseudomonas > Pseudomonas sp. St29. Next base: position 5,948,210 of record NZ_AP014628.1, read on the forward strand.
GACTCGGCCATCAGCGCCGCTTCGGTGGGCGGCGTGCCGTAATGCAACCCACCACTGGTCAGCAACGGCAACCCGGATGCCTTGGCCAAACGCGCAGCGTAGCGCTCACGCTCCAGCCCCACGCCGGTGGGCTGATCAGAACCCCAGGCCGGATCGCCGCGCTCGCGGCCTGAACCCAGGACCACAATCGCATCCGCCTGCAGGGCCAGGCTCGCCCACTGACTCTGGGGCAAAGGAGGCAACTGCTCCAACCCGCGCGCGCCCCACTCCACCATCACCGGCAAGCTCATCAGCCAGAAACCGCCCAAACCCAGAACAAAGCAGCATCGCGCCAGCCGCGGACGGGAGTGACGCAGGCACCAGGCAAACAGGAGCAGCAGCAAAAGAATGCCGGGGGGCAACAGCAACTGCTTGATGAAATAACGAAAAGGCATCGGGCATCTCCAAAAGATGCCCGAAGCCTAAAGGTCAAAGCCCTGCTGCAACAACCAGCGCCGAGTACTTTTGCTCATGAACGCCTCGGCAACGACCTCATGGGCCCCAAACGCAGTCCGGAGACTACTTGCACTGATGCGATCGGACTTTCACCGATTCCTTGACGGGCGCCTGATCCTTCAACCAAATGATCTTGGCTGAACGGGGCATTTCCTGCTGCCGATCACCCGGCATGCTGATCTGCATTTCACGCTGGCTACGAGCCAGATAGGCCCGGATCAATTCGAACTCAGCACTGCTCAAGCCCCGCAGCTCCAACTCGACAGGCCGCTCATCACGCAGTCGATCCGCAGTCTTCAGTGCATCCAGGGCCAGAGCCAGTCGATTCAGCAGCCTTTCATACACCTCTGGTTCTGTTACTTTTCGCTGCGATTCAAGCATCCGTTCACCTCATCGAAGAATAAGACTCACTCCCCTTTTTGAGCTTAGTCGGACGACCGAAAGCGTCGCGCCGCTGCGACCAACGGCCCGGCCGAGCAATCAAGGTTTCCCTCGGCAGAGTGCGGTCATGTATGCTACGGCGCTTCCTGTAACTCCACTTCCAGCTCCATCGGGCACTGAAAATCGCCGTATTTGGCGTCATCGCTCCCCGTGGTTGCATTGAAGAGGATTAGGCCACCCCTATTCAGTACAAAAGTAGCCATGCACGAACACTATCAGCCCCGTGAAATCGAAGCCGCCGCCCAGTCGTTCTGGGACGAGCAAAAGTCCTTTGAAGTCAGTGAACAGCCAGGCAAGGAAACCTACTATTGCCTATCGATGTTCCCTTACCCCAGCGGCAAGCTACACATGGGGCACGTGCGCAACTACACCATCGGCGACGTGATCTCCCGCTACCAGCGCATGCAAGGCAAGAACGTCCTGCAACCCATGGGTTGGGATGCCTTCGGCATGCCGGCGGAAAACGCCGCGATGAAGAACAACGTGGCTCCCGCCAAGTGGACCTACGAAAACATCGCCTACATGAAGACCCAACTGCGCAGCCTGGGCCTGGCGGTGGACTGGTCCCGCGAGGTCACTACCTGCAAGCCGGACTACTACCGCTGGGAACAGTGGCTGTTCACCCGCCTGTTCGAAAAAGGCGTGATCTATCGCAAGAACGGCACCGTGAACTGGGACCCGGTCGACCAGACCGTCCTGGCCAACGAGCAAGTGATCGACGGCCGCGGCTGGCGTTCCGGCGCGCTGATCGAGAAGCGCGAAATCCCGATGTACTACTTCAAGATCACCGCCTATGCCGATGAGCTGCTGGAGAGTCTCGACGAACTGACGGGCTGGCCCGAGCAGGTCAAGACCATGCAACGCAACTGGATCGGCAAGTCCCGCGGCATGGAAGTGCAGTTCCCCTACGATCAGGCATCGATCGGCGAAACCGGCACCCTGAAAGTGTTCACCACCCGTCCGGATACCCTGATGGGCGCGACCTATGTCGCCGTCGCCGCCGAGCACCCGCTGGCAACCCTGGCCGCGCGCAACAACCCCGAGTTGCAGGCGTTCATCGCCGAATGCAAAGGCGGCAGCGTCGCCGAAGCGGACATGGCGACCCAGGAGAAAAAAGGCCTGGCTACCTCGCTGTTCGTCGAACACCCGCTGACCGGCGAAAAGCTCCCGGTGTGGGTGGCCAACTACGTGCTGATGCACTACGGCGATGGCGCGGTCATGGCTGTCCCGGCTCACGACGAGCGCGATTTCGAATTCGCCAGCAAGTACAACCTGCCGATCAAGGCCGTGGTACGCACCAGCGCCGGCGATGAAACCCCTGCGCCATGGCAGGACGCTTACGGCGAGCACGGCGAACTGATCAACTCCGGCGAATTCGACGGCCTGGATTTCCCTGGCGCGTTCGACGCTATCGAAGCGGCCCTGCTGAAGAAAAACCTCGGTCAATCACGCACCCAGTTCCGCCTGCGGGACTGGGGCATCAGCCGCCAGCGCTACTGGGGCTGCCCGATCCCGATCATCCATTGCGACAGCTGCGGCGACGTTCCGGTCCCGGAAAACCAGCTGCCAGTGGTGCTGCCGGAAGACGTGGTACCCGATGGTGCCGGTTCGCCTTTGGCCCGCATGCCCGAGTTCTACGAGTGCAACTGCCCGAAATGCGGCCAGCCTGCCAAGCGTGAAACCGACACCATGGACACCTTCGTCGAGTCCTCGTGGTACTACGCGCGCTACGCCTCGCCACATTATGAAAGCGGCTTGGTGGACCCGGCGGCGGCCAACCACTGGTTGCCGGTGGATCAGTACATCGGCGGCATCGAACACGCCATCCTGCACCTGCTTTACGCACGTTTCTTCCACAAATTGATGCGTGACGAAGGCCTGGTGAGCTCCAACGAGCCGTTCAAGAACCTGCTGACCCAGGGCATGGTGATTGCCGAAACCTACTATCGCCGTGAGGCCAATGGCGCCTACACCTGGTACAACCCGGCGGACGTGGAGCTGGAGCGCGACAGCAAGGCCAAGATCATCGGGGCCAAACTGATCAGCGACGGCCTGCCGGTGGAAATCGGCGGCACCGAGAAGATGGCCAAGTCGAAGAACAATGGCGTCGACCCGCAGTCGATGATCGAGCAATACGGTGCCGATACCTGCCGCCTGTTCATGATGTTCGCGTCGCCGCCCGAGCTGAGCCTGGAATGGTCCGACTCGGGTGTCGAAGGTGCGCACCGCTTCCTCAAGCGCGTCTGGCGCCTGGCCCAGGCCCATGTCAGCCAAGGGCTGCCGCAAGCACTGGATATCGCCACCCTGAGCGACGAACAGAAAGCCATTCGCCGCGCCATCCACCTGGCCATCAAGCAGGCCAGCCAGGATGTCGGCCAGCACCACAAATTCAACACCGCCATCGCCCAGGTGATGACCTTGATGAACGTCCTGGAAAAAGCCCCGCAAGGCAGCAACCAGGACCGTGCCCTGTTGCAGGAAGGCCTGCAGACCGTAGCCCTGCTGCTGGCTCCGATCACTCCGCACATCAGTCACGAGCTGTGGAAACAGCTGGGTCAGGAAGGCGCCATCATCGATGCCGGCTGGCCGGTTCTGGACGAAAGCGCCCTGGTTCAAGACAGCCTGCAACTGGTCATCCAGGTCAACGGCAAATTGCGTGGCCAGATCGAAATGCCGGCCAGCGCCAGCCGTGAAGAAGTCGAAGCCGCGGCTCGCAGCAACGAGAACGTGCTGCGCTTCACCGAAGGCCTGACCATCCGCAAGGTCATCGTGGTGCCGGGCAAACTGGTCAATATCGTCGCCAGCTAATTGGATCAGGCGCCCGGTCCGGGATCGGGCGCCGAACAAAACCTCCAGGGCCACAAGGTGGCCCATATGGTTTCAAGGGGAGCAATACATGATCAAACGTAACCTGCTGGTGATGGGTCTGGCCGTGCTGCTGAGCGCCTGTGGCTTCCAGTTGCGCGGAACGGGAACCCATGAGCTGACCATCAAGGAACTCGACCTGAGCGCCCGGGATGCCTACGGCCCCACCGTGAAAATGCTCCAGCAACAACTGGAAAGCAGCGGTGTACGGGTCCATGCCGGCGCGCCTTACAAGCTGGTGCTGCTGAGCGAGGAAAACTCCCAGCGCACCCTCAGTTACACCGGCGGTGGCAGCTCGGCCGAATACGAGATCGGCACCACGCTCAGGTACGAAATCCTGACGCACGACAACCTGCATCTGCTCGACGACAAGCTGGAAGTGCAGAAGGTCTTCGTGCATGACGGCAACAACATCACCGGCTCCGATCAGGAATCGTCTGAAACACGCAAGGAAATGCGCCGCGACCTGATCCAGCGCATGCTGATCCGCCTGCAGTTGCTGACCCCGGACCAGCTTGCTCAACTGCAAGCCACAGCCGAAGCCAAAGCCAAGGCCGAAGCCCAGGCGCTGGAAGCTGCACGCAAGGCTGAGGCGGAAACTCCGCAGCAGTCACCCCTGGAACTGCCGAACCAGTAAGCCGTGTGGGGCGCTCACGCGCCCCATTGGCCTCCGCCTATGAAACTCGCACCCGCCCAACTCGGCAAACACCTGCAAGGTCCTCTCGCGCCGGTCTATGTGATCAGCGGCGATGATCCCCTGCTCTGCCAGGAAGCCGCCGACGCCATCCGCTCTGCCGTACGCCAGCAGGGATTCGACGAGCGCCAGGTATTCAGTGCCGATGCCAGCTTTGACTGGGGCACCCTGCTGCAAGCCGGGGCCAGCATGTCGCTGTTTGCGGAAAAACGCCTGCTGGAACTGCGCCTGCCCTCGGGCAAGCCCGGAGACAAGGGCGCCGCAGCGCTGATCGAGTACTGTTCCCGTCCGGCCGAGGACACAGTGCTGCTGATCAGCCTGCCCAAGCTCGACGGCAGCGCACAGAAGACCAAGTGGGGCAAGGCCTTGGTGGAAGGTGCCCAGACCCAGTTCGTACAGATCTGGCCGGTGGACGCCAACCAGCTTCCACAGTGGATTCGTCAGCGACTGTCCCAAGCCGGGCTGTCCGCCAGCCAGGACGCGGTGGAGCTGATCGCCGCGCGGGTCGAGGGCAACCTGCTGGCCGCGGCCCAGGAAATCGAAAAACTCAAGCTGATGGCTGAAGGTGGACAGATCACCGTCGAAACGGTCCAGGCCGCAGTGGCCGACAGTGCGCGTTTCGATGTGTTCGGGCTGGTGGATGCCATTCTCAACGGTGAAGCCGCCCACGCCCTGCGCATGCTGGAAGGGTTGCGCGGTGAAGGCGTCGAACCTCCCGTGATTCTCTGGGCCCTGTCCCGAGAACTGCGGCTGTTGGCCAACCTGGCCCTGCAATTCAGCCAGGGCGTGCCATTGGACAAGGTGTTCAGTCAGGCCCGCCCTCCGGTCTGGGACAAACGCAAGCCGCTGATGAGCAAGGCGCTGCAACGTTACTCTGCACAGCGCTGGGGGCAGTTGCTGCTGGATGCCCAGCGTATCGATGCGCAGATCAAGGGGCAGGCCAGCGGTTCGCCCTGGAGCAGCCTGAGCCGCCTGTCGCTGCTGATGGCCGGCCAACGCCTGGCCCTGCCGGCCGAGTAAGCACGCCGCTCATCTCCCGCCTGGCATCTTCCTGCTGCAGAGTGCTGGACAGCCGCTCCACTCTGGCCGATGATTCGCGCCGCAGCCTCTCTCTACAAACCGCGAGTACAAAACGATGAGCAAGCCATCCAAGCATGGCCCCAACAAGGCCAAATCCATTGTCGCCCAGCCACTGTTCCGCAGCCGTCAGGAACGCCCGGCCAAGGGCAAAGGCAGCTACCGCCGCGAAGCCTTCCAGTCTAAAAGCTGGGAGGCTTCTTACTTTCTGGCCGCCTGAAGCCCTGAACCCCGTCGGCATGATAAGGTCTGCACCTGATAGTTATTCTCTCTGGACCTGTGCATGCCCTTTTGTCTTTCCCGTCGTTGGCACATGCGCCAACTGATCGCTGCCTCCAGCCTCGTTCTGCTCGTCGCCTGCGCGGAACAACCTACCGCCGCCGACGCCCAGCCGCTGCCCACCCTCCAGGCAGCCCCCCTCGCCGCACCCGCTACTGTCGCACCATTGACCGCCGACAATCTGGACATCCAGCCCGCACAGACCTTCGATGAATGGCTGAACGCATTCCGTACCGAAGCCCTGAACGCCGGCATTCGCGCCGACATCTTCGACCGAGCCTTCGCCGGTGTCACCCCGGACATGAGCGTCATCAAGGCTGACCGCAGCCAGCCGGAGTTCACCCGCCCGGTCTGGGAATACCTGGATGGAGCCCTGTCTCCGGTCAGGGTACGCAAGGGCCAGGCCCTGCTGCTCCAGTACAGCGACATCCTGCAGCGGATCGAACAGCGCTATGGCGTGGATCGCCAGGCATTGGTGGCGGTCTGGGGCATGGAGAGCAATTTCGGCGACTTCCAGGGCAACAAGTCGGTGATCCGCTCCCTGGCCACCCTGGCTTATGAAGGACGCCGTCCGGCCTTCGCCAACAGCCAGTTGATTGCCGCCTTGCAGATCATCCAGCACGGCGACATCCAGCCAGAGAAGATGCTCGGCTCGTGGGCCGGCGCCATGGGCCAGACCCAGTTCATTCCCACCACCTACAACACCCACGCCGTGGACTTCGACGGCGACGGTCGCCGGGATATCTGGAACAGCCCGGCCGACGCTCTGGCCTCCACAGCCCATTACCTGCAGAGCTCAGGCTGGCAAAAAGGCCAGCCCTGGGGCGTTGAGGTCCAGCTCAAGAGCGGTTTCGACTACGCCCTGGCCGACGCCTCCACCCGCAAGACCGTGGCCGAGTGGCTGAGCCTGGGCATGACAACGAGCAACGGCAAGGCCCTGCCATATGGCACCGAGCAATTGTCCGCGTCGTTGCTGTTGCCCGCGGGTTACCGAGGGCCGGCGTTCCTGATTCTGGATAACTTCCGGGCAGTGCTGAAATACAACAACTCATCGTCCTACGCCCTGGCAGTCAATCTGCTGTCCGAGCGGTTTGGCGGCGCTGGTCAGATCAACGGCAGTTGGCCCAAGGACGATCTTCCCCTGAGCCGCTCCGAACGCATCGAATTGCAGACCCTGCTCAGCACCCACCAATACGACGCCGGCAACCCCGACGGCATCATCGGTGCCAATACCCGCAAGGCCATTCGCAGTGCCCAGCAGGCACTGGGCTGGCCCGCAGATGGCTACCCAACCCACAAGCTGCTGGAAAGCCTGCGCAGCCGCTAGACACGCGTGTGCGAAGGAGCTGGCTCCTTCGCCAGCGCCTTACCTGAACACCACGTCCTGAGCCAGGGTCAACTCCCTGGCCCCTGCATCCAGCTTGACCAGCGCCCCCACCGGCAAGGTCAGGTTCGGATCGCAGTGACCGCTGCACCATCCCGCCAGCACCGGAATCTGCAAGGGCTCGAAGACCTGCTTGAGCAACGCGCACAACGCGGTGAAATCCACACCGGCCACATCGCCGACCAGGACCCCGCGCACCCCCTCCAGCTTGCCGGCCAGACGCAAGTGATTGAGCAGGCGGTCGATGCGGTACAGCGGCTCGTTGACGTCTTCGATAAACAGAATGACGCCGCCGGTATTGATTTCGTAAGGCGTACCCAAGGTACTGGCAATCAGTGACAGGTTGCCGCCCACCAGCGGCCCTTGGGCGATACCCGGCTCCACCGTGGTCAAGGGAAAGGCTACCGGATGGGGCAGCAGGCTGCCGCTCTTGACCTGCCCTCTGAGCATATTGAAAAACGACGCCTCGGTTGGCGCCTGCTTGCCGCCCAGCAGGTCGGCATTGAGCATCGGCCCGTGAAAGCTGACAAAGCCCGCATAACGATTGATCGCCAGGTGCAAGGCGGTGATGTCGCTGTAGCCGACAAATGGCTTGGGATGGCGTCGCAGCAACTCGAAGTCGATCTTGTCCAGCAGGCGCGGACTGCCATAGCCCCCGCGCAGACACACAATGGCGTCGATTTCGCTATCGGCAAAAGCCCCGTGCAAGTCATCGAGACGGACCTGATCACTGCCTGCCAGGTAACCATCCTGTTGACCTACGCCAGGGAAGATCCGCAGCGTATAGCCCCTGGAACGCATCCATTGGCAGGCTTTTTCGGTATCCAGAGCTGCAGGACCGGCGGGGGCGATAAGGCCAATGACACCTTCCGCCGCCAATGCCGGCACCGGCAGATGAGCGTGAAGAGCAGCAGTGGGTTGGATGGGCATGCAGATTCTCCCTGTGTGAATTCACCCCAGCACAGTAGCCATGAATGCCACCAAACAGAAGAGGGGAAATCACCCACGGAGAATACAAGGGAGGCGCAGCGCAGAAGTCGTACCAAACAGCGGCAAAGCTGCCCGCAAGGCCAGGGCCTTGCGGGCGGGCTACATCAGGAAACCAGGCCTTCTTTGGCCAGCTTCGCTTGTTCGTCGGCGTGATACGAGGAACGTACCAGCGGGCCGGAAGCGACGTTCTTGAAGCCCATCTTGTAACCTTCCTCGGCGAACCAGGCGAAGGTGTCCGGGTGCACGAAGCGTTGAACCGGCAGGTGGTTGCGCGACGGTTGCAGGTACTGGCCGAGGGTCAGCATATCGATGTCGTGCTCACGCATGCGCTTCATGACTTCGATGACTTCGTCGTCGGTTTCGCCCAGGCCTAGCATCAGGCCGGACTTGGTCGGTACATGGGGTACCAGTTGCTTGAACTTCTGCAGCAGGGTCAGCGACCACTGGTAGTCCGAGCCCGGACGCGCTGCCTTGTACAGGCGCGGCACGGTTTCCAAGTTGTGGTTGAACACATCCGGCGGCGTGGCGGCGGTAATTTCCAGGGCGACATCCATGCGACCGCGGTAGTCGGGAACCAGGGTTTCCAACTGAACGTTCGGCGACAGTTTGCGAATCTCGCGAATGCAGTCGGCAAAGTGCTGGGCACCACCGTCACGCAGGTCATCACGGTCCACCGAGGTGATCACCACGTACTTCAGGCGCAGGTCGGCGATGGCCACCGCCAGGTTCATCGGCTCATCGACATCCAGAGGCTTCGGACGGCCATGGCCAACGTCACAGAACGGGCAGCGACGGGTGCAGATGTCACCCATGATCATGAAGGTCGCGGTACCGCCGGAGAAACATTCGCCCAGGTTCGGGCAGGACGCCTCTTCGCAGACGCTGTGCAGCTTGTGCTTACGCAGCAGCTGCTTGATCCGGTCGACTTCCGGCGAGACTGGAATGCGTACACGAATCCAGTCCGGCTTCTTCGGCAACTCGGTGGTCGGAATGATCTTCACCGGAATGCGCGCGACCTTTTCCGCACCGCGCAATTTGACGCCGGTTTCAACTTTCGGACGGGCCGCCCGCTCGGAAACATCCAGCGTCGGGATCAGGGTTTCAACAGCGTCTTGCGCAGTAGTCATATCAGTCGATTCCGCCCGTTAGGGTCGTCTGCTCAGCATAGTCGAGGTGTTTGACGAGCTGCGCACGCAGCCGGGCACTTACCTCGGCAAATTCAATCGGCCCTGCATGGTCGCTCAGTTGGGTCATCGCCAACCCGGCATAACCACAGGGGTTAATCCGTCGAAACGGCTGCAAATCCATGTCCACGTTCAAGGCCAGACCGTGAAAGGAGCATCCGTGCCGGATCCGCAGGCCCAGCGAGGCAATTTTCGCCCCGTCGACGTAGACCCCCGGTGCATCGGGCTTGGCCGCCGCCGGCACGCCATAGCTGGCCAGCAACTCCACCAGGCATTGCTCCATGCGACTGACCAGATCACGCACACCGAATCCCAGCCTGCGCACATCCAGCAGCAAGTAGGCCACCAACTGGCCCGGACCGTGATAAGTCACCTGTCCGCCGCGATCGGCCTGCACCACCGGAATATCTCCCGGCAGCAACAGATGCTCGGCCTTGCCCGCCTGGCCCTGGGTAAACACCGGAGGATGCTGCACCAGCCAGACTTCGTCTGCCGCGCTGGTGCCGCGTTCATTGGTAAAGCGCTGCATGGCCTGCCAGACCGGTTCGTAGGCCATCAGGCCAAGCTCACGAAAGCCCAGCGTTTGCGGCATCACAGCACCATGTGGACGACACCGGTAGCACGCAGGGCACTATTGATATCACGCAGTTGGTCTTCGCCGGTGGCGGTGATGTGCAGTTGTACCGTGGTGTACTTGCCGTTGCTGCTTTGACGCTCGGCCAGGGACTTGATGTCCAGCTTGGCGTACTTGGCAAGGATCTCGATCACGGTGTCCTTGAAGCCGACAACCGTGTCACCGATCACCTTGATCGGGTAGTCATCGACGGGAAATTCAATCTTGTGCGACTTAACGTCAGTGTCTGTCATGGCAGTAACGGCCTCGTAAGCCGTGGCGACGGACATGACCCCCGCTCCACTTCGGAGCGAGGGCCACGCAGGTCGACAATATCAGTTGAACAAACCGTAGAAGAATAGGCGGATGCTATCCCACATGCGGCGGAAGATACCACCTTCGTCGACCGCTTCCAGAGCGATCAGGTCGGCGCTGTGCACCACCTTATCGTCCAGCTTCACTTCGACTTTACCAATCACGTCGCCCTTGGCGATCGGCGCAACCAGATGCGGGTTCATGGTCATGCTGGCAGCGAGCTTTTTCAGCTGGCCTTTAGGCATGGTCATGGTCAGATCTTCGGCCAGACCGGCCTTGACCTGATGAGTGGTGCCTTTCCAGACCTGGGCCTGGGCCAGCTCGGTGCCCTTCTGGTAGAAGGTCTGGGTTTCGAAGAAGCGGAAGCCATAGGTCAGCAGCTTCTGGGTTTCGGCGGCGCGCGCCTGCTCGCTGTTGGTGCCGAACACCACGGCGATCAGACGCATGCCATCACGCACGGCCGAAGACACCATGCAGTAGCCGGCCTCGTCAGTGTGGCCGGTTTTCAGACCGTCGACGGTCTTGTCGCGCCACAGCAACAGGTTACGGTTGGGCTGCTTGATACCGTTCCAGAAGAACTCTTTCTGCGAGTAGATGGCGTAGTGGGCCGGGTCTTCATGGATGATCGCCCGCGCCAGCAGCGCCATGTCGTGAGCCGACGAATAGTGCTCGGGATTCGGCAGACCGGTAGGGTTCATGAAGTGGCTGTTGCTCATGCCCAGGTCGGCCGCCGTCTTGTTCATCATGTCGGCGAACGCGTCCTCGCTGCCGGCAATGTGCTCGGAAACCGCGACACTGGCGTCGTTACCCGACTGGATGATGATCCCGTGCAGCAGGTCGCTGACGGTGACCTGCGATCCCACCTTGATGAACATCCGCGAACCGCCGGTACGCCAGGCGTTTTCGCTGACGGTCACCGGGTCGTTCTCACCGATCTGACCGCGACGGATCTCCAGGGTCGCGATGTAGGCAGTCATCAGCTTGGTCAGGCTGGCTGGCGGCAGGCGCTGGTCACCATTGTTCTCCACCAGCACGTTACCGCTGCTGGCGTCCATGAGCACATAGGATTTGGCGGCCAGTTGCGGTGGCGACGGCATCGCTTCGACCGCCCAGGCGGCGGGCGTGATGATCAGCGGGACAAGCAGGCACAGGCGTTTGGCAAAGGTGGTGATGTTCATCCGTCTCTCGAAGTTGCTAATGGAAACTTGCCCCGGAGGGCAAAACTATTTCAGACAGCCTTCTGACGAGCTGTCGCGTATGCAGTTGTTCACTCACTGACCCTTGCCGGGCTTTTGTTGTTCGACGAGCCAACAACCAGGGTCCGCCCCCCAATACCGCGAGCGGACCTTCAATCTTCAATGTTCCTACTCGGCGGTGACCACACTGGGCTGACCCAGGTTAGCCAAGCGCACGCTGTTCTGCGCTTGCTGGGCCTCACCCGGCGTGCCGAATGGCCCCAGGCGAACCCGGTGCAGCGTCTGCTGGTTGCGCACGATCGAGCTGATGAACACCGGAGCGCTCACCATGCTGCTCAATTTCGACCTCAACAGCTCGGCAGCATCGGGGTTAGCGAAGGCGCCCACCTGCAAATACTGGCCTGAGGCGGCTGCAGGAGTGTTTTTCACTTGTACCGGAACCACTGCGGCCGCGTGTTGCTGAGGCGGCGGGGTCCATTGCTCGACAGTACCGGTGGAAGCCGTGACCACCGGCGCGCTATTTTGCGCCACTTGCGGCTCGTTGAGCATCAACGGCGCCGGACGGCCACGCTGAGCCCACCATTGCTGCGGATCGATGCCCTCGACCTTGACCCGGGCGGTGCCGGTTTCGGCATAGCCGAGTTTCTTCGCCGCCGCGTAGGACAGGTCGATGATGCGGTCGGAATAGAACGGACCGCGGTCGTTGACCCGCAGGATCACGCTGCGGTTGTTGTCCAGGTTGGTGACTCTGACGTAACTGGGCAATGGCAGGGTCTTGTGTGCGGCACTCATGCCATACAGGTCATAGACCTCGCCATTGGCAGTGTTCTGGCCATGGAACTTGGTGCCGTACCAGGACGCCGTGCCGGAAGCCACGTAGTTCTTCGACTCCTGGATCGGGAAGTAGGTCTTGCCCAGTACCGTATACGGATTGGCCTTGTACGGGCCGGTATGCAGGGTCGGAGTCGCATCGGGGATCCGCGAAACGTCGACATCCCACCAGGGCGCGCCATCCTTGTGGGCACGGTTGACGTCCAGCCCAGGCATGGAACGCACGGCATTCGAGGATTTCTGCTGCGGCGAGCGGCTCGTCGAGCAACTGACCACCAGCAAGGACAACGTGGCAAAAGCCAGCAGCTTCAGGGGTTTGCGGATTGGCATTGCCAGCATTACTTGACGCCCCGTGCTTGGACCAGCTGTTCAGACAACTGATGTACGGCCATGGCATACATCACGCTGCGGTTATAGCGAGTGATCGCGTAAAAATTCTTCAGGCCCATCCAATATTCCGGGCCATTGTCACCTTCCAGGCGGAAAGCGGTGACCGGCATATCATCGCGCAGCGCATCATGACTCGACCAGCCCAGGGCTCGCAACTCCCCCACCGTCTTGGTCGGTTCGATGCCCGTGGTCAGGCCCTCGTCCACGCGATCGCCACGTACATCGGCGCGACTGACCACCGGCTCGCCGGCGACCCAGCCATGGCGCTTGAAGTAACTGGCCACACTGCCAATGGCATCGTCCGGGTTGGTCCAGATATTGATGTGCCCATCTCCGTCAAAATCCACCGCATAGGCGCGGAAACTGCTGGGCATGAACTGCGGCAGCCCCATGGCCCCGGCGTAGGACCCCTTGAGGCTTAGCGGATCGAGCTGCTCTTCGCGGGCCAGCAGCAGGAACTCGCGCAGTTCCTTGCGGAAGAACTCGGCCCGCGGCGGATAATCGAAACCCAGGGTCGATAAGGCGTCGATTACACGGTAATTCCCGGTATTGCGGCCGAAAAAGGTTTCAACGCCAATGATCGACACTATGACCTGGGCCGGCACGCCGTATTCCTGCTCGGCGCGGGCCAGGACCGCCTCATGCTGACGCCAGAAATCCACCCCACGGGCAATGCGCGCGTCGGTGATGAACATCGGCCGGTATTCCTTCCACTGCTTGACCCGCTCGGCAGGCCGCGAAATGGCGTCAAGAATCGACTGCTTGCGCTCGGCCTCGCGGAACACGCCCATCAGCTGTTCCCCGGCAAAGCCATAGTCCCGAGTCATTTCGCCGACGAATTCGGCCACTTGCGGCGAACCTTCGTAATCACCGGCGAACGCGGTTTGCGCTGCACCCAGGATGCTTACCAGACCGACCCACGGCGCTTGCCGAGCGGCCCAGCCACGCATTGCTTGCATTGAATTCTTCACCTTAATCAAACCTGCGCGATCCACTTGCGATGGGTATGGATCGACATCAAAACCCCAAACGCTGACAGTAGTGTCACCAGCGAAGTTCCTCCGTAGCTAATGAACGGCAACGGCACTCCCACCACCGGCAACAAGCCACTGACCATACCGATGTTGACGAAAACGTAAACAAAAAACGTCATGGTCAGGCTGCCTGCGAGCAACTTGCCGAACAGCGTCTGCGCCTGGGCGGTGATCACCAGCCCGCGCCCGATCAACAGCAGATAGATCAAAAGCAGCGCACAGATGCCCACCAGGCCGAACTCCTCGCCCATGACCGCAATGATGAAGTCGGTGTGGCTCTCAGGCAAAAAGTCCAGGTGCGATTGGGTGCCCAGCAACCAGCCCTTGCCGAAAACCCCACCGGAACCGATCGCCGCCTTGGACTGGATGATGTTCCAGCCAGTGCCCAGGGGATCGCTTTCAGGGTCGAGGAAAGTCAGGATCCGCTGCTTCTGGTAGTCATGCATGATGAAGAACCACATGGCGATCGCCACTGGCACCGCGGCCGCCAGCACGCTGAGGATCCAGCGCCAGCGCAGGCCGCCCATGAACAGTACGAAAGTACCACCGGCCAGGATCAGCAAGGCCGTCCCCAGGTCCGGCTGGCGCACGATCAGGATGAACGGAATGCCGATCAGGATCAGGCTGATCCCCACATGCTTGAGATGCGGCGGCAGCGTGCGCTTGGACAGGTACCAGGCGATGGTCGCCGGCATGATGATCTTCATGAACTCCGACGGCTGGAAGCGGATCACCCCGGGAATGTTGATCCAGCGGGTCGCCCCCATGGCGTTGTGGCCCATGACGTCCACCACCACCAGCAACACCACCCCGAACACATAAGCCAGGGGCACCCAGCGCGCCATGAAACGCGGCTCGAACTGGGCGATGACAATCATCGATACCAGGCCGATGCCAAAGGACGTGGCCTGCTTGGCCAACAGGTCCCAGCTCTTGCCGCTGGCCGAATACAGCACGAACAGGCTGCCGGCGGCCAGCGTCAGCAGCAGCACCAGCAAGGGGCCATCGATATGCAGGCGCTGCAGCAGCGTCGCGCGGCGGCGCATCACATCCTCGCTGGAGAGGATGCGGTCAAAATTACTCTTCACGGGCCGTAGCCTCCGCGCTGATAGGGCTGGCGAACTCAGGCTTGAGCTGGCCGTCCTGGCCGAGAAGCCAGGCATCCATCACCTGACGCACCACCGGAGCGGCAACACCGGACCCCGACTCACCGTTCTCGACCATGACCGAGACCACGATTTTCGGGTTTTCCGCCGGGGCGAAACCGACAAACAGGGCGTGGTCGCGGTGCCGTTCCTGAACCTTGGAGCGGTCGTACTTCTCACCCTGCTTGATGGCCACCACCTGGGCCGTACCACTCTTGCCGGCAATGCGATACGGCGATCCGATTGCCGCCTTGCGCGCCGTGCCCCGGGCACCGTGCATCACTTGCTGCATGCCGTGATTGACCTTCAGCCAATCCGAGGGATCACGCAGGACGATGTCCGGCATCGGGTTGTGATCCACCGGCTTCTCGCCTTCGATGGTCTTGGCCAGGTGCGGCCGGTTCCACTTGCCCTTGCTGGCGACCAGCGCAGTGGCCTGGGCCAGCTGCAACGGCGTGGATTGCATGTAGCCCTGGCCGATCCCGAGAATCAGGGTTTCCCCCGGGAACCAAGCCTGGCGCCGGGTGGCACGCTTCCATTCACGGGTCGGCATCAGCCCCGGGGACTCCTCGAACATGTCCAGGGAGACCTTCTGGCCAATCCCGAACTTGCTCAGGTAGGCCGAGAGCCGATCGATGCCCAGCTTGTGAGCCAGGTCGTAGAAATAGGTGTCATTGGACCGCATGATCGCGGTATCCAGGTCGACATAACCGTCACCGGTACGGTTCCAGTTACGGTACTTGTGATCGTAGTTGGGCAACTGGTAGTAACCCGGGTCGTAGACGCGGGACGCCGCCGTGACCACCCCGGCATCCAGCCCGGCAATGGCTACCGCGGGCTTGATGGTCGAGCCCGGTGGATACAGGCCGCGCAGCACCCGGTTGAACAGTGGCCGGTCGATCGAGTCACGCAACTCGGCATAGGCCTTGAAGCTGATGCCGGTCACGAACAGATTGGGATCGAAGCTCGGCTGGCTGACCATCGCCAGCACTTCACCGGTGTTCGGATCCAGCGCGACCACCGCACCACGGCGCCCGCCGAGGGCCAGTTCCGCAGCCTCCTGCAGCTTGATGTCCAGACTCAGGACAATGTCCTTGCCGGGAATCGGATCGGTGCGCTTGAGCACCCGCAGCACCCGCCCACGAGCGTTGGTTTCCACCTCTTCGTAGCCGACCTGGCCGTGCAGTTCCGGCTCGTAGAAACGCTCGATGCCGGTCTTGCCGATATGGTGGGTGCCGCTGTAGTTCACCGGGTCCAGGGACTTCAGCTCTTTCTCGTTGATCCGCCCCATGTAGCCCACGGAATGCGCAAAGTGCGCGCCCTGAGGGTAATGCCGGACCAGCTGGGCCACCACTTCCACCCCGGGCAGACGGAACTGGTTCACCGCGATTCGGGCGATCTGCTCTTCGGTCAGCTCGAACAGAATCGGCACCGGCTCGAAGGGACGCCGCCCCTGCTTCATGCGCTTTTCGAACAGCACCCGATCTTCCGGAGTCAGCTCCAGCACCTCGACGATCACATCGAGGACCTTCTGCCAGTCACCGGAACGCTCCCGGGTCATGCTCAGACTGAAGCTGGGCCGGTTGTCAGCCACCACCACGCCGTTGCGGTCGAAAATCAGCCCGCGAGTCGGAGGAATCGGCTGCACATGCACCCGATTATTCTCCGAAAGCGTGGAGTGATAGTCGTACTGGATCACCTGCAGGTAATACAGCCGGGCAATCAGCACGCCAATCAGGCAGATCACCATAATGGCGCCGAACACGACCCGGCCACGCACCAGACGGGCGTCTTTTTCGTGGTCCTTGATACGGATCGGCTGGGACATTAGGGGCGCGGGCTACTTGTGGTAAGGGTGCCCGGACAGCACGGTCCAGGCGCGATACAGCTGTTCACCGATGAGAATCCGCACCAGCGGGTGCGGCAGGGTCAGCGGCGACAGCGACCAGCGCTGATCGGCCCGCGCACAAACCTCCGGCGCCAGCCCTTCCGGGCCGCCGACCATGAAATTCACCGTGCGCGAATCGAGGCGCCAGCGATCCAGTTCCACCGCCAGTTGCTCGGTGCTCCAGGGCTTGCCATGCACCTCAAGGGTAACGATGCGCTCGTTATGCCCGACCTTGGCCAGCATGGCCTCGCCTTCCTGACGGATAAAGCGAGCCACGTCGGCATTCTTGCCCCGGGTATTGAGCGGAATTTCCACCAGTTCCAGCGCCAGCTCGGAGGGCAGACGCTTGGCATATTCGTGCCAACCCTCTTCCACCCACTTGGGCATGCGTGAACCGACAGCGATCAGACGCAGGCGCACAGCCGTCCCTTATTGCTGGTCTTTGTTGAGCTTGGTGAAGTGCTCGTGGCCATGCTCCGGGCTGTGGTGCTTGCCATCGGCCGCGCGGCTCTGCTCGGCGCCCTGCCACAGGCGTTCCAGGTCGTAGAACTGGCGGGCCGAGGCGGTCATCATGTGCACGATCACGTCGTCCAGGTCCAGCAGCACCCAGTCACTGTCGCCCTTGCCTTCCTCACCCAGTGGACGCACGCCCTGGGCCTTGACCATTTCGCGGACCTTTTCCAGCATCGCGCCGATCTGGCGGTTGGAAGTACCGGTGGCGATGATCATGTAGTCGGTGATGCTCTGCTTGTCGCGAACATCGATCACCAGGACGTCCTGGGCCTTGACGTCTTCCAGCGCGGCGACAGCCACCTTGACCAGATCTTCGCCTTTCATTACTTGGTTAGTCATATAAAACTCGTTCAGCTCGTATGTTTGGAGCGCCGCTCAGCACAGGCCGGCAGCGTTCCTTCAGTTCGGCGCACGGTAAAGTCCGTGAGCATCGATATAGGCCAGGACCGCGTCAGGCACCAGGAAACGTACCGACTTACCGCTGGCCAGCAGTTGACGGATCTGGGTGGCGGACACCGCAAGCGGCGTCTGCCAGACGAATGCAATGTGTCCCCCCGACCCTTGCAGGGCCAGTGGGTCGCTCACCGAGCGCGCCGCCAGCAGGTTGCGCAAGGCATCCGGCGGTTCGCTGTCGGCATCCGGGCGTTGCAGCACCAGGATGTGGCAATGCTGGAGAAGTTCTTCCCAGCGATGCCAGGTGGGCAGGCCGCAAAACGCGTCCCAGCCCAGTAACAGAAACAACTGGTCATCCGCGGCCAACTCGGCCCGCATCTGTTCCAGGGTGTCGATGGTGTAGGACGGTTTGTCCCGCTTCAACTCGCGGTCGTCCACCACCAGGGGGGAAACGCCCGCCACCGCACATTCGACCATCGCCAGACGATCGAGCGCCGACACCTGCGGTGTATCCCGATGCGGCGGCCTGGCACTGGGGGCCAGGCGCAGCTCATCGAGTTGCAGGGATTCCGCCACCTCCAGTGCGCCACGCAAGTGGCCGATATGCACTGGATCGAAGGTGCCGCCCAGCAGACCGATACGTTTGCCCATCAAGTGCGCACGTGACCGTCGCCGAAGACTACGTATTTCTCGCTGGTCAGGCCTTCCAGGCCCACCGGGCCGCGGGCATGCAGCTTATCGGTGGAGATGCCGATCTCCGCGCCCAGGCCGTACTCGAAGCCGTCGGCAAAACGCGTCGAGGCGTTGACCATGACCGAACTGGAATCCACTTCGTTGAGGAAGCGCCGGGCATCACTGAAGTTCTCGGTGACGATCGAGTCGGTATGGTGCGAGCCATAGGTATTGATGTGCTCGATGGCCTGCTCCAGGTTGTCCAGCACCCGGATCGAGAGGATCGGCGCGGTGTACTCGGTGCGCCAGTCTTCTTCGGTCGCTTGCAGCACGTCGGCCCCCAGGATCGCGCGGGTTTGCTCGCAGCCGCGCAGTTCGACGCCCTTGTCGCGATAGATCGCGGCCAGCGGCGGCAATACACGCTCGGCAATGGCGGCGTGAACCAGCAGGGTTTCCATGGTGTTGCACGGGGCGTAGCGCTGGGTCTTGGCGTTGTCGGCAATGCGAATCGCCTTGTCCAGGTCCGCCGCCACATCGATATACACGTGGCAGACGCCGTCCAGGTGCTTGATCACCGGCACCTTGGCGTCACGGCTAACCCGCTCGATCAGGCTCTTGCCACCACGGGGCACGATCACGTCGACGAATTCGGGCATGGTGATCAGCGCCCCCACCGCGGCGCGGTCGGTGGTTTCCACCACCTGCACCACGTGGGGCGGCAAGTCGGCCGCCGCCAGGCCCTGCTGAATGCAGGTGGCGATGGCACGGTTGGAATGGATTGCCTCGGAACCGCCACGCAGGATGGTGGCGTTGCCGGACTTCAGGCACAGGCTGGCGGCATCGATGGTCACGTTCGGACGCGATTCGTAGATGATGCCGATCACCCCCAGGGGCACGCGCATCTTGCCCACCTGAATGCCCGAAGGCAGGTAGCGCATGTCGCGGATTTCACCGATGGGGTCAGGCAGCTTGGCCACCTGACGCAGGCCTTCGATCATCTCGTCGATACGCGCGGGCGTCAGCGCCAGACGATCCAGCAGAGCCGGCTCCAGACCATTGGCCCGGCCGTTGGCCAGGTCCTGCTCGTTGGCTGCGGTCAGCTCCGGTCGCGCGGCGTCCAAGGCATCGGCAGCCGCCAGCAGCGCACGATTCTTCTGCGCGGTGGTGGCACGGGCGATCACCCGGGAAGCTTGGCGGGCAGCGCGACCCAAACGGGTCATGTAGTCAAGAACGGACTCAGTCATGGTCTGGTGTGGTCTTGGCAAAGAGGAAAGCGACTGATTATAGCTGTCGCGCCCGTTCACGGACAGCGGTCACGGGCGGATGGTCGAAATGGAGTGTAAATACTCGTGCTTCAGCCTGAATTAAGCCTGGAGTTGTTACCATTGCGTCACTTTTTTCGCCATAACCCTCGCCGCCATGCCCATTCCAACCACCGCGCAGCCGCCCAAAGCCTTGCCTGACGGCTTTTTCGACCGTGATGCACAGTTGCTCGCCCGTGAACTGCTGGGCAAAGTCATCCGCCACAAGGTCGGCGAACTCTGGTTGTCCGCGCGCATTATCGAAACCGAAGCCTATTACTGCGAGGAAAAAGGCAGTCACGCCTCCCTCGGCTACACAGAAAAACGTAAGGCTTTGTTTCTGGATGGCGGCAACATCTATATGTACTACGCCCGTGGCGGCGATTCGCTGAACTTCAGCGCCCAGGGCCCCGGCAACGCGGTGCTGATCAAATCCGGCTACCCCTGGATCGACCCGCTCTCCGGCCCTGCCAGCCTGGCGCAGATGCAACTGAACAACCCGGACGCCAGCGGTCATCCGCGCCCGGCGCAAAAGCTCTGCGCCGGCCAGACCCTGCTGTGCAAGGCCATGGGCCTCAAAGTCCCGAATTGGGATGCAAAACGTTTCGATCATGAAATCCTGTTCGTCGAGGACGTCGGCAGCACTGTGCCGCGCATCATCCAGACCACGCGCCTGGGCATTCCCCATGGCCGTGACGAACACCTGATGTACCGTTTCGTCGATGCCGCCTTCGCCCCCTACTGCACTCGGAACCCGCTGCGACGCGGTCAGGTCGAAGGGCGCGACTACCTGATCCTCGGCTGAAGCAACGGCATCCGCCTCCCCGCCGCCAACCACAATGGAGTTGAATTTATGGGCCCATGGCTCGACAGCGTGACTGCCTGGCTGACCACCCACCCGCAATGGCTGGCCGCCGCTGTGTTCATCGTCGCCTGCGTGGAATGCCTGGCCATTGCCGGCCTGATTGTTCCGGGCACGGTGCTGCTGTTCGCGATTGCCGTGCTGGCCGGCAACGGCGCGCTGTCACTGGGGGAAACCCTGCTGCTGGGCCTGTTCGGCGGCCTGCTTGGGGACCTGGTGTCCTACCTGCTGGGACGCCACTTTCATCAGAGCATCCGCCGCCTGCCGGGCCTGCGGCAGCACCCGGAATGGATCAACGGCGCCGAGAACTACTTCCAGCGCTACGGTATCGCCAGCCTGTTGGTGGGACGCTTCATCGGTCCTCTGCGCCCCATGCTCCCCATGGTGGCGGGCATGTTCGACATGCCCTTCCCGCGTTTCATAGCCGTCAGCCTGCTGGCCGCGGCGGGCTGGTCCGTGGCTTACCTGCTGCCAGGCTGGGCCACCGGTGCGGCGATCCGCCTGCCACTGCCCGAAGGTTTCTGGCCACAAGCCGGTGTTGTCGCCGGCAGCCTGGCACTGCTGATCGGCTTGAGCATCACCAGCAGCCTGCGGCGCCACCGCCGTGCGACCCTGCTGATGTCCGGCACCAGCCTGCTGGTCCTGACGGGACTGTTCATCGGCTATCCCTATCTCACGGCATTCGACCAGGGGCTGATCGCGCTGGTGCAGGAACACCGGGACCCGGCCCTGGACAAGATCATGGTGATGATCACTCAGGTCGGCGAGTTTCGCGCCATGTTCATCACCAGCGCCGTGCTGACCTTGCTGCTTCTGGCCCTGCGGCAATGGCGCCACGCGGTATTCGCTGGGGCGACCCTGATGTGCACCGCCCTGGCCAATACCGGCAGCAAATGGTTTTTCGCCCGCCTGCGGCCTGAAGTCCTGAGCGATCCGCTCACCAGCTACAGCATGCCCAGCGGCCACGCCTCGGGCTCCTTTGCGCTGTTCCTGACCCTGGCGGTATTGGCCGGACGCGGCCAGCCGCCCAGGATGCGCCTGACCTGGCTACTGCTGGGTTGCCTGCCGGCGGCCTCGATTGCCCTGTCGCGGGTGTACCTGGGGGCTCACTGGCCCAGCGACATCCTCGCCGGTGCGATGCTGGCGACCTGCGTCTGTGCCGCCAGCCTGACCCTGATTCAATGGCAGACCCCGCTCAAGCCGATGCCGGCCAGGGCCTGGTGGATAGTGCTGCCGGTGATGCTGCTGATGTGCGGCTTCATGGCCACCCGGCACCTGCCCCACGCGCTGTTGCGCTACGCCTATTGACGAATCGGCGCGCCACCTGCAGCGACCGGTGCCGGCTCAGGCGAACAGCTCGCCCTGCAGCTCGTCCAGCAATTGCTGGATGGCATCGAGCCGCTGCTGCGGATCATCCAATTGCAGCAGGTCGATCTTGTCCTGCTCGGAGAAGGGCAGCAGGTAGGCCAGTTGATTGGCCAGGGACAATTGCCCCTCGGCCTCGCTGCCCATGTCCAGCGCCTCCACCATCGGATGCTCGGCCAAGGCCTTGAGCAGTGCGATCAGGTCGGCGTCCTCCTCCTTCAGCGGCTGCTCGCTGGCCTCTTGCAGCCACTGGACCTGGGCCACGGTCAATTGATCCTTCTGCACTTCACTGCTGAGCACGCGAAAACGCCGGCCACCCTTGACCCTGATGCCCAGCAATCCATTGTCCTGCTGGTGGAAATCGGTGATCAGCGCCTCACAGCCCACCAGGGCATAGCCGGGCGCTGCAGGGCCGACCTCCTCGCCCTCCAGAATGCACACCACGCCGAAACCGCAGCCCTGCTTCATGCAACGGCCGATCATGTCCAGGTAGCGCGCCTCGAAAATCTGCAGATCGAGGATGCAGTCGGGAAACAACACGGTATTCAGGGGAAACAGTGCCAGGCTCATACACCCATCCTTAAACCAGCAAAGACACCGCCAACGGCAGCAACACCGCCGTGGCCACGCCCATCAGACTCATCGCCAGCGCCGCAAAGGCGCCGCACTCCTCACTTTCCTGCAACGCCACCGAAGTGCCCACGGCGTGGGCGGTCATGCCCAGCGCCATGCCCCGCGCCTCGGGACCATGCACCCCCAGGCGATCGAGAATGGCCGGGCCGAAGATCGCCCCGATCACCCCGGTGATCAACACGAACACCGCCGCCAATGCCGCCACCCCGCCGATCTGTTCGGCCACCAGCATGGCGATGGGCGAAGTCACCGACTTGGGCGCCATGGTCATGAGGATCATGTGCTCGGCGCCGAACCACCATCCCAGCGCCACCCCCAGACTGGTGGCCAGCAGCCCACCCACCACCAGCGTAGTGAAGATTGGCCAGAACAATTGACGAATGCGCCGCAGGTTGAGGTACAGCGGCACCGCCAGGGCCACTGTGGCCGGGCCCAGCAGAATGCTCAGGATCTCGGTGCTCTTGCGGTACTCGGCGTAACTCAGGCCACAGCCGAGCAACACACCGATCACCAGCAGCATGGAGACCAGCACCGGCTGCAGGAACATCCAGCGAGTCTTCTCGAAAGCCGCGAGCACCAGTTGATAGGCCCCCAGCGTGATGCCGATGCCGAACAGGGGATGGTGAATCACGGCTGCCCAGGCCCCTTGCCAATCGAAGGTCATTGGCGGTCCTCCCGGCGAGCCTGGCGCTTGACCAGGCGCTGCATCAGCACGCCGACAAAGGCCATGGAAATAACCAGCGACAACACCAGCGCGCCACTGATGGCCCAGAAGTCCGCGGCGATATCCCGGGCATAGACCATCACCCCCACGGCAGGCGGCACCAGCAGCAGCGGCAGATAACGCAGCAGGCTGCTGGCCGCCTGGCTCAACGGATCTCCCACTTCACCGCGCAGCACCAGGAACACCAGGAGCAGCAACAGGCCAATGATGGGTCCGGGCAGCACGGGCAACAGCAGGTGATTGAGCGCCGTGCCGAGCAATTGGAACAGCACCAGCCATGTCAAACCGCGTAACAACATACCGCCTCTCCAGCCAGATCCCGTCGCGCATTATAAGCACGCAGGCGCTATGAACCGGCATTCGCCAAAAGCATGGATGTTTACCGGGAAGGATCGCCATGATGATCTAAAGTGGATATTTCGGAGCGCAAAGTACTGCGCCCAATACTAAAAAAACGTTGATCCAAGGAGAGTCTCAATGCCCCATGTTCCTGTTGCAGAGCTCAAAGATTATGTCGGGAAGGAACTCGGACGCTCCCCGTGGTTCACCATCGACCAGGAGCGAATCAACCTGTTTGCCGAAGCCACCGGCGACTTCCAGTTCATTCACGTCGATCCGGTCAAGGCGGCAAAGACCCCGTTTGGCACCACCATCGCCCACGGTTTCCTGACCCTGTCGCTGATCCCCAAACTGATGGAAGACATCCTCGTGCTGCCCGAAGGCCTGAAGATGGTGGTCAACTACGGCCTGGACAGCGTGCGCTTCATCCAGCCGGTGAAAGTCGACTCCAAGGTACGGCTCAAGGTCGAACTGACCGAGGTCACCGAGAAAAAGCCCGGCCAATGGCTGCTCAAGGCCACCGCCACCCTGGAGATCGACGGCGAGGAAAAACCCGCCTACATCGCCGAGCCCCTGTCGCTCTGCTTCGTCTGAAACGCTCCTGATGCGAAACAGCTCACGCTGTTTCGCTCAACCTCTCTATATATAAGTCACACCGCTGCGGCATACTCGGTCCCCTAATTATCCGGAACCCGTTATGCGCCCACTTGTACCCCTGGTTTTGACCCTTTTGCTCAGCGCTTGCGGAGACGGCGAATCCCTGTTGCCGCCCGACGCCCGACTGCCGGACGGCGGACGCTATCGTGGCGACCTGGTCAATGGACTGCTCCAGGGACAGGGACGCATCGACTACCCCAACGGCAGCTGGTACGCCGGCCAGTTCGACAAGGGCCAATGGCACGGCCAGGGGGAATGGCACGGCAGCAATGGCGAGGTCTATCGCGGCCAGTTCCAGCAGGGCCTGTTCCATGGCCAAGGCACCCTGACCACCAAGGACAGCAGCTACAGCGGCGGCTTCAAGCTCGGCCGCCGGGACGGCGAAGGCACCCTCAAAGAAAACGGCATGACCTACCGCGGCGAATTCAAGGCCGACCTGTACTCGGGCCTGGGTCGCCTGGAGCTGGAAGACGGCAGCCAGTATCAGGGGCAGTTCGCCAAGGGCAAACCCAATGGCGAGGGCCAGCGCAGCGATGGCAACGGCAACCAGTTCACCGGCCACTTCGTCAACGGCCAGCTGGAAGGCAACGGCACCTTCAACAGCGCCGAGGGCGACATCTACGTCGGCGGCTTCAAACACAATCAGCTCAATGGCAAGGGCCGTTACGAAAACTCCGACGGCGACGTGTGGATCGGCCAATTCAAGGAAGGCGCCCTGGGCGGCAAGGGCGAGTTGATCGGTGCCGACGGCAGCCACTATATCGGCGGTTTCAGCGACTGGCGCTTCAGCGGCGAGGGACGCCTCAACCTCAGTGACGGCAGCTTCTACATTGGCGGCTTCGACAGCGACAACTATCAAGGCCGTGGCGTGCTGGTGCTGCGCGATGGCAGCGTGCAAAGCGGCGTGTGGAACAACGGCCTGCGGGTTCGTGATGCCGACGGCAAGCTCTTGCCCGACCCGCTGGAAAGCGCCCTGCTGGTCCAGGGCAACTTGCTGCAAAAAGCCCTGGACGAGGTGCCCGCCTCCACCCCAGGGATCAAGCTCTACAGCCTGACCCTGGCCGGCGACGGCAAGCAGAGCGTGTTCCTGCGCGAAGCCGACTACGTCAGCAACATGCTCGCCAGCCGCTTCGGCGCCTATGGCCAGATCCGCCTGGTGAACCACCGCGACCACCTGACGAGCAGGCCGATGGCCACCCGGGAAAACCTGCGCCGCGCCGCCCAGACCCTGGCCGAACGCAGCAGCCCCGAGGACCTGGTGTTCATCTACCTCACCAGTCACGGCACCAGCGAACACGAACTGGTGCTGGATCAACCCCGCCTGGAGCTGGCGGACCTGCCCGCCGACGAGCTGGCCAGCGTCCTGGCCCCCTTGAAAAATCGCGACAAGATCATCGTCATCTCGTCCTGCTATTCCGGCGGCTTCATCCCCGCGCTGAAGGATGAGCGAACCCTGATCATGACCGCCTCCCAAGCCGACCGGGTCTCCTTCGGCTGTTCGGAAGAAGCCGACTTCACCTATTTCGGCGACGCACTGTTCGCCCAGGCGCTGAACCAGACGGACGATCTGGAGCATGCCTTCAAACTGGCCAGGGCCACCGTCGCCGAGCGCGAACAGGCAGATGGCTTCGAGGCGTCGGAACCCCAAATCTGGGCCCCCAAGGGGGTCATTGCCCACTGGCAACAACTGCGTAAACAGCAGGCACGAAAAGCGCTGCAAAGTGTCTCTATAGGCAGCAAGGAAGCGCAGAGCAACTAAGCTGGAACCGTATCAAGGGGGGAATGACCATGTACTTGACGCCTCAGCACATCCTGCTCGCCGGCGCCTCAGGCCTGACCGGAGAGCAACTACTCGACCGCCTGCTCAACGAGCCCACCGTGGTTCGCGTCCTGGCACCCAGCAGACGCCCGTTAAGCGAGCACCCTCGCCTGGAAAACCCCGTTGGCGATCCGGCAGTGGTCCTGCCGCAATTGAGCGGCAAGGTGGAGATCGCCTTTTGCTGCCTGGGCACCACCATCAAGCAGGCCGGCTCCGAAGCGGCCTTCCGCGCGGTGGACCTGGATCTGGTGGTGGCCTTCGGCAAGCGCGCCCGGGAACTCGGGGCACGGCACCTGATAGTGATCAGTGCGCTGGGCGCCGATCCCAAGTCGTCGATTTTCTACAGCCGGGTCAAAGGTGAAATGGAAGAAGCCCTGAAACAGCAGGGCTGGCCACAACTGACCATTTGCCGGCCGTCATTGCTGCTGGGGGATCGTATCGAGCCGCGCCTGGGCGAGCAGCTGGCCGGGCCGCTGTCTCGACTGATCCCCGGGAAATATCGCGGCATCGAAGCCTGCCAGCTGGCCCGGGCCATGTGGCGCCTGGCGCTTGAAGAGCAGAACGGCACGCGGGTCGTCGAGTCCGACGAGCTGCGCAAGCTGGGTAAATGAATCATTGCCGGCAAGCCGCTCCCGCACACGCCTGTGGGATCCGGCTTGCCACCGAGGCGCTACAACCCGCCCGTCGCCTGAAACCCCACCCCCAACACCGTCAGCACTGACAACGGCAGCAGCAGGGTATCGAGCACAGCGCTGGCCGGCAGATCCACCCCCGGATAGCTCGGTGCCTCGGCGCCAAAGCGGTCCATGGCGCAGCAGCCTCCCTGCATCGCATACAGGTCCAGACGCGTCCCCGAATACACCACCGGCGCCCCCGGTTGCGCGGCATTCAAGGTCCGCACCGTGGCGCAGCCCGCCAGTTGCAGGACAGCCAGCAGTATCAACAGGGATTTATTCATCGCTGCTCAAATGATGTTCGCCCCAGCGCGGCAACATGTCCTGAGGAATGTTCAGCAGATTGAGAATCCGCGCCACCACGAAATCCACCAGGTCATCGATGGTCTGCGGCTGATGATAGAAGCCCGGCGACGCGGGCAGGATGGTCACCCCCATGTTGGACAGCTTGAGCATGTGTTCCAGATGAATGCTGGAGTACGGCGCCTCGCGGGGCACCAGAATCAACTGCCGGCGCTCCTTGAGGGTGACATCCGCCGCACGCTCGATCAGGTTGTTGCAGGCACCGGTGGCAATCGCCGACAAGGTACCGGTGGAACAGGGCACCACCACCATCGCCGCCGGCGAGCCGGAGCCCGAGGCCACCGGCGACATCCAGTCTTCCTTGCCGTAAACCCGGATCTGCCCAGCCGCCGCACCGGTGTATTCGGTGAGGAAAGCCTGCATCATCTGCGGCTTGGGCGGCAGGCTGACATCGGTTTCCGTGGCCATGACCAACTGTGCAGCCTTTGAGATCAGGAAGTGCACTTCCCGATCCTCACGCACCAGGCAATCCAGCAGGCGCAAACCGTATTGGGCGCCAGAGGCGCCGGTCATGGCCAGGGTGATGCGTTCCGGACCGTTGCTCATTGCAGTGCCTCGGCCAGTTTGCCGTGCAGACCGCCGAAGCCGCCGTTACTCATGATCACCACCTGGGTGCCGGGTTTGGCCTGGCTCTTCACCCGTTCGATGATGCCCTCCAGGGAATCACTGACAATCGACGGCACCGAACACAGGGCCGCCGTAGCCGCCAGGTCCCAGCCCAGGTTGGCCGGTGCATACCAGATCACCTGATCGGCCTGACTGACGCTTTCCGGAAGACCATCACGATGCGCGCCGAGCTTCATGGAATTAGAGCGCGGCTCGATGATGGCGATCACCGGGGCATCGCCGACCCGCTTGCGCAGGCCGTCCAGGGTGGTGGCAATGGCCGTCGGGTGGTGGGCGAAGTCGTCATAGATGGTTACGCCATGAACTTCGGCGACCTTCTCCATGCGCCGCTTCACGCTCTTGAACGCACTCAGGCCGGCAATCCCCATGGACGGCACCACGCCGACATGACGCGCCGCGGCCAGGGTTGCCAGGGCATTGGCCACGTTGTGCTGCCCGGTCAGTTCCCACTCCACCACGCCCTGGCTCACACCCTCGAACATCACTTCAAAGGCCGAACCGTCGGCACTGAGCAACTTGACCTGCCACTGGCCGCCGGCACCGGTGGTCTGCACTGGGGTCCAGCAGCCCATCTCGATCACCCGCTGCAACGCCGGCTCGGTGGTGGGATGAATCACCAGGCCTTCACTGGGAATGGTCCGCACCAGATGATGGAACTGCCGCTCGATGGCCGCCAGGTCAGGGAAGATGTCCGCATGATCGAACTCAAGGTTATTGAGGATCGCGGTGCGCGGGCGGTAATGGACGAACTTCGAGCGTTTGTCGAAGAAGGCGCTGTCGTATTCATCGGCCTCGATCACGAAGAACGGCGTACCGCCCAAGCGCGCCGACACCGCGAAGTTCTGCGGCACGCCGCCGATCAGGAAGCCCGGGCTCATGCCCGCATGCTCCAGCACCCAGGCCAGCATGCTGCTGGTGGTGGTCTTGCCGTGGGTGCCGGCCACTGCCAATACCCAGCGCCCCTGCAGCACATGGTCCGCCAGCCATTGCGGGCCGGACACATAGGGCAGGCCCTTGTTCAGTACATATTCCACGGCCGGATTGCCCCGGGACATGGCATTGCCGATCACCACCAGATCCGGCGCCGGGTCCAGTTGCGCAGGATCATAGCCTTGAGTCAGTTCGATGCCCTGGGCCTGCAACTGGGTGCTCATCGGCGGATAGACGTTGGCGTCGGAGCCCGTTACGCGATGGCCCAGCTCTTTGGCCAGAACCGCCATCGACCCCATGAAAGTGCCGCAGATACCGAGAATATGGATGTGCATAGTCGACCTCGAAAAACATCGGCGCAGGTTAGCCTAGAGGGCTGCAAATCGCACCCATTAGCTGAACGGGAGGTTGCTCGCCCTCGCCGGCACTGGCACCAGGCGCGCAACCCTGTACCAGCGGCTACAGGCCGGGCTTAGCGCGCGATACCGTGCTTGCGCAGCTTTCTATAAAGAGTGTTGCGGCTAACCCCCAGTTGCTCGGCGGTATGGGTCATGTGCCAGCGCTGCTGCTCCAGGGCTGCCAGCAACGCCACCCGCTCGGCATCGTCCAGGGGCCGATCCTGCACCTCGGCAACCGGCTCGCTCACCGGCGCCGGGCGACTGTTGCGGATCAACGGCGGCAGGTCCTCCAGAGCAATGCGACCGTTCTCGCACAAGGCCGCCAGGGTCCGCAGCACGTTGCGCAGCTGGCGCACGTTGCCTGGCCATGAATAGCTCAGCAAGACCTGACGCGCGCCTTCGTCCAGCAGCACAGGCTGCTCGCCCGCCTCTTCGGCCAGGAGAAAATCCAGCAGCTGGGATTTGTCGCTGCGATCGCGCAGGGCCGGCAAGGCGATCTCCAGGCCATTGAGCCGGTAATACAGGTCCTCGCGAAAACTGCCATCACGCACCCGCTCCAGCAGGTCCCGGTGAGTAGCACTGATGATGCGCACGTTGACGGCCTGAGGCTCACCGCCAATCGGCACCACCAGCCGATCCTCCAGCACCCGCAGCAAGCGGGTCTGCAAGGCCAGGGGCATATCGCCGATTTCATCGAGGAACAGGGTGCCGCCATCGGCCTGTTGCAACTTGCCGCGCATGCCTTCCTTGCGCGCCCCGGTAAAACTGCCACCGCGATAACCGAACAGCTCGCTCTCGATCAGGCTTTCCGGGATCGCCGCGCAGTTGAGTGCGACAAACGCCTTGTCCGCCCGGGCGCTGCCCTGGTGCACGGCCTTGGCAAACGCCTCCTTGCCGGAGCCTGTCTCGCCATTGATCAGCAGCGGCACATCGCGCTCGAAGACTCGCGAAGCCCGGCGAAAATCGTTCTGCAGGCCATCATCCCCCAGGCAGATGCCTGCCGGGCGCGGCGGCGCAATGACCACCGGCGAGCGCAGCACCGGCGCCGAAGCCGGCTGCGGCTGGCCGCGCAACAAGGCGAACAGGCGCCGTCCATCCCGAGTGCGCAAAGGCCAGCTGGCGCTAGCATTGATGCTGGCGCGGCTAAACAACTCATCCAGGGAGCAATCGAAAAAACTCTCTACCGGCTTGCCCAGCAAACCGCCACGAATGTGCCCCAACAAGTTCAGGGCACTCTGGTTCACCGCACAGATCCGGCCTTCGCCGTCGAACGCCAGCAGCCCCTCGCTGAACAGCCCCACCGACTCCGCCTGCAGATGAAAGCGCAGCAGCCACTGATTCTCGAAATAACGCAGGAAATAGCAGCTCTCGATCATCTTCGCCGAGAGGTTGACCAGCGCCATGGTGTGGAACTGGCTCTGCCGGGAAACATCCTGGCGCGCCGAGGACACATCGAGCACCGCCAGCAACTCGCCATGGGGATCGAACACCGGGCTCGCCGAGCAGGTCAGGCCCGTGTGCCGGCCGCGGAAATGCTCGCCCTGGTGAATGGTCAGCGACTGGCGCTCCACCAGGCAGGTGCCGATGCCATTGGTGCCTTCGCGAGCCTCGCTCCAGTCGGCGCCGAGCCAGAGCCCGGCATGCTCGAAGATCTTGCGTTCGCTGGGGGCGGTGATGCAGTTGAGGATCACCCCGCGGGCGTCGGTCAGCAGCACCGCGTGCCCGGCGCCGGACAATTGCTGATGCAGGTTGGTCATCTCGGTGCCGGCGATCTGCAGGACATCCTGCAGGCGCTCGCGACTCTCCAGCAGACGACCGTGCTCCAGCACGGTGGGCGCCATGACCTGGGCCGGATCCAAGTGATAGTCCTCCAGGCAACGCAACCAGGAACGGGCGATGGAAGGATCGCTGCCCGGCCCCTGCAGATGGGCCTTGCCCCGGGCCACCGTCAACACCTGCTGGGCGTGTCGGCTCAAGTGATTACTGCTGTGCATTTCTTATTATTCTCCTGCTGCGCTGTCACGCTCAGACGGAACTCGATCGCCACAGCCGGACTGCCAGCGACCGCAAAAGGGTGAATGCTCATCAGATTTGTCTGACAAGAATCGACACGCGAACCAGCATCCTCCAGCCACTGTTGCATTGCAATGCCGGTTTGACCCGCAAGTCACAGGCTGTGCCATAAAGGTTACAAACTGTCACTTCGCGCTGTACCAGTTCCGCCACAGCGTGCCTGCGCCGCGCCGGTGAAACATCCGCAAACCCTTGATGCACATGGCCCCCACCACGCTGGCCCGACCTTTGCTCTACGCTTGACATGCGCTCAAGCGCGTCCTCCCCCATAAGCATAAGAAGCCAGGAGATACCCACCATGCGTTACGCACACCCCGGTACTGAAGGCGCCATCGTTTCGTTCAAGAGCAAATACGGTAACTACATCAACGGCGAATTCGTCGCGCCGATCAAAGGCCAGTACTTCACCAACACGTCGCCGGTCAATGGCCAGCCGATTGCCGAATTCCCCCGCTCCACTGCCGAAGACATCGACAAGGCGCTGGACGCCGCCCATGCCGCCGCCGATGCCTGGGGCGCCACCTCGGTGCAGGCCCGCTCGCTGATCCTGCTGAAGATCGCCGACCGCATCGAACAGAACCTCGAACTGCTGGCCATCACCGAAACCTGGGACAACGGCAAGGCCGTGCGCGAGACCCTGAACGCCGACATCCCGCTGGCCGCCGACCACTTCCGCTACTTCGCCGGTTGCCTGCGGGCCCAGGAAGGCAGCGCCGCGGAAATCGACGGCAACACCGTGGCCTACCACATCCATGAGCCCCTGGGCGTGGTCGGACAGATCATCCCGTGGAACTTCCCGATCCTGATGGCCGCCTGGAAACTCGCCCCGGCCCTGGCCGCCGGCAACTGCGTGGTGCTCAAGCCCGCCGAGCAGACGCCGCTGGGCATCACCGTACTGATGGAAGTGATCGGCGACCTGCTGCCACCGGGCGTGCTCAACGTGGTGCAAGGTTTCGGCCGCGAAGCCGGCGAGGCCCTGGCCACCAGCAAGCGCATCGCCAAGATCGCCTTCACCGGCTCGACCCCGGTGGGCTCGCACATCATGAAATGCGCCGCCGAGAACATCATTCCGTCCACCGTGGAACTGGGCGGCAAGTCGCCGAACATCTTCTTCGAAGACATCATGCAGGCCGAACCCAAGTTCATCGAAAAGGCCGCCGAAGGCCTGGTGCTGGCGTTCTTCAACCAGGGTGAAGTCTGCACCTGCCCGTCCCGCGCCCTGGTGCAGGAGTCGATCTACGACGAATTCATGCAAGTGGTGATGAAGAAGATCGAACAGATCAAGCGCGGCGACCCGCTGGACACCGACACCATGGTCGGCGCCCAGGCGTCCGAGCAGCAGTTCGACAAGATCCTCTCCTACCTCGACATCGCCAAGAACGAAGGCGCGCAGCTGCTCACCGGCGGCAAGGTGGAAAAACTCGAAGGCGACCTGTCCAGCGGCTACTACATCCAGCCGACCCTGCTCAAGGGCACCAACAAGATGCGCGTGTTCCAGGAGGAGATCTTTGGCCCGGTGGTGGGCGTGACCACCTTCAAGGACGAAGCCGAAGCCCTGGCGATTGCCAACGACACCGAGTTCGGCCTGGGTGCCGGGGTCTGGACCCGCGACATCAACCGCGCCTATCGCATGGGCCGCGGGATCAAGGCCGGCCGCGTGTGGACCAACTGCTACCACCTGTACCCGGCCCACGCCGCGTTCGGTGGCTACAAGAAGTCCGGCGTTGGCCGTGAAACCCACAAGATGATGCTCGACCACTACCAGCAGACCAAGAACCTGCTGGTGAGCTACGACATCAACCCACTGGGCTTCTTCTGATCGATCCTCCCGGCGACCCCGGTCGCCGGGAGGCCTTTTCGCGGCCTTGCCGCAATTGTTTACCTGCTCTGATCCGGTGCCGAAGGCTGGCCGGACGGGACACTGCTGTCGGAAGTTCTGCGCCAAACCAGTCGTGCACAGACCCTGCTTGAAAAACAATAACAAGGGACAAACGCAATGGATCAGATCGGCAACTACGTGCTCTACCTCATCATGCTCTGCGCCGTACTCGGCGCCTTCGCCGCCATCTACGACAGCGAGCGGGGCCTGGGCAAAGAATTCATGGAAGGCATCCACGCCACCGGCTACATCTTCGTGCCGGCGGCGGGAATCATGGCTTCCATCCCCTATCTCACCGTGGTCATCGAAACCGTCTTCGGGCCGTTCTTCAACTCCCTGGGCGCCGACCCGGCCCTGGCAGCGACCATGATCATCGCCTCGGACATGGGCGGCTATCAGCTGGCCTCGGCCCTGGCCGCGAGCAAGGAAGCACTGGTGATGGCGTTGATCACCGGCTTCATGGGCGGCGCCACCATCGTCTTCTCGATCCCCATGGGCCTGGCGATGCTCGACAAGCGCGACCACAAGTACATGGCCCTGGGGATCATGTCCGGCATCCTCACCATCCCTGTCGGGGTGATGATCGCCAGCCTGATCCTGGCCTTCAGCAACCCGGTAGTACGCGAACTGGTCAGCACCAACGGTGAAGCCAGCTACCAACTGGCCCTGGGCCTGGGCAGCATCTTCGCCAACCTGCTGCCGATCCTGATCTTCGTCGTGGCCCTGGCCCTGGGCCTGCGCTTTTTGCCGGACATGATGATCAAGGGCTTCATCATCTTCGGCCGGGCCATGGACGCGGCGATCAAGCTGGTGCTGGTGTTCTCCATCGTCGAGTACTTCACCGGGGCCTTCTCCGCGGTGTTCGGCAGCTGGGGCTTCCACCCGATCATCGCCGACGCCCAGGACCAGACCCGCGCCCTGGAAACCGCCGGCTACATCGGCATCATGCTGGCCGGTGCCTTCCCCATGGTCTACCTGCTGCGCAAATACCTGGGCAAGCCTTTGGAAAACCTCGGCGGCAAGATCGGCCTCAGCGCCGTGGGCAGTGCCGGCATGCTGGCGACCATCGCCAATATCCTCGCCATGTTCCGCCTGGTGCGCCTGATGCCGCCCAAGGACAAGGTGGTGAACATCGCCTTCGGGGTCTGCGCCGCCTTCCTGCTGGGGGACCACCTGTCGTTCACCGCCAACTTCCAGCCGACCATCATCCTGCCGGTGCTGATCGGCAAGATCAGCGCCGGTTTTGTCGCCGTCGGCCTGGCCTACTGGCTGTCGGTGCCCAAGGCGCTGCAACTGGAAGCCCAGGATCGGGCAGCGGGGATCATCGCCCCGGGCGAGTACCTGGGCGGCACCGCACTGGAAACTCCGGAGCCTGCGGGCCAGAAGGCCACGGCCTGATTCCGGCGCGGCGAGGAACGCCAGCATGCAAGCCATCACGGGCGGCACATCGGTGTTGCTGCTGGGGCTGGACTTCGGCTCCACCACCAGCAGCGCGCTGATCGCCCAGGCCAGCCTGAGCAGCCATTGCGTCACCGGACGCATGGCCCTCAACGAACCCCGGGTGCTGTTTCGCGGCGAGCCGGTGTTTACCCCGTTCAAGGAGCGGATCATCGATGAAGCGGCGATCCAGGGCCTGATCGAATGCTGGCTTGAGCAGGCCGGAGTGCGCCCGGAACAGCTGTTTTCCGCGGGCGTGATCATTACCGGCCTGGCGGCGCGGCGGCACAACGCCCAGGCCCTGACACGACGGGTGGAGCAACTGATCGGCAACGTACTGGTCTCCCGCGCCGACGACGGCGGGCTGGAGTCCTGGCTGGCGTTCATGGGCAGCTGTTCGACCCTGAGCCGCTGTCATCCGGGGCAACCGCTGCTCAACCTGGATATCGGCGGCGGCACCACCAACGCAGCCTGGGGCCTGGACGGCAATGTCCTGGCCAGCGGCTGCCACTTCATCGGCGCCCGGCACTTGCAGTTCGAACCGGGTGGTTATCGCCTCAGCGCGCTGTCGGAATTCGGCCGGGCGCTGCTCGATCACCTGCAGATCCACAAGACTGTTGGCCAGCCGCTCGACCACCCGGAGCGGGATGCGGTGGTCAACTGGTACGTCGACGCCCTGGTCGCCATCGCCGAAGGTGATCGCACCTTCTTTGCCGGCCCGCTGGGGCAACTGACCGAGCAACTGCCGTTGATCCTCCCCGAACACAATGCCCAACCGGCCCTGACCTTTTCCGGTGGTGTGGGCGAACTGCTCTATCGCCACCTGCAAGGCGAAGCCATGCCGGGCATTACCTATTACGGCGACCTGGGCATCGATCTGGCCCTGGCCATCGCCCGCCACCCACGACTGGGCCGGGATGCCGGCCACCTGCAGCCGGAAAACCGCGGCCGGGCCACGGTCTACGGCCTGACCCTGCACAACACCGAAATCTCCGGCAGCACCCTGTTCCTGCCCCGGCCCGAAGTGCTGCCGCTCAAGGACCTGCCCATCGTCGCCCGCCTGCCGATGAACGCCTCACGGCAACAACTGGACGACGCCCTGGCCCTGGCCTTGAGCAGCCGCGACGGTGCCTGCCTGCAACTGCTCGATAGCGGCCAGGCGCCGGACCTGGAGGAAATCCGCCAACTGGGGGCCCTGCTGTGCCGGGCCCTGGGCGCCGCCCAGCCCGAACCTCAATGGCCGCTGGTGCTGTTGCTGGAAAGCAACGTCGGCAAGGTCCTGGGCAACTACGCCACGGATTGGGGGCGCAGTTCTTGCAACCTGATCGTCATCGATGAAGTGCGCGAGCGTTCGGCGCATTTCATCAATCTGGGAACACCCCATCGGCACATCGTGCCCGTCGCCTTTTACGGCGTGCACTGATGCCGATGCCGGCCAAGGAGCCTCTTGCCATGTCACTCACCGAACTGCAGCACATCCGCCTTCCCGCCGTCCCGGCCGAGCGTGGCTACAGCACCCGGGTGCTGGATCGCGAGATCGCCTTCAGCAGCCTCAAGGCGGTGCTCGGCGCCGCCGACATCAGCAAGGCCGGCGACCGGGTGGCAGGGCTGGCCGCCGTGGACGAGATCACCCGCGAAGCGGCGCGCAAGGTGCTCTCGGAGCTGACCCTGGCGCACTATTTCGAACACCCGCTGACCGATCGCCACGGGCGCATCGACAGCGTCATGCAGGTCAACTACGACATCGACCACGGCGTCTTCGACGAGATCGCCCCACTGACCCTGGGCGCCCTGAAAGATCGCCTGCTGCGCAGCCACGGCACCGAAATACGCCGTATCGGCACGGCCCTGACCGGGGTGATGGCGGCGGCCCTGGCCAAGCTGCTGGATGTGCACGAGCTGATCCTGCTGTCGAAAAAACTCAAGAGCGGCGCGGCGGCCAAGGCCCGCACCCTGGTGGGCCTGCCCGGCACCCTGTCGTCACGGTTGCAGCCCAACCATCCCACCGACAACCTCAGCGGCATCACCTTGCTGGTCTACACCGGGCTGAGCATGGGCTCGGGGGATGCGTTGATCGGCCTCAATCCGGCCATCGACACCGTGGAGAACATCAGCGCCACCCTGCACCACCTGGACAAGTTGCGCCGGGAAACCGGGGCGCCGACGCAGATCTGCGTGCTCTCCCACATCAAGACCCAACTGGCCTGCCTCGACCAGGGCGCGCCGGTGGAGATCATGTTCCAGAGCCTGGCCGGCACCGAACGCACCCTGACCGACGAATTCGACGTCACCGTGCCGTTGCTCGACCAGGCCTGGCAGACCATGGCCGAGCGCGGCCCGCTGCGGGAGGTGGCGGAAAGCTTCATGTACTTCGAGACCGGCCAGGGCAGCGAGCTGACCTACGGCAAGCACGAGGGCATCGACATGGCCACCTGCGAGGCCCTGTGCTACGGGCTGGCCCGGCGTTATCGACCGTACATGGTGAACAACGTCACCGGCTTCATCGGCCCGGAAACCCACCTCGACAACTTCGAGATGACCTACTCCTGCCTGCAGGACCAGTTCATGGGCAAGCTGCTGGGGCTGCCCATGGGCATGGCGCCCTGCTACACCCTGCACTCCCAGGTGACCCTGGAAGGCCAGCAGATGGCCACCGAACTGCTGACCGCCGCCGGCGCCAACTTCTTCATGGACGTGTACCTGAGCACCGATCGCATGCTCGCCTACTTCGACACCAGCGCCCACGACAACCAGACCCTGCGCGAAGTCCACGACCTGGCACCGGCCCCGGAATACCTGCGCTGGGCCCTGGGCAAGGGGATTTTCCAGGAGGATGCCCACGGCAACGTGGAGCGCGGGCCGAACTGGGGCAATCCGAGGATCTTCTGCGCGTCGGACATCGACTTCCAGCGCCTGCTGGAATCCACCCCGGCCACCTACGGCTTCGACAACGCCGGCCCGCGGCCGGCCAACAGGGTGTCGCGCACGGTGCGGGCCAACCTGGCGGTGGCCCGGGAAGCGATCTACGTCGACCTGCGCCCCGCCGAAATCGCCGCCATTGCTCTGCGCGAGCTGCGCACCGCGGCCCCGGACAAGCTGGCTCACCTGCAAGACCCGGAACTGGGGGCGCGGCTGACCGAGGAGGTGCTGCAGCGCCTGCAACCGGAATACAACGATGTGCAGATCGTGATTTCCGACGGCCTCAGCGCCGAAGCCATCCACCACAACATTCCCGAACTGCTGCCGGTGTTGCTGGATGGCCTGCAGAGCCGCGAGCTGCGCATCGGCCAGCCGATCCTCGCGCCCTATGGCCGGGTCAAGCTGGCGGAATCGGTGGGCGAAGCGCTGCAACCGCAACTGATCATCGTGCTGATCGGCGAGCGCCCCGGCGGTGATGCCCTGGCCTCGCGCAGCATGTCCGCCTACCTGGGCTACCGCCTGCCGGACGACCAGGCCCGCCGCGCCGCCGCGCAGTTCAGCGGCAACCCGGACATTCGCTACGAATACACCGTGATCTCGAACATCTACCGCGGTGGCCTGCCACCGCTGGAAGGCGGCAGCCTGGTGGCGGAAAAGGCCTTTGCCATCCTCCAGCACAGGGCTGCCGGCAACCGCCTGGAAAACCTGCTGAAGAAGGTGGCATCCTGATGATCCGCCAGCACTCGGCAACGCCCCTACATCGTTGAAACGGAGACTGAGATGGCCCAATTTTCCCACAGCGTAGGTTCTCAGACCTATCGCTTCGACAGCCTCAAGGACGTCATGGCCAAGGCCAGTCCGGCCCGTTCCGGCGACTTTCTGGCCGGGGTTGCCGCCCTCAACGACGGCGAGCGGGTCGCCGCCCAGATGACCCTGGCGGACATCCCCTTGAAGCACTTTCTCGAAGAGGTGCTGATTCCCTACGAAACCGACGAAGTCACCCGGCTGATCATCGACAGCCATGACAAACAGGCCTTCGCCACGGTCAGCCACCTGACCGTGGGCGGCTTTCGCGACTGGCTGCTCAGCGACGCTGCCGACGAGCAGAGCCTGCGGGCCCTGGCCCCAGGCCTGACCCCGGAGATGGCCGCCGCGGTGTCGAAGATCATGCGCGTGCAGGACCTGGTGCTGGTGGCGCAGAAGATTCGCGTGGTGACACAGTTTCGCGGCACCCTGGGCCTGCGCGGGCGCCTGTCCACCCGCCTGCAGCCCAACCACCCCACCGATGAGCCGGCGGGCATTGCCGCAAGCATTCTCGACGGCCTGCTGTACGGCAACGGCGACGCCATGATCGGCATCAACCCGGCCACCGACAGCATCGCCTCGATCTGCGCCATGCTGGAAATGCTCGACGCCATCATCCAGCGCTACGAAATCCCGACCCAGGCCTGCGTGCTGACCCACGTCACCACCTCCATCGAAGCCATCAACCGCGGCGTGCCCCTGGACCTGGTGTTCCAGTCGATTGCCGGTACCGAAGCGGCCAACGCCAGTTTCGGCATCAACCTCAACGTGCTCAAGGAAGGCTACGAAGCGGGCCTGAGCCTGAACCGCGGCACCCTCGGGCAGAACCTGATGTACTTCGAGACCGGCCAGGGCAGCGCCCTGTCGGCCAACGCCCACTTCGGCGTCGACCAGCAGACCTGCGAAACCCGCGCCTACGCCGTGGCCCGGCATTTCAAGCCGTTCCTGGTGAACACCGTGGTCGGCTTCATCG
Organism: Pseudomonas sp. St29; assembly: GCF_001547915.1. Classification (NCBI taxonomy): domain Bacteria; kingdom Pseudomonadati; phylum Pseudomonadota; class Gammaproteobacteria; order Pseudomonadales; family Pseudomonadaceae; genus Pseudomonas; species Pseudomonas sp. St29. Next base: position 5,987,386 of record NZ_AP014628.1, read on the forward strand.
GCCCGGAATACCTGTACAACGGCAAGCAGATCATCCGCGCCGGGCTGGAAGATCACTTCTGCGGCAAGCTGCTGGGCGTGCCCATGGGTTGCGACATCTGCTACACCAACCACGCCGAGGCCGACCAGGACGACATGGACACCCTGCTGACCCTGCTGGGCGTGGCCGGGATCAACTTCATCATGGGCATCCCCGGCTCCGACGACATCATGCTCAACTACCAGACCACGTCCTTCCACGACGCGCTCTACGCCCGCCAGACCCTCGGCCTGAAACCCGCCCCCGAATTCGAGCAGTGGCTGGCCAGGACCGGCATCTTCACCCAGGCCGATGGCAAGGTGCATTTCGGCAACAACCTGCCGCCGGCGTTCCGCCAGGCGCTGGCCCAGTTGGGATAAGGAACAGGCTCATGCAAAAACATCCGAGCGACTCGCAAAACCCCTGGCTGGAGCTGCGCCGCCTCACCCCGGCACGCATTGCCCTGGGCCGTACCGGCACCAGCCTGCCCACCGGCGCCCAGCTGGACTTCCAGTTCGCCCACGCCCAGGCCCGGGACGCGGTGCACCTGCCTTTCGACCACGCGAACCTGCGCTCCCAATTGGCCGAGCGCGGCCGTGACAGCCTGCTGGTGCACAGCGCCGCCACGGATCGCCACAGTTACCTGCAACGCCCCGATCTGGGGCGCCGACTCAGTGATGAATCGGCCCAGAGCCTGCGCGACTACGCCAGTGCCCATCCCGGCGGGGTCGACCTGGCGGTGGTGGTGGCGGACGGTTTGTCGGCGCTGGCGGTGCATCGCCACACCCTGCCATTCCTGGCGCGCATGGAAGAGCAGACCGCCGCCGAGGGCTGGTCGCTGTCGCCAGTGATCCTGGTGGAGCAAGGCCGGGTGGCGGTGGCCGACGAAATCGGCGAGTTGCTAGGGGCCAAGATGACCGTGATCCTGATCGGCGAGCGCCCCGGCCTCAGCTCGCCCGACAGCCTGGGGCTGTATTTCACCTATCAGCCAAAAGTCGGCCTGACCGACGCCTACCGCAACTGCATCTCCAACGTGCGCCTGGAGGGCCTGAGCTACGGCATGGCCGCCCACCGCCTGCTGTACCTGATGCGCGAAGCCTGCCGTCGGCAACTGTCGGGGGTGAATCTCAAGGACGAGGCACAGATACAGACCCTGGACAACGATTCCCCGGCGAATATGAAGGGCAATTTCCTGTTGGACCCACCTCAAGCGTGACGTTGCAAGACGATTGCGCTTTTTCAGCGCTTTGGGCAGCATCGGGACACGGCTGCCCGAGTCATCCAACCTGTGCCGTCACATCCACTTGAAGTTGAGAGCTACCCATGCGGATTACTCAAGCAACCCTCGAGCACCTGGATCTGTTGACCCCGCTTTTCGTCAAATACCGTGAATTCTATGGCGCCCTGCCTTATCCGGACTCGTCCCGGGCCTTTCTGGAAAAGCGCCTGCGACGCAAGGAATCGGTGATCTACCTGGCCCTGGCCGATGATGACAGCAGCAAGTTGCTGGGCTTTTGCCAGCTGTACCCGAGTTTTTCTTCGCTGTCCCTCAAGCGCGTGTGGATTCTCAACGACATCTACGTCGCCGAAGACGCCCGCCGCCAGCTGGTGGCCGACAACCTGATGCGCACCGCGAAGAAAATGGCCAAGGAATCCAATGCCGTGCGGCTGCGGGTTTCCACCAGCAGCAACAACGCCGTGGCACAGAAAACCTATGAGTCCATGGGGTTTCGCGAAGACACCGAATTCAAGAACTACATATTGCCGCTGAGCGATGACTGACCCACAAAAAAGCGGCCTCAGGGCCGCTTTATCAGCTGCGGCGAACATCAAATCCTCTGCGTTTGCTCCCCCTCGCAAACCGAAACGCCCGGCTACAATCTGAACGCGCATTTCACCTGTCAGCCTTTATAATGCCGAACTTTTCGGATCGTAAGAAAAGCTACATCCTCCTTGTAGTCCCTTTCTTCGAGTCATCGCACAGGCCTGCAGAGCCAGGCTGTCACCACAGGTGCCCCCATGGATTTCAACCCGATCGACCTAATCCTTCATCTCGACGTTTATCTCGACATGCTGGTGACCAACTACGGGCCCTGGATCTACGCCATCCTGTTCCTGGTGATTTTCTGCGAAACCGGACTGGTGGTGACGCCGTTCCTGCCGGGCGACTCCCTGCTGTTCATCGCCGGCGCAGTCGCTGCGGGCGGCGGCATGGACCCGGTGCTGCTGGGCGGCCTGCTGATGCTGGCGGCCATCCTTGGCGACAGCACCAACTACGTGATCGGGCGAACGGCGGGCGAACGCCTGTTCAGCAACCCCAACTCGAAGATCTTCCGCCGCGACTACCTGCAGAAAACCCACGACTTCTATGAGAAACACGGTGGCAAGACCGTGACCCTGGCCCGCTTCCTGCCGATCATCCGCACCTTCGCGCCCTTCGTCGCCGGTGTGGCCCGCATGCCCTACCCGCGGTTCTTTGCCTTCAGCGTGGCCGGCACCATTCTCTGGGTCGGCGGCCTGGTGACCCTGGGCTACTTCTTCGGCAACGTGCCGTTCATCAAGAAAAACCTTTCGTTGCTGGTGGTCGCCATCATCCTCCTGTCCCTGGTGCCGATGATCATTGGCGTGCTGCGCAGCCGCTTGGCCCGCAGTGCTGAAAAAGTCGAAACCCGCTAAACCTTATGTGGTCCCTCAGCGCCTGGCGCCGCAAGCGCCGGCTGGCCAAGCATCCGGTCAGCGATGACACCTGGCAGCGGGTACGCCAGCAACTACCGTTCCTCGACGGCATCAGCGCCGCCGAGGACCAGTGGCTACGCGAAGCCAGCGTGCTGTTCCTGGACGACAAGCACCTCACCACCCTGCCCGGCGTGGAACTGCATCAGGAACAGCGCCTGCTGCTGGCGGCCCAGGCGCAACTGCCGCTGCTGCACCTGGGCGACCTGAACTGGTACCAGGGCTTCCACGAAATCATCCTTTACCCCGACGACTTCCTCAGCCCCCAGCGCCACCGCGATGCCAGCGGTATCGAGCATGAGTGGGATGGCGAGCACAGTGGCGAAGCCTGGCAACAGGGGCCGATCATCCTTGCCTGGCCCGGGGTGCAAGCCAGCGGCGGCTGGGAAGCCTACAACCTGGTGATCCACGAACTGGCCCACAAGCTGGACATGCTCAACGGCGACGCCAATGGCCTGCCGCCGCTGCACAGCGACATGCGAGTCAGCGACTGGGCCCAGGTGATGCAGAGCGCCTACGACGACCTCAACCGTCAACTCGACCACGACCCGGACGCCGAAACCGCCATCGATCCCTACGCAGCGGAAAACCCGGCCGAATTCTTCGCCGTCACCAGCGAATACTTCTTCAGCGCCCCGGACTTGCTGGTGGCGGCCTATCCGAAAGTCTATGCACAGTTGCAGCTGTTTTATCGGCAGAATCCCCTGGCCCGGCTACAGCAACTTCAGGCTGAAGACCCGGTCTATCAAACGCACCACTAAGTTCCTGTCGCGCTGTTACGTTGTTCATCTGCAGGCCGGTTGAAAGACAACTTCCCCGCCTGGCGACCGATGGTAAAACCACCGGTCGCGCGGTACAGCCGGACCGCTCTGCGCGACAGTACAACCAAGGTTCTACGACCCTTGGCACGTGGCATCGGTAGCGGAGTGTGTCTATAATCGCCGCCACTTTTTGGTCAATCCGGCCAAGTCATTTGGTCAACTAACGGGGGCAACGCCCAATGAGCTACAGCAAGATTCCGGCGGGCAAAGACCTGCCGAACGACATCTACGTCGCTATCGAAATCCCGGCCAACCACGCGCCGATCAAGTACGAAATCGACAAAGACAGCGACTGCCTGTTCGTTGACCGTTTCATGGCCACCCCCATGTTCTACCCGGCCAACTACGGCTTCATCCCCAACACCCTGGCTGACGACGGCGACCCCCTCGACGTGCTGGTCGTGACCCCTTACCCAGTAGCGCCAGGCTCGGTAATCCGCGCCCGTCCAGTGGGCATCCTGAACATGACCGACGACGGCGGCGGCGATGCCAAAGTGATCGCGGTTCCTCACGACAAGCTGTCCCAGCTGTACGTCGACGTGAAGGAATACACCGACCTGCCAGCCCTGCTGCTGGAACAGATCAAGCACTTCTTCGAGAACTACAAAGACCTCGAAAAAGGCAAGTGGGTGAAGATCGACGGTTGGGGCAACGCTGACGCGGCCCGTGCCGAGATCCTGAAGTCGGTCGCGGCCTATAAAGGCTGAGAAGCAGCTGCAGGCTTCGAGCGACAAGCTTCAAGAGAAAGCCCCGAGTGATCGGGGCTTTTTTGTGCCCGCGATTTCCCGCAGCAACCGGCTTGCCGGCGAACGGGCTTGCACCAGATACGCATCGCGCAACACATTCCCACGCACTATTTTCGCCCTCAAGGCCTCTGGATCGCGCTTTGCACTGGGAATTCCCGGCGAACCTGCGTATGCTGCGCCCCACATTTGCGCATCGACCCTTTCTGCGGTCAGATCGCCCGACGAAGCGGATGACTTTCCCGCCCAGTCCCACAGCCAGCCGCAAGAGCTGGGTGTACGTTTTGAAGGCTGGTGCGGTTTACCAAAAATGAACCAAGCCAGTCCCCGAGAAGCCGGCCACAAGCCGGCTTTTTAATGCCTGAAACCCGGGCACGGGAAGAACTGGCCACTCCCACAGCAGGTGCAGGATGCACGACCGACCCAGCTTTGCAGTCCCGCTCTCACCTCAAGCCATCAAGCGCAACGCCATCACCGCGCGCCCCTTGTGGCTGGCCAGCACACGCACGCTGATGACCACGCTGGCAGCCCTTGGCCTCTGCGGCTGTGTCGGTGCCTGGGTGGACATGCCCGAGGAACAGGTCACAAAGACCGCGGCTCACCAGACGCTCATCGGCAACTCGATGACACCGGTCATCACCCGCACGCAAAAGAGCACTGCCGAACGCCAGTGGTGTGGCACCACCGTCTGGGCGGTTATCTTGCCCATCCCGCTGAAATTGCCGGTTTGCGAGTCCTACAGCGCCACCTCATACGGCAATGATATAGGCGGCATCGAAGCCCCCCTCCTGTACTCAAGCCACAAAATCAGCTCGGAGTTTTACGCCTGCGGCCCGTTCATGTTCCTCGGGCCGATCATGCATGGATACCAGGGCAACGCGGTCTGCGGGGTGTTCCGCTAGGCTCGGACCGTTGTTGCAGCAACATCCCCCGTGGCCCCTGAGTTCTCGCTACAATCCCGTCCCTTGATGGCAATTCGCCAACCTTCCGGCAGCGGGCTTCGACGCCGCGCCCTAGAGACGACGCAAACGAGAACCTTAGGACATGGTCCTGCACATCCCAACCCTGCTCGTAGTCTCGGTCTTCATTTTCTTCCTGATGAGTCTGCTGACCTTCCATGCCTGGTTACGGGAAACCCGCGAGCGCCCATTGGCCTATCTGGGCGGCATGATGCTGCTGGCCGCGGTGGGCATGGTGTTGGTGAGCTTGCGCGACCAGGGAGCGGATTACGTGCCCAAGGTGCTCGGCAACATGACCCTGCTGCTCAGCGCAGCCTTCAACTGGACGGCAATGCGCGTCTTCACCGGGCGTGCGCCCCATCTGCCGGGCATGCTCGCCGGGGCCGCCGTCTGGCTGGGCCTGTGCCTGTGCCTGGTTCCGTCCTTCTATCAATCGATGACGGTGCGAGTCTCGGTCTATTCGCTGCTGGTCGCCAGCTATGGCCTGCTGACAATGCTGGAGTTCTGGCGCAGCCGCCAGCGCCTGGAGGTCGCCTATCTGCCCGCCCTGGCCCTGACCCTGTTGCATACCGTTTTCTACAGCGTGCGCGCCGTCATCGATCAGGGCCTGGGGCTGGATCAGGCACTCAAAGGCTACGGCGCCGGGGTGCCGTTTTTCTCCTTCATGCTGTTCGAGTCGATGCTGTATGTGATCGGCATCGCCTACGTGACCTTGTCCATGGTCAAGGAGCAGGTCGAACTGCGCCTCAAGGCTGCGGCCTTTTGTGACGCTCTGACCGGCATCGGCAATCGCCGGGCATTCATGGTCAACGGTGAGCGGATGCTGATCGAATGCCGCCGTCGCGGCGAATCGGTGGCCTTGTTGTTGTGCGACCTGGACCACTTCAAGCGTTTGAACGATGCCTTCGGTCATCAGACCGGCGATCAGGCGCTGATTGCCTTCAGCCAGGTGCTGACGCAGACCCTGCGCAAGCAGGACGTGTTCGCTCGGATCGGCGGCGAAGAGTTCGCCTGCCTCCTGGCAACGGCTGATGAACAGACCGCCATTCAAGTGGCCGAGCGAATCCGTGAGGGCTTTGCCCACCTGCCGTTGCTGGCCCCCGGCCTGCTCAGCGTCAGCATTGGTGTGGTAAGCAGCCAAACCGCAGGCTACGAGCTCTCGCGCCTGCTGTCCCAGGCAGACGAGGCCCTGTATGGCGCCAAGGATCAAGGGCGTAACCGGGTCCAGACCGTTACGCGGGGGACGTCTGTGCTGCAGTTGAGCTGAACGGCGTGAAGCACAGGCAAAACGGCCGATCCCCGGCCGACATGAGCACGACGCCAGGATCCGGCGGCATAATTGTGACCCACAGCCCAATGCCCACTCACAAGGCACTTAGCCAGTATTTCCGGCATCCCCGCGCAAGAATAAAATCGCCGCTCTCAAGGACTCTCGGATGACAAGGAATGTGGAATAAACAAGCCGCTATCGATCACTTGAACGCGCATGCTCACGCCGGCAGTACCGGACGCTGTGCCGCCTACACCCGCCAGGCGATCGAGGCTGGCGGCGGTGGGGTGATTCTGCACAGGAAGCATTCGGCCAAGGACTTCGGCTCATCCCTGACCTCGGCCGGATTCGTCGAGCAACCCGCTGGCCAGACGCCTCAGGCCGGTGATGTAGTGATCATTCAGCCGATTCCCGGCCATCCCCATGGGCACATGGCGATGTTCAACGGTTCACTCTGGGTGTCAGACTTCAAGCAGTTGCACGGTTTCTACCCAGGGCATTCCTATCGGGTGCACAAGCCCGACTACAAAATCTATCGCCATCCGTAAGGGGTCCTCCATGAGAATGCTGTTCTGCTCGCTGCTGGCCGCGGCCGCCGTCGCCCTGCATCAGCCACTGGCCCTGGCCGACTGCGCCAGTTCGCCCAAGCCTGTCACCCAGGCGTTCTACAGTTGGTACCTGCAAACCTTCAGCGAAGACAAGGACCCGATCACCGACAGCGTCCCGGAAATGAAGAAGTACGTCTCCGACTCGCTGATCGCCAAGATCAAAAAGCAGATGGCCAGCCCCGATGGCCTGGAAGAGGACTACTTCCTCAAGGCCCAGGACTACATGGATGAGTGGCTGACCCAGATCAAGGTCAGCGAGCCGCAGATCAAGGGTTCCAGCGCCAAGGAACAGGTCACGCTGGGCAGCACCCCGGATACCACCCAGATCGTCGATGTACGGATGATCAAGGACAAGGGCTGCTGGAAGATCGACGAAGTGCTTTCCACCACCGATCAGAGCGACTGAACGACGAGCTCTGCCCCGCTGCAAGACTGACAACGGCAAATGCGCAGGTCGTCGAGGGACGCGACCTGCCATGTTAAGCTGCGCGCCGTTTCGGGCACCCGCCCGAGGCGTCTTCCACTGAAAAAGGACTCTCAGTCATGTCGTTGCCGGCCGCTGTACGCCTGCCGCTGTCGTTCCTCTGCCTATTTACCGCCCTCAGCCTCACCAACGTCCACGCCGAAGACCAGCAGGACGTCGCCAAAGGCCGCTGGCAAGGCCTGGCGGCCATGGCCAATCTGTACCTGGACGACGCCACGCCGGCCGATTTCATCGAAGCCGGGGACAACGAAAAGAGCCAGCACGACAACTACGCCGGCGCCCTCGCCTACTACCTGACCGCCGCCCGTCTCGACCCGAAGAATGCCTACGCCGCCTACCAGGCAGCTGGCAGCCTGGCCGCCATGAACAAGAACACGCGCGCCGCCGAGTTCCTCGATCAGGCCCGCGAGCGTGGCTTCTGGCAGTGGGTGATCCTCAAGGAAGACGACGAACTGCAATCACTGCAGCAGACCCCGGCCTACCAGAAGCTGCTGCAGGCCGCCGAGAAGAACTACCCGGCCAAGGCCAAGGATGCCGGCCTGGCGGCCTTCAGCATTCCCCAGGGCAAGGCCCCCGCCGAAGGCTGGCCGGTGGTGGTCTGGCTGTCGGGATTCGGCACCGAAGGCAGCGACGGCATCGACATGCGCGCCGACCTTGTGGGCGAGCAGGCGGTGCTGGTGGGCATCAACGGCACCCTCAAGCGCGACGAGCATCAGTTCATGTGGCAGCCGCATTCGGTGGACAGCACCCAGGAGGCGGTCAGCGCCGCCCTGAAGAAGCTGGAAAAGCAGACCCGCATCGACCGCTCGCGCATCGCCCTGATGGGTTTCTCCCAAGGCGCCGAACATGCCTCGCACCTGATCGCCGAGTACCCGCAGCAATACAGCGGCGCGTTGCTGCTATCCCCCGGTGGCTACCGGATTCCGTTCGGCGAACCCCGGGCCCGGGACAAGCGCATCGTCATCGTCCACGGCGCCCAGGAGCACGAAAGCAACCAGAAGCTCACCGCCACCACGCAGCAGGCCCTGGCGCCCGGCAACCAGGTCCAGAGCCATGAGCATGCCGAGGGGCATACCTTCCAGGACGACTGGCGCCAGGCGTACCCGGGCTACCTGAAGTTCGCCCTGAACCTCTGACGCCAAGCCACGGCGCTGCGGCCTGAACCCCGCGGCCACGGCGCGGCTTCAGGTCAAGGCTTGGCCGGAACAATGGGCCCCGGGGCCTTCACCTGGGTCATCAGGTCATCGTCCCAGGTGCCTTCGACCTTGACCTGAGCCAGGGCCCCCAGCTCCATGGCCTCGATCAGGTTGTGGTTGAGGTACACGTAGGTGCCGGGCTGCTTGAAGGTGTAGAGCGCGGCCAGCGCCGAACCGCCGGGGATGAACCAGGTTTCCAGATTGCGCAAAGGGGCATTGGCGAACTTGCCGGTGGTCCAGACCCAGTCACCATGGCCGCCAATCAGGTGCGGACGGCTGTCGCGGTTGGCCTGGGAGTGGATGAACAGCACGCTTTCCCCGACCTTGGCGGTCAACGCATTGGCCCCGGTCAGAGCCCCAACCCGGCCGTTGAACACCACATGGCTCGGGGTCAGCTTGCGCATCACTTCACGGGTGTCCTGGTAGCTGGAGGCCAGGTCCGGGTAGTCCTTGTAATGCCCGTCCTTGTCCTTGGGGATATACAGATCGAACTCACCGATGGTGTAGGCCCGGTCATAGTGCAAGGGCTTGCCGGCAGGGTCTTTCAAGCCATCGCGCGGCAGCACCATCAAGGTTCCGCTCATGCCCGAGACCACGTGCCAGGGCACCATGCCCGACGGCGCGCAGTGGTAGACAAAGGTGCCGCTGCGATCGGCCTTGAACCGCAGCACCACCTCCTGGCCCGGTACGACCTGGGTCAGCGCGGCCCCGCCCAGGGCGCCGGTGGCGGCGTGAAAATCGATGTTGTGGGGCATGCTGTTGCTGGCCGGGTTGCTCAAGGTCAGTTCGACGTAGTCGCCCTCGTGCACCACCAGCGTCGGACCAGGCATGGAGCCGTTGAAGGTCATGGCCTGCAGCGTGGTGCCCTGGTCATCGACCACCATCTTTTTCTCTTCCACCTGCATGTGGAACTGCACCACCTTCGGTGGCCCGCTGACCACCTGTTCATGGGCATGCACCTGAGGCGGCGTCACCAGATCCACCTTGACCCGCTGCAACCCGTCGGCGCCCGCGGCCAACACCAGGCCGGAGACACAGCAGCCGGCCATCACACAGCACTTCAACCACGATTGAAAAGCACCCATGTTGCGCATTTCCCTGCCAATGAATGGTGCTTCATTGCAAGGCAAACGCCGGGCGCTCGTATTGTCTCAGGGCAATGAAGCAATGCCCGGGCAGGCGCAGCAATTGAGCCCGATCATGGATAGCTGAAACTGCGCACCAGGGTCAGCTCTCCGGGGGCACGCATCGGCACGATGAAGGATTCGCTCTTCTCATCCGGCGTGCCCTCCTCGGTGATCACCGTGACCTGGGCCGTGGTCAGCGGCTGCACGGCGTTTTCCTGGCCGCCATCTGCATCCTCGTCACTGCGATAGCCGCCACCGTAGTAGTTCACATACACCAGGTACTGGCCCTTGAGCGGCGCCGGCATGGAGAAGATCTCCGGGCCGTAGCCGGTGGTCACGTCCACGTCCAGGGTCGCGCCGTTGGGGGCCACGCGATCGCCGTACCAGATGTGCGCGCCATCGGGGGTCACCAGGTGCAGGTCGAGGTCGGTGTTGTCGCTGTCCCAGGACAGCAGCACGCGCAACTTGGGCGGGGTCACGCCACCACCGGTATTGAGGAACTGCACGCGCTTGCGCTGCTGACCGTCGGGGCTGCGCACCTCCACGCTGTTGCTGCCGTTGGGGAAGGCATAAGGCCGGTCGAAACCGCCTTGTTCATCGAACTTGAGCGGCATGCTGACGCCGTTGACGATCAGTTTGCCCGGCGCCTTGTTGGCCTTCGGCGCGCCTTTTATCTGCCCGCTGATGCGCGCGCTATCGGCCTGGCCCTGGGGCGTGTTCACCGAGGAGGCCGGGTAATTGACCTCCTGCATGTATTGCTCGCCATCGACGGCGCGGGTCCGCCAGCCGCCTTTGGGCGTGTCGAGCCGAATGCCGCTGTCGGCCAGGGCCATGGGCAGGCTGAACATTCCACAAAGGAACAGGAGGACCGGGGGAGCAGGAAGTTTCATGGCCTATTCCAATAAAAGATGACGGGCGAGCCCTTCGATGTAGGTTTCATCCTGGCCGTTGGGATGAGCTTCAAAGGCCAGGTGCAGGTATTCGTGAGTCAGGTCGAGGCGGTCTTGCAGCGAAAGCACGCCACGCACGTAGATGCGCTGCCGTTCACGGTCGACGTAGGGCCGGCCGAAGCTCAGGCGGCACACCGCGAACTGGCTGATTTCGTTGTAGCCGACCTCCTGTTCCAGGGGCTGGCGCCAGCGCCGACGCTGGTTCAGCAGCCAGTCCTGAGCGGCCGGCAAGGGCTCGCAGGAAGCCTTTGGATTGTCCCAGCGACTGAGGCTGGCCCGCGGGTAAGCGTGGAGCAGGATCGCGTCGTAGCCCTGGCCGGCCCGGGCCTGTTCCACCGCCTGTTGCCAAGACAGTTTGTCCGGCGCCTGCAGATCCGAATGGTAGGTGACCTGGGTTCCGGCCAGCACCAGATCGGCAGTCCAGGCGGCGATGGCCCGCGCCTCGGCGGTGGCCGGACGCGGAGCGACCCGCTGGCGGTTGCTGCTGTCATCGATGCTCAGGCATTCACCACTGCGCCCGGCGTTCTGCAACAGATAGGTACGTATGGCCACGGCCAGGGCCTTGGCGGCTTCCCGGGGTTCGCTGGAGGCCTCGCGCTGCAGCACCCGGGCCACGTATTCCTCGCGGTCCAGACGGGCCACCAGTTGCAGGGCCGAGGCGTCAGCTTGCAGGAAAAGCTCGCCGCCACTGTGGATATCCAATTGATTGCCATTGGCGAATTCCACCTGGTAATCCCCTTGCAGGGCACCTGGCCTGGCGGCCCGGGCATTCTGGCTGACGCTTTTGAGCGGATAGCGGGAGAACAGGCTGACCTCCACGCAACGGCCTTTGTCCAGGGCCGGACGCTGCGGCAGTACCTGGTCCAGAACCTGGGCGTAATCCTTCAACACCCGCTGACTGGTGCCTCGTCCCCCCACCCACAGGGGTGTGCCGTCCACCAGCCAACCGGCAAAACCGCCCTGGCGCGACTGCGGGTCCTGGTCCGCCAGCCAGCTCCAGGTCTTGACCCGCAGGCGCCCGCCCAAGGCTCCCAACACCGCGCCATCGGAGGCGTTGAGCACCACATCCAGCAGCACCCGGCGTGCCGTCTCCTGGGCCGGCAACTGCGCCAGCACCTGCAACAGCTCCGCCACCGGCACCCGGGTCTGCGGCTGCAGGCGGTCGAGATCGCGCAACCACTCGGGCGCATGGCGGGCTTGCCAGTACTGGCGCCAGTCGGCGCTGGACAGCTGCAAGCGTTGCGGCTCGAAGTACAACCCGCAGGAACGGACCAGGGCCTGATCCCGGGCGATGCTGCCACCGGCCGTGCAGCAATAGACCTCGTCCTTGGATTTGCCCTGGCAGGCATAGGCCGGCTCTTGCGCGCCGGTATCCGCCAACCAGGCATAGACAAAGAGCTTCCAGACACTGCCCAGGGGTGCCTGCAGGTCCTGGGGCAACGGCTCGCGAGCCAGCACCTGGGTCTTGCTCAGGCTCACCAGCTCGCTGTCCGGGGCGGTTTTCCAGGCCAGGCGCAGAGGCTCGTCCTGGGCTGTCACCAGCCCAGGGAGTAGACACAGGCACAACCAGGCCCAACACCGCGTCATGTTATTTGACCGTGACCTGACCCAGTGCCGGCGTGCGCTCCCGAGCCTGATGCTCCGGCGCGTAGACCTGATAGAAACGTGCCGCAGGCAGGTTGAACTGGCCCTTCTGGGAGAAGCGGATCAAGTGCCGCAGACGCACTTCGCTGCTGTCGTTCAAGGCATCCAGCGGCACCGCGTAGCTCATCTGCCCGGGTTCGAAGCGGGCCTTCTCCAGGGACGCCGCTTCCGTGCCCGCAGGACCGGCCAGCTTGATCCCCCAGGTGGTGCGCTCGACATCGGCACCCGGCGGCAGCGGCACTTCCAGCATGCCGTACAGCAGCGGCCGCTTGCTCTCGTTGGCGATGATCACTTCGTCCAGGTACAGGCCGTCACTGGCGATCGGCTTGTTGCCCACCGGTTCCAGCTTGAAGGTGAACGCCTCGTCGCCCGGCACCAGGCGCAACAGACGACGGGTGATGTTCACCGGCAAGGGCGTGCCCGCCTCCAGTTGGCTCTGGTAACTGAGCGACGCACGCAACGGCCGCTCCGGCAATGGGTCCAGGGTCAGCACCGCAGGCACCTGCGGCCCCTGCCACAGCCAGTAGCGTTCGCCGCTGGCGCCTTGCTGCTGTTGCCAGCCCTGCCCCGGGTTCAGGGCCACGGCCGGTGCGGCCTGAGCCACGCTGCGCTGCAGCCAGGTCAGGGCCAGGGCCCGGTCCAGGGTCGGTTGCGATGGCAGCAGGCGTTGCAGCAGGGCACGCGCCGTCGCTTGATCGAAAGGCTTCAAGGACAGGTTGAGGGCCTGAGCGAACGGCTGCGAACTGAGGTCGAGCTGTTGCTGGGCCGCGTCCAACTGCGCCACGAAGGCCGGTGGCGGGGTGACCTTGGCGTCCCGCGCCAGGGCCGCGGTCAACACCCGGGCAGCGGCCAGACCGAGGGCCGAATCCGCATCCGCCATCACCAGGCTGTCGCTGCTTCCAGCGTCCACGCTGTCAGCCGGACCGCTACCGACCTTGGCCAGATCGTCCATCAGGCCCCTGACCAGCGTCGCGATCGGCAGGTTCATCTCACGGGCGAAGGACAGGATCAGCGCCCGTTGCAGCAACGGCGTATTGCCGGCCTGCTTGGCGTAGACCTCCAGCACCCGCTGCCAGTGCTCCGGCGGCAGGTTCAGGTCCATGACCTTGCTGGCATGCCAATCGGCGTAATAGGCGTAAGCGGTGAGGAAGGCGTCGGCATCGGCGTCTTCACCCCACCAGGTGAACGCCGCTTCCGGCCCGGCCATGTGCACCAGGCGCAGGCGACTGTTCTGCATGATCAGGCGCAAGCGATCGCGAATCTGCGGGTTGCTGGCCAGCGCCGGGTAGGCAACGCTCAACGGCAGCAGTTGGCTGGCGGTCTGTTCGACGCCGCCATAAGGGTATTCCAACAGGTCGTCCAGGGCCGAACGGAACAGCGCTTGCGGGCTGTCGTCCAGGCGCAGGCGGATCTGCGCGGCATCGGCCGGCAGGCCCAACGGCGTGCTGGTGCCGGCCACGTCCAGGCTCTGGGTCTGCACCGTCTGCCAACCGGCGGCACTGCTGAGCAGGCGCACGGCCAGGGCATCCACGGTCTTGCCGCCTTGCACCAGCTCGGCGCTCCACTCGCCGTTGCCCGGGGCAATGGCCGGCAGGGCCACGTAGTTGATACCGCTGTTGAGGGTCAGCGGCAGACGCTGGGACTCCCCGGCATAACGAACCACCAGCTCGGCCTTGGCCGTCTGCTCGGACTGGCTGAAAACAAACACCCCCAGCTCCGGCTTGTCGCCACTGCGGAAGCGGGTCGGGCCGCTCCACTTCAGGTACAGGGCTTTTTCCGAGCGCACGAACTGCTTCTTCTGCCCCACCTGGCCGTCATCGGCGATGGCCCGGGCAGTGATGCGCCAGCGGGTCAGGGAGTCGGGCATGCGGAAGGTGAAACGCGCCTTGCCGCTGCCATCGGTCACCAGCTCCGGCTGCCAGGCAGCGGTGTCAACGTCTTCGCGCCGTGGTCGCTCCAGCACCTTGACCCCGCGTTCGCTGCGGTTGGCTTTGCCTGGTGCGGTGGGGCTGCCCGGCAGGGCCACGTCGTAGCTGATGAACGACAGGCTGGCGCTGGTGCGCACATTGTTGCGCCGTGGGTGATAGAAGAACTGGTCGATACTTGGCGCCACTTCCGGTTGCAGGGCGTAGACCATTTCGTCCACCACGCTGACCGTCAGGTGCGCCGGCACCGGTTTGCCGGCGAACTGGGTGGACAGGTCCACGGTGACCAGGTCACCCGGCTGGTACTTGTCCTTGTCGGTGTGGATGGCCACATCGATCTGCGGCGTCAGCACCTTGATCCCGGCATTCTGGAAGCTGTATTCCCCGCCCTTGGTGTAGAGCACGGAGAAGGTCAGGTTCGGCGCGAAACTGTCCTTCACCGGGACCCGCACGCGGTATTGGGTGGGGCTGAGTTTTTCCACCTTCAGCCAGTCACCGCCCTTGGACAGCAGCGCCGTGGCCTCGACCTTGTCGCGCTCCAGCGACAGCAGCGCATCGTTGATCGGCTCGGGGAAGGTGATCAGCGCCAGGGCTTCATCACCGGCCTGGTACTCGGGCTTGTCGATAACGATTTCCACGGTACCCGGCACCGCTTTCACCCCTTCGCCGGTAACCGAGTGGCTGGTGCCGCCCAGGACCCGATCATGTTCGTCCTTCAGGGTCAGGTTGTAGGTGCCGGGACGCTCGAAGGCCAGGGCAAAGCCCTTGTCGGCCTCGCCCAGCTTGCCCTCGCCGGTGGACTGGTCTTCCAGGCGCACCCAACTGTAGCGGCTGGGGGAAACCTTCTGGCTCTGCTCGCCGGTGTTCTGGTTGACGTAGCTGAACTGCACCTTGTCGCCAGCGGCGCTGAAGCGCTGTGGCGCACTCAGGCTGAAGCTTGCAGCGCCGCGCTCGATGAGGATTTCCTTGGTGGTCTTGACCCGGTAGGCCGCGCCGTCACTGGCGAACACGGTGAGCATGTAGCGGCTAGGCTTGCTGGCCGCCGGCAGATCGAGGGTGGCACTGCCCTTGGCGTCGGTGGTCAGCTCGGCGCTGGTCAGTTCCACCGGGAACTGGCCCATGTACTGCAGCTCGTTGTCCACCATCGACAGTTGCTGAGCCCGCAGGCTCAGCTGCAGGCGCGCATTGGCCACCGGCTTGCCGTCCGGATAGAGCAGCACCAGATTGCCCTTCACCGGCTCACCGGTCTTGAAATCCGGCTTGGCCAGGCTCAGGGAAATCTCGAAATGCGGCTTGATGTATTCGGCCACGCGAAAGGCACTGCTGTAGACCTGGTCCTTGTAGGCAAAACGCAGCTCATAACCACCGGCCACGGCGTTTTCCGGCAGTTGGAAGCGGCCTTGGGTACCGGATTTGGCATCCAGGTTCAGGGTCAGGTTCTGCAGCGCGGTGCCAGCGGCATCCAGCACGCTGACATTCACCGTGCCGGCCCCCGGCTGCACCGAATCCCGGGCATTCTTGAACTCGCGGCCGACGATTTTCAGCGATACCCAGTCCCCCGGGCGATACAGCGGCCGGTCGGTAAAGGCATAGAGCTTGGTGTCGTAGATTTCGCTGTCGTAATAGAAATTCTCGGAGACGAATACCCCGCCTTCCTGGTCCTCGCCGATCACGTAGGAGCGCTCGGGGCTGACGTGTTTCAGGCGCACCAGGCCCTGCTCGTCAGTGGCGCCGCTGTTCATCACGCCCAGGCCGTCGGTCCACAGCACGTTGACCTTGGACACCGAGTTGCCTTCATGCTTGCCCGCGGCCCAGACCAGCAGTTCATCGCCGGCTATCTTGCTCACCGCCACGGTGTTGGAAACAAAGACCATGGTGGTGGCGCGGTACTTGCCCACCAGGGCTTCCACCAGGTACAGGCCCGGCTTGAGTTGCCCCAAGGGGATATAGACGTTGCCCGGCGCGACGTTGATGAACTGGCTGGAGGAACCGGACAGGTCAACCCCGGCCGGCGGCTGGATCGGCTTGGCCTGCCACAGCGGATAACGGAACTGGGTCACCAGCGGCAGCCCCGGGATCAGGGCGAACTGCGGCTGGGCGTCATAGGGGGTGGGCGCCAGCAGGGAGTTGCCGACCTTCAGTTCCGGCACCTCCTCGGTCACCTGCTTGCGCGACTCGTAGGAGAACGCCCGCTGCATCACCCGACGGGATTTGCGATACCAGTTGTCCCACAGGTAGGCCAGGGTGTTGGACAGGCCCTCGCCCTTGAACTGACCGTCACTGACCACCCGGTGCAGGTTCTTCTGGCGCTTGAGGAAGTCCAGCGGCTGGTTGATCCGGTACACCCGGATGTCGGCGCCGCCGTAGGGCTCCATGCGAAAGCGCCGGTAATCCCGACCCGGGGCCTCAAGGCGCACCATGGCCTGCTCGTCGCTGGCAAAGCTGCTGTCGGCCAGCAGGAAGAAACTCTCGCCGGAGACCGCCGCGTAATCGCTGGACGGCACCGAGTCTTCGGCATTGACCAGGCTCGCGGGGGCCGCGAGGGTCAGAACAACAGTCAGTCGAAACAGAAAACGCCACATACGCGATTCGCTCATTGGGTGAGGAAGTTCAGTCGATAGATGCCGATGAAGTTGGGGTTGGCGGGGTCGGGTATCCATCGGGTGTCCTTCCATGTCATCAGTTGCTGCACGCTGGCCGAGCGCATGCCGTTGTCGGTGGGGGTGGTGGTGCCGGTGTGATAGGCGATGTTGCGGCCCATCCAGATCATCAGGTGCTGGTCGTCGCCCTGGTCGAAGAACAGCAGGTCGCCGGGGCGCGCCTGACCCAGGTCACGGCTGACCAGGTGGCTGTTGAACTGGATCAGCTTGATTGCATTGACGTAGGGCCCGGTCTGGCCGCCGCCCTGCTGCCACTGCTGGGCCAGGCCACGCTGGCCTTCGCTCAATTGCAGCTCCGGCGGCAGGTAGCGATTGGACAAGCCGTTGGCCCGCAGCCACTTGCTGTCGTGGACCTTGAGCGCTTCGTTGGCGGCAAAGCGCACCAGCCCGGCGCAGTCCTGCTGATACCAGCGCGGACTGGGCCCCTGGCTCAGTTGCTCCTGGGCAATGCGCACGAACCAGGCACGGAACACCTGGGACTGCTGCACGTCCAGCGGCGGCACCTGGGTCGCGCCCACGGCATTGCTCAGCAACAGGGCCAACAGGCCGAGGCTGGACAGACTCTTGCGCCATGCACTCACAGCGCGCGCCATTGCAGGGGCAGCCATTGCCAGTGGCCGTTGGGCTCACTGCCTTCAGGCAGGGTCAGGGCGTACTTGCCATAACCGCCGAGGGTGCGCAGCTTGGGCACCAGGTAGGTTTGCGCGGCGTTGTTGAACACCGGCTCCATGTCCTGGGGCAGGCTGTCGAAGGTTTCCTGCTGGATCAGCTGCGCCAGGGACTGCGGGCCCAGGTACACCGGCATCAGCGCATCCTTGGGCACCACGTCGGCCAGGGGCGGGAAGCGCTTGTCCAGGGTGCCCAGGGCCTTGGTCACCAACTTGTCGTCCAGGGAGAACACCAGGGTCGAACCGTGGCGGGCCAGGCTGACCTGCATGAAGGCGCGGCCGGTGATGGCTTGCGGGTCCTTGGCCTCCTTGGCCGGGTACTGGCCGAAGTTGGAGCTGACCTGGCGCTGCCACTGGTGCACCTCGCCATTGTGTTGCTCGACCACCGGGAACAGGCGCTCCGGCACCTTGCTTTCCCGGGCCCCGACCATGGAGCCGAACAGCTTGCCCAGTTCTCCATCGAGCCGGGTGTTGTCCTTGTCCTTGAGGCTGGCCACCAACAGCGGCGTGTATAGCCGGGAATCGGCGTACCAGCACAGCCCGGCGGTGCCGGCCATGTGCTCGGTCAGGGTCGTGGCCATCGTTTCTTCAGCACCGAGCTTGACCAGCAAGGGCTTCTGCTGCTCCGCCGCCAGAGGCAGCGCCACGCAGGCACTGGCGCCCATGGGCATGGCCTGCCAGATCGGCTTGAAGTCGAAGTCCGGCTGGTTGTCCTGCTCCAGCAGGGCCAGATAACTGTGCCAGCCCTTGTCGTCCATGTCGAAACGCAGACCGGCGAAGTTGGGGATGAACCGCTGGTAACCCATGGCCAGGACACCGGCGTTGACCGCCAACCGCTGCTGCACCTCGGGCTTGCGCGCCTCCAGGCCGAACGCCTCGGGGAACAGCTTGTCACCGTTGAGCAGCGCCTCCAGGGCCGCCGTGGAGACGGCGCCGTGTTGATCGTCGGCACCTTGGCTCAGGTCGTACAGTTTGCTCGGGTTGGACAACACCACCAGCTTGTCGCCGTGGGAGGCGAACGCCAGGGATTTGCCGGCGTTGTAGTTCAGTTGGTACAGCGTCACCGCATCGCCACCGACCTTGAGCTCGGCCAGCTTGCTCAGTTGCGTGTCGTCCAGGGCGACCTTGGCCAGAGGCTCCAGCAGCTTGGCCAGGCCGCCGCGGTCCATCACCAGCAGGAAGTCCTTGAGGCGCCCGTCGGCACCGCGCCACAACGCCACGTCCGCCGGCTGGTCGAACAGTTGTTCGATCAGGTTGTCCTGCAGTTTCAGGTCATGCTCGTAGATGATCCGCCGCAGACTGCCGATCAGCCCCAGGCGGTCGGCGTGGGCCTGATAGTAGAAGACGAAGTCCTCGGTCAGGGTTTCCTTGAGGAAAGGCACCGCCAGCAGGTCCTTGGGCAGTTGCGTCAGGGAATGGGTTTCCAGCAGCCCGTCAGGACGACTCAGGCCCAGCTTGTCGCCGGCCAGATCGGCCTGCGGGGTCTTGGGCTTGCAGCCCACGCCCGCGATGGCGGCCGCCACCAGGCACAGGCCCGCGACCAGAGCCGGCCAGCGCCGTTTGCTGCCGGATTGTTCAGGGCCGGGCACGCCGGCCACCGGGGATGCGGTGTTTTCGCTCATGATTCACAAAGCCCAATTCATCCGTGGTGCGGGATGTTCAATAGTTGAAAGACTTGACCAGCAACAGGTCGCCGATGGCCCGCATGGGCACGATAAAGGTCTCGCGTTTCTCATCGACGGTGTTTTCGTTAAGGATCAGGTTGATCTGCGAGGTGATCACCTCGTTCTGATTGCTGCCTTCGTCGAAGTTGTACCCGCCACTGCCGAAGTTGCCCCAGTAGTTGACGTAGATCAGATAGGTGCCCCGCAGCGGCGCGGTCATGGTGAACATCTCCGGTCCCGGGCCGTCGACGCCGTCCGGGTCCAGGCCGCCGCCATTGGTCAGGCCGGGGTGGCCGAAGAAGGCGTGCTGGCCGTCGGGGGTGATGATGTGCATGTCCAGCTCGGCCTTGGGATCGTCCCAGCCCAGCACCACGCGGATCCGCGGCGGGGTCTTGTTCGGGTTGGCCTCGTAGAACTGCACGCGCTTGAGGGACTTGCCCTCGGAGCTGCGCACTTCGACGCTGTTGGAGCCGGCGCCAAACGCATAAGGGCGGGCGAAGCGGCCCTGTTCGTCGGTGTACAGATTCAGCGGATTGCCGTTGACCGACAGACTGTGGGGCTGGCGCAAATGGCCGATGGCCTTGAGCTGGCCTTCGATCAGGGTGCGATTGCGCTGGACGCCGCGGTCGATAGGTGGCGTCGGGTAGGCCACCCGGTCCTGCTCGGTGCGGTCCAGCAAGCCGGAATAGCGCCAGCCGGCCAGGGGTTCCTGCAGCTCGGCGGAAGGCTCGGCGAGGGCCGTGCCGGCCAGCAGCAAGGTCAGCAGAAGGGAGGAGAAAACGCGCATGTAATGCGTCCTGCCATGCATGGGGAAACCCTGGCGCCAGATCCTCGGCGCGGCTGCAAATATTCACAATGGGAGCGCCCGGCGACAACGGGCGTTGGAAAGGCCGCAGATTAGCGATTTGGTGCCTGTTACACAATTGGCGAAAAGGGATTTTGCAGGGCAATCGACACCCCGCCGAATTCCGCCCCGCAAGTGCCACTACGGCGACATCACACCCCTGCAGAAAGGTGGCTTTAAGCCATTATTTGCCCGCCTCACAGGCCGCCAAGCTCCGCCCTTAGTTCAAGTACGAATCTGCCCCGGAGCGTCCGCCTCTTCAGCACCCGCAGGTGTCCGGCCATCAACCACCGACGGCTTGCCGCTGGCCCCTGCGGCAAGCGCTCTGGAATGCCTGTTGCGCCCATCGACCCGGCCATCGCCCCTGGCAGCCGGGTGCCATCGCCCATTCCCTCAAGGAATGACCCCATACCCATTAGTCGATTGCCACCGCGCACCGCTCAACGCTTATCTAGGACCGTCGCAGCGCTGCACGGCGGCGCCCTGCAACTGCGGCCTCGCCTGGCCATAAAAAAGATAAGCAACGGGAGTGCCTCACTGATGAAGTATCCGTTAAGAGCCTGGGTCTTCTGGCCCACCTTCCTGATTCTGTTGGCAGCGGTGATTGCCAGTCACCTTGATCTGCAGGGCTTCCTGGCGGTGAGCAGGCAGCTCAACCGGATCATCCTCGACAACTTTTCCTGGCTGTTCAGCGCCGGCAGCTTCTTCCTCCTGGTACTGACCGCCATCGTCTACTTTTCGCCCCTGGGGCGGGTGCGCATCGGTGGCGAAGACGCCAAGCCCCTGCTGAGCAAGCCGCGCTGGTTCATGGTGGCCCTGTGCACCACCCTGGCGGTCGGCGTGCTGTTCTGGACCACCGCCGAGCCGCTCTATCACCTGTATGGCCCACCCCCGAGCCTGAACATCGAAGCCGGCAGCAGCGAGGCCAAGCACTTCGCCATGTCCAGCATGTTCCTGCACTGGACCCTGACGCCCTACGCCATCTATCTGGTGCCCTCACTGGTGTTCGCCCTGGTTTTCTACAACCTGCGCGGCCACTTCTCCATCGGCGCCATGCTGCAGCCCCTGCTCGGCCAGGCATGGGTCAAGCGCCATGCCGGGCTGATCGACACCCTGGCGATGTTCGCCCTGGTGGCGGGCATGGCCTCTTCCCTGGGCACCGGCGCCCTGACCCTGTCCGGCGGCCTGAGCCAGTACATCGGCGGAGAAACCACACCGCTGCGCCTGGGACTGATCATCGCGGTGATCGTCGCCACCTTCGTGTTCTCCGCCGCCAGCGGCTTGCAGAAGGGCATCGTCAAGTTCTCCACCTTCAATACCTGGATCATGCTGGCCCTGGGGCTGTTCGTTCTGGTCTGCGGGCCGACCCTGTACATCTTCAGCCTCGGCATCGAGTCCTTCGGCACCTACCTGCAGACCTTCTTCGGCCGCAGCCTCTTCACCGGCGCGGCCAGTGGCGACCACTGGCCCCAGAGCTGGACGGTGTTCTACTGGTCGGTGTGGTTCGCCTGGGCCCCGGTGAGCGCCATGTTCCTCGGCAAGATCGGCCGTGGTTACACCGTGCGCGAGTTCATCCACATCTCCATGCTCTACCCGGCGCTGTTCACCGCCCTGTGGATCTGCATCTTCTCCGGCAGCAGCCTGTACTTCGACGCCCAGGGTGATGGGGTACTCAACCGCGTGCTCAACGAGCAAGGGGTGGAGCACGTGCTGTACCAGGTGTTCCAGCAGTTGCCGGCGAGCGGACTGATCATTGCCTTCCTGCTGTTCATTGCCTTCATCTCCTTCGTCACCGCTGCCGACTCCAGCACCGACGTCATCGGCAATCTATGCAGTCGCGGGGTCACTGCCGATTCCGATCTGGACGGCAGCCCGCTGCTCAAGGTGATCTGGGGCGCGATCATCGGCTGCGTGTCCTGGGTGATGGTGGCCTACGTCGGCATCGACGGGGTCAAGATGCTCTCCAACCTGGGCGGGCTGCCGGGCATGCTGATCGTCCTGCTCTCCAGCAGCGCACTGATCATCTGGATGAAAAACCCATCCTTGCTGACGCCGCCGCTGCCGGCGGACGAGCTCCGGGAAAGCCACTCGCCACGAGGGCCTACCCCATGAACGTCCGTCTCCTGATCCTGGGCGGCCTGGGCCTGACGCTGCTCTGCCCGGCGCTGGCCCACGCCAGTCAGGCGCAATCCCGGGGCTTTGTCGAAGACAGCCGAATCAACGGCCTGGTGCGCAACAACTACCGCAACAACGACCATCGTCAGTTGGACCTGGATGCCCGCGAATGGGGCCAGGGCCTGCAGCTGGACTACGCCTCCGGCTACACCCAAGGCACCCTGGGCTGGGGCCTGGATGCCCATGCCTATTTCGCCACCCGGCTCGACAGCGGCGGCGGCCGGGCGCGCACCATGATGCTGGTCAGCGACAGCGACGGCAGCAGCCGCCGGGAATCGGCCACCGCCGGGGCCGCGCTGAAAGTGCGCCTGTCCAATACCGAGCTCAAGTACGGCGACCTGCGGCCACAGACCCCGGTGCTGGCCCTGGCCGACAACCGGCTGATGCCGGCGACCGCCACCGGCCTGGCTTTCAGCAGCCGCGAGGTGGAAGGCCTGTTGCTGGAGGGCGGACACTTCACCGCCTCCCGGGACTTCAACCAGACCGGTCATCGGGGCGGTTTCCACGCCGGTTACGCCAGGGTCGAGGGCGGCGACGCCAGCTATCTGGGCGGCACCTACCAGTTGCATCCCCAGGTCGAGCTGGGGCTCTACAGCTCGCGCTACCAGGATCTGTGGCGCCAGCATTACCTCAACCTCAACCTCGACCAGCCCCTGGACGCCGAGGATCGGCGCAGCCTGAACCTGGACTTGCGGCTCTATCGCTCCCTGGACGATGGCAAGGCCCTGGCCGGAGACATCGCGGTAACGGCCTGGTCGGCGGCGCTGGCCCTGAAGGAGGGTCCGCACACCGTGACCCTGGCCCACCAACGCATCCATGGCCAGCAGCCCTTCGACTACCTGGCCCTGAGCGGCGGCGGCTTCCACGGCTCGATCTACCTGGCCAACGCCTCGCTGATCGCCGACTTCAACGGCCCCGGCGAGCGCTCCTGGAGCCTGGGTTACCGACTCGACCTGGAGCACCTGGGCCTGCCCGGCCTGTCCTTGGGCACCCGCTACATCCGCGGCAGCCATGTCGACGGCCGGCGGATCCCCCAGGACAGCCCCTACCGCTACTACGCCGACAAGGAGCGCCAATGGGAGCGGGACATCGACCTGAGCTACCGGGTGCAGAGCGGCGTCGCCAAGGACCTGTCCCTGAGCCTGCGCCAGGGCACCTACCGCATCCACGGAACTTCGAACGGCGATATCGACCACATCCGCCTGGTCACCGAATACCCCTTCAGCCTGCTGTGATCCACCGCGCTCGGCCCGGTGCCGGCCCCTTTTTCGACTGGAGTAGCCCATGGACGTTATCCGCGACTTTCCCCATCCGATCCGCGAGATCGAGCACTGCCTGATCCCTCTGCGTGACGGCACCCAACTGGCCGCGCGTATCTGGCTGCCGGCCGATGCCGGCACCCGGCGTTACCCGGCGATCCTCGAATACCTGCCCTACCGCAAGCGCGACGGCACCGCCGTGCGCGATGCCCTGACCCACCCCTGGATGGCGGGCCAGGGTTACGCCTGCGTGCGCGTGGACATGCGCGGCAACGGCGAGTCCCAAGGCTTGATGGCCGACGAGTACCTGCCGCAGGAACAACAGGACGCCCTGGAAGTGCTCGACTGGCTCTGCGCCCAACCCTGGTGCGACGGCAACCTGGGAATGATGGGCATCTCCTGGGGCGGCTTCAACGGCCTGCAGGTGGCCGCCCATCAACCCCCAGCGCTGAAAGCCATCATTACCCTGTGCTCCACCGACGACCGCTACGCCGACGACATTCATTACAAGGGCGGCAACCTGTTGATGGAGAACCAGGGCTGGGCCGCCACCATGCTCAACTTCAGCGCCGCCGTACCCGACCCGCTGCTGGTACAGGACTGGCAGGCGCAATGGCAGCAACGCCTGGACGCCATGCCGCTGCTGGCGGAAACCTGGCTGCAGCATCAGACCCGTGACGACTACTGGCGCCAGGGCTCGGTGTGCGAGGACTACGCGGCAATCAAGGCCGCGGTGTACTGCATCGGCGGCTGGGGCGATGCCTACAAGAACAGCGTGCCGCGCCTGATGCAGCACCTGAATGGCCCGAAGAAAGCCCTGCTCGGGCCCTGGATCCACAAGTACCCGCACTTTGCCGTGCCCAACCCGGCCATTGGTTTTCTCCAGGAGGCCAAGCGCTGGTGGGACCACTGGCTCAAGGGCATCGACAACGGGGTGATGGACGAGCCCGCCTGCACCTTCTACCTGCAGGACGCCGTGCCGCCCAAGGCCAGCTACGCCGAACGCCCGGGTGTCTGGGTGCAGACCGCCGGCTGGCCCGCCCCACAGATCCAGTGGCAGAGCTTCAGCCTCAGCGCCAGCGGGCTCAGCGCAGGAGAGCAAGCGCTGAGCGAAAAACGCAGCATCTGCTCGCCCCTGACCACCGGCCTGCATCAGGGCGAGTACTGCGCCATCTGGTTCGGCCCGGACGGCCCCACCGACCAGCGCCGGGACGACGCCCACTCGCTGTGCTTCGACAGCCAGCCCTTGAGCGAACCCCTGGCCTTGCTGGGTGATGTGCGCCTGGACCTGCGCCTGACCTCGGACCGGCCTTGCGGGCAGATCGTCGCCCGGCTCAATGCCGTGGCCCCGGACGGTCAGGTGGCGCAGATCACCTACGGCACCCTGAACCTGTCGCTACGCGACGACTTCGCCGTGGCCAGCCCACCCGAGCCCGGCGCGCCCCTGCAGGTGCGCTTCAACCTCGACCATGTCGGTTATCGCCTGCCGGCCGGCTATCGCCTGCGCCTGGCGTTGAGCACCGCCAGTTTCCCCTTGCTGTGGCCAGCCCGGGAGCTGACCACCCTGACCCTGCTGCCCGAGCTGCAGAGCGTGCAATTGCCGGTGTTCATCGGCAAACCCGTGGCGTGTCCGTTCGAAGCCCCGCAAAGCGCGCCTCCGGCCAACCTGGAAATCATCCGCGCCGCCGCCCCCAAGCGCACCCTCAGCGAAGACGTAGCCAGCGGCGAAGTCTGCGTGCGTATCGATGACGATCTGGGCGCCATGCGCTTGCTCGATCACGGCCTGTGGGTCGACCAGCGCTGCACCGAGCAATACCGCACCCTGCCCTGGGACCCGCTGTCGACCCGGGCCGACATCCAATGGCACTACCGGGCCGGCCGCGGCACCTGGTCGGTGGAGGTGGACAGCACCCTGGGCCTGCACGCCGACGCCCAATGGTTCTACCTGCGCGCCACCCAGGTTGCGCGGCTCGATGGCCGGCAGACCCATCAACGCCAGTGGCACAAACGGATCGCCCGATCCACGCTGTAAAGCGTGGCAGGATGCCCAATCTCCGAGACACGGCGGGACGCAGGACACAGCGCCCGCCCCCTGCAGACTGGTACCCGCATGTCGCATCGAAACGTCGATCTGCCCCCTCTCAACTGCCTGCAGCCTTTCGAGGCCGTGGCCCGTCATTTGAGCTTTACCCGGGCCGCCCAGGAACTGAACCTGACCCAGAGCGCGGTCAGCCGCCAGATCAAGCGGCTGGAGGAAAACCTCGCCCGGCCGCTGTTCCACCGCCACAACCTGGGCATCAGCCTGACCCCGGCGGGCGAGCGCTACTTTCGCACCATCCAGCGCCTGCTGCGCGAGCTGGACCGCGAGTCCGCGGAACTGCGCCGCCGCGGCGCCGAGCGCCAACTGACCCTGGCCAGCACCCCGACCATCAGCTCGATCTGGCTGGCGCGCCTGCTGCCGGCGTTCCAGAGCCTGTATCCGGAGCTGGACATCCGCATCCTCTGCAGTGAAAGCCCCTTGCACCTGGATGTCAGCGAGTACGACCTGGGACTGTTCTATCACCTGGACGAGTTGCCGGCGCCCCTGGGCCTGGAGCTGACCCCGGTATTTGCCGGAGAGCAGGTGATCTGCGTCTGCAGCCCGGACTACCTGAGCCGCAAGGGGCCGATTCGCGATCCGCAACACCTGCTGCAGGAGCACCGGCTGCTGATCGTCGAGGACCACTATCACGACTGGCTGACCTGGTCCGACTGGTTCAGCGCCGTGGGCGCGACCTATCACTCCCCGCAACACGCCCTGCGCACCAACAGCTACCAGTTGCTGATGCAGTCGGCGGTGATGGGCCAGGGCGTGGCCCTGGGCTGGGAAAGCCTGTTGCAGGACGAACTCGCCGCCGGACGCCTGCAACGCGCGCTACCGCAGCGCATGCCCAGCCGCGGGCGCCTGAACCTGATGCAACCGCACCACCGCAATCCGCCCACCGCCGTGCGCCGCTTTCGCCAATGGCTGCTGGAGCATGCCCAGCTGGCCCACGAAACCGGTCCTTGACCGCCCAGACCTGACGACTTCATGAACCTGACCCTGCTGACATTTCCCGCGCTGTACTGCGCCACCCTCCTGATGCTCACCGGCAACGGGCTGTTCTTCAGCTATATCGGCCTGCGCCTGACCGGCGACGGGGTTGGTGAACTGTGGATCGGCGGCCTGACTGCGGCCTACTACGCCGGCATGGTCGGCGGCGCCAAGTTCGGCCATCGGATGATCGCCGCGGTTGGCCACATCCGTTCCTACGTCGCCTGCGCAGGTGCCGCGACCATGATCGTGCTCCTGCACATGCTGTTCGAGGCGCTGTGGCTGTGGCTGGCGCTGCGCTTCATCACCGGCCTGGTGATGATGAACCAGTACATGGTGATCGAAAGCTGGCTCAACGAGCAGGCAGGCAACCAGCAGCGTGGAGCGGTATTCGCCGGCTACATGGTGGCGGTGTCCCTGGGCCTGATCCTCGGCCAGGGGGTGCTGATCTGGCGCCCCGAGCTGGACTTCAAGCCGCTACTGATCGTCGCCCTGTGTTTCGCCGCCTGCCTGTTGCCCGTCGCCCTGACCCGGCGCCTGCACCCGGCCAGACTGGAGGCGGCGCCGCTGCAGATCGGCTTTTTCTGGCAGCGGGTGCCGCAAGCCCTGAGCACGGTATTTGTCACCGGGCTGCTGGTGGGTTCGTTCTATGCCCTGGCACCGGTATTCATCACCTTGAGCGGCCTGGACACGGCCCAGGCCGGCACCTTCGTCGCCGTGGCGATCCTCGCCGGCCTGTGCGGCCAGTGGCCGCTCGGCTGGCTTTCGGATCGCCTCGACCGCGCGCAGCTGATCCGCGCCTGCGCACTGCTGCTGTGCCTGGTGAGCGTGCCTTTGTGGGGGCTGTTCAGTCTGTCGTTCACCTGGATGTTGCTGTTCGCCTGCCTCAGCGGCCTGCTGCTGTTCAGCCTCTACCCACTGGCAGTCGCCCTGGCCAACGAGCACATCGAACAATCCCGACGCGTGGCCCTGAGCGCCATGCTACTGGCCACCCACGGTGTTGGCGCCTGCCTGGGCCCCTTGCTCAGCGGCGCCCTGATGGACCTCTACGGGCACCAGGTCTTCTACCTGATGTTTTCGGCGTTCGCCCTGCTGCTGGCCTGGCGGGTACAACCGAGCAAGGTCAGCGAGGAGTTTCGGGGTGAGGCCGATACCGGTTCCCCCTGATACCGCCGCGGTGCAAGTGAAGGTCAAGCCGGATCGCTCGCCAAAGCCCCTCCAAAACGCCTCCTTGCACCGGCCCGCAGGGCGCCTGGCGCCACCCGGGTCCGGGTGTGCCAGCGAGCTCTTCTCATTTGCCCGAAACCCCGGTGTCTGCTAGTGTCGCGCCGGTTTAACGTCAACCGGGATAGCCGCCATGGCCCGCAAAAAAGCTGCCTTAGATTTCGAACAATCCCTCGCCGACCTGCAAACCCTGGTCGAGCGTCTGGAGAACGGCGAGCTGTCGCTGGAAGACTCGTTGACCGCCTTTGAACAAGGCATCGGCCTGACCCGTGATTGCCAGGCCGCCCTGGCCCAGGCCGAGCAGAAGGTGCAGATCCTGCTGGAACGCGACGGCGAACTGGCCGAACAACCCTTCGATGCGGAACAGCCAGAATGATTGCCGCTTATCAGGCCGCCAGCCAGGCCCGCGTCGACGCTGCAATGCACACCCTGTTCACCGCTCCCAGCCCCGAACTTGCCCGTCTTTATGAAGCCATGCGCTACAGCGTGATGAATGGCGGCAAACGCGTGCGCCCGCTGCTGGCCTATGCCGCCTGCGAGGCCCTGGGCGGCCGGCCCGAACAAGCCAACGGCGCGGCCTGCGCGGTGGAACTGATTCACGCCTACTCCCTGGTCCACGACGACCTGCCGGCCATGGACGATGACGATCTGCGGCGCGGCCAGCCCACCACCCACAAAGCCTTCGACGAAGCCTGCGCGATTCTCGCCGGCGACGGCCTGCAGAGCCTGGCGTTCAGTGCCCTGCTGGACCCGGGCCTGAGCGACGCCAGCGCCGAGATCCGGCTGCGCATGGTCACCACCCTGGCCCAGGCCGCAGGCCCGGCGGGCATGGTGGGCGGCCAGGCCATCGACCTGGGCTCGGTAGGCCTCAAGCTCGATCAGCAAGCCCTGGAATACATGCATCGGCACAAGACCGGCGCGCTGATCGAAGCCAGCGTGATCCTCGGCGCCCTGGCCAGCGGCCGGGCCGAGAAAGACGAGCTCAAATCCCTGCAGACCTACGCTCAGGCTGTCGGCCTGGCGTTCCAGGTGCAGGACGACATCCTCGACGTCGAAAGCGATACCGCCACCCTGGGCAAGCGCCAGGGCGCCGACATCGCCCGGGACAAACCGACCTACCCGGCGCTGCTGGGGCTGGCCGCGGCCAAGGAATACGCTCTGGAGCTGCGGGACCAGGCGCTGCATGCGCTGCGTCCGTTTGACGCAGCGGCCGAGCCCCTGCGCGAGCTGGCGCGGTATATCGTCGAGCGCCGCCACTGATCGACGCGCCGCATATCGGCCAAGTTCGGCGCTCTGCGTGGGCAGCTTGCGATGCATAAGGTAAACTGCCGCCTCTTTCTATACCTATAACGATTCGCCTGATGCCCACGACGTTTCATGAGATTCCCCGCAAACGCCCGACCACGCCGCTGCTCGACCGTGCCCAGACGCCGGACGGCCTGCGCCGGTTAGGTGAAGCCGAGCTGGAAACCCTGGCCGATGAATTGCGCCTGGAATTGCTCTACACGGTCGGCCAGACCGGCGGGCACTTCGGTGCCGGCCTCGGCGTCATCGAGCTGACCATCGCGTTGCATTACGTGTTCGACACCCCGGACGACCGACTGGTGTGGGACGTGGGTCACCAGGCGTATCCGCACAAGATCCTCACCGGTCGTCGCGAACAGATGGCCACCCTGCGCCAGAAAGACGGCCTGGCGGCCTTCCCGCGGCGCTCCGAGAGCGAGTACGACACCTTCGGCGTCGGCCACTCCAGCACCTCCATCAGTGCCGCGCTGGGCATGGCCATCGCCGCCCGCCTGCAGCACAGCGAGCGCAAGGCCATCGCGGTGATCGGCGACGGCGCCCTGACCGCGGGCATGGCCTTCGAGGCGCTGAACCACGCGCCGGAAGTGGACGCCAACATGCTGGTGATCCTCAACGACAACGACATGTCGATCTCGCGCAATGTCGGCGGGCTGTCCAACTACCTGGCCAAGATTCTCTCCAGCCGCACCTACGCCAGCATGCGCGAAGGCAGCAAGAAAGTGCTGTCGCGCCTGCCCGGTGCCTGGGAAATCGCCCGCCGCACCGAAGAATACGCCAAGGGCATGCTGGTGCCCGGCACCCTGTTCGAAGAGCTGGGCTGGAACTACATCGGCCCCATCGACGGCCACGACCTGCCGACCCTGATCGCCACCCTGCGCAACATGCGCGACCTCAAGGGCCCGCAGTTCCTGCATGTGGTGACCAAGAAGGGCAAGGGCTTCGCCCCGGCGGAAGTCGACCCGATCGGCTACCACGCCATCACCAAGCTGGAACCCCTGGATGCTCCGGCGGCCGCGCCGAAAAAGGCCGGCGGTCCGAAGTATTCCGGCGTGTTTGGCGAGTGGCTGTGCGACATGGCCGCCGCCGACCCGCGCCTGGTGGGCATCACCCCGGCAATGAAGGAAGGCTCGGACCTGGTGGCCTTCAGCGAGCGTTTCCCGCTGCGCTATTTCGACGTGGCGATTGCCGAGCAGCATGCGGTGACCCTGGCGGCCGGCATGGCCTGCGAAGGCGCCAAGCCGGTGGTGGCGATCTACTCCACCTTCCTGCAGCGCGGCTATGACCAACTGATCCACGACGTAGCGGTACAGAACCTCGACGTGCTGTTCGCCATCGACCGCGCCGGACTGGTGGGCGAAGACGGCCCGACCCACGCCGGCAGCTTCGACCTGTCCTACCTGCGCTGCATTCCCGGCATGCTGGTGATGACGCCGAGCGACGAGAACGAGTTGCGCAAGATGCTCAGCACCGGGCACCTGTACAACGGCCCCGCCGCCGTGCGCTACCCGCGCGGCACCGGCCCCAACGCGCCGATCGACAAGGACCTGGAACCGATCGAGATCGGCAAGGGCGTGATCCGTCGCCAGGGCAAACAGGTCGCGTTGCTGGTGTTCGGCGTGCAACTGGCCGAAGCCCTGCAAGTGGCCGAAAAGCTCGACGCCACCGTGGTCGACATGCGTTTCGTCAAACCCCTGGATGAAGCCCTGGTGCGCGAGATCGCCGGTAGCCATGAACTGCTGGTGACCATCGAAGAGAACGCCATCATGGGCGGCGCCGGTGGCGCGGTCAGCGAGTTTTTGGCCCGCGAAAGCATCCTCAAGCCGATCCTGCACCTGGGCTTGCCCGACGCCTACGTCGAGCACGCCAAACCGGCGCAGATGCTTGCCGAATGTGGGCTCGACGAAGCCGGCATCGAAGCCTCGGTGCGCCAGCGCCTGGAGTTGCTGGGCCTGTAATCGCCACACGCGACTGCGGACGCCCGCCACGCGGGCGTCCGCTGCACGACCTGCCCTTTCGCTGCCCGCGGCCAAGGCCGCAGTGCGCTAATGGAATAGCCATGCAACTTGCTCGCTTTGCCCTGCCCCTTTGCCTCCTGCCTTGTACCGAACTTCTGGCCGAGCCCCTCGAGCGCGACCAGGCCCTGAAACTGCCCGAGATGCTGATCAGTGCCAACCGACAGGTGGAAGCTCGCAACGACAGCAGCGCGGCGAACACGGTATTCACCCGGGAAGATATCGACCGCCTGCAACCCACCAGCCTGACCGACCTGCTGCAACGGGTGCCCGGGGTGCAGGTTGCCCAGAGCGGCGGACGCGGCAACCTGCCGAACATCTTCATTCGCGGCACCAACTCGGCCCAGAGCCTGGTGCTGGTGGATGGCCAGCGCATCAGCAGTTCATCCTCCGGCGACAGCAACCTGCAATTCATCAGCGTCGAGCAGATCGAGCGGGTGGAAGTGCTGCGCGGCTCGCGCTCGGTGATCTACGGCAGCGATGCCATTGGCGGGGTAATCCAGATCTTCACCCGGCGCGGCGCCGACTCGGGACTGCACGGGCGCATGCACATCGCCGCCGGCAGCAACCAGACCTGGGAGCGCAGCCTGGGACTGTCCGGCGGCGACGCCCAGACCCGATTCAGCCTCGGCGCCAACCTGGATGAAAGTGCCGGCATCGACTGGACTCGCCCGTCGTTTCCCAGCGATGCCGACCACGATGGCTATCGCAACAGGTCCCTGAGCCTGACCCTCAGCCACGCCCTGAGCGATGACCTGGAGCTGGGTTTCAACCTGCTGGATAACCGTGGTCGCAGCCGCTATGACAACCCTTTCGGACGCTACGACTCCAACTACAACGTCTTCGCCCAAGACCCTTACACCGACTTCAGTGTCAGCAGCCTCAGCGGCTATCTCGACGCGAACATCCATGACAACTGGCAATCGCGGGTCGAGCTCGGACACAGCGAAAACCGTGACCTCAAGCGCGACAAGCTCAGTGATGAGCGCAGCGTGTTCAACACCTACCGCGACTCGCTGAACTGGCAGAACGATCTGCGCCTGGATGAAGACAACAGCCTGATCTTGGGGGCGGACTGGTACGAGGATCGACTCAACACCAGCCCGGTCCGCTTTGCCGAAGGCCGCCGCTGGAACCGCGCCGCCTTTATTCAGCATCGTTTTCACGGCGACAGTTTTTCCACCGAACTGGGT
This sequence comes from Pseudomonas sp. St29, assembly GCF_001547915.1. NCBI lineage: Bacteria > Pseudomonadati > Pseudomonadota > Gammaproteobacteria > Pseudomonadales > Pseudomonadaceae > Pseudomonas > Pseudomonas sp. St29. The sequence goes on from NZ_AP014628.1 coordinate 6,019,941, forward strand.
CTGCGCCGCGACCAGAACCAGCAGTACGGCAGCCAGAACACCTGGAGCGGCACCTTCACTCTGCCGCTGAATCCGGACAACGACCTGCTGCTGTCCTACAGCGAAGGCTTTCGGGCGCCGAATTTCAGCGACCTGTATTACCCGGGTTTCAGCAACCCGGCCCTCAAGCCGGAACACTCAAAGAGCTATGAGTTGCAGTGGCGCAGCCAGCTGACGCCAGACAGCCGCCTGGAAGCCTCGATCTACCGTACCGATATCAAGGACGCGATTATTTATGACCGCGTCGCCCAGCGCCCGGAAAACGTCGGCGCCGCGAGGATCAACGGTTTCGAGGCAACCCTGAAACAAACACTGTTCGGCTGGCAAAGCAGCCTCGGTGCCGCGCTCATCGACCCGCGCAATCGTCAGGATGGCCATCAACTGCCACGTCGAGCCCGCCGTACCTTGAATCTGGATCTGGACCGGCAGTTCGGCGACCTGGCGTTCGGCGCCAGCTGGCAATTGGTGAGCAGGAGTTATGAAGACCTGAGCGTGAAGAAACAGGTGCCTGTGGGCGGCTACGGCGTGTTCGGGCTGCGCGGTAGCTGGGCAGTCAATCAGGAACTCAAGCTGGACCTGAAGCTCGACAACCTCTTCGACAAGGCCTATAGCCGCGCGCTCTACGAGTACGACGGCAACGATTATGGCTACCGCACCGAAGGCCGCGCCTGGATGTTCGGCGTGACCTGGACGCCCGAGTTGTAACACCCGCCTCGCCCACACACCGGCTCCTGCAGAACCCGTAGGAGCCGGCTTGCCGGCGAAGGGGCTCAGCGCTCAGGCGCGATCAACGCACAGAGCTTGGCCGTCGCAGCGATCATCTGCCCGCTGGGTCGCTCCAGCCCCTTGTCCCTCACCAACAACAGCCGCCCCTGCTGCACCGCCGCAATCTGCGGCCAGGCTTTCCAGGCATCCAACTGCCCTTGCGCGGTGGCCAGGATTGCCTGCGGGTTGCGCTGCAACACCGATTCGATGCTGACCTGGGGCGCCGGCAACGACTGGTCGGCAAACACATTGCGGGCGCCACAGACGCTCAGGGCTTCGCTGATGATCTGGCCACCGCCCACGGTATACAGCGGCCGGTCCCAGACCTGGTAGAACACCGGCAACGCCGGTTCGCGGTGATAGCGGGCACGCAAACCGGCCAGTTGCCCGTCCAACTCGGCGGCCAGTTTACGAGCGGCCGCCGAGCGCCCCAGACGCTCGCCGATTTCGGCGATCTGCGCCGTCAGTTGCTTGAAGTCATGAGGCTCGGCGACATAAGTGGGGATCCCCAGGCGCGCCAGTTGATCGCGCTGGGCCGGGCCGACGCTGCCCGGCCAGAGCAATAGCAAATCCGGTCGAAGGCTCAGCAGACGCTCGATATCCAACTGGCCATAACGCCCTACCGAAGGCAGGTCCTTGAGCGGCGCCGGCCGTTCACCGGCATCCAGCACGCCCACCAGCAAGTCGGAAGCCCCCAGCTCGACGACGATTTCCGAGAGCGACGGCGCCAGGCTGACCACCCGCTGCGCCGCCAGTGCCGGTGTGCCGACCAGCAGGCACAGGACCGCCAGCCAGCGCCACATCAGCCGAGCTGACGAGGAATACGGTAGAGGTAGAACAGCACGGCGGTGGACAGGGCCAGGAGCATCAGCGGCACCGCTTCCAGGCCGACGAACACCGCCAGGGCACCGATCCAGGCTGGCAAGGATGCCGCCAGGAAGGCGGCACGACGACGGGCCGCCAGGGTGATCCAGGCGGCAGGCTCCTCAGGGGTATCCAGGGCCTTGCCGGCGGCGATCAAGGCATGTTTGTAGCCGTTGAAAAAACGCAGGCTGACGAACATCGAGGCCGTACCGGCGATAAAGAATGGCATCGCCAGCACCGGCATCAAGGCCTCGCCCTGGCCAAACACCAGGTTGATCACAAACAGCGGCAGCAAGGCCAGGGCCAGGTACTGCCACCAACTGACGGCCAGGCGCCGCTTGACTTGGCCCCGAGTCACGCGCGGTCGACCTCGCCCTGATGCTCATTGCCCATCATGTGGTCGAGCTTGCTGGCCTTGGTCGCCAGGTACAGCTTGTTGTGGGGGTTGTGCCCGGTGTGCAGCGGCACCCGCTCGGCAACCTGGATGCCCATGTCGGTCAACGCCTTGACCTTGCGCGGGTTGTTGGTCATCAGCCGCAGGGACTTGACCCCCAGATGCTCGAGCATCGGCAGGCACATGGCGTAGTCACGCTGGTCCGCGGCAAAGCCCAGACGCTCGTTGGCTTCCACGGTATCGGCGCCGCCATCTTGCAGCTCGTAGGCGCGGATCTTGTTCAGCAGGCCAATGCCGCGACCTTCCTGACGCAGGTACAGCAGCACCCCGCGACCTTCCCGGGCGATGGCCCGCAGCGCGGCTTCCAGTTGCGAGCCGCAATCGCAACGCTGGCTGAACAAGGCGTCGCCGGTCAGGCATTCGGAGTGCAGGCGGCCGAGAACCGGCGCGCCATCGGCGATGTCCCCCAGGCTGAGCACCACGTGCTCGCGACCGGTGGCTTCATCCAGAAAACCATGCATGGTGAATTGCGCAAAAGGCGTAGGCAGCTTGGAAGCGGCAACAAAAACGACGGGCACTGTTGTGCTCCTGATCTGTATGAGGACTGGAGATTCGCAGAGGCGGCATTGTAACAGCAGCCTCCACTGCACGCTTAGGCTGAATTATCGGAGATAAAGATCGATAAGTTTGATCAACGGACCGCCGGCTGCCGGCTCTCGTCAAAGGGATAAGGCTGCTTCCAACGCTGGAAGATCGGGCGCAGGACCCCGTCTTTCACCAACTGCTCCATGCGCCGGTCATACAGGGCCAGCAGGGCACGACCGCGGGGGTTGTCGGCAAAGCCCAGGTACAGGGGCAGCTCGGCCAGGTGGCTGATCTTGAACTGACTCGGGTCCTGGGCTTGCGCGAGCACGTAGCTGATCTCGGTCTGGGCGTCGATGTAATAGTCGGCCCGGCCGTACTGCAACATTGGCAGGATGCCGATGCGCCGGCGAATCTCGTTGTAGCGCCGGGCATTGGGCAGGTAGTCCTGGTACTTGTAGCCACGCACCCAGACCAGACGGTAACTGCCGAGGTTGGCCAGGGTCAGCTCGGGATGGCTGGCCAGCCCCAGGGAGTAGATGTGGTCGGTGTCGTAGTTCCAGCGCGGGTAAAGCAACCCGGGAGATTCGTCGCGATAGGCGCCCACTTGCGCATCCGCTTCACCACGCTGCACCAGGCCCACCGAGCGGGTGTAAGGCACGCTGCTGCGCTCGATGCGCACCCCTTGGGGCTCGAACACTTCCCGCAGAATGTCCCAGGCCAGGCCTTCGCCATTGGCTTCGGTGTACTGGCTCCATTCTTCACTGGCGATGCGGATCTGCTGGGGTTGCGCCTGCAACTCATTGGCCCGGACGCCGCAGCTCCAGACAACCAGCAATACCAGCAGCACGCGGCGCACATCCATGCCTAACCTCTCAGCTGAAACACCACACCAACCCCTGCATCGCCAGCCAGGCGAACACACCGGCCAGCACATCGTCGAGCATGATGCCGACACCGCCGTGCACATGCCGGTCGACCCAGCGAATCGGCCATGGCTTGAGAATGTCGAAGAAGCGGAACATCAGGAAACCCGCCAGCAGCCAGTACCAGCCTTCAGGCACCAGCCACAGGGTGATCCACATGCCGACCATTTCGTCCCAGACGATGCCTTCGTGGTCATGCACCCGCAGATCATCGGCCACCTTGCCGCACAGCCAGAAGCCAAACAGCATGGTGATGCCGAGCATCAGCCAGTAGCCCCAGTCCGGCAGCATCTGCCACAGCGGGATAAAGGGTAGCGCAACCAGCGAGCCCCAGGTGCCGGGCGCCTTGGGCAAGGTGCCGGAGCCGAAGCCGAAAGCCAGGAAGTGCCAGGGATTGCGCCAGACCGACGGCGGGACGAACTCCGCCGGGACCTGCTTGGGATGATCTGTCACGGTGTCTCCGGAAAGTGTTGATAACCCCGGATACCGGGGGTGATGTCCTGGCCGCCGGCATCCAGCAGGGTCACCCCCTGCCCCGCCAGCACTCGCCCCACCACGTGCACCGGCCACCCCGCCGCCCGCAGCGGCGCCAGTTCGGCAGGCGGCAGGGTGAAGGCCAGGACATAGTCGTCGCCCCCGCTCAGGGCGGCAGCGCGAGCACCTTCCAGCCCCAGGAAGCTGAGCAGCGCCGGAGACAGGGGCAGTTTTTCCAGGTCCAGTTGCACGGCAACCGCCGAGGCGGCCGCGATATGCCCGCAATCGGCCAGCAGGCCATCGGAAATGTCCAGGGCGGCGCTGGCCTTGCCTCTCAGGGCCTGACCCAGGGCCAACTGCGGTCGGGGCGACCAGTAGTGGGCCAGCAACGGCTCGGCCACCGCCGCCTCGGCGCGGCGCTGCCCCAGTACCAGCGGCAAGGCGCCGGCCGCATTGCCCAACTCGCCACCGACACACAGCAGGTCGCCGGCACGGGCGCCGCTGCGGGTCAGGGCCTGGCCGCCGGGAACCCGTCCGAACACGGTCAGGGTCAAGGTCAGCGGACCGCGGGTGGTGTCGCCGCCGATCAGGCGCACGCCACAGTCCTGGGCCATGAGGTTCAAGCCGCGGGCATAGGCCTGCAGCCAATCGGTGCTCACCGTCGGCAGGGTCAGGGCCAGGGTAAAGGCCAGCGGCGTGGCGCCCATGGCGGCCAGGTCGCTGACAGCCACCGCCAGAGAGCGTTGGCCTAGAAGAAAGGGCTCGCAGGGATCGGCGAAATGCACACCCGCCACCAGGGTGTCGGTGGAAATCGCCAACTGCTCGCCAGGTGCAACCGCCAGCAAGGCGCAGTCATCGCCAATCCCCAGGGCAATACCCTCGCCGCCTTGCGCACAGGGCGCGGCAGCGAAGTAATGACGGATCAGCTCAAACTCGCCCATGGCAGCTGCAAGCGCGGATCAGCGCTTGAACGCCTTCACTTCAGCTTCGCGCAGGCGCGGTGCCAGCTTGTCGAGAACACCATTGACGAACTTGTGGCCATCGGTGGAACCGAAGACCTTGGCCAGTTCGATACCTTCGTTGATCACAACGCGGTAAGGCACGTCGACGCGCTTGAGCAGTTCCCAGGTGGAGAGGCGCAGAACCGCCAGTTCAACCGGATCCAGCTCATCGATGGCGAGGTCCAGGCAAGGCACGAGCGCGGTGTCGATCTCGTTCTTGTTGGCCGGAACCCCGTGCAGGATCTCCCGGAAGTAGGCGCCGTCGATATCAGTGAAATCGTTGTCGACCCGAAACTGCGCTTCGATCTCGTTCAGCGAATGCTTGGCCATGTGCCATTGGTACAGCGCCTGGGTCGCGAGCTGACGGGCTTCGCGACGCTTGGCGCTCTTGGATGGCTTGCCGGCGTTGGCAGGCTTGGGATCGCGCGGGTTGAAACGATCGCTTTCGTCGCTAATCACTTGGCCTCCAACTGCGCCAGCAGGCTGACCATTTCCAGGGCGGACAGGGCAGCTTCAGCACCTTTGTTGCCGGCCTTGGTGCCGGAACGCTCGATGGCTTGTTCGATCGAATCAACGGTCAGCACGCCGAAGGCCACTGGCACGCCGAACTCCATGGACACCTGGGCCAGGCCCTTGGTGCATTCGCCGGCCACGTATTCGAAGTGCGGAGTGCCGCCACGAATGACCGCGCCCAGGGCGACGATCGCCGCGTATTCACCCTTCTGTGCGACTTTCTGGGCAACCAACGGAATTTCGAAGGCGCCAGGGGCACGGATGATGGTGATGTCGCTTTCGCTCACGCCGTGGCGAACCAGGGCGTCAACCGCGCCACTGACCAGGCTTTCGACGACGAAGCTGTTGAAACGGCCGACCACCAGGGCATAGCGGCCTTTAGGGGCGATGAAGGTACCTTCGATGGTCTTCAGGGTCATTCGACAAATCTCTTAAAGAGCCAGAGCGTGTCTAGCACACGCTCTTCAGTGATATTTGAACCGCGAATTTCAAGCCGCAAACGACCGGCTGTTATTCGGAGGGCACGTATTCTACAACTTCCAGGTCGAAACCGGATATCGCATTAAACTTCATCGGCGCACTCATCAGGCGCATTTTGCGGACGCCCAGGTCGCGGAGGATCTGCGAACCGGCACCCACGATGCTGTAGGTGGTGGGTTTCTTCACCGGCTGGTGTTCCGCGGTTTCACGGATGTGCGCCAGCAGTACATCGCCATCCAGCGGGTGCCCCAGCAACAGCACCACACCACTGCCGGCCTCGGCCACGGTGGCCATGGCCGCGCGCAGGCTCCAGCGGCCCGGCTGCTTGACCATCAGCAGGTCGCGCAGCGGGTCCATGTTATGCACCCGCACCAGGGTCGGTTCCTCTGCGCAGATGTCCCCCAGGGTCAGGGCCATGTGCACGTCGCCTTCCACGGAATCACGATAGGTCACCAGGTTGAACTGGCCCAGTTCGCTGTCCAGGGGCTGCTCGGCAATCCGCTGAACGGTACGTTCGTGGATCATCCGGTAGTGAATCAGGTCGGCGATGGTGCCGATCTTGATGTTGTGCTCGGCGGCGAAGGCTTCCAGCTCGGTGCGACGGGACATGGTGCCGTCGTCGTTCATCACCTCGCAGATCACCCCGCTTGGCTCGAAACCGGCCATGCGCGCCAGGTCGCAGGCGGCTTCGGTGTGGCCGGCACGGGCCAGGGTCCCGCCGGGTTGGGCCATCAGCGGGAAGATGTGGCCCGGGCTGACGATGTCCTCGGGCTTGGCGTCCTTGGCGGCCGCCGCTTGCACGGTGCGCGCACGGTCGGCGGCCGAGATGCCGGTGGTCACGCCTTCGGTGGCCTCGATGGAGACGGTGAACTTGGTGCCGAAGCCGGAACCGTTGCGCGGCGCCATCAGCGGCAGCTTGAGCAGCTCGCAACGCTCGCGGCTCATGGGCATGCAGATCAGGCCACGGGCGTGCTTGGCCATGAAGTTGATGTGCTCGGCCTTGCAGCACTCGGCGGCCATGATCAGGTCGCCTTCGTTCTCGCGGTCTTCGTCATCCATGAGGATGACCATCTTGCCTTGGCGGATGTCTTCAACCAGTTCTTCGATGCTGTTGAGCGCCACGCGGCACCCCCTTGAGTCAGGATTTGAGATAGCCGTTAGCGGCCAGAAAACTTTCGGTAATGGTGCCGCCAGTGGCCTCGGCCGCCTTGTCGCCCAGCAGCAGGCGCTCCAGGTAGCGCGCCAGCAGGTCGACCTCGAGGTTGACCTGCCGACCCGGCCGGTAGTCGGCCATGATGGTTTCCGCCAGGGTGTGGGGCACGATGGTCAGCTCGAACTCGGCGCCATTCACCGCGTTGACCGTCAGGCTGGTGCCGTCGACGGTGATCGAGCCTTTATGGGCGATGTACTTGGCCAGCTCCTTCGGCGCACGGATACGGAACTGAATGGCCCGGGCATTTTCCTCCCGCGCCACCACTTCACCGACGCCGTCGACGTGACCACTGACCAGGTGACCGCCCAGGCGAGTGGTCGGGGTCAGGGCTTTCTCCAGGTTGACCCGGCTGCCGGTTTTCAACTGATGGAAGGCGGTGCAATCCAGGGTCTCGCGGCTGACATCGGCCCAGAAACCATCGCCCGGCAGCTCGACCGCGGTCAGGCAGACGCCGTTCACCGCGATGCTGTCGCCCAGTTTGACGTCGGCCAGATCAAGCTTGCCGGTTTCTACATAGACCCGCACATCTCCGCCTTTTGGGGTCAATGCGCGAATGCTGCCGATGGATTCGATGATGCCGGTGAACATGGAGTCCTCCTCGAGAACGGGCCGCCGGGTAGGCGAAAGTCGGGAATTATACGCTCGCTGGTGGGGCCGGGATGGCAGTGACTCGCCAGTCATCGCCCACCGCGCGCATTTCGATGATCTTGAGCAAGGGCGCCTGGCTCATCCGCGCCAGCGGCCAGTCCAGCAGCGGCCGCGCAGAGGAGCCGAGGAACTTGCCGGCGACGAAGATCTGGTACTCGTCCACCAGGCCCTGCTGGGCAAAGGCTCCGGCCAATCGCGGACCGGCTTCCACCAGCACCTCGTTGACACCTCGGGCGGCGAGCTCCAGCAACAGCCGACGCAGATCCACCAGGCCATCGGGGCCGGGCACGATCAGGCATTCCGGACCGTTGGCATACTGCTCCTCCACCGCCGCGCAGGTCGCTACCAGGGCGGGGCCGGCCTTGAAGAACGGTGCATCGAGGGGCACTCGCAGGCGACCATCGATCAACACCCGCAGCGGCGGCCGGCTCATGGCCAAGGCCGTCTGCTCGGCGTCCAGGCCCAGTTCGCCAGCGCGCACGGTCAGCCGCGCATCATCGGCCAGCACCGTATCGGCACCGGTCAGCACCACGGACGATTCGGCCCGCAGGCGCTGCACCGCAGAGCGCGCCGCTGGTCCGGTGATCCACTGGCTTTCACCACTGGCCATCGCTGTTCGACCATCAAGGCTCATGGCCAGCTTGACCCGCACATAAGGCAGGCCGTGTTCCATGCGCTTGAGAAAACCCTTGTTGATCGCCCGGGCCTCGGCCTCCAGCACACCGCTGTGGGTGTCGATACCGGCCTGGGCCAGGCGCTGCAAGCCACGCCCGGCGACTTCCGGGTTCGGGTCCTGCATCGCCGCGACCACCCGCGCCACTCCGGCATTGACCAGGGCATCGGCACAAGGCGGCGTGCGCCCGTGATGACTGCAAGGCTCCAGGGTCACATAGGCCGTGGCGCCACGGGCCTGGTCAGCGGCCGCGCGCAGGGCGTGGACTTCGGCGTGGGGTTCGCCGGCCCGGACATGCCAGCCCTCACCCACCACCTGGCCGTCGCGCACGATGACGCAACCGACCCGGGGATTGGGATGGGTGGAGTAGCGCCCCTTGCGCGCCAGTTCCAGAGCGCGGGCCATGTAGTGCGCGTCGAGCACCGCTTGCTCCGGGGACTGGCTCATGGCTTGACCGGCTCGCGGGCGAGGCGGTCGATCTCTTCGCGGAATTCGTTGAGGTCCTGGAAGCGCCGGTACACCGACGCGAAACGGATATAGGCGACTTCATCGAGCTTCTGCAGCTCGGTCATCACCAGTTCACCCACGACCAGGGATTTGACTTCACGCTCGCCGGTGGCCCGCAGCTTGTGCTTGATGTGCACCAGCGCCGCTTCCAGGCGCTCGACACTCACCGGGCGTTTTTCCAGGGCGCGCTGCATGCCGGCGCGCAGTTTTTCTTCGTCGAAGGGCTGACGGCTGCCGTCAGTCTTGATCAGGCGCGGCATCACCAGTTCGGCGGTTTCGAAGGTGGTGAAACGCTCACCACAGGCCAGGCATTCACGCCGGCGGCGCACCTGTTCGCCCTCGGCGACCAGACGCGAGTCGATGACCTTGGTGTCGTTGGCACCGCAGAAGGGACAGTGCATGGTGGCAGGCAACAAAAAAAGGGAGGGCCATGGTAGCGCATCCCACTGGCAAGACAAGCCATAGCCTTTACGGTATACAGACCGACTATTATGTTTCGCACACGGAAATTCGCCTTGTTGGAGCTTCAGATGCCGCTCAGACCGCTCGTTTTGCTCAGTCTTGTCAGCCTGCTGGTCGCCTGCAGCAGCGATGCCCCGAAACCTGCGGCCCCCGTCTCCTCCTCGCCACAGACGGTGAAAAAAAATCAGCAACCTGTCGATCTCGGCCCCTTGCCGGCCTATCAGCGCGAACTGAGCGGCACCCTTGAGGGCGTGCCGGCCGGCGCCGACGTGGAACTGGCGCTGCTAGTGATCGATGAACGCAGTCGCCCGCAACGCCTTTTGGCCAGCAGCAACCTCAACGGCACCAGTCAGGCTCTGCCGTTTCGCCTGCGTTTCGCCGCCGAGGCGTTCCCGAGCGGAGCCCGGGTCGAACTGCGTGGCCGCGCCAGCCAATCCGGCCAGTTGATCCTGCACCTGCCGGCGGTACGCATCGACCAACCCACCACCCAGGCTCTGGGACCACTGCAATTCGTCAAAGCCCCATGAACCCACCGCTCGACCTGCAAGACGCCCTCAGCGAACTGCTGGGGGACGCGCAACTGGTGGCCTGCGAGCTGCCCGATACCCAACTGAAACTCTGGCTGATCGACGCCCGGAACATGGACCGCGCCTTCACCCCGGAAGAAACCCGGCGCATTCTCCACGAGCCGCCTTACTGGAGTTTCTGCTGGGCCAGCGGCCTGGCCCTGGCCCGCTATCTGGCCGAACACCCGCACTGGGTGCAAGGCAAGCGGGTGCTGGATTTCGGCGCCGGCTCCGGGGTGGCGGCGATTGCCGCAGCCAGGGCCGGAGCCCTGGAAGTGGTGGCTTGCGACCTCGACCCGCTGGCCATTGCCGCCTGCCGGGCCAACGCCGAACTCAACGGCGTCGAGCTGAGCTATTCCACGGACTTTTTCGCCGAGGCCGATCGCTTCGACCTGATCCTGGTGGCGGATGTGCTCTATGACCGGGCCAACCTGCCGCTACTGGACCAGTTTCTCAGCCGTGGCCGCCAGGCCCTGGTGGCGGACTCCCGGGTCAGGGACTTCCAGCACCCGCTGTATCAGCGCCTGGAAACGCTCAATGCCCTGACCCTGCCGGACCTGGCCGAGCCTTGGGAGTTTCGCAAGGTGAGCCTGTATCACGCGCAGCGGCCACTGGCCGGCAAACCGGCGCCCGCAGGCGATAGCGATCTGTCCCGGGCAACTTTATAGTGCTTCCATTCCCGCTTATTCGAGATACCCCATGAGTCAGGACACGCCGTATATCTTCGACGCCCGCACCGCCGACTTCGACCAGTCAGTCATCGAGAACTCCTTCCACAAGCCGGTCCTGGTGGACTTCTGGGCCGAATGGTGCGCGCCCTGCAAGGCGCTGATGCCGATGCTGCAACAGATCGCCGAGAGCTATCAGGGCGAGCTGCTGCTGGCCAAGGTCAACTGTGATGTCGAGCAGGACATCGTCGCCCGCTTCGGCATCCGCAGCCTGCCCACCGTGGTGCTGTTCAAGGACGGCCAGCCGGTGGACGGCTTTGCCGGCGCACAGCCGGAATCCGCGGTGCGGGCCATGCTCGAACCCCATGTGCAGATGCCGCCACCGCCCGCTGCCGACCCGCTGGAACAGGCCGAAGCCTTATTCAACGACGGTCGTATCGGCGACGCCGAGGCCGTCCTCAAAGTGCTGCTGGGTGAAGACAACAGCAACGCCAAGGCCCTCATCCTTTACGCCCGCTGCCTGGCCGAGCGCGGCGAACTGGACGAAGCCCAGACCGTGCTCGACGCGGTCACCGGCGATGAACACAAGGCCGCCCTGGCCGGCGCCAAGGCGCAGATCACCTTCCTCAAGCAAGCCGCAGACTTGCCGGACGCCGCCGACCTCAAGGCGCGCCTGGCCAAGGACCCGCAAGACGACGAAGCCCTGTACCAACTGTCGATCCAGCAACTGGCCCGCCAGCAATACGAAGCGGCGCTGGAGGCTTTGCTCAAACTCTTCATGCGCAACCGCAGCTACAACGAAGGCATTGCCCACAAGACCCTGCTGCAGGTGTTCGACCTGCTGGGCAACGATCATCCGCTAGTAACCGCCTACCGCCGCAAACTGTTCGCCGCCCTGTACTGAGCAGGATGTGCCGGCGTGTGTAGGAGCTGGCTTGCCAGCGAAAGCGTTCTGACAGACCTAACGCGTTCGCCAGCAAGCTGGCTCCTACAGGCTCACTGCACCCAGCTGTAGATCGGCGTATCGGCGCCGCTGACCACCTTGACCTCGGTGCAGTGGCGCAAGCGCACCAGCAGGCGCTTGCCCGACGCGGCGCTGCCGGTCAGCCCCTCCAACTGCTCCAGCAACTCGGGCCCGCTAATCTGGCCCGCCTTGCGCAACAGATCCTTGGCGGTCTGCCACAAGGCATCGTCCTGGCTGGCCGGCTTGCTCACCGGCGTCGGTGCCGCCGCTTCAGGCCTGGCCGCCTGCAATTGCGCGCCCAGTTGCGCCCAATCGCCCTCGTCCAGTTCCAGGGTCAAATCCACCGGCCAGTCGCCGATGCTTCCACGAATTCGCAACATCGCTGCACTCCCGATTTTTTCTGACGAGCATGCTCCCACGCGTCTTGCGCAACGCCAAGCAGACGGTCAAACTCTGCGGCCCATTGTTATAAGATTACATAACATTTTTTTCATCCTCGCCCTGGAGACTTGCTATGCGCCGTCTGCTCCTCGCCTTGCCGTTTGCCCTGTTGCCACTGGCTGTTGCTCAGGCCGTGCAAGCCCATGAACACGAGCATGAACACGGCAGCCTCGGCGCCCATGAACATGGGGTCGCCCGCCTGAACGCGGTGCTCGACGGCCAGGCCCTGGAGCTGGAGCTGGAAAGCCCGGCGATGAACCTGGTGGGCTTCGAGCACGCACCCAGCACCGACGCCGACAAGGCCAAGGTAGCTGCCGCCCGCGCCCAGCTGGAACAACCCCTGGTGCTGTTCAGCCTGCCCAAGGCGGCCGCGTGCGTGGTAGCCAAGCAGGAACTGCAGAGCCCGCTGTTCGGTGACAAGCCCGATGCCGATGATCACGATGACGACGACCACGACGAAGAGGCCAAGGACGCCAACGGCCATGAGCATCACCATGAGCACAGCGAAATCCACGCTCATTACCAGTTCACCTGCGCCAAGCCGGACGCCCTGAAGAGCCTCGATCTGGGGCAGATCTTCAAGACCTTCCCCGCCACCCAGAAAATTCAGGTACAACTGATTTCGCCAAGCGGCCAGCAAGGTGTCGAAGCCACGGCCAAGGCTGCCACCCTGAAGTTTTGAGCGCTGCACCTGTAGCCGCCCGCGGTGGCGGCTACACCACTCACTGCATGATCGGCCCAACATGACCCAAGCACTTATCGAACTGTCCGACCTGACTTTCAGCTGGCCCGGCCACCCTCAGTTGCTGGACATCCCGGCCTTCCGCCTGGAAGCCGGCGAGACGCTGTTCCTCAAGGGCCCCAGCGGCAGTGGCAAGACCACCCTGCTGGGCCTGCTCGGCGGGGTACAGAAACCCAGTCACGGCAGCATCCGCCTGCTGGGCCAGGAACTGACCGAGCTATCCGCCGGGGCCCGCGATCGCTTTCGTGTCGATCACACCGGCTACATCTTCCAGCAGTTCAACCTGCTGCCATTTCTCTCGGTGCGCGAGAACGTCGAACTGCCCTGCCACTTCTCCAAACTGCGGGCCAGTCGCGCCCTGCAGCGCCACGGCAGCGTCGATCAGGCCGCGTCCACCCTGCTGGCCCACCTGGGCCTGAAGGACCCCGACCTGCTCGGCCGTCGCGCCGACTCTTTGTCCATCGGCCAACAGCAACGGGTCGCCGCGGCCAGGGCGCTGATCGGCCAGCCGGAGCTGGTGATCGCCGACGAGCCGACCTCGGCGCTGGACTACGACGCCCGCGAAGCCTTCATCCAACTGCTCTTCGCCGAGTGCCGCGAGGCCGGGGCCAGCCTGCTGTTCGTCAGCCACGACCAGAGCCTGGCGCCGCTGTTCGATCGCAACCTGTCGCTGGCCGAACTCAATCGCGCCGCCAAGCCTGCAGAGGTCTGAGATGTATCTGTTCCGTCTAGCCATGGCCAGCCTGGCTAACCGCCGCTTCACCGCGATCCTCACCGCCTTTGCCATCGCCCTTTCGGTCTGCCTGCTGCTGGCGGTGGAACGGGTACGCACCGAAGCCCGAGCCAGCTTCGCCAGCACCATCAGCGGCACCGACCTGATCGTCGGCGCCCGTTCCGGCTCGGTGAATCTGCTGCTGTACTCGGTGTTCCGCATCGGTAACGCCACCAACAACATCCGCTGGGACAGCTTCGAGCATTTCGCCAGCAACCCGAAGGTGAAGTGGGCGATCCCGATTTCCCTGGGCGACTCCCACCGCGGCTATCGGGTCATGGGCACCACCGAGGCCTACTTCCAGCACTACCAGTACGGTCATCAGCAAAGCCTGCAACTGGCCGTGGGCCGGGCTTTCGCCAGCGACCCTTTCGAGGTGGTACTGGGTGCCGAAGTCGCCGAAGCCCTGCACTACAAGCTGGGGGACCAGCTGGTGCTGGCCCATGGCGTTGCGGCCATCAGCCTGGTCAAGCATGACGACAAGCCCTTCACCGTGGTCGGCATCCTCAAGCGCACCGGCACTCCGGTGGACCGCACGCTGCACATCAGCCTGGGCGGCATGGAAGCGATCCACATCGACTGGCACAACGGCGTGCCGGCCCGTGGCGATGGCCGTATCAGTGCCGATCAGGCGCGCAACATGGACCTGACGCCCCAGGCGATCACCGCCTTCATGCTCGGCCTCAACAGCAAGATCTCGACCTTCGCCCTGCAGCGCGAGATCAACGAGTTCCGCGGCGAGCCGATGCTGGCGATCCTGCCCGGCGTGGCCCTGCAGGAGCTCTGGAGCCTGATGGGCACCGCCGAGAAGGCCCTGTTCGTGGTGTCGTTGTTCGTAGTGCTCACCGGCCTGATCGGCATGCTTACGGCGATCCTCACCAGCCTCAACGAGCGCCGTCGGGAGATGGCCATTCTGCGTTCGGTGGGGGCCCGGCCCTGGCATATTGCAACCCTGCTGGTACTGGAGGCGTTCGCCCTGGCGCTGACCGGGGTTCTGGCCGGGCTTGGCCTGCTGTACCTGGGCATCGCCCTGGCCCAGGGCTATGTGCAATCGAACTACGGCCTGTACCTGCCGTTGTCCTGGCCCAGCCAATATGAGTGGACGCTGCTGGGCGGTATCCTGATCGCCGCCTTGCTGATGGGCAGCGTGCCGGCCTGGCGCGCCTACCGGCAATCCCTGGCCGACGGCCTGTCGATTCGTTTATGAGCCCTGCCTTATGAAGACCCAACGCTTGCTGCGCTCCCTGCTTGCCCTGTCGCTGCTGTTCAGCTCGCCGCTGTGGGCGGCGGCGCCGAAGGATCTGACCTGGTCGGAAATGATCCCGCCGGACGCGCCGCCGGAAGTGCCGAACATGAAGCCGCTGCACGACCTGTCGCAGATGAGCGATGCATTGGCCGCCGAATCGGCCCCCGCCGCCAAGCAGGACCTGCCCAATGCGCCGGTGGTGAAGAGCCTGGACGGCCAGTCGGTGCGCCTGCCCGGCTACATCGTGCCCCTGGAAGTGAACGAGGACGGCCGCACCACCGAGTTTCTCCTGGTGCCCTACTTCGGCGCCTGCATCCACGTGCCGCCACCGCCGTCGAACCAGATCGTCCACGTCACCAGCGAGCTGGGGGTCAAGCTCGACGAGCTGTATCAGCCTTACTGGATCGAGGGCGACATGCAGGTCAAGCCCTCTAGCAGCGAGCTGGCGGACGCCGGCTACCAGATGGCGGCGCAGAAGATCTATGTCTACGAGTTGCAGGAGTGAAGGCGGCAGCGGCGCCGGGGAGCCGGCGCCGACAGGGCCTGGGCACGAGGCCAAAAGAGTGCAGAACAAAAGAATAGTTCAGCCCTGCCACCGGGGTTTGTCATTTCATTGAGCTGAGTCAAGGCGGTCAACTTGACGATCCTTACCATTGGACATAGCCAATTTGAATCGTCCTTTGGAGCTCCCATGCACAAGTCTCTGCTTAGCGCTTCCCTGATCGCGCTCGCCATCGCCGCCCCGATTGCCAACGCCCACGAAGCGGGCGACATTCTCGTCCGCGCCGGTGCCATCACCGTCAATCCGAAAGCCGACAGCGGCAGCGTCAAAGTGGACCGCGGCCCGGCAGAAGGCACCAACCTGGGTGGCAAGGCCACCATGAGCAGCGACACTCAGCTGGGTCTGAACTTCGCCTACATGCTCACCAACAACATCGGTATCGAACTGCTGGCCGCCACTCCGTTCGAACACGATGTGAAGCTCAAGGACACCTCCCTGGCCGCGGCCAACGGCAAGCTCGGTACCCTCAAGCACCTGCCGCCAACCCTGAGCGTGGTCTACTACCCGCTGGACTCCAAGTCGGTGTTCCAACCCTATGTCGGCGCCGGTATCAACTACACCTGGATCTACGACGAACACGTCGGCAGCCGTGCCAACGCAGCCGGTTTCGACAACTTCCGCGCCAAGAACTCCTGGGGCCTGGCCTGGCAGGTGGGTGCTGACTACATGCTGACCGACAAGCTGATGCTCAACGCCCAAGTGCGTTACATCGACATCAACACCACCGCCTACGTGGACAACAACAGCGTGGCTCCCGGCACTCGCGCCAAGGTCAACGTTGACGTCGACCCGATGGTCTACATGGTGGGTCTGGGCTACAAGTTCTAAGCTCGTCAGTCATGAAAAAAGGCGCCTTGCAAGGCGCCTTTTTCATGTTTGCAATGTCCCTCAACGCCCCATCAGGCGCGCCAGGCCGACACTCATCGGCGTGGGTTCGGGGAACCTGAAGCGCTGCAGCAGCCGCTGATTGCTGGCCCGGGAATGACGGATATCGCCGGCACGGGCCGGACCGTAGCTGATGGGCGGCAACTCACCGACCACCTCGGCCAGGGCCGCAAGCATCTGCTTGAGGGTGGTGGCCTGGTTCAGGCCGACGTTGACCGCCCCCACTTCCAGCTGCGGCGCTTGGATGGCCTGTACCAGCACCTCCACCAGATCACCGACGTAGACGAAGTCCCGAGTCTGCTCGCCATCGCCGAACACGGTGATGGGCAGCCCCTGCTGGGCCCGTTCGCTGAAAATGCTGATCACCCCGGAATAGGGCGACGACGGATCCTGGCGTGGACCGAAGATGTTGAAGAACCGGAAGATCGCCGGTTCCAGGCCGTGCTGACGCCGGTAGAAATCGAAGTAGTGCTCGCTGGCCAGCTTGTCCGAGGCATAAGGGGTCAACGGCGCCTTGGCCGTGTCCTCATCGATGGACTGGCCTTCGCCGTTGTTGCCGTACACCGCTGCACTGGACGCGAACAGCACCCGTTTGACGCCATGCAGGCGCATGGCCTCGCAGACATTCAGGGTGCCGATGAAGTTGCTCTGGTGGGTCTGCACCGGGTCGTCCACCGAAGCCTGCACCGAAGCCACCGCCGCCAGGTGCGCCACCGCGCTGCAGCCTTGCATGGCACGGTTCACCAGCGCCGCATCGGCGACATCGCCCTCGATCAGCTCCAGCCGCGGGTTGTCCAGTGGCAGGTTGCTCGGCTTGCCGGTGGACAAGTCGTCCAGCACCCGCACCGAGTAGCCCTGGGCAAGCAGCGCATCGGTCAGGTGCGAGCCAATAAATCCGGCACCGCCGGTGATCAGTACAGGGCCATCAGCCATGACGATAAAACCTATCCAGTAAGGCCGGGAGCGCGGCACGCCAGGCGCGCGGCTTGATCCCGAAGGTGTGAAGGATCTTCTTGCAGGCCAGTACCGCGTGCTGCGGTTCTTCAGCGGCATCGGCACAGGCCGCGTGGGCCTGGGCGGTGGGGGCCTCGATGGCAAGCGGGTGCAGTTGCCGGGCCTCGCTGAGCACCGCCTGCCCCAGGGCCAGGGGGGTGGTCGCTTCCTGGCCGGCATAGTGGTAGGTGCCCCACAGCGGCGCGGCGCAATCGAGCTGCTTGAGCACCGAGATGATCACTCGCGCGGCGTCGTCTACTGGGGTCGGGTTGCCCCGACGATCGTCCGCCATCAACAGCTCTTCGGCAGACTCGGCCCGGGCGAGGAAACGCCCGAGAATGCCCTCGGCGCTGTCGTCCAGCAACCAGCCGAAGCGCAGCAGCACGTGTTGAGGGCAAGTGGCGCGAACGCTCTGTTCGATCCGCCACAGCGCCTGGCCGCGCAGCCCCAGAGGCACCGGCTCGTCTTTCTCGCTGTAGGCGGTGGCTCGAGAGCCGTCGAACACTCGGTAGCTCGAAGGCTGCAGGAGAATGATGTTGTGATGCTGGCAAAGCTCCGCCAGGCGCTCGACCGCACGTTCCTGGCCGCTCAAGCGGGTCTCGCCCACCGTCTCCGCCTGAAACCAGTCGAAGTAGTAAGCCAGATTGATCAAGGCATCCGGACGGGTGTCATCAAGCAGTTGCGTGAGGCTCGCGGCGTCCCAACCGTCTTGCGGGGGACGGGGAGCGAGGAAACCGATGTCTTCCTCCGCACCCAGGCGAATCAGCGCCTGCCCAAGGGCATTTCCGCCGCCCAGTAACATAAGGCGCATTCGCATAGAGTCAGCAGGCCCAGTCTGTTCAGAACGATGGTTTGGATCGGCCAATCCCGTGGTTTCGACCGTCGAGAATTGCCGGAATCGTTGCATTTTGCGGGTTTGTGGCGCAACCGTCACTGAGAAAGTGACGGTGCGCGCCGATGCATCCCCTGCCTCAACTCTAGTTGCTGTCCACGGCGACGGCAGCGGCGGCAAGGCGCGCGGTACTTGCAAGTTGGCCGCAGCGGCCGCATAAAACCTTCCATGAACCTTGCCGAATCCGTGAGCCCGGGCCTGGACGGTTTTCACCCCGCCGTCAGCGCCTGGTTCAAGCGCACCTTTGCCGCCGTGACCACGGCCCAGGCCCGCGCCTGGCCGTTGATCGCCCAGCGCCGCTCGACCCTGATCGCCGCCCCCACAGGTTCAGGCAAGACCCTCACCGCCTTTCTCGCCGTGATCGATGATCTGGTCCGCCAGGGCCTGGCCGCCGGGGGGCGACTGCCGGACGCCACCCTGGTGGTCTACGTCTCGCCGCTCAAGGCCCTGAGCAACGATATCCAGATCAACCTGCAGCAGCCGCTGCTCGGCATCACCGAGCAGCTGCGCCGGATGGGTTTGCCGGACCTGTCCATCAGCACCGCGGTGCGGACCGGCGACACCCCGCAAAAAGACCGCAACGCCATGCGCAAGCGTGCGCCGCAGATTCTCGTCACCACGCCGGAATCCCTCTATGTGCTGCTGGGTTCGGACTCCGGCCGCAGCATGCTGGCCAGCACCCGCACGGTGATCGTCGACGAGATCCACGCCCTGGCCGGCAGCAAGCGCGGCAGCCACCTGGCCCTGAGCCTGGAACGCTTGCAGGCCCTGTGCAGCGAGCCTCTGCTGCGCATCGGCCTGTCCGCCACGCAGAAACCCATCGAGGCCGTGTCGCGGTTCCTGGTGGGCCATGAGCGGCCCTGTGCAATTGTCGACATCGGCCATGCCCGCCCGCGGGATCTGGACATCGAAGTACCGCCCGTGCCGCTGTCGGCGGTCATGGCCAACGATGTCTGGGAACTGCTGTACGAACGCCTCGCCGAACTGGTTCGCGAGCACCGCACCACGCTGATATTCGTCAACACCCGGCGCCTGGCCGAACGCCTGGCCCGGCACCTGAGCGAACGCCTGGGCAAGCCGGCAGTGGCCGCGCATCACGGCAGCCTGGCCAAGGAACAGCGCCTGGACGCCGAGCAAAGACTCAAGGCCGGCGAGCTGCAAGTGCTGATCGCCACGGCGTCCCTGGAACTGGGAATCGATATCGGCGATGTCGACCTGGTGTGCCAGATCGGTTCGCCCCGTTCGATCTCGGCCTTTTTGCAGCGGGTCGGGCGCTCCGGCCATCAGGTGGGCGGCACGCCGAAAGGCCGGCTGTTCGCCCTGAGCCGGGACGACCTGATCGAATGCGCCGCCCTGCTGGACTGCGTGCGCCGCGGCGAGCTGGACAGCCTGCTGATCCCCCATGCGCCACTGGATGTGCTGGCCCAGCAGATCGTCGCCGAGGTCAGTTGCCAGGAGTGGTCGGAAGCCGCCCTGCTGAGCCTGCTGCGCCGGGCCACGCCTTACGCCGATCTGGATCAGGCCCACTATCAGGCCCTGCTGCAGATGCTTGCCGAAGGGTTCAACGGCCGTCAGGGCCTGCGCAGCGCCTATCTGCATCGCGACGCCCTGACCCGCACCCTGCGCGGCCGTCGCGGGGCCAGGCTGACGGCGGTCACCAGCGGCGGAACCATCCCCGACAACGCCGACTACAGCGTGCTGCTCGAACCCCAGGGCCTGAACATCGGCAGCGTCAACGAAGACTTCGCCGTGGAAAGCATTGCCGGCGACGTGTTCCAGCTGGGCAACACGTCCTATCGCATCCTGCGGGTGGAAACCGGCAAGGTGCGGGTCGAGGATGCCCAGGGCCAGCCGCCGAACATCCCCTTCTGGCTCGGCGAGGCCCCGGGCCGCAGCGCCGAGCTATCCAGCGCAGTGGCGCGCCTGCTGGCCCAACTGGACGAGCTGCTTGGCGCCACGCCCGGGCACCTGCAACCGGCCATCCACTGGCTGCATCACGAACTGGGGCTGAACCCGGCCAGCGCCGAGCAACTGGTGGACTACCTGGCGCCGGCGCGCCTGGCCCTGGGTGCGCTGCCGTCCCAGGACACGCTGATCATGGAGCGCTTTTTCGACGAGTCCGGCGGCACCCAGCTGGTGATCCACAGCCCCTTCGGCAGCCGCATCAACCGCGCCTGGGGCCTGGCCCTGCGCAAACGCTTCTGTCGCACCTTCAATTTCGAACTGCAGGCCGCCGCCAGCGAAGACGCCATCGTCCTGTCGCTGTCCACCAGCCACAGCTTTGCCCTGGACGAAGTCTGGCGCTACCTGCACAGCCAGAGTGCCGAACACATCCTGATCCAGGCCCTGCTGGACGCTCCGCTGTTCGGCGTGCGCTGGCGCTGGAACGCCGGAGTGGCCCTGGCCCTTCCGCGCTACAGCGGCGGACGCAAAGTGGCACCGCAGATCCAGCGGATGAAAAGCGAAGACCTGATCGCCAGCGTGTTCCCCGATCAGATCGCCTGCCTGGAAAACCTCGCCGGCGAGCGCGAGATTCCCGACCACCCCCTGGTGCAGCAGACCCTCGATGACTGCCTGCACCAGGCCATGGACAGCGAAGGCTGGCTGCACCTGCTGCGGCGCATGGAACAGGGGCAGGTGCGCCTGCTCAGCCGCGACCTGCCGGCGCCCTCGCCACTGGCTGCGGAGATTCTCAGCGCCAAGCCCTACACCTTTCTCGATGACGCGCCCCTGGAAGAGCGCCGCACCCAGGCGGTACTGGCGCGACGCTGGAGCGACCCACAAGCCAGCGACGACCTCGCGGCCCTGGACGCGGACGCCATAACCGCGGTGGCCGAAGAAGCCTGGCCCAACCCGTCCAGCGCCGATGAAATGCACGAGGCGCTGATGAGCCTCGCCGCCATCAGCGAGGCCGAAGCCCGGGCCGATCCCCGCTGGCCCCAATGGCTCGACACCCTGGCCACCCAGGGCCGCGCCTGCCGCTTGCACAGCGCGGCCGGCGATCTGTGGCTGGCCCTGGAGCGCATCACCTGCCTGCGCGCGCTGTACCCCGAGGCCCCCTTGCGACCGGCCTTGCAGCCGGTGCCCGGCTTCGACCAGGCCTGGGACGCGGAATCGGCGCAGGTGGAGCTGATCCGCGCCCGCCTCAGCGGCTTCGGCCCCCAGACCCTGACGCAGATCGCCGCGCCCCTGGCGCTGCCCGGCACCCAGGTCAGCCAGGCCCTGGTTCAGTTGGAAAGCCAAGGCTACGTGCTGCGCGGCCACTTCACCCCCGGCGCCAGCGAAGAACAGTGGTGCGAACGCCACCTGCTGGCGCGGATTCATCGCTACACGGTCAAGCGCCTGCGCCGGGAAATCGAGCCGGTGGCGCTGCAAGACTTCATGCGCTTCCTGTTCGACTGGCAGCACCTGTCACCCGCCACCCAGGGCCGGGGCAGCGCCATGCTCGCCGAAGTGGTCGGCCAACTCGAAGGCTACCCGGCCGCGGCTTCGGCCTGGGACAGCGACCTGCTGCCAGCACGGATCAAGGACTACTCCGCCAGTTGGCTGGATGAACTGTGCCGCAGCGGCAAGGTGGTCTGGAGTCGGATCAACAGCACCGGCAAGGCCGCCAGCAGTGCCTTGCGCAGCACACCGATCGTGCTGCTGCCACGTGCCCGGGTGGCACTCTGGAGCGCCTTGACCTGTCCGGTCGAGCGGCACGAACTCTCGCCCAAGGCCCAGAAGGTCCACGCCGTACTGAGCCAGCAGGGCGCCTTGTTTTTCGATGAGTTGCTGCATGAAACCCACCTGCTGCGCAGCGAGCTGGAAAGCGTCCTGCAGGAGCTGGTGGGGGCCGGGCTGGTCAACGCCGACAGCTTCGCCGGCTTGCGCGCCCTGATCACCCCGGCGAGCAAACGTCAGAACCGCAGCAGCCGGCGCGGCCGTGGCGCCTTCGTCGGCGGCATGGACGATGCCGGACGCTGGGCCTTGCTGCGGCGCGCCACGCCCGAGGATCCGGCCGCCACCCTGGAACAGGTGGCCATGACCTTGCTGCGGCGTTACGGCGTAGTGTTCTGGCGCCTGCTGGAGCGCGAGGCGGACTGGCTGCCCAGCTGGCGCGATCTGCTGCGCACCTTCCATCGCCTGGAGGCCCGGGGGGACATCCGCGGTGGACGCTTTGTCAGCGGCCTGGCCGGCGAACAGTTCGCCTTGCCGGAGGCCATCCCCTTGCTGCGGGAAGTCCGCCGGCGTCCCCATGACGGCAGCCTGGTCGCCGTGTGCGGAGTCGATCCGCTGAACCTGGCGGGCACGCTGCTGCCCGGGCCCAAGGTGGCGGCCCTCAGCGGCAATCGCCTGGTGTATCGCGACGGCCTGCCCGCCGCCGCCGAGATCGCCGGCACCCAGCAGCTGTGGATGGAACTGGCGCCCCATGAAGCCCAAGCCTTGCGCAACAAGCTGGTACAGCGCTGAGTCCTGCTGCCACTCTCATTGCCGGCCGATGGCCTCCCGAGCCCGGTGCAAGGTCCAGGGCCCGGGCGGTGTGAAAACTGCTGCGTTAAACGCAGCCCGCACTAGCTGCGGCTGCTGGCACCGGGCGCCGCGCCAAAGCGACTGCGGTATTCGCTGGGCGCCAGACCGGTGATTTTCCGGAACAGGCTGCGAAAGGTCGCCGGGTCCTGATAACCCACGGTCCAGGCGATGTGATCGATGGTGCCCTTGGTGAATTCGAGCAACTCCCGGGCCTTGCCCACCCGCAGGTGCTGGCAGTACTGAGTCGGCTTGAGGCCGGTGGCCGCGCGGAACCGCCGCAACAGGGTGCGCTCCTCCAGCCCCGCCTGTTGCGCCATCACCGGCAGCGACACATCCACCGCGCCATTGGCCTGCAACCAGTGCTGCAACTTGAGGATCGCGCTGTCGCCATGGTTGAGGATCGGCGCGAAATTGCTGCCGCACTGGCTGGCACTGGCGCTGTGCTCCATCACCAGAAAGCGCGCGGTGGCGCTGGCAATGCTCGGCCCCAGCATGCGGTCCACCAGGCGCAGCCCCAGTTCGGCCCAGGCCATCAATCCGGCGGTGGTAATCAGGTCGCCGTCATCGACGATGGGCTGGTCGGCTTCCAGCCGCACCTGGGGATAACGCGCGGCAAAAGCCCGGGCCGAGGTCCAGTGGGTGGTCGCGCTGCGGCCGTCGAGCAGGCCGCTTTCGGCCAGCAGGATCGAACCCACGCACACGCCGCCGAGGGTGGCGCCGGCGGCATGCTGCTGGCGCAGCCAGGTCACCAGGGCGGCAGACGCCTGACTGGCGGAAAATCCCGCCAGCGACGGGGGTATCACCACGGCCTGCAAGCCGTTGTCCGGCCCTGGCAGGCTGTCATGGACCCGCCTCGGCGCGTGCAGGTCGTCGCCCTGCCAATGGCTCACGCGCAAGCGCGGCAGCGCGGCCTGCGGCTGCTCTGCGGCGATCCGGTTGGCCACCTCGAACAGATCGGTCAGGCCGTGCACCGCCGCCATCTGCACCCCGGGATACAGCAGTACGCCAAGCTCAACGATCGTGCCTTGAATGCCCACTGTCAGTTTTCCCCCCGTTAATGTCGTTGCGGCCAATCCTCCAAGGGACCGCGGGTGCCGATACTGGCTCCCACAGCAAACACTCACTTGGAGGCAACACCCATGGCCAAACAGGCGCTCATCGTAATCGATATCCAGAACGACTACTTCGCCGGCGGCAAGTGGCCGCTGGTCGGTGTCGACGCGGCGGCGGACAACGCCGCCCGGCTGATCCAGGCCTTTCGCCGGAACGCCGATCCGGTGGTGCATGTCCGCCATGAATTCACCTCCGACAGCGCGCCGTTCTTCACGCCGGGCTCCGAGGGCGCGCGCCTGCACCCCAAGGTGCTGAACCAGGGCGACGAGCCGGTGGTGCTCAAGCACTTCGTCAATTCATTCCGCGACACCGAACTGCAGTCGATCCTGGAGCAGCAGGGCATCGCGGAGCTGGTGATCGTCGGCAACATGAGCCACATGTGTGTCGAGGGCACCGCCCGTGCCGCAGCCGACCTGGGCTACCCGGTGAAGGTGATCCACGATGCCTGCGCCACCCTCGACCTGGAATTCAATGGTCAGCGCGTGGCCGCGGCGCAAGTGCAGAGCACGGTGATGGCGGCCCTGGCCTTTGCCTACGCCAGCGTGTTGTCCACTGACGAGTTTCTGGCGGCGTAACGAATGGCTTGAAGCCCTTCGGCCTGGCGGTGGGCGCGCCCCACCGCAATCACTCACGGCATGACACGGCAAGTACCACAACTGCGAATAGTTACGAATGATTCCGATTAACTTTTAAATCATTACTTGTTGCAATAACGCCCATCAAACAACCCATGAGAACCCAATAACCAACGTCACTAACAAGCCGACTACTCAATAGCTGACTAATAAAAACAATTAACCCGCGCATTATCTGGAATACTGCCCAAGACTTTTAACCTTGTACTTTCGTCCCATAACAACTGCATAAAAGCCCCCACACTTACTTCCAAGAGTTACTTGAACCACATATAAAAAAAAGAAATAAAACATATAGCAAGCAGGAACATGCTGTTGCCGCAGCACCCCGTATTTGTTGAGGCAAAGGCCTCGCAAAGACAACCACGCTCCCCCGTAGCAGCTAGTTTTCCAGGCTGTTTACCCATCTAGTCCAGACTTTCTCAACGAGCCATATATTTTCCTTGCAGGCCACTTCTTTGAGCCTGCTTGCAAATCCGGTGGCCTTGACTAAGTTGATAGCTACTCGCCACACAAGTGCGCTTCTGCTGCCAGAAGACCAATAAGAACCGCCGAGGAATTGAATAACCGGACACCCTCCCTGCCTGACCCAGCTGACACTGACACGGAATTAGTCATATCAATCAAGAGGGACGCTTGATGAAGCGCAGCTCATTGCCTCGTGCTTTCTCACTGAAGGGTACGGCGGAAAACTACTGGCTTTCCTTATTGCTGTTTTCGACCCTGGTGGTTGCCAGCTTCCTGCTGTTCGAGCAACAGATCCAGCAACTGCTGAATCACCTCGGCGGCTTTCTCCCGACCGACCCCGTGCAACGCACCAGCCTGGCCCTGCTGTTGATCACCCTGTTGGCGCTGGATGTGCTGTTGCCGGTGCCTTCGAGCCTGGTCGCGCTGCTGGCCGTGGCGGCCCTGGGCGCCATCGGTGGCTATCTGGTGATCTTCATCGGGCTGTGCCTGGGGGCCGCCCTGGGCTACTGGCTGGGGGCCGGTTACTTTCGCCTGTTGTCCACCTGGCTGGGACTCAGAAGCTGGCAACCCGGACAACTGGCCTATCGCCTCAGCACCCTGTCCCTGATCTGTCTGCGTGGCGTGCCGGTGCTGGCGGAAACCTCGGTGCTGGCCGCCGGCATGCAGCGCTATCCACTGCGCCAGTTCCTGCTGGTCACCACCCTGGCCAATGCCGGACTGGCCCTGGCCTATGCGGCCATCGGCAGCCTGCTGGTGGAACAGAACGCCTTGCTGGCGACGATTCTCGCCAGCATGGTCCTGCCGGGGCTGTTCCTCGGCGCCCGCAGCCTGCTCAAGCCACGCGAGGCCCCGGCACGGAGCGATCAGGCACAGGCCCTGGAAGGCCGCTTCGAGGTGAGCTACCACTACCCGGTGCTGTTCACCGATCACGTCTTCCAGGTCGACAACCCCTGCCTGCACCAGCAACTGGCCCAGCCGCGGGCGGGGCGCACCACAGTGCTGGTCTTCGTCGATGAACAACTGCTGCAGTGCTCCCCGCAGTTGCCGCAACAGATCGACGCCTACTTCACCGCCCATGCCGCCGACCTGCACCTGCAGGCCGCGCCGATCCCGGTGCCGGCAGGCGAGCTGAGCAAGACCCCCGAGGTCTTGCAGCAGTTGTACGCCCAGATGCTCGAACACGGCCTGGACCGCCACTGCTATGTGCTGGCCCTGGGCGGCGGCGCGCTGCTGGACGCGGTGGGCTACGCCTGCGCCACCTTCCATCGGGGCATGCGCCTGATCCGCATCCCGACCACGGTGCTGGCCCAGAACGACGCCGGCATCGGGGTCAAGAACGGCATCAACGCCTTTGCCCAGAAAAACCTGCTGGGGGCCTTCTACCCGGCCACGGCGGTGATCAACGACTTCCAGTGGCTGCTCAGCCTGTCGCCCCGGGACCAGATCGCCGGGCTGGCCGAAGCGGTGAAGGTGGCGGTGATCAAGGACGCCGCGTTCTTCCAATGGATGGAGCAGCAAGCCCAGGCCCTGGCCACCTTCGAACACAGCGCCAGCCGCTACGCCATCCACCGCTGTGCCGAACTGCACCTGGCGCACATCACCGGCGCCGGCGACCCCTTCGAGCGGGGCAATGGCCGGCCCCTGGACTACGGACACTGGGCAGCGCACAAGCTGGAGAACCTCAGCCGGCATCGTCTGCGCCATGGCGAGGCAGTGGCGGTGGGCATGGCCCTGGACGCGCTCTATGCCAATGCCAGCGGCCTGCTGAGCGACACCGAGACCCAGCGCCTGCTGCAACTGCTGGAGCGGCTCGGCTTCAACCTGTGCCCACCGGAGCTCGGCCTGAAGGATGCCCAGGGCCGCTCCCTGGTCCTGATCGGCCTGGAAGAGTTCCGCCAGCACCTGGGCGGCCAGCTGTCGATCCCGATGCTCAACCGCCTCGGACACTCCATCGATGTGCATCACATCGACATGCCACTGATGGAACAGGCGCTGTTGCGCCTGGCCAGTTTCGGCGGCCCGGACTTCGCCTGGACCGAGGACTGCGCCCGATGAGCCATTCCTCATTGACCACCTGGCTGACCCTGGGCCGAGTCTCCAACCTGCCGACGGTGTGGACCAACGCCCTGGCCGCCGCCCTGCTGGCCAGCAGCGCCACCACCCAGGCGCCGCCTTCACCGCTGGTCTGGACCCTGCTGCTGGTGGCGCTCTCGGCGCTGTACCTGGCCGGCATGCTGCTCAACGACCTGCTGGATGCCGACTGGGACCTGCGGCATCAGAACCCGCGGCCGATTGTTCTCGGCCTGGTCACTCGCACCCAGGTCAGCCTGGCCACCGCCGCGCTGTTGCTGCTGGCGAGCCTGGCGGTGCTGGGCCTGAGCCAGCTGATCGCCCAGCCCCACTGGCTGCTGGCCAGTGCCGGATTGCTGCTGCTATTCATCCTCGCCTACAACCTGCTGCACAAGAACTATCCCCACAGCGTCTGGCTGATGGGCGGCTGCCGCTCGGCCCTGTACCTGACCGCCGCCGCCTGCCTGGCGCTGCCACCGCAACCGCTGTGGCTGTGCGCCGCGTTGCTGGGCACCTACATCGCCGGCCTGACCTACCTGGCCCGGCTGGAGCACCGCAACCAGCTGCTCAGCCGCCTGCCGCTGCTGCTGATGCTCAGCCCACTGGTGCTGGCCTTCTACGCCGACAACGGCGTGTTCTGGCTGGTCCTGCTGCTGTGGCTGGGCTGGCTGGGCTGGCACTACCGGCGCCACCTGGCCAACCCACGGCAGCGGCAGATCCGCGCCTTCATCGGTGCGGGCCTCGCGGCCCTGCCGCTGTTCGACGCCCTGGTGCTGGCCCTGGCCAATCAGCCCCTGGGCAGTCTGTTGTGCGTACTGGTGTTCTTCCTGCTTCCCCACCTTCAACGTTGGATCAAGCCGACATGAACCTGGACGTCATTTCCCCGCTCTCACCTGCGCTTGCCCTGCGCCATGCAGCCTTTGCCGAACGCCGCCGGCAACTCGAACGACAGCTCGACGACCCGAGCCGGCACTGGTGGCACGCGGCCCAGGAACAACTGGCGCAGCAGCCCTCGGCCAATACCCTGGTGCTGCTCAGCAGCCAGTGCAAACGCCGGCTTGGCCAGCCGGCGCCGCTCACCGACCCGGGCAACGAGCGCATTCAGCTGGCCCGGGCCCTGCTCCTGGCGCAGTTGCTGGAGCAACAGGCCGGCAGCGACCAACTGGCCTTGCTGCGCCAGCTGTTTCTCTGGGGGGACGACCAGGAGAAGAGCGTGCTGCTCAAGGTTCTGGATGACCTGGACAGCGAAGGCCGCAGCCTGGAGCTGGCGCTGCAGGCCGGGCGTACCAACAACCGCGAAGTGTTCGCCGCCATCGCCCTGGACAACCCCTTCCCCGCCCGCCACTACCCCGAGCGGGCCTTCCACCAGTTGGTGCTCAAGACCCTGGGCATGGGCCTGGACACTGGACGCATCGTCGGCCTGGCCCAGCGCCGCAGCGTCGACCTCAACCAGCTGGCCCTGGAACACATGGAAGAGCAGTTGGCCGCGTTCCGCAGCGTCAGCGACACGCTGCCTCAGGCCATTGCCTTCGAACTCTTGAGCCAGGCCCAGTGCCAGCGCCTGCGCGGCTTGTGCCAGCAGCGCCGGCTGCCCGCGCACTGGCTCGAACACGTGCCGCCCGGCGCCTGAAACACCCCGGGCCAGGCCGCACCGATTTTTCACCACTGCATCAGGAACTCACCATGCCGAAGTACTTTGACCCGCATATCCATATGGTCAGCCGCACCACCGACGACTATCAGAACATGGCCGCCGCCGGTATCACCGGAGTCATCGAACCGGCCTTCTGGCAAGGTCAGGCGCGCACCAGCGTCGGCAGCTTCATCGATTACTTCGACACCCTGCTGGGCTGGGAACGCTTTCGCGCCAGCATGTTCGGCATTCACCATTTCTGCACCATTGGCCTGAACCCCAAGGAGGCCAATGACCTGTCGGTGGCCAACGAGGTGCTGGAGATTCTCCCGCGCTACCTGGTCAAGGACGGCGTGGTGGCCGTCGGCGAGATCGGCTACGACGACATCACCCCCGAGGAAGACCGTTTTCTCGCCGCGCAGCTGGAACTGGCCAGGCAGTTCAACCTGCCGGTACTGGTGCACACCCCGCACCGGGACAAGATCGGCGGCACCAAGCGCACCCTGGCGGTGATCCGCGAGGTGGGCATTGCCGAGCACCTGGTGATCATCGACCACCTCAATGAACTGACCCTGCCCCTGGTGCTGGACAGCGATTGCTGGCGCGGGCATTCGATCTACCCCAACACCAAGATGTCGGAACAGCGCATGGTGGCCCTGCTCCAGCAGTACGGCACCGAGAAAATGGTGGTCAACAGCGCCGCCGACTGGGGCATCAGTGATCCGCTCAAGGTGCCCAAGACCGGCCAGGCCATGCTCGCCGCCGGGTTCAACGAGGCCCAGGTGGAACAGGTGCTGTTCCACAACCCGGTGGATTTCTTCGCCCAGAGCGGGCAGTTGGACAAACAGCTGGTGAGCACCCCGCTGCCCATCGACCAGCGCCGCCAGTGGCAGGACAACTCGGCCCTGCGCGGCCAGGAACCGGTGGTCAAATGAGCGCCCGGGCCGGTTGGAGCGCCGCGCAGGTCGGCTACTGCAGCAACGTGCACCCGGCCCGGAGCGTGGCCGATCTGCAGGCGTCGATCCAGCAGCACTTCCAGGGCGTGCGCCGCCAGCGCGGGCTGGCGGTGCAGGACAGCGGCCTGTGGATCAGCGCCCAGGCGGCCGGCGAATTGCAACAGCCCGCAGCGCGCGAGGCGTTCCTCGGCTTGCTCCACGACTGCGGGCTGCACCTGACCTCCCTCAACGGCTTTCCTTATGGCCAATTCCATCAGGGCGCGGTCAAGGCCGAGGTCTATCGGCCGACCTGGGCCGAGCCGCAGCGCCTGGAATACAGCCTGCAACTGGCGGAACTGCTGGCTGCCGCCCTGCCCCTGGACTGTCCCCAGGGGGTGATTTCCAGCGTGCCCTTCGGTTATGCCGCGCAGTGGGACGCTGCCCAGCAGCAACAGGCCGAGGCTCAGCTGTTGCAGTTGACCGCCGGGCTGGCCAGCCTGCATCGGCGCAGCGGCAAGAAGATCCTCCTGTGCCTGGAAATGGAGCCGGACTGCGTCCTGGAAAACACCGATCAGGCCATCGCCTTCTTTCAACGCTGGAAAACCTGCGACCCGCACCATCAGTACCTGGCGCTGTGTTTCGACGTCTGCCACCAGGCGGTGGTCTTCGAAGACTGCTACCAGTCGCTGCAACGCTTGCTGCAGGCGCGCATACCGGTGGGCAAGATCCAGTTGTCCAATGCGCTGATCTGCCACTTGCCCGAGGGCGACCCGCAACGCCGCCAGCAGGTGCTGCAGGCCTTGGGCAGCTTCGTCGAAGCCACCTACCTGCATCAGGTCAAGGCCCGGGACCGCGCGGGGCAACTGCTGGCCTGGGCCGACCTGCCCAAGGCGCTGCAGGCGGCGCAGCCGCAGCAGGGGCACTGCCCGGAGCTGCGGATCCACTTCCATGTGCCCCTGTTCAGCCAGCAGTTCCTGCTGCCGGAGCTCCATGGCAGCCAGCAGGCACTGATGCGCACCTTCGACTTTCTAGCCGCCCACCCACAGTTCCAGCCGGTGCTGGAGGTCGAGACCTACAGCTGGAACGTGCTGCCCGGCGCCTTGCGCCCGGACACCGAGCAGGCCCTGCTCCACGGCATCGCCGCGGAACTGCAATGGGTCGAGGAACAACTGCGCCAACGGCACTTGCTGCACGGGCAAGCGTCGCTCATGGAGACCCCCACCCATGCCCTCTGAAACCCTGCGCCAGCCCTTGCTGCTGATCAATGTGGTGGGCCTGACGCCGAGCCTGCTGGGCCCGGCCACGCCGCGCATCAACGCCCTGTTGCAACGGGCGCGGATGGCCAGACTGCAACCGGTGTTCCCGGCCGTGACCTCGACGGTGCAGGCCTCGATCCTCACCGGCTTGCCGCCCTCGGAACACGGCATCGTCGGCAACGGCTGGTACTGGCGCGATCAGGCCGAAGTGCGTTTCTGGCTGCAGCCCAACGGGCTGATTCAGGGCGAGAAGATCTGGCAGAGCCTGCAGCGGCAGATCCCCGACCTGCGCTGCAGCCAACTGTTCTGGTGGTTCAACATGCATGCCCAGGTGAACGCGGCCATCACTCCACGGCCACATTACCCGGCTGACGGGCGCAAAGTGTTCGGCCTCTATTCGTCACCGCCCGGACTGCACGAGCGCATTGAACAGCAGATCGGCGAGTTTCCCTTTCCCGGCTTCTGGGGCCCGGCGGCGGGGATTGCCTCCAGCCGCTGGATCGTCGACTGCGCCATCGCCGAGTTCCAGATCAACCGGCCGCACCTGCAGCTGATCTACCTGCCGCACCTGGACTACAGCCTGCAGCGCCTGGGCCCCGAGCATCCGTCCATCAGCGATGAAGTGCGGGCCATCGACCACGAAGTCGGGCGCCTGCTGGATTTTGCCCGGCAGCAGGGCGCGGCAGTGATGCTGGTGTCCGAATACGGCATCGAAGCGGTACAGCAGTCGATCTCCATCAACCGCGTGCTGCGTGAACAGGGCCTGTTGCAGGTGCGTCGCTCCCTGAGCTGGGAGTTGCTCGATCCCGGCGCCAGCGCCGCCTTTGCCGTGGCCGATCACCAGATCGCCCACATCTATGTGCGCGAGCCCAAGGACATCGCCCGGGTCAAGGCGCTGTTGCAGCGCCAGCCCGGCATCGAACAGGTGCTGGACAAGACCGAGCAGCGGGCCTGGCAGCTGGATCACCCGCGCAGCGGCGAGCTGGTGGCGGTGGCCGCCGCGGGCTTCTGGTTCGATTACTACTACTGGTTCGACGATCGCCTGGCCCCGGACTTCGCCCGCACCGTGGATATCCACCGCAAGCCGGGCTACGACCCGCTGGAGTTGTTCATCGACCCGGCGATCCGCTTTCCCAAGCTACGGGTAGCGCGGCGCCTGCTGCAGAAGAAGCTCGGCTTTCGCTACTACATGGACCTGATTCCACTGGACACCTCACTGATTCGCGGCAGCCACGGACGCTTGCCGAGCACCCCCGAGGTGGGCCCCCTGCTGATCACCGACTGCGATTTACCACTGCCGGAACACCTGCCGGCCACCGCGGTAAAGCACCTGCTCCTAGAGCATTTCCTAGGGCGCCCCAATGACGATACGGCTCAGGCCAAGGAGATTCCATGCGGCGAACCATCCCTATAGTCGTGCTGAGTGTGTTGAGCGGCCTAGCCCAGGCCCAGACCACCAGCCCGTTCAACTGCAACAACTTCCTCACCTTCAACGGTGATCAGAGCACAACCCTGAGCACCTTCAAGCAGAGCCCGGAAACCATGGCCTGGAACTGGTTCGTCTGCCTCAACCAGGCCGACGGCAGCAACGGCGGCCTCCGGGTCTGGGAGACCTTCAAGCCTTCCGATCAGGTCTACCGGTTGAAGGGCGCCGAGCCCCTGCCTTACTCCGAGCGCGAGAATCTACCGAGCGAGGTGCCGGAGCTGGCGCAAAAACAGGGCATGGACCCCAAGGGGCTGTTCCAGTTCCTGGGCAACGACACCGCTGGCAGCCCGCAGAACGGCGTTCAGCAGGTCGACGGCCTGGCCTTGAAAATGCGCAGCGGTGCCCCGGTCCCGCCGTCGAAGCACGAACAACTGGTGCGTTTCCACCTGATGATGGGCAAGGACACCTTCAACTACATCGTGGCCAACAAGGTCTATAACCGCGATGGCCTTGCCAAGCTGACCAGCAACCTGGATTTCCCGGCCACCGCCTGGGAGTTGAAGACCTCCTGGTTCTGGATCGGCACCGACCAGGGCTTCAAGACCCTGCTGGCCGAAGATGGCTACTACATCTCCCAGGCCTACTACGTGGACAGCACCGGCCAGTATCAGGTGGGCTACGCCGCCCTGAGCGGCATGCATGTGATCAACAAGCTGACCCCGGACTGGGTCTGGACCACCTTCGAGAATCGCAACAATCCCAAGTACACCGTCACCAATGACACCCCACCCAAGCCGATGACCAACATCACCGGCCCCACCGATGCCGCCAAACCGGTGAACATCAGCTTCCAGCAGCAGTATTCGAACCTGGCCCAGTACGAACTGATCGGCGTGCAGTACGACCAGCACCAGGCCGAACCCAAGCTGCTGGCCAACTCCCAGCTGGAATCGGCCTTCCAGGGCAGCTCTTCGTGCCTGGCTTGCCACAGCACCGCGGCCTACTCGACACAGAAGAACAATTTCTTCTCGTTCAACATCGACCACACAGGCGGAATCCTCTACCCCACCAGCGTACTGCCGGACAAAGACTTCGTCGGTTATCAAAAACTGGACTACGTCTGGTCGCTCAAACGCGCCCAGTGGAAACGCTAAGGAGAGCCACCATGAGCGTCTTGAACTTTCCCCGGATCTACCTCAACGGTTTCATGTTCTGGAACCCGCCGACCTTCAACAACAACGATGTGCTGCCGCTGTACGACGCGGTGAAGATGCAGATGAACTGGCGTTTCTTGAGCGAGTACGGGATCAACGACAAGAATGCCCCGCAGACGCTGATGCCCTGGGGCATCACCCCGCTGGCCTACCAGAATGTCCCGGACTATGTGCTGCAGGTGCCGACCAACGGCGATCCCAACAGTTACCCGATGATTCCCGCCGAGTGGGACCTGTTCGGCGACAACGCCTGCGGCACCGTGGATTATCAACAGTTTCGCTCGGTGATCATCGGCGGGGAATCCAAGGTCGACAGCTACATCGACAGCGATCCGCTGATCAACAAGTCCTACCAACTGCTGGGCAATTCCTTCGGTAACCCGAGCCCGACCGCGGCACGTTTTGTCGACATCAGCCCCTGGCAGAACACCTTCACCGCGCTGTACTTCGACAAGATCACCCTGGGCGACACCACCTGCGGAGTGACCCTGAAACAGGGCTGCCGCATGCTCAACCGCTTCCTGGATTTCAATTGGGGGGCATTCGGCGGCCTGGTCTACGTGACCTGTACCTGGCAGACCTGCTTTACCAAAGACCAGGTGGACTGGTTCCTCGGCGGTTCGCAACTGCTGCAGAACCTGAAGGATGAAATGGAGCAGAACAAGGACGCCCAGGGCCTGATGCTCAGGTTCACCACCTACCTGACCGTCTACGACAAGAACGGCCTGTTCAACGACTTCAAGATCGTCAACAGCCACTCCCAGGCGCCCTGGGACATGTCCAGGCTGCAGATGCTCTATCAAATAGGCCTGGACAACCCGACCGAAACCTTCTTCAACCCGGCCTACAGCCGCACCGCCGGCACCCTGGGCCTGTGGCTCAACAACGAGTTCCCCACCGCCCCGGCCGGCCAGCGCCTGACGCCCCTGACCCCGGTGGACTTCTACAAGAAGGTTCCGGGCGACACGGTGATCCACAAGCCGGAACAGGTGGTCAACCTGGGCGTGCTCAGCGCCCAGCTCAACGGCAGTACGCTGTCGCTGGACCTGGGCAATACCTTTCCGAGCTACCCGGCTGTCCATGACCTTCCGGCCGCCCCTGACCTGGATGGCCGCAACAACGCTATTCCGGTCGCCGCCAAGTTCCATGTCGGCGACTATGAGTTGGGGGTCCAGCAGGGCGGCAACTTCGAGCCCCTGACCGGCATCAGCTTCGACCAGTATCAGCAATCGAACTTTGACAAGCGTTCCGGCCTGCTGGACCTGCCCCTCGACGCCGGCGCCCAGGCCCTGCTGAAAAACGGCAACCTGGCGCTGCGGCTCAAGGGCACCGACACCATCGCCGCCCACCAGCAGATGTGGACCGCGGAAGTCATCGAGAGCGGCAGTTTCATCGACGTCGGTGACAGCCGGACGCTGAACATCATGGTGCAGTACAACGGCAAGCCCGCGCCGGCCGGCACCACCTTGTGGGTCGCCGAGTACAACAACGCCTTCATGCTGACCACCAGCAACTACTACCTGGCGTTCAGCAACCCGGCGGACTTCGTGCTGATCAAAGACCTTCCCGACATGCGAGCGAAGAACGAGCCGGGCATGCCCCAGTTCGTCGACAGTTCGCAGCATCCGAGCCTGTTCAGGGAGGGCAGCGGCAGGCGCCTGAGCGCCATGATCGTCAAGGCTACCGCGTGCGATGAGCCGGTAAGCACCCCTATCACCTATCAGGAGTTCCTGAAAACACCGGCCGCCGTCGACCTGAGGCCGTGCCTGAAGTTCGACAAGCCGCAGCCGATGACCGGGAAGCTGGACAATGACGCCGGCCTGGGCGCCACCGTGAACTACAGCCTGACCAGCATCAAGACCAATGCCGACGGCATCGCCCAGTTGACGGTGCAAGCCGTGGCGCCGGGCTTTCCCACCCTGCGCTTTTTCATTCAGGACGATCCGACGGGCATTCCGTTCAGCTTCTCCTACACCGACGCCTTCACCGACTTCCTCTCGCCGTTGCGGGTGCTGCCGCAAGAGCCGCAGATGCTCAAGGACTTCATCGACTGCTGGAACCGGGTGTACCAGTTCGACGACGCCAATGTGCGGATCTGGAAAGAGTTCATCTTTCCGCAAATCCTGCAGCCCTTCTATTACCTCTACCCGATCATGAACAAGTACATGCCGCTCAACTCCCTGCAGCGCATCGAGGGCGCGATCGAGCAGTTCATCACCCTGATCAGCAAGGAGTACCAGGAGGCCAGCACCCTGGCCATGCCCATCACCCGGGACCTGCCCCAGAGCCGGCGCCAGGTGCTGGAGATCTGGGCCAAGGATCTGGTGAGCACGGGCTACCCACCGACCCCGCTCGACCTCAACGCCTATCAGCAAGGTTGAGCCGCAACGCTCAGGCACTGGAACACCGGGCGACCCGAGTCGCCCGGCTTTGCAAAGGAGAGTCAGATGAACGCCAATCCACTCAAGCGCCTGCTGCTGGCCGCCACCCTGCTGTGCGCCAGCCAGGCATCCTGGGCCCAGGAATACCCCGATAACGTCTACTTCAACATGGGCGTGCACAACAACAAGGGCTGCGACGCCAAGACCAACAACTGCATCGCCAAGCGCCACCCGGGCGATCCGGCCGATCCGCTCTACCCGGCGACCTGGGTCAGCGACTGGACCATGTACCGGGTCACCGCCCACTACAAGAACAACCCGCCGCCCTACAGCAGCCCGCCCAGTACCCTCAAGCCTGCCGACTACACCGTGTCCCAGGGCACCAGCTACTACGACAACGACTATGTGCCGGCCGACGGCGACGGTTCCGGGGCGATGATGGAGCACTACGAGAAGTACTGCCTGCCGATCTTCCCGATCAAGAACAACAACTACACCTGCTCCTTCGTCTCCCTGGGCAACAAGGCCTACTTCCTCACCTACCCCGAGGATCGGCCCAAGGACATGCCGGCCTGCTGCATGTTCTCGCCGATGAACCACCCGCCACGCCGCGACTTCATCAAGCACCTGCCCTACAGCGCCGCCCGCAGCCAGCACCTGGACGGTAGCGTGCAGGCCTACGCCCTGGAGATTCCGGTCAAGCCGAGTCCGATTCTGTTCGGCTACGCCTTCTACAAGCAGGCCACCAGCGACGGCCAGGGCCAGCCGCCCTATCAGCATCCGCAGTCGTTCTACTTCTCCGGCGATGCCAGCGTCGCCAATGCACCGATCGTCAGCCAGAACTATCGCAACTGGCGCAACGAGAAGCCGGACCCGGCCAAGACCTGGGACCAGGTGGCGAAGATGTGCCCGGCCAACCCACCGGACTGCCAGCTCTTCAACCCGCCACCCTCGTTGAAAAACGGTGCCCGGCCGCAGTGGAACCAACTCTCGCCCACCCCGCAGTGACAGGAGCCGCGCCATGAACCATTGGAACCGTTGCACCGCCCTGTTGCTGCTCGGCCTCGGCAGCCTGCCGGCCCATGCCCTGCAGCCCAGCGCGCCCGGACCGCAGACCACTTGCCCACCCAGCGCCGTGGTGCCCGCGGCCGGCGCCTCGCAAGCAGCCTTCGATCAATACAGCTGGCAGATGTTCATCAACCTGAACTGGCCGGCCAAGGCCGGGCAGCGCGGGGTGGCCGATTGCAGCAAGTCCCTGGGCAGCCCGGGCAATACCGTGTGGCAGACCTACAAGAGCGTCAGCGAAACCTTTCTGCCCGGGGCCAAGAACCCGGGCCCCTGGAACTCGCAACTGCCGCGCAGGAACCTCAGCCTGATCAACATCGCCGCGCTCAAGAACACCCAGGTGGTGCAGTCGGACAACCAGGCCGTGGGCGGCTGGCTGATCGATCAGCGCGGCAACCCGACCTACTACGACATCGCCGCCAACGAGGTGTCCTACAACTACATCGTCGCCAACGACTTCTACAACGCGGCGATCGTCGATGCCGCGCAGAACATCAACTTTCCCAGCAACGCCAGCGAGATCAAGGCCAGCTGGCGCATCCTCACCAGCGCCGACGACAGCCGCCGCTACCTGACGATGAAAGCCCTGGTGACGAAGTTCGACAGCCAGGGACGGCCCAACGGCACCAAGACCGCCAACCTGGGGCTGGTGGGGCTGCACATCATCAGCAAGGTGGAGGGCTTCCCGCAGTGGATCTGGTCGACCTTCGAGCAGGTCGACAACGTGCCTCCCAAGGCCAGGATCGAGGGCAAGTGGGTGGACCAGCCGGTCTCGGGGATTTTCTACTCCTACTTCAACGCCAAGGCCCCCGCCGACCGCCTCAACCAATCCCCCTGCCTGTGGCAGCAGCAGGCCGGGAAAATGGTCTGCACGCCCAAACCCGGCACCAGCTTCAGCACCCCGGACCCGCTGAACCGGGTCACCCCGATCGCCGACGCGACCCAGCAGGTCAATACCCAGTACCAGGGCAATCCGCAGGTACAGCAGAGCGTGTTCAAGTACTACCAGTTGATCACCACCCAACGCCCCCAGTCGCCGGACAATCCGGGCAACCCGCTGGGGCAGCCAACGCCATCGCTGTCGGCCAACGTCACCATGGAGAGTTACATCCAGCCCAACAGCAGTTGCATGAACTGTCACTCCATGGCGACACCGCTCAACAGCCAGTACAAGAGCGACTTCTCCTTCCTGTTCAGATTCGCCCATGCCCCCGTCACCAGCGTCGCCAAGGATAAGGAATAGACCATGAGCATATTGAACGGACCCCGACTGAACTTCTGGGGCGGCATCTCCACCGACGTCAGCGTGCCGAACAACTCGCCAACCCTGCCCGATGGCATCGAATCGTCCCTGGACCTGTTCGACCTCACCACCTCCACCGTGGCGGAACAGGCCCGGACCTACAGCGATGACAAGCTGTTTGAATTGATCAACGCCCCGGACCCCAGGATCGATTCCGACAGCCGCTACACCGCCGGCGGCTGGAACCACTACGGCGACCACGTGGTGACCCTGCACAACGCGCTGATCAGCTCCCAGGGCACCCCGGGGCACATTGCGCTGGAAGGGGATCTGGTGGGCCAGCCGGTGTACCTGCTGGGATCGGTGACGCCAGGTACCGGACAAGGTCCGTATTCCGGCCCGATGATGGTCGACCTGGATCCCACGGCAACCACCACCACCCAGATCTTTGTCGGCGGCTTGCAGATCGGCGGCAGCGACAGTCCGCAACTGTTGATCCGCTGGAACGCGGTCTGCAGCAGTTTCGATGTCAACACCCGAGTCCTGGAGCCCGGGAAGATGGATTCCCCCGGCTCCTTTCACGGCAGCGGCACCTTTCAACTGACGTTCCCCCTGAGCAGCATCGTCAGTTACAACAAGGACAGCGCCGGGCTCAAGGCCCTGATCGAAGCGCCCAACGCCACCGGGATCGTGCTGCGTTTCGTGATGTTCGAAATGTGCCCGACCCTGACCACCGAGCAACTGAACGCGGATTACGCCGCCAACCAGTTCAGCCCCAACCCGAGCATCGGCCGGGTCATCGGCACCCTGGCCACGGCCTACGCCGATGAACCGCAGATCTGCCCGCCGGGCCGCCAGATCATCAACGCCGACGAGGACCTGAACATCACCAGCGTCGCCTACGCCGAGGTGGCCAACGGGCTATTGAGCATCGACATGGTCAACCTGATCCCCAAGCAGAGGTTCAGGGCCGTGCGTGACGATATCACCAGCCCCATCGGCCCCAACGCCGACTACGGGACCGTCACCATCGCCGCAGGCACGAGCGCCCTGGCGAGCTTCGAGCCCAGCGCCCCGATCCTGCAGGACTACTACCGCTACGGCGGCATCATCGACGTGCCCCTGGACACCGCCCAGACCCAACTGGTGCAGAGCACGCCCCTGTGCATCAGCGCTCCCGGGAGTGCCCGCAATCCAGCCCTATCGGCCCCGGAGTGCCCGTACCGGGTCTACAGCGATCAGCGCAACACCTACCTCGACCCGGACAGCCCCGGCGTGCAGGTCACCTTGCAAGTCCGTTACCTGGGAGCCCCGGTGCAGCAGGATACGCTGATCCGCATTCAGGCCTCGGCGACCTCGGTCTATCAGGCCCTGCGCTACTGGGACTTCCTGGAGCTGCCGAGCGCGATCACCGTGACCGCCGGCCAGCCTTCGGCGAGCTTCAGCGTCGTCCCCGTTGCCGGGTCCAGGACTCAGGCCGGCTTCACCACCCTGACCTACAGCATCGGCGGCAATCCCCTGACCCAAAGCTTCAGCAACTTTCGCAAATATGCCTGGAGCGACTTCGGCATTCCCGCCGGCAGCATCGTCACCTGGGAACAGGCGTATCAAAACGTGCTGCGCTTCCATTACCTGGCCTTCCCCGCCATGTCGCGCTACATCCAGCTCAACCAGCCCGACGCGGTCATGGGCTACAAGCAGGCGATCCTGGCCCGGATATCGCCCGAGTATCAGAACACCACCTTGTACATGTCGGTGGTGCGCTCGATGTCGCCGAGCCAGCGCGCCCTGCTGACGGCCTATCTCAATGGCACCCCCTGGCAGCCTTGAACAAGGAGACGATCATGCCCGTTGCTTTACTCATTCCCGCCCAGCCGCAACGGCTGTCGTGCCCAAGCAGCATCATCGCCGAGGGGCTGTTGAACCCTCGCGGTATCTGCGTGGAAGACGATGGCAGCCTGCTGCTGGTGGAGGCCGGCTCAGGCCTGCCGGACCAGGCATTCAGTGGTCGCATCAGTCGCCTGCGACCCGATCCCCATGCCCCCGGCGCCTACTTGCCGCCCGAGGTCCTGGCCGAGGGCTTTCGCTCGATGAACATGCAGGCGCGGATGCTGCGCGACGAGATCATGGGGTTGTCGGACATCGCCTTCGGTGCCGGCCGCTACCTGGCCAGCCAGACCGATTACGTGGCCGGCTCCAAACTGCTGGACCTGCAATACCGCCTGCCCGAGCCGGTGTTTCACAGCCGCGGCAACCTCAATTCGTTGTGCTATCACCCCTCGCGTCACAGCTGGCTGGCGGTCAAGCCCGATACCAACCAGCTGGTGGAGTTCACCGAGGACGGCGAACAGGTGCTGGCCCAGTTGCCCGACCTGGATCAGGGCCAGGAAGCGGTCCCCGTGACCCTGGTCCACGAAGCGCAGACCGATGCGGTGCTGATCAGCCTGTTCTCCGGAGAATTGCATCGCGATCCGGCGCGCAAGGGCATCGACTTCGCCGACAAGGCCGGCCAGGTGATTCGGGTCTGGCCCGCCAGCGGCAGGATCGAGGTGCTGATTCGCGGGCTGCAACTGCCCACCGGACTGGCGCTGGACCCGCAGGGACGGATTCTGGTGCTGGAACTGTGCGACCGGCTGTTGCAACCCCTGCAGCCCGACTGGTCCGGCGAGACCTTGCACGGCGGCTTTGCCCGATTCAGCGGACGCCTGCTGCGCTGCGACCTGCAGCAACGCTCGGTGCAGGTACTGGCCCAGGGCCTGGATACGCCGTCCAACCTGTGCTGCGTGGCGAATGCCGTGCTGGTGAGCGAAGGCATGGGCCTGAGCGGACGCCCGATTCCCACGGCGGATCAGCAGGTGGTGGCCCTGAGCGGGCGCTTGCGCCGGGTGCAGCTATGAGCCTGCGCCTGATCAGCCAGGCATAAAAAAGGGGCCCTGCAGGGCCCCTTTTTCATCGGTGCTGAACGCTGAAAAGCGGTGGTTCAGAACGGAATATCGTCATCGAAGCTGTCGAAGTCCGGTGCCGGCTGCGGAGCGGCCTGCTGTGGTGCCGGACGCGACTCACGCTGCGGTTGCGGCGCAGGACGGGACTGCTGAGGACGCGGTGCCGAGTTGGACATGCCGCCCTGGCCCTGCTGGTCGCCCTGTGGACGGCCGCCCAGCAGCTGCATGGTGCCCTGCATGTCGACGATGATCTCGGTGGTGTAGCGCTTGATACCGTCTTTTTCCCACTCGCGGGTCTGCAGCTTGCCTTCGATGTAGACCTGCGAACCTTTGCGCAGGTACTCGCCGGCGATCTCGGCCACCTTGCCGAACATCGACACACGGTGCCATTCGGTGCGCTCGACCTTCTGACCGGTCTGCTTGTCGGTCCACTGCTCGCTGGTGGCCAGACTCAGGTTGGTCACGGCGTTACCGTTGGGCAGGTAGCGAACTTCGGGATCCTGGCCGCAAGTGCCGACCAATATGACTTTGTTAACCCCACGGGCCATAACGTTCTCCTAGGCTTCGCGCGCCGACGGCGCTGGATTGACCAGCTGCTCGAGGGTCGTGCGATCCAATAATTCGGTGTCCAATTTGATGTAAATGGCGGCTTCTTCGGCCACCACTACGGCATCTGTTACCCCAACAACGGCCTTCAGGCGCTCGACCAGGCCGGCTTCGCGGATCGCTTCGGGCGATAACGGCAAGCGCAGGCTCGTCACATACGGGGGCTCGCACATGGTAACAGCAAAGGCCAGCCAGAGTGCAGCCAGACCTGCCCCTCCAAGGAACACAACCGACAAACCGCCATGCTGGAACAACCAGCCGCCGAGGATGCCACCCAGTGCCGAACCGAGGAACTGGCTGGTGGAATACACCCCCATCGCCGTGCCCTTGCCGCCTGCCGGCGACACCTTGCTGATCAGCGACGGCAAGGACGCTTCCAGCAGGTTGAACGCGGTGAAGAACACCACGGTGCCGATCACCAGCGCCCGCAAACTGTCGCCGAACTCCCAGAAGAATAGCTCGGTGAGCAGCAGCGTACTGACCGCGCCCAAGAGAACTCGTTTCATTTTGCGTTTCTTCTCGCCGTAGATGATGAACGGGATCATGGCGAAGAAGGAGATCAGCAGTGCGGTGAGGTACACCCACCAATGCTGGTCTTTGGGCAAGCCGGCTTTTTCCACCAGCGCCAGGGGCAAGGCAACGAAGCTCGACATGAGCATCGCGTGCAACACGAAGATACCCAGGTCCAGGCGCAGCAGGTCCGGATGCTTGAGGGTGGGAATCAGCGCCTGACGCGCCACTCCGGACTCGCGGTGCTGCAGGGGCCCGGTGGCGCGCGGCACCATGAAGGCAATGATCAGGATCCCCACCAGGGCCATGCCACCGGTGGCCAGGAACAGCCCGGACAAGCCGAAGCTGCGGGTCAGCAGCGGGCCGACCACCATGGCGACGGCAAAGGAGACGCCGATGGTCATGCCGATCATGGCCATGGCCTTGGTCCGATGCTGCTCCCGGGTCAGGTCCGAGAGCAACGCCATCACCGCTGCGGAAATCGCCCCGGCGCCCTGCAGGATCCGGCCGGCGATCACGCCCCAGATCGAGTCGGCATTAGCCGCCAGCACGCTGCCCAGGGCGAACACGATCAGCCCCAGGTAGATCACCGGACGGCGCCCGATGCGATCGGAAATGATCCCGAAGGGAATCTGGAAAATCGCCTGGGTCAGGC
Organism: Pseudomonas sp. St29; assembly: GCF_001547915.1. Lineage (NCBI taxonomy): Bacteria > Pseudomonadati > Pseudomonadota > Gammaproteobacteria > Pseudomonadales > Pseudomonadaceae > Pseudomonas > Pseudomonas sp. St29. Next base: position 6,062,877 of record NZ_AP014628.1, read on the forward strand.
CATAGGCACCAATGGCCAGGCCGATCAGGGCCGGGGTCGCTCCTGCGAGATCCATTCCATAGGTTGCCAGGACCGGCAGTACCATAAACATGCCAAGCATACGGAAGGCGAACACCAGGGCCAGGCCGCTTGCTGCGCGGGTCTCGCTGCCGCTCATGCGTTCGCTGTGGGGATCGTGCATGGAAAAACCTCGTGTGAACCGGCGGCGATTCTACCAGTCGGATCGGTAGAGGGGGTATATGGCGACGCTTTGCCGCGCAGCCCTGAGCGGCAACCGAAAAAGCCACGCACGATAGTGTGCATCCATCCAGTATTTGGTTTTATACTCCTGCCTTTACGCCCGCCGATCGAGGCCACTTTTGGACAAGATTCTGATTCGTGGGGCCCGCACCCACAACCTGAAGAACATCGACCTGACCCTGCCGCGGGACAAGTTGATCGTCATCACCGGGCTGTCTGGGTCCGGCAAGTCGTCCCTGGCTTTCGACACTTTGTATGCCGAAGGCCAGCGCCGCTATGTCGAGTCGCTGTCGGCCTATGCCCGACAGTTCCTGTCGATGATGGAAAAGCCCGATGTGGACAGCATCGAAGGTCTGTCGCCGGCGATTTCCATCGAGCAGAAATCCACCTCCCACAACCCGCGCTCCACTGTCGGCACCATCACCGAAATCTACGACTACCTGCGCCTGCTCTATGCCCGCGTCGGTACTCCGCGCTGCCCCGATCACGACATCCCGCTGGAAGCCCAGACCGTCAGCCAGATGGTCGATCTGGTGCTGGCCCAGCCCGAAGGCAGCAAGCTGATGCTGTTGGCCCCGGTGATTCGCGAGCGCAAGGGTGAACACCTGTCGGTCTTCGAAGAGCTGCGGGCCCAGGGTTTTGTCCGAGCGCGGGTCAACGGCAAGCTGTTCGAGCTGGACGAATTGCCGAAGCTGGATAAACAGAAGAAGCATTCCATCGATGTGGTGGTCGACCGCTTCAAGGTGCGTGGCGATCTGCAGCAACGCCTGGCGGAATCCTTTGAGACCGCACTGAAGCTGGCGGACGGCATTGCCCTGGTGGCGCCGATGGACGACGAGCCGGGGGAAGAAATGATCTTCTCCGCACGCTTTGCCTGTCCGATCTGCGGCCATGCCATCAGCGAGCTGGAACCCAAGCTGTTCTCCTTCAACAACCCGGCCGGCGCCTGCCCGACCTGCGATGGCCTGGGGGTCAAGCAGTTCTTCGACATCAAGCGTCTGGTCAATGGCGAACTGACCCTGGCCGAAGGCGCGATTCGCGGCTGGGACCGGCGCAACGTCTATTACTTCCAGATGCTCGGCTCGCTGGCTGCGCATTACGGGTTCAGCCTGGAGGTGCCGTTCAACCAGCTGCCGGCGGACCAGCAGAAAGTCATCCTGCAGGGCAGCGGTACGCAGAATGTCGACTTCAAGTACCTCAACGACCGCGGCGATATCGTCAAGCGCTCCCACCCGTTCGAAGGGATAGTGCCGAATCTGGAGCGTCGCTACCGGGAAACCGAGTCGGCCACGGTGCGTGAGGAACTGGCCAAGTTCCTCAGCACCCAGCCCTGCCCGGACTGCCGCGGTACGCGCCTGCGCCGCGAGGCCCGTCATGTCTGGGTCGGCGAGAAAACCCTGCCGGCGGTCACCAGCCTGCCCATCGGCGATGCCACCGACTACTTCGGTACCTTGAAGCTCACCGGGCGACGCGGCGAAATCGCCGACAAGATCCTCAAGGAGATCCGCGAGCGCCTGCAATTCCTGGTGAACGTGGGGCTCGACTATCTGACCCTGGATCGCAGCGCCGATACCTTATCCGGCGGCGAGGCCCAGCGTATCCGCCTGGCCAGCCAGATCGGTGCCGGCCTGGTGGGGGTGATGTACATCCTCGACGAGCCATCCATTGGGTTGCACCAGCGGGACAATGACCGACTGCTGGGCACCCTGAAGCACCTGCGGGATATCGGCAACACGGTCATCGTGGTCGAGCACGATGAAGACGCAATCCGCCTGGCCGACTACGTGGTGGACATCGGCCCGGGCGCCGGTGTGCATGGCGGCCGAATCGTTGCCGAAGGTACTGCGGCAGAAGTCATGGCGCACCCGGACTCCCTGACCGGCAAGTACCTGTCCGGCCGGGTGAAGATCGTGGTGCCGGCCAAGCGCACGCCGCGCAACAAGAAGCTTTCCCTGACCCTCAAGGGCGCGCGCGGCAACAACCTGCGCAATGTCGACCTGGAAATTCCGATTGGTCTGCTGACCTGCGTTACCGGGGTATCCGGCTCGGGCAAATCGACGCTGATCAACAACACCCTGTTCCCCCTGAGCGCCACGGCGCTCAACGGTGCCACCACTCTGGAAGCGGCACCGCACGACAGCATCAACGGCCTGCAGCACCTGGATAAGGTGGTGGACATCGATCAAAGCCCGATCGGTCGTACTCCGCGCTCCAACCCGGCGACTTACACCGGGCTGTTCACCCCGATTCGCGAGTTGTTTTCCGGCGTTCCGGAGTCCCGTTCCCGGGGCTATGGCCCTGGCCGCTTCTCCTTCAACGTCAAGGGTGGCCGCTGCGAGGCCTGTCAAGGTGATGGTCTGATCAAGGTGGAGATGCACTTCCTGCCGGACATCTACGTGCCCTGCGACGTGTGCAAGAGCAAGCGTTACAACCGCGAGACGCTGGAGATCAAGTACAAGGGCAAGAACATCCACGAAGTGCTGGAAATGACCATCGAGGAAGCGCGTGAATTCTTCGACCCGGTTCCGGCCCTGGCGCGCAAACTGCAAACACTGATGGATGTGGGCCTGTCCTACATCAAGCTTGGCCAGTCGGCGACCACCTTGTCCGGCGGCGAAGCCCAGCGGGTCAAGCTGTCCCGTGAGCTGTCCAAGCGCGACACCGGCAAGACCCTGTATATCCTCGACGAGCCGACCACTGGCCTGCACTTCGCGGATATCCAGCAACTGCTGGACGTGTTGCACCGCCTGCGCGATCACGGCAACACCGTGGTGGTGATCGAACACAACCTGGATGTGATCAAGACCGCCGACTGGCTGGTGGACCTGGGGCCGGAAGGCGGCTCCAAAGGCGGCCAGATCATCGCCGTCGGTACCCCGGAGCAGGTTGCGGAAATGCCCCAATCCCACACCGGGCATTACCTCAAGCCGTTGCTGACTCGCGACCGCGCCTGAGGCCCATGAAAAAGCCCCTGGCACTTCACAGTGCCAGGGGCTTTTTTGTCTCTATGGATTGCTGCGTTTCCCGTAGTAGCGAGCTCGCTCGCGAACAGGCAACCAAACCTCACGCAATCAGAACTGCGATTGCAGGTAGTTTTCCAGACCGATGGATTTGATCAGGCCCAACTGCTTCTCCAGCCAGTAGGTGTGATCTTCTTCGGTATCTGCCAACTGGATACGCAGAATGTCGCGGCTGACATAGTCCTGGTGCAGCTCGCACAGCTCGATGCCTTTGCAAAGCGCAGCGCGGACCTTGTATTCCAGACGCAGGTCGCTGGCCAGCATCTCCGGCACCGTGGTTCCGGTGTCGAGATCATCGGGGCGCATGCGCGGTGTGCCTTCGAGCATCAGAATGCGGCGTATCAGGGCATCGGCGTGTTGCGCCTCTTCTTCCATTTCGTGGTTGATACGCTCGTAGAGCTTGGTGAAGCCCCAGTCCTCGTACATCCGCGAATGAATGAAATATTGGTCGCGTGCTGCCAGTTCGCCCGTCAGCAACGTGTTGAGGTAATCGATTACGTCCGGGTGACCTTGCATCGCCCTAAATCTCCCTGCTTGAAAGTGGGTAGTTTGAACCAAGCTGACTTGCAGGTCACTTAGAAAGAGCCATAAAAGTGAAGAATATCCGAGAAAACCAGTAGAAATAACGCAAAAACCGCCCTAATGAGGGCGGTTCTGCTTCTTATTTAGACTTACTTGAGCGATACGCCCAACGCTTTGGCGATACCCTCGCCGTAAGCCGGGTCAGCCTTGTAGAAATGTTGCAGCTGACGATCAACCACATCAGCCGTTACCCCGGTCATGGCACCGGCAATGTTGTTGATCAACAGAGCCTTCTGCTCATCGTTCATGAGGCGGAACAGAGCCCCTGCATGACTGTAATAGTCGGTGTCTTCACGATGATCGTAGCGGGCTGCCGCACCGCTAAGCGCCAGGGGCGGCTCTGCGTAGCGTGGAGCCTGCTTCGGGGCATCGCTGTAGCTATTGGGCTCGTAGTTCGGCGCAGCAGCACCATTGCTTCCGAACGCCATGGAGCCGTCACGCTGGTAGCTGTTTACCGGGCTCAATGGAGCGTTCACCGGCAGCTGCTGATGGTTGGTGCCCACGCGGTAGCGGTGCGCATCGGCGTAAGCGAATACCCGGCCCTGCAGCATACGATCCGGCGAAAGCCCGACACCTGGCACCATGTTGCTTGGGCCAAAGGTGGCCTGTTCGACCTCGGCAAAGTAGTTCAGCGGATTGCGGTTCAACTCCAACTCACCCACCTCAATCAACGGGAACTCCTTCTGCGACCAGGTCTTGGTCACATCAAACGGGTTCTCGTAGTGCGCCGCGGCTTGTGCCTCAGTCATGATCTGAATGCACACGCTCCACTTCGGAAAATCGCCGCGCTCGATCGCATTGAACAGGTCGCGCTGAGCGTAATCCGGGTCGGTACCGGCCAGGCGTGCCGCCTCTGCCGGCGCGAGGTTCTTGATGCCCTGCTTGGTCTTGTAGTGCCACTTGACCCAGTGCCGCTCTCCCTTGGCGTTGATTAGGCTGTAGGTGTGACTGCCAAAGCCGTGCATATGACGGTAGCCGTCTGGAATACCGCGATCGGAAAACAGGATGGTCACCTGGTGCAACGCCTCAGGCGAGTGCGACCAGAAATCCCACATCATCTGGGCACTTTTCAGATTGCTCTGGGGAAGGCGTTTCTGGGTGTGGATAAAGTCGGGAAACTTCAGTGGGTCGCGAATGAAGAATACCGGTGTGTTGTTGCCCACGATGTCCCAGTTGCCTTCCTCCGTGTAGAACTTGAGGGCGAAGCCGCGAGGGTCACGCTCGGTATCAGCCGAGCCACGTTCACCGCCCACGGTGGAGAAACGCAGGAAGGTCGGAGTCTTCTTGCCAACTGCTTCAAACAGCTTCGCGCTGGTGTATTGGGTGATATCGCGAGAGACAGTGAAAGTGCCATAGGCACCCGAGCCCTTGGCGTGCACACGACGCTCAGGAATATTCTCACGGTTGAAATGGGCAAGCTTTTCGATCAGGTGAAAATCGTCGAGAAGCAACGGGCCCCGAGGGCCGGCGGAGCGGGAATTCTGGTTGTCAGCGACAGGAGCGCCACTAGCGGTTGTAAGAGTTTTGGTCTGGCTCATGCACAATCTTCCTCTGTCAGTCTGTGAAACTGCCGGCTAATCGGCTGACAAGGAGTATTGATCACCAGTGTTACAACATCCAATGCATTACACATTAGTTAACGATAGAAATATCTTATACATGCAGACACAAAAAACCGGGCACTAGGCCCGGTTCCTTGTTTCAGACTGACGTCTTACTCAGCGGATACAGCTTCACCGCCGACAGCACGATCAACCAGTTCAACGTACGCCATAGGAGCGTTGTCGCCAGCGCGGAAACCGCACTTGAGGATGCGCAGGTAGCCACCCTCACGGGTAGCGTAACGCTTGCCCAGGTCGTTGAAGAGCTTACCAACGATAGCTTTCGAACGAGTACGGTCGAAAGCCAGACGGCGGTTAGCCAGGCTGTCTGTCTTGGCCAAAGTGATCAGCGGCTCGGCAACGCGGCGCAGTTCTTTAGCTTTCGGCAGTGTAGTTTTGATCAGCTCGTGCTCGAACAGCGACACCGCCATGTTCTGGAACATGGCCTTGCGGTGCGAGCTGGTGCGGCTCAGGTGACGCCCACTTTTACGATGACGCATGGTTCATTCCTTACCAAACACAACGTTCGGTGATTACGACGATCAGGCAGTCGCCTTGTCGTCCTTCTTAAGACTTGCAGGCGGCCAGTTGTCGAGGCGCATGCCGAGGGACAGACCGCGGGAGGCCAGAACGTCCTTGATTTCGGTCAAGGATTTCTTACCCAGGTTCGGAGTCTTCAACAGCTCTACTTCGGTACGCTGAATCAGGTCGCCGATGTAGTAAATGTTTTCCGCCTTAAGGCAGTTAGCCGAACGTACAGTCAGTTCCAGATCGTCAACCGGGCGAAGCAGGATCGGATCGATCTCGTCTTCCTGCTCGACTACCACTGGCTCACTGTCACCTTTGAGGTCGACGAACGCAGCCAACTGCTGTTGCAGGATGGTTGCAGCACGACGGATAGCCTCTTCAGGATCCAGAGTACCGTTGGTTTCCAGATCAATAACCAGCTTGTCCAGGTTAGTACGCTGCTCGACACGGGCGTTTTCCACCACGTATGCGATGCGGCGAACCGGGCTGAACGAAGAGTCGAGCTGCAAGCGACCAATGCTGCGGCTTTCGTCTTCATCGCTCTGACGCGAGTCGGCCGGTTCATAACCACGACCACGAGCTACTACGAGCTTCATGTTCAGGGCGCCGTTAGACGCCAGGTTAGCGATTACGTGATCGGGGTTAACGATCTCGACATCATGATCCAGCTGAATATCGGCAGCGGTAACCACCCCCGAACCCTTCTTCGACAAGGTCAGCGTAACTTCGTCACGGCCGTGCAGCTTGATAGCCAGACCTTTAAGGTTCAACAGGATTTCAATTACGTCTTCCTGTACACCTTCGATGGCGCTGTACTCGTGGAGCACACCGTCAATCTCGGCCTCGACTACTGCACAGCCGGGCATTGAGGACAACAGGATGCGGCGCAGCGCGTTGCCCAGGGTGTGGCCAAAGCCACGCTCGAGAGGCTCGAGAGTGATCTTGGCGCGGGTTGGACTGACAACCTGCACATCAATGTGGCGGGGTGTCAGGAACTCATTTACCGAAATCTGCATGGATGCACCTATTTTCTAGCCCTTACTTGGAGTAGAGCTCGACAATCAGGCTTTCGTTGATGTCGGCGGACAGATCACTGCGAGCTGGAACGTTCTTGAAAACGCCCGACTTCTTCTCAGTGTCTACTTCTACCCATTCTACGCGGCCACGTTGAGCACACAGATCGAGAGCTTGGACAATGCGAAGTTGATTTTTTGCTTTCTCGCGAACAGCGACCACGTCACCAGCACGAACCTGGTAGGACGGAACGTTAACGGTCTGACCGTTTACGCTGATCGACTTGTGCGATACCAGCTGACGGGACTCGGCACGAGTAGAACCGAAGCCCATGCGGTATACAACGTTGTCCAGACGGCATTCGAGCAGTTGCAACAGGTTTTCGCCGGTTGCGCCCTTCTTGCCAGCTGCTTGTTTGTAGTAGCCGCTGAATTGACGCTCGAGTACGCCGTAGATACGACGGACTTTTTGCTTTTCACGCAGCTGAGTACCGTAGTCGGACTGACGACCACGACGCTGGCCGTGGATGCCAGGAGCTGCTTCGATGTTGCACTTGGATTCGATAGCGCGCACGCCGCTCTTCAGGAAGAGATCGGTGCCTTCGCGACGAGCCAGTTTGCATTTTGGACCAATGTAACGAGCCATTCTTTACAATCTCCTGGATTACACGCGGCGCTTCTTCGGCGGACGGCACCCGTTGTGCGGGATTGGCGTCACGTCGGTGATGCTGGCGATCTTGTAGCCACAGCCGTTCAAAGCGCGGACTGCGGATTCACGACCTGGACCTGGGCCCTTGACGTTAACGTCGAGGTTCTTCAGGCCATATTCCAGCGCAGCTTGACCAGCACGTTCAGCAGCTACTTGAGCAGCAAACGGGGTGGACTTGCGAGAACCGCGGAAACCCGAACCACCGGAGGTTGCCCAGGAAAGAGCGTTACCTTGACGGTCGGTGATGGTCACGATGGTGTTGTTGAAAGACGCGTGGATGTGGGCGATGCCATCAACCACTGTCTTTTTAATCTTTTTACGAGGACGAGCAGCAGGTTTTGCCATGACTAAATTCCTGTCGATTCGCTGGTGCGATTACTTGCGGATCGGCTTACGCGGACCTTTGCGAGTACGCGCGTTGGTCTTGGTACGCTGACCGCGCACTGGAAGACCACGACGATGGCGCAGACCGCGGTAGCAGCCCAGATCCATCAAGCGTTTGATTTTCATGTTGATTTCGCGACGCAGGTCACCTTCAGTGGTGAACTTCGCCACTTCGCCACGCAGCTGTTCAATTTGCTCGTCGCTCAGATCCTTGATCTTCGCAGCTGGGTTGACCCCAGTCACCGCACAGATTTTCTGTGCAGTAGTGCGACCAACACCATAGATGTAGGTCAGCGAGATAACAGTATGCTTGTTATCTGGAATGTTAACGCCTGCAATACGGGCCATTCAGTGGGACTCCAATTGACAGCTACCTACGCCCCGGAAGCCAAGAAATAGGGCGCGAGATAATATCGCTGTAATAACAAATAATCAACCCGGCAGCGCACTAGCTGCCGGGCTTGAAGCACAATCACACTCAGCCTTGGCGCTGTTTGTGACGCGGTTCCGCGCTGCAAATTACTCGAACAACACCTTCGCGGCGAATAATCTTGCAGTTACGGCACAGCTTTTTCACCGATGCACGAACTTTCATCACCAACTCCTCGAACCTTATGGATTAGCGCAGCATTCCGCTGCCGTAACCCTTCAGGTTGGCTTTCTTCATCAGGGATTCGTACTGGTGGGAAACGAGGTGCGATTGTACTTGCGACATAAAGTCCATAACAACCACGACCACGATCAGCAACGAGGTCCCGCCAAGGTAGAACGGAACGTTTGCAGCAACCACCAGGAACTGGGGCAACAGGCACACGGCCGTCATATATAGAGCACCGAACATGGTCAAGCGGGTCAGTACGCCATCAATGTAGCGCGCCGACTGCTCGCCTGGACGGATGCCCGGAATAAAGGCACCGGACTTCTTCAGGTTTTCCGCTACGTCTTTCGGATTGAACATCAACGCCGTATAGAAGAAGCAGAAGAAAATAATCCCTGCACTAAACAGCAGAATATTCAACGGCTGACCAGGAGCGATCGACTGCGAGATGTCCTGCAACCAGCCCATACCTTCAGACTGACCGAACCAGGCACCCAACGAAGCCGGAAACAGCAAAATGCTGCTCGCGAAGATAGCAGGAATAACACCGGCCATATTCACTTTCAGCGGCAAGTGGCTGGTCTGCGCAGCAAACACCTTACGGCCCTGCTGACGCTTGGCGTAGTGAACAGCAATACGACGCTGGCCACGCTCAATGAACACCACGAAACCGATAATCGCTACTGCCAGCAAACCGATCGCAACCAGGGCAAAAATATTGATATCACCCTGACGTGCAGACTCGAAAGACTGCCCGATCGCTCTCGGAAGACCGGCGACGATACCTGCGAAAATCAACATCGAGATACCGTTGCCAACACCACGCTCAGTAATCTGCTCACCCAGCCACATCATGAACATCGCACCAGCCACAAAAGTGGATACCGCGACGAAATGGAAGCCAAAGTCACCAGTGAACGCAACGCCCTGCCCCGCCAGACCAACGGACATGCCGATGGCCTGAACCAGAGCTAGGACGACAGTGCCGTAGCGGGTGTACTGGCTGATCTTGCGACGGCCAGCTTCACCTTCCTTCTTCAACTGCTCCAGCTGCGGGCTGACGGCTGTCATCAGTTGCATGATGATCGATGCCGAGATATACGGCATGATCCCCAGCGCAAAGATGCTCATCCGCTCCAGCGCGCCGCCGGAAAACATGTTGAACAAGCTAAGAATGGTCCCCTCATTCTGTCGAAACAGGTCTGCGAGTCGGTCAGGGTTGATACCTGGTACCGGGATGTGTGCGCCTATTCGGTAGACGATAATCGCCAGGAACAGAAAACGCAGACGAGCCCAGAGTTCAGACATACCGCCTTTGCCGAGCGCAGAGAGAGCACCTTGCTTAGCCATTTATTCCTCGAACTTGCCGCCAGCTGCTTCGATAGCCGCGCGCGCACCTTTGGTGGCGGCGATACCCTTGATGGTCACAGCGCGAGTAACTTCGCCGGACAGCATGATTTTCACACGCTGAACGTTTTGGTTAATCACGTTGGCATCTTTCAGGGACTGCACAGTGACGATGTCGCCTTCCACCTTAGCCAGCTCGGACAGACGCACTTCTGCGCGGTCCATGGCTTTCAGGGAAACGAAACCGAACTTTGGCAGGCGACGATGCAGCGGCTGTTGACCGCCTTCAAAGCCTGGAGCAATGGTGCCACCGGAGCGGGAAGTCTGACCTTTGTGACCACGGCCACCAGTCTTACCCAAACCACTACCGATACCACGGCCCGGACGATGCTTTTCGCGACGGGAACCCGGCGCTGGACTCAGATCATTGAGTTTCATCGATTAACCCTCGACACGCAGCATGTAGTAAGCCTTGTTGATCATCCCGCGGTTCTCGGGAGTATCCTGGACTTCTACAGTGTGACCGATGCGACGCAGACCCAGACCCTTAACGCACAGTTTGTGGTTAGGGATACGGCCGGTCATGCTTTTGATCAGCGTTACTTTAACGGTAGCCATGATCAGATGATCTCCTGGACGCTTTTGCCACGCTTGGCGGCAATGGATTCAGGGGACTGCATTGCTTTCAAACCCTTGAAAGTGGCGTGAACCACGTTTACTGGGTTAGTCGAGCCATAGCACTTGGCCAGAACGTTCTGAACACCAGCAACCTCGAGAACAGCACGCATAGCGCCGCCAGCGATGATACCGGTACCTTCAGAAGCAGGCTGCATATACACCTTGGAAGCGCCGTGAGCGGACTTCATAGCGTATTGCAGAGTGGTGCCGTTCAGATCAACTTGGATCATGTTGCGGCGAGCAGCTTCCATTGCCTTCTGGATCGCAGCAGGCACTTCACGCGACTTGCCACGGCCGAAGCCAACACGGCCCTTACCATCACCAACCACGGTCAACGCGGTGAAAGTGAAGATACGGCCGCCTTTAACGGTTTTGGCTACGCGGTTAACTTGAACCAGCTTCTCGATGTAGCCTTCGTCGCGCTTTTGGTCGTTATTTGACATAACTTAGAACTCCAGCCCAGCTTCACGAGCAGCATCAGCCAGCGCCTTGACGCGGCCGTGGTACTTGAAGCCAGAGCGGTCGAAAGCCACCTGCGAGACGCCAGCGGCTTTTGCACGCGTAGCGACCAGCTGGCCAACCTTAGTGGCCGCGTCGATGTTGCCAGTGGCGCCATCACGCAGTTCTTTATCCAAAGTCGAGGCACTTGCCAGGACTTTGTTGCCGTCGGCCGAAATGACCTGGGCGTAGATGTGCTGCGAAGAGCGGAACACGCAGAGACGCACGACTTCGAGTTCGTGCATTTTCAGGCGTGCTTTGCGAGCGCGACGCAGTCGAGTAACTTTTTTGTCGGTCATTTGCTATGCCCTACTTCTTCTTGGCTTCTTTACGACGGACGACTTCGTCCGCGTAGCGCACACCTTTACCTTTGTAAGGCTCTGGTGGACGGAAGTCGCGGATCTCAGCGGCCACTTGACCTACCAGCTGCTTATCGATGCCCCGGATCAGGATATCGGTCTGGCTAGGAGTCTCAGCGGTGATGCCTTCCGGCAGTTCGTAATCCACTGGATGCGAGAAGCCGAGGGCCAGGTTCAGCACTGTGCCTTTTGCTTGTGCCTTGTAACCAACACCGACCAGCTGGAGCTTGCGCTCGAAGCCTTGGCTTACGCCTTGGACCATGTTGTTTACCAGAGCACGAGTGGTACCGGCCATTGCACGAGTTTGTTGATCGCCATTGCGAGCAGCGAAACGCAGCTCACCAGCTTCCTCAACAATTTCAACGGACGAGTGAACGTTCAGTTCGAGAGTGCCCTTGGCACCCTTCACCGAAAGCTGTTGGCCGGCGAATTTAACTTCGACACCAGCTGGCAGCTTAACGGGGTTCTTAGCGACGCGAGACATGCTTATCCCCCCTTAGAACACAGTGCAAAGAACTTCGCCGCCGACACCGGCAGCGCGCGCAGCACGATCAGTCATCACACCTTTGTTGGTGGAGACGATAGACACGCCAAGACCGCCACGAACTTTCGGCAGCTCTTCAACGGACTTGTACTGACGCAGGCCTGGACGGCTAACGCGCTTCACTTCTTCGATGACCGGACGGCCTTCGAAGTACTTCAGCTCGATGGACAGCAGAGGCTTGATTTCGCTGCTGATCTGATAACCCGCGATGTAACCTTCGTCCTTCAGGACTTTTGCTACAGCCACCTTCAGCGTGGAAGACGGCATGCTTACGACGGACTTTTCAGCCATCTGGGCATTACGGATTCGAGTTAGCATGTCCGCTAACGGGTCCTGCATACTCATGGGCTAGATGCTCCTGATACAAAAAGAATTAGCCTTGCGGCTACAACTGTCGCCGAGAAATTCCGGGCAAAAAACACGGGCTCAGGCGAGCCGGTCATTCTAGACACACCCCAGAAATGAATCAAGCCCCAAAAGGGGCTTGATTCACGTTCAAGGCCACCGGTGATCGGGATCTTGCGAGCCCGAACACCGCGACTTCGATAGCTATTACCAGCTGGCTTTAACCAGACCTGGTACGTCACCACGCATTGCAGCTTCACGTAGCTTGTTACGGCCCAGGCCGAACTTGCGGTAAACGCCGTGCGGACGACCAGTCAGGCGGCAGCGGTTACGCATGCGCGAGGCGCTGGCGTCACGTGGCTGCTTCTGCAGAGCTACGGTAGCTTCCCAACGAGCTTCTGGACTTGCGTTCAGATCCACGATGATAGCTTTCAGCGCTGCACGCTTGGTGGCGTACTTGGCAACGGTGAGCTGACGCTTCAGCTCACGGTTTTTCATGCTCTTCTTGGCCATTTTCCTACTCCAATCAGTTGCGGAACGGGAATTTGAAAGCACGCAGCAGAGCGCGGCCTTCGTCATCGTTCTTAGCAGTGGTGGTCAGGGTAATGTCCAGACCGCGGAGAGCATCGATCTTGTCGTAATCGATTTCCGGGAAAATGATCTGCTCTTTGACACCCATGCTGTAGTTGCCACGACCGTCGAAGGACTTGGCATTCAGGCCGCGGAAGTCGCGAACCCGAGGCAGGGAGATCGACAGCAGACGATCCAGGAACTCGTACATACGCTCACGGCGCAGGGTCACTTTGACGCCGATCGGCCATCCTTCGCGGACTTTGAAGCCAGCGATGGATTTACGAGCGTAGGTCACAACGACTTTCTGGCCGGTGATCTTTTCCAGGTCAGCAACAGCATGCTCGATGACTTTTTTGTCGCCGATCGCTTCGCCCAGACCCATGTTCAGGGTGATTTTGGTAACGCGCGGAACTTCCATCACGTTCGAAAGCTTAAGTTCTTCCTTAAGTTTCGGAGCGATTTCCTTCCGGTAAATCTCTTTTAGTCGTGCCATGGTCTTCTACCTAGCAGTGTTCAAGCATCAACCGCTTTTTGGGTCGACTTGAAGACACGAATTTTTTTGCCGTCTTCTACTTTGAAACCAACGCGGTCAGCCTTGTTGGTTTCGCCGTTGAAAATGGCGACGTTGGAAGCGTGCAGTGGCGCTTCTTTCTCGACGATACCGCCCTGTACGCCCGACATCGGGTTAGGCTTGGTATGACGCTTGACCAGGTTCAGGCCACCGACGACCAGACGGTCATCAGCCAGAACCTTAAGCACCTTACCGCGCTTACCTTTGTCTTTGCCGGCGATCACGATGATCTCGTCGTCACGACGAATCTTTTGCATGTCGGATCTCCTTACAGCACTTCTGGGGCGAGCGAGACGATCTTCATGAACTTCTCAGTACGAAGTTCACGGGTCACTGGCCCAAAGATACGGGTGCCGATCGGCTCTTGCTTGTTGTTCAACAGAACAGCAGCGTTGCCATCAAAGCGGATGATGGAGCCGTCTGCACGACGAACACCGTGGCGAGTGCGGACTACAACAGCAGTCATCACTTGGCCTTTCTTCACCTTACCGCGAGGAATTGCTTCCTTGACGGTCACTTTGATGATGTCACCGATACCAGCGTAACGACGATGGGAGCCACCCAGCACCTTGATGCACATAACGCGGCGAGCGCCGCTGTTATCGGCCACATCGAGCATGGATTGAGTCTGAATCATATAATTTCTCCGACCCCTAGCCCTTAGACTTCCACAGCGCGTTCGAGAACATCAACCAGGGCCCAAGACTTGGTCTTGGCCATCGGACGAGTTTCACGAATAGTGACTTTGTCGCCGATGTGGCACTGATTGGTTTCGTCGTGCGCGTGCAGCTTAGTCGAACGCTTAACGTATTTACCGTAGATAGGGTGCTTAACGCGACGCTCGATCAGAACGGTGATGGTCTTGTCCATCTTGTCGCTGACAACACGGCCAGTCAGCGTACGGACAGTTTTTTCGGCTTCAGCCATGATTACTTACCTGCCTGCTGGTTGAGCACAGTCTTCACGCGAGCGATGTCACGCTTAACTTGCGAGAGCAGATGAGACTGCCCCAACTGGCCAGTTGCCTTCTGCATACGCAGATTGAACTGGTCGCGCAGCAGGCCGAGCAGTTGCTCGTTCAGCTGCTGTGCGGATTTTTCACGAAGTTCATTCGCTTTCATCACATCACCGTCCGTTTAACAAAGGAGGTGGCGAGCGGCAGCTTTGCAGCAGCCAGGGCGAAAGCCTCACGCGCCAGCTCTTCAGAAACACCCTCGATTTCATACAGGACTTTGCCTGGCTGAATCTGGGCAACCCAGTATTCGACGTTACCCTTACCTTTACCCATCCGAACTTCGAGTGGTTTTTTGGAAATAGGCTTGTCCGGGAATACACGGATCCAGATCTTGCCACCACGTTTTACGTGACGGGTCAGAGCACGACGCGCTGACTCGATCTGACGAGCGGTGAGACGACCACGAGCAACAGACTTCAGCGCGAACTCGCCGAAGCTGACTTTGCTACCGCGCAATGCCAGACCACGGTTGTGGCCGGTCATTTGCTTGCGGAACTTCGTACGCTTTGGTTGCAACATTTGGCGTACCCCTTACTTAGCAGCTTTTTTACGAGGCGCAGGTGCTTGCGGCTTCAGCTCTTCTTGGCGACCACCAATTACTTCGCCTTTGAAGATCCAAACCTTCACACCGATCACACCGTAAGTGGTGTGAGCTTCGTAGGTGGCATAGTCGATATCGGCACGCAGGGTGTGCAGTGGCACACGACCTTCGCGATACCATTCAGTACGTGCGATTTCAGCACCGCCGAGACGACCGCTCACTTGGATTTTGATGCCTTTGGCACCAATGCGCATGGCGTTCTGTACAGCGCGCTTCATAGCACGGCGGAACATTACGCGACGCTCCAGCTGCTGAGCTACGCTCTGCGCAACCAGCATACCGTCGAGCTCCGGCTTGCGGATCTCTTCGATATTGATGTGCACAGGCACACCCATTTGCTTGGTCAGGTCCTGACGCAGCTTCTCAACATCTTCACCTTTCTTGCCGATCACGATGCCGGGACGAGCGGTGTGGATGGTGATGCGTGCAGTTTGAGCCGGACGATGGATATCGATACGGCTTACGGACGCGCTTTTTAGTTTGTCTTGGAGATACTCACGCACATTCAGATCTGCGAGCAAATAGTCCGCATAAGTCCGACCGTCTGCGTACCAGACGGAGGTGTGCTCCTTGACGATTCCCAGGCGAATGCCAATGGGATGTACTTTCTGACCCATCTCTTCGACTCCGTTACTTGTCAGCAACCTTGACAGTGATATGGCAAGACCGCTTGACGATGCGATCAGCACGGCCTTTGGCACGTGGCATGATGCGCTTCAGCGAACGCCCTTCGTTGACGAAAACGGTGGAGACCTTCAGGTCATCAACGTCTGCGCCTTCGTTATGCTCGGCGTTGGCTACGGCCGACTCCAGCACTTTCTTCATGATCTCGGCGGCTTTCTTACTGCTGAAAGCCAACAGGTTGAGCGCTTCGCCCACCTTCTTCCCGCGGATCTGGTCGGCGACCAAGCGGGCTTTCTGGGCGGAGATTCGAGCGCCCGACAACTTAGCGGCTACTTCCATCATTCCTTACCCCTTAACGCTTGGCTTTCTTGTCAGCCACGTGCCCGCGATATGTACGGGTACCGGCGAACTCGCCCAGTTTGTGGCCGACCATGTCTTCGTTCACGAGAACTGGAACATGTTGACGACCGTTATGCACAGCAATGGTCAGACCGACCATTTGTGGCAGGATCATGGAACGGCGCGACCAGGTCTTAACTGGTTTGCGATCGTTCTTTTCCGCCGCCACTTCGATCTTCTTCAGTAGGTGAAGATCAATAAAAGGACCTTTTTTCAGAGAACGTGGCACTGTCGTATCCCTCTATTTACTTGCGACGACGGACGATCATTTTGTCGGTACGCTTATTACCACGAGTCTTCGCGCCCTTAGTCGGGAAGCCCCATGGCGATACCGGATGACGACCACCAGAGGTACGACCTTCACCACCACCATGTGGGTGGTCAACCGGGTTCATGGCAACACCACGAACGGTTGGGCGAACGCCACGCCAGCGTTTGGCACCAGCTTTACCCAGCGAACGCAGGCTGTGCTCGGAGTTCGAGACTTCGCCCAGGGTCGCACGGCACTCAGCCAGCACTTTACGCATCTCACCAGAGCGCAGACGCAGGGTCACGTAGACACCTTCGCGAGCGACCAACTGAGCCGAAGCACCAGCCGAACGAGCGATTTGCGCGCCTTTACCTGGCTTCAGTTCGATGCCGTGTACGGTGCTACCAACTGGAATGTTGCGCAGTTGCAGAGCGTTGCCCGGCTTGATCGGCGCCAAAGCACCTGCGATCAGCTGGTCGCCAGCACTCACACCCTTAGGGGCGATGATGTAGCGACGCTCGCCATCTGCGTACAGCAGCAGAGCGATGTGAGCAGTACGGTTTGGATCGTATTCGATACGCTCGACAGTGGCAGCGATGCCATCTTTGTCGTTGCGACGGAAGTCGACCAGACGGTAATGCTGCTTATGACCACCACCAACGTGACGAGTGGTAATACGGCCATTGTTGTTACGACCACCAGACTTCGACTTCTTCTCGAGCAGCGGTGCGTGAGGAGCGCCTTTATGCAGCTCCTGGTTGACCACCTTGACCACAAAACGGCGGCCAGGGGAAGTCGGTTTGCATTTAACGATTGCCATGATGCACCCCTTCCTTACTCAGCACTGCTGCTGAAATCGAGATCTTGGCCTGGCTGAAGGGAGATAACTGCCTTCTTCCAGTCATTACGCTTGCCCAGACCGCGAGCGGTACGCTTGCTCTTACCCAGAACATTCAGGGTAGTAACGCGCTCCACTTTCACGCTGAACAGGCTTTCGACGGCCTTCTTGATTTCCAGCTTGGTTGCATCAGTAGCAACCTTGAAAACGAACTGGCCTTTCTTGTCTGCCAGAACCGTAGCCTTCTCGGAAACGTGCGGGCCAAGCAGAACTTTAAATACGCGTTCCTGGTTCATCCCAGCAGCTCCTCGAATTTCTTCACGGCCGACACAGTGATCAACACTTTGTCGTATGCGATCAGACTAACTGGATCGGAACCTTGCACGTCACGTACATCAACGTGAGGCAGGTTACGAGCAGCCAGGTACAGGTTCTGATCAACAGCGTCCGACACGATCAGAACGTCGGTCAGGCTCATGTTGTTCAGTTTGCCCAGCAGATCTTTGGTCTTCGGAGTTTCAACAGCGAAATCCTGAACCACGACCAGACGATCAGTACGCACCAGCTCAGCAAGGATGGAACGCATTGCTGCGCGATACATCTTCTTGTTCAGCTTCTGGGAGTGATCCTGAGGACGAGCTGCGAAAGTGGTACCGCCGCCACGCCAGATTGGGCTACGGATAGTACCGGCACGAGCACGGCCAGTACCTTTCTGACGCCATGGGCGCTTGCCGCCACCGGAAACGTCGGAACGGGTCTTTTGCTGCTTGCTACCTTGACGGCCGCCGGCCATGTAGGCCACGACTGCTTGGTGAACCAGCGTCTCGTTGAATTCGCCGCCAAATGTCAGTTCGGAAACTTCGATCGCTTGAGCGTCATTTACATTTAATTGCATGTCAGCTTCCCCTTAACCGCGAGCCTTGGCCGCCGGACGTACAACCAGGTTGCCGCCAGTAGCGCCAGGAACAGCACCCTTGACCAACAACAGATTGCGTTCAGCGTCGACGCGCACTACTTCCAGGGACTGCACGGTCACGCGCTCAGCGCCCATATGACCGGACATTTTTTTGCCCTTGAATACACGACCAGGAGTCTGGCACTGGCCAATAGAGCCCGGGACGCGGTGGGAAACGGAGTTACCGTGGGTGTTATCTTGACCGCGGAAATTCCAACGCTTGATGGTACCGGCGAAGCCTTTACCTTTCGACTGACCGGTAACATCTACCAGTTGGCCAGCTGCGAAGATTTCTGCATTGATCAGATCGCCAGCTTGGTATTCGCCTTCTTCAAGACGGAATTCCCAAACGCCACGACCAGCAGCAACGTTCGCTTTAGCGAAGTGACCTGCTTGAGCAGCAGTCACGCGCGAAGCACGACGCTCACCTACAGTGACTTGCACTGCACGATAGCCATCGGTTTCTTCAGTTTTGAACTGGGTGACGCGATTCGGCTCGATCTCAATGACCGTGACCGGAATGGAGACACCTTCTTCGGTGAAAATACGGGTCATACCGCATTTACGACCGACTACACCAATAGTCATGTTGTAAACCTCATGAGTGTACGGGGCTTTCACCCGCTATGGCCGCCCATTTCAGAGCGTTACACGACTAAGACCGAGTCTTAGCCGAGGCTGATCTGCACTTCCACACCTGCCGCAAGATCAAGCTTCATAAGTGCGTCAACGGTTTTATCCGTTGGCTGGACGATGTCCAGGACACGCTTATGAGTACGGATCTCGTACTGGTCACGCGCGTCTTTGTTGACGTGCGGAGAGACCAGAACGGTGAACCGCTCTTTACGGGTAGGCAGTGGAATTGGACCACGCACTTGAGCACCAGTACGTTTCGCGGTTTCCACGATTTCCTGGGTGGATTGGTCGATCAGGCGATGGTCGAAAGCCTTCAACCTGATACGGATTTGCTGATTTTGCATTGGATTTCAGACTCCAGGCTGCTATTCCCACCGGGCGCAATACGCCCGTTAAAAGGAGGCGCAATTCTATAGACGGCCCCACAGAGTGTCAACCCAATAAAAAAGCCCCCGCAAGCGGGGGCTTCTTCATGAGTCGTCGATTACTCGATGACTTTGGCTACGACGCCGGCGCCGACGGTACGACCGCCTTCACGGATAGCGAAACGCAGACCATCTTCCATCGCGATGGTTTTGATCAGAGTGACAGTCATCTGGATGTTGTCACCTGGCATTACCATTTCAACGCCTTCTGGCAGCTCGCAGTTACCAGTCACGTCAGTAGTACGGAAGTAGAACTGTGGACGGTAGCCTTTGAAGAACGGAGTATGACGGCCGCCTTCTTCTTTGCTCAGAACGTAAACTTCAGCGGTGAACTTGGTGTGAGGCTTAACGGTGCCTGGCTTAACCAGAACCTGACCACGCTCAACGTCGTCACGCTTGGTACCACGCAGCAGAACGCCGCAGTTCTCGCCAGCACGACCTTCGTCGAGCAGTTTGCGGAACATTTCAACGCCGGTGCAGGTAGTTTTCTGAGTGTCGCGCAGACCAACGATCTCAACTTCTTCCTGGATGCGAACGATACCACGCTCAACACGGCCAGTTACCACGGTGCCACGACCGGAGATCGAGAACACGTCTTCGATTGGCATCAGGAACGGCTTGTCGATAGCACGCTCTGGCTCTGGGATGTAGGTGTCCAGAGTTTCTACCAGACGCTTAACGGCGGTGGTACCCATTTCGTTGTCGTCTTGGCCGTTCAGAGCCATCAGAGCCGAACCGATGATGATCGGAGTGTCGTCGCCTGGGAAGTCGTAAGTGCTCAGCAGATCGCGCACTTCCATCTCAACCAGTTCCAGCAGCTCAGCGTCGTCAACCATGTCAGCCTTGTTCAGGAAGACAACGATGTACGGAACGCCTACCTGACGGGACAGCAGGATGTGCTCACGAGTTTGTGGCATCGGACCATCGGCAGCCGAGCAAACCAGGATCGCGCCGTCCATCTGGGCAGCACCGGTGATCATGTTTTTGACGTAGTCGGCGTGACCTGGGCAGTCAACGTGCGCGTAGTGACGAATGTGCGAATCGTACTCTACGTGAGCAGTGTTGATAGTGATACCACGAGCCTTTTCTTCTGGGGCGCTGTCGATCTTGTCGAAGTCAACACGAGCCGAACCGAAAACTTCGGAGCAAACGCGAGTCAGAGCAGCAGTCAGAGTGGTTTTACCGTGGTCAACGTGACCGATGGTGCCAACGTTGACGTGCGGTTTGTTACGTTCAAATTTTTCTTTAGCCACGACAATAAACTCCTAGCCTAAAGGGGAGACTGAATCAGCCTTGTTTTTTAACGAGAGCTTCGACGATGTTCGACGGAGCTTCGGCGTATTTGGAGAATTCCATGGAGTAGCTCGCGCGACCCTGAGACATGGAACGAACGTCAGTTGCATAACCGAACATTTCACCCAGTGGTACCTCGGCGCGGATCACCTTGCCGGACACCGAGTCATCCATACCCTGAATCAGACCACGACGACGGTTCAGGTCACCCATCACGTCACCCATGTAGTCCTCTGGGGTTACTACTTCAACCTTCATGATCGGCTCGAGCACAACACCGCCGCCCTTCTGGGCCAGCTGCTTGGTCGCCATGGAGGCCGCCACCTTGAACGCCATCTCGTTGGAGTCGACGTCGTGGTAGGAACCATCGAACACGGTAGCCTTCAGGCCGATCAGCGGATAGCCGGCAACGACGCCGTTCTTCATCTGCTCTTCGATACCCTTTTGGATAGCCGGGATGTATTCCTTAGGAACCACACCACCAACAACTTCGTTGGTGAAGACCAGACCTTCGGTGATGTTGCCGCTCGCGTCGACGTCCGGCTCCGAGAAACGGATCCAGCAGTGACCGAACTGACCACGACCACCCGATTGACGAACGAACTTGCCTTCGATCTCAACGTTGCTCTTGGTGATCTTCTCGCGGTACGAAACCTGCGGCTTGCCGATGTTGGCTTCGACGTTGAACTCGCGCTTCATGCGGTCAACGAGGATATCCAGGTGCAGCTCACCCATACCGGAAATGATGGTCTGACCAGTCTCTTCGTCAGTCTTGACGCGGAACGACGGGTCTTCCTGAGCCAGTTTGCCCAGTGCAATACCCATCTTCTCCTGGTCCTGCTTGGTTTTCGGCTCTACTGCCACCGAAATTACAGGCTCAGGGAAGTCCATACGCTCAAGAATGATCTGCTTGTCGAGATCGCACAAAGTATCACCAGTGGTGACGTCCTTCATGCCGATCAGGGCAGCGATATCGCCTGCACGTACTTCCTTGATCTCTTCACGCTGGTTGGCGTGCATCTGCACCATACGACCAACGCGCTCTTTCTTGCCCTTGACCGAGTTGATCACGGAGTCGCCCGAGCTCAGGAAGCCCGAGTAAACGCGCACGAAAGTCAGAGTACCAACGAACGGGTCGGTAGCAATCTTGAATGCCAGAGCCGAGAACGGTTCAGCATCATCAGCGTGACGCTCGTCGTAATCCGCCTCTACCAGCTCATCCTTCGGCTTCTCGATGAGGTCCGGATGGATACCCTTGATCGCCGGGATCTCGGTAGGAGCAGGCAGGAAGTCGATAACGGCGTCGAGAACCAGGGGAACACCCTTGTTCTTGAACGAAGAACCGCAGACAGCCGGAACGATCTCGCTCGCCAGGGTGCGCGCACGCAGGCCAGCCTTGATCTCTTCTGGAGTCAGGTCACCTTCTTCAAGGTACTTGTTCATCAGCTCTTCGTTGGCTTCAGCAGCAGCTTCAACCATGTTGGAGCGCCACTCGGTAGCCAGGTCCAGCATATCAGCAGGAATTTCTTCCTCGCGATAGGTAGTACCCTTGTCGTCGTCGTTCCAGTAGATAGCCTTCATCTTGATCAGATCAACCTGACCTTCGAAGTTATCTTCAGCGCCGATAGCCAGCTGAACCGGAACCGGGGTGTGGCCCAGGCGATTCTTGATCTGACCAACAACGCGCAGGAAGTTAGCACCAGCACGGTCCATCTTGTTCACGTAAACAACACGTGGGACGCCGTACTTGTTGGCCTGACGCCATACGGTTTCGGACTGAGGCTCAACACCGGAAGTACCGCAGAACACAACGACCGCGCCGTCGAGTACGCGCAGAGAGCGCTCTACTTCAATGGTGAAGTCTACGTGGCCTGGGGTATCGATAACGTTGACACGATAGTTATCGTATTGGCCGCGCGAACCTTTCCAGAAGGTAGTTACAGCAGCGGAGGTAATGGTGATACCACGCTCCTGCTCCTGCACCATCCAGTCGGTGGTAGCAGCGCCGTCATGCACCTCACCCATCTTGTGGCTGAGACCTGTGTAAAACAGGATCCGCTCGGTAGTGGTAGTCTTGCCCGCGTCAACGTGGGCACAGATACCGATGTTACGGTAGCGGTTGATTGCTGTAGTACGAGCCATAAAGCCCTCGCAAAATGAATGATGCTGAGATTAGAAGCGGTAGTGCGAGAAAGCCTTGTTGGCTTCAGCCATACGGTGAACGTCTTCACGCTTCTTAACTGCAGCACCTTTGCCTTCGGCAGCGTCCAGCAGTTCGCCAGCCAAACGCAGAGCCATAGACTTCTCGCCGCGCTTGCGGGCGAAGTCTACCAACCAGCGCATTGCCAGAGCGTTACGACGGGACGGACGAACTTCGACCGGAACCTGGTAAGTAGCACCGCCTACACGGCGCGACTTCACTTCGACCAGCGGAGCGATGGCGTCGAGAGCTTTCTCGAAGATTTCCAGGGGATCGCTGTTCTTGCGCTCTTTAACTTTTTCCAGCGCGCCATAAACGATACGCTCGGCAACGGCTTTCTTGCCGCTCTCCATTACGTGGTTCATGAACTTGGCGAGGATCTGGCTTCCGTATTTCGGATCGTCCAGAATCTCACGTTTGGCTGCTACGCGACGTCTTGGCATTGATAAGCCCTCAAACGGTCTTCAGGTTAGCTCGGGACAGTTGATCCGATGGACGCGTGCCCGACCTTACTCTTATCGACTCAATATAATTAAAAACTGCAAAACGGCCGATTACTTCGGACGCTTGGTACCGTACTTCGAACGACCTTGGTTACGACCTTTAACGCCGGAGGTATCCAGGGAGCCGCGAACGGTGTGATAACGAACACCTGGCAAGTCTTTTACACGACCGCCGCGAATCAGAACGACGCTGTGCTCTTGCAGGTTGTGGCCTTCACCACCGATGTACGAGGAAACCTCGAAACCGTTGGTCAGACGCACACGGCATACTTTACGCAGTGCCGAGTTAGGTTTTTTCGGCGTAGTGGTATACACGCGAGTGCACACGCCACGACGTTGCGGGCAGTTCTGCAGCGCAGGCACGTCGGATTTCTCGACGATACGCTTACGCGGCTGACGTACCAGCTGGTTGATAGTTGCCATCTACTAGCTCCACTGTTGTCTTTCGACATAAACAAAATGGCAGAGCAGGAGCTCCACCAAATTTAGGGGTACAAGAGTCTAAAGAGGATCCCGTCCCCAGTCAAGGCAAGGCCCCGGCCTCTCCGATCAGTGAACCGCGACAAAAAATGTCTCGATTCTCAGTCGGAAAAACCGGGGCCTCATCTCAATCTACTGCAGACCTCAGTTACCGCTGGAGTTCAGCGCTTCAGTCAGTGCTGCTTCGACTTCGCTTGCGCTTACACGCAGTGGCTTGTCTGCATCACGACGGCGCTTACGCTCACTGTGGTAAGCCAGGCCGGTACCGGCCGGGATCAGACGACCCACGACCACGTTTTCCTTCAGGCCGCGCAGGTAGTCGCGCTTGCCGGTCACTGCTGCTTCGGTCAGAACACGAGTGGTCTCTTGGAAAGAGGCCGCCGAGATGAACGACTCAGTGGACAAGGACGCCTTAGTAATACCCAGCAGTACGCGGGTGAACTTGGAGATGAACTTGTCTTCAGCGCTCAGACGCTCGTTTTCTACCAGTACGTGAGTCAGTTCCATCTGGTCGCCCTTGATGAAGCTGGAGTCGCCGGATTCGGCAATCTCAACTTTACGCAGCATCTGACGCAGGATGGTCTCGATGTGCTTATCGTTGATCTTCACGCCCTGCAGACGATAAACGTCCTGGATCTCGTTAACGATGTACTTGGCCAGCGCACTCACACCCAGCAGACGCAGGATGTCGTGTGGATCGCTCGGACCGTCGGAAATAACTTCGCCGCGGTTCACTTGTTCGCCTTCGAAGACGTTCAGGTGACGCCACTTCGGAATCAGCTCCTCATACGGATCGCTACCGTCGTTCGGAGTGATGACCAGACGGCGCTTGCCCTTGGTCTCTTTACCGAACGCGATGGTGCCGCTGACTTCAGCCAGAATCGAGGCTTCCTTCGGACGACGAGCTTCGAACAAGTCGGCAACACGCGGCAGACCACCGGTGATGTCACGGGTCTTCGAAGTTTCTTGCGGAATACGAGCGATAACATCACCGATCGCAATCTGCGCACCGTCGGCAACACCCACAAGGGCGTTAGCCGGCAGGAAGTACTGGGCCGGTACGTCGGTACCTGGCAGCAGCAGATCCTTGCCATCCATACCCACCATCTTCACGGCTGGACGAATGTCCTTACCGGCAGCCGGACGGTCTTTGACGTCAAGTACTTCAATGTTGGTCATACCGGTCAATTCGTCAGTCTGACGCTTGATCGTGATGCCTTCTTCCATGCCCACGTAGGTCACGGTACCTTTCATTTCGGTAACGATTGGGTGAGTGTGCGGATCCCACTTGGCCACGATGGCACCAGCGTCGACCTTATCGCCTTCCTTCACCGAAATCACAGCACCGTAAGGCAGCTTGTAGCGCTCGCGCTCACGACCGAAGTCGTCGGCAATTGCCAGCTCGCCCGAACGCGACACGGCAACCAGGTGACCATCCACCCGCTCAACGTGCTTCAGGTTATGCAGACGGACGGTACCGCCATTTTTCACCTGTACGCTGTCCGCTGCCGAGGTCCGGCTTGCCGCACCACCGATGTGGAACGTACGCATCGTCAACTGGGTACCCGGCTCACCGATGGACTGGGCAGCGATTACGCCAACCGCTTCACCGATGTTCACCAGGTGACCACGAGCCAGGTCGCGACCGTAGCACTTGGCACAGATGCCATAACGGGTTTCGCAGCTGATCGGCGAACGCACGATCACTTCGTCGATGCTGTTCAGCTCGATGAACTCAACCCACTTCTCGTCGACCAGAGTGCCCGCAGGAACGATGACGTCCTCGGTACCCGGCTTGAATACGTCACGGGCGATAACACGACCCAGAACGCGCTCACCCAGAGGTTCTACAACGTCACCGCCTTCAATGTGCGGAGTCATCAGCAGACCGTGCTCGGTGCCGCAATCGATCTCGGTTACAACCAGATCCTGCGCCACGTCTACCAGACGACGAGTCAGGTAACCGGAGTTCGCAGTTTTCAACGCGGTATCCGCCAGACCTTTACGAGCACCGTGAGTCGAGATGAAGTACTGGAGTACGCTCAGACCTTCACGGAAGTTCGCAGTAATCGGCGTTTCGATGATGGAGCCATCCGGCTTGGCCATCAGACCACGCATACCGGCCAACTGACGGATCTGTGCAGCGGAACCCCGCGCACCCGAGTCAGCCATCATGTACATCGAGTTGAACGACTCTTGCTCGACTTCTTCGCCGTGACGGTCAATGACCTTCTCTTTCGAGAGGTTGGCCATCATCGCCTTGGATACTTCGTCGTTAGCCTTCGACCAAAGGTCGATCACTTTGTTGTACTTCTCGCCCTGGGTTACCAGGCCGGAGGCGTACTGGCTCTCGATTTCCTTCACTTCGTCGGTGGCGGCACCGATGATGCGGGCTTTTTCATCCGGGATAACGAAGTCGTTAACGCCGATCGAAACGCCGGAAATGGTCGAGTAAGCAAAACCGGTGTACATCAACTGGTCAGCGAAGATCACGGTCTCTTTCAGACCCACCACGCGGTAGCACTGGTTGATCAGCTTGGAGATCGCTTTCTTCTTCATCGGCAAGTTGACGACGTCGAAAGACAAGCCTTTTGGCACAACCTGGAACAACAGCGCACGGCCGACAGTTGTGTCGACGATACGGGTGGTGCTCACGCTGCCGCCATCGCGATCATTGACGGTTTCGTTGATACGAACCTTGATCTTGGCGTGCAGAGCAGCTTCGCCGGCGCGGAATACGCGGTCGACTTCCTGCAGGTCGGCGAACACACGACCTTCGCCTTTGGCGTTGATCGCTTCACGGGTCATGTAGTACAGACCCAATACAACGTCCTGCGACGGAACGATGATTGGCTCACCGTTGGCTGGCGACAGAATGTTGTTGGTCGACATCATCAACGCACGCGCTTCCAGCTGGGCTTCCAGCGTCAGCGGAACGTGCACGGCCATTTGGTCGCCGTCGAAGTCGGCGTTGTACGCCGCACAGACCAGAGGGTGCAGCTGGATAGCCTTACCTTCGATCAGTACCGGTTCAAACGCCTGGATGCCCAGACGGTGAAGGGTCGGTGCACGGTTGAGAAGCACTGGGTGTTCGCGAATCACTTCAGCGAGAACGTCCCAGACCTCTGGCAGCTCGCGCTCGACCATCTTCTTGGCAGCTTTAATGGTCGTGGCCAGGCCACGCATTTCCAGCTTGCCGAAAATGAACGGCTTGAACAGCTCGAGAGCCATCTTCTTCGGCAGACCGCACTGGTGCAGACGCAGGGTCGGACCTACGGTAATTACCGAACGACCGGAGTAGTCAACGCGCTTACCGAGCAAGTTCTGACGGAAACGACCTTGCTTACCCTTGATCATGTCAGCCAGGGACTTCAGAGGACGCTTGTTCGAACCGGTAATAGCGCGGCCACGACGACCGTTGTCGAGCAAGGCGTCGACGGCTTCCTGCAACATACGCTTTTCGTTGCGCACGATGATGTCCGGAGCGGACAGATCCAGCAGGCGCTTCAAACGGTTGTTACGGTTGATCACTCGACGATACAGGTCGTTGAGGTCGGAAGTCGCAAAGCGACCGCCATCCAGCGGAACCAGTGGACGCAGATCTGGCGGCAGAACCGGCAGAACGGTCAACACCATCCACTCTGGCAGGTTGCCGGAGCCTTGGAAGGCCTCCATCAACTTCAGACGCTTGGACAGCTTCTTGATCTTGGTTTCCGAGTTGGTTTGCGGAATCTCTTCACGCAGACGGCCAATCTCGTGCTCCAGGTCGATAGCGTGCAGCAGCTCGCGGACAGCCTCGGCACCCATGCGGGCGTCGAAGTCATCACCGAACTCTTCCAGCGCTTCGAAGTACTGCTCGTCGTTCAGCAGCTGCCCCTTTTCCAGGGTGGTCATGCCTGGATCGATAACAACGTA
Organism: Pseudomonas sp. St29; assembly: GCF_001547915.1. Classification (NCBI taxonomy): domain Bacteria; kingdom Pseudomonadati; phylum Pseudomonadota; class Gammaproteobacteria; order Pseudomonadales; family Pseudomonadaceae; genus Pseudomonas; species Pseudomonas sp. St29. Next base: position 6,090,601 of record NZ_AP014628.1, read on the forward strand.
GCTCTCGAAGTAGAGAACGCGCTCGATATCACGCAGGGTCATGTCCATCAGCAGGCCGATACGGGACGGCAACGATTTCAGGAACCAGATGTGGGCAACCGGCGAGGCCAGCTCGATGTGCGCCATGCGCTCACGACGAACCTTGGCCAGTGCAACTTCAACGCCGCACTTCTCGCAGATCACGCCGCGATGCTTCAAGCGCTTGTACTTACCGCACAAGCACTCGTAATCCTTTACCGGGCCAAAGATCTTGGCGCAGAACAGGCCGTCACGCTCAGGCTTGAACGTACGGTAGTTGATGGTTTCCGGCTTTTTAACTTCACCGAACGACCACGAACGGATCATCTCAGGCGAGGCCAATCCGATACGGATGGCGTCGAACTCTTCGACTTGACCCTGGTTTTTCAGCAAATTCAGTAGGTCTTTCAAGGCCTTTCCTCCTGGCGGAGCAGAGAGCGGGCAATCCTGCCCCGCTCTCGATTCGCGTCACGTGTTATTCGGTTTCCAGATCGATATCGATGCCGAGGGAACGAATTTCTTTGATCAACACGTTGAAGGACTCGGGCATGCCCGGCTCCATACGGTGATCGCCGTCCACGATGTTTTTGTACATCTTGGTACGACCGTTCACATCGTCCGACTTCACTGTGAGCATTTCTTGCAGAGTGTATGCAGCACCGTATGCTTCCAGTGCCCAGACCTCCATCTCCCCGAAACGCTGACCACCGAACTGCGCCTTACCACCCAGCGGCTGCTGGGTAACCAGGCTGTACGAACCGGTAGAACGAGCGTGCATCTTGTCGTCTACCAAGTGGTTCAGTTTCAGCATGTACATGTAGCCAACGGTAACTGGACGCTCGAACTTGTTGCCGGTACGGCCGTCGGTCAGCTGCATCTGGCCGCTCTCTGGCAGGTCCGCCAGTTTCAGCATGGCCTTGATTTCGCTTTCCTTGGCGCCGTCGAACACCGGAGTGGCCATTGGCACACCGCCGCGCAGGTTGTTCGCCAGATCCAGAATCTCCTGATCGGAGAAGCTGTCCAGGTCTTCGTTGCGACCGCCGATCTGGTTGTAGATTTCGTCCAGGAAGGTGCGCAGCTCCGCCACCTTACGCTGCTCTTCAACCATGCGGTTGATCTTCTCGCCCAAACCTTTGGCCGCGAGGCCCAGGTGAGTTTCGAGAATCTGACCAACGTTCATACGCGAAGGTACGCCCAGCGGGTTGAGGACGACGTCGACCGGGGTGCCATTGGCATCGTGCGGCATGTCTTCAACCGGCATGATCACGGAGACCACACCCTTGTTACCGTGACGACCGGCCATCTTGTCGCCCGGTTGGATGCGACGACGGATTGCCAGGTAGACCTTGACGATTTTCAGCACGCCTGGAGCCAGGTCATCGCCCTGCTGCAGTTTGCGCTTCTTGTCTTCGAACTTGTCGTCCAGCAGACGGCGGCGGTCAACGATGTAGGCCTGAGCCTTCTCGAGCTGCTCGTTCAGAGCATCTTCAGCCATGCGCAGTTTGAACCACTGGCCGTGCTCAAGACCGTCGAGAACTTCGTCGGTGATTTCCTGGCCTTTCTTCAGACCGGCGCCGCCTTCGGCTTTATGGCCGACCAGAGCGGAGCGCAAACGTTCGAAGGTCGCGCCTTCCACGATGCGGAACTCTTCGTTCAGATCCTTGCGGATCTCGTCGAGCTGGCTCTTCTCGATGGACAGAGCACGAGCGTCACGCTCAACGCCGTCACGAGTGAAGACCTGTACGTCAATGACAGTACCCTTGGTACCGGTAGGCACACGCAGGGAGGTGTCTTTAACGTCGCTGGCTTTCTCACCGAAGATCGCACGCAGCAGCTTCTCTTCCGGAGTCAGTTGAGTCTCGCCTTTCGGAGTGACCTTACCGACCAGGATGTCGCCTGCGCCAACTTCAGCACCTACATAAACGATACCGGCTTCGTCCAGCTTGTTCAGTGCAGCCTCACCCACGTTCGGGATGTCTGCAGTGATTTCCTCTGGGCCAAGCTTGGTGTCACGAGCCACGCAGGTCAGTTCCTGGATGTGGATCGTGGTGAAGCGGTCTTCCTGAACCACACGCTCGGACAGGCAGATGGAGTCTTCGAAGTTGAAGCCGTTCCATGCCATGAACGCGATACGCATGTTCTGACCCAGTGCCAGCTCACCCATGTCGGTGGACGGACCATCGGCCATGATGTCGCTGCGCTGTACCCGATCACCCTTTCTCACCAGCGGACGCTGGTTGATGCAGGTGTTCTGGTTGGAGCGGGTGTACTTGGTCAGGTTGTAGATATCAACACCGGCTTCGCCAGTCTCAACTTCGTCATCCGCAACACGAACCACGATACGGCTGGCATCGACCGAGTCGATCACGCCGCCACGGCGAGCCACAACGCAAACACCGGAGTCACGGGCAACGTTGCGCTCCATGCCGGTACCTACCAGCGGCTTGTCGGCACGCAGTGTCGGTACAGCCTGGCGCTGCATGTTGGAACCCATCAATGCACGGTTGGCGTCGTCGTGCTCGAGGAACGGGATCAGCGACGCTGCAACCGAAACTACCTGCTTCGGCGAAACGTCCATCAAGGTGACGTCTTCCGGCGCCTTGACAGTGAATTCGTTCAAGTGACGAACAGCTACCAGCTCATCGATCAGCTGACCTTTGTCGTTCATGGTCGCCGAAGCCTGGGCGATCACGTGATCGGCCTCTTCGATGGCGGACAGGAACACAATCTCGTCGGTAACCAGAGCGTCTTTCACCACACGGTACGGGCTCTCAAGGAAGCCATACTGGTTGGTGCGCGCATAGGCCGCCAGGGAGTTGATCAGACCGATGTTCGGACCTTCCGGCGTTTCGATCGGGCATACACGACCGTAGTGAGTCGGGTGTACGTCACGAACCTCAAAACCTGCGCGCTCGCGCGTCAGACCACCTGGGCCGAGTGCAGAGACACGACGCTTGTGGGTGATCTCGGAGAGCGGGTTGTTCTGGTCCATGAACTGCGACAGCTGGCTGGAACCGAAGAACTCTTTCACTGCCGCCGCCACTGGCTTGGCATTGATCAGGTCTTGCGGCATCAGGCCTTCGCTTTCGGCCATCGACAGACGCTCTTTGACCGCACGCTCTACACGTACCAGGCCAACGCGGAACTGGTTCTCGGCCATTTCGCCTACGCAGCGAACACGACGGTTACCCAGGTGGTCGATGTCATCGACGATGCCTTTACCGTTACGGATGTCGACCAGAGTTTTCAGTACGGCAACGATGTCTTCTTTGCACAGCACGCCAGAACCTTCGATCTCGGTACGACCGATCCGACGGTTGAACTTCATCCGGCCAACGGCGGACAAGTCATAGCGCTCAGGGCTGAAGAACAGGTTGTTGAACAGAGTCTCGGCTGCATCTTTGGTCGGCGGCTCGCCAGGACGCATCATGCGATAGATCTCGACCAGCGCTTCCAATTGGTTGCTGGTGGAGTCGATCTTCAGAGTGTCGGAAACGAACGGACCGCAGTCGATGTCGTTGGTGTACAGAGTTTCGATGCGAACAACCTGAGCCTTGGCGATTTTTGCCAGAATTTCAGTGTTCAGCTCGGTGTTGCACTCTGCCAGGATTTCGCCGGTAGCCGGATGCACGATAGCCTTGGCGGTGGTACGACCCAGGACGTAGTCCAGAGGTACATCCAGCTCCTTAATACCGGCTTTTTCCAGCTGGTTGATGTGACGAGCGGTGATACGACGACCCTGCTCGACAATAACCTTGCCCTTGTCATCCTGGATGTCCAGAACGGCAATTTCACCACGCAGGCGCTGAGGCACCAGCTCCAGGCTCAGGCTCTCGCCTTTCACATGGAATACGTTGGTGGTGTAGAAAGCGTCCAGCACTTCTTCAGTGGTGTAACCCAGCGCGCGCAGCAGAACCGACGCAGGCAGCTTGCGGCGACGGTCGATACGGACGAACACGCAGTCTTTCGGGTCGAACTCGAAGTCCAGCCACGAACCGCGGTACGGAATGATCCGCGCAGAGTAAAGCAGCTTACCGGAGCTGTGCGTCTTGCCACGGTCGTGGTCGAAGAATACGCCAGGGGAACGGTGCAGCTGGGAAACGATTACACGCTCGGTACCGTTGATTACGAAGGTACCGTTCTCAGTCATCAGGGGGATTTCACCCATGTAGACTTCTTGCTCTTTGATGTCCTTGATCGCTTTGTTCGACGATTCTTTGTCGAAAATGATCAGACGGACTTTTACCCGCAAAGGTACGGCGTAAGTCACACCACGCAACACGCATTCTTTAACATCAAACGCCGGTTCGCCCAGGCGATAACCGACATACTCCAACGCAGCATTGCCGGAGTAGCTGATGATCGGGAAAACGGATTTGAAGGCCGCATGCAGGCCCACGTCGCGGAACTGATCTTTAGTCGCTCCCGCTTGCAAGAATTCACGATACGAATCCAGCTGGATGGCCAGGAGGTACGGCACATCCATGACGTCCGGCAACTTGCTAAAGTCCTTGCGGATACGTTTTTTCTCAGTATATGAGTAAGCCATCAGCGTTCCCCAGCTTGGTCACCTGCTTATTCGGCTTCTCCCGACGGGAGCAGCCAGAAAATCGTGCAAACCCTTTGGTTTGCGCCACCGCACAGGGTGGGTTACAGCACGTTAAAGGCACCGACCCAGTCGGTCGCCAATAACGGAAAAAGGCCGGTGGCAAAAGCCACCAGCCATCAGCCGTTCGCTTAACGCTTGGGCTGGAGACACAAAGTCGATGCTTACTTGAGCTCGACTTTAGCGCCTGCTTCTTCCAGAGCTGCTTTGGCTTTTTCAGCTGCTTCTTTAGCAACAGCTTCCAGAACCATGGCAGGAGCGCCGTCAACTACAGCCTTGGCTTCTTTCAGGCCCAGACCGGTCAGTTCACGTACAGCCTTGATCACGTTAACTTTCTTCTCGCCAGCTTCGGTCAGCATGACGTTGAATTCAGTTTGCTCTTCAACAACAGCGGCAGCAGCAGCTGGGCCAGCGGCGGCAACAGCAGCGGTAACGCCGAAGGTTTCTTCCATTGCCTTGATCAGCTCAACAACTTCCAGAACGGTTTTCTGGCCGATTGCTTCGATGATTTGCTCGTTAGTCAGAGACATGACTATAAATTCCTGTATTGGGGTGACAGCCTACGCAGCCATCAAATTAAACATATGATTTTGAAAGGGCTTGCGGTGCCTTAGGCAGCAGCAGCTTCTTTCTGGTCGCGAATAGCCGCCAGAGTACGAGCCAGCTTGCTGGTAGCGCCTTGAATCACGCTCATCAGCTTCGCAATAGCTTCGTCGCGAGTTGGCAGCGAAGCCAACACGTCGATCTCGTTTGCTGCGAGGTACTTGCCCTCGAACGCAGCTGCCTTGATCTCGAACTTGTCCTGACCCTTTGCGAACTCTTTGAAAATACGAGCGGCAGCGCCCGGATGTTCCTTGGAGAATGCAATCAGGGTAGGGCCGACGAACGCGTCGTTGAGCACGTCATATTGAGTGCCTTCAACAGCGCGCTTGAGCAGGGTGTTACGTACAACACGTACGTAAACGCCAGCTTCGCGGGCCTCTTTACGGAGTCCGGTCATTGCGCCTACTGTCACGCCGCGGGCATCAGCCACAACAGCAGACAGAGCGACTTTGGCAGCCTCGTTGACTTCAGCGACGATGGCCTTCTTGTCTTCGAGTTTAATTGCCACGGGTTTAACTCCTGCTTGTTACCGTTTCATCCAACCGGAGCTGGATGTCGTTTTGGTGTCTGATTCGGTAAGGAACCGGGAGCACCATCTGCGTAGGCTTGAGGTTTAAGACTTGCGTCGCCTACGGTCTTGGATAGCCCCCGCCAGGCAGGGACCCCAATTTTTCAGCGGATGCAATCACTTGCATCCGCTTGTGTCTTATACGTCCAGCGAACCCTGGTCGATGACCAGACCTGGGCCCATAGTGGTGCTCAGGGTAACGCGCTTGACGTAGATGCCTTTCGAAGAAGCTGGCTTGATACGCTTCAGGTCAGCGATCAGGGCTTCAACGTTTTCCTTCAGCTTGACGGCGTCGAAGCCGACCTTGCCAACGGAAGTGTGGATGATGCCGTTTTTGTCGGTGCGGTAACGAACCTGGCCAGCCTTGGCGTTCTTGACTGCCGAAGCTACGTCTGGAGTAACGGTACCGACTTTCGGGTTAGGCATCAGGCCACGAGGACCCAGAACCTGACCCAGCTGACCTACAACGCGCATTGCATCCGGGGAAGCAATAACTACGTCATAGTTCAGGTCGCCGCCTTTCATTTCGGCAGCCAGATCATCCATACCTACGCGGTCTGCACCGGCAGCCAGAGCAGCTTCAGCAGCTGGACCCTGGGTGAACACAGCTACACGTACAGTCTTGCCAGTGCCGTGCGGCAGCACAGTAGCGCTACGAACAACCTGGTCAGATTTACGTGGGTCTACGCCCAGGTTCACAGCAACGTCTACGGACTCGCTGAACTTAACGGTCGACAGCTCGGTCAGGAGAGCGGCGGCTTCTACGAAGTTGTAGGCCTTGCCTGCTTCAATCTTGCCGGCGATAGCCTTTTGGCGCTTGGTCAGCTTAGCCATTACACACCCTCCACGTTAAGGCCCATGCTACGAGCAGAACCGGCGATAGTACGCACGGCTGCATCCATATCAGCTGCAGTCAGATCCGCGTTTTTGGTTTTCGCGATCTCTTCCAGCTGAGCACGGGTAACGGTGCCAACCTTAACGGTGTTCGGACGAGCGGAACCGCTGGTCAGACCAGCAGCTTTCTTCAGCAGAACCGAAGCAGGGGTGCTCTTAGTTTCGAAAGTGAAGCTGCGGTCACTGTAAACAGTGATGATCACAGGAGTCGGCAGACCTGGCTCAAGACCCTGAGTACGGGCGTTGAAAGCCTTGCAGAATTCCATGATGTTCACGCCGTGCTGACCCAGAGCCGGACCAACGGGCGGGCTTGGGTTGGCCTGAGCGGCCTTAACTTGCAGCTTGATGTAAGCAGTAATCTTCTTAGCCATGAGGCACTCCAATTACGGGTTCAGACGCCTAGAAAGGCTCCCCGGTTACTTGCGCGTTTATCCCAGTGACGACAAAACCCCACAGCCTAAGGCTGCGGGGTATGGGATTCTCGTCCAGTTATGCCTTCTCGACCTGACTGAACTCTAGCTCTACCGGAGTAGAGCGACCGAAAATGAGCACAGCCACCTGAATACGGCTCTTTTCGTAGTTAACTTCTTCGACCGTGCCATTAAAGTCAGCGAATGGACCGTCAGTAACACGAACCACTTCACCCGGCTCAAACAGGGTCTTGGGCTTAGGCTTATCACTACCATCAGCGACGCGACGCAGAATCGCCTCCGCTTCTTTATCAGTAATAGGAGCCGGCTTATCGGCAGTACCACCGATAAAGCCCATCACACGAGGGGTATCCTTGACCAAGTGCCAAGTACCCTCATTCATATCCATCTGAACCAGCACATAGCCTGGAAAGAATTTACGCTCGCTTTTGCGCTTCTGGCCGTTACGCATCTCAACCACTTCTTCAGTGGGAACCAGAATTTCGCCGAAGCCATCTTCCATGCCAGCCAGCTTCACACGCTCGATCAACGAGCGCATTACATGCTTCTCGTAACCCGAGTAAGCATGCACAACGTACCAACGCTTAGCCACGGGACACCCTTAGCCAACAATCAAGGAAACAAGCCAGCCGAGCAGGGAATCTAGCCCCCACAACAGCAACGCCATAACCAGAACCACAGCCACAACAATCAAAGTGGTTTGCGTGGTTTCTTGGCGAGTAGGCCATACGACTTTACGAATCTCAGTGCGCGCTTCCTTAACCAGCACAAAGAACGACTTGCCCTTTGCAGTTTGCAGACCAACAAAGGCAGCAACAGCAGCAATAGCAAGCAGCGCTAGGACACGGTACAGGATCGGCGAAGCAGAGTAGTACTGATTGCCAACAACACCAACAATCACCAAAGCGACCACAACGAGCCACTTGAGCAGATCGAAGCGAGAGCCTTGAGCTTCAGCTTTAGGAGTCATCTATGAAGATCCTGTGAAAAGAAAGCCAGACACATTGAGTGAATCTGGCAGGTCAGGAGGGAATCGAACCCCCAACCTACGGTTTTGGAGACCGTCGCTCTGCCAATTGAGCTACTGACCTAAAAACAAAATCAGGCCGACCATTATGTCGGCCCGATGGAGATATTTCAAGAGCTTATTCGATGACTTTGGCCACGACGCCGGCGCCGACGGTACGACCGCCTTCACGGATAGCGAAACGCAGACCATCTTCCATCGCGATGGTTTTGATCAGAGTGACAGTCATCTGGATGTTGTCACCTGGCATTACCATTTCAACGCCTTCTGGCAGCTCGCAGTTACCAGTCACGTCAGTAGTACGGAAGTAGAACTGTGGACGGTAGCCTTTGAAGAACGGAGTATGACGGCCGCCTTCTTCTTTGCTCAGAACGTAAACTTCAGCGGTGAACTTGGTGTGAGGCTTAACGGTGCCTGGCTTAACCAGAACCTGACCACGCTCAACGTCGTCACGCTTGGTACCACGCAGCAGAACGCCGCAGTTCTCGCCAGCACGACCTTCGTCGAGCAGTTTGCGGAACATTTCAACGCCGGTGCAGGTAGTTTTCTGAGTGTCGCGCAGACCAACAATCTCAACTTCTTCCTGGATGCGAACGATACCACGCTCAACACGGCCAGTTACCACGGTACCACGACCGGAGATCGAGAATACATCTTCGATTGGCATCAGGAACGGCTTGTCGATAGCACGCTCTGGCTCCGGGATGTAGGTGTCCAGAGTTTCTACCAGACGCTTAACAGCGGTGGTACCCATTTCGTTGTCGTCTTGGCCGTTCAGAGCCATCAGAGCCGAACCGATGATGATCGGAGTGTCGTCGCCTGGGAAGTCGTAAGCGCTCAGCAGATCGCGCACTTCCATCTCAACCAGTTCCAGCAGCTCAGCGTCGTCAACCATGTCAGCCTTGTTCAGGAAGACAACGATGTACGGAACGCCTACCTGACGGGACAGCAGGATGTGCTCACGAGTTTGTGGCATCGGACCATCGGCAGCCGAGCAAACCAGGATCGCGCCGTCCATCTGGGCAGCACCGGTGATCATGTTTTTGACGTAGTCGGCGTGACCTGGGCAGTCAACGTGCGCGTAGTGACGAATGTGCGAATCGTACTCTACGTGAGCAGTGTTGATAGTGATACCACGAGCCTTTTCTTCTGGGGCGCTGTCGATCTTGTCGAAGTCAACACGAGCCGAACCGAAAACTTCGGAGCAAACGCGAGTCAGAGCAGCAGTCAGAGTGGTTTTACCGTGGTCAACGTGACCGATAGTACCCACGTTAACGTGCGGCTTATTACGTTCGAACTTTTCCTTAGCCATCGAAATCACCCCTAGGAGAAGAATTAAGCAACTCACACAAGCCATTAAAACAAAGGCAGATATTTTCATATCTGCCTTGTTATATGGAGCTCTTGAGCGGATTTGAACCGCTGACCTCACCCTTACCAAGGGTGTGCTCTACCAACTGAGCTACAAGAGCAAAACACTTTGCAAAATCCGCAAACTTGGAGCGGGTAGCGGGAATCGAACCCGCATCATCAGCTTGGAAGGCTGAGGTTCTACCACTAAACTATACCCGCGGAGCCTGCAGCTCTCGCTAAATCTGGTGGAGGGGGAAGGATTCGAACCTTCGAAGTCGTAGACGTCAGATTTACAGTCTGATCCCTTTGGCCGCTCGGGAACCCCTCCTAAGCGAGGCAGCATTCTATACTATGCCACCCTTCTGTCAAGCATTTTCTCAATTAAATCTTGAGGTTAGCTGCATTGACCTAACTCTTTAGCTTCAACCTCAAGAGGTCTTCACTGCGGAGCGGGCGCCATTCTATGCAACCTATTCGACAGTTGCAACCCCCTCACACGGCATTATTTTATGTTTTAACTCATTGAATTCCTTAGCAAGGCTCAGCAACTGAGGATCATCCACTAGATGCTTGCTTTCAGGAGATATGCGCAACCAAAAACCTGATGAACCAGGGGCATTCAAAGCCTGCAATTTGACCTCGACACCCAACTCACCGAGACGCCGCTCAAGCCCCTGAGCCGACTCTCGACGCACAAAGCCCCCCAGATACAGACAACCTGCCTCCGCATCTGCCACCCGCCCCTTATCACGTCGCTCGACCGCGTCAGTAGACTCGCTCAGCAGTCGAATATCCTGCTGAGATCCTCGATAAAGTGAGAGCGGCATCACTTCTTTTGCCCGAAGCGGGGCCTCCTGCTGATGCCAGACGTAGTAGAAAACATTGAGTACCAATAACAGCAGAAACAACCAACGCATAAACACCTCACGACAGCGGACGCGCCACAGCCAATCCAATTAGCGCTAGCCAGAGCTCAAGAGTCGTCGCACAACCTCAAACTAAGCTCTCCACCGCTATATACCTTTTCCTCGCCCCCCACCTTAAGGCGCAGCCCTCCCTGGCGATCAACTCCCAGAACGACCCCATCAACTTTAGTTACACCCGCTATCAGAGACACTGCGCGCCCCTGCCATAGGTGGTTTTGCTCCCACTCATGCTGGATAGCTGAAAACCCCTGCAAGCGATGACGCTCCAGATAAGCGGCCAGAACCTCGCCCAGACGAGCGACAAGCTGATTTCGATCCATGATCTTGCCAGACTCGAGCCTTACCGAAGTCCATTCCTGATCGACCTCCTCAGAACCTTGCATGTTCACATTGATCCCAACACCAATGACGACATGACATACATCTGCAGGATCACCCACCAACTCAAGAAGTATTCCAGCAATCTTTTTCTGACCGACCAAGACATCATTTGGCCATTTCAGCCCCGCACCTGGAACGCCACAGCCTCGAAGAGCCTGCATCACAGCCAGGCCCACAACCAGACTCAGCCCCTCCAACTGCCGCATACCACCATCAACTCGCAACACAAGGCTGTAGTAAATGTTCTCAGCGAAGGGACTGACCCACTTACGACCGCGCCGACCGCGCCCCGCTGTTTGTCGCTCAGCTAGAACCAGGAAGGGAGCAATACATCCACGCTCGATCGAGCGCAGCGCCTCGGCGTTTGTCGAGTCCAGAAAATCAAAAACCTGGACCGCCCAGGGGGCATCGGGGGAAAGACGATTAATTTTCTCTGCGCTTAACAACGTAATGGGGGAGGCCAGGCGGTAACCACGGCCTCGCACCTTATGAATATCGAGCCCCAACTCCGCCTCAAGAAGCTGTAATTGCTTCCATATAGCACTACGAGTAACACCCAACGCACCCCCAAGGGCTTGCCCTGAGTGAAATTGCCCATCCTTAAGAAGCTCTAACAACGTCGACATGCAAGCTCCGCCTTACAATGAGGCTGGAATGATAGCTATGCCCCAAGCCATTGCATAGAAATCACCGTAGGCAAAGGGCTTCAGAGGGAGATCGAAGCGCTGGCAACCGTAGCCGAGCGGTCATGGCCGGCCGCAGCAGCGCAACTTTTCTGCAGCGCAAAAACAAAACCCCAACTGCTTTCGCAATTGGGGTTTCGGAATTTAATCTTGACGATGACCTACTCTCACATGGGGAAACCCCACACTACCATCGGCGATGCATCGTTTCACTTCTGAGTTCGGGATGGGATCAGGTGGTTCCAACGCTCTATGGTCGTCAAGAAATTCGGTAGCCAGTCCGTTGCTTATGCAACGTGCCAGCGAATGGGTATGTAATAGGTTTGTGTGCTTTGTGAGCGGTGCAAACTTTCGGTTCGTTTCGTCTTCACACACCGCAACTCGCTTCTTAAGCAAATTGCTTGGGTGTTATATGGTCAAGCCTCACGGGCAATTAGTATTGGTTAGCTCAACGCCTCACAGCGCTTACACACCCAACCTATCAACGTCGTAGTCTTCGACGGCCCTTTAGGGGATTCAAGATCCCAGTGAGATCTCATCTTGAGGCAAGTTTCCCGCTTAGATGCTTTCAGCGGTTATCTTTTCCGAACATAGCTACCCGGCAATGCCACTGGCGTGACAACCGGAACACCAGAGGTTCGTCCACTCCGGTCCTCTCGTACTAGGAGCAGCCCCTCTCAAATCTCAAACGTCCACGGCAGATAGGGACCGAACTGTCTCACGACGTTCTAAACCCAGCTCGCGTACCACTTTAAATGGCGAACAGCCATACCCTTGGGACCGGCTTCAGCCCCAGGATGTGATGAGCCGACATCGAGGTGCCAAACACCGCCGTCGATATGAACTCTTGGGCGGTATCAGCCTGTTATCCCCGGAGTACCTTTTATCCGTTGAGCGATGGCCCTTCCATACAGAACCACCGGATCACTAAGACCTACTTTCGTACCTGCTCGACGTGTCTGTCTCGCAGTCAAGCGCGCTTTTGCCTTTATACTCTACGACCGATTTCCGACCGGTCTGAGCGCACCTTCGTACTCCTCCGTTACTCTTTAGGAGGAGACCGCCCCAGTCAAACTACCCACCATACACTGTCCTCGATCCGGATAACGGACCTGAGTTAGAACCTCAAAGTTGCCAGGGTGGTATTTCAAGGATGGCTCCACGCAAACTGGCGTTCACGCTTCAAAGCCTCCCACCTATCCTACACAAGCAAATTCAAAGTCCAGTGCAAAGCTATAGTAAAGGTTCACGGGGTCTTTCCGTCTAGCCGCGGATACACTGCATCTTCACAGCGATTTCAATTTCACTGAGTCTCGGGTGGAGACAGCGCCGCCATCGTTACGCCATTCGTGCAGGTCGGAACTTACCCGACAAGGAATTTCGCTACCTTAGGACCGTTATAGTTACGGCCGCCGTTTACCGGGGCTTCGATCAAGAGCTTCGCGTTAGCTAACCCCATCAATTAACCTTCCGGCACCGGGCAGGCGTCACACCCTATACGTCCACTTTCGTGTTTGCAGAGTGCTGTGTTTTTAATAAACAGTCGCAGCGGCCTGGTATCTTCGACCGGCATGAGCTTACGGAGCAAGTCCTTCACCCTCACCGGCGCACCTTCTCCCGAAGTTACGGTGCCATTTTGCCTAGTTCCTTCACCCGAGTTCTCTCAAGCGCCTTGGTATTCTCTACCCAACCACCTGTGTCGGTTTGGGGTACGGTTCCTAGTTATCTGAAGCTTAGAAGCTTTTCTTGGAAGCATGGCATCAACCACTTCGTCACCTAAAAGGTAACTCGTCATCAGCTCTCGGCCTTAGAACCCCGGATTTACCTAAGATTCCAGCCTACCACCTTAAACTTGGACAACCAACGCCAAGCTGGCCTAGCCTTCTCCGTCCCTCCATCGCAATAACTAGAAGTACAGGAATATTAACCTGTTTTCCATCGACTACGCTTTTCAGCCTCGCCTTAGGGACCGACTAACCCTGCGTCGATTAACGTTGCGCAGGAAACCTTGGTCTTTCGGCGTGGGTGTTTTTCACACCCATTGTCGTTACTCATGTCAGCATTCGCACTTCTGATACCTCCAGCAAGCTTCTCAACTCACCTTCACAGGCTTACAGAACGCTCCTCTACCGCATCACTTACGTGATACCCGTAGCTTCGGTGTATGGTTTGAGCCCCGTTACATCTTCCGCGCAGGCCGACTCGACTAGTGAGCTATTACGCTTTCTTTAAAGGGTGGCTGCTTCTAAGCCAACCTCCTAGCTGTCTAAGCCTTCCCACATCGTTTCCCACTTAACCATAACTTTGGGACCTTAGCTGACGGTCTGGGTTGTTTCCCTTTTCACGACGGACGTTAGCACCCGCCGTGTGTCTCCCATGCTCGGCACTTGTAGGTATTCGGAGTTTGCATCGGTTTGGTAAGTCGGGATGACCCCCTAGCCGAAACAGTGCTCTACCCCCTACAGTGATACATGAGGCGCTACCTAAATAGCTTTCGAGGAGAACCAGCTATCTCCGAGCTTGATTAGCCTTTCACTCCGATCCACAGGTCATCCGCTAACTTTTCAACGGTAGTCGGTTCGGTCCTCCAGTCAGTGTTACCTAACCTTCAACCTGCCCATGGATAGATCGCCCGGTTTCGGGTCTATTCCCAGCGACTAGACGCCCTATTAAGACTCGCTTTCGCTACGCCTCCCCTATTCGGTTAAGCTCGCCACTGAAAATAAGTCGCTGACCCATTATACAAAAGGTACGCAGTCACAGAACAAAGTCTGCTCCCACTGCTTGTACGCATACGGTTTCAGGATCTATTTCACTCCCCTCTCCGGGGTTCTTTTCGCCTTTCCCTCACGGTACTAGTTCACTATCGGTCAGTCAGTAGTATTTAGCCTTGGAGGATGGTCCCCCCATATTCAGACAAGGTTTCTCGTGCCCCGTCCTACTCGATTTCATGACTAAGAGATTTTCGCGTACAGGGCTATCACCCACTATGGCCGCACTTTCCAGAGCGTTCCGCTAATCTCAAAGCCACTTAAGGGCTAGTCCCCGTTCGCTCGCCACTACTAAGGGAATCTCGGTTGATTTCTTTTCCTCAGGGTACTTAGATGTTTCAGTTCCCCTGGTTCGCCTCTTGCACCTATGTATTCAGTACAAGATAACCATCTTATGATGGCTGGGTTCCCCCATTCAGAGATCTCCGGATCAAAGTCTGTTTGCCGACTCCCCGAAGCTTATCGCAGGCTACCACGTCTTTCATCGCCTCTGACTGCCAAGGCATCCACCGTATGCGCTTCTTCACTTGACCATATAACCCCAAGCAATCTGGTTATACTATGAAGACGACATTCGCCGAAAATTTGCAATTTAACTCACAAATTTTACCTTAGCCTGATCCGTTACCAGTGAAAGTAACGTTCAGTCTATCTTTCTATCACATACCCAAATTTTTAAAGAACGATCTAATCAAAAGACTAGAAATCAACATTCAATGTGAATGCTCATTTCTAAGCTTTCAGAAGCAGTTTATGGTGGAGCCAAGCGGGATCGAACCGCTGACCTCCTGCGTGCAAGGCAGGCGCTCTCCCAGCTGAGCTATGGCCCCATAACAAAATTGGTGGGTCTGGGCAGATTCGAACTGCCGACCTCACCCTTATCAGGGGTGCGCTCTAACCAACTGAGCTACAGACCCAATTTCGAGCTTGTAACTGTTAGCTTGGAGCTATCAGCTTGGAGCTTAAAGCTGCTTCTATCGTCTTCTTCAATGAATCAAGCAATTCGTGTGGGAGCTTATGAAGCAGCTGATGTCGTCGATTAAGGAGGTGATCCAGCCGCAGGTTCCCCTACGGCTACCTTGTTACGACTTCACCCCAGTCATGAATCACACCGTGGTAACCGTCCCCCCGAAGGTTAGACTAGCTACTTCTGGTGCAACCCACTCCCATGGTGTGACGGGCGGTGTGTACAAGGCCCGGGAACGTATTCACCGCGACATTCTGATTCGCGATTACTAGCGATTCCGACTTCACGCAGTCGAGTTGCAGACTGCGATCCGGACTACGATCGGTTTTATGGGATTAGCTCCACCTCGCGGCTTGGCAACCCTTTGTACCGACCATTGTAGCACGTGTGTAGCCCAGGCCGTAAGGGCCATGATGACTTGACGTCATCCCCACCTTCCTCCGGTTTGTCACCGGCAGTCTCCTTAGAGTGCCCACCATAACGTGCTGGTAACTAAGGACAAGGGTTGCGCTCGTTACGGGACTTAACCCAACATCTCACGACACGAGCTGACGACAGCCATGCAGCACCTGTCTCAATGTTCCCGAAGGCACCAATCCATCTCTGGAAAGTTCATTGGATGTCAAGGCCTGGTAAGGTTCTTCGCGTTGCTTCGAATTAAACCACATGCTCCACCGCTTGTGCGGGCCCCCGTCAATTCATTTGAGTTTTAACCTTGCGGCCGTACTCCCCAGGCGGTCAACTTAATGCGTTAGCTGCGCCACTAAGAGCTCAAGGCTCCCAACGGCTAGTTGACATCGTTTACGGCGTGGACTACCAGGGTATCTAATCCTGTTTGCTCCCCACGCTTTCGCACCTCAGTGTCAGTATCAGTCCAGGTGGTCGCCTTCGCCACTGGTGTTCCTTCCTATATCTACGCATTTCACCGCTACACAGGAAATTCCACCACCCTCTACCATACTCTAGCTTGCCAGTTTTGGATGCAGTTCCCAGGTTGAGCCCGGGGCTTTCACATCCAACTTAACAAACCACCTACGCGCGCTTTACGCCCAGTAATTCCGATTAACGCTTGCACCCTCTGTATTACCGCGGCTGCTGGCACAGAGTTAGCCGGTGCTTATTCTGTCGGTAACGTCAAAATACTCACGTATTAGGTAAGTACCCTTCCTCCCAACTTAAAGTGCTTTACAATCCGAAGACCTTCTTCACACACGCGGCATGGCTGGATCAGGCTTTCGCCCATTGTCCAATATTCCCCACTGCTGCCTCCCGTAGGAGTCTGGACCGTGTCTCAGTTCCAGTGTGACTGATCATCCTCTCAGACCAGTTACGGATCGTAGCCTTGGTGAGCCATTACCTCACCAACTAGCTAATCCGACCTAGGCTCATCTGATAGCGTGAGGTCCGAAGATCCCCCACTTTCTCCCGTAGGACGTATGCGGTATTAGCGCCCGTTTCCGGACGTTATCCCCCACTACCAGGCAGATTCCTAGGCATTACTCACCCGTCCGCCGCTCGCCACCAGGTACAAGTACCCGTGCTGCCGCTCGACTTGCATGTGTTAGGCCTGCCGCCAGCGTTCAATCTGAGCCATGATCAAACTCTTCAGTTCAAACATCTTTGGGTTTTGAGAAAACCCTAAACTTGGCTCAGCAATCGTTGGTTACATCTT
This sequence comes from Pseudomonas sp. St29, assembly GCF_001547915.1. Taxonomy (NCBI): domain Bacteria; kingdom Pseudomonadati; phylum Pseudomonadota; class Gammaproteobacteria; order Pseudomonadales; family Pseudomonadaceae; genus Pseudomonas; species Pseudomonas sp. St29. Next base: position 6,107,501 of record NZ_AP014628.1, read on the forward strand.
TGATTTCTCGCGGAGTAACTTGTGATGCTGATAATCTTTTTGACTATCAGTCTGACCCCACAAGCACCCACACGAATTGCTTGATTCAGTTGTTAAAGAGCGGTTGGTTAAGATCTTTCGTCTCAACCGAGGCGCGCATTCTACAGCAGCCTCATTTGCTGTCAAGCGATTTTTTAAGAAGTTTTTGAAGATTTCCTCAACAACTTCAACCACTTGCGCTTTCGATCTCTCGTTAGCGGGAGGCGAATTCTACAGCGTTACACGCTGCTGTCAACACCTCTTTTTAACCGCTTTCGACCGAGACGATCGAATCGTTAACAAGGCGAAAACACACTGCCTTACTAACTGCTTCTGGCTTCGATGAACTGAAGCGTAACCGCTGCCGAAAACTGCGTAACTCGTTGAATTTCAAGGAGTTTTCCGTTTCGACTGCGCCGGAAGTGGGGCGAATTATAGAGACATATAACTCGCCGTCAACACCTATTTTCTGTTTTATTCGGATTTGAGCGTAATGCGCGCAAATGCCTTCTTGCCGGCCTGACAAACATGCGTAGCGCCCAATACGTATATAAAGGTGCGATCAACAACTTCGCCATCCACGCGCACACCACCAGAACCCAGAAGATCACGCGCCACTGCAGCGTTCTTAACCAGCCCAGCTTTATTAAGGACAGCAGCAATCGGCATATCCTCAGTGGCCGCCAGCTCGATCTCCGGCAGATCCTCTGGCAGTTCGCCATCCTTCATGCGGTTGCCCGCAGCACGATGAGCACTTGCAGCCGCCTCCTCACCATGGAAGCGCGCAACAATTTCCTCGGCCAGCTTGATCTTGATGTCACGCGGATTCGCACCCGCCTCGACATCAGCGCGGAATGCATCGATTTCTTCCATCGAACGGAAGCTGAGCAGCTCGAAATAACGCCACATCAACGCATCAGGAATGGAAACCAACTTGCCATACATAACCCCTGGCGCTTCCTGGATACCCACGTAGTTGCCCAAGGACTTGGACATCTTCTTGACCCCATCCAACCCTTCAAGCAACGGCATGGTCAGGATGCATTGCGCCTCTTGACCATAACCGCGCTGCAGCTCACGCCCCATCAACAGGTTGAACTTCTGATCGGTACCACCCAGCTCGACATCCGCACGCAGCGCAACCGAGTCGTACCCCTGAACCAGCGGATACAAAAACTCATGGATAGCAATCGGCTGATTGGTCGAGTAGCGCTTATCGAAGTCATCGCGCTCGAGCATGCGCGCAACCGTGTATTGAGAAGTCAGACGAATGAAGTCCGCCGGCCCCATCTTGTCCATCCAAGTCGAGTTGAAAGCCACCTCAGTCTTGGCTGGATCAAGAATCTTGAAGACCTGGCTTTTATAGGTCTCGGCATTTTCCAGAACCTGCTCGCGAGTCAACGGCGGACGAGTGGCACTCTTGCCGCTTGGATCACCGATCATCCCGGTAAAGTCGCCAATCAGGAAGATCACTTGATGACCCAGATCCTGAAATTGACGCAGCTTATTGATAAGCACGGTATGCCCAAGGTGCAAATCCGGCGCAGTCGGATCGAAGCCGGCCTTGATACGCAGCGGCACGCCACGTTTGAGCTTCTCGATCAACTCGGACTCGACCAACAACTCTTCCGCACCACGCTTGATCAGCGCTAGCTGCTCTTCAACCGACTTCATAACAGACCCGCAAGGCTCAGATTCAAAAGGGAACCAACCATACAAGATCACGGACTAATTACAAGTTTTGCCCGGCGTACGGGTGCATTCAGAGAACAGAGTGTCCGCGCGCTTGCGTCACAGATGATTTGGTTATATTTTATACAGTTATTTCATCTTCATCATGTCATTCATCTTTTCCATTTCATCTTTTCAAAGTCAAATTACCTATGACCACCGAACCGTCTAAAGCGCCACCGCTTTATCCGAAGAGCCACCTGCTCGCCGCAAGCGGCATAGCAGCCCTTCTAAGTCTGGCTCTGCTGGTATTCCCTTCCAGTGATGTTGAAGCCAAAAAAACCACCTTGAGCCTTGATCTGGAAAGCCCGATCGAGCAACTCACACAAGATCAAGACGCTGCATCTACGGAACAAGCCACAACTGAAGCAGTAGCCTCACCTTTCGCACAGATCGAAAACACCCCGGAAGACACCACGGAAACCGCAGAAAGCAAACCTGCGCCCGCCGTCGTGGAAGAAGCAAAAGCTCCAGGCCACAGAGAAGTAACAGTCACCAAGGGCGACACCCTGTCCACACTGTTCGAGAAGGTTGGCCTGCCCGCCACCTCGGTGCACGAAATACTGGCTAGCGACAAGCAAGCCAAACAGTTTTCTCAGCTCAAACATGGCCAGAAGCTGGAGTTCGAACTGACTCCAGACGGCCAACTGAACAACCTGCACACGAAAGTCAGCGACCTGGAAACCATCACGCTGACCAAGGGCCCCAAAGGCTTTACCTTCAACCGAGTAATCACCAAGCCAGTAGTGCGCTCAGCCTACGTTCACGGCGTGATCAACAGTTCGCTTTCACAGTCTGCGGCCCGTGCCGGCCTGTCCCATAGCCTGACCATGGATATGGCGAGCATTTTCGGCTACGACATCGACTTCGCTCAGGACATTCGCCAGGGTGACGAGTTTGACGTGATCTATGAGCAGAGGGTGGCCAACGGCAAAGTGGTCGGGACCGGCAATATCCTCTCCGCGCGTTTCACCAACCGTGGCAAAACCTACACCGCAGTGCGCTACACCAACAAACAAGGCTCAAGCAGCTACTACACCGCAGACGGCAACAGCATGCGCAAGGCGTTCATCCGCACGCCAGTGGACTTTGCCCGCATCAGCTCACGCTTCTCCATGGGGCGCAAGCATCCAATCCTGAACAAGATCCGCGCTCACAAGGGCGTCGACTATGCCGCTCCGCGGGGTACCCCCATCAAGGCCGCCGGCGACGGCAAGGTCCTGCTGGCAGGTCGCCGCGGCGGTTACGGCAACACCGTGATCATCCAGCACGGCAATACCTACCGCACGCTGTATGGCCACATGCAAGGCTTCGCCAAAGGTGTCAAAACCGGCGGCTCGGTGAAGCAGGGTCAGGTCATTGGCTATATCGGCACCACAGGCCTGTCCACCGGCCCACACTTGCATTACGAGTTTCAGGTCAATGGCGTCCACGTAGACCCGCTGGGCCAGAAACTGCCAATGGCCGACCCGATCGCCAAGGCAGAACGTGCTCGTTTCCTCCAGCAGAGCCAGCCTCTGATGGCTCGAATGGAGCAGGAAAAGGCCACGATGCTGGCCTCGAGCAAGCGCTGAACCATGGCGCGCTATATAGGAGTCATGTCCGGAACCAGCCTTGATGGCCTGGACATCGCCCTGATCGAGCAGGATCCGGCGATCAGACTGATCGCCACCCACTACATCCCCATGCCAGAGTCCCTGCGCGCCGAGCTGTTGAGCTTGTGCGCCAGCGGCCCAGACGAGATCGCCCGCTCCGCCATGGCTCAGCAGCATTGGGTCAAGCTGGCTGCCCAGGGCATCCATAGCCTTCTGCAACAGCAACAACTGCAAGCTGGGGAGATTCGCGCCATTGGCAGTCACGGCCAGACAGTACGTCATGAACCGAGCCGCGGTTTTACTGTACAGATTGGCAACCCGGCACTGCTTGCAGAGCTCACCGGTATAAGCGTCGTCAGTGACTTTCGCAGCCGCGATGTAGCCGCCGGCGGCCAAGGGGCGCCACTAGTCCCGGCCTTCCACGAAGCCCTGTTCGAACGGCGCACAGGAAACCGTGCAGTTCTGAACATTGGCGGCTTCAGCAACCTGAGCCTGATCGAGACGGACAAACCGGTGACCGGCTTCGATTGCGGCCCAGGCAATGTACTGCTCGACACCTGGATACAGGATCAACGCGCAGAAACCTTTGACCGCAACGGCCAGTGGGCAGCCAGCGGCCAGCTCGACCAGTCCTTATTGACAACCCTGCTCAGCGACCCGTTCTTCGCTACCCAGGGGCCGAAGAGCACAGGGCGCGAAGTATTCAATCTGCAGTGGCTGCAACGGCAGCTGGCACAGCACCCTCCGCTTCCCGCCGAAGATGTGCAAGCCACCCTGCTGGAACTGACAGCGCTGACCATCGTTCACTCGCTACAGGCGGCACAGAGCGACACCCAGGAGCTTCTGGTCTGTGGCGGCGGCGCCCACAACAATGCCCTGATGCAGCGCCTCGCGGCCCTACTGCCCGGGACACGGGTGAGCAGCACCGCTGTATATGGCGTGGATCCCGACTGGGTCGAGGCCATGGCCTTCGCCTGGCTGGCCCATTGCTGCATGGAAGGCATTGCCGCCAACCGCCCCAGCGTTACCGGCGCCCGCGGCCTGCGGATACTGGGCGCTATCTACCCTGCTTGAACACCAGACAGCAAAACGCCGCAGGATCGTCAGACCCTGCGGCGCTAGGCGAATGGCTTTGAGCGATCGATCAGATCGAAAACGATGACCCGCAACCACAGGTAGTAGTGGCATTGGGGTTTTTGATCACGAAACGCGAACCTTCCAGGCCTTCCTGATAGTCCACCTCAGCACCGGCCAGGTACTGGAAACTCATGGGGTCCACCACCAGGCTCACACCCTCGCGCTCAACGATGGTGTCATCCTCGGCCACTTCCTCATCAAAAGTGAAACCGTACTGAAACCCCGAACAACCGCCGCCCGTAACGAATACGCGCAGCTTCAAGCGATCATTACCCTCTTCGTCGACCAGGGTCTTCACCTTGTGCGCTGCACCTTGAGTGAATTGCAAAGCCGTGGGGGTGAAGGATTCAACGCTCATGCTGACTATCTCCCGGCGTTAAGCCGCCATACTGCGTAATGACGCGCATTATCCGCTTCTCCTAGAAAAGCGGTCAACTATTGTTACGGTATATCAATAGTCGTACAGCTACCCGCATAACGCACAAAGGCCCGTCAGACGGGCCTTTGTGTTCAACGCTAAAACGGCCTTAAGGCAGCATGCCCGCGTGGGACAGCCCCAGACGCTCATCCAGGCCAAAGAGGATGTTGAGGTTTTGCACCGCCTGGCCCGAAGCGCCCTTGACCAGGTTGTCGATGACCGACAGCACCACCACCAGATCACCGTCCTGCGGACGATGCACCGCGATCCGGCACACGTTGGCGCCACGCACGCTACGGGTTTCAGGATGACTGCCCGCTGGCATCACATCGACAAAGGGTTCGTTGGCATAGCGCTTCTCGAACAACGCCTGCAAATCAACCGAACGGTCCACCACCGTCGAGTAGAGCGTGGAGTGAATACCGCGAATCATCGGCGTCAAATGCGGAACGAAGGTCAGACCTACATCCTTGCCCGCCGCCCGACGCAAGCCCTGGCGGATTTCCGGCAAGTGACGATGCCCTTTGACCGCGTAGGCCTTCATGCTCTCAGAGGTTTCCGAGTACAGCGAACCCACGCTGGCGCCACGGCCGGCGCCGCTGACACCCGACTTGCAGTCGGCGATCAGACGCGACGCATCAGCCAGCCCCGCTTCCAGCAGCGGCAGGAAGCCCAGCTGGGTAGCGGTTGGATAGCAGCCCGGAACAGCGATCAGCCGAGCCTTCTTGATCTGCTCGCGGTTGACTTCCGGCAAGCCGTAGACCGCCTCATCCAGCAATTCGGGAGCGCCGTGGGGCTGGCCGTACCACTTGGCCCACTCATCGGCATCCTGCAAACGGAAGTCCGCCGACAGGTCGATGACCTTGGTTCCCGCCGCCAGCAACTCCCCGGCCAGGGCATGGGCTACCCCGTGAGGCGTGGCGAAGAACACCACATCGCAAGCCCCCAGGCTCTTGATATCCGGCACGCTAAAGGCCAGGCCGTCATAGTGACCGCGCAGGTTCGGATACATGTCGGCGACGGCCAGGCCGGCTTCGGATCGCGAAGTGATGACCTCCACTCGCGCTTGCGGATGCTGTGCCAACAGACGCAGCAGTTCGACACCGGTGTAACCCGTGCCGCCGACGATACCGACCTTGACCATAAACCTGCCCTCAACGAACCCACTGGAAAGCTGCCGATAATAGGGGCGGCGCGCCCCTGCGACAACCGTCAAGGTGACGTGCGGCCGCTCTACCCTCTACTATCTTCGCCACCGTGAATCTGGGAATAACTAAAAATGCTCTATCTATGGCTCAAAGCCTTTCATATCGTCAGCGTGGTCTGCTGGTTTGCCGGCCTGTTCTACCTGCCACGCCTGTTCGTCTATCACGCCCAAAGCGAAGACAGCGTCAGCCGCGAGCGCTTCTGCCTGATGGAGCGCAAGCTGTACCGCTTCATCATGGGCCCGGCGATGATCGCGGCGCTGATCTTCGGCATCTGGCTGATCAGTCTCAACCCCAGCGCCTACTTCGGCCAGGGCGGCTGGATGCACGCCAAACTGACCCTGGTGGTGATCCTGATCGGCTATCACCACATGTGCGGCGCTCAAGTGAAACGCTTCGCCCGTGGCGAGAACACCCGCAGCCATGTCTTTTATCGCTGGTTCAATGAAGTACCGGTTCTGCTATTGCTGGCTATCGTAATTTTGGTCGTTGTCAGGCCGTTCTAACACTGACTAGTCACTTGCCTGGGGGTACTCCAATGTCACTGCCCGTTCTGCTCGAGCAACACCTGCGCCTGCCCCTGGTGGCGGCGCCGATGTTCCTGATCTCCAACCCCGAACTGGTCCTGGCCTGCTGTCGCAATGGCGTGGTCGGCAGCTTCCCGGCCCTGAACCAGCGCGAAAGCAGTGGCTTCAAGGCCTGGCTCGAAGAGATCGAGGCGGGGCTGGACAAATTGGAGAACCCTGCCCCCTACGCGGTGAACCTGATCGTGCACAACAGCAATCCGCGCCTGCAGGCGGACCTGCAGATCTGCATCGAACACCAAGTGCCGATCGTCATCACCAGCCTGGGAGCGGTCAAGGAAGTCGTGGACGCCGTACACAGCTACGGCGGCCTGGTGTTCCATGACGTGACCACGCGCCGGCACGCGGAGAAAGCCGCAGAAGCCGGAGTCGATGGACTGATCGCCGTCGCCGCAGGGGCCGGCGGCCATGCTGGCACCTGGAGCCCCTTCGCCCTCATCGCCGAAATCCGCCAGTTCTTCGACAAGACCCTGCTGCTGGCCGGCTGCCTGAACCGCGGCCACGAGATTCTCGCCGCTCAATTGCTCGGTGCCGACCTGGCGTACCTGGGTACACGCTTTATCGGCACCCGCGAAAGTCATGCACCGGACGCCTACAAGGAGATGCTGCTCAGCTCCCGCGCTGCGGACATCGTGCACACCGCCGCCGTGTCCGGGGTGCCCGCCAGTTTCATGCGCCAAAGCCTGGAGAATGCCGGTTTCGACCTGGCTGCCCTGCAGGGCAAGGGTGAAATCAACTTCGGTTCCAAGCTCAAGCCCATCAGCGACGAGGCCAAGGCCTGGAAAACCGTTTGGTCGGCCGGCCAAGGCGTAGGCGAAATCGACGACCTGCCCAGCGTCGATCAATTGATCGCCCGCCTGGACAGCGAATACCAGGCCGCCCAGGCACGCGCCGCGCAGTTGGGCAATCGCTGGCCACGTTAACCCGTTCTCATTGTTTTTTGGCCAGCGGGGGGGCGCTGGCCTTAAACTAGCCGCCTTTTATGTAAGCCTTCTTTTCAAAAGACAGGGATGCCCCCCATGAGCGAAACTCGCTACAAGATTGTTTTCGACGGCGCGCTGCTGCCCGGCGTCGAGAAGTCCACCGCCCAACTGAACCTGGCAGAACTGTTCAAAAGCGATGCTGCCGCAGTGGAGCGTCTGTTCAGCGGCCAACGGGTAGAGCTCAAACGCGATCTGACCCAAGCGGATGCCCAGCGCTACCTGGAAGCCCTGAAAAACGCCGGGATCGACGCCCGTATCGAAGCTGAACAGGCACTGGACCTGAACCTGGACGCGGTCACCCATGCCCCGAGCCCGGCGCCGATCAGCGAGTCGCCCTACGCGCCTCCCCAAGCCACGGTCGGCGAAGCTCTGCCGCAATACGCCACACTCAATGTCTTCAGCTTCGAAGGCCGCATCGGTCGCCTGCGCTACCTGGCCTGGACCCTGGTCCTGACGGTCGCGATGCTGGCCGTGGTCGGAGTCGGTGCGTTTTTCGGCATTCTTTCCGCTGCTGTGCTCAACTCCACGCTCCTCACTGGAGTGGGGATCGTCGGCGGCATCGTGGTGTTCATCGGTTTCCTCGTCGTCAGCATCCAGATCAGCGTGCAGCGCCTGCATGACCTGGGCTGGTCCGGCTGGCTGTGGCTGCTGAACTTCGTGCCAATCGTCGGCAGCATCTTCCCCCTGGTGCTGATGGTCAGCCCGGGCAGCAACGTCGCCAACCGCTACGGCGCCCCACCACCGCCCAATACCACTGCGGTCAAGGTCCTGTCGTGGATGTGGGTGGTACTGATCGTGGCATTGATCGTTGGCATGGTGGCCGGTGGCCTGAGCTCCCTGGAAGATCGCTACAGCGAGACCAGCTACAGCGAAAGCGTCGACTCCGGCAGCGTTGACGAAGATGCTGAACCCGCCGACAGCGCCGCGGCCCCTGTAGAATCCGAGCAAGAATAAACGCGTCCGAGCCTGCGACCCTTCCTGTCGCAGGCGACCGGCCGTTGCGATGGAGAAATGCATGACCCGTTACGCTCTGATCACCGGCGCTTCCAGCGGCATAGGCCTGGCCCTGGCCGAAGCACTGGCCCGGCGTGGGCGCAACCTGCTTCTGGTGGCCCGCCAGCGTGATCAGCTGGAAAGCATCGCCCTGGAGTTGACCCAACGTTTTGGTGTCGAAGTGCTGTTTCGCGCCTGCGACCTGGGGGAGCCCTTGCGCCTGTCCGGCTTCCTGTTGGAACTGGAGGAAGGCGAGCGTCAGATCGATCTGCTGGTCAACTGCGCCGGCATCGGCACCTGCGGCCCCTTCCTGGCCCAGGACTGGATGACCGAACAGGACCTGATCGAGGTCAACATCCTCGCCCTGACCCGCCTGTGTCATGCCCTGGGCAACAGCATGGCGCTGCTGGGCGGCGGACAGATTCTCAACGTCGCCTCGGTAGCCGCCTTCTATCCGGGCCCGTGGATGAGCACCTACTACGCCAGCAAGGCCTATGTCCTGCACTTCTCCGAAGGCCTGCGCGAAGAACTGAAGAAATGCGCCGTCAAGGTCTCGGTGCTGTGCCCCGGCCCGACTCGCACGGGCTTTTTCCGCACGGCACAAATGGACACTCAAAGGCTCAACGACAGCAAACTGCTCATGAGCCCCGAGGAAGTGGCCCTGTACGCGGTCCGCGCGCTGGAGAAGAACCGCGCCATCATCATTCCCGGCCGCCTGAATCGCTGGATGGCTTTCAGCAGCCGCCTCGGCTCGCGCTGGCTGACCCGCAAGATCGTCGGTTACGTCAATCGGGCCTATTGCCCACGTTAGATGCCGGGCTGGGCGCACAGGATGAGCCTGAGTACACTCAGCCCGGACCAACCCAATGGAGAAACAGCTGTGGATACTCTGTTCACCAAGATCATCAACAGAGAAATACCCGCGAAGATCATCTACGAGGACGACCAGGTTCTGGCCTTCCACGACATCGCCCCGCAAGCGCCGGTGCACTTCCTGGTGATTCCGAAAAAGCCCATCCGCACCCTCAACGACCTCACCGAGGACGACAAGGCCCTGGCCGGGCATATTCTGTTCACCGCCCAGCGACTGGCCAAGGAACAAGGCTGTGAAGACGGCTTCCGGGTGGTGATGAACTGCAATGAGCTGGGCGGACAGACCGTCTACCACATTCACATGCATGTGCTGGGTCAACGTCAGATGAACTGGCCTCCGGGCTGATTGCCCCACCCACGCCCCCCCTGCACGGCGCCCTCTCGTCCGGTCTGCGACGAGGGTGCGCTGATCCAGCGCAGTTTTCGCCCCATCGATTGGAGTAAACTGGCCGCCGTGATTCTTCCCGGAGATAAGCATGACTACCCAACGTCACTACTCGCCGATTGACCGCCTGCTGCTGCAGGCCGATATGGCCATGCGCACGCTGTTGCCGTTCAGTGGCCAACCTTATCGCCCGTCGCCGGCCATCGTGCAGCCGGAAGCGCAGATGAGTGACGAGGACACCCGGCATGTTGCCGGCCTGATGCGCATCAACCACACCGGGGAAGTCTGTGCCCAGGCGCTGTACCAGGGCCAGGCGCTGACCGCCAAGCTGCCCCAGGTACGCCAGGCCATGGAGCATGCCGCCGAAGAAGAGATCGACCACCTGGCCTGGTGCGAACAGCGCATCCGTCAGCTGGGCAGCCATCCCAGTGTGCTCAATCCATTGTTCTACGGCCTGTCGTTCGGCATCGGCGCAGCGGCCGGCCTGATCAGCGACAAGGTCAGCCTGGGTTTCGTCGCCGCCACCGAAGATCAGGTCTGCAAACACCTGAACGAGCACCTGGAACAGCTCCCGGCCGAGGACGAAAAGTCCCGGGCCATTCTCGAGCAGATGCGGATCGACGAAGAACACCACGCCGAAACCGCCCTTGAAGCCGGCGGCTTTCGCTTCCCGGCACCGGTCAAGTTCGGCATGAGCCTGTTGGCCAAGGTCATGACCAAAAGCACCTACCGGATCTGACCCCGCTACTGCCGCTGACAAAAAAGGGCGCTCCATGAGCGCCCTTTGCTTTGCCCGAAACAATCGACGCCAATCAGCCGAGCTCGACGATTTCGTAATCGTGAGTGATGGCCACGCCAGCGGCGCCGAGCATGATCGAGGCCGAGCAGTATTTCTCGGCCGACAGCTCGATAGCGCGCTTGACCTGGGCTTCCTTCAAGCCCCGCCCCTTGACCACGAAGTGCATGTGAATCTTGGTGAAGACCTTGGGATCTTCGGTCGCGCGTTCGGCGTCGAGGAAGGCCTCGCAACTTTCCACGGCCTGGCGCGATTTCTTCAGAATGCTGACCACATCGAAGTTGCTGCAACCGCCCACGCCCAACAGGAGCATTTCCATGGGGCGAACACCCAGATTACGTCCACCGGCTTCTGGTGGGCCGTCCATCACCACGACATGACCGCTGCCCGACTCACCGAGGAACATGGCTTCGCCAGCCCATTGGATGCGTGCCTTCATCGCCAAGACTCCACTGCTAAAAAAGGGTCGCCAGCTTAGCACAGGGTTTTGCCCGGGCCGCGCTTTGCTCGATGTAGGCCTATTGCCGATCCTTACCAAGAAAAATCTTAAATCCGCTTAGGATGTGTCTGTTAAGCTGACGCCAAATGAATGGCGCATCGCCAGCGTCAAACAGCTTCGCTGTTCGCCCCATAACAAACACCTCATACCGTGCAGTCTTTTCGGGATACAACCATGGTTGCTATTGCCCCCACCTCCAGGATCAAAAATCTCGACAAGTTGCTGATGCACTGTCAACGCCGCCGGCACCAGGCCAAGAGCAACATCATCTGCGCCGGCGACGTGTCCGACAGCCTGTACTTCATCATCAAGGGTTCGGTGACCATCCTCATCGAAGACGACGACGGCCGGGAGATGATCATTGCCTACCTCAACGCCGGGGACTTCTTCGGCGAGCTGGGGCTGTTCGAAGAGGCCGGGCAGGAGCAGCAACGCAGCGCCTGGGTGCGCGCCAAGGTGGAATGTGAAGTGGCGGAAATCAGCTATGCCAAGTTCCGAGAGCTGTCGCAGATCGATCCGGACATTCTGTACGTGCTGAGCGGGCAGATCGCCCAACGCCTGCGCAACACCACGCGCAAGGTCGGCGATCTGGCGTTCTTCGATGTGACCGGACGGGTTGCCCGCTGCTTGCTGGAGCTGTGCAAGCAACCGGATGCCATGACCCATCCGGACGGCATGCAGATCAAGATCACCCGCCAGGAGATCGGCCGGATCGTCGGCTGTTCACGGGAGATGGTCGGCCGCGTCCTCAAGGACCTGGAAGAACGCAATCTGGTTCATGTCAAAGGCAAGACCATGGTGGTGTTCGGCACCCGCTAACCCGGCAGAAAGCCCTTGAGCATCTCGCGGTAGAGACTGTCCAGCCGGCCGATGGCATCGGGGGCGGCAAAAGCCTCATGCAAGGCGATATGGCTTTCGGCCCGGCAACGCTGCTCCAGTCCACAGGCCTGATTGAAGCTATTGACCGCTTCTACCATCGAGGCGCGCTCGTTATCCAGCAACAAGGCTCCGTGTACCAGCCCCACCGGCCGCTGCCCGCCCTTGCTCTGACGCCAGCGCTGGGCAGTGCCGACCAGTTTGCGACCGTCCAGATTGACGTTGAAGCGCCCATCGCAAAAGGCACCGTCCACCTCTCCCAACGACGGATTGCCTCCCAGCTCAGTGAGCAGGTCGCAAATCGGTTGGCACAAGCGTCGATAGGCCGTTTCAATCCGCCCCTGATCCCCCTCGCTACGCGGCGGCGCGTAGACCAGCGCAATGTTCACCGTGGCCGCCGACTGCGGCACTGGCTCGCCACCGGTTTCCCGCAGCAACACCGGCCAGCCATTGGCGGCCGACACCTGGCAAGCCTGCTCGAATCCGGGCAGGCGGCTCAGGCGCCGCGGCATCACTAGCGCCCGGTCACTGGGTTGCCAGAACAGCAGGCCAAACTCCTGCTCTGTGGCACACACCTGAGCCAGCAGATCCTGCTCGGCCTGCAGGCCGGCTTCGACGGTCAAGGCAAGGGGTTGAGTCATGACAGGGAAAGTCCTTGGCAGTGGATATGAAAAAGCCGGCATCGCCGGCTTGTTCAGTGTTTCAGGTTCAGTCCAGGGTCGAACCGCTGACCGGGACGCCGCGTTCAGGGAAGAACAGGCGTTGCAGCTCGCTGCCCGGACTCTCGGCGCGCATGAACGCCTCGCCCACCAGGAACGAATAGACGTTGCTGATTTCCATCAGCTCAACATCGGCACGATTGAGAATGCCACTCTCGGTAATCACCAGGCGGTCGCGGGGAATCCGCGGCAGCAGGTCGAGGGTGGTTTCCAGGTCGACATCGAAGGTGTGCAGGTTGCGGTTGTTGATCCCCACCAACGGCGTGTCGAGGGTTTTCAGTGCCCGCTCCAGCTCATCGCCATCGTGCACTTCCACCAGCACATCCAGGCCAACGCCTTTGGCCACCGCGGCCAGCTCGGCCATTCGCGCGTCATCCAGCGCGGCGACGATCAGCAGCACACAGTCGGCCCCCAGGGCACGGGCTTCGACGATCTGATAGGGATCGATCATGAAATCCTTGCGGATAACCGGCAACTTGCTGGCAGCCCGAGCCTGTTGCAGGTAAGCATCGGCGCCCTGGAAAAAGTCGACGTCGGTGAGCACCGACAGGCAGGTGGCGCCGCCCTTCTCATAACTCCTGGCAATGTCCGCCGGCACAAAGTTCTCGCGGATCACACCTTTGCTGGGGGATGCCTTCTTGATCTCGGCGATCACCGCCGGTTGCTTGAGCTTGGCCTGCTCCTGCAGAGCCTTGGCGAAGCCACGCGGGGCATCGGCGGCTCGCGCCAGGGTTTCCAGCTCGGCCAGGCTGACACGCGCGCTACGCTCGGCAACCTCCTGCACCTTGCGGGCGAGGATCTTTTCCAGAACAGTCGGCACACTCATCCTTCATTCTCCTGCTTGAACACCGCGGTAAAGGCGCCCAGTTCCTCAAGCTTTTCCCGGGCCAGGCCCGTGTGCAACGCATCGTGAGCCAGGGCCACGCCCTCTTTCAGGCTGCTGGCATGATCCGCGGCATACAGCGCCGCGCCGGCATTGAGCACAATCATTTCGGCGGCCTTCTGGCCATGCTCGGTCTTGCGTCGTCCCAGGGCATCGCGAATCAGCTCCAGGGACGCCGCCGGGCTCTCCACCACCAGACCAAACAGGCTCTGGCTCTTCATGCCCAGGTCCTCGGGCTGCACCCAGTACTCGGTAATCTGGTCATTCTTCAGCTCGGCCACATAGGTCGGTGCAGCCAGGCTGAACTCGTCCAGGCCATCCTGGGAGTGCACCACCAGCACATGCTTGCTGCCCAGGCGCTGCAAAACCTCGGCCAATGGCCGGCACAGCGCCTGGGTGAACACGCCCACCACCTGATGTTTCACGCCGGCCGGATTCGTAAGCGGGCCAAGCATGTTGAACAGGGTGCGCAGACCAAGGTCGCGACGCGGGCCAGCGGCATATTTCATGGCGCCGTGATGAGACTGGGCAAACATGAAGCCGATACCGACGTTGTCGATGCAGCGGGCCACCTGGACCGGCGTCAGGTTCAGGTAGACCCCGGCCGACTCCAGCAGGTCGGCACTGCCGCTCTTGCCGGACACCGCGCGATTGCCATGTTTGGCGACCGTGCAGCCGGCCGCCGCCACCACAAAAGAAGAAGCCGTGGACACGTTGAAGATGTTCGCACCGTCACCGCCGGTGCCTACCACATCCACCACACCGTCGAGGGTCTTGAGCTCGACCTTGTCCGCCAACTCGCGCATCACCGACACCGCGCCGACGATTTCGTCGATGCTTTCGCTTTTCATGCGCATGGCCATCATGAAGGCGCCAATCTGCGCATCGGTGCACTGACCGGTCATGATCTCGCGCATCACATCGCGCATCTCGTCGGTGCTCAGGTCCAGATGGCCGACAATACGGCTCAGGGCAGTCTTGATATCCATGAAAAGTCCTTAGCGCGTGCCGCCGCTCTGTTTGAGGAAGTTGGCGAACAGCTCGTGGCCCTGCTCGGTGAGAATAGACTCGGGGTGAAATTGCACACCCTCGATATTCAATGTCTTGTGGCGCAGCCCCATGATCTCGTCGACGGAACCGTCTTCCAGTTGAGTCCAGGCAGTGACTTCGAGGCAGTCGGGCAGGCTGTCCCGCTTGACCACCAGCGAGTGGTAGCGGGTCACCGTCAGCGGCAGATTCAGGCCGCTGAATACCCCCAGGTCACGATGGAACACGGGGCTGGTCTTGCCGTGCATCACTTGCCGGGCACGTACCACCTGGCCGCCAAAGGCCTGGCCGATGGACTGGTGACCCAGGCACACGCCGAGAATCGGCAGCTTGCCGGCGAAATGCTTGATCGCCTCGATGGAGATACCGGCCTCGGTGGGTGTGCAAGGACCGGGCGAAACCACGATGCGCTCAGGCTTGAGCGCCTCGATTTCAGCCACGGTCAGCTCGTCATTGCGCACCACCTTGACCTCGGCACCCAACTCGCCCAGGTACTGGACGACGTTATAGGTGAAGGAGTCGTAGTTATCGATCATCAGCAACATAGTGGAAACTCCTCAAGCCTTGGATGCGGGGGTTTGTTCAGCCAGTGCCACGGCACGGAACATTGCGCGACGCTTGTTCAGCGTCTCTTCCCACTCCAGGGTCGGCACCGAGTCGGCAACAATCCCGCCGCCGGCCTGTACATGCAGCTCACCGTTCTTGATCACCGCGGTGCGAATGGCAATCGCGGTGTCCATGTTGCCGTTCCAGGCGAAGTAACCCACGGCGCCGCCGTAGATGCCGCGCTTGACCGGCTCCAGCTCGTCGATGATTTCCATGGCCCGGATCTTCGGCGCCCCGGACAACGTCCCCGCCGGCAGGATCGCCCGCAGAGCATCCATCGCTGTCAGCCCGGCCTTCAATTGACCGGTGACGTTGGAGACGATGTGCATCACGTTGGAATAACGCTCGATGACCATCTTCTCGGTGAGCTTCACGCTACCGATTTCGGATACGCGACCGGTGTCGTTGCGCCCCAGGTCGATCAGCATCAGGTGCTCGGCAATTTCCTTGTCGTCCGACAGCAGGTCCTGTTCCAGGGCCAGGTCGGCTTCCTCGGTAGCGCCCCGCGGACGGGTACCGGCAATCGGCCGCACGGTAATCAGGTTGTCCTCGACCCGCACCAGCACCTCCGGCGAACTGCCCACGACATGGAAGTCACCGAAGTTGAAGAAGTACATGTAAGGCGTCGGGTTGAAGCAGCGCAGCGCCCGGTACAGGTCGATGGGCGCGGCCGAAAAATCGATGGACATGCGCTGGGACGGCACCACCTGCATGCAGTCACCGGCCAGGATGTACTCCTTGATAGTGTCCACCGCGCGCTCATAGTCGCCCTGGGTGAAGCTGGAGCGGAACACCGGCTCCGCCGCCGACTGCTTGCTGAAATCCAGCCCGGGGCGTGGGGTGATCGGCTGGCGCAGCTGTGCCAGCAACTCCTGCAAACGCGCCTGGCCGGCTTCGAACGCATTGTCCTGGCTCGGATCGGCCAGCACGATGGCGTGCATCTTGCCCGCCAGGTTGTCGAACACCACCACTGCATCGGAAACCATCAGCAGGATATCCGGCACGCCGATCGGATCCGGATTCGGGCACTGGCCCAAGCGCGGCTCGACATAACGCACGCAGTCATAACCGAAGTACCCCACCAGGCCGCCGTTGAAACGCGGCAGGCCGGCGATGGTCGGTACGTTGTAGCGGGCTTTGAATTCCTCGACGAAGGCCAGTGGATCGGCCACTTCATGGCTTTCGATCTCGATCCCGTCATGGGTCACGCTGACCCGGTGCCCCTGCACACGCAATACGGTGCGGCACGGCAGGCCAATGATCGAATAGCGCCCCCACTTCTCGCCGCCCTGCACCGACTCCAGCAAGTAGGAGTTGGGCTGATCGGCCAGTTTCAGGTAGATCGACAGCGGCGTGTCGAAGTCGGCAAGGGTTTCGCAGGCCAGCGGGATACGGTTGTAACCGGCTGCGGCCAAACGCAGGAATTCTTCGCGAATCATGGGATGCCTCGTGGCTTGAGGGTCTAACAGTCAGGTATGCAAACACGCCGGCAGGGCCGGCCAGACAAAAATCAGGCGCGCCAACGCCAACGGGCCAAGGCCTTGATGACTTTCATCCAGAGTTTGCGAGTGACCACCACGATGGAATTTCCAGAAGGGGATGGAACAGCGTCGGGCAACGTTATCTCAGCGGCAGGTTCTAAGCAACCGGGGATCAGCGCCCGCAGGTTGTCGATCACCAGCGCCGGGGATTCCTCGGCAATCGGCCGACCATGGTTGTAGCCGTAGCTCAGCGCCACGCACTTGACCCCCGCGGCCTTGGCCGCCAGCACGTCACTGCGCGAGTCGCCGACGAACAGCGACTGCGAGGCTGGCACGCTGGCCATCTTCATCACGAAGAACAGCGCCGCCGGGTCCGGCTTCTTCTGCGGCAGGGTGTCGCCACCGATGATCCAGCGGAAATACCGGCCGATCTTCATCTGATCCAGCAAGGGGGCGACGAAACGCTCGGGCTTGTTGGTGATCAGGGCCATTTCCACGCCCTGCTTGTGCAGCCACTTGAGGGTTTCGCGCACGCCGGGATAGACCACGGTCAGCTCATGACTGTCCTCATAGGCCGCATTGAACAGCTCAAGAGCGTGCTCGGCCTCGACATCGTCGACGTCCTGGGCCTCCAGGCTGTTGGCCAGGGCCCGGCGCACCAGCATCGGCGCGCCATTGCCGACCCACTCGCGCACCGCGTCGATACCCGCAGGCTTGCGCCCCAGCTTGAGCAGCATCTGATCCACGGCGGCCGCGAGGTCCGGCACCGAATCGACCAGAGTGCCATCCAGGTCGAACATCACCAGCCGCGGCAGACGCCCCGGGAACAGCTGCTCAAATGCGCTCATGAGCGCGCCAGCGCCAGTTCGGCGCGCATCTTCTCGATGACTTCCCGGTAGTTCGGCGCATTGAAGATCGCCGAGCCGGCAACAAAGGTGTCAGCGCCTGCTGCGGCGATCTCACGGATGTTGCCGACGTTCACCCCACCGTCGATCTCCAGGCGGATATCACGGCCGGAGGCATCGATCAGGGCCCGTGCCTCACGCAGCTTGTCGAGGGTCCCAGGAATGAACTTCTGCCCGCCGAAACCCGGGTTGACGCTCATCAGCAGCACCATGTCGACCTTGTCCATCACGTACTTGAGCACGTCCAGCGGGGTTGCCGGGTTGAACACCAGGCCCGCCTTGCAACCGCCTTCGCGGATCATCTGCAGGGAGCGATCCACGTGCAGGGTGGCTTCCGGGTGAAAGGTGATGTAGGTCGCGCCCGCCTCGATGAAGTCGCCGATGATGCGGTCCACCGGGGTCACCATCAGGTGCGCATCGATCGGCGCGGTGATCCCGTACTTGCGCAGCGCCGAGCAGACCATCGGGCCGATGGTCAGGTTCGGCACATAGTGGTTGTCCATGACATCGAAGTGGACGATATCGGCACCGGCGGCCAGGACATTGTCCACTTCCTCGCCCAGACGGGCGAAGTCGGCGGAGAGAATCGACGGAGCAATAGCGAAGGGCTGCATGACGCACCTTTTTTGAGCGGAATCACGATGGCGCGCATTGTATACCTCATGCTTTGG
The DNA here is from genome assembly GCF_001547915.1 of Pseudomonas sp. St29. Lineage (NCBI taxonomy): Bacteria > Pseudomonadati > Pseudomonadota > Gammaproteobacteria > Pseudomonadales > Pseudomonadaceae > Pseudomonas > Pseudomonas sp. St29. The sequence continues at coordinate 6,125,906 of NZ_AP014628.1, forward strand.
GGCGCACACCGTAACCGCGATGTTCAGTAAGCCGCGCGATAGATCTTCTCGATATCGGCGGGGCTCAGCTTGCGCGGATTGTTGCGCATCAGACGCTCGATCCCCGCGGCCTCCACGGCCATGGCGGGAATCGCCTCTTCGGGCACGCCAAAGCTGCGCAAGCCACTGGGAATCTCCACCGCGGCGCACAGGGCGGTCATCGCCTCCACGGCCCGATCGGCGGCCTCGCCGGCACTCAAGTGCGCGGTCTGCACCCCCATGGCGTCGGCGATATCCTGCATACGCTCGACACAGGCCATCTTGTTCCAGGTCATGACATAGGGCAGCAGCAAGGCATTGCTGACCCCGTGGGACATATGGAAACGGCCACCCAGGGGATAGGCCATCGCATGCACCGCCCCCACCCCGGCATTGCCGAAGGCCATGCCCGCCATCAGGCTGGCGGTGGCCATATCCTCCCGGGCCTGCAGGTTGGCCGGATTGGCAAAGGCCTTGGGCAGCGCCTTGACGATCAGCTTGATGGCCCCTATGGCCAGGGCATCCGTGATCGCGGAGGCACTCAGCGACAAATAGGCTTCAATCGCGTGCACCAGGGCATCGACGCCACTGGCGGCGGTCACGCTGCGGGGGCAGGTCAGGGTCATCTGCGGACTGACCAGGGCCACGTCCGGCAACAGGTAGTCGCTGACAATGCCCTTCTTCAGTTGCGCGGCCCTGTCGGACAGTATCGCCACGTTGGTGACTTCCGAACCGGTGCCGGCGGTGGTGGGGATGGCGATCAGCGGCGGCCCCTTGCGCGGCACCTGATCGATGCCGAACAGGTCTTCCAGGGCGCCGTGATAGCCGGCATAGGCCGCGACACTCTTGGCAATGTCGATGGCGCTGCCGCCCCCCAGCCCGATCAGCCCGTCATGCCCGCCTTCGCGGTAAACCTGCATGCAGTCTTCGACGATGGCGATTTCCGGATCGGGCAGCACCCGGTCGAAGATCTCGTAATCGCGCTCCCCCAGATGGGCCAACGCCAGCGCCACCGTGCCCGACTCGAGCAGCGCGGCATCAGTGACGATCAGCGGGTTGTCGACATCCAGGCGGGTCAGTTCAGCAGCCAGTTGCTCGATGGCGGTACTGCCGGTGAGCAGCTTATGAGCGATCTTGAAAGAGGAAATACTCATGTGCGCAGCCTCTTATATAGAAGGTGGAAGCTGGCACAAGCGTAGACGTGGATTATCGGTTGTCGCCTATTCAGCGGACGAATGCCCTGCTGCCCCTCGCCCGGGAGCACAGTCAGTGGCCCGGGCGGGGAAAGCGAAGGGTTTACACCTGGGCGGTGCGCAGCTTCTCGCTGCGTCCGCGCAGCCATTCCAGGGTCAGCAGCAGAATCACCGAAAAGGCGATCAGCAGCGTCGCCGCCGCGGCAATGGTCGGGCTGAGGTTTTCACGGATGCCGCTGAACATCTGCCGTGGCAGGGTCGCTTGCTCCGGACCGGCCAGAAACAGCGTCACCACCACCTCGTCGAACGAGGTGGCAAAGGCGAACAGCGCGCCACTGATGACCCCGGGCGCGATCAACGGCAAGGTCACCCGGCGGAAGGTGGTCAAGGGCGAAGCCCCGAGGCTCGCCGCGGCGCGCACCAGGTTATGGTTGAAGCCCTGCAGGGTCGCCGACACGGTGATGATCACGAAAGGCACCCCGAGCACCGCATGCACGATGATCAGCGAGAAGAAACTGTTGCCCATGCCCAGCGGCGCGAAGAACAGGTAGCTGGCGACACCGATGATCACCACCGGCACCACCATCGGCGAAATCACCAGGGCCATGACCAGCGCCTTGCCGGGAAAGTCGCCACGGGTCAGGCCGATGGCCGCGAGCGTGCCGAAGACCATGGCCAGCAGCGTGGCGGCCGGGGCCACGATGATGCTGTTCTTCAGGGCCCGCATCCATTCGGCGGAGGCGAAGAAGTCCTGATACCAGTGCAGCGAGAACCCCTGCAACGGGTACACCAGGAAGCTGCCCGAGTTGAACGACAGCGGGATGATCACCAGCACCGGCAACACCAGGAACAACAGGATCAAGCCGCAGAGAATCCGCAAGCTGTAGAACCAGACCCGTTCGACGGGAGACATGTAGGGGCTCAGCATTTCGATTCTCTCCTTAGCTCAGGCGCAGGCGGCTGGCGCCCACCAGCCAGCTGTAGATCAGATAGAGCACGACGGTCGCCAGCAACAGCAGGCCGCCCAGGGCCGTGGCCATGCCCCAGTTGATGCTGGTGTTGGTGTAGAAGGCGACGAAGTAACTGACCATCTGATCGTTCGGGCTGCCCAGCAATGCCGGGGTGATGTAGTAGCCGATGGCCAGGATGAACACCAGCAGGCAACCGGCGCCGACCCCGGCGTAGGTCTGCGGGAAGTACACCCGCCAGAAGCTGGCGAACGGATGGCAACCCAGGGAAATCGCCGCACGCATGTAGGTGGGCGAGATGCCTTTCATCACGCTGTAGATCGGCAAGATCATGAACGGCAGCAGGATGTGCACCATGGAGATGTAGACCCCGGTGCGGTTGAACACCAGCTCCAGGGGTTTGTCGATCACCCCCATGGCCAGCAGCGCGCTGTTGATCAGGCCACCGGATTGCAGCAGCACGATCCAGGCCGCGACCCGCACCAGGATCGAGGTCCAGAACGGCAGCAGTACCAGGATCATCAAGAGGTTGCTCTTGCGTGCCGGCAGGTTGGCCAGCAGGTACGCCAGGGGATAGGCCAGGGCCAGGCAGATGGCGGTGATCACCAGGCCCATCCAGAAGGTCCGGGCGAAGATGTCCAGGTAGATGGCCTGGTCCGGGGTGGCCGGGGCCAGTTCGCCCAGATCATCAATGCGATGGTCCACCGCCGCCAGCAGGTAGTAAGGGGTCAGGCTGCTGGTGTTGCGACGGATCGCCTGCCAATAGGCCGGGTCGCCCCAGCGCTCGTCCAGGCTTTCCATGGCTTCTTTATAGGATTCGGGCTCGGCCTTGAACGGCAAGGCGCGGGCGGTCTTGGTCAGCAGGCTGCGGTAGCCGGCCAGTTCCATGTTCAGGCGCTTGGACAGGTCGCCCAGGGTCTGATTCTTGCGGGCGTCCGCCAGGTCTTCGCTCAAGGCCTTGTAGGCCCCTTCGCCGGGCAGACCACGACCGTCCCAGGCACTCACGGCCGCCACCGTGCGCGGCATGCCGCCGACCACTTCCGGGTTGCCGACGCTCTTGTACAGCAGCGCCACGATCGGTACCAGGAACACCAGCAACAGAAACAGCACCAGGGGCGCGATCAAGGCCTGCGCCTTCCAGCGGTTGACCCGCTCGGCACGGGCCAGCCGCTGCTTCAAGGTCGGGCCGGTGACCGCGTTCAGGGGAACGGTGATGGTCATGACAAACTCCGCGAATCGATCTTTCGAATACAAGCCACCAGGCGGCAGGAGCGGGCTTGGCCGCAAATCGAAGGGCATCCTTCAACATCAGGGTTGATGCTGATGACGCCTTCGCGAGCAAGCTCGCTCCTACAACAGCAGGGGGTGGTTACTTGGCTGCCCAGGCGTTGAAGCGCTGTTCCAGCTGCTCGCCGTTGTCAGCCCAGAAGCTGACGTCGATCTGCACCTGGTTGGCGATGTTTTCCGGGGTGGTCGGCATGTCCTTGAGGATGTCCTTGGCCAGCAGCGGCACGGCCTGGGTGTTGGCAGGACCGTAGGCGATGTTTTCCGAATAGGTTTTCTGCTGTTGCGGCTGGACCGAGTAGGCGATGAACTTCTTCGCCGCTTCGGCGCGAGCCTTGTCCAAGCCTTTTGGAATGGCCCAGGCGTCGAAGTCGTAGATGCCGCCGTTCCACACCACCTTCAGGTTGCTTTCCTTCTGCACTGCGGCGATCCGGCCGTTGTAGGCCGAACTCATGACCACGTCGCCGGAAGCCAGGTACTGCGGCGGCTGGGCGCCGGCTTCCCACCACTGGATGTTGGGCTTGAGCTCATCGAGTTTCTTGAAGGCACGATCCTGGCCGTCCTTGCCGGCCAGCACCTTGTACACGTCCTTGGGCGCGACGCCGTCGGCCATCAGGGCGAATTCCAGGGTGTACTTGGCGCCCTTGCGCAGGCCGCGTTTACCCGGGAATTTCTTGGTGTCCCAGAAGTCGGCCCAGCTGCTGGGGGCTGCCTTCAGCTTGTCGGCGTTGTAGGCCAGCACCGTGGACCAGACGAAGAAGCCCACGCCGCACGGCTGGATAGCGCCCTTGACGTAATCTTCGCTCTTGCCGAACAGCGCCGGGTCCAGTTGCTCGAACATGTCCTCGTCGCAACCACGGGACAGTTCAGGAGATTCCACTTCCACCAGGTCCCAGGACACGCTCTTGGTATCGACCATGGCCTTGATCTTGGCCATCTCGCCGTTGTATTCACCAGCGACAATCTTGCCGTTGCCCGCTGCTTCCCACGGTGCGTAGAAGGCTTTGACCTGAGCCGCCTTGTTCGCCCCGCCAAAGGACACCACGGTCAGGTCCGGGCCCGCCGCCATGGCGTGCGCCGCACCCATCATGCCCAATGCCAGGGCGGTGAATTTCAGGGATCTCAACATTTATTGTGTTCTCCACGTGCAGGTTGGTGTTGCAGGGGGGCGATCAATTCGCCTCTAGAAGCGGGTCAAGCGCGCGAACGTGCTCGACTTGCCAGCCAAGCGGCACCACGTCACCCACTGCCAGCGCAGGATCGAGCTCGGCAATCGGCTGTTTCACGAAGAAGTCGCTCTTGCCGCAGACTTCCAGGCGCACCCGGACGTGGTCGCCCAGATAGATGAATTCCGCCACCCTCCCGGAGAAGCGGTTGACGCAGCTTTCGCTGGAGCCGTTGAGGCTCACGCGCTCCGGCCGGATGGACAGGGTCACAGGCTCGCCGATGCGGCCGACGTTCACCGCCAGCGCTTCGACTTTCTCGCCACGCCCCAGCTCCACCACGCAGCGCTCGCCGTTATGGCTGTGCAGGCGGCCGTTGAGACGGTTGTTCTCGCCAATGAAGTTGGCGACGAAGGTGTTCTTCGGTTCTTCGTAGAGGGTCCGCGGCGGAGCGATCTGCTGGATCTCGCCCTGATGGAACACCGCCACCCGGTCGGACATGGTCAGGGCTTCGCCCTGGTCGTGGGTCACGTAGACCACGGTCACGCCCAGGCGCTGGTGCAGGTGCTTGATCTCCATCTGCATGTGTTCGCGCAGTTGCTTGTCGAGGGCGCCGAGGGGTTCGTCCATCAGCACCAGCTGCGGCTCGAACACCAGGGCGCGGGCCAGGGCCACCCGCTGCTGTTGGCCGCCGGACAGTTGCGCCGGATAGCGCTGGGCGAAGGCATCGAGCTGGACCATGCTCAGCACGCGCTTGACCCGCTCGCTGATGTCGGTCTTGCCCAGGCCCCGCACCGACAGCGGAAAGCCGAGGTTCTCGGCCACGGTCATGTGCGGGAACAGGGCGTAGTTCTGGAACACCATGCCGATGTCGCGCTTGTGCGGCGGCACATTGTTGATGGCGCGGCCGGCCAGCTGGATCTCGCCGGCGGTCGGGGTTTCGAAACCGGCCAGCATCATCAGGCTGGTGGTCTTGCCGGAGCCGGACGGCCCCAGCAGGGTGAGGAACTCGCCTTTGCGAATTTCCAGGTTGAGGTCTTTGACGATCAGGTTCTCGCCGTCGTAGCTCTTCTGCACACCACGAAAACTGACCAGAACATCGTTGGCCCCAGCGCTTGAAACGACCTCGCTCATACCCACACCTTTTGTTTTAGACGGCTGTGGAGCAAGCCTAGTGGAGCGCGCAGGTCACGCAAATCGGGGCTCAGGAGAGATTCGCCTCAGCCGCCTGGAAGGTTGTCTGTAGGGATTGCCCTACAAGGATGGCGGGATTGGGTAAGGGCAGTGGCCAGCGACAAGCTACAAGCGGCAAGAAACGGCAAAAGCCTGAGGGCGGGGATGTCGCAAATGGATAAGTGCCCTCCCCGGGAGGTGAAGAGAGCACTGGAGCAGGTGTCAGAGCAGCTTGTGCTCCATGGCGTACTTCACCAGCTCGGCGAGGGACGTGACGTTGAGCTTTTGCATCAGCCGCGCCTTGTGGGTGCTGATGGTCTTGCTGCTCAGCGCCAGCTGCTGGGCGATGTCGTTGACATTGGCCCCTTGGGCCAGGCGTTCGAAGACCGAGAATTCGCGCTCGGACAGCAGCGAATGCAAGGGGCGGGCGTCGGTCAGACCGACTTCGAAGACCATGCGGTCCGCCAGATCCGGATCGATGTAGCGTCCGCCCGAGGCCACCTTGCGGATCGCGGTCAGCAGCAGCGACGGGTCGCTGTCCTTGGTGGCGTAGCCGGCAGCGCCGATCTTCAACGCCCGGGCGGCCATCTGCGCCTCATCGTGCATCGACAGCACCAGAATCGCCGGCGGGTTGTTCAGCGCGCGAATCCGCGGAATCGCCTCCAGACCGTTCACCCCGGGCATGGAGATGTCCAGCAGCACCACCTCGCAGCTCACCTGGCGCAGGGTTTCCAGCAGTTGCTCGCCGTTGCTCGCCTCCCCCACCACGGTGAGATCCTTGGCCAACCCGATCAGCTGCTTGATGCCCTCGCGGACAATGGTGTGGTCTTCGGCTACCAGTACACGGATCACGCGCTTCTCCTCGTTATTGTTCTGGATCCAGGGGCACCCGGACGCTCAAGGTGGTGCCTTCGCCCTGCTCGCTTTGCAGCACCAGGCTGCCGCCCATGATCAGCACCCGCTCGCGCATGCCCACCAGCCCAAAGGAGGTTGGCCGTGCCGAAGCGGTGTCGAAACCAAGACCGTCATCGCTGATGCTCATGCACAGTTCCGCGCCTTCCAGGGTCAGGTACAGTTCCACAGTATGCGCCTGGGCATGACGCATGACATTGGTCAGGGCCTCCTGGAGGATGCGAAACAGGCCGATGGCCTTGGCGTCGCTCAAACGCGGCAGGTTGTCCGGCACCTGCACCAGGCAGGGAATCTGGGTCCGTGCCTCGAACCGTCGGGCCTGCCATTCGATGGCCGAAGCAATGCCCGCATCGAGGATCGGCGGCCGCAGGGCGGTGGCCACGTCTCGCACCAGCTGGAACAACTGGGCAATCAGGCGTTTCATGCTGTTGAGGCGCTCATGCAGGCCCGGGTCGAGCTGGGCATAGGCCAGCTCGCACATGGACGTTTCCAGCTTGAGCACGGTAAGCATCTGCCCCAGTTCGTCATGGACTTCCCGGGCAATGCGGGCCTTTTCTTCCTCGCGCACGCTCTCCAGGTGCGCCGACAGCTCGCGCAATTGCTCCCGGGAGCTGGCCAGTTCCAGCTCGATGCGCTTGCTTTCGCTGATGTCCCAGACGATACCGTCCCAAACGAAGGCGCCGTCATCCAGGCGCCGGGTAATGGCCTTGATCTCGGCCCAGCGCTGCTGCCCCTGACGGGTCAGGATGCGGCCCTGCCAGGACCAGTCGCTGTCGGTATCCAGGGCCTGGTCCTGGGTCTGGTGGTAGCTGGCCTTGTCGTCCGGGTGCACCAGGCTGCGCAGGCCGGTGTCCCGGTGAGCCAGTACCGCCGGTGGGTAGCCCACCAGGGTTTCGCTGCCTTCGCTGATGTAGGCAAAGTCGATCTGCCCGGTGACCGGCGCCCGTTCCAGGCGAAACACCAGGCCCGGAACGTTGGCGGCAATGCCCTGCAGGCGCGCTTCGCTTTCACGCAGGGCCGCCAGGGCCCGCCGGCGCTCGGTGACGTCGTTGAGGTAGACCACCAGGTACTCGCTGTCGCGAAAGCGCAGGAAGCTCAATGACACGTCCGCCGGCAGAATACTGCCATCAGCGCGCACACACTCCGTCTCGAAGCTTTGTACGCCCTCCTCGCTGGCCCGGGCCCGTTTCCACAGGTTGAGCCAACGATCCATGTGCAGGTTGGGTTCGAAATCGATCAACGGCCGGTCAATCACCCCGCCCGCCGGATAGCCAAGCATCTCCTCGGCGGCGCGGTTGGCGTAGCGCACGTGGCTGTCCCAGTTGACCCAGAGAATGCCCACGGTGCTCTGGTCGATGGAAAACTGCGTCAGGCGCAGGGCTTCCTCGCTGGCGGCGCGCAGGGCGATGTCCTCGCGAGCCGCCAACAGCCGCTGCTCCAGGGTGCGTTGCTGACGGCGCTGCCAGAAGACGATCGCCAGGCTGGCCAACAGCAGGATCACCAACAGCAGGCTGAGGTTCTGCCAGACGCCGGGGGACTGCCCCAGCCGCGGGTACTTGGGCTGCAGCCAGCGACTGTGGAGTTGTTCCAGATCCTTGGCCGGAATCGCATGCAGGGCTCTTTCGACGATGCTGGCCAGCTCCGGCCAGTCGCGCCGGGTCGCCACCCGCAACAGCTGCGGCAGGCCAATGTCGCCCACCACCGCCAGCCCGGCGAACTCCGCCTCCCCCGACAGGCGACTGAGCTGGGCCTCGTCCACTACCGCATAACGGGCCTGTTGGCTCAGCAGCAACTGCAGGGCCTGGCGCTCCAGGGGCACCCCTTGCAGGTTCAGATTGGGATAGGTCTGACGCAGGTAGTCGGCCACCGCGCTGGGCATCCGCACCGCGACCCGGGCCTGGCTGTCGAGCTTTTCCAGCTCGACCGCGCCCGCCCCCTTGCGCTCCCCCACCACCAGTTGCGGCACGCGCATGTAAGGGTCGCTGAACAGCCACAGGCGCAGGCCGGCAGGTGTCTGGGTCAGGCCCGGAGCCATGTCCACTTCGCCGTCGCGCAAGGCTCTTTCCAGTTGTGCCTGATCAGGGAAGTTGCGCCAGCTGAGCTCGATCTTCAGCGCCTGGGCCAACGCCTGCATCAGTTCGACGTTGGCGCCGGATAAACGCTGCAGGCGCCGGTCGTACTGAGCGAAGGGCGCCTGCAGCACCAGCCCCACGCGCAATTCCGGGTGCTGCTCAAGCCATTGCCGCTGCTCCTGGCTCAAGGCCGCCATGGGCCCGGGAGACGTGGGCGCCGCCCAGCCTATCAAGGGAAGGCAGACACAGCCGATAAGCAAAAGGCAGCGAAAAAGCATCATCTGAAGTCTCACACCCTGACAAATACTGACCAACCCATTAGGCTGCCGGAATTACTTCTGGCCTGGAATATCCGATGCCCCTTGTCCACCGCTCGGCACTGCCTGCATTGTGCCTGTCGCTGATCCTGCCCTGGACCTTTTCTGCACAAGCCGCCGATCCGGCTCCGGAAACCAAGGCTCCCGAGGAACAACCGGCGCAACGCCAACCCCTGCCCGAGCGCAGCCAGGAAGACGCCAGCGCCCTGGCACGCCAGTTGCCGGCCCAGGAGCAGCAACAACTGCAAGCCGGCGGTGACACCTTCCTGGCCCTGTGGAAGCCGGCCAACACCAGCGACCCCAAGGGCGTGGTGATTATCCTCCCCGGCGCCGGTGAAACCGCTGACTGGCCGCAAGCCGTGGCGCCACTGCGCAACAAATTGCCGGACACCGACTGGGGCAGCCTGAGCCTGACCCTGCCGGACATGCTCAGCGAAGCGGCCCAGCCGCGGGTAGTCGAGGCGGCTCCAGCCCCCACCGACAAGAGCAACACCGCCAAGGACGCCAGCACTGAAGCCAAGCCCATCGAACAGGTGGCCGGCGGCGAAACCGACGTGGCCGACCGTGTCGTCGCGGAAAGTACCGAGGAACAGGTCAAGGCCGATGCCGAGCGTATCTTTACCCGGATCGACGCGGCCCTGGCCTTCGCCGAACAACAGAATGCGCGCAGTATCGTGCTTCTGGGCCACGGTACGGGCGCCTACTGGGCTGCCCGTTACCTGAGCGAGAAGCAGCCCTCGCAAGTGCAAAAACTGGTGATGGTGGCCGCTCAAGCGCCGGCCAACGGCAAGCCCCAACTGGCGGAACTGACACCGACCCTGAAACTGGCCACTGCGGACTTTTTCTACGCCGACAAGAGCGCCGCACAGAAAGCCGCCCTGGAGCGGCTGCAAGCCAGCAAGCGCCTGAAGCATTCGAACTTCAGCCAGATCCCGCTCAAGGCCGTGCCGGGCAATGCTGCCGCCCAGCAAGAGCAATTGTTCCGCCGGGTCCGCGGCTGGCTGAACCCACAACCGACCGACAGCTGAAGGCACCGGCCGCCATCGCCTGAGTAACGACGACGGCGGCGCGGCCCAGGCTTATCGATCTCAGCGAAAGTCCCGGCGCTGGCGGATCAGGGCATAGGCACTGTGCAGCTCCCGGGTCTTTTCCGTGGCCTCACGTATCTGCTCCGTACTGGCGCCACTGCCGGCAATCTTGTCCGGGTGATGGCGGCTGAGCAGTCGTCGATAGGCGCGCTTGATCTGCGATGGCTCGCTGGTGGCGGCGACCCCCAGCAGACGTAGCGCCTCCTGATAGGTCAACGGCGCTTCGGCCAGCGCGCGTCTTGCCGGACCATACTCCTGTGCCAGGGCCTGGATCTGCTCCGACGTCCAGCCCAGCCACTTGCCCCAGAGCTGGATCAGTTCACGCTCCGCCGGCCCTACCCGGCCATCGGCCCAGACCATGCGCCAGCAGGCGCGCAGCACCCCTTCCGCAGCGTGGGGCTGGGCTTTGAGGCGCCGCAGATAGCCGCGCAGACGATCATTGTCCGACTTGCCCCGGTTGAACGCCGCGATGGCCCTGCGCTGTGCTGTTTCATTCATGTCCAGCGAGCGCATTTCCTGGCGTGCTTGCTGAATGTGCCCATCCACCACCCGACCGTCACTTTTCGCCAGGCGCCCCAACAGCACGAACAACAGTTCATCGTTGCGCAACGCAGAGGGTCCACCCAGACGCTCACGCACATGTGCCCAGCTGTGCAGTTGCAGGCGCCGGTCCAGCGCCTGCCCCAACAATGCCCCAAGCATGGCCCCCGGAATGCTGGCGATTGCAAAACCCGCTCCGGCTCCGATCAGAGTCCCTGGCCACCACATATCAGCGACTCGCTTGCAGCAGGCGCTCAACCTGCGCCAGGCGCTCGACCGTGCCGACGTCGATCCACTGTCCCAGCATGTGCTCGCCGCTGACCTGGTCCCGGGCCATGGCTTCGCGCAGCAGTGGCGCGAGCTTGGAAGGACCGGCCACGCAGTCTTGGAACAAGTCGGGATGCAGGACCGAAATACCGCTGAAGGTCAGGGCCGCCACTCCAGGGCGAGCGTCGTGCAACATCCCGTCCTCCAGGCAGAAATCACCACCGCTGGGGTGATGAGCCGGGTTGTCCACCATGACCAGGTGAGCAAGCCCGGTCAGCGGGCGGCGTAATGCGGCGAAGTCGTAATCGGTCCAGATATCGCCATTGACCACCAGGAACGGTTGGTCACCCAGCAATGGCAGGGCCTGGAAGATTCCGCCTGCGGTTTCCAGCGGCTCGCTTTCAGCCGAGTAGCGGATGTTCAGGCCCCAGCGCTGGCCATCGCCCAACGCATCCTCGATCTGCTGGCCGAGCCAGGCGTGATTGATGACGATGTCGCGAAAGCCCGCCCGAGCCAGGGCCCGCAGGTGGTATTCGATCAGAGGGACGCCAGCCACCGGCAACAATGGCTTGGGGGTGGTCAGGGTCAGGGGGCGCATGCGCTCGCCTTTGCCGGCCGCCAGAATCATCGCCTTCATGCCTCACTCCCCGCGGACTGGCGCAGGCTGCACAGCAATTGCCCAAGTTCGACCAGCTCGGGACGACGGGCCAGTACCGCTTCTATATAAGCAAGGAAGCGCGGCACATCCGTGAGGTAACGCGGCTTGCCGTCGCGATGGCAGATCCGCGAGAAGATCCCGATCACCTTCAGGTGACGCTGCACGCCCATCAGGTCGCTGGCACGCAGAAAGGCTGCAAAATCGTCCTGCACGGGAATTCCCAGCGCCCGGGCGCGATTCCAATAGTCGCTGAGCCAGCTATGGACCCGAGGCTCCGGCCAGCTGAGGAAGGCATCCTTGAACAGGCACGTGACGTCATAGGTCACGGGACCGTAGACCGCATCCTGAAAATCCAGAACCCCCGGGTTCGGTTCACTGAGCATCAGGTTGCGCGGCATGTAGTCGCGGTGCACCAGCACCTTGGGCTGCGCCAGCGCGCTGTCGATCAACAGATCGCTGACCCGCTGCCACTGTTCACGTTGCTGCGCGCTGAAGGTGATCCCCAGCTCGCGTCCGACGTACCACTCGGGAAACAGCTCGAGCTCGCGACGCAGCAGAGCCACATCGTAACTGGGCAGCGGCGCCTCCATCGGCAGTTGCTGAAACGCCAGCAACGCCTGCAATGCGTCGTCAAACAGCGCGTCGGCGTTGTGCTCGTCGATCACGTCGAGATAGGTCTTGTTGCCCAGGTCATTGAGCAGCAGAAAGCCGCGCGCCAGGTCCTGTGCATAAATTTTCGGCACGTTGATGCCTGAAGTCGCCAGTAAATGGGCGATATCCACGAAGGGTTTGCAATTTTCCTGAGGGGGCGGGGCATCCATGACCACAAAGCTGCGGTCAGCACCCTGCCAACGGAAATAACGGCGGAAACTCGCGTCGCTACTGGCCGCGGTCAATGTCGCCGGGGGCACTTCGCCCCAGCCTTGCTCTGCGTAAACAATCGCCAACTGCTCATCGAGCCAAACTTTCAGGTGTTGCAAGCGTACATCTTGGTCAGGCATTACAAGGGTCTCCGACGGCGCTAGCCGTCAAGCGGGTCATGCTTTATTATCCAGCATCTTTTTCAGACCATCGAGAGGCGTGCGGCCCACACCGCGGGCAGATGGCACGCAGGAAGCCCGGACTAATAAGATGGCATTGAAATCCCCCGCGTTTCGTAAAAAATTCCCGTTGCTGGTTACCGGCGGTTTGCTGGCCCTGCAACCTCTAGCCACTTCCTTCGTGGTCGCTGCGGAACAGTATGACTGCTCAGTCTCTGCTTCGGGTGGCTGGGCCTGTGCGCCGAAAACCAGCGCAGCCCAACTGCCTCCACGGCCGGTTCACGACGCCAACTCGGTCAGCTCCAGCGTTGCTACAGCGGCTGATGCCGGCGCTGCGGGCGAAGCAGCCAGCGGCGACAAGCCGACGCTGGTGACCGAAGCCAAAGGCCGTGGACTGAAATCCCGCAGTGCGGACTACAGCCACCTCGACTGGGTGCCGCGTGAGAAGCTCACCGCCGCTCAATTGGCCGAGACTGGTCCTTACTGCTCTGGTTCCTATATCGAACCGATTCGTCCTGGCATGAATGACAAGACGAATAAAAGTGACGCCCCTACCTTTATCGGCGCCAAGGCCTCGCGTTATCAGCAGGAAGCACAAGTGGCGACCCTGGCCGGTGACGTGGTCATGCGCCAGGGCAGCATGCAGGTCGAGGCCGACGAGGCCAACCTGTACCAGGCCGAGAACCGTGGCGAACTGAGCGGCAACGTACGGATTCGCGACAACGGCACGCTGATGGTCGGCGACCACGCCGACGTGCAACTCGACACCGGTGAAGCCAAGGTCGACAACGCCGAATACGTGATGCACAAGTCGCGGGTGCGGGGCAGCGCGCTGTACGCCAAGCGTGCGGAAAACGCCATCATCCGCCTCAAGGATGGTACGTACACCACCTGCGAACCGAACAGCAACGCCTGGCAGCTCAAGGGCAACAACATCACCTTGAACCCGGCCACCGGCTTCGGTACTGCGACCAACGTCACCTTGCGGGTCAAAGATATTCCGGTGCTCTACACCCCGTATATCTACTTCCCGATCGACGACCGTCGCCAGTCCGGCTTCCTGCCACCGAGCATCAGCAGTGGTGGCGACACCGGCTTCATGCTGGTCACGCCGTACTACTTCAACCTGGCACCGAACTACGATGCCACGTTGTACCCACGCTACATGGCCAAGCGCGGCCTGTTGATGGAAGGCGAATTCCGCTACCTGACCAAGAGCAGCGAAGGTCAGTTCGGCGCGGCTTACCTCAACGACGACGATACCGATCGCAGCAAGCAGACCGACTACGAAAAAACCCGCTACATGCTCAACTGGCAGCACAAGGGCGGGCTTGATTCGCGTCTGATGACCGAGGTCGACTACACCAAGATCAGCGATCCCTATTACTTCCAGGATCTGCAGACCGATCAGCTCGGCGTGAAGTCGTCCACCGACTACGTCAACCAGCAAGGTGCCGTGACCTATCGTGGTGATGACTACACCGCTCGCCTCAACGTACAGGCGTACGAGCTGGCCAGCGTGTCCAACATCACCCCGTACAACCGCCTGCCGCAAATCACTTTCAACGGTGCCTTGCCATATCACCCACAAGGCCTGGATTTCACCTACGAGACCGAGCTGGTGCGCTTCGAGCGCGACCTGATGAAAGGCAACTACTTTGACAAGGACGGCGGCCCATTCGATGCTAATGGCATTGCAATCGGAACTCGCCGCCTGGATGAAAACGTTGCCGGGCTGGCCCGTTCCAACGGTGACCGCCTGAACCTCAAGCCTGGCGTCAGCCTGCCGCTGAACTGGAGCTACGGCTACCTGACACCGTCCCTCAAGTACATGTACACCCAGTACAATCTTGATCTGGATGCGCAAGGCAAAGGCGACTTGGTCAGCAATAGAAACAACGCCTCGGCATTGGGCGAGTCCTACAAGAGCTCGCAGAACCGCGGCGTCCCAATCGCCAGCCTCGACGGTGGCCTGTACTTCGACCGCAACACCCAATGGTTTGGCAAGAACTACCGCCAGACCCTGGAACCGCGCGCCTTCTACCTCTATGTACCCGAGGAAGACCAGAAGGACATCCCGGTGTTCGATACCGGCGAATACACCTTCAACTACGCCTCGCTGTTCCGCGACAACCGCTTCTCGGGCTCCGACCGTGTCGGCGACGAGAACAAGTTGTCCCTGGGTGTAACCAGCCGCTGGATCGAGGACAACGGCTTCCAGCGTCAACGCATCAGCGTCGGCCAGGCTCTGTACTTCAAGGACCGCACTGTCCAGCTCCCGGGTATCGACTACCGCGCCCGCGCCGACGCCAAGTCCAACGTCTCGCCTTACGCGCTTGAATACGAGTACCGCTACAACCGCGACTGGCGTACCACTGCCGACTACAACTGGGACCCGGACAGCCACAGCCCGCGTTCCGGCAGTGCGATGCTCCACTACCAGCCCGAAGACAACCCGAACAAGGTTATCAACGCCGGCTATCGCTATCGCAACGACCAGATCCGCTATGACCAGAACAGCGGCACCTGGAAAATGGATAGCAGCTATGGAACTGCAGGCCAACCTGGCTACGTGAAGGACTACTACAAGATCCAGCAGCATGACTTCTCGGTGATCTGGCCGATCGTGCCGCAATGGAACGCCATCAGCCGTTGGCAGTACGACTACAACCGTAACCGCACGCTCGAGGCCTTCGGTGGTTTCGAATACGACAACTGCTGCTGGAAACTGCGCCTGATCAGCCGTTACTGGGTCAAGTATGACGAGTTCAGTCAGAACGCTCCGGAAAACGAGAAAGGCGACCGCGGCATCTTCCTCCAAATTGTTCTGAAGGGTCTCGGTGGCGTCATGGGCACCAAAGTAGAGAGCTTCCTCGACAAAGGCATCCAAGGTTATCGTGAACGTGAAGACCAAGCTTTCTGATTGTCTGCGCCCGCTGATGCTGGGCGCGCTGTTCCTGAGTACCGCGGCCAGCGCCGCGGTGCAGTCCATCGACAAGGTCGTGGCCATCGTCGATAACGACGTGGTCATGCAGAGCCAGTTGGACCAGCGGGTTCACGAAGTCCAGCAAACCATCGCCAAGCGTGGCGGTGGCGTGCCACCTACCAGCGTTCTGGAACAGCAAGTTCTGGAGCGCCTGATCGTTGAAAACCTGCAACTGCAGATTGGCGAGCGTTCCGGCATCCGCATCACCGATGAAGAGCTGAACCAGGCCATCGGCACCATTGCCCAGCGCAACAGCATGAGCATCGAGCAGTTCCGCGCCGCCCTGGCTCACGATGGCCTGTCTTATGAAGACGCGCGTGATCAGGTTCGCCGCGAGATGATCATCAGCCGCGTGCGTCAACGCCGTGTGGCCGAACGCATTCAGGTGTCGGAGCAGGAGGTGAAGAACTTCCTGGCCTCGGACCTGGGCAAGATGCAGCTCTCCGAAGAACTGCACCTGGCCAATATCCTGATCCCGACCCCGGAAAGCGCCAACTCCGAAGCGATTCAGAGTGCCGCCCGCCAGGCCATGGACGTGTACCAGCAACTCAAGCAAGGCGCGGACTTCGCCCAGCTGGCGATTGCCCGCTCCGGCAGTGATAACGCCCTGGAAGGCGGCGACATGGGCTGGCGTAAAGCCGCTCAACTGCCTCCACCGTTCGACCGCGAGCTGAGCGCAATGGCCGTTGGCGACATCACCCAGCCAGCACGCACCCCAGGCGGTTTCATCATCCTCAAGCTGCTGGACAAGCGCGGTGGCGGCAATCAGGTGCGTGACGAAGTGCATGTACGCCACATCCTGATCAAGCCAAGCGAAATTCGCAGCGAAGAAGAGACCAAGCGCCTGGCGCAGAAGCTCTACGAGCGCATCGAAGCCGGCGAAGACTTCGCCGAACTGGCGAAAAGCTACTCCGAAGACCCAGGCTCGGCACTCAACGGCGGTGATCTGAACTGGATCGACCCGAACGCCCTGGTACCGGAATTCCGCGAAGTGATGGCCAAGACCCCACAAGGTCAGCTGTCCAAGCCGTTCAAGAGTCCTTATGGCTGGCACGTACTGGAAGTCCTTGGCCGTCGCGCCACCGACAGCACCAGCCAGGCCCGTGAGCAACAAGCCATGACCGTCCTGCGCAACCGCAAGTACGACGAAGAGCTGCAGACCTGGTTGCGGCAGATCCGTGACGAGGCCTACGTCGAAATCAAACTGCCTGGCGCTGAACAGGCGGCACAGTGAAACCCAGACGTTTCGCTCTGACACCCGGCGAACCGGCGGGTATAGGTCCTGACCTATGCCTGCTGCTCGCCTCGCAACCCCAGCCTTACCCCCTGATAGCCATTACCAGCCGCGACCTGCTCCTTGAGCGGGCCGCGCAACTGGGTGTGGCAGTCAATCTGCTGCCGGTGACCCTGGAGCAACTGCCGAGTCAACCCGCCCCCGCAAACAGCCTGTATGTCTGGGACACGCCCCTGGGCAAACCGGTGGTCAGCGGCCAGCTGGACCAGGCCAATGCCGCCTTCGTCCTGGAAACCCTGACTCGCGCCGGCCAAGGCTGCCTGGATGGGCACTTTGCCGGCATGATCACGGCCCCCGTGCACAAGGGCGTGATCAACGACTCCGGAATCGCCTTTTCCGGGCATACCGAATTTCTCGCGGACCTGACCCACACCGAACAAGTGGTGATGATGCTGGCCACCCGTGGTCTGCGCGTAGCCTTGGTGACCACCCATCTGCCCTTGCGGGAGATTGCCGACGCCATCACCGTCGAGCGCCTGGAGCGGGTCACACGGATCCTGCATGCCGACCTGCAGCATAAGTTCGGCATCCCCCAGCCACGCATCCTGGTGTGTGGGCTCAACCCTCATGCCGGTGAAGGCGGACACCTGGGCCGCGAAGAAATCGACATCATCGAACCCACCCTAGAGCGCCTGCGCAATGAAGGCATGGACCTGCGCGGTCCATTGCCAGCCGACACTCTGTTTACCCCCAAATATCTGGAGCACTGCGACGCAGTGCTGGCGATGTACCACGACCAAGGCTTGCCCGTGCTGAAATACAAAGGCTTCGGCGCGGCCGTCAATGTGACGCTCGGCCTGCCGATCATCCGCACCTCCGTCGACCATGGCACCGCCCTGGATCTGGCCGGCAGCGGCAAGATCGACACCGGCAGCCTGCAGGTCGCCCTGGAAACCGCCTACCAGATGGCCGAGAACCGTTTATGAGCGAGCAATACCAACACCGGGCGCGCAAGCGCTTCGGTCAGAACTTCCTGCACGACGCCGGCGTCATCGACCGCATCCTGCGGGCCATCCACGCCAAACCCGAAGACCGCATGCTGGAAATCGGCCCGGGCCAGGGCGCCCTGACCGAAGGCCTGCTGGGCAGCGGCGCGCAGCTGGATGTGGTGGAGCTGGACAAGGACCTGATCCCGATCCTCAACCAGCAGTTCGCTGGCAAGAGCAACTTCAACCTGCATCAGGGCGATGCCCTGAAGTTCGACTTCAACACCCTGGGCGCGGCGCCAAGCAGCCTGCGGGTGGTCGGCAACCTGCCCTATAACATCTCCACTCCGCTGATCTTCCACCTGCTGCAGAACGCCGGACTGATCCGCGACATGCACTTCATGCTGCAAAAGGAAGTGGTCGAGCGTCTGGCAGCCGGACCCGGCGGCGGTGACTGGGGCCGCCTGTCGATCATGGTCCAGTATCACTGCCGCGTGGAACACCTGTTCAATGTCGGTCCCGGCGCTTTCAACCCGCCACCGAAAGTCGACTCGGCCATCGTGCGCCTGGTGCCCCATGCGGTACTGCCACACCCGGCCAAGGATCACCGACTGCTGGAACGCATCGTGCGCGAAGCCTTCAACCAGCGCCGCAAGACCCTGCGCAACACCCTCAAGGCCCTCCTCAGCAGCGCCGAGATCGAAGCCGCCGGCGTCGACGGCAGCCTGCGCCCCGAGCAATTGGACCTGGCCGCTTTCGTGCGCCTGGCCGATCAGTTGGCCGACCAGCCCAAGCCTGCTGCCGACTGAGCGTTACCTCTGCCCGAGATCGGGTAGGACGCCGGACAGGATGTCTGGTTTACTACCCGGTACTTGACCTAGACTGACCTCCATCAGCTTTGTCCCGCGCCCCGCTTTGCTTTAAAGGCCTCTTGCATGTCCGATCCTCGTTATCAGGTCGATGTCAGCGTCGTCACCCGCTTTCTGGCAGACCAATCGCAACCCGAGCAGAACCGCTTCGCATTCGCCTACACCATCACCGTTCATAACAATGGCTCGCTCCCGGCCAAGCTACTGTCCCGGCACTGGGTGATCACCGACGGCGACGGTCACGTGGAAGAAGTGCGCGGCGCCGGCGTGGTTGGCCAGCAACCGCTGATCGCCGCCGGCAAAAGCCACACCTACAGTAGCGGCACCGTGATGACCACCCGGGTCGGCAACATGCAGGGCAGCTACCAGATGCTCGCCGAAGACGGCAAACAGTTCGACGCCATCATCGCGCCCTTCCGCCTGGCGGTCCCCGGAGCCCTGCACTGATGGCAACTTACGCTGTCGGCGACCTGCAAGGCTGCCTGGAGCCACTGCAGTGCCTGCTTGAACAAGTCGCCTTCGACCCGGCCCGGGATCGCCTGTGGCTGGTGGGCGACCTGGTCAACCGTGGCCCGCAGTCGCTGGAAACCCTGCGCTACCTGTACTCGATCCGCGATTCGCTGGTCTGCGTGCTGGGCAATCATGACCTGCACCTGCTGGCCGCCTGGCGCAACATCGAGCGCTTGAAAAAGTCCGACACCTTGCGCGAGATCCTTGAGGCCCCCGACCGCGAAGAGCTGCTGCAGTGGTTGCGCCAGCAAAAACTTATGCACTACGACGAAGCCCGCCATGTGGCCCTGGTGCATGCCGGCATCGCCCCTCAGTGGTCGCTGAAAAAGGCCCTCAAATGCGCCGCCGAGGTGGAAGAGGCGCTGCGCGACGACAACCTCTTCGAACCCTTTCTGGACGGCATGTACGGCAACGACCCGGCGAAATGGGACAGTGACCTCAAAGGCGTGACCCGCCTGCGGGTCATCACCAACTATTTCACCCGCATGCGCTTCTGCACCAGCGAGGGCAAGCTCGATCTCAAGAGCAAGGAAGGACTGGATACCGCCCCGGCGGGCTATGCCCCCTGGTTCAGTCACAAGGAGCGCAAGACCCGGGACCTGAAGATCATCTTCGGCCACTGGGCGGCCCTGGAAGGCCATAGCAACCAACCCGGCATTTTCGCCCTCGACAGCGGCTGCGTCTGGGGCGGCGCCATGACCCTGCTGAATGTCGACAGCGGCGTGCGCCTGACCTGTGATTGCGATGCTCAGGGACACGCCGCACACCCTTCCCCCAACCCCTTGCCTGTCTCGGCAAAGCGCTAGTCGGCGCTGACTATCAAGCTCCAGGAGCCCGCCATGAGCGAATTCAAACGCATTCCCCCAGAACAGGCCCAGGCGCTGCGCGAGCAAGGTGCCGTGGTGGTGGACATCCGCGACCCGCAAACCTATGCCCTGAGCCACATCAGCGGCTCGCAGCATCTGGATAATCACTCCATTTCCGACTTCATTCGCAACGCCGACCTGGACGCCCCGCTGGTGGTGGTCTGCTATCACGGAAACTCCAGCCAGAGCGCCGCCGCGTATCTGGTGAGCCAGGGTTTTTCCGATGTCTACAGCCTCGACGGCGGCTTCGAGCTGTGGCGCAGCACCTACCCGACGGAAACCGCCCAAGGCGGCGCCGAATAATTTTTTTCCTCAGCTCCAGCCCGCGTACTACGTGGGCTGACGCGCCACCGGACGAACGGTAGTGCGCAACTAATTCCCCATCTCGCCTTGACCTCCCGGATTCCGAACTATCCTTAGCCTCAGGCCATCCAAATCAGGGGAGAGCCGGTACACCGGCGAGTGGGTCATCGGTACTAGCTTTCAAGGTCGATAGCTTTGGAAGTGTTCTGGGGGGTAAACGGCAACTGGATTTTCAGTTGCTCGCCAGCACTTGACTGACTGATCCGACGCCGGCTCAACGTATCGAGCGAGGTGACGTCATGAGTATTTTTAGCCACTTCCAACAGCGCTTCG
The DNA here is from genome assembly GCF_001547915.1 of Pseudomonas sp. St29. NCBI lineage: Bacteria > Pseudomonadati > Pseudomonadota > Gammaproteobacteria > Pseudomonadales > Pseudomonadaceae > Pseudomonas > Pseudomonas sp. St29. Next base: position 6,146,686 of record NZ_AP014628.1, read on the forward strand.
AATCCACACGCCAGGAAGAGTTCTCACTGCAGGAATACCTGGAGCTGTGCAAGAAGGACCGAAGCGCCTACGCATCCGCCGCCGAACGCCTGCTATTGGCCATCGGCGAGCCGGAACTGCTGGACACTTCGACCAACTCGAGGCTGTCACGAATCTTTTCCAACAAGGTGATCCGGCGTTATCCGGCCTTTGAAGACTTCCATGGCATGGAAGAATGCATCGACCAGATCGTCTCCTACTTCCGACATGCCGCTCAGGGCCTGGAAGAGAAGAAGCAGATCCTCTACCTCCTGGGTCCGGTGGGCGGTGGTAAATCGTCCCTGGCCGAGAAGCTCAAGCAACTGATCGAAAAAGTGCCCTTCTACGCGATCAAGGGTTCCCCGGTCTTCGAATCGCCACTGGGGCTGTTCAACGCCACGGAAGATGGCGCGATTCTCGAAGAAGACTTCGGCATTCCCCGGCGCTATCTCAACACCATCATGTCGCCCTGGGCCACCAAGCGCCTGTCGGAGTTTGGCGGTGACATCAGCCAGTTCCGCGTGGTGAAGCTGTACCCGTCGATTCTCAACCAGATCGCCGTGGCCAAGACCGAGCCCGGGGACGAGAACAACCAGGACATTTCGGCACTGGTCGGCAAGGTGGATATCCGCAAGCTGGAAGAATTCCCGCAGAACGATGCCGATGCCTACAGCTACTCCGGGGCACTGTGCCGGGCCAACCAGGGCCTGATGGAATTCGTCGAGATGTTCAAGGCCCCCATCAAGGTGCTGCACCCATTGCTGACCGCCACCCAGGAAGGCAACTACAACAGCACCGAGGGGCTGGGGGCGATCCCCTTCACCGGCATCCTGCTGGCCCACTCCAACGAATCGGAGTGGCACACCTTCCGCAACAACAAGAACAACGAAGCCTTCATCGACCGGATCTATATCGTCAAGGTGCCTTACTGCCTGCGCGTCACCGATGAGGTGAAGATCTACGACAAGCTGCTGTTCAACAGCTCCCTGGCCAAGGCCCATTGCGCCCCCGACACCCTGAAAATGCTGGCGCAGTTCACTGTGCTGTCGCGCCTCAAGGAGCCGGAGAACTCCAACATCTACTCGAAGATGCGGGTCTATGACGGTGAAAACCTGAAGGACACCGATCCCAAGGCCAAGTCGATCCAGGAGTACCGCGACAGCGCCGGCGTAGATGAAGGGATGAATGGCCTGTCGACCCGGTTCGCTTTCAAGATCCTGTCGAAAGTCTTCAACTTCGACCCCCATGAAGTGGCGGCCAACCCGGTGCACCTGCTGTACGTGCTGGAACAGCAGATCGAGCAGGAACAGTTCCAGGCGGAAACCCGCGAGCGTTACCTGCGTTTCCTCAAGGAATACCTGGCGCCGCGCTACATCGAGTTCATCGGCAAGGAGATCCAGACCGCTTACCTGGAGTCCTACAGCGAGTACGGCCAGAACATCTTCGACCGCTACGTGCTCTATGCGGACTTCTGGATTCAGGATCAGGAATACCGCGATCCGGAAACCGGCGAGATCCTCAATCGCGTGGCCCTCAACGAGGAGCTGGAGAAGATCGAAAAACCAGCCGGCATCAGCAACCCGAAAGATTTCCGCAACGAGATCGTCAACTTCGTCCTGCGTGCCCGGGCCAACAACAACGGCAAGAACCCCACCTGGCTCAGCTACGAAAAACTGCGGGTGGTCATCGAGAAGAAAATGTTCTCCAACACCGAGGACCTGCTGCCGGTCATCAGCTTCAACGCCAAGGCCAGCAAGGAGGATCAACAGAAACACAACGACTTCGTCACACGAATGGTCGAGCGCGGCTACACCGACAAACAGGTTCGGCTGCTGTCCGAATGGTATCTGCGGGTCAGAAAATCGCAGTGATGCAGCTGCAAGCTTCTAGCTACGAGTTGCAAGCGCGATGCTGCGGAGCCTTCCCGGGCCCCGCCGCTACGCCGCTTGCGGCTTGAGGCTTATGTCTTGAAGCTCCCCGGAGGGGCCCATGAGCTATGTGATCGACCGACGTCTCAATGGCAAGAACAAGAGCACGGTGAACCGCCAGCGCTTCCTGCGGCGTTACCGTGACCATATTAAAAAGGCCGTCGAAGAGGCCGTCAGCCGCCGCTCCATCACCGACATGGAGCACGGCGAACAAATCAGCATTCCCGGGCGGGATATCGACGAACCGGTGCTGCACCACGGCCGTGGCGGCAAGCAGACCGTGGTCCATCCCGGGAACAAGGAATTTACCGCCGGCGAACATATCGCCAGGCCTCAGGGCGGCGGCGGTGGCGGCGGCCGCGGCAAGGCCGGCAACTCCGGCGAAGGCATGGACGAATTCGTCTTCCAGATTACCCAGGAAGAATTCCTCGAGTTCATGTTCGAAGACCTGGAACTGCCCAACCTGGTCAAACGCAACCTGACCGGCACCGACACCTTCAAGACCGTGAGAGCGGGGATCAGCAACGAAGGCAACCCGTCGCGGATCAACATCATCCGCACCTTGCGCTCGGCCCACGCCCGACGCATTGCCCTGTCCGGCAGCAGCCGGGCCAAGCTGCGGGAGGTGAAAGAAGAGCTGGAACGCCTGAAACGCGAAGAACCGGACAACTTCGGCGATATTCAGGAACTTGAAGCAGAAATCGAACGCCTTAGCGCGCGCATTCATCGCGTGCCTTTTCTCGACACCTTCGACCTCAAGTACAACCTGTTGGTGAAACAGCCCAACCCCAGCTCCAAGGCGGTGATGTTCTGCCTGATGGACGTCTCCGGCTCCATGACCCAGGCCACCAAGGACATTGCCAAACGCTTCTTCATCCTTTTGTACCTGTTCCTCAAGCGCAACTACGACAAGATCGACGTGGTTTTCATCCGCCATCACACCAGTGCCCGTGAAGTGGACGAGGAAGAGTTCTTCTATTCCAGGGAAACCGGCGGGACCATTGTCTCCAGTGCCCTGAAACTGATGCAGGAGATCATGGCCGAGCGCTATCCAAGCAACGAATGGAACATCTACGCCGCACAGGCTTCCGACGGCGACAACTGGAACGATGACTCGCCCATCTGCCGCGACATCCTGATCAACCAGATCATGCCTTTCGTGCAGTACTACACCTACGTGGAGATCACTCCACGAGAGCACCAGGCCCTGTGGTTCGAATACGAACGTATCGCCGAGGCCTTCTCCGACACGTTCGCCCAGCAACAATTGGTTTCGGCCGGCGATATCTATCCGGTCTTCCGTGAACTCTTCCAGCGCAGGTTAGTGACATGACCGCCAGAGAGCAGAAGCGCCAACCTATCTCCACCGGCTCGGAATGGACGTTCGAGCTGATCCAGGCCTACGACCGCGAAATCAGCCGTATCGCGGCTCGCTATGCCCTGGATACCTACCCCAACCAGATCGAAGTGATCACCGCCGAGCAGATGATGGATGCCTACGCTTCGGTGGGCATGCCCTTGGGTTATCACCATTGGTCCTACGGCAAGCACTTTCTCAGCACCGAAAAGTCCTACAGCCGCGGGCAGATGGGACTGGCCTACGAGATCGTGATCAACTCAGATCCTTGCATCGCCTACCTGATGGAGGAGAACACCATCTGCATGCAGGCCCTGGTCGTCGCACATGCCTGCTATGGCCACAACAGCTTCTTCAAGGGCAACTACCTGTTCCGCACCTGGACCGATGCCAGTTCGATCATCGATTACCTGGTGTTCGCCAAGCAGTACATCATGCAGTGCGAGGAGCGCCATGGCATCGATGCCGTGGAGGATCTGCTGGACTCCTGCCATGCCCTGATGAACTACGGCGTCGACCGCTACAAGCGGCCTTACCCGATCTCCGCCGAGGAAGAACGGCGCCGCCAGAAGGACCGGGAAGAGCACCTGCAGAAACAGATCAACGATCTGTGGCGCACCATTCCCAAAGGCGCGGACAAATACAGCGACAAGGACAATGCTCGCTTCCCCGCCGAGCCTCAGGAAAACATCCTGTACTTCATTGAAAAGCACGCCCCCCTGCTGGAGCCATGGCAGCGGGAGATCGTGCGCATCGTGCGCAAGATCGCCCAGTACTTCTACCCGCAGCGCCAGACCCAGGTAATGAACGAGGGCTGGGCAACCTTCTGGCACTACACCCTGATGAATGACCTGTATGACGAAGGCCTGGTGACCGACGGCTTCATGATGGAATTCCTCGCCTCCCATACCAGCGTGGTTTACCAGCCGGGCTTCGACAGTCCTTACTACAACGGCATCAACCCCTACGCCCTGGGCTTTGCCATGTACCGGGACATCCGCCGCATATGCGAGGAACCCACGGAAGAGGACCGCCGCTGGTTCCCGGAACTGGCTGGCACCGACTGGCTGTCGAGCATCAAATTCGCCATGAGCAGCTTCAAGGACGAGAGTTTCATCCTGCAGTACCTGTCACCCAAGGTGATCCGTGATCTCAAGCTGTTCAGCATCATGGACGACGACCAGAAGGACGACCTGCTGGTGCCGGCGATCCATGACGAAAGCGGCTATCGGATCATCCGCGAAACCCTGGCCGCGCAATACAACCTGGGCAACCGGGAACCCAACGTGCAGATCTGGAGCATCGACCGCCGTGGCGACCGCTCACTGACCCTGCGCCACCAGCAACATGATCGCAAACCCCTTGGCGACTCCACTGACGAGGTACTCAAGCACCTGCACCGCCTGTGGGGTTTCGACATTCACCTGGAAACCCTGCAGGGTGATCAAGTGGTGAAAACCCATCACGTCCCGCCAAGAAGCGATCATAACGAAAACGACTACGGTCGACTGGACCTGGCAGTCATCCACCTCTGAGTCCAACAACAGTCCTCCGTCAGCGCGACACAAGAGTTATTCTGTCGCGCTAACGGAGGTTTTTTATGCGGATTTACAAAGTCGGCGGCGCAGTGCGCGATCGCTTGCTGGGCAGGCCGGTCACCGATATTGATTGGGTGGTAGTCGGTGCCAGCGCAGAAGACATGATCGCTCAGGGCTTTCGCCCGGTTGGCGCCGATTTTCCGGTGTTTCTGCACCCCAAGAATGGCGAGGAATACGCCCTGGCCCGAACCGAGCGCAAGAGCGGACGGGGTTACGGCGGATTCACCTTCCACGCCAGCCCGGAGGTCACCCTGGAAGAGGACCTGATTCGCCGCGACCTGACGATCAACGCCATGGCCGAGGATGATCAGGGTGTCGTGACCGACCCATATAACGGCCAGAAGGATCTTCAAGAACGGCTGTTACGTCATGTTTCCCCGGCATTCGCCGAAGATCCCCTTCGAGTACTGCGGGTAGCGCGATTCGCCGCGCGCTATGCCGGCCTGGGTTTCAGGGTGGCCGCAGAGACGCTCGAACTGATGCGAGAACTCAGTGAGTCAGGCGAGCTGCAGGCCCTCACCGCGGAGCGCAGCTGGAAGGAGATTTCCCGGGCCTTGATGGAAGAACAGCCCCAGGTCTTCATCCAGGTGCTCCGGGACTGCGGCGCCCTGGCGGTGCTGATGCCCGAGGTCGACGCCCTGTTCGGCGTTCCCCAGCCAGCCGCGCACCATCCGGAGATAGACACCGGCCTGCACACCCTCAGCGTTTTGCAGCAAGCGGCACTGCACCATCAGCCCCTCTCGGTACGCTGGGCCTGCCTGCTGCACGACCTGGGCAAAGGCCTTACCCCCGAGCAGGAGTGGCCACGGCACATCGGACACGAACACAAGGGTCTGGAGCTGATCAAGGCCGTCAGCGAGCGGTTCAAGGTGCCACGGGAATGCCAGGAACTGGCATTGCTGGTAGGCCAGTACCACACCCACGCCCACAAGGCGCAGGAACTGAAGGCCTCGACACTGCTAGAGCTGCTGCAAAGCTTTGACGTGTTCCGTCGCCCGCAGCGCTTCGAAGAGTTCATTGCCGCTTGCGAGATGGATGCCCGCGGACGGTTGGGATTGGAGTCGCGCCCCTACCCCCAAGCGGACTATCTGCGCGGCGCGGCCAATGTGGCCCGGGCAGTGGCGGTCCAGCCGTTGCTTGAGCAAGGCTTCAAAGGCCCGGCACTGGGCGAAGCGCTGAGACTGGAACGACTCAAAGCGCTCAAGGCCTACAAGGAGCCGCCCACACCTTGAGCCCCGCGGGCAAGGCACAAGCCTTGCCCGCCTCAGGAGCCGAGGCTGGGGACTACAGCCCGGGAGGCGTCAGTTGCCGGCCCCGCCATTCGAACGGCACCGGCGCCAACACCTGATCGATCTGCGCTTCATGCCAGAGCACCGCCAGGCTCTTGCCGGCCAGCGGATGCACCCGCTCAGGGGCCATCAGCGACAACGGCCAAAGCACGAAGGCATTCTTCAGGATCTCTGCCCGAGGCAGGATCAGACCATCGAAATTGCCGGTCAGATCGCCATACAGCAGCACATCGATGTCCAGCGGCAAGCCTTTGCGGTCCGGAGCATAGCGGCCGTTGTCCGCCTCGATGAACTTCAAGCGCCGATCCAGTTCGATCAACGGCAGATCGGTATAGCCCGACACCACCAGATTGAAGAACGGGCCGCTCTTGATCCCCACCGGCTGGCTCTCGAACACCGCCGAGCAACGCATATCCACCAGAAAGCCGGCCAGGGCATCAAGCCCGGCGCACAGGTGAACTTCACGCTCGATATTGCTACCAAGCCCCAGAAACACCTGAGTCAGCGACATCCGCGCTCGATCTCCACGCCCACGCCCGCGGCAGCCGGAACGGCACCCGGCTTGGTCAGTTTCAAATGCAGCCACGGGATGTGGAATTCGCTCATCAGCACTTCGGCAAGACGCTCGGCAAAGGTTTCCACCAACTGGTACTGGGCCTGCTCGGCAAACGCCTGGATCCGCGTGGAAACGCTGGCGTAATCCAGCGCCAGCGTCAGATCATCCCCAGCGGCGGCCGGGCGATTATCCCAGGCAAAGCTCAGATCAAGACGCAGGCACTGTCGGATGCCACGCTCCCAGTCGTAGGCTCCAATCACGGTGTCCACTTCCAGTCCTTCGATAAACACTCTGTCCAAGCACTCTTCTCCGCAGCACGACAAGGGCGCAATGCGCCGTTAGAATCAGGGCGTCCTCGCCCGGAATAGTTAGCATGTTTTGGTTACTGGCGATTCTCGCCTACCTGCTTGGCTCTCTGTCCTTTGCCATTTTGCTCAGCCGCCTGACGGGTAATCCCGATCCGCGAATGAGTGGCTCGGGTAATGCCGGCGCCACCAACATGCTGCGCCTGGCCGGCAAGAAACTCGCAGTCCTGACCCTGCTGGGGGATCTCTGCAAGGGCCTGGTGCCCGTGCTGATCGCGCACCTTGCGGGACTCTCGCTGCAACAACAGGCCTGGGTCGGACTCTACGCCGTCCTTGGCCACCTGTTCCCTTTGTACTTCCGCTTTCGCGGCGGCAAAGGTGTCGCCACCGCCGCCGGCATGCTGCTGGGGCTTTATCCTCCAGCCGCCCTGCTGGCCGTCGCCGCCTGGGCGCTGACCTTCTACCTCACCCGTACCAGCTCACTGGCCGCCCTGATCGCCACGCCCCTGACCCTGCCGCTGCTGGCCTGGCAGGCGCCCGAAGCGCTGCTGCCGATGAGCGTACTGACGCTGCTGATCGTCTGGCGCCATCGCGGCAATCTACGCGACCTGTTTGCCGGCCGCGAACGGCATTTCTAAGTCCTCGACGATCAAAAGACTCAAGCTTACGCCGCCGCGCACCCTCTAAAGGGCCGACAACTGCTCCATCGGCCAACGCGCCTGCACAGTGATTGCCAGGCTTTCCTGCTGACCGGCCTGCAAACGCTGACAACCGGCAAAGGCGATCATCGCGCCGTTATCGGTGCAGAACTGGGGGCGAGCATAGAACACATTGCCGTTCATCTCCGCGAGCATCTTTTCCAGAGCCTCGCGCAAGGCCTTGTTCGCGCTCACGCCCCCGGCGATCACCAAGCGCTTGAGGCCGGTCTGCTTCAGTGCGCGCTTGCACTTGATGGTCAAAGTCTCCACCACTGCCTGCTGGAACGCGAGGGAGATGTCGCAACGGGTTTGCTCACCGTCGTCTCCAGCGCTGACGCACTGCTGCCAGGTGTTGAGGGCGAAGGTCTTCAAGCCGCTGAAACTGAAATCGAGGCCAGGACGATCGGTCATCGGCCGGGGGAAGACAAACCGCCCCGGTACGCCTTGAGTGGCCAGACGCGCAATTTCAGGGCCGCCGGGATAATTCAGACCGATCATCTTCGCGGTCTTGTCGAACGCCTCGCCCGCCGCATCATCCAGCGTCTCGCCCAGCAGCTCGTATTGGCCGATGCCATCGACCCGAACCAGCTGGGTATGACCGCCGGACACCAACAAGGCGACGAACGGGAATTCCGGTGGCTGCTCTTCCAGCATTGGCGCCAGTAGGTGACCTTCCATGTGATGCACGCCCAGGGCTGGAATGCCCCAGGCGAACGCCAGCGCCTGGGCGCAGGAAGCCCCGACCAGCAGCGCGCCGACCAAGCCGGGACCGGCCGTATAGGCAATGGCATCGATCTCAGTGGGCACACAGTCGGCCTCAGCCAGAACCTGACGGATCAGCGGCAGCATGCGCTTGACGTGATCACGGGAAGCCAGCTCCGGCACCACGCCGCCGTAGACGCGGTGCAGGTCGATCTGGCTGAACAGCGCATCGGCCAAAAGGCCGCGCTCGCTGTCGTAAAGCGCGACGCCGGTTTCGTCGCAGGAGGTTTCTAATCCCAGTACTAGCATGGGTTTGCGCCTTGTAGAGGCTGAATTCGAAGGCGCGCATAATAGTCGCCACTCCCGCGCCCGACCAGCGGTTTTCGATCAGAGGCTTTGCATTCCGAGCGTTGAGGGGTTAACATCCGCAACCCTTAAAAACCGACGACCTCAGCCGCGATTTTTGCGACGAGAACGTTGACCCCGGTAATGAATGAAGGTAGCTCTGGATGCCAGCCGTCAAAGTTAAAGAGAACGAACCCTTCGACGTAGCTCTGCGTCGTTTCAAGCGCTCCTGCGAAAAAGCCGGTGTTCTGGCTGAAGTTCGTAGCCGCGAATTTTACGAGAAGCCGACTTCCGAGCGTAAGCGCAAAGCAGCTGCTGCTGTTAAGCGTCACGCCAAGAAAGTTCAGCGCGAACAGCGCCGCGCCGTACGTCTGTACTAATACACAGACGTTCGCTGCAAGCTTCTGCCAAGCCCGGCCCTCAGCCGGGCTAATGGCATTTGCGGAATACGCTTGATGCTTCACCGTCGAAGCCGCCCATGCGACCCAGACGAATCTGCTTCACCACGTCAGACCTGGCTCTTGCCAGCGGTGCACGTCTTTTCTGACGAGCCTTCCAAGGCTACTGACGAGCACACCCTTACTGATTCCTACAGACGATCAGCCCAAGGCGCACTTCTCCAGCGCCCGCTTAATGAGCTATCCGAGGCCACCCAAAGGCCACTGTCGGACTCAGCGCAATACCTTCAAATAGTCGAATACTGATTGAAACTAACGTCAGTGGACGTTCGGCAGATACACTTCCCGACTGCGATCACGCCGAAAACCCGGACCGAGCCGCGCAACCTTCACGCCTCGCTGCATCCGGTCTTTCGACAGCGTCGCCAGGGCTATTTTTTCCCGCAGTGATGACGAGAACGCCATGGCCGGGCTCATTCCCCAGAGCTTTATTGACGACCTTCTGAACCGCACCGACATCGTCGATGTCGTCAGCTCGCGCCTGCAGATCAAGAAAGCCGGCAAGAACTACACCGCCTGCTGCCCGTTCCACAAGGAAAAGACCCCCTCCTTCAGCGTCAGCCCCGACAAGCAGTTCTACTACTGCTTCGGCTGTGGCGCGGGCGGCAACGCCCTCGGCTTCATCATGGACCACGACAACCTGGACTTCCCCCAGGCCGTCGAGGAACTGGCGAAAGCCGCCGGCATGGAGATTCCCCGCGAGGAAAGCACTCGCGGCCAGCGCAAACCCCGACAGCCCACGGACTCCCCGCTCTATCCCCTGCTCACTGCCGCTGCCGACTACTATCGCCAGGCCCTGAAAAGCCACCCGGCACGCAAGGCGGCGGTGGACTACCTCAAGGGACGTGGCCTCACCGGCGAGATCGCCCGCGACTTCGGCCTGGGCTTCGCCCCGCCCGGCTGGGACAACCTGTTCAAGCATCTGAGCAGCGACACCCTGCAGCAAAAAGCCATGATCGACGCCGGCCTGCTGATTGAAAACGCCGAGACCGGCAAACGCTATGACCGCTTTCGCGACCGGGTGATGTTTCCCATCCGCGATACCCGCGGCCGGATCATTGCCTTTGGCGGCCGGGTGCTGGGGGACGACAAACCCAAGTACCTGAACTCCCCGGAAACCCCGGTGTTTCACAAAGGCCAGGAACTCTACGGCCTGTACGAGGCCCGCAAGAACAACCGCAACCTCGACGAAATCATCGTCGTCGAGGGCTACATGGACGTGATTGCCCTGGCCCAGCAAGGGCTGCGCAATGCCGTCGCGACCCTGGGCACCGCCACCAGCGAGGAACACCTCAAGCGCCTGTTCCGCATCGTGCCCAACGTACTGTTCTGCTTCGACGGCGACCAGGCCGGACGCAAGGCCGCCTGGCGCGCCCTGGAAGCCACCCTGAGCTGCCTGCAGGACGGACGCCGCGCACGCTTCCTGTTCCTTCCGGAAGGCGAAGACCCGGATACCCTGGTGCGCTCCGAAGGCACCGACGCCTTCCGCGCGCGGATCAATCAGCACGCGCAGCCGCTGGCGGATTACTTTTTCCAGCAACTGATCGACGAAGCAGACCCGCGCTCTCTGGAAGGCAAGGCCCACCTGGCCACGCTGGCTGCGCCGCTGATCGAAAAGATCCCTGGCGCCAACCTGCGCACCCTGATGCGCCAGCGCCTCAGCGAGATCACCGGCCTGACCAGCGAAACCGTCACGCAACTGGTCCACAACGCCGCGCCGGAAGCGCCGCCAGCCTACGACGCCGGCATTGATTACGACGCAATGCCGGATTACGCCGACTACCATGAGCCCCACCAGGAAACCTACGTCCCTCAACAGGACTGGACGCCGAAGAAAAATGGCGGCGGCAAGAAGTGGGAAAACAAGCCCTGGGACAAGAACGGCAAGGGCAAGCGCCAGGGCGATCGCGACCAGCCCAGGGGCCCGCGGGTCCCGGCAGCGGTGGAGCCTCCGACACTGGCAGCTCTGCGCACCTTGCTGCATCACCCGCAGTTGGCAGAAAAAGTTGAAGATGCCGGGCACTTTGCCGATGACGACAACATCAATACACAGTTGCTGGTCGCCCTGATCGAAGCCGTGCAGAAAAATCCTAAGCTACGCTCTATTCATCAGTTGATGGCGCGCTGGCACGGCACTCAGCAGGGCCACCTGCTGACTGCTCTGGCAGAAAAAGAGTGGTTGATCGACGGAGATAACCTTGAACAACAGTTTTTCGACACCATTAATAGCTTGTCCGCTCGCCAACGCGAGCGTGTTTTAGACCAACTTCTCAGGAAATCGCGTCAAAGCGAGCTCAGCAGCGAAGAGAAAATTCAGCTGGTTGAGCTTTTAAAACGCAATGTTCCCGCATCGAACCCGACCTCAACTGGCGCGTGAGGTCATAGCTCGGGTATAATCCTCGGCTTGTTTTTTGCCCGCCAAGACCTTCAGTGGATAGGGTGTTATGTCCGGAAAAGCGCAACAGCAGTCTCGCCTCAAAGAGTTGATCAGCCGTGGACGTGAGCAGGGTTACCTGACTTACGCGGAGGTCAACGACCACCTGCCGGAGGATATTTCAGATCCGGAACAGGTGGAAGACATCATCCGCATGATCAACGACATGGGGATCAACGTATTCGAGAGTGCTCCGGATGCGGATGCCCTTTTGTTGGCCGAAGCCGACACCGACGAAGCAGCAGCTGAAGAAGCCGCCGCAGCGTTGGCGGCTGTGGAAACCGACATTGGTCGCACTACCGACCCAGTGCGCATGTACATGCGCGAAATGGGCACGGTAGAGCTGCTCACACGTGAAGGCGAAATCGAAATCGCCAAGCGTATCGAAGAGGGCATCCGTGAAGTGATGGGCGCAATCGCGCACTTCCCTGGCACGGTTGATCACATCCTCGCCGAATACACTCGCGTCACCACCGAAGGTGGCCGCCTGTCTGACGTTCTCAGCGGGTACATCGATCCGGACGACGGTATTACGCCGCCTGCCGCCGAAGTGCCGCCGCCTGTCGACACCAAAACCGCGAAGGCGGATGACGACAGCGACGACGAAGAAGCTGAAGCGACCGAAGACGAAGAAGAAGCCGAAAGCGGTCCGGATCCTGTTATCGCCGCACAGCGCTTTGGCGCTGTCGCCGATCAGATGGAGATCACCCGCAAGGCGCTGAAGAAGCACGGCCGCGAGAACAAGCAAGCCATCGCCGAAATGCTGGCCCTGGCCGAATTGTTCATGCCGATCAAACTGGTTCCGAAGCAATTCGAAGGCCTGGTTGAACGCGTACGCAGCGCCCTGGATCGCCTGCGTCAGCAAGAGCGCGCCATCATGCAGCTCTGCGTGCGTGATGCCCGCATGCCGCGTGCCGACTTCCTGCGCCAGTTCCCGGGCAACGAAGTGGATGAAAGCTGGACCGACGCCCTGGCCAAAGGCAAGACCAAATACGCCGAAGCCATTGCCCGCCTGCAGCCGGACATCATCCGTTGCCAGCAGAAGCTGACCGCTCTTGAAGTCGAAACCGGCTTGAAGATCGCCGAGATCAAGGACATCAACCGTCGCATGTCGATCGGTGAGGCCAAGGCCCGCCGCGCGAAGAAAGAGATGGTTGAAGCCAACTTGCGTCTGGTGATCTCCATCGCCAAGAAGTACACCAACCGTGGCCTGCAATTCCTCGATCTGATCCAGGAAGGCAACATCGGCTTGATGAAAGCGGTGGACAAGTTCGAATACCGTCGCGGCTACAAGTTCTCGACCTATGCCACCTGGTGGATCCGTCAGGCGATCACTCGCTCGATTGCCGACCAGGCCCGCACTATCCGTATTCCGGTGCACATGATCGAGACGATCAACAAGCTCAACCGCATTTCCCGGCAGATGCTGCAGGAAATGGGTCGTGAACCGACGCCGGAAGAGCTGGGCGAACGCATGGAAATGCCTGAGGACAAGATCCGCAAGGTATTGAAGATCGCCAAAGAGCCGATCTCCATGGAAACCCCGATCGGTGATGACGAAGACTCCCATCTGGGCGACTTCATCGAAGACTCGACCATGCAGTCGCCAATCGATGTGGCCACCGTTGAGAGCCTCAAAGAAGCGACCCGCGAAGTACTCTCCGGCCTCACTGCCCGTGAAGCCAAGGTCCTGCGCATGCGCTTCGGCATCGACATGAATACCGACCACACCCTCGAGGAGGTTGGTAAGCAGTTCGACGTGACCCGTGAACGGATTCGTCAGATCGAAGCCAAGGCGCTGCGCAAGCTGCGCCACCCGACGCGAAGCGAGCATCTGCGCTCCTTCCTCGACGAGTAAGCCCAAGACCCCCAGCCCAGCTGGGGGTTTTGCTTTTTGCAGATCCTCGCTCTCCCTCGCCGCATAGCCCGTCTACACTCGAAACATTCCCCGTGCCATAACGAGACGGTTATGCCCAGACTGTCGGCCATGCTACTGCTGGCGCTGCTTACCTGGACGGCAACGGCTGGCGCGCTGACTCTCACCGATGAAGAACGTGGCTGGCTCAAGGCTCACCCGCAACTGCGCCTGGGGGTAGATGCCTCCTGGCCGCCATTCGAATATCGAGACGAGGAAGGTCGCTACCAGGGCCTTGCAGCGGACTACATCCACCTGATCCAGGAACGCCTGTCGGTGAGCCTGACGCCCATCGAGCCCGCCAGCTGGACCGAGGTACTCGAGGACGCCAAGCAGGGCAAGCTGGACCTGCTGCCCGGGATCATGTCGACACCGGAGCGCCAGAGCTACATGGCGTTCACCCGCCCCTACCTTGATTTTCCCATCGTCATCCTCGCCCACAGCGGCGGTGCGCAACCGCGCAACCTTCAGGACCTTTACGGCCTGAAAGTGGCCGTGGTGGAAAACTACGCCCCCCACGAACTGCTGCGCACCCATCATCCGGACCTGAACCTGGTCGCCCTGCCCAACATCAGTTCCGCACTGCAGGCCCTGGCCACCGACGAAGTGGACGCCGTGGTCGGTGACCTGGCCTCCAGCGTCTGGAGCCTGCGCCAGCTCAAGCTCGAGGGCCTGTATGTCAGCGGCGAAACCCCCTATCGCTACCAGTTGGCGATGGGCGTCCCGCGCGACAGCAAGATCCTGGTGGGCATTCTCGACAAAGTGCTGGCCGACCTCAGCCCCGATGAAATCAGTGCCATTCAGCAACACTGGGTCGGCAGCGTGCTCGACCATCGAACCTTCTGGTCCGACGTGCTGCTCTATGGGCTGCCCGGGCTGCTCCTGCTGGTCACCGTGCTCGCGGTGGTGATCCGTATCAACCGCCGCCTGAGCTCGGAGATCTCCCGCAGGGTGGCCCTGGAACAGGAGCTGCGCAGCAGCGAATACCACTATCGCAGCCTGGTGGAGAGCCTGTCCGCCATCGCCTGGGAAGCCCGCGTCAGCGACTTCACCTACAGCTACGTCTCGCCCCACGCCGAAGCGCTGCTGGGCTATCCCCTGGCTCACTGGCTGGTTCCCGGGTTCTGGCGCAACATCATCCACCCCGCCGACCTGACCCGGGCCCAGGCGTTCTGCGACCATGAGGTCCAGGCCGGGCGCGACCACAGCCTCGACTACCGGGTGATCACCGCCGACGGTCGCTGTCTCTGGGTACGCGACATCGTCAGCCTGATCGAGCACGGCCAGGAACCGGTGATGCGCGGGCTGATGATCGACATCAGCGAAGCCAAGCACACCGAAGAAGCGCTACGCCTGTCCGAGCAGAAGTTCGCTTCGGTGTTCCAGCAGTGCCCGGACATCCTGGTCATCGCACGCCTGTCCGACGGCTGCCTGCTGGAGGTCAACAAGGCCTTCGAGGAACAGATCGGCCTGAGTGCCGAAACGGTCATCGGCCAGACCGCCACCGAGCTGAACATCTGGGGGATCCCGGGGGTCGGCCCCAGCCTCTTGCAGCGCTTGCAGGCCGGCAGCATCCGCAACCTGGAGATGCCCTTTCGCCGCCACAGTGGCCAGTTGTTCACCGGGCTGATCTCCGCCGAGCCCTTTGACCTCGACACCACCCCGGCGCTGGTGGTGGTGGTGCGCGATATCAGCCAGCTCAAGGAAACCCAGCAGCAACTGCAGACCTCCGAAGAGAAGTTCGCCAAAGCCTTCCACGCCTCCCCGGACGGACTGCTGTTGAGCCGCCAGCGCGATGGCCTGCTGATCGAGGTCAACGAGGGCTTCAGTCGCATCACCGGCTTCAATAGCGCCGTGTCACTGGACCGCTCGACCCTGGAACTGGGAATCTGGGTCAATCTCAACGAACGCAAACAGATGCTCGATCTGCTGCAACGCGACGGCTACGTCCGCGACTTCCGTTGCCATATTCGCCGCAACGATGGCCAGATCCGCCTTTGCGAGCTGTCCAGCCGGCCGCTGCCCATCGGCGAAGAAGACTGCATGCTGACCATCGCCCGGGACATTACCGATCGCCAGCAAATGCAGGAAAAACTGCAACAGGCCGCCACAGTGTTCGAAAGCACCGCCGAGGGCGTGATGATCACTGATACCCAGCAGCGCATCAGCGCGGTCAATCGGGCCTTCAGCGAAATCACCGGCTACAGCGAAAGTGAAACCCTGGGCCAGACCCCGCGCCTGCTGGCATCGGGGCTGCACGACAGCGCCTTCTACGCCGCGATGTGGCATCAACTGACCCTGGAAGGCCACTGGCAGGGCGAGATTTCCAACCGCCGCAAGAACGGAGAGCTCTACCCCAACTGGTTGACCATCAACGCCGTGCGCAACAAGGAGCGGCAGATCACCCATTTCGTGGCGGTATTCGCCGATATCTCCAGCCTCAAGCACGCCCAGGCACGGCTCGACTATCAGGCCCACCACGACCCCCTGACCGGCCTGCCCAATCGCACCCTGTTCGAAAGTCGCCTGCTGGCCGCGCTCAACGGCCAGCAGGACAGCGGCGGCCAGGGCGCGGTGCTGTTCCTCGACCTGGATCGCTTCAAGCACATCAACGACAGCCTCGGCCACCCGGTGGGCGATCTGCTGCTCAAGGGCATCGCCGTGCGCCTCAAGGAACAGCTACGAGACATCGACACCGTGGCTCGCCTGGGCGGGGACGAATTCATCATCCTGCTGCCCGGGCTGCACCAGGCCAGCGATGCCGACCACATCGCCACCAAGTTGCTGAACTGCTTCACCGCGCCGTTCCAGGCCGGTGAACATGAGTTCTTCATCAGCGCCAGCATCGGCACCAGCCTCTACCCCAAGGACGGTTGCGACGTCGCCACCCTGATCAAGAACGCCGATGCCGCCATGTACCGCTCCAAGGCCAAGGGCCGCAACCGCGTGGAACGCTACACCCGCGACCTGACCGCCCAGGCCAGCGAGCGGGTGGCCCTGGAACACGAACTGCGTCGGGCCATCGAACGCGATGAGCTGTCGCTGTACTTCCAGCCCAAGATCAGCCTCAGCAACCACGAACTGGTGGGCGCCGAGGCGCTGATCCGCTGGCACCACCCCACCTTCGGCGATGTCCCGCCCGAGCACTTCATTCCCCTGGCCGAAGAAAACGGCATGATCCTGCTGATCGGCGACTGGGTCCTGGAACAGGCCTGCCAGCACCTGCATAGCTGGAACCAGCACTACGAGCACTTCGGACCGCTGTCGGTGAACCTGGCCGGCGCCCAGTTGCGCCAACCCAATCTCTTGGGCCGCATCGAACAACTGCTGCGCGACTACGACCTGCAGCCTGGTTTGCTGCAACTGGAGATCACCGAGAACTTCATCATGAGCCAGGCCGAAGAAGCCCTGGAGGTGTTGCACCAGCTCAAGCGCCTGGGGGTGCAACTGGCCATCGACGACTTCGGCACCGGCTACTCGTCCCTGAGCTACCTCAAGCGCCTGCCCCTGGATTTCCTCAAGATCGACCAGTCCTTCGTCCGTGGCCTACCGGACGACCCCCACGACGTGGCGATTGTCCGCGCCATCATCGCCCTGGGTCGCAGCATGCAATTCACGGTGATCGCCGAAGGGGTGGAAGACCATGACCAGCAGACCTTCCTCGCCCAGGAAGGCTGCGAGCAGATCCAGGGCTACATCGTCAGTCTGCCCCTTGAGGCAGATGAGTTCTGTGCGGCCTTCCTGCGGATCCGGGTTTCCGATTTTTCGGATAGCACAGCCGAGAAACCATCGTTATAATCCGCCGCCTACTGAGGGCCTATAGCTCAGTTGGTTAGAGCA
Source organism: Pseudomonas sp. St29 (assembly GCF_001547915.1). Classification (NCBI taxonomy): domain Bacteria; kingdom Pseudomonadati; phylum Pseudomonadota; class Gammaproteobacteria; order Pseudomonadales; family Pseudomonadaceae; genus Pseudomonas; species Pseudomonas sp. St29. Next base: position 6,164,129 of record NZ_AP014628.1, read on the forward strand.
GAGGACTCATAATCCTTTGGTCCACGGTTCAAGTCCGTGTGGGCCCACCAAATTGAAAGCCGCGCAATGCGCGGCTTTCGCGCTTCTACGGTTCGAAAGACCTCGAATTAAAATCTGCTGACCGTCCACAAAACGTCCACATCAGCCGCTTGAATCGCTCAGGCTTGGGTGTTGTCCAGGATGAACTCGATCAGCGCCCGGGATGCGGCTGACAATTGCCGGTGAGGCGGGTAAATAATCGAGAACGGCCGACTGCGCCCACTCAATTGCGCAAGTATTTCCACCAATTGCCCGCGCTGAATTTTGTCCCGGACGATGAAATCATAGGTCTGGCAGATGCCCAGACCGCTTTCCGCCAGCGAAACGATCCCCAGAACATCATCCGAAACCTCCACATTGGCTTGCGGTAGCCATTCGATATTTTTCCCGTCAAGACAGAACAACCACGATCCGACCTTGCCACTGCTGGGCATGATGAATGGCAGACAAACGTGCTCGCCTAACATCTCAAGCGTCGTAGGGATGCCGGCGCGAGCCAGGTATTGGGGAGACGCGACGAGGCAAAGCCGCGCATCTTCCAGTTTGCGGCCCACCAGACCACTGTCCGGCAACTGCCCCAGACGAATCGCCAGATCGTAGCCTTCGGCGACTAGGTCGACATTGCGATTGGTGATGCTCAGTTCCACCCGCACAGCCGGGTATTGCCGGGCAAACTCACTGAGCAGCGGTGGCAGACGATGATGCCCGTAAGTCGTTGGGACGCTCATCCGAACGCGCCCGCTCAACTCGCCTTCCTGGCCGCAAATATTGCGCTCCGCCTCTTCAATCTGTGAAAAGGCCAAACGGGTTTGTTCCAGGTACAACTTGCCGGCGTCTGTCAGGCTGAGCCTTCGGGTAGTACGTCGCAACAATTGCACGCCAAGGCGCGACTCGAGCCTCGTCAACGCCCGGCTGAGCACCGAAGGCGTGGTCGCCAGGGCAGTGGCAGCAGCACTGACAGTGCCCTGCTCCACCACGCGAATAAAGGCTTCCACATCCCCAAGATGGTCAAATCTACGCGCCATTATTGCCTACAAAGTCCAAATGAATTCCATTTTAGGTAGTTTATCGCCAAATCATACATCAATAGAGTATCCAGGCAGGGGCGGCAACCGTTCGCCCGATAAATTCTGGACACGACATGAGAAAACTGACCCGTATTGCATTAGCCATGGCCCTCGCCAGCACCAGCCTGGCAGCCAGCGCTGACAACGTGCTTGTGGTGCTTTCCGATTCGGCGAAGCTCGATTTGAAGGACGGCAAGGTCTTTGCCACCGGCTTCTACCTGAACGAGCTTTTGCAACCGGTAAAGATGCTGCTCGACGCTGGCCATAACGTCACCTTTGCCACCCCGAACGGCAACGCGCCGACAGTGGACAAAACGTCCATCGATAAAATGTACTTCAACAACGATGAGGCAGCGCTTCAGACCTATAAGAACTTGCTTGATCAACTGAAACTGACCTTGCCGGAACAGTCACCGGTCATCAGCCTTTCTCGGGTAGAGCAGATCGGTTATGCGCACTTTGATGCGGTCTACATTCCCGGCGGCCACGCCCCCATGCAGGACCTGCTCCACAGCCGTCAGCTGGGTCGCTTGCTGGCGAATTTCCATGGACAAGACAAGACCACCGCACTCGTCTGCCATGGCCCGATCGCCCTGCTGTCGACCTTGCCTGACGCCGAAAAATTCACCCGCCAACTCCAGAGTGCGAAACCTGAGAGGGGCAGCGCCGACTGGATTTATGCGGGCTACAAGATGACCGTTATCAGCAATAAGGAAGAGGAAGAAGCCAAAGGTCTGCTCAACGGTGGTGTTATGAAGTTCTACCCGCAAACCGCGCTGGAACAAGCCGGTGGGGTGTACCGCAGCAACACTTCCAATTGGACGCCTAATGTGGTCATCGATCGCGAGTTGATCACTGGCCAGAATCCAGCCTCGGCCATTGAGGTCGGCAAGGCACTGCTCGATCGATTGAAATAACACGACTGCAGCACTGCGCCCTCCCTCGACCCCGGTTTCTGACGGGTATTTGGAGCACTGTAATGAAACCTCACACTGTCCTTATTACTGGTGCGTCAGTCGGTAAAGCGACTTTCTAACGACAACATTTGCGGCTCAGCCGCTCCAGCGAATTCCCCGACTGTGCCAGTGGGCACTGCCACCGGCATTGCTCCTTCAGCTTGAACTCTAGAGAAAAAATCATGACGCCCTCATCCGCAAACCAACACAAACCACTATTGATGGTCCTCACCAGCCACGCCAGCAAAGGCGATGGTGGCGAGCCGACGGGCTTTTACCTCGCCGAAGTCACCCACCCGCTTGCCGTACTCGAAGCGGCCGGCTTTACAATCGAGTTCGCCTCGATCCAGGGCGGCGAACCTCCGGTCGATGGTCTCGACCTAAATGATGTCACCAACGCACGCTACTGGAACGACAGTCGCTTTCGCGCCGCCATTGCTAACACACAACGCCTGGACGCCCTGGATGCGTCGAAGTACGCCGCTATCTTCTTTACCGGCGGCCACGGTGCGATGTGGGATTTCCCGACTAGCCCTGCCGTGCAAAGCATGACCCGCGACCTCTTCGAAGCCGGTGGTGCAGTGGCCGCAGTCTGTCACGGCCCCGCGGCACTGGTGAACGTGACGCTCAGCGATGGCAGCTACCTGGTTGCCGGCAAAAACCTCAGTGCGTTTACCGACGACGAAGAACGTGCGGTCAAGCTCGACAACATCGTGCCTTTCTTGCTGGCCAGCACCCTGAGTGCGCGTGGTGCGCATCATCACGGCGCAGCAAACTGGACTGCCAACGTGGTGGTCGATGGTCGGCTCGTCACGGGACAAAACCCTCAATCCGCCACCGGAGTGGGTGAAGCGCTACGCGATCTGCTGCTCGTTCAGCCAAGCTGTTATCGCTGATGCAGAATTAACCCGGATGCCGACTTAACGCTGCACCATTAGTGGTCAGCTCAAATTCAGACCTGCTAATACTTACAACGCCAAGGCAGGCCCCTGGGCACCACCGCCATCGCCAGCCATTTCTTGCCCCCATGAAAAAGCCGCGCATTGCGCGGCTTTTCACTGTGTCGCCGGCTGTCCTTATTTGGGCAGCGCGTAGGCAATCACATAGTCACCGCGATCGGTCGACTGCCGTGCGCCACCGGCCGTGAGCAGGATGTACTGGCGCCCGGTCTTGGGCGATACGTAAGTCATCGGGCCCGACTGGCTACCCACTGGCAGGCGCGCTTTCCAGATTTCATTACCGTTGCCGGTATCGAAGGCCCGCAGGTAGAAGTCCTGGGTGCCGGCGAAGAACAGCAGGCCGGATTGGGTCGCCAGAGACGCGCCAAGAGTCGGCATGCCAATCGGGATCGGCAGGTGCATGCGAATCCCCAGCGGGCCGGTGTCCTGCACGGTGCCCACCGGCACCTGCCACATCAGTTTGCGGGTCTTCAGGTCGATGGCCGACATGGTGCCGAACGGCGGCTTCTGGCAGGGAATGCCCACCGCCGAGAGGAAGCGCTGGCGCATGGCGCCGAACGGCGTACCTTCCTGGGGCACCACGCCCATTTCGATGCCACTGGCACCGGCGCCAATCTGCTCCCGAGGGATCATGTAGTTGGCCAGGCCCAGGCGCATGTCGTTGACGAACATGTAGTGGCTGGTCGGATCCACCGACACGCTGCCCCAGTTCATGCCACCCAGGGAGCCGGGGAACTGCAGTGCGTGATCCAGGCCAGGCGGGGTGTACACGCCCTCATGGCGCATGCCCTTGAACTGGATGCGGCACAGCAGCTGGTCGAACGGAGTCGCGCCCCACATGTCGGACTCGGTCAGCGTCTGATTGCCAATCGATGGCATTTCCACCGAGAACGGCTGGGTCGGCGAATAACGCTCCCCCGGCACATTGCCCTGGGGCACCGGACGCTCTTCGACCCGGGCAATCGGCTTGCCGGTTTCGCGGTTGAGCAGGAAGATCTCGCCCTGTTTGGTGACCTGGGCCAATGCCGGTTGCACGCCGCCCTTATCGTCCGGAATGTCGTACAGCAGCGGCTGCGCCGGCAGGTCGAAATCCCAGAGGTCGTGGTGGGTGGTCTGGAAATGCCAGCGCACCTGGCCGGTCTTCACGTCGAGGGCGACGACCGAGGAGCTCCACTTGTCATCGAACTCGCTGCGCTGACCGCCGAAGAAGTCCGGCGTGGCGTTGCCGGTGGGCAGGTACACCAGGCCCAGCTTGGCGTCATAGGACATCGCCGACCAGACGTTCGGGGTGCCACGGGTATAGGTTTCACCCGCCGGCGGACGTTTGGTGGTGGCCGGGTTGCCCGGGTCCCAGGCCCACATCAGATCGCCGCTGCGCACATCAAAAGCCCGCACAACGCCTGGCGGCTCGCCCGTGGAGAAGTTGTCCGCCACCCGGCCGCCGACGATGACCACGGTGCCCGCCACCAGGGGCGTCGAGGTTTGCTGGTAGTAACCCGGCTTGATCTCGCCCATGTCGGTTTTCAGATCGACCGTGCCCTGGTGGCCGAAGTCTTCACAGGGCTTGCCGGTTTCAGCATCGAGCGCAATCAGGCGCGCATCGCCGGTCGGCAGGAACAGGCGCCTGGTGCAAGCCGCAGGAGCAGCGGCGGGCGCCGAGGACTGGCTTACCGGGACCGCGGAGGCGTCGAAATAGCCCAAGCCACGGCAGCGCTGCCAGTTGGGTGCATAGCCTTGCGGGTCGAACTTCCAGCGCTCGGCGCCGGTGTCGGCGTCCAGGGCGAACACCTTACCGTAGGCGGTGCAGGTGTAGACGGTATCGCCGATCTGCAGCGGGGTGTTCTGGTCTTCGGCGCCGGCGCCGGTGCTTTGGGGCAGGTCACCGGTGCGGAAGGTCCAGGCCACTTGCAGTTGGCCGATATTGCCCTTGTTGATCTGGTCCAGGGCAGCAAAGCGGTTGCCCGCCGTGGTGTTGCCCCAGTGGGCCCAGTCTTTCTGCTGCTCGGCGGGAGCCACCGGCTGGATGGCCGGTACGCTGTCGGCCTTGACCACATGGGTCGGCACGAACATGTAGGCCAGGGTCGCCACTATGCCAACGCCCAGCAGCCCCGCCAGCCCATGAGCCGCACGCCCGGCGCGGGCACCGGAGGCGCGCATCAGGGTCGGATAGATCAGCGCCACCACCAGGCCGATCACGGCAAAGGTCAGCACCCGCGAAACCAGCGGCCAGTATTCCAAGCCGGCATCCCAGACCGCCCAGATCGCGGTCAGCACCAGGGCCACGCCGTACAGTCTGGCGCCACGAGGATTGGCCCGGGCAATCAGAATGCCGGACACCAGCATCGCCAGGCCCATCAACAGGAAATAGGCGCTGCCTCCCAGACTCAGGAGATAGCCACCGCCTCCCGCCAGGCCCAGCCCGATCAGGGCAATCAGAATGCCCAACCCCGCCAGGAGCCATCGGCTGCCGGTGGCAGCCCCCGTGTTTTTCATGTCAAACCTCTGCCATTTGTAAAACTAGGCAGCGAGAATGTACTAACTGGTTACTTATGACAACTTGTCGCAGGCTATTTGTTTCAAAAAAAGTCCCGATGGCGAAAGCTCAGTCCCTGGCCAGAACAGACAATCGGCAGCAGCAGCCAGGGTTTGCCCGAGGCTGTAACATGCTCGCTCCCTCGATAGCCGTGCTGGAGCCCCCCTTGTCCGATAGCCGCCCTCCCGTTCTTGATGAAGTCGATCGCCAACTGATCGCCGCCCTGCAGATCAATGCCCGCGAAAGCGTGGCCATGCTGGCCCGGCAGCTGGGTATTGCCCGCACCACCGTGACTTCGCGTCTGGCGCGCCTGGAAAAGACCCGGGTCATCACCGGCTACGGTGTGCGCCTGGGTCAGAGGGTGGTCGACGGCGGCTTGCAGGCGTATGTGGGGATCAAGGTCCAGCCGCGCTCCGGCAAGGAAGTGCTGCGGCGCCTGAGCGGCATGGCTCAGGTCCAGCAACTGTGCGCGGTGAGCGGCGAGTTCGATTACGTGGCCTGGCTGCGCACCGACTCGCCGGAACAGTTGGACCAATTGCTGGACCAGATCGGCAGCGTCGACGGCGTGGAAAAGACCACCACCTCGATCATCCTCAGCAGCAAGATCGATCGCGGGCATGCGCTCTGAAGCCCCACAGCTGAAAGCGCTCCATCGTCAATCTGAATCATCTCTTCGTCAGGTTGATAAATAACAATGCATAACGACGACAGTTTGCGTCTTATTTACGTGTTTCCCCCTCTCTAGAATGGCTGCCATCTTTTCCTATACTCAGCACTCTGCTGAGCCGCCCGCCAAGGTCAGCCATGAACAAGAACAATCGCCATCCTGCAGACGGTAAAAAACCGATCACCATCTTCGGCCCGGATTTTCCTTTCGCCTTTGACGACTGGATCGAGCACCCCGCCGGCCTGGGTAGCATCCCCGAAGCCCAGCACGGCACCGAAGTGGCCATCGTCGGCGCGGGTATCGCCGGCCTGGTCGCCGCTTACGAACTGATGAAACTGGGCCTCAAGCCGGTGGTCTATGAAGCGTCGAAAATGGGTGGCCGCCTGCGCTCCCAGGCCTTCGAAGGCGCCGAAGGCATCATCGCCGAACTCGGTGGCATGCGCTTTCCGGTGTCGTCCACGGCCTTCTATCACTACGTCGACAAGCTCGGCCTTGAGACCAAGCCCTTCCCCAACCCGCTGACCCCGGCGTCGGGCAGCACGGTCATCGATCTCGAAGGCCAGACCCACTACGCCCAGAAACTCGCCGACCTGCCGGCCCTGTTCCAGGAAGTCGCCGACGCCTGGGCCGACGCCCTGGAGGACGGCTCGCGCTTCAGCGAGATCCAGCAAGCCATCCGCGATCGCGACGTGCCGCGCCTCAAGGAGCTGTGGAACACCCTGGTGCCGCTGTGGGACGACCGCACCTTTTACGACTTCGTCGCCACCTCCAAGGCCTTTGCCAAACTGTCGTTCCACCATCGTGAAGTGTTCGGCCAGGTGGGCTTCGGCACCGGCGGCTGGGACTCGGACTTCCCCAACTCGATGCTGGAAATCTTCCGCGTGGTCATGACCAACTGCGACGATCACCAGCATCTGGTGGTCGGCGGCGTCGAACAGGTGCCCCTGGGCATCTGGCGCCACGTGCCGGAGCGTTGCGCCCACTGGCCGGCCGGCACCAGCCTCAGCTCGCTGCACCATGGCGCGCCACGCACCGGAGTCAAGCGCATTGCCCGGGCCGCCGACGGCCGCTTCAGCGTCACCGACAACTGGGGCGATACCCGGGAATACGCGGCGGTCCTGACCACCTGCCAGAGCTGGCTGCTAACCACCCAGATCGAATGCGAAGAGTCGCTGTTCTCGCAGAAGATGTGGATGGCCCTGGACCGCACCCGCTACATGCAGTCGTCGAAGACCTTCGTCATGGTCGACCGGCCGTTCTGGAAGGACAAGGACCCGGAAACCGGCCGCGACCTGATGAGCATGACCCTCACCGACCGCCTGACTCGCGGCACCTACCTGTTCGACAACGGCGACGACAAGCCGGGGGTGATCTGCCTGTCCTACTCGTGGATGAGCGACGCCCTGAAGATGCTCCCGCAGCCGGTGGAAAAGCGCGTGAAGCTGGCCCTGGACGCCTTGAAGAAGATCTACCCGAAAGTCGACATCGCCAGCCGCATCATCGGCGATCCGATCACCGTGTCCTGGGAGGCCGATCCGCATTTCCTCGGTGCCTTCAAGGGCGCGCTGCCGGGCCATTACCGCTACAACCAGCGCATGTACGCGCACTTCATGCAGGACGACATGCCGGCCGAACAGCGCGGCATCTTCATCGCCGGCGATGACGTGTCCTGGACCCCGGCCTGGGTCGAGGGCGCGGTGCAGACCTCGCTCAACGCCGTGTGGGGCATCATGAAGCACTTCGGCGGCGCCACCCATCCCGAGAACCCGGGACCGGGGGACGTGTTCCACGAAATCGGACCGATTGCCCTGGCGGACTGAGCAACGGACCATGGCGCGCGGCAAGTCCCTGGCGGGGCTTATCGCCGCCTGCGCCAGCCGCTACAGTGGTCGGCCAGTCAGTCAGAGGAGTGAAGACCATGCACGTCGCCTTGTACCAGTGCCCGCCCGCGCCACTGGATGTGGCCGGTAACCTGCAGCGCCTGCACCGGGTGGCCATGGAGGCCACGGATGCCGATTTGCTGGTGCTGCCGGAGATGTTCCTCAGCGGCTACAACATCGGTGCCGAAGCGGTCGGCGCCCTGGCCGAGGCCCAGGACGGCCCCTCGGCCCAGCGCATCGCCGCCATCGCCCAGGCCGCCGGCACGGCGATTCTCTACGGCTACCCGGAGCGCAGCAGCGACGGCCAGATCTACAACGCCGTGCAGTTGATCGACGCCCAGGGCCAGCGCCTGTGCAACTACCGCAAGACTCATCTGTTCGGTGATCTGGATCACTCGATGTTCAGCGCCGGTGCGGATGACTTCCCCCTGGTGGAGCTCAACGGCTGGAAGCTCGGCTTCCTGATCTGCTACGACATCGAATTTCCGGAGAACGCCCGGCGCCTGGCCCTGGCCGGTGCCGAGCTGATCCTGGTGCCGACGGCAAACATGATTCCCTACGACTTCGTCGCCGATGTGACGATTCGCGCCCGGGCCTTCGAAAACCAGTGCTATGTGGCCTACGCCAACTACTGCGGCCGGGAAGAGCAGATCCGCTATTGCGGCCAAAGCTCCATCGCCGCCCCCGACGGCAGCCGGATCGCCCTGGCCGGGCTGGACGAAGCCCTGATCATCGGCACCCTGGATCGTACGCTGATGAACCAATCCCGGGCGCTGAACCGCTACCTTGCCGATCGTCGCCCCGAGCTATACGACGACCTGAGCAAGCGCTGATCCGCCCATATCCGCTAGCATGGGCGCCTCTCTGTTCTGGAAGTGCTCATGCCCGCGCTGAACCACCCCCTGCCTCACTTGCAAACCCTGGCCAACGGCCTGCGGGTGTCCCTGCGTCATGCCCCTCACCTGAAACGTTGCGCCGCGGCACTGCGGGTCTGCGCCGGCAGCCACGATGCGCCGGCGGCGTGGCCGGGGCTGGCGCACTTTCTGGAGCACCTGCTGTTTCTCGGCACCGAGCGCTTTCCTGCCGAACAGGGGCTGATGGCCCATGTGCGAAACCAGGGCGGACAGCTCAATGCCAAGACCTGTGAACGTGCGACCGAGTTCTTCTTCGAACTGCCGCCCAGTGCTCTTGCCGCCGGTATGGAACGCCTGTGCGACATGCTCGCCCACCCGCGCCTGGACCTTGATGACCAGCGCCGGGAGCGGGAAGTGCTGCACGCGGAATTTATCGCCTGGTCCCGGGATCAGGCGGCGCAGCGTCAGTTCGCGCTGTTCGACGGTCTGTCTGGCGCTCATCCGCTGCGGGCCTTCCATGCCGGCAACCGTTACAGCCTGAACCTGGCCAGCCGCGGTTTTCAGCAAGCGCTACAGCAGTTTCATCAAAAGTTTTACCAGGCCGGGCAAATGACCCTGAGCCTGGTCGGCCCCCAGCCTCTGGAAGAACTTCGCGAACTGGCCGAACGCTACGGCGCGACTCTGGCCCAGGGCCGGCATCTTGAGCAGCGCCGACCTCCCGCGCTGTTGCCGAGCGGCACCCGCAGCTATCAACAGCTCGAGGCACAACGCCTGGACCTGCTGTTCGCCTTCGAACAACTGCCCGACGGCGCAGCACCCGCCCTGGACTTTCTCTGTACCTGGCTGCAATCGGCCAAGCCGGGAGGGCTGCTTGCCGGGCTCCAGCAACGCCAGTTGGCCCAGGGCCTGAAGGCACAGACGCTGTATGAATTTGCCGGGCAGGCCTTGTTGCACCTGCAGGTGACCCTTAGCACCCGGGCAACGACAGCCGCGGCCCAGGTCAGCGAGCTGCTCGGAGACTGGCTGGGCTTCTTCAGGGCCCAGGGCGATTGGCCCGAGCTGCGGGAGGAATATGCCTTGCTGCAACAACGCCCGTTGCAGGTCGCCAGTGCTCTGGCATTGGCCCAGCGGGACAGCCGCCAGAGCATCGGTGAGCTGAATGCGCAGGGGCTCGCGGCGCTCAAGGCGGTGCTTGCACAGTTGCAGCCCCAGGTTGTGGATAACTTCAGCAGCGAATGGCGCCTGCCAGCGGCCAACCCTTTCCTGCGCAGCGCTGCCGAGGCGCCGCGGGCGGGACTGATTCGTGGACAGACCAGTGCACACCGCGGGCTGCGCACCTTCGCGCAGGATCGCTCGCGAAGCCGCCGAGAAACCTCGGCGCTGCACCTGAGCCAGGCCCTGCCCACGGACGGTCATGAAGGGGCCCTGATTCTACGTTGGCGCCTGGCCTCGCCCGCTCCGGCCGGCTTGCACGAACGGCTGCAGTACAGCCTCGCGCCCCTGCGCAGCGACGCCGCCCAGGCCGGTGTGCAATTGAGCTTTGCCAGCGCTGGCGAAGACTGGTTGCTGACACTCACTGGCCTGCAGCCCCCCCTGCCGGCGGTGCTGCAACAGGCCTTGATACAACTGACCCAGCCCGTCGACTCGTTCTGGCAGGAGAACCCTGCCGCCCCGGACGAAGCACCGTTGATGCCAATCCGGCGGCTGCTCAAGGCCTTCAGCGAGCAGCCACAAGCCACCGACGCCCGCTGCACGCAGGCATCGGATCTGCAAGCACTGTGGGCCGACGCCCGCTGGGATGGCCTGGCCCTGGGGTTGCCCGCAGGCATTCAGGAGGCCCTTGGTCGAGTGCTGCAGCGGATGCCCGGCAGTGCGGATGCCGGGCTCTGCCAGCCGCCGGCAGCCGAGGCCGTCCACCGCTGGCAGAGCCTGCCCGGGGATGCCGGGGAACAGGCGCTGTTGCTGTTCTGCCCCACGCCCGGCCCGCGACTGGCCGATGAAGCGGCCTGGCGCCTGCTGGGCCAGCTCTGCCAGACGCCGTTCTATCAACGCCTGCGGGTGGAGTTGCAGCTGGGCTATGCGGTGTTCAGCGCCGTGCGCCAGCGCAACGGCCAGACCGGCCTGCTGTTCGGCGTGCAATCGCCTAGCGCGACGCTCAGCGAAATCCTTCAGCACGTGGAGCAATTTCTCCAGCAATGGCCGGAGCATCTGCGCACGCTCGACGAGGCGTTCTGGAACGAACAGCGACAGGCTTTGGCCCAGCAGTTCCAGGCCTCGCTGCTGCCCCTGGAACAGGCTGCGCAATGGCTCTGGCAGGCGCGACTGGCCGGCCATCCGTCGGATTACCTGACGCAACTGCATGCCAGCATCCTGGCCCTCACGCCCGACACCGTGATTCAGGCCGCCCAGGCCCTGCAGGCGGCAGCCGGTGGCTGGACACTACTGGCCACCGGGCCTTGCCCGGGAGCCCCTTGGCAAGTGGCGCAATGATCATTACCGGCGCTGCAATGAGCTTTCTTAAGATTTGCAGGCAACCTTTTGCGGGAATTTAGTAAGATAGCCCCCTAAGCATCTGAACATCTCCCGCCGGAGGTGGACTATATGTATAGGCAATACCCGTCCCACCCACCTCAAAGGAGCATTTTTATGACCTGGTCCAAACCTGCTTACACCGACCTGCGTATCGGCTTCGAAGTCACCATGTACTTCGCCAGCCGCTGATTTCTGCCTCTGGCCGAAACACGCAGCGCAACGCCTCGGCCCGTCCGGGGCGTTTTTATTTTCAGTTGCCCACCTTGTTCACGTCGTCACCCCGGGAGTGTCCATGTTTGTCCAGATTCTAGGTTCCGCCGCCGGCGGTGGTTTTCCGCAGTGGAACTGCAACTGCGTGAACTGCGCAGGGTTTCGCGACGGCAGCCTGCGGGCCCAGGCCCGCACCCAATCGTCCATCGCCATTTCCGATGACGGGGTGAACTGGGTACTGTGCAACGCCTCCCCGGACATCCGCGCCCAACTGCAGGGCTTCGCCCCCATGCAACCGGGCCGGGCCCTGCGCGATAGCGGAATCGGCGCCATCATCCTGATGGACAGCCAGATCGATCACACCACCGGCCTGCTCAGCCTGCGTGAAGGCTGTCCGCATCAGGTCTGGTGCACCGACATGGTCCACGAAGACCTGAGCACCGGCTTTCCGCTGTTCAAGATGCTCAGCCACTGGAACGGCGGCCTGAACTGGAACCGCATCGAACTGGACCAGAGCTTCAGCATCCCCGCCTGCCCCAACCTGCGCTTCACGCCGCTGCCCCTGCGCAGCGCGGCGCCGCCCTATTCTCCGCACCGTTTCGACCCGCACCCGGGGGACAACATCGGCCTGATCGTCGAAGACCTGCGCAGCGGCGGCAAACTCTTCTATGCCCCGGGCCTGGGCAAAGTCGATGCGCCCCTGCTGGAGATCATGGCCGCCAGCGACGTGCTGCTGGTGGACGGCACCCTGTGGGAAGACGATGAAATGCAGCGCCGTGGCGTCGGCACACGCACCGGCCAGGAAATGGGCCACCTGGCGCAGAACGGTCCCGGCGGCATGCTCGAGGTGCTGGAGCAACTGCCCCGCCAGCGCAAGGTGCTGATCCACATCAACAACACCAACCCGATCCTCGACGAAGACTCCGCCGAACGTGCCGAACTGGTACGTCGAAAGGTGGAAGTGGCTTACGACGGAATGAGTATTGAGCTGTAGGCCATATCGCCTACAAGCTCGCTTTGCGTAGGAGCGGGCTTGCCCGCGAAAGGACAGCCCCCCGGAGAACACACATGACCGACACCCCCCTGTCCCCTGCCGAGTTCGAGCAGGCACTGCGCGCCAAGGGCGCCTATTACCACATCCATCACCCCTATCACGTGGCGATGTATGAAGGCCGGGCAAGCCGCGAACAGATCCAGGGCTGGGTCGCCAACCGCTTCTACTACCAAGTGAACATCCCCATGAAGGATGCGGCGATCCTCGCCAACTGCCCGGACCGGGAAGTTCGCCGCGAGTGGATCCAGCGCCTGCTGGACCACGACGGCGCCCCCGGTGAGGACGGCGGCATCGAGGCCTGGCTGCGCCTGGGCCAGGCGGTGGGCCTGGACCCGGAGCAACTGCGTTCCCAGGAACTGGTACTGCCCGGGGTGCGCTTCGCCGTGGACGCCTACGTCAACTTCGCCCGCCGCGCCAGTTGGCAGGAGGCCGCCAGCAGCTCGCTGACCGAGCTGTTCGCCCCACAGATCCACCAGTCGCGCCTGGACAGCTGGCCCCAGCATTACCCGTGGATCGACCCGGCCGGCTACGAGTACTTCCGCACCCGACTGGGCCAGGCCCGGCGCGATGTGGAACACGGCCTGGCGATCACCCTGCAGCACTACACCACCCGTGCCGGCCAGGAACGCATGCTGGAAATTCTCCAGTTCAAACTGGACATCCTTTGGAGCATGCTCGACGCCATGAGCATGGCCTATGAACTGAACCGCCCGCCTTATCACAGCGTTACCGATCAGCGGGTCTGGCATAAAGGGATCCCTCTATGAGTTTCGACCGCAGCAAGACCCCACGCTGGCGCCCCGGCTACCGCTTCCAGTACGAACCGGCACAAAAGGGCCACGTGCTGCTGTACCCGGAAGGCATGATCAAGCTCAACGACAGTGCGGCACTGATCGGCGGCCTGATCGACGGCGAGCGGGACGTGGCGGCGATCATCCAGGAGCTTCAGGTGCAGTTCCCCGGAGTGGCCGAGCTCGGTGACGATATCGAGCAGTTCATGGAGGTCGCCCGTGCCCAGCACTGGATCGAACTCGGCTGAAGCCGTCGTGCCCGACAAACCGCCAGTCGGCCTGCCACTGTGGTTGCTGGCCGAGCTGACTTACCGCTGTCCGCTGCAATGCCCCTACTGCTCCAATCCCCTGGATTTCGCCGAGCAGGGCAAGGAGCTGAGCACCGAACAATGGATCAAGGTGTTTCGCGAAGCGCGGGAGATGGGCGCCGCGCAGCTGGGCTTTTCCGGCGGTGAGCCTCTGGTGCGCCAGGACCTGGCCGAACTGATCGGCGAGGCGCGCAAGCTGGGTTTCTACACCAACCTGATCACCTCCGGCATCGGCCTCACCGAACAGAAGATCAGCGACTTCAAGAAAGCCGGCCTGGACCACATCCAGATCAGCTTCCAGGCCAGCGACGAGCAGGTGAACAACCTGCTGGCCGGCTCGAAGAAAGCCTTCGCGCAGAAGCTGGAAATGGCCCGTGCGGTCAAGGCCCACGGTTACCCGATGGTGCTGAACTTCGTCACCCACCGGCACAACATCGACAGAATCGACCGCATCATCGAGCTGTGCATAGCCCTGGAAGCCGACTTCGTCGAGCTCGCCACCTGCCAGTTCTACGGCTGGGCCCAGCTCAACCGCGTCGGCCTGCTGCCGACCAAGGAGCAGCTGGTGCGCGCGGAACGCATTACCAACGAGTACCGCGCCAAGCTGGAAGCCCAGGGCCATCCCTGCAAACTGATCTTCGTCACCCCGGACTACTACGAAGAGCGCCCCAAGGCCTGCATGAATGGCTGGGGCAGCATCTTCCTCACCGTGACCCCGGACGGCACCGCCCTGCCCTGCCACGGCGCGCGGCAGATGCCGGTGCAGTTCCCCAATGTGCGCGACCACAGCATGCAGCACATCTGGTACGACTCCTTCGGCTTCAACCGCTATCGCGGCTACGACTGGATGCCCGAGCCGTGCCGCTCTTGCGACGAGAAGGAAAAGGACTTCGGTGGCTGCCGCTGCCAGGCCTTCATGCTCACGGGGGATGCCAGCAATGCCGACCCGGTGTGCAGCAAATCGGAACACCACGGGATGATTCTCAAGGCCCGCGAAGAATCCGAAACCGCCACCCAAACCATTGAGCAACTGGCCTTTCGCAATGAACGAAACTCACGCCTCATCGCCAAGGGTTGAGCCCTTCAGCGCCAACCAGGCCACCGCCGCCGGAACCGATTTTGCCGAACTGCAACTGACGCCCCACGGCCTGTTCTGGAATGAATACCGTCCCGCAGACGCCAGTTGCCGGATCTGGCATTGGCAGCAAGGCCAGGCCCGTTGCCTGACCCCGGCGGGTTTCAGCGCCCGCAGCCGGGTCTACGAATATGGCGGCGGCGCCTTCTGCATCAGCGGCGAACACCTGGTGTTCGTCAATGACGCAGACCAGCAGCTGTATCGCCAGCCCCTGGCCGGCGGCGCGCCAGAAGCCCTGACCCGGGGCGCTTGCCGCTACGGTGATCTGCAGGCTCACGCCGATCAGGTCCTGGCCGTGGAAGAGTGCGCCAACGAGCACCGGCTGGTGGCCATCGACCTCAACGACGGGGGTCGGCAGCTGCTCGCCGCCGGGGCCGACTTCTATGCCGCTCCGACCTTGAGCGCCAACGGCCAACGCCTGGCCTGGATCGAATGGGATCGCCCCCATCAGCCCTGGACCTGCACTCGCCTGATGCTCGCCGAACGCCAAGGCGACGGCACCTGGGGTGAACCGCGCTGCGTAGCCGGGGACGGCGAGCAGGAATCCCTGCAGCAGCCACGCTTCGACCAGGACCAGCAACTCTACTGCCTGACCGATCGCCAGGGTTTCTGGCAACCCTGGGCCGAGTCCGGCAGCGGCTTGCGACCGCTGCCCTGTGCCGCGGCCGATCACGCGCCAGCGCCCTGGCAGCTGGGCTGCAGCACCTGGATGCCCCTGGGCGGTGACGCCTGGTTCGGCAGCTGGACCGAGAATGGCTTCGGCCGTCTCGGCCTGCACCACGCCGACGGTGCGCAACAGGACTTCAGTGGCGACTACAGTCGCTTTCGCGGCCTGGCGCTGGATCAGCGCTACCTGTATTGCATCGCCGCCTCCCCCGTCAGCCCCTCGGCCGTGATCACCATCGAGCGGGAAACCCGGCAGGTACAGGTACTGGCCGGCGGCGTGGCGCCGCTGCCGGCGGAACACATCAGCCGTCCGCAAACCCTGTGCTACCCCAGCGGCGACGGCCAGGCCCACGGTTTCTTCTATCCGGCCATGAACGGGGTCAAGCGACCGCCCCTGGTGGTGTTCATCCACGGAGGTCCGACCTCGGCCTGCTATCCGATACTCGATCCGCGCATCCAGTTCTGGACCCAGCGCGGCTTCGCCGTGGCCGATCTGAACTACCGGGGCAGCAGCGGCTATGGCCGGGCCTATCGCCAGGCCCTGCACCTGCGCTGGGGCGAAGTGGATGTGGAAGATGCCTGCGCGGTGGTGTCCTACCTGGACCAGCAAGGGCTGATCGACCCACGGCAGGCATTCATCCGTGGCGGCAGCGCGGGGGGCTATACCACCCTCTGTGCCCTGGCTTTCGCCAAGGTGTTCTGTGCCGGCGCCAGCTTGTACGGGGTCAGCGACCCCATTGCCCTCAGCCGTTCCACGCACAAGTTCGAGGGCGACTATCTGGACTGGCTGATCGGCGATCCGCAGCAGGACCGGCAGCGCTATCTGGCCCGCACACCGCTGCTGCACGCCGGCGACATCCGCGTCCCGGTGGTGTTTTTCCAGGGCGAGCTGGACGCCGTGGTGGTGCCGCAACAAACCCGCGACATGCTCAAGGCGCTCAAGGACCAGGGCATTGCCGCCGAGGCGCATTACTACCCGGATGAACGCCACGGCTTTCGCAAGGCGGACAATCAGGCTCACGCCCTGGAGCAGGAGTGGCGGTTCTATCAGAAGGTGCTGCAGGCGCAGCCTTGAGCAAGGCCCGCCCGTTCCAGCGGAACGGGCGGGCCGGACCATCAGCGTTTGGCGATGATGTAGACCGCGTGAACGATACCGGGGATGTAGCCACACAGGGTCAGCAGGATGTTCAGCCAGAAAGCGCCGCCAAAGCCCACTTGCAGAAATACCCCCAGGGGCGGCAAGAGAATGGCGAAGATGATGCGGATCAAGTCCATAGGGCAGCTCCTGTTGGAAATCGGCTCGGTTGAGCCTTGCCTGCAATCGACCCCGGCCGCGGGCCAGGGTTCAGAACAATCACCCGCCAGCCCGCAGGGCGGTCTTGTTGCAGTGGCTCTGCCCCAATGGCATTCAGCCGATGACAGCGACGGCCCGGGTCGATAGGCGCAACGAGCCAGCAAGCGACCGAGGTTTCAAGGGCCACACCGGACGCTGAACAACACGGAGACAAAAAAACGCCCCGTGCGAAAAATCGGACACGGGGCGATGCGTTATACCGCGAGACGGTTCAGGAATTCAGTCAACGTGAGGTGGCAGCAAACCTCGGTGAAGCGCGCCGGATCGGCCTGGATATCAGACCACCACCCCCTTGCGGCATTGCAGTTGTGCAGTGCGCACCCGGGAGAACGCCCGGGCCAGGCGCAGCAGCATTTCATCGATATTGCCCTTGCTGACACTCAGGGCCGGGGTGAAGCGCAGGCAGTCCGGTTGCGGGGCACTGAGCAACAACCCTTCGAGCAGCGCCGCCTTGACCACCGCCTCAGCCGAGGCGTCGGCCAGGCTCATGCCCCAGAGCAGTCCATGGCCACGCACTTCGCCCTGTGCATAACGGCTCGCCAGGCGCGTCAGCCCCTGCCCCAGGTACTGGCCATGGGTGCGCACCTGCTGCAGAAAACCGTGCTCCTGCAGACTGTCCAGCACCGCCAGGCCGGCCGAAGTCATCAGCGCATTACCGTGATGCGTGCCGTCCAGTTCGCCCGCTTCGAAACAGCAGGCCTTGCCCCGCGCCAGCAGCGCCGCCAGCGGCACGCCGCCGCCCAGGCCCTTGCCCAAGGCAATGATGTCGGCGCGCACGCCATACAACTGTTCGGCCAGCAGCGTGCCGCAGCGGCCGATGCCGGTCTGCACCTCATCGAGAATCAATAGGATGCCCAGCTCACGACACAGACGTTCCACGCCCTTGAGGTAGTGTTCAGTCGCTGGAATGACCCCGGCCTCGCCCTGGATCGGCTCCAGCATGATGGCCACGGTTTGCGCATCCACTGCCGCGTGCAAAGCGGGCAGATCATTGAACGGCACCTGGCTGAAGCCCGGCAGCTGGGGCTCGAAGCGATTGCCCGGGGCACCACGCCCCGCCGCCGACAGCGCGGCAAAACCCCGACCATGACAACTGCGACTGGCGGTGATGATGCCGGCCGCGCCGCCTCGGTGCAGTTGTCCCCACTTGCGGGCCAGCTTGATCGCGGCCTCGCAGGCTTCGCTGCCACTGCTCAACAGATAGGCCTGGTCGCTGCCGGTGCTGCGGCACAGGCGATCGGCAAGCTTGAGCATGCCGCGGTTGTAGAAACCCGAGCCGGGGTTGATCAGCGACTGGGCCTGGGCGGCCAGGGCATTGACCACGACCGAAGGGCTATGGCCCAGGCTGTTGGCGGCTCCGGCCTGGGTGAAGTCAAGATAGGTGCGGTCGTTGCTGTCCCATAACCAGGAACCCTGGCCACGGACGAACACCGTCTGGGGGCGCGGCACGCTGGGCATCAGGCACTCACTGGCACAGCCATCGTCCGCGGCAGCCAGACAGGGCTCGACGGCCAGATCCTCCAGACTGGGCGGGGTACGGCGCAGATTGAACAGATTCATGCCCGCAAGCCCTCCAGGGGCAGTCCCAACAAGCGCGAGGACCAGTCCTCGACACGACCGGTGCGCAGGCGCTTGATGGCAATATCGCGCCAGCGCGAGGACAGCGCGGGGCAGTCAATCAGGGTTTTCAGACCGACAGGCTCCAGGGGCTCCCGGAAAAAACAGCGTAGGGCCCATGCCACGGTCAGGCCGGGATAACTGCGCTGGATCAGTTCCAAGGGTTCGTCCGCCTGGACGAAGCCGGGCTTGAGCACCCGGTAGAACCAGCCACAGCGGCCATTGTCCTGGGCCTGCTGGGGCAGATTGACCAGCCCCCAGCGCCGGCTCAGGCGGTAGCAGGGGGAACGGGGCTGACTGACCTGCAACAACGCACCGCCCCAGCGGAACATGTCCCCCAGGCACACCTGCTCTTCGGTCAGGCCGCGGGTCGAGAGATTTTCGCCAAAGGCCGGGGCCGACCAATCGAACTGTGGATAACGTTTGCGCCAGTGGGCGTAGTGCTCGGCGGGATAGTGATGCAGGGCCCGTTCAGGACCGCTATGAAAGCGCGGATCACCCTGTTCATCGCTGCCCAGGCCTTGTGGCCACAACCAGAGACGGTTTGCAACCGGGTGCTTGTCGGTATCTATGACCAGACCCTGGCCGAGATTTTTTGCCTTGCCTATGTAAACACCATCGACGTAAACGGTATTCATCGCCCTTCTTGGCCCTGTAAGCCTTGTGAATAGGCGCTAGACTAGGCGCCTTGCGGGCTCCGGGCCATTTCGATTTTTAAGCTTTTTCGATAAGAAATACTTATGGATTTTAAGCAACTGCGTTATTTCGTCGCGGTGTATGAAGAAGGCCACGTGGGCCGTGCTGCAGAGCGCCTGTCGATCTCACAACCGGCACTGTCCCAGCAGATCCGCCAACTGGAGCAGAACCTCGACGTCAGCCTGTTTGAACGCAGCAGCAAGCGGCTCTTGCCGACCCTGGCCGCCCACACCCTCTACAATCACGCCCTGCCCCTGCTCGATGGCCTGCAACAGGCCCGCGAAGCCTTGCGCAACTTCAAGGGCCAGGCCCTGCGCACCCTGGCCATCGGCGTACTGCAAACGGTGCACACCAGTCTGGTGCCGCAGATGCTCGAACGGGTACGCAAAGCCCAGCCCCATCTGGTGGTGCAGATCTACGAACTGACGGGCCTGGAGATCGAACGGCGCTTGCTCAATGGCTCGCTGGATATCGGCATCAGCTACCTGCCGCCACGCCAGCCCGGCCTGCATGGCGTTCCGCTCTATGAAGACGAGCTGACACTGGTCATCCCCGCGCAACACCCGTTGCGCGAATTCAAGAAGGTGTCCATGAGCCAGGCGGCGGAACTGCCGATGTTGCTACTGGGAGAGGAGTTTCAGGTGCGCCAGATCTGGCAGGCACAACTGGCCAATCTGGGACGGCGCCCGCAGGTACAGGCGGAACTGAACAACATGGCCGGCATCCTCGACAGCCTGCCCCACACCCAGCTGGCCACCGTGCTTCCGGGGCGTTCGCAACAGCAGCACAGCAACAGCGAATTGCTGTGGAAGCCCTTGAGCGAACCCAGGGTGCCATTGAAAGTCGGATTGGTCTGTCGCGATCTGCAGCGTCAGCAGGGGACGCTGGAATTGCTGCGAACCTTGCTGGAAGATTCGATGAGCACCCACGACGGACGCCTGGGCACAACGGTGGTGCCGGACATCCTGGGCTGAACTCGCCGGAATAAAAAAGCCGGGCAAAAGAAAACCCCGCCGAAGCGGGGTTTTGCAGACTGTTTCCCTGACATCCTTTTCACTCCACCATCCTGGCGGAATCCTACGTGTCCGTGTTGTTGCTTTGCGCTTCCTGCGCGACGTCCATGTGAAGTAGATTAGCCTCAGCCGTCATCTACCGATATGGACGATCAGCAGCACGTTATGTAAGAGATTACTTACAAAGTCCCTTGCCCGTTAAAACTGCTCAGCCGGCAGCAGGAACAGCGATTCGCTACCCGCTTTCACCGAGGCGGTCAGGGAGTGAATACGCGGCAGCAGACGTGCAAAGTAGAACCGCGCAGTCCCCAGCTTGCTGGCATAGAACGCCTCTTCCTGCTCCTTGCCCAGGGCCGCCTTGGCCATCAACGCCCACATGTAGGCATAAGCGGTGTAGCCAAACACCTGCAGGTATTCCACCGATGCCGCACCGATTTCATTCGGGTTGCTGATCGCTCGATCCAGCAACCAGGCGGTCAGCTCATCCAGGTTGTCCAGGGCCGCATTCAGCGGCCGGGTGAACTCTGCCAACTGCCCATCGGCCGTCGCGGTGAAATGGCGGATCTCATCGGCGAACAGGCGGTAGAAAGCCCCGCCGCTGCCCACGATCTTGCGCCCCACCAGGTCCAGGGCCTGGATGCCGTTGGTGCCTTCGTAGATCTGAGTGATCCGCACGTCGCGCACCAGCTGTTCCTGGCCCCATTCACGAATGTAGCCGTGCCCACCAAAGATCTGCTGGCCATGCACCGTGGTTTCCAGGCCCAGGTCGGTGAGGAATGCCTTGGCCACGGGGGTCAGCAAGGCCACCAGGCTTTCCGCCCGCTGGCGGGTCTGGGCGTCCTCGCTGAACTTGGCGGTATCGAGCTGCATCGCCACATAGGTGGAAAATGCCCGACCGCCTTCGTTGGCGGCCTTCATGGTCAGCAGCATGCGCCGCACGTCCGGGTGCACGATGATCGGATCGGCGACCTTGTCCTTGGCTTGCGGCCCGGTCGGCGCACGACTCTGCAGACGGTCACGAGCATACTCGACAGCGTTCTGATAGGAGCGCTCACCGGTGGCCAGCCCCTGGATACCCACGCCCAGGCGCTCGTAGTTCATCATGGTGAACATCGCCGCCAGGCCCTTGTTCGGCTCGCCTACCAGGTAACCGATGGCCTGATCGAAGTTCATCACGCAGGTGGCCGAAGCCTGGATCCCCATCTTGTGCTCGATCGAACCACAGCTCACCGGGTTGCGCTCGCCCAGGCTGCCATCGGCGTTGACCAGGAACTTGGGCACCAGGAACAGGGAAATCCCCTTGGGACCGGCCGGGGCATCCGGCAGCTTGGCCAGCACCAGATGGATAATGTTTTCCGTCAGGTCGTGCTCACCACCGGTGATGAAGATCTTGGTCCCGCTGATGGCGTAGGCACCGTCGGCCCGGGGTTCGGCCTTGGTGCGGATGATGCCCAGGTCGGTACCGGCATGGGGCTCGGTCAGGCACATGGAACCGGCCCAGACACCGGCATACATGTTCGGCAGGTAAGTGGCTTTCAGCTCTTCGCTGGCGTGGGCGTTGATCGACAGGCAGGCGCCCGCCGTCAGCATCGGATACAGGCCAAAGGCCAGGCTCGCGGAGTTGACCATTTCCTCGACCTGGGCGGAAACCGCCTTGGGCATGCCCATGCCGCCAAATTCGGGATCACCGCCCACGCCCACCCAACCGCCTTCGGCGTAGGTCTGATAGGCCTGGGGGAATCCCTGGGGAGTGGTGACCGCGGTGTCGTTCCAGTGACAGCCTTCCTCGTCGGCAGCGCGGCTCAGCGGAGCGATACTGCGGGCAGTGACCTTGCCCGCTTCCTCCAGAATCGCCTCGACCGTCTCGGCATCCACAGTCTCAGCCAATGCCGGTAACTGGGCCCAGAGTTTGGCGACCTCGAAAACTTCATTGAGGACGAAGCGCATATCGCGCAGGGGCGCTTTGTAGTCAGCCATGGCAAACCTCGCAGGATCTAAACAAGCGGACCGCAACGGGCCCATTGACGAAAAGCCGAGTGTACCCGAACAACTTTTGCGACACATAGGGTCAACTAGTGACTTTATTGTTATTTTTGGTCACAGCCATGAATGCGCAAGACAAAGCCCGCGGGAAGCGGGCTTCATCCAGGCACCCCGGCTATTTACAGAGCGAACCAACGCGCCGGGAGCTGTATCAGGCAATCACTGCCGGCGTCGATCGCCGCCAGATGCGCAGCGGTACGCGGCAACAGGCGCTTGAAGTAGAACTCACAGGTCGCCAGCTTGGCGCGGGCAAAATCGCTGTCCCCCTGGCCGGCATCGAGCTGTTGCTGAGCCGCCAGGGCCATGCGCAGCCAGAGATAGGCCAGGACGATGTAACCGCTGTACATCAGGTAATCCAGGGCCGCCGCCCCCACTTCGTCCGGGTTCTTCAGCGCGGCCATGCCGATCCGGGTGGTCAACTCGCCCCACTGCCGGTTCAAGCCATCAAGTTGCGCGATATAGGCCTTGAGCTGAGGATGCTCGGCATGGGCCCCACAGAACCTGTGCACGATCTTGGTGAACCCCAGCAACAGCTTGCCCTGGCTGCCCAGAATCTTGCGCCCCAGCAAGTCCAGAGCCTGGATGCCGTTGGTGCCTTCATAGATCAGGGCGATACGACAATCGCGCACCAGTTGTTCCATGCCCCATTCACGAATGTAGCCGTGACCGCCAAACACCTGCATACCGTGGTTGGTCACTTCAAGGCCGGTCTCGGTCATGAATGCCTTGCAGATCGGGGTCAGGAACGCCAGGAGGTTCTCGGCATCCTGACGCTGGGCCGGGTCGGTGTTCAGGTGGGCCACGTCCAGCAACTGGGCGGTGAAATAGGCCAGGGCACGGTTGCCCTCGTTGAAGGCTTTCATGGTCAACAGCATGCGCCGCACATCCGCATGGACGATGATCGGATCCGCCGCCTTGTCCGGGGACTTGGGCCCGCTCAGGGAGCGCATCTGCAAACGATCGTTGGCGTAGCGGACCGCGCCCTGGAAACTGGCTTCCCCCAAGCACAAGCCCTGCATCCCGGTGCCCAGGCGCGCGTGGTTCATCATGGTGAACATGCAGTTCAGGCCCTTGTTGGCCTCGCCCAGCAGAAAGCCCCTGGCCCCGTCGAAGTTCAATACGCAAGTGGCCGAGGCCTTGATCCCCATCTTGTGCTCGATGGAGCCGCAACTCAGCGCATTGCGCTCGCCGGCCTCTCCTGCCGCATCCGGCAGGAACTTGGGCACGATGAACAGGGAAATGCCCTTGGTCCCGGCCGGTGCGTCCGGCAGCTTGGCCAGCACCAGATGAATGATGTTCTCACTCATGTCGTGCTCGCCGGCAGAGATGAAAATCTTGCTCCCCGACACGGCATAGCTACCGTCGGCCTGGGGTATGGCGCGGGTCTTGATCAGCCCCAGGTCCGTGCCGCAGTGGGCTTCGGTCAGGCACATGGTGCCGGTCCACTGCCCGGCGGTGAGTTTGCGCAGGTACAACTGTTTCTGCTCATGGCTGCCATGGGCATGAATCGCCGACATGGCGCCATGGGTCAGCCCCGGGTACATGCCCCAGGAGGTGTTGCTGGAACCCACCATCTCGCCGATCACCAGTCCCAGGGACTGGGGCAGCCCCTGGCCGCCATAGGCCGGATCGGCGGCCAGGCCATGCCAGCCGCCTTCGACGTATTGCGCAAAGGCCTGCTTGAAGCCCTTGGGGGTGGTCACTGCGCCATTGTCAAAATGGCAGCCCTCCTCGTCACCCGAGCGATTCAGCGGGGCCAGGACGTTCTCGCAGAACTTCGCGCCTTCCTCAAGGATCGCGTGGACCATGTCCGGGCTGGTATCGCTGGCACCCAGCGCGGCATAGCCGGCATGAAAGTCAAAGACGTGATCGATCAGAAAGCGCATGTCGCGCAGGGGAGCTTGATACTCGGGCATGGTGGTTTCTCCGGCAGCAGATCAGCCCAACCTACTGCCGTCGCCCTCAGCCTGCCAATGACGCTGCAGTCGCTGAATGCACCGTCATCAGTCAACCCGCAGCGGTATCCATGCGCACCGCACCGCGGCGGTTCTGCCCGAACGCCATGACGCAGTTACGGCCAGCGCCCTTGGCGCTATAGAGCGCCTGGTCGGCGGCCTTGAGCACTTCCTCGGGGGTCCGGTGCTCCATCAGCCGCTCGGCGACACCGATACTGATGGTCACCGAAACACTGGATGCTCCCGCCGCGCCACGGCGCTGGCGCCCCTGTTGGTCATCCTGGGGACGGCTGTCCTGGTTGCGCAGCTGAATGTTGTAGGTGGCGATGATCTCGCGAATCATCTCCAGGTGCGGCATGCATTCATCCAGGGTCTTGCCGGCGAACACCACGGCGAACTCTTCCCCGCCATAGCGATAGGCCCGCCCGCCGCCGGTGACTTTCGACAGCTTGCTGGCCACCAGGCGCAACACCTGGTCGCCCACGTCGTGGCCGTGGGTGTCGTTGAATTTCTTGAAGTGGTCGACGTCGGTCATGGCCAGCACATAGTTGCGCCCCAGGCGCTGCATCCGCTCGTTGAGCGCCCGTCGCCCCGGCAGGCCAGTGAGCTCGTCGCGAAAGGCCATCTGATAGGCCTCATGGGCCACCGCCGCGGCGATCATCAGCATCACCTGGCTGCACATGATGTTCAGGGTGAAGGGCAGGATGAAGGTCTTGGGCAGCATCCAGAACAGCCCCAGCAGGCCCACCAGCTGCGCCGCGTGCAGCGGTCGAGGACTGCGCCAATACTGGATCGCCAACAACAGGAAGGCGGCGAAGAACACCGGATACGACAACTGGATCAGGCTCATCCAGCTGCCGTGCAAGGCCGGCCAGCGGATCTCCGCCAGCCAGTTCAGCAAGGCCTGCGGGTAACTCTGCTCCAGGCCCAGGGCCACACTGCCAAATGCCAGCAGCACGGCAAAGCGCGCCACCATGTCCTGAAACAGATGG
The DNA here is from genome assembly GCF_001547915.1 of Pseudomonas sp. St29. Taxonomy (NCBI): domain Bacteria; kingdom Pseudomonadati; phylum Pseudomonadota; class Gammaproteobacteria; order Pseudomonadales; family Pseudomonadaceae; genus Pseudomonas; species Pseudomonas sp. St29. The sequence continues at coordinate 6,189,450 of NZ_AP014628.1, forward strand.
GTGCGCTCCTGCCAGGCGGCGAACAGGCCAAACAGCAAGGGCAGCAGCAGACAGCACAGATGAAACACCACCGCCGCATCTTCGCGGACCCGGCCGTTATCCCGATAGAAGTCGGTCTGGGTATCCAGCAGGAAATAGGCGATGTACACCGTGACCATCAGGAACAGTTCGCGCTGACGACGATACACCGCGCAATAGGCTCCGCCGAGCAACAGCACCAGGGTTGGCAGCACGTTGAACAGCGAAGTGAAGAAGACGTTGAGGTCCTTGACGTAGGCGGCCGCCAGCCCCGCAAGCAAGAGCAGTAAAGACGGTAGAAAGTGACTGAAACGTACAGCGGAAGAACGCGGCAAGGGTAAAACTCCGACCCGGCTGATCAATAGATGGCATTGTGCCTTCGTTTACTGAAGTTGAGCACACTTGCTGTGACGGACATCACATTGCCATCTCTTTAACGGCAGGAAATCGCATCTGCTTAGCGTTTTAGTCGGGAATTTTCATGAAGAATCTGCGGGCACAAAAAAGCCGCTCGACCCGAAGGGCGAGCGGCTTGGCAAAGGCGTTCAGTCAGGCTCAGTAAGCCAGGCCGAAGTCCTCTTCCTTCATGTCCATCAGGTTGTTGGCACCCGACAGCATGCTGGCAACGTGCGTGCGGGTACGCGGCAGGATGCGCTGGAAGTAGAAGCGCGCCGTCTGCAGCTTGGCGGTGTAGAACGCCTCTTCGGTCGTACCGGCTGCCAGTTTTTCAGCCGCCAGGCGCGCCATGTCGGCCCAGAAGTAGGCCAGGCAGGCGTAACCGGAATACATCAGGTAGTCCACCGAAGCAGCACCGACTTCCTCACGGTCCTTCATCGCGGCCATGCCCACTTTCATGGTCAGCTCGCCCCACTCCTTGTTCAGTGCGGCCAGCGGTGCAACGAACTCCTTCACGGCCTCGTTGCCTTCGTTGTTCTGGCAGAACTTGTGGACGATCTTGGTGAAGCCCTTGAGCGCCTCGCCCTGAGTCATCAGCACTTTACGGCCCAGCAGGTCCAGAGCCTGGATGCCGGTGGTGCCTTCGTACAGCATCGAGATACGGCTGTCGCGAACGTTCTGCTCCATGCCCCACTCGGCGATGAAGCCGTGGCCACCGTAGATCTGCACACCGTGGTTGGCGGATTCGAAACCGACTTCGGTCATGAAGGCCTTGGCAATCGGCGTCATGAAAGCCAGCAGTGCATCGGCTTTCTTCTTCTCTTCTTCATCCACGCCGTACTTGACGATGTCCACCTGCTTGGCGGTGAAGTAGACCATCGCCCGGTTGCCTTCGGCGAAGGCTTTCATGGTCAGCAGCATGCGACGCACGTCAGGGTGCACGATGATCGGGTCAGCGGCCTTGTCCGGCGCTTTCGGGCCAGTCAGGGAGCGCATTTGCAGACGGTCGCGAGCGTATTTCAGCCCACCCTGGAAGCCGATCTCGGCGTGGGCCAGGCCTTGCAGAGCAGTACCCAGACGCGCGGTGTTCATGAAGGTGAACATGCAGTTCAGGCCTTTGTTCGCCGGGCCGATGAGGAAACCGGTGGCCGCGTCGAAGTTCATCACGCAGGTGGCGTTACCGTGGATGCCCATCTTGTGTTCCAGGGAGCCACAGCTCACCGCGTTGCGCTGGCCGACGCTGCCGTCGGCGTTGGGCAGGAACTTGGGCACGATGAACAGCGAGATGCCTTTGGTGCCGGCAGGTGCATCCGGCAGGCGGGCCAGAACGATATGGACGATGTTGTCGGCCATGTCGTGTTCACCGGCGGAGATGAAGATCTTGGTGCCGGTAACCTTGTAGGAACCATCAGCCTGAGGCTCGGCCTTGGTCCGCAGCATGCCCAGGTCGGTGCCGCAGTGCGGCTCGGTCAGGCACATGGTGCCGGTCCACTCGCCCGACACCAGCTTGGTCAGGTAGGCCTCTTGCTGCTCGGGGGTGCCGTGCTCGGAAATGGTGTTCATCGCGCCATGGGACAGGCCTGGGTACATGCCCCACGACCAGTTGGCCTCGCCGACCATTTCGCTCACTGCCAGGCCCAGGGACTCAGGCAGGCCCTGGCCACCGTGCGCGACGTCGTGAGCCAGGCTTGGCCAGCCGCCTTCGACGAATTGCTTGTAGGCTTCCTTGAAGCCGGTCGGGGTCTTAACGCCGGATTCACTCCAGGTGCAACCTTCCAGGTCGCCCACACGGTTCAGCGGAGCAAGTACCTGCTCACAAAACTTCGCACCTTCCTCGAGAATGGCGTCAACCATGTCCGGAGTGGCGTCCTGGCAAGCCGGGAGGCTCTGATAGTGCGCCTCATAGCCGAGCAGCTCGTCACGAACGAAGCGAATATCACGCAAGGGGGCCTTGTAGTCAGGCATAGCGATAAACCTCTGCTGATGTAACCGGGAATGAACAACCGCGTTGATTTTTTATAGCGGTCAAACAGGTGTTTGAAACATACGTTTAGGCCCAAATCTTGTCAAGCGCCGCTCCGATGCCTTTCGTCATCGAAACAAAACACACGCGCAGGCCAATACCCACAGCGCTGCCGTGAAGTGTAGGAGCCGGCTCACCGGCGATCAGTTACACAAGGAAATGAAGAAGAGGAACTACAGAAGGGAAAGGCATGAGCAAAAGCCCGCCTCCCCTCAGGGAAACGGGCTTTTGCACAAAGCGATCAAGCGTAGGTATCGATCAGGGTACCGAGTGCCTCATCAGAGGCCTTGGCAACCTTGACTCCCAGCTCCACCTGGATCTTGCCCATGGACATATCGACCATGCTGCTGGCCAGGTCCGACTCCTGGCTGCGATCCACGCCGTTCAGGCGATTGACCTGATCGGCAGACGCCCGGCTGTCGGAAGAGCGCTCGACGGCGCTGCTGGCGATCTGGCTGGAACCTTGATCGACACGATTCTGTCCGGCCTGAATGGCATTCAGTCCGGCGTAGAAAGCGCTGTTCCCGGAAATTTCCATGGAAGGACTCGACCTTGAAAATGAGTGACGGGTGTCATTGAAGCAGACGCGTCAAGAAAACACCCGTCAAAAACACTAATGGCAATATGCCTCTTCATAGGCAAAATCTAGTCCAGCAAGTCCAGTTGCAGGTGCTCGGCCACCGCCTCGGCGCTGGCCGGCTTGAGTCGCGGCACTCTGCCAAGGCACGGCGCAGGCAAGCGTTCAGCCAAAGTCGCCAGGTTTTCTTCCAGACGAGAGGTCTTCGGCTCGATGATATTAGCCACCCAGCCCGCCAGCTGCAGACCGTCCTGGGCAATCGCCTCGGCGCTCAGCAATGCGTGATTGATGCAACCCAGGCGCACGCCCACCACCAGAATCACCGGCAACCCCAGGGCCATGGCCAGGTCCGACAGATTGTCCTGATCGGCCAGGGGCACCCGCCAGCCCCCGGCCCCTTCAATCAGGGTGAAATCCGCGCCCTTGGCCAGCAATTCACGCATCGGCATCAACAGCGATTGCACCGTCAACGCCACACCGGCCTCCCGCGCCGCGAGATGGGGCGCGATGGCCGGCTCGAAGGCGAACGGGTTGACCTCTTCATAGCTCAGTGGCAACGACGACTGGGCCAGCAACGCCAGGGCATCGGCATTGCGCAAGCCCTTGGGACCGACCTCGCAACCGGAAGCCACCGGCTTGCCCGCCGCGGTGCTCAACCCGGCCAGACGCGCCGCGTGGAGCAGCCCTGCAGCGATGGTGGTCTTGCCCACATCGGTGTCGGTGCCGGTAATGAAATAGGCAGGACTCATGGCGCTTTCTCCAACACGGCGTAGACCACCTGATAAGTCGCCGGCAGCCCCCTGGGCTGACGAAAGCCTTCATAAGCCTCAATCAGCCCGGCGATACGCGCCCGTCCAGTGAGGCCGCCGGGGCGACCGGGGTTCAGATTGTGCGCACCCAAGGCCTTCAACTCATGGGTCAGGCTGCGCACATCCGGGTAATACAACACATGGGGGCTCTTCTCCAGGCTGCGCACCTGCAGGCCGCTGGCCTCACACAACTGACGATAGCGTTCGAACTCACGGAAACGATTGACGTGCACCTGCCCGTCGACCCGCCCCCAGCTCTCGCGCAACTCGTGCAAGGTGCCGACACACAAGCTGGCAAAGGCCAGCACGCCCCCCGGTTGCAGCACCCGCCGAGCCTCGCTGAGCACCGCCGAAAAATCCGCACACCACTGCACCGCCAGGCTGGAAAAAATCAGTCCGCAACTGTCGTTCTGCAAGGGCAGGCGCTCGGCGTCGCCGGCGACGAAATGCTCGGCCCCGCCCAGAGGCCGCGCATGTTCGAGCATGCCCTGGGCGATATCCAGGGCCAGCCCCTGGCTGCCCGCAAAGCGTTGCCCCAGCACACGACTGAAATGCCCGGTGCCGCAACCCAGGTCCAGCCATCTGGCGGGGACGAGTCCTGCAGGCAAGCGATTCAACAACTGCTGGCCGACCGCTCGCTGCAACTCGGCGACACTGTCGTAACTGGCCGCAGCGCGGGAAAAAGAAGCCGCCACCTGACGCTTGTCAGGCAGGCCTGCGGGCAAGACAGCAACAGACAGATCAGTCATCACCGGACTCATGCAAGAAAGCCTGGATCGCCCCCGCCACTCCATGGGGATCCTCCAGAAGAAAACCGTGGCTGGCCTGCTCGATCAGGCCAACTTCTATATCCGGCAGCAAGGCCAGCAACTCGGCGGCCGCCTCGGCAGGCACCAGAGCATCCAGCCCGGCGAACAGGTGCAACTGCGGGCCGCGAAACCCCAGCAGGGCTTCACGCGTATCCAGCTGCGCCAACAACTCCAGGCCCGCCATCAGCACCGGCCCCGGCGTGGTCGGCGCGCCGCCCAGCAGCATCCGCGACAAGCCGCGGGGATCGGCCGCACCCTGGGCACACAGCAGGGAAAAGCGCTTGAGGGTGGTGCGCGGATCAGCGGCGCAGCCGGCCAGGAAGCCGTCGAACGTCTCACCGGCCATGGCACTGGACCATTGCTCGTGCGCAACGAAACTGGGGTTGCTGGCCAGGGTCAACAAGCCGCAGCAGCGCTCGCCGCGTCGGGCCGCCAGCTCCGCGGCGAGCATACCGCCCAGGGACCAGCCCCCCAGCCAGGCGTCATCCGGCACCGCGTCATCGAGTTCGTCCAGCCATGCCTGCGGATCGCTGGAGGTCAGTTCCGGCAGGGGTTCGATCTCCACCCGCAAGTGTTCATCCAGCCCCTGCAACGCGGCAGCCAGGGGTTCCAGGGGCGACACGCCCAGCCCCCAGCCCGGCAACAGAATCAGTCGATCACGCATGGCTCGGCCTCGTTTGCAGTTCACTGAAACAATCCGCCAACGCGCTTAACAATAGCTGCACCTGCGCCTCGCTGTGGGCGGCGGACAACGTCACCCGCAGCCGCGCACTGCCGGCCGGCACGGTCGGCGGACGGATGGCGGTGACCATGATTCCCCGCGAGCGGAGCATCCGTGACAACTCCACGGCCCGGGCACTGTCGCCGACCATGATCGGCTGGATCGGGGTAAAACTGTCCATCAGCTCCAGGCCAATCTGCTCGGCTCCCAGCCGGAACTGGCGGATCAGATTGGCCAAGTGCTCGCGCCGCCAGTGTTCGCTGCGCAGCAACTCCAGGCTCTTGCGCGTGGCGCAGGCCAGCGCTGGCGGTTGGCTGGTGGTGTAGATGTAGGGCCGGGCGAACTGGATCAGGGTTTCGATCAAGTCCTCGCTGCCAGCGACAAAGGCCCCGGCGGTGCCGAACGCCTTGCCCAGGGTGCCCACCAGCACCTGCACTGCATCCAGCCCCAGGCCGAAGTGCTCCACCAGTCCGCCGCCATTGGCCCCCAGCGGGCCGAAACCATGGGCGTCGTCCACCATCAACCAGGCACCGCGGGCCGTGGTTTCCCGGGCCAGGGCCGGCAGGTCGGCAACATCGCCGTCCATGCTGAACACCCCGTCGGTGACCACCAGGGTATTGCCGGTGGCCTTTTCCAGGCGCTTGGCCAGGCTGGCTGCATCGTTATGCAGATAGCGGTTGAAGCGGGCTCCCGAAAGCAGCCCGGCATCCAGCAGCGAGGCATGGTTGAGGCGATCCTCCAGCACCGTATCGCCCTGCCCGACCAGGGCCGTGACCGCACCGAGATTGGCCATGTAGCCCGTGCTGAACAGCAACGCCCGCGGGCGCCCCGTAAGGTCCGCCAGGGCTTCTTCCAACTCGTGGTGAGGCGTGCTGTGGCCAATCACCAGATGCGAGGCCCCACCGCCCACGCCCCAGCGGCTGGCCGCGTCGCGCCAGGCTTCGATCACTTGCGGATGATTGGCCAGGCCCAGGTAGTCGTTGTTGCAGAAGGCCAGCAACGGCTGCCCGTCCACTACCACTTGCGGCCCCTGGGGGCTTTCCAGCAGCGGACGCTGGCGATACAGATGTTCGGCACGGCGGGCAGCGAGGCGCGCGGCGAGATCAAAAGACATGCAGGCCTCGATGTTGGCTCACAGACACATTACCCGTAGGGCGCGGGCTGGCCCGCGAAGCGAACAACCCGCTACCCGCCGGATTCGCGCGGTTCACGGGGTTCGCCGGCAAGCCGGCTCCTACGGCACAGGGTCAGACGGCGGCGTTGTAGAACTGCTCGCTGTTTTTCTGCTCCACCAGGGCCTGCTCGATAGCGGCCTGATGCACTTCGTCGGCATGCTCTTCCCGGGCTTCGGGCTGGATGCCCAGGCGGGCGAACAGTTGCATGTCCTTGTCGGCCTGGGGGTTGGCGGTGGTCAGCAGCTTGTCGCCATAGAAAATCGAGTTGGCACCGGCGAAGAAGGCCAGGGCCTGCATCTGCTCGTTCATCGCTTCGCGACCGGCGGACAGACGCACGTGGGATTGCGGCATGAGGATCCGCGCCACCGCGAGCATGCGGATGAAGTCGAACGGATCCACGTCTTCGGCGTTTTCCAGGGGGGTGCCGGCCACTTTCACCAGCATGTTGATCGGCACCGACTCCGGATGCTCCGGCAGGTTGGCCAGCTGGATCAGCAGACCGGCGCGGTCGTCGAGGGATTCGCCCATACCGAGGATGCCGCCGGAGCAGATCTTCATCCCCGCGTCGCGCACGTAGGCCAGGGTCTGCAGGCGCTCACTGTAGGTGCGGGTGGTGATGATGCTGCCGTAGAACTCCGGCGAGGTGTCGAGGTTGTGGTTGTAGTAGTCCAGGCCGGCCTTGGCCAGGGCTTCGGTCTGCTCCTGATCCAGGCGCCCCAGGGTCATGCAGGTTTCCAGGCCCATGGCCTTCACGCCTTTGACCATCTCCAGCACATAGGGCATGTCCTTGGCCGACGGGTGTTTCCAGGCGGCGCCCATGCAGAAACGCGTGGAACCAATGGCCTTGGCCCGGGCGGCTTCTTCCAGGACCTTCTGCACTTCCAGAAGTTTTTCCTTTTCCAGGCCGGTGTTGTAGTGACCGGACTGCGGACAATATTTGCAATCTTCCGGGCAGGCACCGGTCTTGATCGACAGCAGCGTGGAAACCTGGACCCGATTGGCATCGAAATGCGCGCGGTGCACCGTCTGCGCCTGGAACAGCAAGTCATTGAACGGCTGGACGAACAGGGCTTTGACTTCAGCCAAAGTCCAGTCATGACGCAGGGTAGCGGTGGTGCTGGCGCTCATGGGCGATTCCTTGATTATGCTTGGCAAGCGGCGCTGGACAGGGAAGGTCCACGGCCGCGACACGGATGTCCGGCATATTTATGGAAGCGCCATGCACTGTCAACCCGATTACAAAGGACCGGTTTACATCTGGTCAAAAAACACACAGACCTGCCTGCTGTGCGATGAGCCCAGCGATTCGCTCCTGGCCCTGTGCAGCGCCTGCCAGGATGAGCTGCCGTGGCTGGGCGCCCAATGTTCGGCCTGTGCCCTGCCGCTGCCCGCCGCCGGCCTGACCTGTGGCCAGTGCCTGCAACGCCCTCGCGCCTTTCAACGGGTCATCGTGCCCTGGCGCTACGACTTTCCGCTGGACAGCCTGATCAGCCGCTTCAAGCATCAGGAGAAATGGCCTTTTGGCCGCCTGATGGCCGAACTTCTTGCCCAGTTCCTGCGTTTTCGCTTCGACGAGGGCCTGCCCCGGCCCGACTGCCTGCTACCGGTGCCGCTGTCCCGCCGACGCCTGCGCCAGCGGGGGTTCAATCAGGCCGAGATGCTCGCCCGATGGCTGGGACAGCCCCTGCACCTGGCAGTGGAGCCTGACCTGCTGCGGCGCATCCAGGACACCCCGGCACAGCAGGGCCTGAGTGCACGGGCCCGGCGACGCAACCTGAGCCAGGCATTCGCCCTCACCGCCAACGCACCCGTGGCGGGCCGGCACCTGGCCCTGGTGGACGACGTCCTCACCACCGGGGCCACCGCCCAGGCCCTGGCGCAGTTGCTGATGGAGGCCGGTGCCCGACAAGTGGATGTCTATTGCCTGGCCCGCACGCCAGGGGCCGAGCACCGCGACTGACTTGACTCTCATTGCCCAAGTCGCAAACTCCCTGTCCACCTTCAGTGCCCGAAGCCGCCCAGCCATGTCCCTGCCCACTCTGTTGACACAGCACATCGTCCGCCGCCCGCAGCGCATAGCCCTGCTCCAGCACATTGCCGAACAGGGCTCCATCACCCGCGCGGCCAAAAGTGCCGGCCTGAGCTACAAGGGCGCCTGGGACGCCATCGACGAGCTGAACAACCTGGCCGCAAGCCCGCTGGTCGAGCGCAGCGTCGGCGGCAAGGGCGGCGGCGGTGCCAGGCTGACGCTCGAAGGCCAGCGCGTGCTGCGCCTCTACCAACGCCTGCAAACCCTGCAAGCCCAGGTCCTGGAAGCCGCGGAGGAGGCCAGCGACCTCGACCTGCTGGGACGCCTGATGCTGCGCACCAGCGCCCGCAACCAGCTGCACGGCAAGGTCCAGGCCATCGCCCGCCGGGGCTGCAACGACCTGATCAGCCTCGGGCTGGCCGAGGGCCTGATTCTCAAGGCGCAAATCACCCACGACAGCACCCAGCGCCTGGAACTGGCCGCCGGCACCGAGGTGGTGGCGCTGATCAAGGCCGGCTGGCTGGAGCTGCACCCCATCGGCGCCCCGGCAACAACTGGACACAATTGCCTGAACGGCACCATCGAGCAGATTCTCGACGCCGAAGATGGCCCCTGCGAAGTCAGAGTGCTCCTGCCCAACGGCCAGACCCTCTGCGCCCTGGCCGAGCCCCGCCGGCTCAAAGACCTCGGGCTTGGAGAACGCCAGGCCGTCCAGGTGCACTTCTCCCCCGCCCAGGTGCTGCTCGGCACCCCGCTCTAAGCCGTAACCGGCGTCTTGCGACTGCAACCTGTTCGTCATAGAGGCTCACTAAGGTGGCTGCAAAAACCTTCAGGGAGCCTGATATGAGCCTGCTATTGGAAGAAGACCAACCCACCGACCTGGAACAGATGGTCGGCCTCAGCCGCCGCGGTTTCATCGGTGCCGGAGCCCTGTGCGGCGCCGCGCTGTTTCTCGGTGGCGGACTGCTCGGCCGCAGCGCCCTGGCCGCCAGTGTCAGCGCCGGCAACAGCCAGCTGCTGGGCTTTACCGGCATTGCTGCGGCCACCAGCGACAGCATCACCCTGCCACCGGGCTACCAGTCCTCGGTGCTGATCAGCTGGGGCCAGCCGCTGGCCAAGAACGGACCGGCCTTCGACCCCAGCGGCAATGGCACCGCCCAGGCCCAGGAAGTGCAGTTCGGCGACAACAACGACGGCATGAGCCTGTTCGCCTTTGCGGACGACAAGCACCGGGCGCTGATGGCGATCAATAACGAATACACCAACTACCGCTACCTCTATCCCCACGGCGGCCAGCCGCAATCGGCCGAAGACGTGCGCAAGGCCCAGGCCAGCGAAGGGGTGTCGGTGATCGAAGTGCAGTACAGGAACGGCCAATGGCAGTTCGTCCAGGGCTCGCGCTACAACCGGCGCATCCACGGCAACACACCGATCCGCCTCAGCGGCCCCGCCGCCGGCCACGACCTGCTCAAGACCGCGGCCGATCCCAAGGGCAAGAAGGTCCTCGGCACCTTCCAGAACTGCGCCAACGGCAAGACGCCCTGGGGCACCTACCTGACCTGCGAAGAGAACTTCACCGACTGTTTCGGCAGCAGCAACCCCGAGCAGAAGTTCGACGCCGCGCAGAAACGCTACGGCGCCGTGGTGGCCAGCAAGGAGATCAACTGGCATCCCCACGATCCGCGCTTCGACCTGGCGAAGAACCCCAATGAACTCAACCGCCACGGCTGGGTGGTGGAAATCGACCCCTTCGATCCGCAATCGACCCCGGTCAAGCGCACCGCCCTGGGCCGCTTCAAGCATGAAAACGCCGCCCTGGCGCAAACCCGCAACGGACGCGCCGTGGTCTACATGGGCGACGACGAGCGCGGCGAATTCATCTACAAGTTCATCAGCCGCGACAAGATCAACCACCGCAACCCCAAGGCCAACCGCGACCTGCTGGACCACGGCACCTTGTACGTGGCGCGCTTCGATGCCGGTGACGGCAATCCGGACCGGCCCAAGGGCCAGGGTCAGTGGATCGAGCTGACCCACGGCAAGAACGGCATCGACGCCAGCAGCGGCTTCGCCGACCAGGGCCAGGTGCTGATCCAGGCGCGCCTGGCCGCCAGCGTGGTCCAGGCCACCCGCATGGACCGTCCGGAATGGATTGTGGTCAGCCCCAAGGACGGCCAGGTCTATTGCACCCTGACCAACAACGTCAAACGCGGCGAAGACGGCCAGCCGGTGGGCGGGCCCAACCCGCGGGAGAAGAACGTCTACGGGCAGATCCTGCGCTGGCGCACCGGCAACGACGATCATGGCGCCCTGAGTTTCACCTGGGACCTGTTCGTGGTCGCCGGCAACCCCGGCGTGCATCCCGGCCAGGCCAAGGGCGGCTCGTCCAACATCACCCCAGAGAACATGTTCAACAGCCCCGACGGCCTGGGTTTCGACCAGGCCGGACGCCTGTGGATCCTCACCGACGGCGACTACAGCAACAGCGGCGACTTCGCCGGCATGGGCAACAACCAGATGCTCTGCGCCGACCCGGAGAGCGGCGAGATCCGCCGCTTCATGGTGGGGCCCGTGGGTTGCGAGGTCACCGGGATCGCCTTCGCCCCGGACCAGAAGACCCTGTTCGTCGGCATCCAGCACCCCGGAGAAAACGGCGGCTCGACCTTCCCCGAGCACCTGCCCAACGGCAAGCCGCGCTCCTCGGTAATGGCCATCACCCGGGAAGACGGCGGCATCATCGGCGCCTGATCCTGCTTCCCGTCCGGCCGGCCCCTACCCGTGCAGGGGCCGGCTCGCCGACGAGCCCGGCGCCCTGCCCGACCGCCGGAAAACCCTCCCCCGCTGGCCCGCCGTCTGCGTTACCATGCCTGGCCGGACGCGGCAGCCTGCTGCGAGCAGGAGTAAGCATGTCGCACCCGTTTGAAACACTGACCCCCGACCTGGTCCTGGACGCCGTTGAAAGCATCGGTTTTCTCAGCGACGCCCGCGTACTGGCGCTCAACAGCTACGAAAACCGCGTCTATCAGGTAGGCATCGACGAAAGCGAACCACTGATCGCCAAGTTCTACCGACCCCAGCGCTGGACCAACGAAGCCATTCTCGAAGAGCACCGCTTCACCTTCGAACTGGCCGAGTGCGAGGTTCCGGTGGTGGCGCCAATCGTCCACGACGGCGCCAGCCTGTTCGAACACGCGGGCTTTCGTTTCGCCCTGTTTCCCCGCCGCGGCGGCAGGGCCCCGGAACCGGGCAACCTGGACCAGCTCTATCGCCTCGGCCAGCTGCTCGGGCGTCTGCACGCCGTGGGCGCGACCCGCCCCTTCGAGCACCGCGAGGCCCTGGGGGTGCAGAACTTCGGCCACGAGTCCCTGGCCACCCTGCTGCAAGGCAACTTCATTCCCAAGAGCCTGCTGCCGGCCTACGAGTCCGTGGCCCGGGACCTGCTCAAGCGGGTGGAAGAGGTGTACCAGGCCACCCCGCACCAGAACATCCGCATGCACGGCGATTGCCACCCGGGCAACATGATGTGCCGCGACGAGATGTTCCATATCGTCGACCTGGATGACTGCCGCATGGGGCCTGCCGTGCAGGACCTGTGGATGATGCTCGCCGGCGATCGCCAGGACTGCCTCGGCCAGCTCTCGGAACTGATGGACGGCTACAGCGAGTTCCACGATTTCAATCCGCGGGAGCTGGCCCTGATCGAACCGCTGCGGGCCCTGCGCCTGATGCACTACAGCGCCTGGCTGGCCCGGCGCTGGGACGATCCGGCGTTCCCCCACAGCTTTCCCTGGTTCGGCAGCGAGCGTTACTGGGGGGAACAGATCCTGGCCCTGCGCGAACAGCTGGCGGCCCTCAACGAAGAACCCCTCAAACTGTTCTGACCCTGCCTGCAGGAGCTGGCTTGCCAGCGAAGGGGTCCATGAGATCGCCTTCGCCGGCAAGCCGGCTCCTACAAGAATCCGCCTTGATACAGTGCCAACTGTAGGAGCTGGCTCGCCAGCGAAGAGGCCCGTAAGTTCGCCATTGCCCACAAGCCCTCCCCCAAAGAAACGGGCGGCGCAAAAGTCAGGACAGGTCTAGACAATTGTCCTTACAATTGCCGCTTTGTTAGCTGCCTAAGCAAGGACTCTGCATGCAAGCCGCCAACCCGCGTCGCGGGTACATTCTGGGCCTGACCGCCTACATCATCTGGGGTCTGTTTCCACTCTATTTCAAAGCCATCGCCAGCGTTCCAGCCGTGGAAATCATCATCCACCGGGTGCTCTGGTCGGCGCTGTTCGGCGCCCTGTTGCTGATGGTGTGGAAGCATCCGGGCTGGTGGCGCGAGCTGCGGGACAACCCCAAGCGCCTGGCGATCCTGGCCCTGAGCGGCACCTTGATCGCCGGCAACTGGCTGACCTATGTCTGGGCGGTGAACAACGGACGCATGCTCGAAGCGAGCCTGGGCTACTACATCAACCCCCTGGTCAATGTCCTGCTGGGCATGCTGATTCTCGGCGAACGCCTGCGCCGCCTGCAGTGGCTGGCGGTGATCCTGGCGGCGCTGGGGGTGGCCCAGCAAGTGTGGCAGGTGGGCAGCCTGCCCTGGGTGTCGCTGATACTGGCCCTGAGCTTCGGTTTCTATGGGTTGATCCGCAAACAGGCACCGGTCAAGGCCCTGCCCGGGCTGGTGGTGGAAACCTGGATGCTGGTGCCCATCGCCCTGGCCTGGCTCCTGCTGCACCCCGATGCCAGCAGCGCCCATGCCGAATTCTGGAGCAGCTCCCAAGCCTGGTGGCTGGTGGCCGCCGGTCCAGTCACGCTGATTCCCCTGGTGTGCTTCAACGCCGCCGCCCGGGACCTGCCCTACACCACCCTGGGCTTCCTGCAATATCTGGCGCCGACCCTGGTGCTGCTGCAGGCGGTGCTGCTGTTCGGCGAACAGCTGTCCTCCAGTACCCTGCTGGCCTTCATGTTCATCTGGGCGGGACTGGCGGTGTACAGCGTCGATGCCTGGTTCAGCCTGCGCGGCCGGCGCTGATCAAAAAACACCCAACACTCTGCAGGCCAAGCCGGTCGTGGCCTGCAGCGGTTCTTCCCAAGGTTATCCACAACCTGATCCCCGCCCTTTGTGCACAAGCCCTTGAAATTGATGGTTTTTTGATCAAGATCCGGAAAGCCGCGGCGCCGTTGGGCTGGCGCTGGGTCTCTACAGGTTATCCACAGGCGCATGCACGGTTTACTGGGATAACCCGCAGGGCGGCACTCAGACCTCGCTGCGCAGCACCAACTCCACCATCAGGTCGTCGGCCAGGGTTTCCAGGCGCGACTGCAATACATCCAGCGACAGGGTCAGAGGCACCGCCAGAATCGCCTCCGCGTGAAACAGCGGCTCGCTGCTCATGGGCGCCGGGCGCACCTCGGTCACCAGCCGTTCGAGATTGACCCCCTGCTCCGCCAGCAAGCGCGTGATGTCGCGAACGATCCCCGGGCGGTCGTTGCCCACCAGCTCCATGGCGATGGGTTTCCAGGTGCAGGACTGTTCGATGCCACTTTCGGCGATCAACACCCGGATACCCTGGGCCGACAAACCCTGCAAGGCATCCACCAGCTCGTCGTAGGCCTCGGCCGGCACCCCGACCCGCAGGATGCCGGCAAACTGCCCGGCCATGCGCGAGAGGCGGCTTTCCAGCCAGTTGCCCCCATGTTCGGCGATGCACTGGGCGATCCGCTCGACCTGTCCGGCCTTGTCCGGGGCGAATACCGTGAGAACGAGATGGTCCATGGCGCAGCCCTCTTGGGTGAGTGAAAGAGCAATTATAGGCAGCCTCATTCCCCGCGCCTTGCCGCTCCATCACAAGGGGCGAGGATCAAAGCGGGCGGGTGCAGGGGCTGGCATGCCAGCCTAGGCGCTGGAAAGACCGGCACAGACCCCAAGGATCCTTTCGCCGGCCAGCCGACACCTGGAAGCGCGTGCAGGGCAAAACACAAATCGTGTACAACTTTTTGTATTTATATGGAACAATCCACCGGCTTTTTGAGAACACCGCGTCCCCCAGCGTGACCGCACTGCATTCTTAAGTCGCGGAACGACGAATTTAGTCTAATTTTCACAACCGCAATTCATCATGTAGTATGCCGCAGCGCGCACTACATAACGTTGGAACGATGTCCGCCAAGGCCTGATTGCAACCCCTGCAACCCCCCATCAGCAAGGCTCTGCCGTTGATTGGAAGCACCCAGCCGCCCGCAATGGCATGTACTGGTGAACAGGGTTGTGCTTTAAATGGCCGCCGGCTTCATTGTTAATTTGAAGAGCTGAAAAGCGAAATAGCTGAGCAGAGTGAGGCAAGCAATGACTGAACACGTTCAAGTCGGTGGCCTGCAGGTCGCCAGAGTCCTGTTCGACTTCGTGAACAACGAAGCCATTCCCGGTACCGGCCTCACCGCCGACGCGTTCTGGGCCGGTGCCGACAAGGTCATTCATGACCTGGCACCGAAGAACAAAGCCCTACTCGCCAAACGCGACGATTTCCAGGCGCGCATCGATGCCTGGCACCAGTCCCGTGCCGGCCAGGCACACGATGCCGTGGCCTACAAAGCCTTCCTGCAAGACATTGGTTACCTGCTGCCAGAAGCGGCGGATTTCCAGGCCACGACGCAAAACGTCGATGAAGAAATCGCCCACATGGCCGGCCCGCAGCTGGTGGTGCCGGTGATGAATGCACGCTTCGCCCTCAATGCCTCCAACGCCCGCTGGGGCTCGCTGTACGACGCGCTGTACGGCACCGACGCCATCAGCGAAGCCGATGGCGCGCAAAAGGGCAAAGGCTACAACAAGGTCCGCGGCGACAAGGTCATCGCCTTCGCCCGCGCCTTCCTCGATGAGTCAGCCCCGCTGACCGCCGGCTCCCACGTGGATTCGCTGAGCTACAAGATTGTCGGCGGCAAGCTGGTGGTGGGCCTCAAGGGCGGCAGCAACAGCGGCCTGCGCGACGACGCGCAACTGATCGGCTACCAGGGCGATGCCGCGGCCCCTACCGCGATCCTGCTCAAGCACAACGGCCTGCACTTCGAGATCCAGATCGACGCCGCAAGCCCGGTCGGCCAGACCGACGCCGCCGGGGTCAAGGACCTGCTGATGGAAGCGGCCCTGACCACCATCATGGACTGCGAAGACTCGGTCGCCGCCGTCGATGCCGACGACAAGGTGGTGATCTACCGCAACTGGCTCGGCCTGATGAAGGGCGACCTGGCGGAAGAGGTTTCCAAGGGCGGCCAGTCCTTCACCCGCACCATGAACGCCGATCGCGAATACACCGGCGTCAACGGCGAGCCGGTGAAACTGCACGGTCGCTCGCTGCTGTTCGTGCGCAACGTCGGCCACCTGATGACCATCGACGCGATCCTCGACAAGCACGGCAACGAAGTGCCGGAAGGCATCCTCGACGGCCTGGTCACCAGCCTCGCGGCGATCCACAACCTCAACGGCAACACCTCGCGCAAGAACAGCCGCACCGGCTCGGTGTACATCGTCAAGCCGAAGATGCACGGCCCTGAAGAAGCCGCGTTCACCAACGAACTGTTCGGCCGCATCGAAGAGGTGCTGAACCTGCCGCGCAACACCCTGAAAGTCGGGATCATGGACGAGGAGCGCCGCACCACGGTCAACCTCAAGGCCTGCATCAAGGCCGCCAGCGAGCGCGTGGTGTTCATCAACACCGGCTTCCTCGACCGCACCGGCGACGAGATCCACACCTCCATGGAAGCCGGCGCCATGGTGCGCAAGGCCGACATGAAGGCCGAGAAATGGATCGGCGCCTACGAGAACTGGAACGTCGATATCGGCCTGTCCACCGGCCTGCAAGGCCGTGCGCAGATCGGCAAGGGCATGTGGGCCATGCCGGACCTGATGGCCGCCATGCTCGAACAGAAGATCGCCCACCCGCTGGCCGGTGCCAACACCGCCTGGGTGCCGTCGCCAACCGCCGCCGCCCTGCACGTGCTGCACTACCACAAGGTCGACGTGTTCGCCCGTCAGGCCGAACTGGCCAAGCGTGCCCGCGCTTCGGTGGACGACATCCTGACCATCCCTCTGGCCAGCGACACCAACTGGTCGGCCGAGCAGATCAAGAACGAACTGGACAACAACGCCCAGGGCATTCTCGGCTACGTGGTGCGCTGGATCGACCAGGGCGTGGGTTGCTCCAAGGTGCCGGACATCAACGACGTTGGCCTGATGGAAGACCGCGCCACCCTGCGCATCTCCAGCCAGCACATCGCCAACTGGCTGCGCCACGGCGTGGTGACCCAGGAGCAGGTGCTGGAAAGCCTCAAGCGCATGGCCCCGGTGGTTGATCGGCAGAACGCCGGCGACCCGCTGTACCGCCCGCTGGCGCCGGACTTCGACAGCAACATCGCCTTCCAGGCCGCCCTGGAGCTGGTGATCGAAGGCACCCAGCAGCCTAACGGCTACACCGAGCCGGTATTGCACCGTCGTCGTCGCGAGTTCAAGGCCAAGAACGGCCTGTAACATCGCCTGGCCACGCCCATGAAAAAGCCCCGGTCCAGTGGACCGGGGCTTTTTTTGTTCAGCGTGTCGAAAGCCTTCTACCGCACCACGCCCAGCTCATGCTTGACCAGGGCCAGCAGCTTGCCGGTATCGATGGGCTTGAGCAGGAAATCCACCACGCTCAGGTGCATGGCGGCAATCGCATCCCGCACATCGGCGTCGCCGGAAATGATGATGATCGGCAACGCGGCGCGCTCCGACTCACGCACCTGGCGAATCAGCTCCAGGCCACTGCAGGGCGCCATGCGCAGATCGGTGATCAGCAGGCCGATGGATTTGTTCGATTCGAGCAATTTGAGAGCGGCCTTGCCGCTGGCTGCGGTCATGCAGCGAATGCCATCCAGACCCAGAATCTCCGCTAGCAGCTCCCGGGCATCCTTGTCGTCATCGGCAATGAGCACACGCTGAGCGGGCAGGTCCGGCTCGAGCATGGCCTCGCTCAGAGCCTCGCGCTCGGCGTCACTCAAAATATCGTGGTCGGGCATACATTTCTCTACATGAACCAATCAATCCCCTAGCACTGTGGTCAGACATCGCTAAGCAGGTTTCCAATGTGCACTTCGTCGGAAAAATTGCCAAGTGCCCCGATCAGAGCTTTTTCGCATGGATGACCGCAGGCTCAAAGCCAAATGCCCTGGAACGCGAGCGCTACCTAGACTTACGTCCAATGGGCACTCCCGCCCCAGGCGCCGACCATTGCCGTGATCCGACCACAACAACTCCAAAAAGACTGCGGTAATCGTTATGAGTAAAGCGGACGCCTTCACCCAGGCCGGCAAGACCGCGGTGTTGCAGAACATCCAGGGGACCGTGCAGTTCCTGCAGCGCTTCCCGCCCTTCAACCAGATGGAAAACCTCCACCTGGCCTACCTGGTGGAACAATGCCAGCTGCGCTTCTATGGTCCGGGCGACAGCATCATCAAGCCGGCCGACGGTCCGGTTGAGCACTTCTACATCGTCAAGCAGGGGCGCGTGGTGGGCGAACGCACCCACGCCGCCAAGGGCAGCACCGAAACCACCTTCGAAATCACCACCGGCGAGTGCTTTCCCCTCGCCGCCTTGCTCGGCGAACGGGCGACCCGCACCGAGCATCGAGCCGCCGAAGACACCTTCTGCCTGCAACTGAACAAGAACGCCTTCATCAAGCTGTTCGCCCTGTCCGCGGAGTTCCGCGATTTCGCCCTGCGCGGGGTCAGCAGCCTGCTGGACCAGGTCAACCAGCAGGTCAAGCAGAAGGCCGTGGAAACCCTCGGCACCCAGTACTCGCTGAACACCCGCCTCGGCGAGCTAGCCATGCGCCATCCGGTGGCCTGCAGTCCGCACACACCGTTGCGCGAAGCCGTGGCACTGATGCACGAGCAGCAAGTGGGCAGCATCGTGGTGGTGGACGAAAACAAGGCGCCCCTGGGGATCTTCACCCTGCGCGACCTGCGCCAGGTGGTGGCCGACGGCAGCCAGGACCTCAACCAGCCCATCGAACGCCACATGACCCAGGCGCCGTTCTTTCTCAGCCCGGACCACAGCGCCTTCGACGCCGCCATCGCCATGACCGAACGCCATATCGCCCACGTCTGCCTGGTCAAGGACCAGCGCCTGTGCGGCGTGGTGTCCGAACGCGACCTGTTCTCCCTGCAACGGGTCGATCTGGTGCACCTGGCCCGGACCATCCGCAACGCCCCCCGGGTCGAGCATCTGGTGGCGCTGCGGGGCGAGATCGGCCAGTTGGTGGAACGCATGCTGGCCCACGGCGCCTCCTCGACCCAGATCACCCACATCATCACCCTGCTCAACGATCACACCGTATGCCGGGTGATCGAACTGACCCTGGCGGACAAGGGCGACCCCGGCGTGCCCTTCAGCTGGCTGTGCTTCGGCAGCGAAGGCCGGCGCGAACAGACCCTGCACACCGACCAGGACAACGGCATCCTGTTCGAAGCCCGGGACGCTGCCCATGCCGCGGAAATTCGCGGCAAGCTGCTGCCCATTGCCCAGCAGATCAACCAGAGCCTGGCCCAGTGCGGCTTCACCCTGTGCAAGGGCAACATCATGGCCGGCAATCCCGAGCTGTGCCTGTCCCGCGCCGAATGGGCCCGGCGCTTTGCCGCCTTCATCCGCGAGGCGACCCCGGAAAACCTCCTGGCTTCGAGCATCTATTTCGACCTGCGGGTGGTCTGGGGCGATGAACAAGGCGCCGAACAACTGCGCCGCGCCATCCTCGACCAGGTCGCGGACAACCGCCTGTTCCAGCGCATGATGGCGGAAAACGCCCTGCGCCAGCGCCCGCCGGTGGGGCGCTTTCGCGAGTTCGTGCTGGCCCGCAAGAACGGCGAAAAGGCCACCCTCGACCTCAAGGTCCAGGGCCTCACGCCCTTCGTCGACGGCGCGCGCCTGCTGGCCCTGGCCAACGGCATCGGCGCCATCAATACCCTGGAACGCCTGCGCCAGCTGGTGTCCAGGCAAGTCATCGAGCCCCTGGACGGCGCCGCCTATGAAGAGGCCTACCACTTCATCCAGCAGACCCGCATGCAACAACATCAACGCCAGACCCGGGAGAACCAGCCCTATTCCAACCGGGTCGACCCGGACAGCCTGAACCACCTGGACCGGCGCATCCTGCGCGAATCCCTGCGCCAGGCCCAGCGCCTGCAAAGCAGCCTGGCCCTGCGCTACCAGTTATGAGCTATCCGTTATGAGTCTGTTTGCCTGGTTCCGTCCCGCGGTCAGCGTACTGACCGCCGAGCAGCAACAACGCCGCGACCGTCTGCCAGCCTTCACCGAACTGGGTGAAGGCAGCCTGCGTGAACAGCGCTGGGTAGTGGTGGACCTGGAAACCACCGGCCTCAACCTCAACCGCGACCAGGTGCTGTCGATCGGCGCGGTGGTGATC
Source organism: Pseudomonas sp. St29 (assembly GCF_001547915.1). Taxonomy (NCBI): domain Bacteria; kingdom Pseudomonadati; phylum Pseudomonadota; class Gammaproteobacteria; order Pseudomonadales; family Pseudomonadaceae; genus Pseudomonas; species Pseudomonas sp. St29. The sequence continues at coordinate 6,209,445 of NZ_AP014628.1, forward strand.
GAGGACGGCGCCATCGACTTCAGCCAGCAGTTCGAGCGCACCCTGCAGCGCGAGGGCCACAAACTCAGCCCCAGCGTGCTGATCCACGGCCTGGGCCCCAGCGCCATCGCCGCCGGCTGCGATCCGGTAGAAGCCCTGCTGGATTTCATGGAGTTCGTCGGCGACAGCCCGCTGCTGGCCTTTCATGCGCCCTTCGACCAGCACATGCTCGGCCGGGCCTTGAAGGACAGCCTGGGCTATCGCCTGCAGCACCGCTTCCTCGACGTCGCGGACATGGCGCCCATGCTCTGCCCCCAGGCCCACATCCGCGAAGCCGGACTGGACGACTGGATCAGCGAGTTCAAGCTGCAAGTGGTGGAGCGCCACCATGCGGCGGCCGACGCCCTGGCCACCGCCGAACTGGCATTGATCCTGTTCAACCGCGCCCGCCAGCAACAGATCCACAGTCCGCTGAACCTGCAACAGCGCCTCAGCCAGTGGAAGCGTCGCCAGCAGGTCCCTTCGTTCTGATCCATCACAACCGTGGCGAGGGCGCTTGCTCCCGCTCGGCCGCGCAGCGGCCGTAAACCCGCGTCCCGGTTCCACCTGACACAGAGCCTTGGGCGTGCGGCGCACGCCAGCGCGAGCATGCTCCCTCGCCACAACGGGCTTTCTCTGCAGGCAAACCTCTTCAGCACCCGCCACCTTCCGCGACAAGACAGCCGACCGACGTCAATTGCGCCGCTGTTTCGCCTCTGCGACAATCGCGAATAATTCTCGTTAATTCAAACCTTTCGGTGGGTGAACCCGGTTGTCGTCAGTCCAAAGCCCTCGCAATGAGCTGGTTGGTGCGTTGTATCGCGACCATCGCGGCTGGCTCCTGGCCTGGTTGCGGCGCAACGTGGCCTGCAGCCAGCGGGCCGAGGACCTGAGCCAGGACACCTTCGTCCGCCTGCTGGGTCGCGACGAACTCCAGGCGCCCCGGGAGCCCAGGGCCTTTCTGCTGGCGATTGCCAAGGGCCTGCTGTTCGATCATTTCCGCCGCGCAGCCCTGGAACAGGCCTACCTCAACGAACTGATGCTGATCCCCGAAAGCGAGCATCCCTCGCCGGAGGAGCAGCAGATGATCCTCGAAGACCTCAAGGCCATCGACCGCCTGCTGGGCAAGCTTTCCAGCAAGGCCCGCATGGCCTTTCTCTATAACCGCCTCGACGGCCTGAGCCACGCCGAGATCGCCGCACGCCTCGGGGTCTCGGTGCCGCGGGTGCGCCAGTACCTGGCCCAGGGCATTCGCCAGTGCTACATCGCCCTGTACGGGGAGCCGCTATGACCCCCATCAGTTCCAAACCGGTTTCGGCACGGGTACTGGACGCCGCCATCGCCTGGCAGCTGTCGCTGGATGGCGGCGCCAGCGCACTGGAGCGCGAGGAGTTCGCCAAATGGCACGCCGCCCATGAAGAGCATGCCCGGGCCTGGCGCCAGCTGGGCATGCTTGACCAGCGCGTCAGCGTCGCCTCGGGGCCAGCGCGCAACGCCTTGCTGCAATCGCGCGAAGGCCTGCGCCGGCAGGTACGCAAGCTGGGACGTGGGGTCGCCAGTGTGGTGCTGGTGGTCGGGCTCGCGCTGTTTGCCGGGGAGCGTTACCTGCCAGTGGATTACTGGCTGGCCGACCAGCGCACCGCCACCGGCGAGCAGCGCACCCTGCACCTGAGCGATGGCACGCGGATCAACCTCAACACCCACAGTGCGCTGGACGTGCGCTTCGATGAGCAGCAACGGCGGATCGTGCTGCAGGAAGGCGAGATCCTCATCGAGACCGGGCACGACGACAGCCGCCCCTTCATCGTCGAAACCCGCGACGGGCGAATGCGTGCCCTGGGCACGCGGTTCCTGGTCCAGCGTGAAGACCAGGGCACCCGTCTCGGCGTGCTGCAATCGGCGGTGGCGGCGCGACCGCAAGCCGCTCGGGACGAGCAGGTGTTCAAGCAGGGCCAGCAGGTGCTGATGCGCCGCGCTGGCCTGGACCCGCTGCCGCCCCTGCCCCCGGGGGCCGACGCCTGGACCCGGGGCATGCTGGTGGTGGACAACGCGCGCCTGGGCGACCTGATCAAGGAACTGGGACGTTACCGTCGCGGCTACCTGGGGGTCGCCCCGGAAGTGGCCGACCTGCGCATTACCGGCAGCTTTCCGCTGCAGGACACCGACCTGGCGCTCAATGCCCTGCTGCCCACCCTGCCGGTGACGATCGAGCGACACACCGACTGGTGGGTGACCGTGGCGGCCAAGGCCGACGCCAAGCGCTGAGGTCGGCGTCGCGGCCTTGGCCAGCAAGCGGGCTCCTACACCGATCCCGTAGGCGCTGGCTTGCCAGCCAATCGCCCGCCATCAATCCGAATCCAGATTATTTTCAATCCGCCCCTATCACTTTTCCAATCTCGTCCGGCACCTAGGCAATTGCGAAACATTTCCATTCAGGAGCCGCCCCCATGTCCCGCTCGCTAGACACCCTGTTACGCCCCAGCCTGCTGGCTGTCGCCATCGCCCTCTGCGCCCCGCTGGCCAGCCAGGGACTGATGGCCGCCGAGCAAGCGTCCAGCGTGCGCGCCTACGACCTGCCGGCCGCGCCCCTGGCCAGCACCCTGAACCAGATCGCCAGCCAGGCCGGCCTGGCCCTGAGCCTCGATCCGTCCCTGGCGGCGGGCAAGCGCTCGGCCCCGGTCAAGGGCCAGTTCGACGCCCCCGGCGCCCTGCGTGAGGCCCTGCGTGGCAGCGGCCTGCAGCTGCAACGCAGCCCTGCCGGCAGCTACAGCCTGGTGGCGATTGCCGACGACGTGGTGACCCTGGCGCCCACCAGCATCACCGGCCAGCAGGCTGGCGAAAGTGCCTGGGGCCCGGTCGACGGTTACCTCGCCACACGTACCGCCGCCGGCACCAAGACCGACACCGCGCTGGTTGAAGCGCCGCGCTCGATTTCCGTCGCGACCCGCCAGCAGATGGAAGACCGCAACGTGCAGAACCTCGACGATGCCGTGCGTTACATGCCCGGTATCGTCTCTGCCAGCTACGGCAGCGACACCCGCTATGACTGGATGCGGGTCCGTGGCTTCGAGCCCACCCAGTTCCTCGACGGCCTGCCCCTGCCCCGCGGCGTGTATGCCAACCCGAAAGCGGAAACCTGGAACCTCGACCGCCTGGCCCTGCTGCGCGGCCCGGCGTCCTCGGTGTATGGCCAGACCCCGCCGGGCGGCCTGCTGGACATGGTCAGCCGCCGCCCCAGCGCAGACACCAGCCATGCCGTGCAGATCCAGTACGGCAGCGACAACTACCGCCAGATCAACTTCGCCAGCACCGGCAAGATCGACGACGAGGGCCAGTTCCTCTACGGACTCAGCGGCGTGGTGCGCGATGCCGGCACCCAGGTCGATCACATCGACAACAAGCGCTACAACATCGCCCCCAGCCTGACCTGGAACATCGATACCGATACCCGCCTGACCCTGCTCACGCAGTTCACCCGCGACGATACCGGTGCCACCAGCCAGTTCATGCCGATCCAGGGCACCAAGATCAAGTCGCCACTGGGCGAGGTCTCCCATCACAAGAACCTGGGCGACCCGGACTACGAGTTCTACGACCGCACCTACTACGCCCTGGGCTACGCCTTCGAGCACCGCTTCAACGATGTCTGGCAGTTCCGTCAGAACCTGCGCTACACCAAGTCAGAACTGTCCTTCCAGCAGTTGACCGTGGGTTCCTATGCCTACTCCCCGGCTGATGCGGCGGGCAACATCAGCCGGACCTCGACCAACGTCAACGAAGACATCGGCCAGTTCGCGGTCGACAACAACGTCCAGGCCAACTTCGCCACCGGCGACATCGACCACACCGTGCTCATCGGCCTGGACCACCAGCGCACCAGCACTTCGTACCTGTCGATCTATGGCGACGGGGGCAAAACCAATATCTTCAACCCGGTCTATGGCCAGCCGATCGTTCGTCCGTCGCGCACCGACGCTTACTACGACTACGACCAGAAAACCATTCAGACCGGCCTCTACGTCCAGGACCAGATGGCCCTGGACAACTGGCGCCTGACCCTGGGTGGCCGTGAGGACTGGGTGCACCAAGGCACCACCTACCTCAACAAGAAAGACGCGACCAATACTGATCGCAGCAAGAACTTCAGTGGCAATGCGGCGCTCAGCTATGTGTTCGACTCGGGTGTCGTGCCGTACATTTCCTACGCCGAATCCTTCCAGCCAGCGAGCAACGCCAGCGTTTCACCGACCGAATCGTATAAACCCACGGAAGGTAGCCAGTGGGAGCTGGGCATCAAGTATCAACCACCGGGTTCGAACACGCTGCTGAGTGCGGCGGTCTACGACCTGACCCAGAAGAATGTCCTGGTCACCAGCATCGGGGCAGGAGGCGAATCGATCACCAACCAGACCGGCGAAGTGAAGGTCAAAGGCCTGGAGCTGGAAGCCGTGTCTGACGTGACCGACAACCTCAAGGTCATCGCGGCCTACACCCTGGCCAAGTCCGAGGTACAAAAAGGCATCCACAAAGGCAACCGCCTGCAGCTGATGCCCAACCAGCAAGCCTCCCTGTGGACGGACTACACCTGGCACTCCGGCGTACTCGACGGTTTCGGCATCGGTGCCGGCGCCCGCTACACCGGCAATACCTATGGCGACCAGGCCAACACCTGGCTGGGCAAGGCCGACGCCTACACGGTGTTCGACGCTACCGTGCATTACGACCTCGGTCGCCTGGACAACAGCCTCAAAGGGGCGTCGCTGAAACTCAACGCCACCAACCTGTTCGACAAGGATTACCTGTCCACCTGCGACGGTTCCTACTGCTATTTCGGCGATCAGCGCAGCGTGGTCGCCAGCGCCACCTATCAATGGTAATCGGCTGAATTAACAACCAGGCCGTCCGACAAGGACGGCCTTGGTGTGCCTGAAGGCTAAGAAATGAAAAGCAAGACAATCCGCCGCTGGTCCTTTATCCACACCTGGACCAGCCTGATCTGCACCGTGTTTCTGCTGCTGCTCGCGCTCACCGGGCTGCCGCTGATCTTCCACCACGAGATCGACCACCTGCTGGGGGACGCGCCACAGCTGCAGGAAATGCCCGCCGACACCCCGCACCTGGACCTGCAACAGCTGGTCAAGGCCGCCGAAGCTCATCGCCCGGGGGAAGTCATGCAGTACTTCGGCTGGGACGAAGACGAGCCCAACGGTGTGATGGCGATCATGGCCAAGACCGCCGGCACCGAGCCCAATTCCTCCCACACCTTCATGCTCGACGCCCGCACCGGCGAAGCCGTGGCCATGCCCTCGGCCAATGGCGGGCTGATGATGGTCATGCTACGCCTGCATGTGGACATGTTCGCCGGGCTGCCGGGCAAGCTGCTGCTGGCCTTCATGGGCCTGCTGTTTGTGCTGGCGATCATCTCCGGCACGGTGCTGTACCTGCCGTTCATGCGCCGCCTGAAGTTCGCCACGGTGCGCCAGGACAAATCCAGCCGCCTGCGCTGGCTCGACCTGCACAACCTGATCGGTGTGGTGACCCTGACCTGGGCCCTGGTGGTGGGCGTGACCGGGGTGATCAGCGCCTGCGCCGACCTGATCATCGCCGCCTGGCGCAATGACAGCCTCAGCGCCATGGTCGCGCCCTACCGCGACGCCCCGCCCCTGACCGCGCTGGCTCCCGCCAGCCGCCTGCTAGACATCGCCCGGGCAGCCGCCCCGGGCATGCAGCCGGACTTCATCGCCTTCCCCGGCACGCGCTTTTCCAGCGAGCACCACTACGCGGTGTTCCTCAAGGGCGGCAGCCACCTGACCTCGCACCTGCTGACCCCGGTGCTGATCGATGCCAGCAGCCTGCAGGTCACCGCCGTCGGCGAGCGGCCCTGGTACATGGACGCCATGGGCATGTCCCAGCCCCTGCATTTCGGCGACTACGGCGGCCTGCCGATGAAGCTGCTGTGGGCGGCGCTGGACGTCCTGACCCTCATTGTCCTGGGCAGCGGCCTGTACCTGTGGATCGTCCGCCGGCGGGCCGGCAAGGCGACCCGGGAGGGGCAGCGATGAAGCCGCGGCAAGCGAGTTTCTGGAAGGTCTTCGGTGCGCCCCTGGCGCTTGGCCTGCTGAGCGCCGCCGGGTTGTTCGCCGCGCTGCTGGGCGACGGCGCCTGGGACAGCCTGAGCTGGCTGGGTCTGGGCCTACCGACCCTGATCGCCCTGCACGGCCTGCTGCGGCGCAAGCCGGCGGCCTGAACCCGGCGCCGGGAAGCCGCGCCACAGGTACATCGCAAGCCCGAGGCCGATCAGCATCACCGGGATGAACACACGGTTTTCCTGGAACGCCTCGATGGCCACCAGCACGCTGAACAAGGCCAGCCCCAGCAGCGGCACATAGCTGGCCGCCAGGCTCCAGCGCCACAGCTGGGTCACCGGGTCGGGACCGCGCAAGCGCAACAGGGCGCAGGCCAGGCCCGGCAGGGCCAGTGCCGGCAGGGCCCAGTACCAGGCGATGTAAGCGAACGCCATGATCAGCTCCGGCTCACCCTCGCCCTTGCGACGAAACTCGTATTGCAGCGCCAGGTACACCGCCAGCGCGCCCAGCAAGGTCAGGGCCAGGCTGTACAACCCGTGTAAAAGATAGGACCTGCGCACTCATCACTCCTTGTCTGTACTGCCGCTCGCCCCTGTGGCCCATGCCCCAGGCTGCGCTAAGATCCCCGGGCTGCGAGACTTCCACCCGCGAGGAATATTCATGTCCACCCCAAGCATGACGCTGTTCCACAACCCGGCATCACCTTTTGTACGCAAAGTCATGGTGCTGCTGCATGAAACCGGACAGTTGAACCGGGTTGCCCTGCAAGCCAGCCAACTGAGCCCGGTCAACCCGGACGCCACCCTGAACCAGGACAACCCCCTGGGCAAGATTCCCGCCCTGCGCCTGGCCGACGGCCAGGTGCTGTATGACAGCCGGGTGATCCTCGATTACCTGGACCAGCAGCACGTCGGCAACCCGCTGATCCCCCGGGACGGCTCGGCCCGCTGGCGCCGCCTGACGCTCGCGGCCCTGGCCGACGGGATCATGGACGCCGCGGTGCTGGTGCGCTACGAGCTGGCCCTGCGCGCCCCGGAAAAACACTGGGAGCAATGGCTCGACGGCCAGCGCGACAAGATCCGCCGCGCCCTGGCGGTGCTGGAGGCCGAGGCGATTGCCGAGCTGGCCAGCCACTTCGATGTGGCCGCCATCAGCGTCGCCTGCGCCCTGGGTTACCTGGACTTCCGCCACCCCGACCTGGAATGGCGCCAGGACCAGCCTCAACTGGCCGCCTGGTACTTCGAGGTCAGCCAGCGGCCGTCGATGCTGGCGACCCGACCGCCGGCCTAATCGGTCAGGCGCTCGGGCCTGTTCGCCGGCAAGCCGGCTCCTGTAGCACGGGGAGCAGCTTGCTGGCGCACCCGCCACCACGCCTCCGGTGGAAACAACTGGCCAATCCGCTGCGTCAGGCGCTCGCGCTGACGCTGGTCCTCACGCAAGCCCAGTGACTTACTCATGGATGGCCTCCAGGTCGAACTGCAGGGGCGCCGGGGTCTTGCTCTGGCCCAGGCCATACCAGTCCAGCTTGCGGGTCAGCACCATGAACACGCCCAACAGGCCGAACAGCAACAGCGAGCCCATCAGCAGCGCATAGTCCTCGGCGCTGAGCAGGCCATAGAGCAAGCCGTACAAGGCCGCCAGCGAGAGCGCGAACACTGCGCCGTTACGCCAGCTGTGCAGCACATGGCTGACATAGAAACCGATCAAGCCCACGCAAGCCGCCGCCGACACGCCGTAGGCCAGTTCGAAACCCAGGTGCTCCGACAGCGACAGCAGCAACAGGTAGAAGAACGCCAGTGCCACGCCCACCAGGGCGTACTGGATCGGGTGCACCGACAGGCTCTTGAGCACTTCGAACAGAAAGAAGCCGGCAAAGGTCAGGCCGATGAACAGCAGCGCGTATTTGATCGCCCGGTCGCTTTTCAGGTACTGGTCCACCGGGTCGATGAAGCTCACGCCAAAGCTGCGGCTGTTGAAGTCCTGGCATTGGCTGCTGTAGGCGCAGCGCTCCATGGCCTGTTCCAGGTTGGTGGAGAAGAACGAGGTCTGCCAGAGCGCCGAAAATCCCTGCTCGGTGACTTCACGCTGCACCGGCAGGTAGTTGCCGACAAAGCTCGGGTGCGGCCAGTTGGCCGTCAGCAGCACCTTGCTGGTCTTGCCCACCGGCAGCACCTGCAACTGGCCAGTGCCCTGCAGGCGCAGGTCGAAGGCGAAGTCCAGGCGAGTGTTCTTCTTCAGGTCCAGGGGCGGCAACAGCACGTGCACGCCTTCGTCCAGCCAGCTGACAAAAGTACCCGGGGCAAAGTCCAGGGTCTGGCCGTTGAGCTGCAGTTGCAGGGCGTTTTCGATGCCGCGGATGTCGCTGATGCCCACCGCCAGGAACGGCTGGTCGAACTGGTAGTCCGCAAAATCCTCCTTGATGCCGTACTGCTCGGGCACGGCGAAATGGCCGCTGATGTGGTTGTCGGCGTGGAACAGCCGCGCCTCGTAGATCCCCCGGGCGCGCAGCTCGGTCTGGGCCTTGCTGTCCAGTTCGAAATGCTCGGGCAGGAAGAACAGCCGTCCCTGCTGCTCGCTGGTTTCCTGGTAGCGCTTCTTGGTCTTGTCGTCGGTTTTCCAGGTGCGCACGGTCTTGCGGTAGTCCACCACCATCACCGGGCCGCTGATCTGCTGCTGGGTGCTGGAGCTGCGGGCGATATCCTCGAGCACGCCATCGCGCAGGCTCTGGCGCTCGCCGATCAGGCCGCTGATCATCAGCAGCGGTATCAGCAACAGCACGATCAACAGGCCAATGGCCCCGAGTTTGAAGGTCAGGTTACGGTTCATGAGGCTCTCCCAGTTGGAATGGGCGAGAGTCTGGAACCCGGGCATGGGGGTTTTATGGGGGCAATGTGGAGACTCTGTGGAGAATCCCCACTCAGGGCAGCCGCAAGGTCACCTGCACCCCACCCGCAACGTTCTCAATGCGCATCTGGCCGCCATGCAGTTGCACCACTTCCTCGACAAAATTCAGCCCCAGGCCGGTGCTCTTGCGCCCGCTGTCCGGGCGCGGCAGGGAATAGAAGCGCTCGCACAGGCGCGGCAGGGCATAGTCCGGAATCGGCTCGCCCTGGTTGAACAGCACCAGTTCCACGCCGTCCTCCACCCGCTGCGCCGAGCAGCGCAACAGGCCACCCACGGGGCTGAAATCCAGGGCATTGGTCAGCAGGTTACCCAGGGCCTGGCGCAGCAGGAACGGCTCGCCGGACCAGGCCAGGTCCGCCGGCACCCGCAGTTGCACCTGCAGCTGCTTGCCTTCGATACGCCCGTGCTGGCTGTTCAGCAGCTCCTTGTACAGCGGCACCAGGGGCACGCTGACCCGCTCTTCCAGGCCCTGGCGCTGCTCCACTTGTGCCAGGTTCAACAGGCGTTCGATCAACTGCTGCATGCGCGCGCTTTCACTGTCGATATTGCCGACGAAGCGCTGGCGCTGCTCCAGGGGCATCTCGCTCTGCAGCAGTTCCGCCGCCCCGCGAATCGCCGCCAGGGGGCTCTTCAGTTCGTGGGTCAGGGTGTGCACGTAGCGCTCGACATAAGCCTTGCCTTCGAGCTGGGTGCGCATGCGTTCCACCGCCGTTGCCAACTGTTCCAGCTCGCCACCGCGATAGTGCGGCAGCTCGGCCCGGCGCCCTTCACTCACTGCCAGGGCATAGGCGGTCATGCGCCGCAGCGCCGCGCTCAGCCACCAGGACAGCAAGGCGCCAAACAGCAGGCCCATGGCAATCAGCCCGGCGCCGTACCACAGCAGGCGGCGTTCGGTACGGTCGACATAGGGCTGCAGGGAACTGTTGGGCTTGGCCACGGTGACCACGCCGATGATCTGGCCGTTGTCGCGGATCGGCGCGCCCACGTGCATCACCGAGGAATTGGGATCGTCGGCCAGCGAGCGCGACGAACGCGCGCCATATTGGCCGCGCAGGGTCAGGTACACGTCGTTCCAGCGCGAATAATCCTGGCCCACCGCCAGGCCACTGGAGTCCAGGACCACGATGCCCTTGGCATCGGTGACGTAGATGCGGTGGTTGACCTGATTCTTCGGCAGGCCCCAGATGGTCGCCGCCGGTTGCCGCTCGCCGTAGGCCCGCAGCAATTGCGGCCAGCGGTTCTCGCTGAGGGTGCCGGCCTTGAAGTCGTCTCGCAGGATCTCCGCCAGCAGGTTGGCGGTGTCCACCAGGGTTTCCTCGGTGGACTGGCGCACGCCGGGGCGGATCTCCTTCATCACCGTGCTCAGCACGAAATAGCCGGTCAGGCTGATGAACAGCAAATAGACCAGGAAGATGCGGATGCCCAAGGTCATCAGGCGTGGCTCGGGCTGTAGCTGTAGCCCAGGCCGCGATGGGTCTGGATCGGCTCGGCCTCGGCCGCCACCAGGCGCAGCTTGGCCCGCAGGCTCTTGATGTGGCTGTCGATATTGCGCTCGTAGCCCACGTCCGCCACCACCCCCAGGGCATCGAGCAACTGCTCGCGGCTGAACACCCGCTCGGGCTGCTCCAGCAGGCATTGCAGCAGGCGGAACTCATGCCGGGTCAGGCTCAGGGGCTGGGCCCGGTAACTGATCTGCACCCGCTCGGCGTCGATGACGAACAGCGCCGGGGCTGCCTCGGGAGCCGCTCGCGGAGCCATGCGCTTGAGGATCGCCTTGACCCGCGCCGCCACTTCCCGGGGGCTGAAGGGCTTGACCACATAATCGTCGGCGCCGATCTCCAGCCCCACCACCCGGTCGATCTCACCGTCCCGGGCGCTGAGGAACATCACCGGCACCTCGCTGAAGCGCCGCAGCTGTTTGCAGGTTTCAAAGCCGCTGATATCCGGCAGGCCGATATCGAGGATGATCAGGTCCGCCGGGGTTGCCCGCTGATGCTCCAGGGCCGCATGACCCAGGCTCAGCCAGGTGGTGGTGAAGCCTTCGCCTTGCAGGGCGAAGATCAGGGTGTCGGCAATCGCCGCTTCGTCTTCGACAATCAGGATATGGGGCATGGCATCCAAGCACGCAAATTCAGTGGGCGAACGGTGCCGGATGCCTGGTAAGCCGTCAATCAGCAGTCGGGTTTATCCACGGTGTAACGCCGCGCCGGGTTAACCGCCGCACCGAACTCCCGCAGCGCCTTGGCACCGATCAGCAGCGGATAGTTGAAGCTGCTGCGGTCGGTGAGGTTGACCTCCACCGTGCGCTTGACGTTGCCCAGGCACATCTCCAGCTCCACCACCGGGCGCTTGGCCGACTGCGGCTCTTCAGCCTCATCGCCCTCGTCGGCGCGGCTCTTGATCTTGCTGATGCGCGCCACCTTGTGCTCGTAGACCTTGTTCCCGGCATCCTTGGTCGCCAGGCGGAAACGCACCCAGTCCTCGCCATCGCGGGTAAAGGTCTGGATATCCCTGGCCGACAGCGACGCGGTCAGGGCCCCGGTGTCCATCTTGGCCTGCAGGGTTTCGCCGATTTCCGGCAGGCGGATGTATTCGTAACGGCCATACAGCGTCGGCTCGGCGGCCATCACCGGCAGCGCCAACAGCGAAACAAGAGCAAGGACAGATTTCACGACAGTGGATTCCTTGAAGAGAGGGGCAGCGGGATTTTAGACCGCGGCCAACGAATTGGTTCGTATAGAAGCAGCCTCAAGCCTCAAGCTTGGAGCTTGGAGCTTGCCGCTTGCCGCTTGCCGCTGCCACTTAGAATTTGGCCTGCCCACCGAAGCTGCTTATCATGGCGCGCCCAAAAGATTGCAAAGAGTGCCTTATGCGCCGCCTGCTCACCGGCTGTTTCGTCACCCTGCTCCTGCTGCTCAACACCCTGGTGCTGTTCGGCCCGCTGATGGTGTTTGCCCTGCTCAAGCTGGTTCTGCCGGGGCGCCTGCGCGATTACGCCTCGGCCGCGGTGATGTGGATCGCCGAGACCTGGGCCGAGATCGACAAGCTGATCTTCGCCCTGTGCATCCCGACCCGCTGGGACATTCGCGGCGGCGAAGGCCTGCGGGTCGACACCTCCTACCTGGTGGTGAGCAACCACCAGTCCTGGGTCGACATCCCGGCGCTGATCCAGACCCTCAACCGGCGCACGCCGTTCTTCAAGTTCTTCCTCAAGAAGGAGCTGATCTGGGTGCCGTTCCTCGGTCTGGCCTGGTGGGCCCTGGACTACCCCTTCATGAAGCGCTACAGCAAGGCGTTCCTGGCCAGGCACCCGGAGCTGCAAGGCAAGGACCTGGAGATCACCAAGGCGGCCTGCGAGCTGTTCAAGCGCCAGCCGGTGACTGTGGTCAACTACCTGGAAGGCACCCGCTTCACCGAGGCCAAGCGCCAGCAGCAAGACTCGCCCTTCCAGCACCTGCTCAAGCCCAAGGCCGGCGGCGTGGCCTTCGTCCTCGCGGCCCTGGGCGAACAGCTGGACGCGGTGCTGGACGTCACCGTGGTCTATCCCCAGCAACGCATTCCCGGTTTCTGGGACCTGATCAGCGGCAGCGTGCCCAAGGTGATCATCGACATCCGCACCCGCGAGCTGGACCCGGCGCTGTGGCACGGCGATTACGAAAACGACCCGGCGTTCCGCCAGCAGGTGCAGGACTGGGTCAACCGGCTGTGGACCGACAAGGACCAGCGCATCAGCGAACTGCTGAGCGAACGCCGCTGATCAATCGCTGATCACATGGGGCAGGAAACGGCTGCTGTCCTTGGTGATCGGCGAGTTGTCTTCACGAATGCCGATCCCCGCCGGCTGATCGCCAATCACCCAACTGCCAATCACCGTGTGGTTGCCGGCAAACACCGGCAGCGGGTGAAACCGCTGGCGGATGCACGGCCCGCCATAGGGCCCGGCCTCGATCAGGCGCTCACCGCCCTCGGTGCAGATTTCCACATTGGCGCCCTCTCGGGAAAAGAACGGCTTGCGCACCCAGCCCGGGCCCAGGCTGGCAGTGGGATCGTCGTCGATGAACGCCGGCAGCAGGTTCGGGTGCCCCGCATGCCGCTCCCAGAGCAGGGCCAGCGCGCCCTTGTTGGAAAGAATCGCCTTCCACGGCGGCTCGACAAACTGCGTGCCGCTGCCGGCAAGCGCCGGGCCATAGGCTTCGGTGAACAGCTGTTCCCAGGGATAGAGCTTGAACAGGCTGTCGATGGGCATCTCCAGCAGGTCGACGAAACGCCCACCGGCATTCAGGCCGATGTCCTCGATATTGATCAGGCGCGTGCCCAGGCCCGCCTGACGGGCAATGTCGCGCAGGTATTCGACGGTGCCGCGATCCTCCAGCGAGTCCCGCACCGAGGCAAAGTGCATCGGCGACTTGAAGCCGCCCTGGACGAAGGCCTGCAGCAGCTTGTCTTCGATGCTGTTGAACTGATCGCAGCCAGCCGGCAACTGCCCGCGCTGCAACTGCTGCTCAAGCCAGACGTATTGGAAGAAGCTCGCCTCATACAGCGAAGTCGGCGTGTCGTAATTGGTCTCCAGCAGCTTGGCCGGGCCACTGCCGTCGTAGCACAGGTCCATGCGCCCGTAGAGATGGGGGTCGCCCTGCTTCCACGACTGGCGGATCAAGTCATGAAAGGCCGCAGGGATGGCCAGGCGCTCCAGCAAGGCTTCGCTGTCCACCACTTCGGCCACCAGGGCCATGCACAGCTCGTGCAGTTCCTGGGTCGGGTCCTCCAGGTCGTCCTCGATCTGCCGCAGGCTGAAGCGGTAGTAGGCCGACTCGTCCCAGTACGGCTCGCCGTCGAAGGTGTGGAAGGCAAAGCCCAACTGCTGCGCCGTGGCCTGCCAATCCGCGCGAGGGGTGCTGGGAATGCGCTTCAAGAACCGAAGCTCCAACTGCTGCGGCTGGAGGAACCGAAGCCGCCACGACTGACCACTTCATGGGCACCGGCCAGGGGATTGCCGGCGCTGGTGAAGTGGTCCGGGCTGGAAATGCCGAAGCGTCCACCGTTGGCGCCGGAGAAGGTCTTGCCGGCCTCCACCTGCTGGCTGAGGGTGCTCAGTTGCGAGCCGCCCCGACCGTCACGCTCCTTGTACAGCGTCTCGCTGAAATAGCGCGGCTCGGGCGTGGAATCCAGGCCGATCCAGCGCCAGAAGCTGGAACCTGCGCGGGCGCCATAGGAGTGACCACCACCACCCGAACTGCTGGAGCTGGCCTGCTCGGGTTGTTCGTCCTCGGGCTGAACCGGCACCGTGCGCTGGGTGGTCAGGGCGAGGCCCTTGGCAATCGGCACGTAGGCGCGGTTGTCTCTGGACACCATGCAGTTGCCCGCGAAGAAGTCGTCTTCACAGCGTTGCAGGTCGAGATAACGCGGCGCTATCAGCTCTCCACGCTCGCGGGCATCATCGAAAGCGGCCTGGCAGATCGCGGACGGAACCTGTGCCAGTACGCAATCGCGGACACTGCTGAAATGCTGGGTCTGGCGCACTTCGCGGGTTGCCTGAGGCTGGCCGTCACAGGCAACCAGGGCGAACGGCACACTGCCCAGCAGCACCAGGCGCACGCTTTTACTGCGTTTCATGCCGGCGCCCTCAGACCGATGGAGTCATGCAGGCCGCATTCAGCAGGCCGACACCGACAGACACCGAAGCCACCAGGATCGCCGCGGAATTTTCCTGGTTGGCGATGCGCTGGGACAGGCCCTTGAGGGTCAGGCTGACCACCAGGAACGTGAGCAATTGCACCACCGCGGCAATGCCGGCCCAGAGCAGGAAGTCGATGATCGAGATGGAATGGGAAATCGCACTGGCCACCGGAATGGCAAAGCCCAGCAAGGCGCCGGACAGGGCGATGGAAGCGGCACTGTTGCCCTGGCGGATCAGGGCGAATTCGTTATAGGGGGTCAGGCGCGTGTAGATGAACGCGTAGAGGGCAAACACCAGGGCAGCGCCCAGCATGTAGAGCATGAAACCGAGCACCGCGTCGGCGGGCAGAGACATCTTCAGTGCATCCATGAACATCGCGTTCAAGCTTCCTTGGAAAACGGGGCGCGAGATATAGCACAGGCCGGATGGGGCGAAAACTGCGCAAAGGTAAAGTTTCAGGGCTCGGGGCAAGCTTCGACACCGAGCGCTCCGCCACCGATGGCCCCGACGCCTATCACGCCGGGGCCGGGAGGCGTTACTGGTTCACGCCCCAGATGCCGCCCAGGCTTTGCAGCAGGGAACCGCCAACGCCCTGCTGGCCCAGGTACTGCAGGATCAGCGGGGCAAACTGGCCGATCATGCCGCTGTCCATGCCCAGGGCGCCAAAGGCGTTGTTCAGGTCATTGGTGTCCTTGACGTTGCCCAGGGCGCTGCCCAGGCCGGCGCTGTTGCCGGAAGACTGGCCGAGCAGGCCGCTCAAGGCGCCCAGGCTGCCCAGGGCGTTGCTGCCCGAGAGCTGGTCCAGGCCCGGTACGCTTTGGCTCAGTTGCGAATAGTCGGTGCTGCTGAGTTGATTCTTCGCCAGGCCGAGCATGGCGCCGGTGCCACCGATGGCCTGCTCAGGGGTGACATTGAGTTGCGCCAGGGTGCCCAGCAGGCCGGCGGTCTGGGAAGTCGGCGCGGCGGCAGCGGCCTTGTCGCCGCCCTGCATGCCGGCAATGGCGTTGGCCGCATCGCTCAAGCTGAAACCGCCGGCCAACGCCGAACCGGCTGCCAGGGTCATCAGGGTAGCCAGGGCAAAACCGCGTGGAATATTCATCGAAACAACCTCATGGGGCGGGAAACCGTCCGGACTCGGGCGGCGGGAAACCAGTGTTTTGACTGAAACCCCAGGCGAATGTTCCAGCGCCTGCCCTGCCGTCCGGCGCCTGCATCCAGCTGCGCTGCTGCTGCGTATATCGTCCACAAGCGCCACCTTCGGGCTCCGGCATGAGGCAGCAGGACGTGAATGGAACAACCACCCACCCTGGACTAATCTCTGGCTGCGTCAGTCGGCGCTTGTCGCTGGCCCTTGTCCCAGTTCCTGTCAGGAGAATCGCCATCTCGAGCCTCGATACCGATCAGCTGCGGCACCTGCTGGCCCAGTGTTCACTGGGTGATCGCCGGGCCTTCGAAACCCTCTATCGCATGGTTGCCCCGCGCCTGCATGGCGTCGCCCTGCGCTTCATGGGCCGTCGCGATCTGGCCGAGGAAGTGCTGCAGGAAAGCTTCGTGCGCATCTGGAACAACGCCGTGCGCTACCAGCCGCACCTGTCCGCGCCCCTGACCTGGATGGTCAACATCACCCGCAACCAGGCCATCGACCAGTTGCGCAAACAGCGCGAACGGCCCCTGGGCGAACTCGAAGAACAACAGCTGGAGGATCAAAGCCCTTCGGCCCACGACCAACTGGACAGCGCCCGCGCCGCCCGGGCCCTGAACCGCTGCCTGGACAGCCTCGACGGCATGCAGCGCCAATCCATCACCGTGGCCTACTTCCAGGGCCTGTCCTGCTCGGAGCTGGCCGAACACCTGGCCGCGCCCCTGGGCTCGGTCAAATCCTGGATTCGTCGGGGCATGGAACGCCTGCGCCGGTGCCTTGAATCATGAACTATCGAACCCCTGAACGCCGCCGCGCCCTGGCCGCCGACTACGCCATCGGCCTGATGCAGGGCGCCGCCCGCCGGCGCTTCGAAATGCTCCTGCTGGACGACGCCGCCCTGCGCGAAGAACTGGCGCAGTGGCAGGAAAGCCTCGCCAGCCTGACCGAAGCCCTGCCTGAAGCGGCGGTGCCGGAACGGGTCTGGGCGGGCATCCAGGCACGCATCGAACCGCAAGTGCTGCACGTACCGCAGAAGAAACCGCTGTGGATGCGCCTGCGCCTGGCGCTTGCCGCCTGCGCCGTGCTGGCGACCCTGTACATCGGCTTTATCCAGCAGAGCGACCAGGTGCGCTACAGCGCCACCCTGCTCAGCGCCGACCAGCAACCGGCCCTGCGGATCAAGGCCCACGCCCAGTACCTGCAAGTCGAACCCCTGACCCTGGCCGCCATTGGCCTGGACCGCAGCCTGGAACTCTGGGCGATCCCTGCCGACGGCCAGCCGATTTCCCTCGGCGTGGTGCCGGTAGGCGGCCAAGGCAAGATCAACCTGAGCCCGGCCCAGCGCGCCCTGCTCGACACGCCGATTGCCCTGGCGGTAAGCCTTGAGCCCCACGGCGGCTCGCCCACCGGCCAACCCACCGGACCGGTGCTGTACCAGGGGCAATTGGCCGCGCTGTAACAGGCACCTGGTGGCGTAGGAGCGGGCTTGCCCGCGAACGCCGTCAGGGTAAACTCCGCGCCCAGGCCCCCCGCCGCGTCCTTGCAGGCAGGCCCTTGCCTGCCATGCAAGCCCCCGCCTCGCCTGGCGCCATCCACCGAACGGACTCTTATGAAAGCTGCGCTCTACAGCGGCCTGCTGCTGGCCCTGGCAATCGCCGTCTTGCTCTGGCGAATCGGCACCCCGGTTGATAGCAGCCAATGCGCCAACACGGCCCCGGGCCCCCTGAGCGGCTTTATCCGCCAGCACTTCAGCGACCGCCAGGGAGCCGACTGGCGCGACGACGGCAGCGCCTTGGGCATTCTTGGCGTTGCCGCGGCCCAGCCGTTCGCCCGCCAACCCGAGCGTTACTACTGCGAAGCCCTGAACCTGCTGCAGGACCCACAGCGAACCCAGACGGAAAAGGTGCACACCACGGCCCTGATGCTGTCCCTGCCCCTCGACTACTACCTGGACCTCATGGACCGCAGCCACCAGCTGTATCAGCGCGGGGCCATGGACCGCCCCGTCCTGACCCTGGTGCTGATACCAAGAGGCACGGCGCTGAACTACTGGTGGCTGCCCCAGTGGCGCTCACGCTTCCAGCGGGATGCGCCAGGCATCCTGGCCGAGACCGACATAAAGGAAATCCTGAGAGGCGAACACTGGTTCGACTACCCGGGCAGGGGCTATTGATCGAGTCGGGTTCGCAGGCAACGAAAAGCCCGCCAATGGGCGGGCTTTTCAGTCGGTATGAACTATCTGAACAACTCGGCATGGCTGCCAAGATCGACAAAGGTCACCAGCCCGGCTCGGGCCACGTCATAAATCAGCAGAAAATCGCCACCGATATGACACTCCCTGAAACCGTCCCACTCCCCCTTCAGCGCATGATCGAGGTACTGGGCCGGTAGTGGCTCCCCCAGGAACAGCAGCACCATGACCTTGCGCACTTCGTGCATATCGCGACGCCCCGCGCGCTGGTAGCGCTCCCATGACTTCTTGAACTCTGCTGTTTGCGCGCACTGCCTGGGCAGCTCAGCGCGCTTTTGCTTCTTCTCCGGCTTCGCCATCAGCATCCCTCAACATCTCGTCGATCGAATCGTACTGACGTCGAATCTCACGCGCCTGCGCCATGGCACGAGCGGTTTTCTCCGATGGGACACGCACTTCGAAAGGCAGTCCCTGCACGGCCACAACCTGACGCAGGAACAGGCGCATGGCCTCACTGAGGCTCAGCCCGCAGGCTTCCAGCACAGCAGTAGCACTCACCTTCAAGTCCTCGTCTATGCGGCAACGCACATCAGTGGTTTTCAGTAATGCAGCCAAGGTATCACCTCTATTAGTTATTTGTAGCTACGTTGTGGCCACGAAATGCATTCTGGGAGCTTTGCCTTTTTCGGTCAACCGATTTCAGTGGACCCGACTCGTGAACAGGACCTCGTGCACGTTCAGCGACGCCACAGCAGACGAAACCTCCTGCAAGACATCCACCCCCCAACGCCTTGCCGCCCCTGCGCCGGCGGCTTATAGTCCGCCGGTCGCCGAGATGGCGACCGGGTTTGGCGACCCGTCAGATACAAGGCGTACACGGTTTCCGCGCACAGTGGAAAACGTGAGCGCATGCGCATCCGTTGCTTTATGGCAGCTGTGCGCGGGAGACCTTCGGGTCTGCCGGGTTCTTGTGTCTCCGGTTCGCCAACCTGCGTACAGCTGCCACCCAATGCTTGGCGACAAATGAGTGGCGGCATTCAGGAAGACGACACAGGAGTGTTATCGAATGAACCGTTACATGCCGATCACCGGCCACGACTGCAACATTCCCTCTCTACTGATCGATACCCAGGCGCCGCTGGATGTGCTCCATGAAGCCGCCGCCTTCCGTATCCGCGCCGTGACCCAGGTGCTGGAGCAACTGGCCTTGAGCGATGCGCTGGGCAAGGACCCGGTACTGGCCCAGGAGTTGGCCCAGCTCTGCGCCATTCCCCTGCGCGATGGCTGCGATCTGATGGATGTGCTGGGACGGCGCTTGCGCGCCACGCTGATCGCCTGACTGCAACCGCTGGATGTGGCGAGGGAGCTTGCTCCCGCTGGGGTGCGCAGCGCCCCCCGGTAGCGTCTACGCGGTGAGCCTGACAAGCCACGGCAGTAGGTTTTACGACCGCTACGCGCCGGGGCGCCGGCCGGGCGAGAGCAAGCTCCCTCGCCACAGAAAAAACGCCGCATTCTCGGCAAGAGAAGGCGGCGTTTTTCGTTATTGGCAGGCTTCAAGCCAAAGGCTGACGATCCTCAGGCAGCGCTGAACAGCTTGTGCGGGTCGATGACGAATTTCTTCGGCACGCCGGCATCGAACTCGCCATAGCCGCGCGGGGCGTCGTCGAGGCTGATGACTTGCACGCCCACCACTTCGGCGATGTTGATGCGGTCCCACATGATGGCCTGCATCAGTTGGCGGTTGTACTTCATCACCGGGGTCTGGCCGGTGTGGAAGCTGTGGGACTTGGCCCAGCCCAGGCCGAAGCGGATGCTCAGGCTGCCCATCTTCGCCGCGGCGTCCACCGCGCCCGGGTCTTCGGTGACGTACAGGCCGGGAATACCGATCTTGCCCGCCACACGCACCACGCCCATCAGCGAGTTGAGCACGGTGGCCGGGGCCTCGTGCTGGGCACCGGCATGGCCGTGGCCACGGGCTTCGAAGCCCACGGCGTCCACCGCGCAGTCGACTTCCGGCTCGCCCAGCAGGGCGGCGATCTGTTCGTGCAGCGGGGTGTCCTTGGACAGGTCGGCAATTTCAAACCCCTGGGCCTTGGCGTGGGCCAGGCGCACCGGGTTGACGTCGCCGACGATCACCACCGCCGCCCCCAACAGGCGCGCAGACGCAGCGGCGGCCAGGCCGACCGGGCCGGCACCGGCGATGTAGACGCTGCTACCCGGGCCAACGCCGGCGGTGACGGCGCCGTGATAGCCGGTGGGCAGGATGTCGGAGAGGCAGGTCAGGTCGCGGATCTTCTCCATGGCCTTGTCGCGATCCGGCAGTTTCAGCAGGTTGAAGTCGGCGTAAGGCACCAGCACGTACTCGGCCTGGCCACCGGTCCAGTCGCCCATGTCGACGTAGCCGTAGGCGCCACCGGCGCGGGCCGGGTTGACGGTCAGGCAGACCCCGGTGTGCTGTTCCTTGCAGGAACGGCAGCGCCCGCACGCGACGTTGAACGGCACCGACACCAGGTCACCGATCTTCAGGTTCTCGACGTCGCTGCCCTTCTCGATCACTTCGCCAGTGATTTCATGACCCAGGACCAGGCCGACCTGGGCGGTGGTACGGCCGCGGACCATGTGTTGGTCCGAGCCGCAGATGTTGGTGGAGACTACGCGCAGGATGACGCCGTGCTCGATCTTCCTGCCGCGCGGGTCCTGCATTTTTGGATAGTCGATTTTCTGTACCTCGACCTTGCCGCTGCCCAGATACACGACACCACGATTACCAGACATGCTTTCACCTCGCTGTTGTTGTTATGGAACCGCGTTACCCAAAGGGGGAAACACGTGGATTGCTCGGGTACGGATGCTGTTTCGTTTTCAAAATCGTTTTCGCGAGCAAGCTCGCTCCCACACGGCGTGACTCCTGTAGGAGCGAGCTTGCTCGCGAAGGGCTGCGCAGCAGCCCCAAGAATCATCAGAGCACCACCGTGCGGTTGCCGTTCAAGAACACCCGCCGCTCGATGTGGTAGCCCACCGCCCGGGCCAGGGTCAGGCCCTCGATGTCGCGCCCCTTGGCGATCAGGTCTTCAGGGTAGTAACTGTGGTCCACCACCTCCACGCCCTGGGCGATGATCGGGCCTTCGTCCAGGTCGTTGTTGATGTAGTGCGCGGTGGCGCCCACCAGTTTCACGCCCTTGTTGTAGGCCTGGTGATAAGGCTTGGCGCCCTTGAAGCCCGGCAGCAGCGAGTGATGGATATTGATCGCCTTGCCATCGAGCTTGCGGCACAGCTCCGGCGACAGCACCTGCATGTAGCGGGCAAGGATCACCAGTTCGGCGCCGGACTCCTCGATCACCTGCCACACCTGTCGCTCCTGGGACGGCTTGTCGTTGGGGTCGAGGGGGAAGTGGTGGTAGGGAATCTGGTGCCAGTCGGCCAGGGGCTTGAGGTCCGGGTGGTTGGACACCACCGCCACCACGTCCATGGGCAACTGGCCGATGCGCTGGCGATAGAGCAGGTCGTTGAGGCAGTGATCGGCCTTGGAGACCATGATCACCACCTTCGGCCGATAGTGCGGCGCGGTCAGCTCGAAGTTCATTTCGAAGGCTTTGGCGCGCTCGGCCAGCCCCTGACGAAAACCCTGTTCGTCGAGGCCGTCGGGCTGGCGAAATTCCACGCGGATGAAGAAGCGACCCGAGAGCCGGTCATCGAAGGAGTGGTGCTCGGTGACGTAGCAACCCTGCTCGAACAGAAAGCGGGTCACCGCGTCCACCGTGCCGAGCACGCTGGGGCAGTCGGCGGTGAGAATCCATGTATCGGGGGCGCGGCTCATGGGCAGTA
Organism: Pseudomonas sp. St29; assembly: GCF_001547915.1. Taxonomy (NCBI): domain Bacteria; kingdom Pseudomonadati; phylum Pseudomonadota; class Gammaproteobacteria; order Pseudomonadales; family Pseudomonadaceae; genus Pseudomonas; species Pseudomonas sp. St29. The sequence continues at coordinate 6,231,287 of NZ_AP014628.1, forward strand.
ACTCCTGTTCGTTGGGGCAACCGCAGCGCGGTCGATTCTCTGTAGGAGCGAGCTTGCTCGCGAAAAATCCAAGGGCGCTGAGGTCTTCCGGGAAATCCATCCTTCGCGAGTTCGCGAGCCAGCCCGCTCCTACCAGGCCAAGCGGAGTTCAGGCCTGGACGCTCAGGCCATATTCGGCCGCGGCATCCTGCAGCCACATCCACCAGTAATCGGAGAAGCTGCGGCGTACCAGCAGCTCCCAGGTGTCTTCGCCGGTACGGCGGATCACCAGTTGCGACTTGGCGAACACCGTGCCCACGGCCTTGCCTACCGGGAAGTTGTTGGGGTGCACGTCGTAGCTGGTGGACTTCATCAGCACCTGGCGCACGTTGGGGCCGGACAGTTCGAGGATCTGCTGGCCGCCGCTGACGTTGACGATCTGGATATGCAGGTCGCCCAGGGCGGCGCGCAGGTTCTGCTCGGCGGCGAATTCTTCGCCGCTGGGCACGATCAGCAGCCACTCATCCGGGCCCAGCCATTGCAGGCTGCTCTCGCCCTTGACCACCACGCTCAGGGCGCCCGGCAATTCGATGCCCAGGGCCTTGTGCACCCCGGCGGCGAAGGCCGGGTCGTGGCCGTCGCCACGGATCGTCAGGTGACCGAGGAGTTTTTTCTCGCGCAGGATCACACCGGCGTTCTTGCGGCCCTTGCCCACCAGGCTCGGCAGGTCGGCGTGGTGCAGGGGCGACTCGGCCTTGGCCCCGGTGGTGGGGCGCTGTTGGTAAACGTTGACTGCGGTCATAGAGCACCTGTCCTGAATTCTGTTGATAACGCCCTGTAGGAGCCGGCTCGCCGGCGAAGAGGCCCTTGGGCCTTGTGGCAGCCTTGAGGCCGCCTTCGCTGGCAAGCCAGCTCCTACATGGGCGTGTTGTGCCTTAGATGTTCTGGCGGTCGCCTTTGGGGTCGAAGAACACCGAGGAAACGATTTCCGCCTCGATCACCCGGCCATCGGCCAGGGGCGCGAAGACTCGCTCGCCCAGGCGCTTGAGGCCGCCCTTGACCACGCCCAGGGCAAAGGAATAACCCAGGGAGTTGTGGGCATAGCTGGAGGTCACGTGACCGACCATGCTCATCGGGATCGCCTGCTTGGGGTTGAACACCAGCTGCGCGCCTTCCGGCAGCCACTGGGTCGGGTCGATCGGCTTGAGGCCCACCAGTTGCTTGCGCTCCTCGCGCACGCAGTCTTCACGGTTCATCCCGCGCCAGCCGATCCACGAGAACGGCTTGGTCCGGCCCACGCACCAACCCATGTTCAGGTCGTCCGGGGTCATCGAGCCGTCGGTGTCCTGGCCAACGATGATGAAACCCTTCTCGGCCCGCAGCACGTGCATGGTTTCGGTGCCGTAGGGGGTCAGGTTGTACTTCTTGCCAGCCTCGACGATCTGCTCCAGCACGCCCATGGCGTAGTCGGCCTGGACGTTGACCTCGTAGGACAGCTCGCCGGTGAAGGAGATACGGAACACCCGCGCCGGCACGCCGCCCACCAGGCCTTCCTTCCAGGTCATGAACGGGAAGCCGTCCTTGTCCAGGTCGATGTCGGTGACTTCGCTCAGCAGCTTGCGGCTGTTGGGGCCCGACAGGGTCATGGTGGCCCAGTGGTCGGTGACCGAGGTGAAGTACACCTTGAGATCCGGCCATTCGGTCTGCTGGTAGATTTCCAGCCACTGCAGCACGCGCGCCGCGCCGCCGGTGGTGGTGGTCATCAGGAAGTGGTTGTCGGCCAGACAGGCGGTCACGCCGTCGTCGAAGACCATGCCGTCTTCCTTGCACATCAGGCCGTAGCGGGCCTTGCCCACGTCGAGCTTGGTCCAGGCGTTGGTGTAGATGCGGTTGAGGAACTCCCGGGCGTCCGGGCCCTGGATGTCGATCTTGCCCAGGGTCGAGGCGTCCAGCAGGCCGACGCTGTCGCGCACCGCCAGGCATTCACGCTTGACCGCGGCATGCAGGTCTTCGCCGTTTTTCGGGAAGTACCAAGGGCGCTTCCACTGACCGACGTCCTCGAATTCGGCGCCGTTCTTCACGTGCCAGGCGTGCAGTGCGGTGAAGCGTACCGGCTCGAAGATGTGCCCGCAGTGACGCCCAGCCACGGCGCCGAAGGTGATCGGCGTGTAGTTCGGGCGGAACATGGTGGTGCCCATCTGCGGAATGCTGACGTTCAGCGAACGAGCGGCGATGGCCAGACCGTTGACGTTGCCCAGCTTGCCCTGATCGGTGCCGAAGCCCAGGGCAGTGTAGCGCTTGACGTGCTCCACCGATTCGAAGCCCTCGCGGGTCGCCAGTTCGATGGCGGCGGCGGTGACGTCGTTCTGCAGGTCGACGAATTGCTTGGGCGCGCGAGCGGTGCCTTTTTCATGGGGCACCTGGAACAGCGCCAGGGTCGGTTCTTCCAGGCGGGCCAGGGCTTTGGGCAACACGCCCTCAACGCTCTGGAACCCGGCTTCGCTGGCGGCGCGCACGCCACCTTCGAAACCGTCGGCCAGGGTGTCGCCGAGGCTGTAGACGCCGTTGATGCCACCGACGCACACGCGCTTCTGCGGTGCTTCACCGGGCACGAAACCGAGGATGTCTTCGCGCCACACCGGCTTGCCGCCCAGGTGCGAGGCCAGGTGCACCACCGGGCTGTAGCCGCCGGAGCTGGCGATCAGGTCGCAGTCGAGCCATTCGCCGGGGCTGGTGACCTTGTGCGCCTTGACGTCGATGGCCGCTACGCGCGCGCCGGTCACGTGCTTGCTGCCACGGGCCTCGATCACCGCACTGGAAGTGAGGATGCGGATGCCCTTGGCCCGGGCTTCTTCCACCAGGGCGCCGCGGGGGTTGTGCCGCGCATCGGCGATGGCCACCACTTGCAGGCTGGCGTCGAGCCAGTCCAGGGCCACGCGGTAGGCGTGGTCGTTGTTGGTGGACAGCACCAGTTTCTTGCCCGGGGCCACGCCGTAGCGACGCACGTAGGTGGACACTGCGCCGGCCAGCATGTTGCCCGGCACGTCGTTGTTGCCGTAGACCAGCGGCCGCTCATGGGCGCCGGTGGCCAGCACCACGCGCTTGGCGCGGACCCGGTGGATACGCTGGCGCACCTGGCCGATCGGCGCGCGGTCGCCGAGGTGATCGGTGAGGCGCTCGTGGATGGTCAGGAAGTTATGGTCGTGGTAGCCGTTGACCGTGGCCCGTGGCAGCAGCAACACGTCCGGCAGCGACTTGAGCTCGGCGACCACACTGGCCACCCACTCCACCGCCGGCTTGCCGTCCAGGCTTTCGCGACTGTCCAGCAGGCTGCCGCCGAACTCTTCCTGCTCATCGGCGAGGATCACCCGGGCGCCGCTGCGGGCAGCGGCCAGGGCGGCGGCGAGGCCGGCCGGGCCGGCGCCGACGATCAGCACGTCGCAGTGCTGGTTCATGTTGTCGTAGGTGTCCGGATCGTTCTCGGTGGGCGAGCGACCGAGGCCCGCCGCCTTGCGGATGTACTTCTCGTAGGTCATCCAGAACGATTGCGGGTACATGAAGGTTTTGTAGTAGAAGCCCGGCGGCATCAGCTTGCCGCCGACCTTGCCGAGAATCCCCATCATGTCGTTGTTGACGCTGGGCCAGCCGTTGGTGCTGGTGGCCACCAGGCCCTGGTACAGCGCCTGTTGGGTGGCGCGCACGTTGGGAATCTGGGTGGCTTCGGTGGCGCCGATCTGCAGCACCGCGTTGGGCTCTTCGCAGCCCGCGGCGAAGATGCCCCGAGGCCGGGAGTACTTGAAGCTGCGACCGATGATGTCCACGCCGTTGGCCAGCAGGGCCGAGGCCAGGGTGTCGCCTTCAAAGCCTTTGTAGCTCTGGCCGTTGAAGGTGAAGGTGATGACTTTGTTGCGGTCGATGCGTCCGCCGTTGGACAGGCGATTGGTCTGGCTCATACCTTCTCTCCAGCAGCCTTGGCGGTGAACTGCGGTTTGGTGCCTATCTTGTAGGTTTCAAGAATTTCGTAGGTCACGGTGTCGCGGGTGGCGTTGAAGTACTGGCGGCAACCGGCGGCGTGAATCCACAACTCGTGGTGCAGGCCGCGGGGGTTGTCGCGGAAGAACATGTAGTCGCCCCACTCCTCGTCGGTGCAGGCGTTGGGGTCCAGGGGCCGGGGAATGTGGGCCTGGCCGGACGAATGGAATTCCTCTTCGGAGCGCAGCTCGCCGCAGTGAGGACAGAAGATATGCAACATAGGGAGTTGTCCTTTTAGTGGGCGACCGCAGCAGCGCCGTGTTCGTCGATCAGCGCACCGTTGTGGAAACGGTCGATGGAGAAAGGGGCGGCCAATGGATGCATCTCGCCCTTGGCCAGGCTTGCGGCAAACACGTTGCCCGAGCCCGGGGTGGCCTTGAAGCCGCCGGTGCCCCAACCGCAGTTGAAGAACATGTTCGGCACCGGGGTCTTGGAAATGATCGGGCAGGCATCCGGGCTGGTGTCGACGATGCCGCCCCACTGGCGGTTCATGCGCACTCGGGAAAGGATCGGGAACATCTCGACGATGGCCTGGATGGTGTGCTCGATCACCGGGTAGGAGCCGCGCTGGCCGTAGCCGACCCAGCCGTCGATACCGGCGCCGATCACCAGGTCGCCCTTGTCCGACTGGCTGATGTAGCCGTGCACCGCGTTGGACATGATCACGCTGTCGATGATCGGTTTGATCGGCTCCGACACCAGGGCTTGCAGCGGGTGGGACTCGATCGGCAGGCGGAAGCCCGCGAGCTTGGCCATGTGCCCGGAGTTACCGGCGGTGACCACACCGACGCGCTTGGCGCCGATAAAGCCCTTGTTGGTCTCGACGCCAATGCACACGCCGTTTTCCTTGCGAAAACCGATGACTTCGGTCTGCTGGATCAGGTCCACGCCCAGGGCGTCGGCAGCCCGGGCAAAGCCCCAGGCCACGGCGTCGTGACGGGCCACGCCGCCACGGCGCTGGACCGTGGCACCGAGGATCGGATAACGGGTGTTTTTCGAACAATCCAGGTAGGGGATCTCATCCGCCACCTGCTGGGTGTTGAGCAGCTCGCCATCGATGCCGTTGAGGCGGTTGGCGCTGACCCGACGCTCGGAATCACGGATGTCCTGCAGGGTGTGGCACAGGTTGTAGACACCGCGCTGGGAGAACATCACGTTGTAGTTGAGGTCCTGGGACAGGCCTTCCCACAGCTTCATGGCGTGCTCGTAGAGCTGCGCCGACTCGTCCCACAGGTAGTTGGAACGCACGATGGTGGTGTTGCGCGCGGTGTTGCCGCCGCCCAGCCAGCCTTTTTCCACCACCGCGACGTTGGTGATGCCGTGTTCCTTGGCCAGGTAGTAGGCCGTGGCCAGGCCATGCCCACCACCGCCGACGATGACCACGTCATAGACCTTCTTCGGGGTCGGCGTGCGCCACATGCGCTGCCAGTTTTCATGGTGGCTGAGAGAGTGCTTGAAGAGGCCGAAGCCCGAATAGCGTTGCATAGTCATTGCTCCAGTTGCGGCTCTCAGCGGTAAACCGGGAAATCAGCGCACAGGGCTGCCACCTGGCGCGCGACATTGGCCTCGACGTCGGCATCGCCGAGGTGGTCGAGGATGTCGCAGATCCAGCCCGCCAGCTCGGTGCACTGGGTGACCTTGAATCCGCGGGTGGTGACCGCCGGGGTGCCGATGCGCAGGCCGGAGGTGACAAACGGCGACTGCGGGTCGTTGGGCACGGCGTTCTTGTTCACGGTGATGTGGGCGCGGCCCAGGGCGGCGTCGGCATCCTTGCCGGTCAGGCCCTGACGGATCAGGCTGACCAGGAACAGATGGTTGTCGGTGCCACCGGACACTACATCGTAGCCGCGTTTGATAAATACGCCGGCCATGGCCTGGGCGTTGTCGATCACCTGTTGCTGGTAGGCCTTGAACCCGGGCTCCAGCGCTTCCTTGAAGCACACCGCCTTGGCGGCGATCACGTGCATCAACGGACCGCCCTGAGCGCCGGGGAATACCGCGGCGTTGAGTTTCTTCTCGATCTCTTCGTTGGCCTTGGCCAGGATCAGGCCGCCACGGGGACCGCGCAGGGTCTTGTGGGTGGTGGTGGTGACCACGTCGGCATAGGGCAGCGGGTTGGGATACAGACCGGCGGCCACCAGCCCGGCGACGTGGGCCATGTCGACGAACAGCAGCGCCCCGACCTTGTCGGCGATCTGCCGGAAACGCGGGAAGTCCAGGGTCTTGGAGTAGGCCGAGAAGCCGGCGACGATCATCTTCGGCTTATGTTCCACGGCCAGGCGCTCGACTTCGTCGTAGTCGATCAGCCCGGTGGTGGTGTCGATACCGTACTGCACGGCGTTGTACAGCTTGCCCGAAGACGACACCTTGGCGCCGTGGGTCAAGTGACCGCCATGGGCCAGGCTCATGCCGAGAATGGTGTCGCCGGCCTGCAGCAGGGCCAGGTACACCGCGCTGTTGGCGGAAGAACCGGAGTGCGGCTGGACGTTGGCGTAATCGGCGCCGAACAGCTGCTTGGCACGCTCGATGGCCAGGGCCTCGACCTTGTCCACATGCTCGCAGCCACCGTAGTAGCGCTTGCCTGGGTAGCCTTCGGCGTACTTGTTGGTCAGCCCGCTGCCTTGCGCCTGCATCACCCGCTTGCTGGTGTAGTTCTCCGACGCGATCAGCTCGATGTGATCTTCCTGGCGTTGTTCCTCGGCATTGATCGCCGCCAGCAGTGCATCGTCGTAACCCTGGATCTGGTCTTGCTTGCTGAACATCACGTCTCTCCCAGCGGCGGCGCTGCGCCTTTCGTCTCGGTGAGGCCAGCCTTAAAGCTGCGCCCTTTGGATGCGATGGTATGACCGGCAAGGGGAACTCAAATGCCTATGGACGCCACGCAAAGGTGCGTTTACGACATGCCTTGGCGCACGGAGATAAATGCCTCGGACCACAGCCGGGCGAAGGCTCTGGATCGACACCTTGCGGCGCAGCACAGGTCCGGGCCGCAGGCGAAAGGCGCCCGCCCCTGTAGCCGCTGCTGAGCCTGCGAAGCTGCGCAAAGGTCCGCAGGACCTTGCCTGGCGATCTCCAGCCACACCTCTACGCCCTCAAGATCGCCGCGTCTGCTACGTCGCAATGCCGCCCAAGCCGTTCGCAGCCTGCGGCAGCGGCTACAGGAGTTGGCGCAGGGCCAGCAGCAGGAGAAAGTGCGCCGGGTACAGCAGGTAGGCCCAGCGCCGCATCGCCGGCACCGTACAGCCGCGCAACACTCGCAGCAGCATCACTCCCAGCCACGGCGCCAGCAGACAAACGGCAATACCGCAGGTCGCCACCGGATTGCCCAGGCGCGCCGCCGGGAACAAGGTTTCCCATTGGTTGGCCGCCAGGCATAGCGCTCCAGGCAGCAGGCTGAAATACCAGGGGCGGCGCAGCACCAGCAGCAGGGCCAGTGGCAGCAACACCCCGAAGGCGCCAAACATCAGCCACTCACTGCCCCCCAAAGCCAGGACCAGGGCCAACAGGCCGAGCCCCCGATCCAGTCGCCGAGGCTGCTGCCAGCCCCGGGCCACCAGCAAGCCCAGGGCCAGGGTCGGCAGCACATTCAAGGTGTCGGGATCAGGCACGAACAGCCGATAGGGAATCTCACTCAGCGCGCTGAACAGCAGCAGCCAGCCCAGGTAACGCCATTGCCCGGTCGGGCGTCCGGCACGCTCACTCAGGCGCGTCAGATTCACCGCCATGGCCAGACAGAACCAGGGAAACGCCAGCCGCCCCGGCACATACAGCCAGTCCAGGCTCAGGCCCACATACCGCAGGTGATCCAGCACCATGCTCAGCAGCGCCAGCCACTTCAGTGCATCCAGCGCCCCATCGCGCTGGCGGTTGTCGGTTTTCAGCATCGCATCACGCATAAATCCTTATGGGCCCTGCATTATTCCTGCATAAACAGAGCGTGTGCTGAGCCATTATTCTTGGGTAAAGTGCGCACCATCATCGACCACGGAGCCGGCCATGACCGACAAGAGCCAACAATTCGCCAGCGACAACTACTCCGGCATCTGCCCCGAAGCCTGGGCCGCCATGGAGCAGGCCAACCACGGCCACGAGCGCGCTTACGGCGACGATCAGTGGACCGCTCGCGCCTCGGATCATTTCCGCAAACTGTTCGAAACCGACTGCGAAGTGTTCTTCGCCTTCAACGGCACCGCCGCCAACTCCCTGGCCCTGTCGTCGCTGTGCCAGAGTTATCACAGCGTGATCTGCTCGGAAACCGCCCACGTCGAAACCGACGAATGCGGCGCCCCGGAGTTCTTCTCCAACGGTTCCAAGCTGCTGATCGCCGGCACCCAGAACGGCAAGCTGACCCCTGAATCGATCCGCGAGATCGCCCTCAAGCGCCAGGACATCCACTATCCCAAGCCGCGGGTGGTGACCCTGACCCAGGCCACCGAAGTGGGCAGCGTCTACACCCCGGAAGAAGTCCGCGCCATCAGCGCCACCTGCAAGGAACTGGGGCTGAACCTGCACATGGACGGCGCGCGCTTCTCCAACGCCTGCGCCTTCCTGGGCTGCACCCCGGCGGAGCTGACCTGGAAGGCCGGCGTCGACGTGTTGTGCTTTGGCGGCACGAAAAACGGCATGGCGGTGGGTGAAGCGATCCTGTTCTTCAACCACAAGCTGGCGGAAGACTTCGACTACCGCTGCAAACAGGCCGGCCAGCTGGCCTCGAAAATGCGCTTTCTCTCGGCGCCCTGGGTCGGCCTGCTGGAAAACGACGCCTGGCTCAAGCACGCCCGCCACGCCAACCACTGCGCACAGTTGCTGGCCCAGCTGGTGGCCGACATCCCTGGCGTGGAGCTGATGTTCCCGGTGCAGGCCAACGGCGTGTTCCTGCAACTCTCGGAACCGGCGATTGCCGCCCTGACCGCCAGGGGCTGGCGCTTCTACACCTTCATCGGCAAGGGCGGCGCGCGCTTCATGTGCTCCTGGGACACCGAAGAAGAACGCGTGCGCGAATTGGCAGCGGACATCCGCACCGTGATGAGCGCCTGACCCATCCCCTCCGCATGTAGGAGCTGGCTGGCCAGCGAAGAGGCCCGCAAGCCGGGCGTCGGTCTCACAGGCGCCTTCGCCGGCAAGCCGGCTCCTACAATAGCCAGCGCACCTCCCGCCCGTAGGAGCTGGCTGGCCAGCGAAGAGGCCCGCAACCCGGGCGTCGGTCTCACAGGCGCCTTCGCCGGCAAGCCGGCTCCTACAATAGCCAGCGCACCTCTCGCCCCGTAGGAGCTGGCTGGCCAGCGAACAGGCCCGCCCCCCGGACGCCGATCTCACGGGCGCCTTCGCCGGCAAGCCGGCTCCTACAACGACACGCCCTCCTCCACGGGAACTGGCTGGCCAGCGAAAGCATCAGTTCACAAATTCCTGAACTGATTATTTGCCCCTGCTGATTCAACATCCGCCACCTTTGTCCGAGACTCCGGGGTCGACCTATAAAAACAAAGGCTCCACCCATGACGACTCAGTCTTGCGTCACCGAAAAGGCCCAGTCTCCCGGCCTTGCGATCGAAACTCGCTCCATCGACTACGTGCCGCGCAACGAGCGCCACGGCAAGGTCTGGCACCAGGGACCGTTCTGGTTCACCGGCAACTTCGTGCTCACCACCATGGTCACCGGCTTCACCGGCGCGGCCCTGGGCCTGGCCCTGCCCTATGCCATTCTGGCGATCGTCATCGGCGTGTGCCTGGGCACCTTCTGCATGGCCTTCCACGCCAACCAGGGGCCGCGCATGGGCCTGCCGCAGATGATCCAGTCCCGCGCGCAGTTCGGCCTGCGGGGCGCCATCGTGCCGTTCACCGCGGTGGTGTTCGTCTACATCGGCTTCAACGTGTTCAACGTGATCCTCGCCACCGACGCCATCAACACGGTGATTCCCGGGGCCCGGGCGCCCTGGTACAGCCTGATGATCGCCGTGGCGGTGCTGATCGCGGTGGTCGGCCATGACCTGCTGCACACCGTGCAGCGCTGGCTGACCTACGTGATGATCAGCGTGTTCGCGGTGCTCACCGTCAGCGCCCTGCTGACCCTGCAGGCCGACTCCGCCGTGGCCGATGCGCATTTTTCCTGGTCGGCGTTCCTGATCCAGCTGTCGGCCGCCGCCGGCTACCAGATCAGCTACTCGGTGTACGTCTCCGACTATTCGCGCTACCTGCCGCACCAGACGCCGTCGCGCCAGGTGATTTTCTGGACCTACCTGGGCGCCGCCGGCTCGGCCCTGTGGCTGATGTCCCTGGGGGCCTTCCTGGCGTCCGCCCTGCCCTCGCCGGACGCCATCGCCAGCGTGCGCGAAGTGGGCAACACCCTGATTCCCGGCTTCGGCACCTTCACCGTGCTGATCGCGGTGCCGGCACTGGTGGGCATCATGGCGGTCAACTGCTACGGCGCCATGCTCACCGGCATCAGCGCCATTGACGGTTTCAAGTCGATCAAGCCCAACCTCAAGAGCCGGGTAACCGGCATCCTGCTGGTGGCGGTGGTGATCTTCCTGATCGCCATGAACATCCCCGAAAGCTACCTGGGCAGCTTCAACACCTTTGTCCTGCTGATGCTGTACTTCCTGGTGCCCTGGACCGCGGTCAACCTGGCGGACTTCTACCTGGTGCGCAAAGGCCATTACGCCATCAGCCACATCTTCAATCCCGCCGGCATCTATGGCCGCTGGTCCAGCGCCGGGTTGCTGGCCTACTTCCTCGGCTTGCTGGCGATGGTGCCGTTCATGTCCCTGAGCTTCTATCAGGGGCCGCTGTCCCAGGCCCTGGGCGGCGCCGACATTGCCTTCGTGATTGGCCTGGCGGTGGCCGGGCTGGTCTACTGGGGCCTGACCCGTAACCTGGACCTGGAAGCCGAACGCCTGGCCATCCAGGCCAGCGAACAGCAACTGGAAGGAGGCGCGCAATGATTCCTCAGGGCTCTGTGAAAGTGGCCTGCCAACAACTGGCACCACGGATCGGCGATCTGGACTACAACCGCACCCTCAGCACCGAGGCCATCCGCCAGGCCGCTGCCCGCGGCGCCCAGGTGGTGGTGCTGCCGGAACTGGTGCAGAGCGGCTATGTGTTCCGCGACCGGAAAGAAGCGCTGGCACTCTCGGAAACCCTCGACGGACCGACCCTGAGCCTGTGGAAAACCCTGGCCGAAGAGCTGCAGGTGGTGATCGTCGGCGGCTTCTGCGAGCGCCTGGATGAGGAACGGGTGGCCAACAGCGCGGCGCTGATCGAGCCCGAAGGAACGCTGACGGTGTATCGCAAGGCCCACCTGTGGGATCAGGAAAACCTGATCTTTACCCCCGGCGACGAACCGCCACCGGTGGTGCCCACCCGCTTCGGGCCGATCGCCATGATGATCTGCTATGACCTGGAGTTTCCCGAATGGGTGCGCCTGCCGGCCCTGGCCGGGGCAGCGCTTTTATGTGCACCGGTGAACTGGCCGGACGGCCCGCGCCCGGCCAGCGAACGCCCGGCGGAGATGATCCGGGTACAGGCCAACGCGGCGGTCAATCGGATGTTCGTTGCCGCTTGCGATCGCTGTGGCCAGGAGCGCGACGTTGACTGGGTGGGCGGCTCGACCATTGTCGATGCCGACGGCTATCCGCTGGCGGGCAAGGATCGGCACAGTGCCGAGCAGTTGCTGCTGGCGGAGCTGGATCTGGCCCAGGCCTGGCACAAGTCCATCAGTGAACATAACCATGTGCACCTGGATCGGCGCCCGGCGCTGTATTGAGCGCAAGGCCCGCGTGGGGTGAGTGAGCGGCTTGCTCACTCACCACCAGAGCGGGATCAGTATTCCACTCGCACGTCGCCCTTGGGCACGCTGCAGCAGGACAGGATGTAGCCTTCGGCTTCGTCTTCCTCGGTGATCCCGCCGTTGTGCTCCATCACCACTTCGCCGCCCAGCTTGAGCACCTTGCAGGTGCCGCAGATGCCCATGCCGCAGGCCTTGGGGATCATCAGGCCGAGCTTGGCCGCAGCGGCGTGCACGGTTTCCCCCGGGGCCACGCGGATGCTCTTGCCGGAGGCGGTGAACTCCACCTGATGCAGATCGGCCAGGTCCGGCTCCGGCGCCTCGGCCGCCTGTTCGGCGTGTTCCACGGCGTCGGCCCGGGCTTCGGGCGGGGTCGCGCCGAAGGATTCCTCGTGGTAGCGCGCCATGTCGAAACCGGCGGCTTCCAGCAGGCGCTTGACCGCGTTCATGTAGGGCGTCGGTCCGCAGCAGAACACTTCCCGCTCCAGGAAGTCCGGAGCCATCAGCTCCAGCATCTTGTGGTTCAGGTAGCCGCGGTAGCCGGCCCAGGGCTCGCCCAGGCCGTGTTTCTCGCAGATCAGGTGCAGGCTGAAGTTGTCGATCCGCGAGGCCATGTGCTCCAGCTCGCGGTGGTAAATGATGTCCTTGGGTGAGCGGGCGCTGTGGATGAACACCATGTCGACGTTGCCGTTGGTGTCGTAGAACCAGCGCGCCATGGACATCACCGGGGTGATGCCGACGCCGCCGCTGAGGTAAAGCACTTTCGGGCTGGGGAAATCGATGGCGTTGAACAGCCCCACTGGCCCGTGCACCGCCAGCTCCTGGCCTTCATGCAGGGTGTCGTGCAGCCAGTTGGAGACCTTGCCCCCCGGCACGCGCTTGATGGTCACCGAAAAGCTGTAGGGCACCGACGGCGAGCTGGAAATGGTGTAGGAGCGCATCACCGGCTGGCCTTCGATCTCCAGCTCCAGGGTGACGAACTGCCCGGGCTTGAAGAAGAACATGATCGGCTGGTCGGCCATGAAGCAGAAGGTCCGCACGTCCCAGGTTTCCTGGATGACTTTGACGCAACGGACGATGTGACGGCCATTGGCCCAGGTCTGGGTGGTTACCGGGTTGAGGAAGGTGTTGGACATGCTGTTCTCCACGGCCGACTGTCGGCGTCTTGTCAGCGATTCTGCGTAAGGCTTCTCGCGCCCATTTACCTATCTGCGACATTCACATGCTTATCGCGACCAGCCCCCAGCTGCCGGGGCTGGCGCGTCGGGAACAGATTGGGCCATGTCGCCCATGGATAAGGTTCAAGGCGCCCGCGGACCCACACTCGCCTCAAACACGACAACCGATTTTTCGTGACTTGCGTAGCACCCACCGTAGCCACTATTTAATTCGCCGGCCGCACAGAACGGCCATGAGGACTTGAACGATGGACGTCACCGCAACCCTGAGCTTGGGCGATCCACTGGAACCTGCACGCAAGGCCACTGCACAGATGCTGCAGGAGCGCGAGCGGACCTTCTCCCTGCCGCAGCCCTTCTACTGCGATGAAAGGCTGTTCGATATCGACATGCAGGAGATCTTCCAGAAGGAATGGCTGATCGCCGGCATGACCTGCGAGATCCCCACCAAGGGCAACTACATCACCCTGCAGATCGGCAAGAACCCGATCATCGTCATCCGCGGCGCCGACGGCGTGGTCCACGCCTTCCACAACGTCTGCCGCCACCGCGGTTCGCGGCTGTGCACCAGCGACAAGGGCAAGGTCGCCAAGCTGGTCTGCCACTACCACCAGTGGACCTACGAACTGGACGGTCGCCTGCTGTTCGCCGGCACCGAGATGGGCGCCGACTTCGACATGAAGCAGTACGGCCTGAAACCGGTGAACGTGAAGACCGCCGGCGGCTACATCTTCATTTCCCTGGCCGAGAACCCGCCGGCCATCGACGACTTCCTGGCGACCCTGGCCCATTACATGGAGCCCTACGACATGGAGAACACCAAGGTGGCGGTGCAGACCACCTTGCATGAAAAGGCCAACTGGAAGCTGGTGCTGGAGAACAACCGCGAGTGCTACCACTGCGGCGGCTCGCACCCCGAATTGCTGAAAACCCTGCTGGAATGGGACGACGTCACCGACCCGCGGGCCGACCAGGCGTTCAAGGACCACGTGGCCGCCTCCGCCGCCGCCTGGGAAGCCGAGAAGATCCCTTACGCCCACGCCAGCTTCGGCCTGCGCAACCGCATCGTGCGCATGCCGCTGCTCAAGGGCACCGTGTCCATGACCATGGACGGCAAGCAGGGCTGCGCCAAGCTGATGGGGCGGATCAAGAACCCGGACCTGGGCTCGATGCGCATCCTGCACCTGCCGCATTCGTGGAACCACTGCATGGGCGACCACATCATCGTGTTCACCGTGTGGCCGATCAGCGCCCAGGAAACCGTGGTCACCACCAAGTGGCTGGTGCACAAGGATGCCGTGGAAGGTGTCGATTACGACGTCGAGCGCATGCGCCAGGTGTGGGACGCCACCAACGACCAGGACCGGCGCCTGGCGGAAGAAAACCAGCGCGGCATCAACTCCACCGCCTACCAGCCGGGCCCGTACTCCAAGACCTACGAGTTCGGCGTGGTCAACTTCGTCGACTGGTACAGCGAGCGCATGCTGAGCAACCTCGGCGCGGAACCGGCGCCCTACCTCAAGGGCGTGCCGGTCACCGGCTGACCCCCCAGGCTCGGCAGCGGCTACAGGGTTGTGTAGCCGCTGCCGCAGGCTGCGAACCAGTTGGGCGGGATTGCGGCGTAGCGAGCTTGAGAACGCTTGAGGTCCGGCGGGAGACCGTCAAGCAAGGTCCTGCGGACCTTGTCGCAGCCTCGCGGGCTCGGCAGCGGCTACAGGGGTTTCAGGGGTTTCAGGGCCTTCGAGGCAGTGACCAACTGACCGCGCCGGTCTCGCCAATGAAGTCTTCGCTGATCTGCGCCCCATCCAGCTTCACCCTCACGTAACCGTTGCGTACCCGCAGCGGGTAGTTCGGATCATCCGCCGACAGGGTTTCCGACCACAGCACCTGAGGGTTGCCTTTCAATTCGCGGGTGACGCCATAGGGAATCGCCCCGTGGCCGATGCAGCGCCCGTACATGCCGTCCTTGGGCGCATAGCAGATGCCATTGTGCAGGTGCCCCCAGTACCAGTAGTCCGGCACCCGGCCCAGGGCCGCGACCACCTGCTTGTACAGCGCGGTCTGCTGCTGGCCGCTGATGTCCAGCCCTTGGTGATGACTGAGCAGCATGATCTTGCGCCCCTGGCCCTTGCTGGCCACCAGGTCCTTGAGCCATTGCTGCTGCGGGGGATTGAGGTTGCCGTCCATGTACAGGTTCATTTCGTCGGCGGCATAGGCGCTGTCCAGGCCGACGATCAGCCAGTGGCTGTTGAACAGGGCGAAGTAGCTGGTGCCCTGCTGCTTGGGAAACAGTGCGGCGATTTCGGCAAAGTAGCCATGGGCACCGCTGTACATTTCATGGTTGGAGTTGAGGCTGAATGACGCCTGGCGGCCCATGGGCCAATCGGCAAGGTCGGCGTTCTCTTCGCTGCCGGTACCGGCGTAATACACATCTCCCAGGTGGACGGTGAAATCCGCCTGGTCCTGCTTGATCAGGTCCGCCACCCGCTGCGCCGCCGAATGGGGCTGGAAGTAGCCGGTGCCCCAGTCCCCGGCCATGTCCAGCAGCACGTTGTCGGCCATCTCGATCAGCGCCGGGGTGGTGCCGAAGGGCGCGTGCTTGCGCAGGTTCTCGATCCAGTTGAGCAGTGCCTCGCTCCAGCGCAGGTCCAGTAGCTCCCACTGGCGACAACCCAACAGGGTGCCGTCCTTCATCACCTGGGTCTGCAGCTCGGCCACCGTTTGCGGCAGGGGCTTGGCGTTGCCCAGGTGCAGCACCGACAGGCCGTGGGCCAACTCCCAGGGCACCGGCGCCTGACCGGGGGGCAAGTCGCCGTGAATCAGGGCGTACTGCGCCTGGTCATGGGCGCGCTGCAGCAGTTGCACGATCGCCTGCAGCTCCGCCGGCTCAAGCTGGCTACGGAGTTTTTTCCAGGCCAGGTCGAGCCTGGCCAGCAGCCCGTCGACCCGGGCTTTCACCTGTTCGTATTCGTGTTCCAGATTGCTCACAAATGACATGTCGGCATCCCTCTTGATGGTCCCTTTGCCCAAACGCCGAACGGGCGTCACAGGGTCTTCATGTACTCGATCAGTTGCCACTTCTGCTGCTCTGAAAGCTGCGTGCCATACAGGTGGCCGCTGTTGCTGTTGCCCTCCAGGTGGGTGTCGTACTTGAAGGAGCCCGGGCCCTGCAGCGTCGGGCCGCTGGTGACGAAGCCGACCTTCTGCGGGTCATACACATCCGAGCCGGTGTAGAACACCTGGGGCCGCAATTGCGGGGCCTGCAACAGGTCCCAGAGGCTGGGCACCGAGCCGTTGTGCAGGTACGGCGCGCGCAGCCAGATGCCGTCGGTGGGGGTGTTGCTGTAGCTCTGGGTCTTGCGATAGGCGCCAAAGTCGAACGGCGGCTTCTTGAAGCCGTGGAAGGCCTGGACCAGCCCGGTGGTGAAGGAATCCAGGCGATGGGGATCGGTGCCCAGCGCCTGGATATTGGTGGTGACCTGGCCGGTGTCGGCCTTGCCGAAATCATGGCAACCGGCGCAGTTGGCTTCCCACAGCGGCTTGCCCTGGGCCACCTTGGCCTGATCGAGGGCGAACGGCCAGGCCGGCGGCTTGTGCCCCAGCAACCAGTTGGTGACCCGGTTGAAGCTCTCGGGCAGCACCGATTGCGGGGTCGCGCCCACGGCCATCGCCGCCGCGTAGTTGCGCTCGCGGATCTGGTTGTTGTTGCCGTCCCAGTGCAGGTACATCGACTCCCGGGGCTTCTGGTTCCAGATCTGCGGCAGGTCCACGGTGCCGATGGTGGAGTCGTCGGGGAAACCGAACACCACCATCTTGGTCGGGTTGAAGGTGTCGGTGCGCCCCGGTCCTTGCGGCGGCCGCAGCTTCTGCCAGGCATAGGCCTGCTTCTGCTTGAGCAGCGCGCTCTTGGCCATGGGCATGATCAGGTAGCGGTTGTACAGGCGCTCGATGAAGCCCAGCTGGAACTTGGCGTTGATCGCGGTCATCAGCGCATCCACGGTGAATTTCGGATCGCTGGCGCAATCGTAGGCAAACCACTGGAAGGCCTGGAGCTGCATCAGGTTGGCCGGCGCCGTGGGCACCACCTGGGACACATCGCCGGCGCTGGCGCGGTAGGCACCGGTGTGGCACAGGGCGCAGTTGGGCTCCACCGTGGGGTAGCCGAGCTGCCGCTTGGCCATGCCCACCGGCAGGTCCCGGCCGTTCTCGTAGAGGAAGCCGAAGACTTCGTAGCCGCCGGGCCGGGGCAGTTTTTCCGGGCACATCTGTGGCAGCACGGCAAACAGGTAGTAGGGAATCCGCGCCTCGATGCCCAGGCCGATGGCGGCGTACTTGAAGTGGTCCTCGTCGGAGGCTTCCACCGGCTGCGGCACCTCGCGCAGCATGTTGACCCAGGTCTGGTAGCCGACAAACCCCAGCACCAGCAGCGTCACCAGGGCGCCGACACGAAAGCTGTGGCGCGCCCAGCAGGCGGCCCAGTGTTCACGCAAGGCCTGCAGCCCGGCACAGAGCAGGGCCCAGGGCCGATTGGCCGGGGCACTGCCCAGGTACAGCAGGAGGCCGAGCACCAGGAACATGCCGAGGTCGCCCATCAGCATGGGCACGAACACCTGGGACTGGTTGCTGGTGTTGATCAGGTAGATCCAGAACGCCACGGCGATCAGCCGCGACAGCACGCACAGCCAGGAATGCACCACGAAACGCGGAGCGTTGCAGCCCGAAGGCATGTAGAACAGGCTGATGCCCACCAGCAGCATGCCGGTGTTTTCCAGCCAGGGATCGGACAGCACCGGCGGCAGGCCGACCACCGCGGTCAGCAGCGCCGGGGCAAACAGCGCCGGCAGGGCGAACACCATGTTCATGGCGATGCCCAGCCAGATGAAGCGTTGGAACCAGCGGATATAAGCGTTCATCTCAACCTTCCCTGCATCCATGTGTAGCGGCCGCCGCAGCCTGCACTCAGCCTCGAAGCGTGCTTGCTGCGCTGCCTGTTCCCTGACCTGGCCCAAGCCTGCGGCAACCGCGCCGCGGGCCGGCCAGGGTCAGCCCAGGGCGGTCTTGTCCAGGTGCGCAAGGATCAGCGGGTACACATCCACCACCGCGTTCTTGCCGAAAATGCAGTCGATGTGCCCGTAACCCGGCACCACATGGCGGCTGAACAGCTCGGGACCATGCAGCTGGCACAGGCGCTCGTAGGTCTTCTGCGTGCTTTGCGGCAGGTAGCACTGGTTGTCGGCGCCGCTGATGAAGCAGATGGGCAGCTTCAGCCGGTCGAAATGCGGCATGTAGACGTCGCGCCCCTTGAAGTCCACCAGGTGGCCCTTGCGACAGATCAGCGCCAGGTGCTCGAAGGTTTCGATGTTGGACGCGCCGAACAGCTCGTGCAGGTTGTCGTGCAGGGTCTGGTTGAGGGTGTCGTGGCGGTACAGCGAGGCGTACATGAAGGTGATGCGGTGGCACACCGGGTTGGTGCAGTAACCCTGGGCTTCAAGCCGGGCATAGCCGTTGAGGGCCGTGTCGTAGAGCTTGTTGAACCAGCTTTCCTTGCTGTCGGCATAGGCCGTCAGCGACTTGATGCCGATGGCGTCGAGCATGCCCGGCAGGTGCAACCCGGCCTTGATCCCGGTGGCGGCGGCCACCACGGTGTCGGCGGCGATCTGCGAGCAGACCACCGAACGCACGTCCTGCAGCCCCGCCAGCAGCGACATGAAGAAGGTCGTGGCGCCATAGCAATGCACCACGCATTGCACGTCCCGGGCGCCGGTCGCCTGCTTGATCTGGCCGATGGCGGCCTTGAAATCGTAGGCGGCGATCTGGTCGCCATTGCATTCCTGCTTGCTCGCCGGCAGCAGGATGCTGACCCGGAAATCCAGGAGCCAGACGTCATAGTCGTGCTTGCACAGGTACTCCAGCAGGTTGGTCTGGATGGTGTCGGTGGAGAAGATGTTGGAGCCCACGCCCAGCCCGTGCACCAGCATCACCGGGCCCTTGCTGCCGGCCTGATAACGGGTCAGGCGCAGGTGCACATGGTCCTCGGTCTGGAAGAAATGCACGGTCGGCACCGGCGCGTCCAGGGGGCGTTTCAGCCGGGGCGGCGCATCGGGGTTGAAGTAGATGTCCCCGGCGAAGACCCCGCCGTAGCTCTCCCAGAGAATCCCGGCGAAAAACTTGCCAAAGCGCGCCAGGGCCTCGATGCGCTCGCGTTCGTTGCGCGCGTTGAGCACCTTCATGGTGGTCATCTGCCGGGCGAAGTCCGCCGGCAGGATGTGCATCACCCCGCTGCCCAGCACCGGAGCGTTCTTGTCCCGGCCGCGGTACAGGGTCACGTAGAGGGTGCTGGTGTCGGGCCAGATGTTCAGCACGCCGTGATCCTCGGGCACGGTCTTAAAGGCGCTGAAGAAATACTCGCTGCCGTCCTCGGCACTCAGGCGCATGTCGTAGTTCATGTGGCGCACGCCAACCTGCTCCTGGTACTCCTCGAACAGGTTGAACACGCCGTGGCTGGCCACCAGGGGCTGGGCCGACAACAGCGGGGCATTCAGGGTGCCGACCAGGGTCGCGGCGTGCTCGGGTTCCTTGATCATCCGGTCGAGGTCGGCGGCGGTGATGGTCAGGGTGAATTCGATGGGCGAGTTCTGCGCTTCTCCGCGCTGG
This sequence comes from Pseudomonas sp. St29, assembly GCF_001547915.1. Taxonomy (NCBI): domain Bacteria; kingdom Pseudomonadati; phylum Pseudomonadota; class Gammaproteobacteria; order Pseudomonadales; family Pseudomonadaceae; genus Pseudomonas; species Pseudomonas sp. St29. The sequence goes on from NZ_AP014628.1 coordinate 6,250,913, forward strand.
GCCGCTGCCTGGTAAAGCGCCAGATCGGTGCCCTGGGGCTGGGTGAAGTCGGTGGAAAAGTAGCCCTTCATGGTTTCGGTGAACTGCACGCCCAGGGTCGGCGCCGGCACCGCCTTGCTCGGCGCCGAGGGCAGGCGGTAGTCGATCTTCCAGCCGCGGTCCTCAGCCAGCAGGCGCATGTTGCGCTCGCTGACCGCCGAGATGGTCAGCAGCGGATTGACCGCCAGTGACGTCGGAATCACCGCGCCGTCGGCCACATACAACCCGGGATAGACATCGCTGCCGCTGGCGCCGCAAAACACCTGGCCCTTGTGGTTGACCACGCCCTGCCCGGCATCCTCGCCCATCACGCAGCCCCCCAGCGGGTGCACCGAGACGATGCTGTGCTTGAGCAACTGGGTCCAGATCGGGTTCTCCACCCAGATCCCGCCCAGGGCCTTGGTGCACTGCTGCAGGCGTTCGTTGCCGAGGACCACATTGGGCTGCTCGCCAACGCCCGGCCAGTCGATGCGCAGCTGGTCCTGGTCATCGAGCAGCATGCGCCCGCGGCCGTTGTCGTGGCTCATGATCAGGTAGGTCTGCATGTTGTGCAGGGCGCCGTAGTAGGGCCCGCGCAGAAAGCTTTCGGCCTCGCGCTCCTTGTAGCCCAACTGACCGCTGAGGCTGTTGTCGGTGGCCTTGCCCAGGGTCCCGGCGAACAGCGCCATGCTCGGCACCATGGCCCGGCCCAGGGCACCGGGAATCGAACCCTCCTCGATCACCATGCGGCTGCGCCAGTCGCCTTCGGTGCGCATGTCGATGATGGAGGTGATGCACGGCCCCACGGGTTTGAGCTCACTGGCCGAATGGGTGCCGAAGCCGATGCCGTTGATGGTCTGCTCACAGTTGTGCCCAAAGCCGAGGATGTCGCCGTTGCCGCTCATGTGCTCGCCGAGCTGGGCCGAGGTGGACAGGCCCTTGGCCCGGGAACGCAGGAGGATTTCCGTGGAGCCCAGGGTGCCGGCACTGAGCACGACGATGTCGGCCTTGACGAACAGGGTCGGCGCCGAGAACTTCTCGCGGCCGCTGTCCAGGTACTGGAAGTGCACGATCCAGCCGTCACCGTCACGCTCCAGATAGCGCACCTGGGCCTGGCAGAAAATCTGCGCGCCATGGTTGCAGGCGTCCGGCAGGTAGTTCATCAAGGTGGTGTTCTTGGCCTTGTTGTTACAGCCCGAGACGCAGTCGCCGCAGTGATTGCAGGGCAACTGCTCGACCCCGACATGGTTGAGGTTGTTGGGCAGCTTGTTGAAGGTCACGTTGATCGGCGGCTTGTAGAAGTGCGAGCCCTGCTTGAGAAACTCCGCGGATTTGCGGTGAGCCACCAGCTTGGGCAAGGTCGGCGCCGACTCCGGATAGGGATTGGGCTTGAGCATCTCCCGGGCCCGGGCGAAGCCTTCCTTGAGCAGGGTGTCACGGTGTTCGCGCACCGCCTGGGGCCAGCGCGGGTCATCGAAGACTCCGGATTCGGGTTCCAGGGCGACGTTGGCGTTGATCAGCGAAGTGCCCCCCAGGCCACAGCCCACCACCACGTTCTGCTGGGCGTTGACGTGCAGATCGAAGAGCCCGGTTCGCGAACCGATATGACCTTCGGGGTCATGCACCTGCAACTCCTCGGTGGCGCTGGCCAGGGTGTTGGGGTACTCGCCGGGCTGGATTTCCCGCCCCCGCTCCAGCAGGCAGACGCGGCGCCCGGCCCGGGACAGTCGGGAGGCGGCAATGCCCCCGCCATAGCCGGAGCCGATGACGATCACGTCGTAGTGTTCCTGGATCTCGCTGATGGGGGTCGCGATCCGAGTCATGGCGGAGTTCCTCTCAGGCAGATGGGGCAACTCGTGGGTTGCCTCTAATGGGTGCATCCGTTGACGCGCAGGCAGCCGCACAGGCAGGCCCAGGCGCCTGAAACATCAGCAGTGCAGTCAGTGACGGAACAAAGCGCAGGGCAGGGCTATAGGCGTGCGCGCTGGTTGGCGGCACGGCGACGGGTACGTCTAGGGAGGGGGGCCCCGGTCGGATAAACCTGCGATGAACGACAATCCATTGCCTGCGCTCCCTGAGCCGGATGTGGATAAGTTGCCGCTAAGTCCTTGAAGCATCAGTGAAGACAGGCCCATTGCCAGTGTCAAGAAAGCCCTTAGAACTGTATGAAATTTGACCTATTGCCGGGCACGCTATGAATCACAAGGGGTCCAGCCGTTGGCGAACACCTTATCCACACCTTGACCCACAGCAACTGTGGGCAAGTGCACCGGGGGTGGGGATAGTTCGTCGGCCAATGGCAATAAAAACCGTGACTTATGCAGAATCAGCGGTTTTGGACAGCATTGATCAGTTTTTGAACATAAGCCTGAAAGCCACGTCTGCCGTGGCCCGCAGCGGAAGGCGAACACCTTATCCACAGAAAGGCCAACAGACTTTGGGGGCAACTGTGGTGAATGACCCGGCGCACTGTGGAAAACCCTTGAAAGCCGCGAATAATCGGGTTCATGGCGGGGTAACGGGTAGAAAAAGCCGCATTTGACTGTTTTTTGATCAGAAGCCTGCAAGGCACGATCTGCAAGGCCTGTAGCGCTAAGCGAACATCTTATCCACAGAAGCGCCAACAGACTTTGGGGGCAAGTGCTGTGCAAAAGTCTCTTCGGCGATTTGCCTGCCCAGGAAAAAAAGCCATAAAAAACGCCCGCTTAGCCTGATCAAATTTCGTACAGACGGCTACAGGGCTTGTTGCATAGGGGCTTGAGCAAGGCGCGAACACCTTATCCACAGGTACGCACACAGGGATTGTGAGTAACCCATCGTTACTCTTGTCGGAGCTGGCTTGCCAGCGAACGGCGGTGCCCAGAGATGTGCAAAACCATGACGCCCCCTTCGCCGGCAAGCCGGCTCCTACGGTGGGTGCAGGCGCGATTTCCCTGGTAGGAGCTGGCTTGCCAGCGAACGGCGGTGCTCAGAGGTGGGTGCACGGCCCGAGGGCTGTGCATAAACCTGAGCTCAGCGGACCACGCCTTCTTCGATGAGCAACTTGAGAATGGCCTCGGCGCCCGCCTCGGGGCTGACGCCCTTGAGGACCTGGCCGGTGCCACCGCTGGCCTTGGCGGTGGCGGCCTTCATGCGATCCGCGCCGCTCTTGGCCTTGATCACCTTCAGGCGCTTGGGCCGGGGTTTGGCCGGTTGCAGGCTGGAGGTGGTAAACAACTCGTCCTCCACCACCATGACCTGATCGGCCTGCAACAGACCACGGCGCGCCGGGCCGTAGGCGCTCTGGCGCGGTTTCGGCGCAGCGTTATCCACAGTGGCAAGGAACGGCAGGCGCACCTTGAGCCGGCGCCGCTGGCCACGGGGCAAGGCTTGCAGCACATGGGCCACGCCGTCGGCCAGGGACTCGACTTGCGCCAGCCCCACCACCAGGGGCCAACCCAGGTTTTCCGCCAGCAGGAACGGCAGCATGCCGGAGCCTTCGCCGGTTTCCGCCTGGCTGCCGGTGAGCACCACCTGGGCGCCCGCCTCGCGCAGGTACTGGGTCAGGATCGGCAGGGCATCAGCGCCCGCTGGCTGTTCCAGCACGTGCAGCTGTTCCAGGCCCATGCCCAGGTAAGCACGCAGGGCCGGTTCGGCGACGTCGCCGGCATGCAGCACCTGCAGCTTGTCCCCCGCCAGTTGCAGGCCCAGTTCCACCGCGCGGGCGTCCTGTTCGGCGCGCCGTGGGCGGCCGGAAGTCGGGTGCGCGCCTATCGATACCAGGCTGATCACATTGCTGTTCATAACGTCCCCTTAAGCCGCATCGCGCTTGGCGTCGTTGCGGTAGGCCGCTACCGCCGCGATCAAGGCCCTGAGAATTTCCGCGCTGTCGCCAATCACCGACAAGTCGGCGCGCTTGATCATGTCGCAACCCGGATCGAGGTTGATCGCCACCACCTTGTCGCAGGCGCCAATGCCTTGCAGGTGCTGGATCGCCCCGGAAATCCCCACCGCCACATAGACCCGCGCGGTGACCCAGATGCCGCTGGCCCCCACTTGCCGGTCACGGGCCATGAAGCCGTCGTCCACCGCCACCCGCGAGGCGCCTTCGGTGGCGCCCAGGGCCGCGGCGGTCTGGTGAAACAGTGGCCAGTCCTTGACCCCGTTGCCCCCGGAAAAGATGAATTCGGCCTCGGCCATGGGAATCGCCGCCGGGTCCACCGCCACCGCACCCAGATCCTCGATGCGCGCCAGGCTGCGGGCCACGCTTGTGGATAACTCCACCGGCAAGGCTTCGTGACGGGTTTCGCTGACCGGCTCGGCGCATTCGGCGGCGGCCAGGATCAGGCGTGGCGCCGGCCGCGCCAGGTCCTGCAGACCAGCACCGGCCCGGCCGATGCACTGCCCGTCCTTGACCTGCCAGACCCGGGTCGCCGGGCGTTCGCCCAGGGCCGCGGCCAGGCGCCGGCCCAGTTCGCCGCCACCGGTGCGGCTGTCGGGCAGCAGCCAGTGACGCGGGCTGAACTGGTTATCCACAGCCCGCAGGCCCTGCACCCGTTGTTCCGGTGCATAACCGTCGAACTCGCTGCCAGGCAGCACCAGCAGGCGGTCGACGCCCGCGGTGGCAAAGGCCGACTCCTTGTGCTCGCCAAACACCACCGCCAGCACCGCGCCGTCCTGGCCCGCCAGTTGCCGGGCCAGGCCCAGTAGGTCGCGGTCGTGGCTGCTCAGGCGGCCGCCGACCATGTCCGGCACCACGTTGATGTAGAACGCCGGTTGCGCCACCTGATGCAGCGGCAACTGCACCTCGGCCGCCGCCGTGCGCTTGGCACTGCCGCCCTGCTGGGCGCCGCTGCGGTCGATGCGCTTGAGGCCGTTGGGGCCGATGAAACCGATGCCGTGGGGGTTCTTGCGGATCAGGCCATTGGGCCCCATCCAGCTGTGCTGCGCCGGCTGCATGGCCGCATGCAGCGGGTGCAGGCGGTTGCGGGCGATCCACTCGGCGCGGGGATCGCGGCGGATAATCTCGCTCATCAATGCACCTCCGCAGGTTCGGGTTTCACCGCCGCCGGGGCTTTGCCCGGGGCGACGTCTTCGAGCAAGGCATCGGCCACCAGCTCGGCGATGTCCTTGATCATCGGCCGTGGCTCCACCACCCCTTCGAGCATCGCCGTGCACTGTGGACAACCCACGGCCACCAGCTCGGCGCCGGTCTCGCGGATGTCTTCCATGCGCATGTCGGGAATCCGCTGCTTGCCCGGAATGTCGGTGATCGGCGCGCCGCCGCCACCGCCGCAGCAACGGGAACGGAAGCCCGAGCGCTGCATTTCCTTGATCTCGATGCCCAGGGCCCGCAGCACTTCGCGCGGCGCTTCGTACTCGCCGTTGTAGCGCCCCAGGTAGCAAGGGTCGTGGTAGGTCACGCTGCTGCCCTTGTGCTGGCCCAGGTTCAGTGCACCGGCGTCGATCAGCTCAGCCAGGTAGGTGCTGTGGTGCTGCACCAGATAGTGGCCGTTGAAGGCGCCGTATTCGTTCTTCAGCACATGGAAACTGTGGGGATCGCAGGTGACGATGCGCTTGAAGCGGTACTTGGCCAGGGTCTGGATATTGCGCTTGGCCAGCAGCTGGAAGGTCGCTTCGTCCCCCAGGCGCCGGGCCACATCGCCGCTGTCGCGCTCTTCCAGGCCGAGCACGGCGAAGTCCACCTTGGCCGCCTTGAGCACCTTGACGAAGGCGCGCAGGGTGCGCTGGTTGCGCATGTCGAAAGCGCCGTCGCCGACCCAGAACAGCACGTCGGTACTCTGCTTGTCGCTGAGCAGGGACAGGTTCAGGTCCGCCGCCCAGTTCATCCGCCCGCCGGGGTTGAAGCCGCCGGGGTTGTCGGTGGCGATCAGGTTTTCCAGGACCTCGGCGCCCTTGTTCGGGGTCGCGCCCTTCTCCAGGGTCAGGTGGCGGCGCATGTCGACGATGGCATCGACGTGCTCGATCATCATCGGGCATTCCTCGACGCAGGCCCGGCAGGTGGTGCAGGACCACAGGGTTTCGGCGTCCACCAGGCCGTTGACGATGGGCTGGTGCGGATGGCCGCCATGCTCGCCGATGGGCTTTCCTGGATAGGGACTGCCGGCGAACTGCGCGTCGGTGCCACCGGCCAGGCCGACCACCATGTCCTGGATCAGCTTCTTCGGGTTCAGCGGCTGGCCGGCGGCGAAGGCCGGGCACGCCGCCTCGCACTTGCCGCACTGCACGCAGGCATCGAAGCCCAGCAGTTGGTTCCAGGTGAAGTCCTTGGGTTTTTCCACGCCCAGGGGCGCGCTCGGGTCTTCCAGGTCCAGCGGCTTGAGGCCGGTGGAGCGGCCGCCGCCAAAGCGCTCGGCGCGGCGGTGCCAGGCCAGGTGCAAGGCCCCGGCGAAGGCGTGCTTCATCGGCCCGCCCCAGGTCATGCCGAAAAACAATTCGGACACGCCCCACAGCACACCGACCGCCAGGATCGCCGCCAGCACCCAGCCACCGAAGTGTTCCGGCAGGATCCCGGCCACGGGCAGGGTCACCACAAAGAAACTCACGGAAAACGCCAGCAGACTTTTCGGCAGGCGCATCCACGGGCCCTTGGACAGCCGCGCCGGTGGGTTGCGCCGACGCTTGGCGACAAACAGCGCGCCAACGAACATCAGCGTGGTGGCCAGCAGCAAGGCGTAGCCGAGGATGCGGTTATGCAGGCCGAAACCATGCACCAGGATCGCCAGCACCGCCGCCAGGACAAAGCCGCCCGCCGTGGCCACGTGGGTGTTGGCCATGTACTTGTCCCGGGCCACCACATGGTGCAGGTCCACCATGTAGCGCTTGGGCATGGCCAGCAGGCCGCCGAGCAGATCGACCTTGGAGGCCCGCCCCTGGCGCCACAGGGCCACGCGCCGCAGCGCGCCGAGGACCGCAAGGCCGACGGCGGCGAACAACAGAATGGGAAGAAGGGTGTTCAACATCACAGTCACCTTACAGTCAGCTGCAAGCGGCAAGCTTCAAGCGGCAAGAAAGAGCAATGTGAGCAGTGCTTTCGCTTGCAGCTTGCAGCCGGAAACTTGCAGTTGCCGCTAAAAATCCTCACAGAGCCGAGTGCGTCCTATCGACCGCGGGCTTCCAGCAGCAAGAAAGAGCAATCGCGAACGCCTGCTTCAACTTGCCGCTTGCAGCTTGAAACTTGCCGCTGCCGCTAAAAGTCCTTGCACAGGCGCAGCGCGTCGTAGATCGCGGCATGGGTGTTGCGCTGGGATACGCAGTCGCCGATGCGGAACAACAGGTAGCCCTCCCCCGTCTCGCTCAGGCACGGCTGCGGCTTGATCGCGAACAGCGCCTCGACGTCGATCTGGCCCTTGTTGCGCGAACCTTCCTTGAGCCCGTAGTAGAGCTCCTCGTCGGGACGCACGCCGTTTTCCACCACCACCTGGTCCACCACCCGCTCTTCGCGGGCGCCGGTGTATTCGTTCTCCAGCACCGCCACCAGTTTGTCGCCCTCGCGGTAGACCTTCTCCAGGGTCAGGTCCCCGGTCATGATCACTTCCTTGGGGTACAGGCTGCGGTAGTAGGTGGGGAACGAGGTGCCGCCGACGGCGATGCCCGGCTTGATGTCATCGGTGACGATCTCCACTTGCGAGCCCTTGTCGGCGATGAAGTCAGTGACCGACATGCCGGTGAACTCGCAGATGGTGTCGTAGACCAGCACGTTCTTGCCCGGCGCCACCTTGCCGTCGAGGATGTCCCAGCTGCTGACCACCAACCCTTCGGCGGCGCCCCAGTGCTCGTTCTGCTCGATGAACGGATGGCCGCCCACGGCCAGCACCACCACGTCGGGGCGCAGGTCGAGGATAGTCGCGGTGTCCGCCGCAGTGCCCAGGCGCAGGTCGACTTTCAGGCGCGCCAGTTCCAGCTGATACCAGCGGGTAATGCCGGCGATCTGGTCCCGTTGCGGGGCCTTGGAGGCGGTGGTGATCTGCCCGCCAATGGCGTCCTTCTTCTCGAACAGGGTCACGTCGTGGCCACGTTCGGCGGCAACACGGGCGGCTTCCATACCGGCAGGACCGGCACCGACCACCACCACCTTGCGCTTGATGCCGGTGGTTTTCTCGATGATGTGCGGCACGCCCATGTACTCACGGGACGTGGCGGCGTTCTGGATGCACAGCACGTCCAGGCCCTGGTACTGGCGGTCGATGCAGTAGTTGGCGCCGACGCACTGCTTGATCTGATCGATCTGGCCCATCTTGATCTTGGCGATCAGGTGCGGGTCGGCCATGTGGGCGCGGGTCATGCCGACCATGTCGACGTAACCGCCTTCGAGAATCCGCGTCGCCTGGTTCGGGTCCTTGATGTTCTGTGCGTGCAGCACCGGAACCTTGACCACTTCCTTGATGCCCGCCGCCAGGTGCAGGAACGGCTCCGGCGGGAAGCTCATGTTGGGGATCACGTTGGCCAGGGTGTTGTGGGTGTCGCAGCCCGAGCCGACCACGCCGAGGAAGTCCAGCATGCCGGTGTCGTCGTAGTACTTGGCGATCTGTTTCATGTCCTCGTGGGACAGGCCGTCCGGGTGGAACTCGTCACCGCAGATGCGCATGCCGACGCAGAAATCGTCACCGACTTCGGCGCGCACCGCCTTGAGCACTTCCAGGCCGAAACGCATGCGTTTCTCGAAGGTGCCGCCCCATTCGTCGGTACGCTTGTTGACCCGCGGGCTCCAGAACTGGTCGATCATGTGCTGGTGCACCGCCGACAGTTCGACGCCGTCCAGGCCGCCGGCCTTGGCCCGGCGTGCGGCCTGGGCGTAGTTGCCGATCACCCGCCAGATCTCTTCCGGCTCGATGGTCTTGCAGGTGGCGCGGTGCACCGGCTCACGCACGCCGGACGGCGACATCAGGGTCGGCCAGTTGAAGCCGTCCCAACGCGAGCGGCGGCCCATGTGGGTAATCTGGATCATGATCTTGGCGCCATGCTTGTGCATGGCGTCGGCCAGGTTCTGGAAGTGCGGGATGATGCGGTCGGTGGACAGGTTCACCGAACTCCACCATTCCTGGGGACTGTCGATGGCCACCACCGAGGAACCACCGCAGATCGCCAGGCCGATGCCGCCCTTGGCCTTTTCTTCGTAGTACTTCACATACCGTTCGGTGGTCATGCCGCCGTCAGTCGCGTAGACCTCGGCGTGGGCGGTACTGAGCACGCGGTTGCGGATGGTCAGTTTGCCGATCTGGATCGGCTGGAACATCGCTTCGAAAGCCATTTGTCTTAACTCCGCTTACAACGGTTTGACGACGAACAGGCCATCGTCGTGGCCTTCTTCGGAACCACCGTAAACCTGCTCTGCCACGGTGCGGATCTTGCTGCCACGGGCGGCCAGGATCTGGTCCATGGCGCCGGCGAACCAGCCGGTGAACATGTAGTCGACCTTGCGCCCGACCTTGCCGTACACGTAGACGAACGCCGAGTGTTCGAGCTTGACGCTGGCGGTGCCTTTATCCAGGTCGATGTCCTGGATCTTGAACAGCCCCCAGCCGCGCTGGGACAGGCGCTTCATGTAGTGCTCGAACACCGCGACGCCTTCCAGGCCGTGGCATTCAGCTTCTTTTTCGCACCAGTGCCAGGCGGATTTGTAGCCGGCCTTGTAGAGGATCTCGGCGTAGGCCTCGGCGCCCAGGACTTCCTCGATGCCCATGTGGTTGTTGACGAAGAAATGCCGCGGCACGTAGAGCATCGGCAGGGCGTCGGAGGTCCAGACACCGGTTTCGCTGTCGACTTCGATAGGCAGTTGCGGGGCGATCTTGGCCATGTTTCAAAACTCCGGAATTCTGTGGATAAGTACGTCTGTAGCCGCTGCCGAAGGCTGGGAAAAGGCTCGAAGAGCCTTCCGAGGGCCGCTAGAGCGCGTCTCCTTCGGAGCCGATCGCAGCCTGCGGCAGCGGCTACAGGAATGTGCTGTGGGGGGTGGTCTTACTCGCCCCAGACGTCCTTGAGGACATTGACCCAGTTCTCGCCCATGATCTTGCGCACCACGCGCTCGCTGTGGCCGCGTTTGAGCAGGGTTTCGGTGAGGTTGGGAAACTCGCCCACGGTGCGGATCCCCAGGGGGTTGATGATCTTGCCGAAGTTGGTCAGGCGCCGGGCGTAGCCCTTGTCGTGGGTCAGGTATTCGAAGAAGTCCTGGCCGTGGCCCTGGGTGAAGTCGGTGCCGATGCCGATGGAATCCTCACCGACGATGTTCATGGTGTATTCGATGGCTTCGGCGTAATCGTCGATGGTCGAATCGATGCCCTTGGCCAGGAACGGCGCGAACATGGTCACGCCGACGAAACCGCCGTGGTCGGCGATGAATTTCAGCTCGGCGTCGGACTTGTTGCGCGGGTGTTCCTTGAGCCCGGACGGCAGGCAGTGGGAGTAGCACACCGGTTTCTTGGATTCGAGGATCACTTCCTCGCTGGTCTTGGAACCGACGTGGGACAGGTCGCACATCACCCCGACGCGGTTCATCTCGGCGACGATCTCGCGGCCGAAGCCCGACAGGCCCCCGTCGCGCTCGTAGCAGCCGGTGCCTACCAGGTTCTGGGTGTTGTAGCACATCTGCACGATGCCCACGCCCAGCTGCTTGAACACCTCGACATAACCGATCTGGTCCTCGAAGGCATGGGCATTCTGGAAGCCGAAGAGAATGCCAGTCTTGCCCACTTCCTTGGCCTTGCGGATGTCCGCGGTGGTGCGCACCGGCATCACCAGGTCGCTGTTTTCGCGGATCAGTTTCTGGCTGGCGGCAATGTTGTTGACCGTGGCCTGGAACCCTTCCCAAACCGACACCGTGCAGTTGGCTGCGGTCAGGCCGCCCTTGCGCATGTCCTCGAACAGCTCGCGGTTCCACTTGGCAATGATCAGCCCGTCGATAACGATGCTGTCGGCGTGTAATTCGGCTGGGCTCATCAGGCTGTCCCCTTGTTGGCGATTCATGCGCCGAATCGTCTGCCGGCGCTTTGGGGTCAGCATATGCTTGAGGGCCGGGTCGCCTGGGTGCAAAAACGACAGGGGAATTGCCGAAAGCGTCAAGCACCGACAAAGGGCCGGACGGAGGGCACCGGCCACCTCTGTTCTTTGCCGGGGGCTTGCGCCAGAATTCGCCGCTTCAACGAAAGCATCACTGGATGAGGGCAGCGCTGCAATGAAACCGATCTTCCTGGCCTTGTTACTGATAGCGACCGGCGTACAGGCGGCCGAAGAGACCGACAACACGCCCTGCGACGGGGTGGAAAACGACGTGCAGACCCTGGAATGCGCGACCTACAACCGCACCACCGCCGAGCAATTGCTGAGTGACAACGTGCAAAGCCTGCTGGAACGCCTGGGCACCTTGTACGGCAACGACAAGGCGCAACTGGCCGACATCAGCGCCAAGGTCAAGAACGCCCAACAGTTGTGGCAGAAGCAGCGCGAAGCCGACTGCGCGATGGAATCCTTCCCGGCCAAGCCCGGGACCAAGGCCTACACCATCGCCACCAACGATTGCCTGGCGCGGATGAGCGACGAGCGTTCGGAATTCATCGAATCCATCGCCCAGGAATGACCCGCTAGCGCCGGCAGGAGCGGGTTTGCCGGCGGAAAGCGCCCCGCCGAACCCGGTGCGGCAGTTGCGGGGGTTTCGCGAGCAAGCTCGCTCCTGCAAGTCAACGCCAGGTCAACACCGGGTCAGGCGCCGCCGCGAAAGCACGAGACGCCCCAGGCGGTGAGCTTGAACGGCAGGTGGTAATGCTGGCGCGGGTCATCCAGGCCGAAGCGGTACACCAGCACATCGAGGAAGGGCACCGGCGGCAGCGCCTGGCCTTGCTCGCGATAGAACGCCGCCACCTCCAGCTCCACTTCGTAGACGCCCGGCCCGAAGCTGGCCGCGCACTCCGGCAGGCCATCGAGCAGGCCATTGCCGTCGATCCGCCCCTGGCATAGCCACTCGCCGCCCAGGCGCCGCACCCGCACCGCCATGCCTTCGGCCACCTGGCCGCTGGCGACATCCACCACGTGGATCGACACCCCGCCATTCATTTCCAGAACCCCACATGGGCCCGGGCCGCTTCGTGTTCCAGCATTGGCCCCAGCACCGGGATCTGCCGCTGCCCGCGGGCAAAGACTTCACGGCACGGCAGGGAAAAGGTCGGGTTTTCCGGGTGATCGCCGGTCAGTGCCAGCAAGGCATGCTCGGACAAGGCGTAGACCACCCGGCCAATACCGGTCCAGTAGATCGCACCGGCGCACATGCAGCAGGGCTCGGCGCTGGTGTACAGGGTGCACTGGGCCAGCTCCTCGGGGCCCAGGAGCCTTGCGGCCTTGGCGGCAGCGGCAAGTTCGGCGTGCTGGGTCGGGTCGCCTTCGGGGGGCATGGAGTTGTTGCCGGCACTGGCAACGATCTTGCCGTTGCGGTCCGCCACCAGGGCGGCGAACGGGTGGCGACCGCGGGCCTTGGCCTCTTCGGCCAGCTCAATGCTCTGACGCAGCAGTTGCAGGTCCAGTTCGCTGACGCCGGCAGGGATGGGAGAAAGCATCTGGGTCATGGTGACCTCCTTTTCATGGGCAGAGTCCCGCCGAAAAAGACGGGTTGAAAGCAACTGTCAGTCATTGAGTCCGACATGGATCGGCAGCGCGTCGGCCGCCGGCTCGCGGGGGTTGAGCAGCAGATTGAGGACGATGGCGGTGATGGCACCGAGAAAGATGCCGCTTTCCAGCAGCAGCTTGAGGGGCCCGTGGGCTTGGGCGAACAGCGCCGGAAAGGACATCGGCAGCACGCCGACACTGACCGACACCGCTACGACGATCGCGTTGCGGGTGCCCTCGAACCTCACCCGCGACAGCTCCTGGATACCGGCCACGGTGGTCATGCCGAACATGACGATGGCGCAGCCGCCGAGCACCGGGGTCGGCACCGCGGCCACCAGGGCGCCGAGCTTGGGAAACAGGCCCATGAGCACCATGATGGCGCCGGCGGCGGCCACCACGAAGCGGCTCTTGACCCTGGACAGCGCGATCAGCCCGGTGTTCTGGGTAAAGGCGTTATAGGGAAAACTGTTGAACAGGCCGCCCACCAGGGTCGACAGGCCATCGGCGCGAAAGGCATCGCCCAGGGTGCGCTGGGTGGTCGGCTTGCCGGTGAGCTTGCCAATGGCCAGGCAGTTGCCGGTGGTCTCGGCCATGATCACCAGCATCGCCAGGGTCATGATCAGGATCGGCATCAGGGAGAATTGCGGAACCCCGAAGGCCATGGGCGGGCTCAGCTCGAACCAGGCCGCTTCGCCCACCTGGGCAAAGTGGGTCATGCCGCAGGCCGCAGCGATCAGGCTGCCCACCAGCAGCCCGATCAGCACACTGAGGTTGCCGATAAAGCCGGAGAACTTGCCGTAGATCACCAGGGTCACCGCCACCGTGGCCAGCCCCAGCAACAGGTTGGCCGGTGCGCCGAAATCCTCGGCGGCGGGGTTGCCGCCCCCCAGCCAGACGGCCGCCGCCGGCATCAGGGAAATGCCGATGATGGTGATCAGACTGCCGATCACCACCGGTGGAAAGAACCTCAGCAGACGGCTGAACAGCGGAGCCATGGCAATGGTCAGGACCCCGGCGGCGATCACCGCGCCGAACACCTCGGCCAGGCCGAACTGCTTGCCGATCATGATCATCGGCGCCAGGGCAATGAAGGAGCAGCCCTGGATCAACGGCAAGCGTGCGCCGAACCGCCAGAAGCCCAGGGTCTGGATCAGGGTGGCAATGCCGGACGTCAGCAGGTTGGCGTTGATCAGTAAAACCACCTGGGCCGGCGTCAGGCCCAGGGCATTGCCTAGAATCAACGGCACCGCCACCGCACCGGCATACATCACCAGCACATGCTGCAAGCCGAAGGTGAACAACTGGCGGACGGGCAGGACCTCGTCCACTGGGTGAACCCGGGGAATGTTCATGTCGCAGATCTCCTGAAAGTGCAGCTCTTGTTGTTGTTCTGGCAGGCATCCGGGAGTAATGCCCCGGCAGGATGTACGAACGTCGGCGCCCATGATCTGTGCTTGAATACGATGAAACAAATGAGCAGCCATCGTTTTTAACGATGGATTGGACAACCCTGTCCTGGGGTCGGGAGACGCGATGCGCTTTTCACTGGAACAACTGCAGATGTTCGTTCAGGCCGCACAAACCGGCTCGTTCTCGGCCGCTGCACGCAAGCTGGGCAAGACCCAGTCCACGGTCAGCGTGGCCATCGCCAATCTGGAGGACGACCTGGGAGTGGAGCTGTTCGACCGTAGCAGCCGCAGCCCGGTGCTGACTGCCAGCGGACGCAAAATGCTGCTGCAGGCCGAGGCGGTACTGGAGCGCTGCCTGACCCTGCAGGCCAATGCCGACGGCCTGTCAGAGGCGCTGGAACCGCAGTTGTCCATCGTGATCGAAACCCCTTACGGCCCGCTGATGCCGGTCTTGCGCGAGTTCGAGCAGGCCTTCCCCTATGTCGACCTGCTGATCCGTCATCCGCTGTCCGGCGATGCCAGCGAACTGGTGACCCGGGGCGAGGCAGTGCTGGGCATCGCCTTTTCGCAACCCGGCTACCCCCAGGAACTGGAGTTCCAGCAGTTGGGCAAGCTGATCATGTTGCACGTCTGCCACCCGGACCACCCGCTGGCGCGACTCGACAGCGTGACCTTCGACGACCTGCATGGGCACCGGCGCCTGGCCTTCAGCGCCCACGCCGACAAGCTGCCCAGCAGCGAGTACCTGCGCTGCAGCCAGCTGTGGCAGGCGGAAAACTACCTGGCGCTGTTGGAGATGGTCCGCGCCGGCCTGGGCTGGGCCACACTGCCCCGGCAACTGATCCAGCGCGAACTGGCCAAGGGCGAGCTGGTGGAACTGCAACTGGGCGCCTACCCCCATACCGACTGGCTGGTGGGCGTGGACCTGCTGTGGGCCCGGCAACGGGTGATGGGCAAGGCCGAACGCTGGCTCAAGGAACGGCTACTGCGCCAGAAGGTGTACGAAGTGGATCGGCGCGGGCAGTCCACGACCTGGTAACGGCGGCACGGGCAACAAAGGGACAAGGTTCTGCGCTTGGCCGGACGGTGAATATAAGCAAGGATTCGCAATCCTTATAAAAGGCTTATATAGTCCGCTATGAACGAAATCCTCTGGAGTAGAAAAGCGGTCAAGCAACTGCTGCGCTTGCATCCCGAACATCAGGTCCAGGTTCGTGACGCGATCGCCCTGCTGGCCGACATGCCAGCCAGTGGCAACGTCAAAGCCCTGTCCGGCCACACCTATGCCTATCGCCTGCGGGTTGGCCAGTACCGCGTGCTGTTTGATTGGGACGGGGTTATCCATATCGTCAGTGTTCAAGAGGTCAAAAAACGTGATGAACGCACCTACTGACATCCAGATCATCCACGGCCCGGACGGCAAGCCGGCGTTCGTGGTGATTCCCTACGCACAGTACGTTGCGCAGCAGAATGAGCCTGATCTGATCCCCCATGGCGTGGTCAGTCGCATGGTCGATGGCGCCACGCCGATCCGCGCCTGGCGCGAGCACCTGCACCTGACCCAGGATGAGGTTGCCAAGCGGCTGGGAATCTCTCAGCCGGCCTTCGCCCAACAAGAGAGCGTGGCCCGCCCCCGCAAGAGCACCCGGGAAAAAATTGCCGCCGCCTTCGGCATACGCGCCGACCAACTAGAGCTGTAAGCTGCGCCTCACTCACTGATTGAAAGGGTTCCCCATGAGCATTTGCGGTATCGAGATCAAAGGCAGCGAAGCCATCTTCGCCCTCGCCACCCTGCAAGACGGCGCGCCGCAGCACCAGCCGCTGAGCATCAAGAAGATCGCCCTGGAAGACGACGATGAAGCGGGCAACGTCCGGGCCTTCGCCGCCCAGATCGACGCCTTTGTCCGCGAACACCGGATCACCCGCATCGCCATCAAGAAGCGCAGCAAGAAAGGCGAATTCGCTGGCGGCCCCACCACCTTCAAGATCGAAGGCGTGCTGCAACTGCTGGAACACTGCGAAGTGATCCTGCTGTCGCCGCAGACCATCAATGCCCAGCACAAGAAGCACGACTTCGCCCTGCCGGCGAGCCTCAACAAGTATCAGCACGAAGCCTACAAGGCCGCCTGCGCCGCCCTGTTCAAACAATAACCGTAGGAGCCGGCTTGCCGGCGAACAGGCTCGCCAGCGCTACCGAACCCGAGTCAAACCAGTTCCCGGCCACCACCTTACTGCCGCCGGTCCTCCCGCGGACAATTCACGAAACGCGCGCGGTAACTGCGGGTAAAGTAGGACGGCGACTCAAACCCGCAGGCGATGCTCACCTCCAGCACGCTCATGTCGGTCTGGCGCAGCAGTTGCCGAGCTTTCTCCAGGCGCAGGCCCAGATAGAAGTTGCTCGGGGTGTCGTTCAAGTGCAGGCGGAACAGCCGCTCCAGCTGGCGCCGGGTGATCTTGATCGACTCCGCCAGGGCCAGGGTGCTCAGGGGTGGCTCGCTGTGCTGCTCCATCTCGCCGATCACCTGCACCAGTTTCTTGTTGCTGATGCCGTAGCGGCTGGCGACTTCCATGCGCTGGTGATCCTTGCGCGGGCGGATGCGCCCGAGCACGAACTGCTCGCTGACCTGGATCGCCAGTTGCGGGCCGTGGGCCTGGGCGATCAGGTCGAGCATCATGTCGATGGACGCGGTGCCACCGGCACAGGTGATGCGCCGACGATCGATCTCGAACAGTTCCTGGGTCACGCTCAGTTGCGGGTAGGACTCCTTGAAGGCCTCGATGGCCTCCCAGTGCAAGGTCACCCGGTGCCCTTCCAGCAACCCGGCCTCGGCGAGGATCACGCTGCCGGTGTCGATGCCGCCCAGGGTCACGCCCTCCAGGTCCAGGCGGCGCAACCAGTGCTCCAGGGCTGGCGTCAGGCACTTCAGCGGTTCGAAACCGGCCACCACCCACAAGGTTGCGCCCTTCTTCAGCGGCTCCAGGGCCGCGTCGACATTGACCGACATGCCGTTGCTGGCCAGCACCGCGCCGCCGTCGGCACTGAGCACATGCCAGCGATACAGCTCGCCACGAAAGCGATTGGCCACCCGCAGCGGCTCGATGGCGGAAATGAAACCGATGGCGGAGAACCCCGGCATCAGCAGGAAGTAGAAGTCCTGGGACATGCAACGCACTCCGGTGACGGCCAGCGTGGGCCCTGTGATACGCCAAATGCCCCCCAGCCACAAGGGGCCAGGTCGCTGCAGTGCAAGAGTCGGTCGCCGCTGTGCGTTTGCCGTCCGCGGCGCCTGCGTACCTTGAGCTCACCGACGCACCAAGACGTCGGAACCGACAATAACGACCTGCCGAGGGAACCCTCATGAAACGACTGATCAGCCGCTGTGTGCTTGCGCTTGGTGGTAGCGTTTTTCTGATGTCAGGGGCCATGGCCGCCGACGCCCCCAGTTGCCAGAACGTGCGCCTGGGCGTGGTCAACTGGACCGACGTGATCGCCACCAGCGCCATGACCCAGGTCCTGCTCGACGGCCTCGGCTACAAGACCAAGCAAACCAGTGCCTCGCAGCAGATCATCTTTGCCGGCATCCGCGACCAGCGCCTGGACCTGTTCCTCGGCTACTGGAACCCGCTGATGACCCAGACCATCACCCCGTTCGTCGAGGCCAATCAGGTCAAGGTCCTGGCCGAGCCCAGCCTCAAGGACGCCCGCGCCACACTGGCCGTGCCCGCCTACCTGGCGGACAAGGGGCTGAAGACCTTCGCCGACATCGCCCGCTTCCAGAAGGAGCTGGGGGGCAAGATCTACGGCATCGAACCCGGCTCGGGGGCCAACACCCAGATCAAGGAAATGATCGCCAAGAACCAGTTCGGCCTGGGCCAGTTCCAACTGGTGGAGTCCAGCGAGGCCGGCATGCTGTCGGCGGTGGCCCGGGCGGTGAAGCGCAACGAAGCCATTGTGTTCTTCGGCTGGGCGCCGCACCCGATGAACGTCAACTTCAAGATGACCTACCTCAGTGGCAGCCAGGATGCCCTGGGCCCGAACGAAGGCCAGGCCACGGTGTGGACCGTCACCGCGCCGACCTACGCCGAGCAGTGTCCGAACGTGCACCGGCTGCTGACCAACCTGACCTTCAGCGCCGAAGACGAGAGTCGCATGATGCAGCCGCTGCTGGATCACAAGGACGCCCTGGAATCGGCCCGACAGTGGCTCAAGGATCACCCGCAGGACCAGCAGCGCTGGCTGGAAGGGGTGACCACCTTCGATGGCAAGCCGGCCGCCGAACACCTGCAACTGACCAGTAAATAAACCACCCACACTCGCGCCCCGCAGCCCGCCCAGGGCTGCGCACGGCCACCCCACGCCCCCAGCAAACATGCCTGTAAGGAACCGCACCATGAACCACGACGTCATCATCACCTGCGCACTCACCGGTGCTGGCGACACGACCGCCAAGAGCCCCCACGTGCCGGTCACCCCGAAACAGATTGCCGCCGCCGCGGTGGAGGCCGCCAAGGCCGGGGCCACCGTGGTCCACTGCCATGTGCGCGACCCGGCGACCGGCAAGTTCAGCCGGGACGTGGCGCTGTACCGCGAAGTCATGGAGCGGATTCGCGAGGCCGACATCGACATCATCGTCAACCTCACCGCCGGCATGGGCGGCGACCTGGAGATCGGCGCTGGCGAACGCCCCATGGAGTTCGGCCCCAACACCGATCTGGTCGGTCCCCTGACCCGCCTGGCCCATGTCGAGGAACTGCTGCCGGAGATCTGCACTCTGGACTGCGGCACCCTCAACTTCGGCGACGGCGACACCATCTACGTGTCCACCCCGGCCCAGCTGCGCGCCGGCGCCAAGCGCATCCAGGAGCTGGGGGTGAAGGCCGAGCTGGAGATCTTCGACACCGGCCACCTGTGGTTCGCCAAGCAGATGATCAAGGAAGGCCTGCTGGACGACCCGCTGTTCCAACTGTGCCTGGGCATTCCCTGGGGCGCCCCGGCGGACACCACCACCATGAAGGCCATGGTCGACAACCTGCCGGCGGACGCGGTCTGGGCCGGATTCGGCATCGGCCGCATGCAAATGCCCATGGCCGCGCAAGCGGTGCTGCTGGGGGGCAACGTACGGGTCGGCCTGGAGGACAACCTGTGGCTGGATCGCGGCGTGCTCGCCACCAACGGCCAACTGGTGGAACGGGCCACGGAGATCCTCAGCCGCCTCGGCGCCCGAGTCCTGACACCGGCAGAAGGCCGCCAGAAAATGGGCCTGAAACAACGCGGCTAACCCGAACCACCCTCCCCTTGTAGGAGCGAGCTCGCTCGCGAAGCGGCCCACACGGCCGCCAACAGCTTCCCGCGCCTACGGACTCTTTTTTCAGGAAGACGCCATGACCTTTATCACCGAGATCAAGACCTTCGCCGCCCTGGGCAGCGGCGTGATCGGCAGCGGCTGGGTGGCCCGCGCCCTGGCCCACGGCCTGGACGTAGTGGCCTGGGACCCGGCCCCTGGGGCCGAAGCCGCCCTGCGCAAGCGAGTCGCCAATGCCTGGGGCGCCCTGGAAAAACAGGGACTGGCCCCGGGCGCGTCGCCACAGCGCCTGCGCTTTGTCAGCACCATCGAAGAGTGCGTGAAAGACGCCGACTTCATCCAGGAAAGCGCTCCCGAGCGCCTGGAACTCAAGCTGGAACTGCACAGCAAGATCAGCGCCGCGGCCAAGCCCGACGCCCTGATCGGCTCCAGCACCTCGGGCCTGCTGCCCAGTGAATTCTATGAGGGCTCGACCCACCCGGAACGCTGCGTGGTGGGCCATCCATTCAACCCGGTGTACCTGCTGCCGCTGGTGGAGGTGGTGGGCGGCCAGCGCACCGCACCCGCAGCGATCCAAGCGGCAATCAAGGTCTATGAATCCTTGGGGATGCGCCCCTTGCATGTGCGCAAGGAAGTACCGGGGTTCATCGCCGACCGCCTGCTCGAAGCGCTGTGGCGCGAAGCCCTGCACCTGGTCAACGACGGCGTGGCGACCACCGGGGAGATCGACGATGCGATCCGCTTTGGCGCCGGCCTGCGCTGGTCGTTCATGGGCACCTTCCTCACCTACACCCTGGCCGGGGGCGACGCCGGCATGCGCCATTTCATGGCCCAGTTCGGCCCGGCGCTGCAACTGCCCTGGACCTATCTGCCGGCCCCGGAACTGACCGACAAACTGATCGATGACGTAGTCCAAGGTACCGCCGAGCAACTGGGCAACCACAGCATTTCGGCCCTGGAGCGCTATCGTGATGACTGCCTGCTGGCGGTGCTGGAGGCGGTGAAAACCACCAAGGCCAAGCACGGCATGCACTTTCACGACTAACCCAACCCCCGTAGGAGCTGGCTTGCCAGCGAATAGGCCCTCAAGCCAGGCGCACACCCAACGGACGCCTTCGCCGGCAAGCCGGCTCCTACCGTTATCCGGTGATCCCATGCCTGCCCTGACCACCTACAGCACCCGCATCATCAAAGACTGGGTCGACTACAACGGCCATCTACGCGATGCCTTCTACCTACTGATCTTCAGCTACGCCACCGATGCCCTGATGGATCGCCTGGGGCTCGACAGCGACAACCGCGACGCCAGCGGCCACTCGCTGTTCACCCTGGAACTGCACCTGAACTACCTGCACGAGGTGAAGCAGGGCACCGAGGTCGAGGTCCATACCCAGATCATCGGCCACGACCGCAAGCGCCTGCACCTGTATCACAGCCTGCACAGGGCCGGAGATCCCCAGGAGCTGGCCGGTAACGAACAGATGCTGCTCCACGTCGACCTGGCCGGACCGCGTTCGGCGCCGTTCAGCGAGCCGGTCCTGCAGCGCCTGCAAGCCCTGACCGCCGAACAGGCCGATCTGCCGCGCCCCGCCCACATCGGCCGGGTCATCGGCCTGCCCGCGGAAAAATAATCAGCCGTAGAAAAGGAGATCACCGTGAACACCGCCGCCCTTGCCGACTATCGCCGTTACCCGCTGATCAGCCCGTTAAGCGCCGTCCAGGTATTGCCGGACCGGGTTCAGGTGCGCTGGGCCGATGATCGCCTCAGCCCCTTTCACCACCAGTGGTTACGGGACAACTGCCCCTGCACGCAATGCGTCTACAGCGTGACCCGCGAACAGGTACTGGAAATCATCGACGTGCCCGAAGACCTCGGCTGCCTCGGGGCACGCATCGACAGCCAGGGTTGCCTGTGCCTGGACTGGTCGGACGGCCACCAGAGTCGCTTCGACCCCGGCTGGTTGCGAGCCCACGCCTATGACCGGCAATCCCGCGAGGAACGCCGCGCCCACAAGGCGCAGAGCCAGCTGTGGGACAGCCGCCTGCAACTGCCGGTATTCGACTATCAGGCCCTGATGGACGACCCCAAGGCGCTGCTGCAATGGCTGCTGGCCCTGCGCGACATCGGCCTGACCCAGGTACGCGGCGCGCCCACCGAACCCGGTTCCCTGGCCCTGATCGCCCGGCGCATTGCGTTCATCCGCGAGAGCAACTTCGGCGTGTTGTTCAACGTGCAGTCCAAGGCCGACGCCGACAGCAATGCCTACACCGCCTTCAACCTGCCTTTGCACAGCGACCTGCCGACCCGCGAACTGCAACCGGGGCTGCAATTTCTGCATTGCCTGGTGAATGACGCGACGGGCGGCGAAAGCATCTTCGTCGACGGTTTCGCCATAGCCGATGCCCTGCGCCACGAAGACCCCGACGCGTTCCGCGCGCTGTGTGAAATACCCGTGGAGTTTCGCAACAAGGACCGTCACAGCGACTACCGCTGCCTGGCGCCGATCATTGCCCTGGATGCCCTGGGCGAAGTGGCGGAAATCCGCATGGCCAACTTCCTGCGCGGTCCCTTCGACACCACCGAACAACAGATGCCCCGGCTGTATCGCGCCTACCGACGCTTTATCGCCCTGACCCGCGAAGCCCGGTTCCGGGTGATCCAGCGCCTCGATCCGGGCCAGCTCTGGTGTTTCGACAACCGCCGCACCCTGCACGCGCGCAACGCCTTCGACCCGGCCAGCGGCGCCCGACACTTCCAGGGCTGCTACATCGACCGCGACGAACTGCTCTCCAGAATCCTCGTGCTGCAACGCTGATCCTCACCCCGCCAGCACCGGCTCCCGGTAGGAGCCGGCTTGCCGGCGAAACTTGCCGGCAGCCTTCCCCAGGCAAAAAAAAGCCCCGATCAAGCCGTGACAGGATCGAGGCAGGGACTACTGCTGAGGAGCTGCGGTGAGAAGGTGACCAAACCATCACGACGCCAGCTGGGTTCAGTCTGCCGATTCGGCCCTGACTCCAGTTAGCCGAAAGCGACGTGTTCATAGGTAAAAGGGTCATGCCGGCTATCATCGGCCCTCGGCAACCCATCCAACAACTTCCGCAAAACAGATATAAAACTACAACCTTGTTTGATCAAACGTCTTCCATGAAACGAACAACCGTAATATAAAAATAACCAATCTTCCCCCAATCATCTCTTTTATTGTAGATAGTTTCTTCGGAGCTCATTCTAATGTGATACGTGATGCCGGTTTTCTTGTCTTCGTAAGAGGTCATCCCTCTAACTTCCCAGAGACAACAAACAAACTTCAGATACTCACTCACACCAAATTTATCATGCAGATACTGTTCTACTGCTTGTGCATCCCTTCCTTTAATCCGATATAGAGCGGTCAAAGGAGCACTTTGCCTCTCTGGTTCCGAATCGCATTTAACATATTCGATAGTATCTGAAACCCCCACCATCGCCCTCAAAAAGTCCCCACATTCATCCGCTGCCGAAGCGACATGAGAAGATAGGCACAACAATACAGACACGCAAATACTGAAAAACACCCTCATCAACTACTGCTCCACTATTAGATAACCCACAAATTTTCCCTGAGCCCCAGGCACGCGCTTATTAATCAGATACTCATATAAAGCATTCCACTTTATTAACTCATAGAGCGTTACACACCCTTCTGACACATGACCAATATGTATATATCGCGTACTGTTGGTTTCCGTACCCTCCAAGGCAATAGGAAACCAGACATCGGTGCAAATTATCTTCCCAGGATAAGCAGCTCTATATCCCGAAGTGTCAACTTCTGCGTGAGAGAAATCAGGGGCCATGATTCGGTGCCTACCTGGGGCTATGGGCGTAAACGCCCTGCCCCAGACGCTGTTAAGCGTAACCCTTGCGCTGATTCCTGAAAACTCAGCCACAGCCCACTGCTGAGTGAATGCAAAATTCTTGATTTCTGACCTGACCCCTGTCTCTAAATTCGCGTATTTCACTCGGATCGTTGCCGCATTTTTTTCTGGCCCAATGTCAGACAGATACAAGGGGACATTGCGGTGACTCAAAGCCACTTCTTTACCAATAAAGCCACTATTGCCATCCTTCACTTGGAAGTGAGCATATTTTTCTGACGCTTTCACCATGACCAATTTGGTGTATTCACACAAATAGATAAAACTCGCCTCATGGGAAAACATAGGTCTAAAGCCCAGCCAGCCCTTGTCATCCGCCCGTCTCACATACTTGGTCGTTACCCCGACACGTTGCCGAGCGCTCACATCCCGGGTAGCGGCATGCACATTATTCGCAAGCACAATCTGACTCATGAACAACGCCTCAAACCGAGTCATCCGGGTCTATTTGCAGCAGCCCGCTGACGTCAGTAAAAAACCGTTGCGTCAATCCATTTTGATCCGTAATGCCCCTATACACCTTGCCGTCCGGCGTCACGACCTTGTACTTGAAATCAGGCACAGGTTCGCCATCGGTATCCAGCAGCTCAAACTGTGCGTTGTGGCGGTACTGAATGGCCAATGGCGTGATGGGGGTAAACTCAGCAACGGTGACCGTCGTCCCGATAATGACCGTTCCCGACCCGCCAATAACCACATTGCCGTGGCTACCCAACGAATCCGTGGTGGCCACGGGTCGTCCATTGATCAGCACATTGCTGATCAAGTTACCCGTCAGAACCGCTCCACAGGCTGTCTGGTCACCCTCACGGGCAACGGGTAGACCATCGAAAATGACATCGGGCGAGCCACTGACGATGGGATTCACGCCATGCCCGGGAATTGGGCAGGCGGTGGGGTCGGTGGCTCGTGCGGCGGGCTTTCCTGACATGATGATTGCTCCTTGAGAATAGCGTTCAGCGATAACGCCTGAATCATTGCGCTACCTCTTATGCCGCCAGGAGACAGGTCAAACAAGGCGGAAAAATCTGAAATGCAAGTCAGATCCATAGCTGCGCGACGACCGGCTCCAGGCCACCGAGTTAGCCGAAAACGACCTGTTCATAGGTAAACGGGCCATCACGACAATCTGCCCTTGCCGCCACCCGGACGCCCTACCAGAATCGGTTGACGACCACGCTCCCTGAACAAGGATAAAAGTCATGATGCATGCGGATCTGATTGACCAGGACGACCTGCTGGGACAACTCCGGGCCCTGGGTTTCGAAATGCCCGCAGGCGCCAGCGCCGAGCAGGCCTGCGAATGTGCGGTAAGGGGTTTGAGCGACGCGCGGGCCAAGGCGCTCAAGGGCATGGTGGAGCAGATGCTCACCGGCAACGCGACCATTCTGCCGGCGGTGCGCCAGGCCATCGACCGTCAGTTGCTGCCGGCCCTGGCCGAATACCTGCAGCACAAGCGCGCGTGAATGTCCCCAACGCCTGAGTCGGTTGCTAGAGTCCGCTCTTCCCACACCGACACAGGCCATTTCCTCATGATCCGCATTCAATCCGGCGCCCTCAGCGAACAGTCCGACTGGCTGCAATTGCGCCGGGAGCTATGGCCCGACTGCCCGCCGCAAGAGCACCAAGCAGAAATCCGCCAGATGCTGGCAGAACCTCGGCGCTATGGCTGCTGGCTGGCCTATGGGGCAGACGGGGTGGCGGTGGGGCTGGCCGAGGCGGCGTTGCGCCACGACTACGTCAACGGTACCGACAGCTCGCCGGTGGTCTTTCTCGAAGGGATCTATGTGGCTCCCGAGTCCCGCCGCCAGGGCATCGCCCAGCGGCTGATCGAGCAGGTGGCTGCATGGGGACGACAACAAGGCTGCGTGGAGCTGGCCTCGGATACCAGCCTGGACAATCTGCCCAGCCAGACCCTGCACCACGCGCTGGGTTTCGAGGAAACCGAGCGCGTGGTGTATTTCAAGAAACGCCTGTGACTACAGGCGCACGCTGGCGAAGGTCGATTCGTTGCGCGCCTGGCTCAGGGCCGACAGCGGCCCGGACAGCGGCGCCAGGACCATGGCTTGCGGCAGCGGCATCATCGCCACCTGCTGGGTGGTGTTGGAACCGATGCGCTCGTCACGGGGCGGAATGCCGAAGTACTCGCGGTAGCACTTGGAGAAGTGCGGCGTCGAGACGAAACCACAGACCGAGGCCACTTCGATGATCGACATGGGTGTCTGCTTGAGCAGTTGCCGCGCGCGGATCAGCCGCAGCTTGAGGTAATAGCGCGACGGCGAGCAGTGCAGGTACTTCTGGAACAGCCGCTCCAGCTGACGCCGGGACACGGCGACGTACACCGCCAACTCGTCCAGATCGATCGGCTCTTCGAGGTTGGCCTCCATCAGCGCGACGATTTCCTGAAGCTTGGGCTGGTTGGTGCCGAGCATGTGCTTGAGGGGCACGCGCTGGTGATCCTGTTCGTTGCGAATGCGCTCGTAAACGAACATCTCCGAGATCGCCGCCGACAACTCACGGCCATGATCGCGGCTGATCAGGTGCAGCATCATGTCCAGCGGCGCGGTGCCGCCGGAGCTGGTGAAACGGTTGCGGTCGAGGGTGAACAGGCGGGTGCTCATGGCCACCCGGGGAAAGGCTTCCTGCATCGACGCCAGGCATTCCCAGTGCACGCTGCAATCGAAGCCGTCCAGCAGGCCGGCGCAGGCCAGGGCCCAGCTGCCGGTGCACACCGCGCCGAGGCGACGCGACTGGCGGGCCTGGCTTTGCAGCCAGGACACATGTTCACGGGTCACGGTGCGCTGGATGCCGATGCCACCGCAGACGATCACGGTGTCGAGGCTGGGGGCTTTGTGCATGGAGGCGTCGGGGGTGATTTGCAGACCGTCACTGGCCCAGACCTGACCGCCATCGACGCTGAGGGTGGTCCAGCGATACAGCTCGCGGCCGGACAGTTGGTTGGCCATGCGCAGGGGTTCGACTGCGGAGGCCAGGGAAATCAGCGTGAAATTGTCCAGCAGCAGAAAGCCGATGGATTGAGGCGCACGGTTCTGGGGTTGGGCCCCGGAGTTGAACGACGTCATCGCGATATCTCCTCACACAAAGCGGGTGATGGCCTCAGGCGGAGGCTCTTTTTATGTGCCCTGCGACGCTTCGGAGGCGGGCTTGGTATTCACAGAGCAATTGCCATGCCTAAAGTTGAATGGGCATTCAATAACTCCTGAAAACGACGTCGCGACGCGTCTATATAGCCCTTGTCAATGTGCGGATAAGAAGCGCCGAAAGGCGCGGCGCACAGGCGCCGACAAAAGCGGTGAGCAGTTAGGTAGCACTTGGGCCGCCAAGGCGTTGCGCCGAGGCCGGCGAGTGTCACTCAAAGCACAGCGCGCCGCCCCACCGACTGGTCCGCCGGCGCACCGGGCAACTTGTCTATTCGCGACGCGCTAAAAGGTGGCGCGCGGTGGCCCGAGTGAGCCATTTGCGCGCGCCGACGTCCCTGGTTCGCATGCGACTGGCCAGCGAGGGCGGCTCAGCATTCCACCGCGCTCACGGCCAGGCCGCCACGGGACGTCTCTTTGTATTTGTCGTGCATATCGGCGCCGGTATCGCGCATGGTGCGGATCACCCGGTCCAGGGAAATGAAATGCTGGCCGTCACCGCGCAAGGCCATCTGCGCGGCATTGATCGCCTTCACCGCGGCAATCGCGTTGCGCTCGATGCAGGGCACCTGCACCAGCCCGCCCACCGGGTCGCAGGTCAGGCCCAGGTTGTGCTCCAGGCCGATTTCCGCGGCGTTGCACAACTGCTCGGGGCTGGCCCCGAGAATCTCCGCCAGCCCCGCCGCCGCCATGGCGCAGGCCGAGCCCACCTCGCCCTGGCAGCCGACTTCGGCCCCGGAGATCGAAGCGTTCTTCTTGCACAGGATGCCGATGGCCGCCGCGCCGAGGAAGAAATCCACCACGTTGGCGTCAGTCACGTCCTCGCTGAATTTCATGAAGTAGTGCAGCACCGCCGGAATGATTCCCGCCGCGCCGTTGGTGGGTGCGGTGACCATGCGTCCACCGGCGGCGTTCTCCTCGTTCACCGCCAGGGCGAACAGGTTGACCCACTCCATGGCGCTCAAGGTGGAGCCGATCACATTGGGCTTGTTCAGTTCCTGCAGGCTGCGATGCAGCTTGGCCGCGCGCCTGCGCACATTGAGCCCGCCGGGCAGGATGCCTTCGTGCTTGAGCCCCTGTTCCACGCAATCCTGCATCGCGCGCCACAGCGCCATCAGGCCGCTGCGGATTTCCTCCTCCGAACGCCAGACCTTCTCGTTGGCCAGCATCAGCTCGGCAACCCGCAGGTTGTGCTTCTGGCACAGGTTGAGCAGTTCCACCGCGCTGGAGAAGTCATAAGGCAGCTCGCTGCGATCCAGGTCCGCCACGCCACTGCTGGCCTGGGCCTGGTCGACGACAAAACCGCCGCCCACTGAATAGTAGGTATCGCGGTACAGCTCCGTGCCTTCCGCCTCTGCCACCAGGGTCATGGCGTTGGGGTGAAAGGGCAGGTTCTCGTCCAGGAGGCGCATGTCCCGAGCCCAGACGAACGGAACCGGCAGGCGCCCGTCCAGCAGCAAGGTGTCGCTGTCGCGCAGCTGCTGGATGCGCGGGCCGATCAGCGCAGGGTCGATCGCGTCCGGCCACTCCCCCATCAGCCCCATGATCACCGCGTTGTCGCTGCCATGGCCGATGCCGGTGGCCGACAGCGAGCCGAACAACTGCACCTCGACCCGCCGCACCTGCTCCAGCAGGTGCCTTTCCTTCAATGCCTGGACGAACAGCGCCGCGGCACGCATGGGGCCGACGGTGTGGGAACTGGAGGGGCCGATGCCGATCTTGAACAAGTCGAAAACACTGATAGCCATTACTGCTTAACTCCTCGATGAGCACAGTCCAGGCGTCGAAAACGCCCTCTGACGGAGCTGCTACGCTCAAGCTGCAATCCGCCGAGAAGGGCGCATCATCAGGCTTTTACAGCGACTCGCGGCGTCTGACACCGACCCACTCATGCCCACCAACGCCGCCTGGCGCGAGGCTCGGGTTCTGGGCGTTTTTTGCGGTGCAGATGCAGGAAAAAATGCCCGGAAACACTGTAAGCGACCTCACCGACACTGGATGCGACCCTCCCTGTACTGGATACGACGCACCCCGTAGGCGACAGTTTTTCACTGGTACATGATCAGTCTCGACTCGATTGCAAGGCACGGTGGTAGAGCTGTCCCCGGCACACCAACCGCCACACTTATAAGCGCGGTCCATACGCCGCCAGAAAAACATCCAGGAGTCCCCCCTATGAAAGGTTCCCCGTCGTTGTTGTTGGCCGCCATGCTGAGTCTGCCGCTTCTGGCACACGCCGCAGAACCGGAGCAATGCAGCACCGTAAACTTCTCCGATGTCGGCTGGACCGATATCACCGTGACCACCGCCACCACCAGCGTCGTGCTCAACGCTCTGGGCTACAAGACCAAGACCACGATGATTTCCGTGCCGGTGACCTACAAGTCCCTGGCCGACGGCAAGAACATGGACGTGTTCCTCGGCAACTGGATGCCGACCATGGAAAACGACATCAAGCCCTACCGCGACGCCGGCACCGTGGAAACCGTGCGGGCCAACCTGGAAAACGCCAAGTACACCCTGGCAGTGCCCGAGTCGCTGTATGACAAGGGCCTGAAAGACTTCGCCGACATCGTCAAGTTCAAGAAGGAGCTGGACGGCAAGATCTACGGCATCGAGCCGGGCAACGATGGCAACCGCACCATCCAGACGATGATCGACAAGAACGCCTTCGGCCTCAAGGACGCCGGCTTCAAGGTGGTGGAGTCCAGCGAAGCGGGCATGCTGTCCCAGGTCGAACGAGCTCAGCGACGCGACACCGCGGTGGTGTTCCTGGGCTGGGAACCGCACCCGATGAACACGCGCTTCAAGATGAAGTACCTGACCGGGGGCGACGAGTACTTCGGCCCCAACTTCGGCCAGGCCACCATCTACACCAACACCCGCAAGGGCTACACCAGCGAGTGCAGCAACGTTGGCCAGTTGCTGAAGAACCTGTCGTTCACCCTGAACATGGAAAGCACCCTGATGGGCAACGTGCTGGACGACAAGATGAAGCCTGACGCGGCCGCCAAGGCCTGGCTGAAGAAAAACCCACAAGTGCTCGATACCTGGCTCGCCGGCGTGACCACCATTGACGGTAAACCTGGCCTGGAAGCCGTGAAAGCCAAGCTTGCCCAGTAATCGCTTACGCCGGGCGGGCTTGCCCGCCCGGGCTGTTTTTTCCTTGCATGCGGACGTTCAATACCATGCTCACTGATCAGAAAATCCCCCTGGGCCAGTACATCGCGGCTTTCGTAGAGTGGTTGACGAAACACGGTGCCAGCACCTTCGACGCGATCGCTACCACCCTGGAAACCATGATCCACGGCGTCACGTTCGCGTTGACCTGGTTCAATCCCCTGGCCCTGATCGGCCTGATCGCCCTGCTGGCGCACCTGATCCAGCGCAAATGGGGCCTGACTGTTTTCGTCGTGCTGTCCTTCCTGCTGATCCTCAACCTGGGGTACTGGCAGGAAACCATGGAAACCCTGGCCCAGGTGCTGTTTGCCACCCTGGTCTGCGTGCTGATCGGTGTGCCCCTGGGCATCGTCGCCGCGCACAAGCCGCTGTTCTACACCATGATGCGTCCGGTCCTGGACCTGATGCAGACCGTTCCCACTTTCGTCTACCTGATCCCGACCCTGACCCTGTTCGGCCTGGGGGTGGTGCCCGGCCTGATTTCCACCGTGGTGTTCGCCATCGCCGCGCCGATTCGCCTGACCTACCTGGGCATTCGCGATGTTCCACAAGAGTTGATGGATGCGGGCAAGGCCTTTGGCTGTTCGCGCCGTCAGTTGTTGTCGCGCATTGAGTTGCCCCACGCCATGCCGAGCATCGCCGCCGGCATCACCCAATGCATCATGCTGTCGCTGTCGATGGTGGTGATTGCCGCCCTGGTCGGCGCCGACGGCCTGGGCAAACCCGTGGTCAACGCACTCAATACCGCCGACATTGCCCTGGGCTTTGAAGCCGGTCTGGCCATCGTGCTGCTGGCGATCATGCTCGACCGTATCTGCAAACAACCTGAAGCCAAAGTAGGGGGTGACGCATGAGCATAATCCGCTTCGACAACGTAGACGTTATCTTCTCCAAGGACCCTCGGGAGGCGCTCAAGCTGCTGGACCAGGGCATGACCCGCAACGAGATCCTGAAAAAGACCGGGCAGATCGTCGGCGTGGAAAAAGCCAGCCTGGACATCCAGAAAGGCGAGATCTGCGTACTCATGGGCCTTTCCGGCTCCGGCAAGTCAAGCCTGCTGCGCTGCATCAACGGCCTCAACACCGTGAGCCGCGGCAAGCTGTTCGTCGAACACGAAGGCAAGCAGATCGACATTGCCTCCTGCACCCCCGCCGAGCTGAAGATGATGCGCACCAAGCGCATTGCCATGGTGTTCCAGAAGTTCGCCCTGATGCCCTGGCTGACGGTGCGCGAGAACATCAGTTTCGGCCTGGAGATGCAGGGCCGTCCCGAGAAGGAACGGCGCAAGCTGGTGGACGAGAAGCTCGAACTGGTGGGCCTGACCCAATGGCGCAACAAGAAGCCCGACGAACTGTCCGGCGGCATGCAGCAGCGGGTCGGCCTGGCCCGCGCCCTGGCCATGGACGCCGACATCCTGCTGATGGACGAACCCTTCTCGGCCCTCGACCCGCTGATCCGCCAGGGCCTGCAGGACGAACTGCTGGAGCTGCAACGCAAGCTGAGCAAGACCATCGTCTTCGTCAGCCATGACCTGGACGAAGCCCTGAAACTGGGGAGCCGCATCGCCATCATGAAAGACGGGCGGATCATCCAGTACAGCAATCCGGAAGAGATCGTGCTCAATCCTGCGGACGACTATGTGCGCACCTTCGTCGCCCACACCAATCCGCTGAACGTGCTCTGCGGGCGCAGCCTGATGCGCAGCCTGGACAACTGCAAGCGGGTCAACGGCTCGGTGTGCCTGGACCCGGGTGGCGACTCCTGGCTCGACCTGGCGGAAGGCAACACCATCAAGGGCGCGCGGCGCAATGGCTCGCACTTGGACCTGCAGAACTGGGTTCCGGGGCAGTCCGTGGAAGAACTGGGCCGGCGTCCGACCCTGGTGGACTCCAACATCGGCATGCGCGACGCGCTGCAGATCCGCTACCAGACCGGCAACAAACTGGTGCTCCACGACAACCAGAAAGTGGTGGGCATCCTTGGCGACAGCGAGCTCTACCACGCGCTGCTCGGCAAGAACCTGGGTTAAGCAGCAGACACAAAAACGCCGCGAGCAATCGCGGCGTTTTGCTTTAACCACCAACCACCTTCTGTAGGAGCTGGCTTGCCAGCGAACAGGCCCTGAAGCCTTGCAGTGCCCTTGAGGGCGCCTTCGCCGGCAAGCCGGCTCCTACAGCAGGTGGAACCGCTCCGTCGGGAGCGGATCGCTACTTCACTCAGCTATAGACACGGCCGAGGAGCTGCCGATGGCTTTCGAACTGATCGAGCACATCACGGGTGATCTGCTCCTGGGTGAAGCCCATCAAGTCGTATTCCTGGCTGCCGTTGTGCAGGTAGACCTCGGCGCGGTAGAAACGACTACGGACTTCGCTGTCCGCCCCTTCCGGCTGGGCCGATTCGCTCGGCGCCGCCAGGTAGCCGTCCAGGCTCACTTCATAGACGAAGGGATTGCCCTCCTCCATTTCCACCCGCAGGCCCAACAGGTTCTTGGACTTGCCCAGGTTGGTCTGCACCTCATGGCCCAGGTTGCGCAGTTGCGCGGCGGCTTCCTGCAGGGCTGGGCTGATGTGCTTGTCCATGTAGCGCTGGACCACCGACTGGGTCGGTTGCAGGTCCAGCTGGCTCAGGCGCTCGCTGAAACCGCGACGCCCGCGCTCGGCCAGTTGCGCTTGTTCCTGCTCGATCTGCACGTCCTGGCGCATGGCCTTGTGCAAGCCGAACATGAAGCAGATCAGCACCACCGAGAACGGCAGGCCGGCCAGTACCACCATGGTCTGCATGGCTTCGAAGTTGCCGGCAAACAACAGACCGATGGTCACCAGGGTGATCACCACCGACCAGAAGATCCGCAGCCAGTGCGGGGCGTCTTCGTCGACGTTGCCGCCCTTGCAGGACAGGTTGGCCATCATCACCGCGCCGGAGTCGGCAGGGGTCAGGAACAGCACGAAGCCGACGAAGATCGAGACACCGATGACAATCTTCGAGGCCGGGTAGTGTTCAAGCAGCTGGTAGATCGCCATGGACGGTTGTTCCAGTGCTGTCTTGCCCAGCTCCACCGCCCCCTGATTGACCACCAGGTCCAGGGCCGAGTTACCGAAGATCGACAGCCAGGCCAGGGTGAAGCCCAGGGGAATCAGCAGTACGCCGGCCACCAGCTCACGCACGGTGCGACCGCGGGAGATACGCGCAATGAACATGCCCACGAATGGGGCCCAGGAAATCCACCAGGCCCAGTAGAACAGGGTCCACAGGCCCAGCCAGCGGTCGGACTTGGCGTTGTCGCCTTCGTACACGTAGAGGTCGAAGGTCTTGAGCACCACGCCGTTGAGGTAGTCGCCGATGTTCTGCACGAAGCCGTTGAGCAGGTGCAGGGTCGGACCGAACAGCAGGACGAAGATCAACAGGCCGCTGAACAGCACGATATTCAGGTTGGACAGGCGGCGAATGCCGTTTTCCACACCGGACACGGCGGCGATGGTGGCCACCGTGCTCATGACGATGATCACGATCAGCAGGTTGGTGTTGCTGTGCTCCATGCCGAACAGGTTTTCCAGGCCGGAAGACACCTGCATCGAGCCGATCCCCAGGTTGGTCACCAGGCCCAGCAGGGTCACGAACATGCCGAAACCGTCCACCGCGTGGCCGGCCGCGCCCTTGACCCAGCGCTCGCCCACCAGCGGGTACAACGCCGAACGCAGCGCCAGCGGCTGGTTATGCCGGTAGGCGAAGTACGCCACCGCCAAACCCACCAGCGTATAGATCGCCCAGCCGTGCAGGCCCCAGTGCAGGAAGGTCAGCTGCAGCGCCTGGCGTGCCGCCAGGTTGCTGCCGGGTACGCCTTCGGGCGGGTTGAAGTAGTGGTCCAGGGGTTCGGAAGCACCGAAGTACAGCAGCGAGATGCCGATGCCGGAGGAGAACAGCATCCCGGCCCAGGCGCCGTAGCTGAAGTCCGGGGTGTCTTGCTTGGTCCCCAGCTTGAGCTTGCCGTAGGAGGAGAACGCCAGGCCCACCACGAACACCAGGTAAGCGGCGATCACCACCATGTAGTACCAGCCGAAGCTGCGGGACAACCAGGCCTGGGCAATGCCCAGCAATCTGCCGGCCTCTTGCGGGGCGATGATCAGAATGGCGGTCAACAACAGGATCAGCGCGGTGGAGGTGTAGAACACCCAACCGTTGACCCGCACCTTCTCCGGTGGGGTCTTTATAAGAGAGGCAGAACTCATTGCACAGATGCTCCAGGCAGTGCGAGAGAAGGACACAAGGCAACACCGCACCCGACCAATCGGTTAGTTGGCAGCCGATCATCGGGTGATATAAAGACACCCCGAAAAAGCCCGAAACCGCAAAAGCCGCGTTGCGCACCCGCATCCAAGGTCAGTGACGAACCTGCAGCTCGTCGCCTGTTCCCCGGAGCGTCCTGCCCCTTCAACACGTCCTTACTCTTGCCGGTCCACGCCATGCCACGTGTAAGTTTTGGGCTATTTCGGAGGTCGTTTTCCCGCCGTCCGCGAGTAGGAAAACCTCCCCAGGCAGCGACGATTTGTCGCAGATCTTATTCTTTGTTGATTGAACGTTCAATCAAAACAAAATAGACTGGCCCACAAGTCGACCGGCGTCATACGCCCGCCGACAGGCCTAAGGAGAGGTATCAGATGCCCAAGGTCGGTATGCAACCCATACGCCGCCAGCAATTGATCGAAGCCACGCTGCAAGCGGTCGATCAGGTCGGAATGGGGGACGCCAGCATTGCGCTGATCGCCCGTTTGGCCGGTGTTTCAAACGGCATCATCAGTCACTACTTTCGGGACAAGAACGGCCTGATCGCAGCGACGATGGGTTACATCATGAGCATGCTCAATGAAGGCGTCAGAGCACGCCGCCAGGCCCTGACGGACGACAGCCCGCGCGCTCACCTGAAAGTGATCATCGAGGGCAACTTCGATGCCAGCCAGGTGAACGGCCCGGCAATGAAAACCTGGTTGGCCTTCTGGGCCTCCAGCATGCACCAGCCCGATTTGCACAGGTTGCAGCGGATCAACGACCACCGCTTGTATTCCAACCTGTGTTGCCAGTTCCGCCGTGCCCTGCCGCTCTACCATGCGCGCAAGGCAGCTCGCGGCCTGGCGGCTTTGATCGACGGTTTGTGGTTGCGTGGTGCCTTGTCGGGTGATGCATTCGATACCGACCAGGCGATACGGATCGCTTACGAATACATGGATCTACAACTGGCTAAGCAGGAGCGCCAGAGCACAAAAGACACGCTCGGCCCCTGACCCGCCACTGATCAACGTGTCCTGAACTTCGGGATACGCCCGGTGGTCAAGCCCACTACTTAATGCACTTGCGAGGACACTATGGCCCGTTTCGGACTGCAAAAACTCTACATCGACGGCGGCTACACCGATGCCGGCAGCGACGCTACCTTCGATGCCATCAACCCGGCCAACGGTGAAGTTCTCGCACAAGTGCAACGTGCGACCTTTGACGACGTGGAACGCGCCGTGGTCAGCGCCGAAAAAGGCCAGAAGATCTGGGCCGCCATGACCGCCATGGAGCGTTCGCGCATCCTGCGTCGTGCCGTGGAAATCCTCCGCGAGCGCAACGACGAACTGGCCGCTCTGGAAACCCTGGACACCGGTAAAGCCTTCTCCGAAACCAAGTACGTGGACATCGTCACCGGCGCCGACGTGCTGGAATACTACGCAGGCCTGGTACCGGCCATCGAAGGCGAGCAGATCCCGCTGCGCACCACATCCTTCGTCTACACCCGCCGCGAGCCGCTGGGTGTGGTCGCCGGCATCGGCGCCTGGAACTACCCGATCCAGATCGCCCTGTGGAAATCCGCGCCAGCCCTGGCCGCCGGCAACGCAATGATCTTCAAGCCCAGCGAAGTCACCTCGCTGACCACCCTGAAACTGGCCGAGATCTACACCGAAGCCGGCGTACCGGCGGGCGTGTTCAACGTCCTGACCGGCAGCGGCCGTGAAGTCGGCACCTGGCTGACCGAGCACCCGCGCATCGAGAAAGTCTCCTTCACCGGCGGCACCGACACCGGCAAGAAGGTCATGGCCAGCGCTTCCAGCTCGTCGCTCAAAGACGTGACCATGGAACTGGGCGGCAAGTCGCCGCTGATCATCTTCGACGACGCCGATCTGGATCGCGCCGCCGACACCGCCATGATGGCCAACTTCTACAGCTCCGGTCAGGTCTGCACCAACGGCACTCGCGTGTTCGTGCCAAGCCACCTGAAAGCCGCTTTCGAAGCCAAGATCGCCGAGCGCGTTGCGCGCATCCGCATCGGCAACCCGGAAGACGAAAACACCAACTTCGGTCCGCTGGTCAGCTTCCAGCACATGGAAAGCGTGCTGGGCTACATCGCCAAGGGCAAGGAAGAAGGTGCCCGCGTACTGTGCGGCGGCGAGCGCCTGACCGACGGCGAATTCGCCAAGGGTGCCTTCGTTGCGCCAACCGTGTTCACCGA
This sequence comes from Pseudomonas sp. St29, assembly GCF_001547915.1. Taxonomy (NCBI): domain Bacteria; kingdom Pseudomonadati; phylum Pseudomonadota; class Gammaproteobacteria; order Pseudomonadales; family Pseudomonadaceae; genus Pseudomonas; species Pseudomonas sp. St29. The sequence goes on from NZ_AP014628.1 coordinate 6,286,977, forward strand.
CTGCACCGACGACATGACCATCGTCCGTGAAGAAATCTTCGGCCCGGTGATGGCGATCCTGACCTACGAAACCGAGGAAGAAGTGATCCGCCGTGCCAACGACACCGACTTCGGCCTGGCCGCCGGTATCGTCACCAAGGATCTGAACCGCGCCCACCGCGTGATTCATCAGCTCGAAGCCGGTATCTGCTGGATCAACGCCTGGGGCGAATCCGACGCCAAGATGCCGGTTGGCGGCTACAAGCAGTCGGGTGTTGGCCGTGAGAACGGCATCAGCTCGCTGAACAACTTCACCCGCATCAAGTCGGTACAGGTCGAGCTGGGCGACTACGCCTCGGTGTTCTAAGCAGCCGCTAGCAGCCAGCTACAAGCGGCAAGCCAGGGCAACAGCCTGGCTTGCCGCCTGCTCCTCATTCAATGCCAAGCCCGCTTCGCTGCCTTTAACTTGCAGCTTGAAGCTTGAGGCTTGCAGCTCTCCACGGAGGCTCCAATGGCCCAAGAATTCGATTACATCATCATCGGTGCCGGCTCGGCCGGTAACACCCTGGCGACCCGTCTGACTGAAGACGAGGGCGTCACCGTCCTGCTGCTGGAAGCCGGCGGCCCGGACTACCGTTTCGACTTCCGGACCCAGATGCCGGCGGCCCTGGCCTTCCCTCTGCAAGGCCGGCGCTACAACTGGGCCTACGAGACCGACCCGGAGCCACACATGGACGGTCGGCGCATGGAGTGCGGTCGCGGCAAGGGCCTGGGCGGCTCGTCGCTGATCAACGGCATGTGCTACATCCGCGGCAACGCCATGGACTACGACGGTTGGGCCAAACTGCCAGGCCTGGAAGACTGGACCTACCTGGACTGCCTGCCGTACTTCCGCAAGGCGGAAACCCGTGACATCGGCCCCAACGACTACCACGGTGGCGAAGGCCCGGTCAGCGTGACCACGCCCAAGGCCGGCAACAACCCGCTGTTCCACGCCATGGTCGAAGCCGGCGTGCAGGCCGGGTACCCGCGTACCGAAGACCTGAACGGCTACCAGCAGGAAGGCTTCGGCCCGATGGACCGTACCGTCACCCCCAAAGGCCGTCGCTCCAGCACTGCCCGTGGCTACCTGGACATCGCCAAGAAACGTTCGACCCTGACCATCGTCACCCACGCCCTGACCGACAAGATCCTCTTCGAGGGCAAGCGCGCCGTGGGCGTGAGCTACCTGCAAGGCAGCACCGAAGAGCGCGTGGAAGCCCGCGCCCGCAAGGAAGTGATCGTCAGCTCCGGCGCCATCGCCTCGCCGCAACTGCTGCAACGCTCCGGCGTCGGCCCGCGGGCCCTGCTGGAAAGCCTGGACATTCCGGTGGTTCACGACCTGCCGGGCGTCGGCGAGAACCTGCAGGACCACCTGGAGCTGTACCTGCAGTACGCCTGCACCCAGCCCGTTTCGCTGTACCCATCGCTGCTGTGGTGGAACCAGCCGGCCATCGGTGCCGAGTGGCTGTTCAACGGCACCGGCATCGGCGCCAGCAACCAGTTCGAAGCCGGCGGTTTCATCCGCACCCGTCCGGAATTCGCCTGGCCGAACATCCAGTACCACTTCCTGCCGGTGGCGATTAACTACAACGGCAGCAACGGCGTGAAAGAGCACGGTTTCCAGGCGCACATGGGCTCCATGCGCTCGCCGAGCCGTGGTCGCGTGCAGCTCAAGTCCAAGGACCCGCGCCAGCACCCGAGCATCCTCTTCAACTACATGGCCACCGAGCAGGACTGGCAGGAATTCCGCGACGGCATCCGCCTGACCCGGGAAATCATGCAGCAGCCGGCCCTGGATGCCTTCCGCGGTCGCGAGATCAGCCCGGGTATCGAAGTGCAAACCGATGAGCAGCTGGACAAGTTCATCCGCGAGCACGCCGAGACCGCGTTCCACCCGTCCTGCTCGTGCAAGATGGGCACCGACGACATGGCGGTAGTCGATGGTCAGGGTCGCGTGCACGGCATGCAGGGCCTGCGCGTGGTGGATGCCTCGATCATGCCGATCATCACCACCGGCAACCTCAACGCGCCGACCATCATGATGGCCGAGAAAATCGCCGACAAGATCCGTGGCCGTCAGCCGCTGCCCCGCAGCAAGGCCGACTACTACGTAGCTGGCGACGCTCCGGTACGTGGCAAGCCGCTGCGCGACGTCACTGCGACCGCCCACTAAGCGACACGGGCGCCGACCGCAAGGGTCGGCGCCCTGCTTCACTTCCCCGCCTCCCCCCAGAACTACATCCTTGATCGCAGCCTCCGGCAGCGGCTACAGTTCTGCAACTTGCACATCCCCTTCGCCCCTGAGCCCATCAGCCTCTACACCTGTAGAAGCCAGCTTGCTGGCGAAACGCGCCAGCCCGCTCGCGCGCCTCACAAGGAGGTCCCCCATGTTCGACTTTCACCCCCAGCTCAAGCAGCGCTTCGCTGCCTTGCGCACGGGCGCAGAATTCTTTTCCCTGCGCTATGTGCGCGAGTCGAACCAGTACCTGTCGGTACGCAAGAACATCGCCGAACCACCGAGCCTGGGCCGTGACGAAGGGGCGATGCTGACCGTGCGGGTACGTGGCGTGGAAGCCTACGCCGCCACCAACGACCTGTCGCAACGTGGCCTGCAGGCAGCCCTCGAGCGGGCCGAGCAACAGGCCCGGGTGATTGCCGCCCACGCCCTGCTGGACCTGCGCGAGCAGCCGGTGTCCAGCCACCGCGGGGACTACCTTTCGCCAAACCTGGAGCAAGCATTTCCGTCCCTCAGCGACTGCTACCAGTTGCTGGGCGACGAGTCGGCCTCGGTGCCCAAGGATGAACGCCTGGTGAACTGGCAAGTGGGCATCGGCGTGACCCAGGTCGAGCAGATCTACCTCAACAGCGCCGGCGCCGAGCTGCGCCAGGCCCAGCGCTTCGTCTACCCGGGCCTGGACGTGACCGCCTACGACGGCAGCGACAGCCAGACCCGCAGCCTGGGCCGGGAAAACTTCGGCCAGCAGGGCGCCGGCGATGTGATCAGCCGCTGCGGCCTGCTGGGGGCCGCGCCCCGAGTGGCCGACCAGGCCCTGCAACTGCTGCTGGCGCCGAACACCCCGCAAGGCCAGCGCGACCTGCTGTTGATGCCGGACCAGATGATGCTGCAGATCCACGAATCCATCGGTCACCCCCTGGAGCTGGACCGCATTCTGGGCGACGAACGCAACTACGCCGGCACCAGCTTCGTCAAACAGGAAGACTTCGGCCGCCTGCAATACGGCTCCTCCCTGCTCAACGTGACCTTCGACCCACAGATCCCCGAGGAACTGGCCAGCTACAGCCATGACGACGACGGCAGCGCCGCCAGCAAACAGTTCCTGATCCGCGAAGGGCTGCTGGTGCGGCCGCTGGGCAGCGCCCTGTCGCAATACCGCAGCGGCCTCGACGGGGTTGCCAACAGCCGCGCCAGCAGCTGGAACCGCGCCCCCATCGACCGCATGGCCAACCTCAACGTCGAGCCCGGCGACCAGCCCCTGGACCGCCTGATCGGCCAGATCGAGCACGGCATCCTGATGTCCACCAACCGTTCCTGGTCCATCGACGATGCGCGCAACAAGTTCCAGTTCGGCTGCGAATGGGGCCAGCTGATCGAGAACGGCGAGCTCAAGGGCGTGGTCAAGAACCCCAACTACCGGGGCATTTCCGCGCAGTTCTGGCGCAACCTCAGCGCGGTGGGCGATCGCAGCACCTTCCAGGTCCTGGGCACGCCCAACTGCGGCAAGGGCGAACCCAACCAGGTGATCCGCGTGGGCCATGCTTCGCCGGCCTGCGTGTTCAGCAAGATTGACGTATTTGGAGGAGATGCCTGATGACCAGGACGATGAATCAGGCCGAGCAGTTCAAGGATCTGGTGCAATGGCTGCGGGAAGCGATCAGGGCGCCGGAGCAGTTCACCCTCAGCTACTCGGCCGAAGCCTCGGAGTTCATCCGCTTCAACCACGCCAAGGTGCGCCAGGCGGGGCAGGTGCAACAGGCCAGCCTGCGTTTCAAGCTGATCGAGGAGGGCCGTCACGCCGACCTGGACATCACCCTGAGCAATGACCCCGAGGTGGATCGCCAGCGCCTGGCCGAAGGCTTGCAACAGCTGCGAGACACCTTGGCGCTGCTGCCGGTGGACCCCTACCTGATGCTCAACCACAGCCAGTGGCAATCCCATCACGTACAGGAACACCCGCTGCCCGGCAGCGAGCAGGTGGTGGCGCAGATCGGCCGCGCGGCGGCGGGCCTTGATCTGGTGGGCATCTACGCCGCCGGCCCCATCAGTCGCGGCTTCGCCAGCTCCGCCGGGGCTTTCGGCTGGCACCAGGCCAATAGCTTCAATTTCGACTTCAGCCTGTTCCACGCCAACGGCGAAGCAGTGAAGGCCAGCTATGCCGGACACGCCTGGGACAGCGACGCCTTTGCCCAGCGCTTCGATCAGGCCCGCCAGCAATTGGAGTTTCTCGGCCGCCCGCTGCGCACCCTGGCGCCCGGGCAATACCGGGCCTACCTGGCACCGGCGGCCCTGGAGGAAATCATGGGCATGCTGGCCTGGGGCGGTTTCTCGGCCCAATCGATTGCCAGCAAGCACAGCCCCTTGCAGAAACTCTATGCCGGCGACGCCGCCCTGAGCCCGCTGATAGCCCTCGACGAACAGGTCAGCGGCTCCCTGAGCCCGGCGTTTTCCGACGAAGGCTATCCGCGCAGCGACCTGTCGCTGATCGCCCGGGGCGCGGCCAATGACCGCTTGATCAACTCCCGCAGCGCCGCCGAATACGGCCTGAGCAGCAACGGCGCCGGCAGCGGCGAATACCCCAGCGCGCTGAACATGGCGGCGGGCCAGCTCGCCCAGCAGGAGATCCTCAAGCAGCTGGGCACCGGCCTGTACATCAGCAATCTGTGGTACTTGAACTACTCGGACCTGCCGGCGGCGCGCCTGACCGGCATGACCCGCTTCGCCACCTTCTGGGTGGAAAACGGCGAGATCCAGGCCCCGGTCAGCACCATGCGTTTCGACGACAGCGTCTATAGCTTGCTGGGTTCACAGCTGGAAGCGCTGACCGAACAGCGGGAGCTGCTGCTTTCGGCCAGTACCTACGGCCAGCGCCAGACCGCCTCGATGCACCTGCCCGGAGCACTGATCAGCCGCCTGACCCTGACCTTGTGAAATCAGCCTCAAGCTGCAAGCCACACGCTTGCAGCTTGAAGCTGGCCACTTAACGCTGCCCTGACTGAGGTCCCATGCCCGAACGCTCGCCGCTCGACGCCACCACCGCCCGCTGGCTGCCCTGGGTGGTGGCCATCGCCTTCTTCATGCAGTCCCTGGACGGCACCATCCTCAACACCGCACTGCCGGCCATGGCCCAGGACCTGGCGGAAGACCCGCTGCGCATGCAGGGGGTGATCATCGCCTACATGCTCACCGTGGCCCTGCTGATCCCGGCCTCGGGCTGGATCGCCGACCGCTTCGGCACCAAGAAGATCTTCTTCGGCGCCATTTTGCTGTTCAGCGTCGGTTCGCTGCTGTGCGCCCTGTCCAACACCCTGAGCCAACTGATCGGCGCCCGGGTGATCCAGGGCCTGGGCGGGGCACTGATGCTGCCGGTGGGCCGGCTGGTGGTGCTGCGGGCCTACCCGCGCTCGGAGCTGGTACGGATCATGGGCTTCATTACCATTCCGGGGCTGTTGGGGCCGTTGATCGGCCCGACCATGGGCGGCTGGATGGTGCAGTACCTGACCTGGCACTGGATCTTCCTGATCAACCTGCCGGTGGGGGCTGTGGGCTGCTACGCGGTATGGCGCTTCATTCCCGACCTGCGGGGCAGCGAACGCACGCGCTTCGACGGCCTGGGCTTTGTGCTGTTCGGCGCGGCGATGGTGCTGATCACCATCGCCATGGAAGGCCTGGGTGAACTGCACCTGCCGCACCTGCGGGTGATGTTGCTGCTGTTTGGCGGCCTGGCCTGTCTGGCGGCCTACTGGCTGCGGGCCGGACATGTCGATAACCCGCTGTTCGCCCCGTCGCTGTTCAAGGTCCGGACCTTTGCCGTGGGCATCCTCGGCAACCTGTTCGCCCGCCTCGGCAGCGGAGCCCTGCCGTTCCTGGTGCCCCTGCTGCTGCAAGTGGCCCTGGGCTACTCGCCATCCCAGGCCGGGATGAGCATGCTGCCCCTGGCGGCCGCGGCCATGGTGGCCAAGTCCATTGCCCGCCCCCTGATCGAGCGCCTGGGCTACCGCATCGTGCTGACCGGCAACACCCTGGCCCTGGGCCTGATGCTGGCGAGCATGGGGCTGGTCAGCGAACAGACGCCCTACCCGCTGCTGCTGGCCATGCTGGCGGTACTGGGAGCGATCAACTCGCTGCAGTTCACGGCCATGAACACCGTGACCCTGATCGACCTCGACGATGCCGCCGCCAGCAGCGGCAACAGCCTGCTGTCGGTGGTGGCGCAACTGTCCCTGAGCCTCGGGGTGGCCTGTGCCGGTGCGCTGCTGGGTGGCTTCACCGCACAAGTGGGCAATGACGGCGTGGACACCGTGCTCGGTGCCTTCCAACTGACGTTCCTCACCGTAGGCATCATGGCGATGCTGGCCGCGGCAATCTTCCTCCAGCTGTCGCCCACCGACGGCCGTCGCGCACGCAAGGTCGAGGAACAGCACATCGAACACTGAACCCACATACCTCTCCCCGTAGGAGCCGGCTTGCCGGCGAAGAGGCCCTTGAGCCTTGCGTCCGCCTTCGCTGGCCAGCCAGCTCCTACCCAGAACCGCCCCTGCGCGGTTGCTCGTCCAGAATTTGCAGGTTGTGGGAGCGGGACTGATACACTGCGCCACATTTTGTTTTGCAGGCCAGTCCCGTGACCACCATCGCCACCGCTTTTAATACTTTGCCCCTGTCTCCCGCCATGCTGGCTAACCTCGACTCCCTCGGTTATGCCCAGATGACGCCGATCCAGGCGCAAAGCTTGCCGGTGATTCTCAAGGGCATGGACCTGATCGCCCAGGCCAAGACCGGCAGCGGCAAGACCGCAGCCTTCGGCATCGGCCTGCTGAACCCGATCAACCCGCGCTACTTCGGCTGCCAGGCCCTGGTGATCTGTCCGACCCGCGAGCTGGCCGACCAGGTGGCCAAGGAAATCCGTCGCCTGGCCCGCGCCGAAGACAACATCAAGGTCCTGACCCTGTGCGGCGGCGTGTCCTTCGGCCCGCAGATCGCCTCCCTGGAACACGGCGCGCACATCATCGTCGGCACCCCGGGGCGCATCCAGCAACACCTGCGCAAGGGTTCGCTGGTGCTCGACGGCCTGAACACGCTGATCCTCGACGAAGCCGACCGCATGCTCGACATGGGGTTCTACGACGCCATCGAAGACATCATCGAGCAGACCCCGTCGCGTCGGCAGACCCTGCTGTTCTCCGCCACGTACCCGGTGGGCATCAAGCAGCTGGCGTCGAAGTTCATGCGTGATCCGCAGACGGTGAAAGCCGAAGCGTTCCACGACGACACGCAGATCGAACAGCGTTTCTACGAGATTTCCCCGGAAGAACGCATGAGCGCAGTGACCAAAGTCCTGCACCACTTCCGCCCCGCTTCCTGCGTCGCCTTCTGCTTCACCAAGCAGCAAGTGCAGGAAACCGTCGATCACCTGACCTCCAAAGGCATTTCCGCCGTCGGCCTGCATGGCGATCTGGAACAGCGTGACCGCGATCAGGTGCTGGCGATGTTCGCCAACCGCAGTACGTCGGTACTGGTCGCCACCGACGTGGCCGCCCGCGGCCTGGACATCGATGCGCTGGACATGGTGATCAACGTCGAGCTGGCCCGCGATTCGGAAATCCACATTCACCGCGTCGGCCGTACCGGTCGCGCTGGCGAAAAAGGCATCGCGGTCAGCCTCGTCGCACCGTCCGAAGCCCATCGCGCGCAAGCCATCGAGCAGTTGCAGAAAACCCCGCTGAACTGGGATCAGGTCGACAACCTCAAGTCCCAGGGCGGCGCCCCGCTGCAGCCACCGATGAGCACCCTGTGCATCGCCGGCGGGCGCAAGGACAAAGTGCGTCCGGGCGATATTCTCGGCGCACTGACTGGCGACGCCGGGATCCCGGGCGCCCAGGTCGGCAAGATTGCGATCTTCGACTTCCAGTCGTATGTGGCGGTTGAACGCAGCGTGGTCATGCAGGCCCTGCAGCGCTTGAACAACGGCAAGATCAAGGGCCGTTCGCTGCGCGTGCGCGTCCTCTAACCCCACCGCCCCTACACAAATTTGTGCGAGGACTCCGTTTTGCGTTCTACCGAAGTCGTGATCATCGGCGCTGGCGCCGCCGGCCTGATGTGCGCCCTGACCGCGGCCGGCCGGGGCCGCCAGGTGCTGTTGCTGGACCACGCCAACAAGGCCGGCAAGAAGATCCTGATGTCCGGCGGTGGCCGCTGCAATTTCACCAACATGTACACCGAGCCCGCCAACTTCCTTTCGCAGAACCCGCATTTCTGCAAATCGGCCCTGGCCCGCTACACCCAGTGGGACTTCATCGGCCTGGTGGCCAAGCACGGCGTGCCCTACCACGAGAAGAAACTCGGCCAGCTGTTCTGCGATAACAAGTCCAGCGACATCCTCGGCATGCTGCTCGACGAATGCGATCAGGTCGGCGTCGAACTGCGCCTGGACACCTCGATCCAGCAGATCGAGAAGCTTGAGTCCGGCTACCTGCTGCAGACCACCCTGGGCGCGGTGCAGTGCCAGTCCCTGGTGATCGCCACCGGCGGCCTGTCGATCCCGACCCTGGGCGCTACCGGTTTTGGCTATCAGGTCGCCAAGCAGTTCGGCCATGAACTGCTGCCGACCCGTGCCGGCCTGGTGCCGTTCACCATCACCGATCAGCTCAAGGAACTGTGCAGCGAGTTGTCGGGCACCTCGGTGGACTGTCTGGTGAGCTGCAACGGGCAGAGCTTTCGCGAGAACATTCTGTTCACTCATCGTGGCCTCAGCGGCCCGGCGATCCTGCAGATTTCGTCCTATTGGCAACCCGGCGACAGTGTCGAGATCAACCTGCTGCCAGACCACGACGCCCTGGGCTGGCTGCAACAGCAGCAGGCCGAGCGCCCCAACAGCGAACTGAAAACCCTGCTGGGGGAGATCTTCACCAAGAAGATGGCCGGCCTGCTGGCCGAGCACTGGTTCGTCTCCAAGCCGATGAAGCAGTACACCCCGGCGGAGCTGGCGGACGTGGCGCAGAAACTCGGCAGCTGGCAGCTGGTGCCGGCGGGCACCGAAGGCTACCGCACCGCCGAAGTGACCCTGGGCGGGGTCGATACCCGCGAGGTGTCGTCCAAGACCATGGAATCGCTGAAGAGCCCGGGGCTGTATTTCATCGGTGAAGTGCTGGACGTCACCGGCCACCTGGGCGGCTTCAACTTCCAGTGGGCCTGGGCCTCGGGCTACGCGGCGGCGCAGTACGTCTGAGCCGCTGTGTGTCCCTGTAGGCGCTGCCGCAGGCTGCGAACGACCCGAAGGGGCGCGGCGATCCAATGTCCGCCGAGGTCCCGCGGACCTGTCGCAGCCTACGGCAGCGGCTACAGGCGCCCGACCGGCAACGGCAACAGAATTTGCCGGCGGATGTGACGACGGCATTGCGCCGTCGTCAATACTGGCTCAATTTAGCTGCATCGCCCCGGAAGGCCTGTCCCACTCCATGTCATCGACCTCTTTTCGTCAGTCTCTACGCCGCCTCTGGGCGCTGGATAAATTCAGCTACAGCGTGCGGGTGTTCATCGCCCTGACCGGCAGCATGGCGCTGTGCTGGTATCAGGATGAAATGGGCCTGCTGATCCCGCTGTTTCTCGGCATCATCGCCAGCGCCCTGGCGGAAACCGACGACAGCTGGCAAGGCCGGCTCAATGCCCTGGCCGTGACCCTGGTGTGCTTCAGCATTGCCGCGCTGTCGGTGGAACTGCTGTTCCCCTACCCCTGGATCTTCGCCATCGCCCTGGCCCTGGCCAGCTTCGGCCTGACCATGCTCGGGGCACTGGGGGAACGTTATGGCGCCATTGCCTCGGCGACCCTGATTCTCTCGGTCTACACCATGATCGGCGTGGACCAGCGCGGCGGCGCGGTGATCGATTTCTGGCACGAGCCGGTGCTGCTGGTGGCCGGCGCCGCCTGGTACGGCCTGCTCTCGGTGCTGTGGCAGGCACTGTTTTCCAACCAGCCGGTGCAGCAGAGCCTGGCCCGGCTGTTTCGCGAGCTGGGCTTCTACCTCAAGCTCAAGTCGTCGCTGTTCGAGCCGATCCGCCAACTGGATGTGGAGGCCCGGCGCCTGGAACTGGCCCAGCAAAACGGCAAGGTGGTGGCGGCCCTCAACGCGGCCAAGGAGATCATCCTGCACCGGGTCGGCAATGGTCGGCCGGGATCGAAGGTCAGTCGCTACCTGAAGCTGTACTTCCTCGCCCAGGACATCCACGAGCGCGCCAGCTCGTCCCACTACCCGTACAACGCCCTGGCCGACGCCTTCTTCCACAGCGACGTGCTGTTCCGCTGCCAGCGCCTGCTGCGCCAGCAGGGCAAGGCCTGCCGCGCCCTGGCCGAATCCATCCAGTTGCGCCAGCCCTTCGTCTACGACGCCAGCTTCGCCGAGGCCCTGAGCGACCTGCATGCCTCCCTGGAACACTTGCGCATCCAAAGCAACCCGGCCTGGCGCGGGCTGTTGCGTTCGCTGCGGGCCCTGGCGGCGAACCTCGGCACCCTCGACCGCCTGCTCAGCGACGCCAGCAACCCCGACGCCCTGGCCGACGCCACCGACAGCAGCCTGCTGGATCGCTCGCCACGCAATCTCAAGGATGTCTGGACCCGCCTGCGCACCCAGCTGACGCCGACTTCGCTGCTGTTCCGCCATGCCCTGCGCCTGCCCCTGGCGTTGAGCATCGGCTATGGCATGGTGCACCTGATCCACCCGTCCCAGGGCTACTGGATCATCCTCACCACGCTGTTCGTCTGCCAGCCCAACTACGGCGCCACCCGGCGCAAGCTGGGCCAGCGGATCGTCGGCACGGCCATCGGCCTGACGCTGGCCTGGGCGCTGTTCGACCTGTTCCCCAGCCCCCTGGTGCAGTCGTTGTTCGCCATCGCCGCCGGGGTGGTGTTCTTCACCAACCGCACCACCCGCTACACCCTGGCCACGGCCGCCATCACCCTGATGGTGCTGTTCTGCTTCAACCAGGTGGGCGACGGTTACGGGCTGTTCCTGCCGCGGCTGTTCGATACCCTGCTGGGCAGCCTGATCGCCGGGCTGGCGGTGTTCCTGTTCCTGCCGGATTGGCAGGGCCGGCGCCTGAACAAGGTGCTGGCCAACACCCTGACCTGCAACAGCATCTACCTGCGCCAGATCATGCAGCAGTACGCCGCCGGCAAGAGCGACGACCTGGCCTACCGCCTGGCCCGGCGCAACGCCCACAACGCCGATGCGGCGCTGTCCACCACCCTGGCCAACATGCTCATGGAACCGGGGCATTTCCGTAAGGAGGCCGACGTGGGCTTCCGCTTCCTGGTGCTGTCCCACACCCTGCTCAGCTACCTGTCGGGCCTGGGCGCACACCGGGAGACCCAACTGCCGGGCGAAGTGCGCGAGCATCTGATCAATGGCGCGGGCGTCAGTCTGGCGGCGAGCATCGATGAAATCGCCCAGGGCCTGGCCAACAAGACCCCGATCGCCATCCAGAGCGATGCCGAGGAAGCGCTGGCCAATGAGCTGGAGCAGATGCCGGATGAGATCGACGAAGGCCAGCGCCTGGTGCAGACCCAGCTGGCATTGATCTGTCGCCAGCTGGGCCCGTTGCGGACCCTGGCGGCGCACCTGATCAAGGCAGCTTAAGAGCAGCGGCAAGCTTCAAGCCACAAGCGGCAAGCACTGCGTGAACGGCTCTAGCCTGCCGCTTGCAGCTTTCCGCTGCCCCTCTTACATGCCGTGCTGACGCAGCAGGCGATCGTAGCTACCGTCGGCTTTCATGGCGGCAATCTCCCGGTCGAACCGGGCCACGATCTGCGCATGCTCGGGATTCTTCAGGCTCACCAGGATATGCAGGCTGTTCTCGCTCAACGGCTTGGGCAGGAACTCCACGGCGTTGCGCACCCGCGGTGACTCGCGGGCCAGGTAGTAACGGGCGACGTATTCATCTTCCAGGGTCAGCTTGACCCGGTCCGCCGCCAGCATGCGCACCGCCATGGCGAAGTTGTGCACCGGGACCTTCTGCAGGTCCGGGTCATTGTCGAACTCCGGGGAATAGGCATAGCCGCGCACCACGGCCACCGGGTACTCGTGCAACTGCTTGAGGTTGTTGTATTCCAGCGGGGCGTCCTTGCGCTTGATGAAGCGCACCCGGTTGATCATGTACTCCGCGGAGAACTGCCCCAACTGGGTGCGCTCCTTGTTGTACCAGGCATTGACCAGCACGTCGTAGCGCCCCTCGCCGATGCCCAGCAGGGCCCGGGCCCAGGGCACCTGTTCGAACTCGCTGGCATAGCCGGCGCGGGACAGGGCGGTACTGACGATGTCGGTGGCCACGCCACCATTGACCAGGGTCGCGTCAGTGAAGGGAGGCCAGGCGTCAGCGACCAGTCGCAACTTCTCCGCAGAAGCGCTGTGGCCCAGCAACAGCAATCCGATCAAGGCTAACGCTCGATGCAATCGCAGCATGCTAATAGATCCTTAGCGGGCACAGAGCCCGGCGCTTTCCAGCCCACACCCAAGGGTGGCGACCCACGCTCGACGGCTCGCCCCAGGTCCTAACATTAGCTCATCAACGCCAATGCACAGGACTTGAAAACAGATTACACAAAGAAGACAAACGGCGGTTAGCGCAGTAATGGCATTTTGACCTAACTCACAGAAACAACTTCACCGCGCCAACCCACGAGACATCCTCGGGCGATGTGCCTAGTATTTCGCGCAGCACTTTCTAGAGGAGTTGGAAATGACCATCGAATGGGTCTGCAAGCATCACACCGATCTGGGCAAGGAGCAGCTGTACGCCATCCTGCAACTGCGTACCGAAGTCTTCGTCGTGGAACAGAAATGCCCCTATCAAGAGGTCGACGGCCGCGACCTGGAGGGCGACACCTGTCACCTGATGGCCTGGGACGGTGACCGGCTGGTGGCTTACCTGCGCCTGCTGGACCCCATCTCCCAGGGCGGTGACGTGGTCATCGGCCGCGTGCTCATCGCTGAACAGGCGCGAGGCCAGGGCCTGGGCCACACCCTGATGGAACAGGGACTGAAGCAGGCCGAACGGCATTGGCCCGACACCCCGATCTACCTCTCGGCCCAGGCTCACTTGCAGGCCTACTACGGCCGCTACGGTTTCGTGGTGGCGGGCGAGGAGTACCTGGAAGACGATATTCCACACATCGGCATGCGCCGGCCCTGAGCCTCAGGGATAGCCCAGCACGGCCTTGATCTGCCGCAGGTTGGGCTCGATCCAGCCCTTGTCGATGGCGCCCCAGTTGTGAATCCGATAGCGCCCGGCGTGATTGCGGGCGCCGTCTTGCTGTTCGAATTCGCAGAGGATATCCAGGTCCGCCAGGGCGGCGATGGTGTCCTGGGCGGTGCGCCGGGGCATGCCGGTGACTTCGGTGAGCGCCGGTACGCTGCTGGCCAGCCCGCTGTCGATCAGATACGCCACATACAGACGGCGGTAGAAACTGCTCTTGGTCTTGCTTACATCCATCGCCCACTCCCTATTGCCATGAATTAATCCGCCGTCCCCGACCTGGCCTGCAGGTCGCGCCAGGTCAGGTAGACCCGCAGGTCGAATTCCAGCTGGTGATAGCCCGGCAGCATGTGCTCGCAGAGCTTGTAGAACGCCTTGTTGTGTTCCGATTCCTTGAAGTGCGCCAACTCGTGCACCACGATCATCCGCAAAAACTCCGGCGCCGCCTCCTTGAACAGCGAGGCAATGCGGATCTCCTTCTTGGCCTTGAGCTTGCCGCCCTGCACCCGGGACACCGTGGTGTGCAGGCCAAGGGCGCGGTGGGTCAGGTCCAGGCGGTTGTCGAACAGCACCTTGTCGATGGCCGGCGCGTTGCGCAGGTACTCCTGCTTCAGCTCCAGGGCGTAGCTGTACAGCGCCTTGTCGCTCTGCACCGAATGCTTGTGCGGATAACGCCCTGTGAGGTACTCCCCGAGGCGATCTTCGACGATCAGTTGACGCACTTGCTGTTGCAGGGCGACGGGATAGGCCTGGAGGTATTTGAGTGCGGTCATGGAGGGGCAGCGCAAGGTACGAAGGACGCCAGTGTAGCGAATTCAGGCCGGCAACGCGCTCCAGTCAAAGGGCTGGGCAAACTGGCTGGCGCTGGCGGCGGTCAGCGGCCGGGCCACCAGGAACCCCTGCACGTATTCGCAGCCGTTGGCCTTGAGCCATTGGTACTGCTCGTGGGTTTCCACGCCTTCGGCGATCACCAGCAAGCCGAACTGCTTGCACAGGTCGATCACGCTGCGGGCGATGGCGGCGTCCCGCGGCGAGGTCAGCAGGCGGGCGATCAGGTGCCGGTCGAGCTTGAGGGTGTCCAGTTGCAGGTCGCGCAGATAGGCCAGGCAACAACTGCCCGAGCCGAAATCGTCCAGGGCCACCCGCACCCCCAGTTGATGCAACTGCTGCAACTGCTTGCGGGTCTCGGCCAGGTTCTGGGTCAGCGCCGCCTCGGTGACCTCCACTTCCAGCTGGCGCGGCTGCAAGCCATGGCGCACCAGCACCTGGCGCAATTCATTGGCCAGATTGGGCATGCCGAACTGGGTGGCGCTGAGACTGACGCCCAGCACCAGATCAGGGCTGAACACCTGCTCCCAGTCCTTGCGCTGGGCCGCCCCCTGTTGATAGATCCAACTGCCCAGGCGACTGATCAGCCGCGCCTCTTCCAGCAGCGGCAGGAACAGCCCCGGCGGCACATCGCCAACACTCGGGTGACGCCAGCGCAGCAAGGCCTCGAAGCCGCGCAAACGGCCATCGGCAATGGCCACCTGAGGCTGATACACCAGGGTGAATTCCTTGCGCTCCACGGCGCTGCGCACGCTTTCCTCGAGCATCAGCCGGGAACGTGCTCGGCCATTCATCTCGTGATCGTAGTAGCGGTACTGCTGGCGCCCCGCACGCTTGGCTTCGTACATGGCGATGTCCGCCGCCCGCAGCAGGCCGTCCAGGTTGGAGCCGCAGTCGGGATAGATGGCGATGCCGATGCTGGCGCCCAGCACCACCTCCAGGCCGTCGATCTGCTGGCTGATGGACAGGCGCTCGATCAGCTTCTCGGCGACTTTCGCCGCCTGCTCGGGGAAGCTCAGTTCCAGCAGGGCAGTGAACTCGTCACCGCCCATGCGCCCGAGGATGTCGAAGGAATGCAGGCACTCCTTCAACTGCTCGGACACCCAGCGCAGCACCCGGTCGCCGGCATCGTGCCCCAGGGAGTCGTTGACCCGCTTGAAGCCGTCAAGATCCAGGTAGAGCAGGACCAGGGTCTTGCCCGGACGATCACTGCGCAACAGGATGTTTTCCACCGTCTGGTAGAAACCGCGGCGGTTGAGCAGCCCCGTGAGCGGGTCGGTGACCGCCTGATACTCCAGTTGCTGGTGCAGGTGGCGCACTTCGGACATGTCCAGCAGGGTCACCACCATGGCCTTCTGCTCGCTGGGCAAGGGCGCACAGGACAGCGCCACGCTGAGCTGCTGGCCAGGCACGGTACGCAGCAGAGCATCATGCAGGCGGTAGGTCTGCCCGCGTCGATAGCAGGCCAGGAGCTCGGATTCGCTCCAATCGGGAACATGGGGCTTTTGCAGGTAGTCGAGGAACAGCGAGCCCTCCAGCTCTTTCACCTGGGCATTGAGCAAGCGCGAAACCGCCGGATTGGCGTAGCGCACCAGTCCGCCCTCGTCCACCACCAGGATGCCTTCGGCTGCGTTGTCCAGCACCGAGGCGTTGAACGCCCGCGCCACTTCCAGATCGTGACTGAGCTGCTGCAGGGCCCGACGATTGCGCTGGTGCTCCAGCAGCGCCTGGACCTTGGGCTTAAGGATCTGCGGGTCGAACGGCTTGAACAGGTAATCCACCGCACCGCTGGCATAGCCCTTGATCACGGCATCCTGGGACTGTTCGTTGGCGGTGAGGAAGATGATCGGAGTCAAACGCGTGCGCTGGCTGCCGCGCATCAGGCGGGCCACTTCGAAACCATCCATGCCGGGCATCTGCACATCCAGCAGGACCAGATCCACTTCATGCTCGAGCAGCAGGCCCAGGGCCTCAAGACCGGAGGCCGCGGTCATCACCCGCCAGTCCTGGCGCTGCAACAGTGCCCGCATGCTCAGGAGGTTTTCAGGATAGTCATCAACGATCAGAAGAGTGGAGTCGCCTTCGAAGGCCTCCGGTTGCACGCATTCCATGCTGCTTCTCTTGTCTGTAGTAAGACTGAACGGGTGAGAAAACCTGACAAATCTGTGGACCACTCTAGACCCGGATCCTGAAAAGCAGAAGCTGCCACCCGGCCATCACTTCACCAATGGCCCCGGCACCCGACTAACGGTCACAGTTATGCCTTATGAAACCCGGGGAGGATGGCATTTCGACATTTTGCTGACGTCATTTATCCGCCATACGGGCATTCCAGGCAGCCGGTTCTGCGCTATAAAGACGCCCCAAGAAGCGCAGGCTAAAGCCTTCGGCGACCTGCACCAGACCCTCCCCCCTTGCGGAATCTCCAGCATGATCGACCTGGCAACCTGGAACCTCAGCGTTCCCGTCGGCAACCCTCCGGCGACCATCGACACCCCGACACTGGTCAAAGGATTCAAGGACCGGTACTTCCACGCCGATAGCGGCACTCTGTTCTTCTGGTCACCGGTCACCGGCTCGAAAACCGAGAACGCCATCTATCCGCGCACCGAGCTGCGCGAGACCTATGCCGACGGCACTTTGCGCAACTGGACCTATCCCGAAGCCGACAACCTGCTGTACGCCACCTTGGCGGTGAACCAGGTGCCATCGTCGGGCAAGATCGTCGTGGGTCAGATTCACGCCTACAACAGCACCAAGCCCCTGGTCAAAGTGGAGTACCAGTACAAGACCAGCAAAGGTAGCGGCAATATCGTGGCCAAGGTGCGCATGCGCCCGGACGACGAAGAGGGCCGGGTCATTACCCTGGCCGAAAACGTGCCCATGAATCGCGACTTTTCCTACTTGATCCACCTGAGCCCAGGCGGCGCCCTGGGGCTCAGTGCTGCCGGCCAGCAATGGGGTGGGCAATTGAGCACCAAGTGGCGCGACAAGCCGCTGTATTTCAAGGCCGGGGTCTACGTCCAGGACAACAGCGGCTACACCAGCGAAGGCGGCAAGGTGACCTTCTCCAAGCTGGATATCGACCACAACAAAATCTAGCTGCCGGCGCAGGCAGCCTTGAGCCCCGCGCATGCCCAGTGGCTCTCTTCGCTGCCTGCCGAGGCAGAAACGCCAGGCATAAAAAAGCCCGCATCGCTGCGGGCTTTCCGGATGACGCTAGGGCTTAGTTGACCTTGGCGTTCAACTCACCCTTGAGGTAACGCTGGAACATCGCTTCCAGGGAGATCGGCTTGATCTTCGAAGCGTTGCCGGCGGTGCCGAAGGCTTCGTAACGGGCAATGCACACGTCGCGCATGGCGGTCACGGTGGCACCGAAGAACTTGCGCGGGTCGAACTCGCTCGGGTTGGTGGCCATCAGACGACGCATGGCACCGGTGGACGCCAGGCGCAGGTCGGTGTCGATGTTGACCTTGCGCACGCCGTACTTGATGCCTTCGACGATTTCCTCAACCGGTACGCCGTAGGTTTCTTTGATGTCGCCGCCGTACTGGTTGATGATCGCCAGCCACTCTTGCGGAACCGAAGACGAACCGTGCATCACCAGGTGGGTGTTGGGGATGCGCTTGTGGATTTCCTTGATGCGATCGATGGCCAGCACGTCGCCGGTAGGCGGCTTGGTGAACTTGTAGGCACCGTGGCTGGTGCCGATGGCGATGGCCAGGGCGTCGACCTGGGTCTTCTTGACGAAGTCCGCGGCTTCTTCCGGGTCGGTCAGCATCTGGCTGTGATCCAGCACGCCTTCGGCGCCGATGCCGTCTTCTTCACCGGCCATGCCGGTTTCCAGGGAGCCCAGGCAGCCCAGCTCGCCTTCTACCGACACGCCGCAGGCGTGGGCCATGGCCACGGTCTGCTGGGTGACGCGCACGTTGTACTCGTAGTCGGTGGGGGTCTTGCCGTCTTCGCCGAGGGAGCCGTCCATCATCACCGAGGAAAAGCCCAGCTGGATGGAACGCTGGCAGACGTCAGGACTGGTGCCGTGGTCCTGGTGCATGCACACCGGGATATGGGGGAATTCTTCGATGGCGGCCAGGATCAGGTGGCGCAGGAACGGCGCGCCGGCGTATTTGCGGGCGCCGGCCGAAGCCTGGACGATCACCGGAGAGTCAGTCTTGTCAGCGGCTTCCATGATGGCGCGCATCTGCTCAAGGTTGTTGACGTTGAAGGCTGGAACGCCGTAGCCGAATTCGGCTGCGTGGTCCAGCATCTGGCGCATGCTGATGAGTGCCATTGTGTGTGTCTCTCCCGGTCGAGGGTCGTTAATCGTGCAAGCCTGCCGTAGCGGCGACTGCTGTTCAAGTGATTGCAGATCGGGGGTCGGCCCGCTCTGTTGTATCCGTTAAAACCAAATCTCTACAGCCTTGTCGGAGCCGGCTGGCCGGCGAATGGGACGCTGGGCCTTGCACAGGTCCGGAGGCCGCTTTCGCTGGCAAGCCAGCCTCTACATGGCCTTGCAGCCGCGGCCGATCAGGTCGTTGGTGGCAACCCAGTAGACCAGGCCCTCCTCGCCCTTGACGTGAAACGCCAGCATGTCGTCGCTGTACAGCGAGCCCGAACCACTGGGCTCAAGCTTCAGGCGCCGAACCTGGTCGTCGCCCCCCAGGCGCACGTCGACCGCCTTGCGGCTGTCGTCGGTGTAGCGCCACAGCACCTGGGCCTGGCTGTCGCAGGTCCAGGTCGTCCAGTTGTCGGTAGCCGGCGACTTGAGCAGGTTAAGGTTGGCGCAACCGGCCAAGGCACCCAGCATCGCCACGGCGATCAAAGCTTTCATCAATGTTCCTCGGCCGGCAGCCCAGGGGCCCCAGCGCATTGCGTTATCCGATCTGACCGGTCAAGGGCAACCCTGTTCCCTGGTCTTTGACGGTGTCTCGTACTTCTCCAGGCCTTCGGGGCCCAGGCGTTTGTTGATCACCGGCGCGGTCTCGGCCTGCCAGTCGGCCTGATAACAGCCCTGGCCCGGCTCGCCGGTCTCGTCCGCCGGTTTTGCCGGCGGAGCACTGGAGCACCCCGCCAGCAACGCCACGGCCATCAACAGTGGCAACGTCTTGACCATCAGAACACTCCTTTGCCCGGCCAACGGGACTCTCAGGCCTTGGCCCGGGCTTCCAGGACTTCAACCGCCGGCAGCACCTTGCCCTCGACGAACTCGAGGAACGCGCCACCACCGGTAGAAATGTAGGAGATCTGCTGGGCCACGCCATACTTGTCGATGGCCGCCAGGGTGTCGCCACCACCCGCGATGGAGAACGCGGCGCTGTCGGCGATGGCCTGGGCCAGCACCTTGGTGCCGTTGCCGAACTGATCGAATTCGAACACGCCTACCGGACCGTTCCAGAGGATGGTCTTGGAGGATTTCAGCAGCTCGGCGAACTGCGCGGCAGTCTGTGGACCGATGTCGAGGATCATGTCGTCAGCGGCAACATCAGCGATCAGCTTGACGGTAGCTTCGGCGCTTTCGGCGAACTCCTTGGCCACGACCACGTCCACCGGCAGCGGTACGCTGACCTTGGCGGCGATGGCACGGGCGGTGTCCAACAGATCCGGCTCGTACAGCGACTTGCCCACCGGATGCCCGGCAGCAGCGAGGAAGGTGTTGGCGATGCCGCCACCGACGATCAGTTGGTCGCAGATCTGGCTCAGGCTGTTGAGCACGTCCAGCTTGGTGGAAACCTTGGAGCCGGCAACGATGGCCGCCATTGGCTTGGCCGGGTTGCCCAGGGCCTTGCCCAGCGCGTCCAGTTCAGCGGCCAGCAGAGGACCTGCGGCGGCCACCTTGGCGAACTTGGCCACGCCGTGGGTCGAACCCTCGGCCCGGTGCGCGGTGCCGAAGGCGTCCATCACGAACACATCGCACAGGCCGGCGTATTGCTGGGCCAGTTCGTCGGCGTTCTTTTTCTCGCCCTTGTTGAAGCGCACGTTCTCGAACAGCACGACGTCGCCGGCCTTGACCTCGACGCCACCCAGGTAATCGGCCACCAGCGGCACTTCGCGGCCCAGGGCACGGCTCAGGTAATCGGCTACCGGCTTGAGGCTGTTCTCGGCGGAGAACTCGCCTTCGGTCGGACGGCCCAGGTGCGAGCAGACCATCACAGCCGCGCCCTTTTCCAGGGCCAGCTTGATGGTCGGCAGCGAAGCCAGGATCCGCGCATCGCTGGTGACAACACCGTCCTTGACTGGGACGTTGAGGTCTTCGCGGATCAGCACGCGCTTACCTTGCAGATCGAGGTCGGTCATCTTCAACACGGTCATGGGTCGCAATTCCTGGGTTACTGTTGTTCAGAAACAGAGAGTTTAGTGGCAGAGCGTGGAGTGGCTGTTTGCAGGTAGTGCCCAGCAACATCCAGCATCCGGTTGGCAAAGCCCCATTCGTTGTCGAACCAGGCCAGGATGTTCACCAGCCGAGGGCCGGAAACACGGGTCTGACTGGCATCGACGATCGCCGAATGGGGGTCATGATTGAAATCACAGCTGGCGTGAGGCAGCTCGGTATAGGCCAGCAGGCCCTTGAGCGGACCGCTGGTGGCGGCCTCGCGCAGGATCCGATTGACCTCGGTGGCGTCGGTATCGCTCACGGTCTGCATCGTGATATCGAGGCAGGACACGTTGACCGTCGGCACCCGCACTGCTTTGGCCTGGATTCTTCCGGCAAGTTCCGGCAGCAGGCGCTCGATGCCTCGCGCCAGACCGGTGGACACCGGAATCACCGACTGGAACGCCGAACGGGTCCGGCGCAGGTCTTCGTGGTGATAGGCGTCGATCACCGGCTGGTCGTTCATCGCCGAGTGAATGGTGGTGATCGACACGTACTCCAGGCCAATGGCCTGATCCAGCAGGCGCAACAGCGGCACGCCGCAGTTGGTGGTGCAGGAGGCGTTGGACACCAGCAGCTCGGCGCCGGTCAGGCAATTCTGATTGACCCCGTAGACAATGGTGGCGTCGACATCCGCCTCGCTGGCCATCGGCTGGGAGAACAGCACCCGTGGCGCACCGGCGTCGAGGAAACGCTGGCCGTCTTCGCGGGTGTGGTAGGCACCGGAGCATTCCAGCACCAGATCGACGCCCAGGGACGCCCAATCGATGCCTTCGGGGGTGGCACTGCGCAGCACTTTCACGCAGTTGCCATTGATATGCAGACAGTCGCCGTCGACTTTCACCTCACCGGGAAACCGCCCGTGGGTGGAGTCGAAGCGTGTCAGGTATTCAACACTGGCCATGTCGGCCAGATCGTTGATGGCGACGATCTCGAACCCGGCCGCAGCCCCTCGCTCGAACAGAGCACGCAAGACGCAACGACCAATCCGGCCGTAGCCGTTGAGTGCAACTTTATAGGGACGCGGTTGAGGCATGGGGTTCTCGATCAGGCACAGGCAGACGAACTTGTTATACGCACCCATCGTAGGCGCTGGCTTGCCAGCGATCAGCGGTGTGTCAGGCAGACCGCGAATCGCTGGCAAGCCAGCGCCTACAAAGGGATCGCGGTGGCTGGGCCACCGCGTGCTTTTTTAGTCTTCCAGCAGCTCTTCGGCCTGGCCCAGGATGTTGTCCAGGGTGAAACCGAACTCTTCGAACAAGGCCGACGCAGGCGCCGACTCGCCGTAGGTGGTCATGCCGATCACGCGGCCTTCCAGGCCCACGTACTTGTACCAGAAGTCGGCATGGGCGGCTTCGATGGCGATCCGCGCGCTGACCTGCAGCGGCAGCACCGATTGCTTGTAGCCGGCATCCTGGGCGTCGAACACGCTGGTGCACGGCATGGAAACCACCCGCACCTTGCGGCCCTGCTCGGTCAGCTTGTCGAAAGCCTGAACCGCCAGGCCCACTTCCGAACCGGTGGCGATCAGGATCAGCTCAGGCTCGCCTGCACAGTCCTTCAACACGTAGCCACCGCGGCTGATATCGGCGATCTGGCCGGCATCGCGGGTTTGGTGCTGCAGGTTCTGGCGGGAGAAGATCAGCGCCGAAGGACCGTCCTTGCGCTCCAGGGCGTACTTCCAGGACACCGCCGATTCCACGGCGTCGGCCGGGCGCCAGGTGTCGAGGTTCGGGGTGCTGCGCAGGCTGGTCAGTTGCTCGATCGGCTGGTGGGTCGGGCCGTCTTCGCCCAGGCCGATGGAGTCGTGGGTGTAGACGTGGATCACCCGCTGCTTCATCAGCGCCGACATGCGCACCGCGTTGCGGGCGTATTCCATGAACATCAGGAAGGTCGCGCCGTAAGGCACCAGGCCGCCGTGCAGGGCAACGCCGTTCATGATGGCGGTCATGCCGAATTCGCGCACGCCGTAGTACATGTAGTTGCCGCTGGCGTCTTCAGCGCTGACGCCCTTGCAGCCTTTCCACAGGGTCAGGTTGGAACCGGCCAGGTCGGCCGAGCCGCCGAGGAACTCGGGCAGCAGCGGACCGAAGGCGTTCAGGGTGTTCTGGCTGGCTTTACGGCTGGCGATGGTTTCGCCCTTGGCCGCCACTTCAGCGATATAGGCATTGGCCTTCTCGGCGAAGTCCGCTGGCAGATCACCGGCGAGGCGACGCACCAGTTCGTTGGCTTCGGTCGGGAATGCGGCGGAGTAGGCAGCAAAACGCTGGTCCCACTCGGCTTCCACGGCGCGGCCGGCTTCCTTGGCGTCCCACTCGGCATAGATGTCGGCCGGGATTTCGAACGGGCCATGGTTCCACTTCAGCGCAGCGCGGGTCAGGGCGAT
Source organism: Pseudomonas sp. St29 (assembly GCF_001547915.1). NCBI lineage: Bacteria > Pseudomonadati > Pseudomonadota > Gammaproteobacteria > Pseudomonadales > Pseudomonadaceae > Pseudomonas > Pseudomonas sp. St29. The sequence continues at coordinate 6,310,062 of NZ_AP014628.1, forward strand.
TTCCTCGGCACCCAGTGGCGCGCCGTGGCAGTCTTCCTTGCCCTGCTTGTTCGGCGAACCGAAACCGATGGTGGTCTTGCAGCAGATCAGGGTCGGCAGCGGGCTCTTGCGCGCGGTGTCGATGGCCGTCTTGATCTCTTCCGGATCGTGGCCATCGACATTGCGGATCACCTGCCAGTTGTAGGCTTCGAAACGCTTGGGCGTGTCGTCGGTGAACCAGCCTTCGACTTCACCGTCGATGGAGATGCCGTTGTCATCGTAGAAGGCGATCAGCTTGCCCAGGCCCAGGGTACCGGCCAGGGAGGCCACTTCATGGGAAATGCCTTCCATCATGCAGCCATCACCCAGGAACACGTAGGTGTGGTGATCGACGATGTTGTGCCCCGGACGGTTGAACTGCGCCGCCAGGACTTTTTCCGCCAGGGCGAAGCCCACGGCATTGGCCAGACCCTGGCCCAGGGGACCAGTGGTGGTTTCAACGCCCGGGGTGTAGCCGAATTCCGGGTGGCCCGGGGTGCGGCTGTGCAGTTGGCGGAAGTTCTTCAGGTCATCGATCGACAGGTCGTAGCCGGTCAGGTGCAGCAGCGAGTAGATCAGCATCGAGCCATGACCGTTGGACAGCACGAAGCGGTCACGGTCGGCGAAGGATGGATTGCTCGGGTTGTGCTTGAGGTAGTCACGCCAAAGCACTTCGGCGATATCCGCCATACCCATGGGGGCACCTGGATGGCCGCTGTTGGCTTTTTGCACGGCATCCATGCTGAGGGCACGAATGGCGTTGGCACGCTCACGACGGCTGGGCATCGCTGATCTCCTGAGGATTGAATAAAACGAAACGGAAAAAAGGCCTGCATTTTCCCTCAGGCGTCTGGCGGGGGCAATGACAGATAGTCACTCAGGCATGTTTTTCCCATGGATAAGCCGGCAATCCACTGAGCAAACCCGCTTGTCGCCGGCCGACAGGGCCACCAGGGCTCTGGCAGAAGCCCCTTGAGGGGCAATATCAAAACTTTTTGATATTGATCTTGCAGGCCTTTGCAGGCACCTCTAGACTGCGCCCCTATGAACCTGAGCGCACCCTCCATTGATCATGACGATTGCGACGAGCTGGCCGCCCTGTGCAAGGCCGGCGGCGATCCTCTGCGACTCAATGTATTGCGCGCCCTGAGCAACGACTCGTTCGGCGTACTGGAACTGGCGCAGATCTTTGCCATCGGCCAGTCGGGCATGAGCCACCATTTGAAGGTCCTGGCCCAGGCCAGCCTGGTGGCGACCCGCCGTGAAGGCAACGCGATTTTCTACCGCCGTGCCCTGCCCCACACCGAACTCTTGGGCGGCAAGCTGCACGCCGCCCTGCTGGACGAAGTCGACCAGGTGCGACTGCCGGTGGATGTCCAGAACCGGATTGGCCTGGTGCACCGGCAACGGGCCGCAGCCAGCCAGGACTTCTTTTCCCGGGTGGCGGATAAATTCCGCGCCCAGCAGGACCTGATCGCAGGACTGCCCCAGTACCGCGACAGCGTGCTCGCGCTACTGGACAAGCTGAGCTTCAAAGCAATGGCCACGGCCATTGAAGTGGGTCCCGGCGACGGTGGTTTTCTCCCCGACCTGGCCCGACGCTTTGCCCGGGTCACCGCGCTGGACAACAGTCCGGCGATGCTTGAACTGGCCCGTCAGCTGTGTGAACGCGAAACACTGGCTAACGTCAGCCTGCAACTGGCCGATGCACTGGATGGCGTACAACTGACGGCCGACTGCGTGGTGCTGAACATGGTCCTGCACCATTTCGCCGCACCGGCCGAGGCCCTCAAGCAGATGGCCCAATTGCTGCAACCAGGCGGCAGCCTGTTGGTAACAGACTTGTGCAGCCACAACCAGAGTTGGGCCAAAGAGGCTTGCGGCGATCTCTGGCTAGGGTTCGAACAAGATGATTTGGCCCGCTGGGCCACCGCTGCGGGACTGATTCCCGGGGAAAGCCTCTATGTGGGCTTACGTAATGGTTTCCAGATCCAGGTCCGCCATTTTCAGCGACCGGCTGGCGACACTCACCATCGGTAAATTTTAGGAAACCGTCGAGATGAGCGAATACTCCCTTTTCACCTCCGAGTCCGTGTCTGAAGGGCATCCGGATAAAATCGCTGACCAGATTTCCGATGCGGTGCTGGACGCCATCATTGCCCAGGACAAACACGCTCGCGTGGCAGTGGAAACCCTGGTCAAGACCGGTGTCGCCATCGTCGCTGGGGAAGTCACCACCAGCGCCTGGGTCGACCTGGAGCAGATCGTTCGCGACGTGATCTGCGACATCGGCTACACCAGCTCCGACGTTGGCTTCGACGGCGCCACCTGCGGCGTGATGAACATCATTGGCAAGCAGTCCCCCGACATCAACCAGGGTGTCGACCGCGCCAAGCCTGAAGATCAGGGCGCCGGCGACCAGGGCCTGATGTTCGGCTACGCCAGCAACGAAACCGCCGCGCTGATGCCGGCGCCGATCGCCTTCTCGCACCAGCTGGTCCATCGCCAGGCTGAAGCACGCAAATCGGGCCTGCTGCCATGGCTGCGCCCGGACGCCAAGTCCCAGGTCACCTGCCGCTATGAAAACGGCATCGTGGTCGGCATCGACGCCGTGGTGCTGTCGACCCAGCACAACCCTGAAGTGTCGTACAACGACCTGCGCGAAGGCGTGATGGAGCTGATCGTCAAGCACGTGCTGCCAGCCGAACTGCTGCACAAGGACACCCAGTTCCACATCAACCCGACCGGCCAGTTCATCATCGGTGGCCCGGTGGGCGACTGCGGCCTGACCGGGCGCAAGATCATCGTCGACAGCTACGGCGGCATGGCCCGTCACGGCGGCGGCGCGTTCTCCGGCAAGGACCCATCCAAGGTCGACCGCTCCGCGGCCTATGCCGGTCGCTACGTGGCCAAGAACATCGTCGCCGCCGGCCTGGCCGAGCGCTGCGAGATCCAGGTGTCCTACGCCATCGGCGTGGCTCAACCGACCTCGATCTCCCTGAACACCTTCGGCACCGGCAAGATCAGCGACGACAAGATCGTCAAGCTGGTTCGCGAGCACTTCGACCTGCGTCCTTACGCAATCACTACCATGCTCGACCTGCTGCACCCGATGTACCAGGAAACCGCAGCCTACGGTCACTTCGGCCGTGCTCCGCAAACCAAGACCGTGGGTGACGACACCTTCACCACCTTCACTTGGGAAAAGACCGACCGCGCCGACGCCCTGCGCGCTGCCGCCGGCCTCTAAGCGTCACCCGGTAACAGACAAAGCCCCGCCGGCACCACCGGCGGGGCTTTTTTGTCGCCAGAGGTTTCTCTCTGCAGGGCAATTGTCCAGGTATCCACTGGCCAAGCCAGCGCCCCAGGCCATCATGAAACACCCCGCAACCACCTCGCCGAAAAATCGCCCCACGCCCACCTACCCTTCAAGGCATGCCCATTCCGAGCAAGGACGCTCCCCATGCTGCCAAGACTCTTGTTGCTGTTTCTGGCCCTCACCGGCCTGCCCGCCCTGGCCCAATGCCCCGACTGGTCCAGTGCCCGGGCCGAACGGGAACTCACCGCCCTGCAACAACAGCTCGAGGCCTGGGACATCCGCTATCACCGACACGGTCAATCGCCCGTCGCCGACGAGCTCTATGATCAGTCCCGGCAGCGCCTGACCCGCCTGCAACAATGCTTCCCCCAGCTTCCCGTAGCCGCGGCCCCTGCCCTGCTCGGCGCCCGGGGCCCCGTGCCCCACCCCATCGCCCACACCGGAGTGGAAAAACTCCCCGACGACAACGCAGTACAGCTCTGGCTGAAAGGCCGTGAAGGCATCTGGGCGCAACCCAAGATCGATGGCGTGGCGGTCACCCTGATCTACCGCCAGGGCCGTTTCCACCAGGCACTGAGCCGGGGTGATGGCTGGCACGGCCAGGACTGGAGCGCCCGCGCCCGGCAGATCGCGGCCATCCCCAAACAACTGCCCCAGCCCGTGGACCTGCTCTTGCAGGGAGAGCTCTATCAACGACTGGAGCAACACATCCAGGCCCGCTCCGGCAGCCTCAATGCCCGCAGCCGGGTCGCCGGATGGCTGGCACGCAAACACCTGTCGGCGGCAGAGGCGGCACAAATCGGCCTGTTCGTCTGGGACTGGCCCCAAGGCCCCGCCCCCCTGAGTGAACGCCTGGAGCAACTGGCGCAGCTGGGCTTCACCGAAGGCGCCGAGTACAGCCGCCCGATCGCCGGGTTCAGCGAGGCCCGGCACTGGCGAGAACACTGGTACCGTTCGCCCCTGCCCTTTGCCAGCGACGGCATCATCCTGCGCCAGAGCCTGCGCCCCGCCGCCGAACGCTGGCAGGCCAGGGCCCCACATTGGATTGCAGCCTGGAAATACCCCTATGCCCAGGCCCTGGCCAATGTGCGTCAGGTGCGCTTCCGGATCGGCCGCACCGGGCGCATCAGTCCCTTGCTGGACATCGACCCGGTGGTCCTCGATGACCGACAGATCCGCCGCGTCAGCGTCGGCTCGCTGCAACGCTGGCAAGCCCTGGATATCGTCCCCGGCGACCAGGTGGCCATCAGCCTGGCCGGACTGACCCTCCCCCGCCTGGATGGCGTGGTCCTCAGGAGCCAGCAACGCCAGGCGATCCAGGCGCCAGCGCCGGAGGACTTTCATGCCCTGAGCTGCTGGCGGCCAACCCCCGGATGCGAAGGCCAGTTTGTCGCCCGCCTGGCCTGGCTCAGCGGCAAACAGGGACTGCACCTGGACCATATCGGCGAACAAACCTGGGCCAGGCTGGTTGAAACAGGCCGTATCAAAGGCCTTTTGGATTGGCTGACCCTGGATCAGGCAGAGCTTGCTACCATTGCCGGCTTCGGCGCACGCAGCAGCCTGCGACTGATCGAGAGTCTGCAACAGGCAAGGCAGCGACCCTTCGCACGCTGGCTCAAGGCCCTGGGCCTGCCGCCCAGCGGCTCGGCCGAATTGAACGGTCCATGGCAGGTGCTGGCTTCACGCAACAGCCTGGACTGGCAGAACGAAGCCGGTGTCGGCCCGGAACGGGCTGCGCAGTTGGTGGCGTTTTTTCGCGAGCCCCAGGTGCAGGCCTTGCAGGCGACCCTGAATCAGGCCGGAATCAACGGCTTTTAGGCCGCCATCCGGGAGCGCACATTGAACCACCCTGGCAGGAATGCGCTCCAACAGCCCATTCCCGGTATGACAGTCAGTATTTTTTCATTGGTTATTTTTTGATCTTTTTTCACCTGGAGCCTTCCATGAAACTGTTTCCGTCCCTCGCTGCCCTGACCCTGTGCAGCCTGATGAGCGCGCCCCTGCTGGCCGCCGAACAAGCCCAGCCACTGACCGGCTGCGCCGCCAAGCGCCAGGCGATCATGACCCAGATCGAACAGGCCAAGGCCCATGGCAACAGCGATCAGCAGGCCGGCCTGGAGCGCGCCCTGAGCGAAGTCACCACCCATTGCACCGATGCCTCGCTGAAGAAGGATCGGGAAAACAAGGTGCTGGAAGCCAAGCATGAAGTCAGCCGGCGTCAGGCCGACCTGGAAAAGGCCATGAAGAAAGGCGACTCGGAGAAGATCAACAAGCGCAAGGACAAGCTCGCCGAGTCCCGCAAGGAACTGCAGCAAGCCCTGGACGAACTGGACAAGTAAGCGCTGCCCTCCCTGGCATCGACCTCACTCAGTGATTACGAAACTCCTTGTGACAGGCACTGCAGACGTCCTCGACTTTCTGCACGGCCGGCCCCAGATTGCTGGCCTTGTAGGGCTGGACCTGGCTGATAGTCACCAGCTCGGCGGTGGCCGCTTCAAGGTTGCGCGCCAGCTCCTGGAAACGCGCCTGCTTGCGCCAGACATCATCGGTGGCGCTGCTGTGGTCCTGCTCCCTGACCTCGGGAAAATGCTTCCAGGGCTCATGGGACAGGGCATCCAGCTTCACCGCGCCTTCGGCAAAACGTGCGCCGTCGAAAGGAATCCGCCCACGCAGCATGCCCCCCAGGTCCTCGCCGGTCTTGAGCATCTGTTTGAAGATCGCCTTGCGCTGGCCCAGGGGAGAGTTGGGGTCGACACCGCCACAGGCGGAAAGCGTCAGGCAGGCCAGCAATACAACGGAAAGTCTTTTTAGCGTCATGGTGGCTTCAGGTCAGGTCACGGAAACGGCGGCCAGTATCCTCGCCTCCCCGGCAAACACCAATAGCCCTATTAACAATAGGGGTTGTCCATCGTCATGCCGCTGATGGATACCCCCCAAGGAAACACAGCATGAACCCGAGCTTCCTCCGCTGGCGTCGCCACCTGCTCTGGGCCCTGCCAGCCCTGGCACTGCTCGCCGGCTGCAACGGCGGCGACAACAGCAAGGCCCCACAGACCCACGCCCTGGCCACTTACAACAGCGCCCCCTGGGAGTCCCTGCCCAGCGTTGCCGATAACGACCTGCTGGCCGGCTTCGGTGCCTGGCGCAGTGCCTGCACCCGCTTGAAGACTGATCCGATCTGGGGTGCCACCTGCGCTGCGGCGGCCAATGTGCCGCAGACCCCGACAGCCATCCGCGGCTTTCTCAAGGAGCACCTGGAGGTCTACGGCCTGCGCTCGGGCAGCGGCAGCAGCAACGGCCTGATCACCGGCTACTACGAACCGGTGTATCCCGGTAGCCTGACCCAGACACCGAGCGCCAGTGTGCCGGTGTACGGGGTGCCGGAGGACATGATCATCGTCGCCCTGGACAGTCTCTACCCGGAACTCAAGGGCAAGCGCCTGCGAGGCCGGCTCGAAGGTCGGGTGCTCAAGCCCTATGACGACGCGGCGACCATCGAAACCAAGGGGGTCAAGGCTCCGGTGCTGGCCTGGCTGACCGATCCGATGGACCTGCAATTCCTGCAGATCCAGGGTTCGGGAAGGATCCAGCTGGACGACGGACGCCAACTGCGGATCGGCTACGCCGACCAGAACGGCCACCCGTACCGGCCCATCGGACGCTGGCTGGTGGAGCAGGGCGAATTGAAGAAAGAAGACGTGACCATGGGCACCATCGCCGCCTGGGCCAAGGCTCATCCGACGCGGATTCCCGAACTGCTGGGCAGCAACCCGAGCTACGTCTTCTTCAACCGCAACCCGGACAGCAACGAAGGCCCCCGAGGCTCATTGAACGTACCGCTGACGCCCGGCTACAGCGTCGCGGTGGACCGCAAGGTGATTCCCCTGGGCAGCTTGCTGTGGTTATCCACCACGCGCCCGGATGGCAGCAGCCTGGTGCGCCCGGTGGCCGCTCAGGACACGGGCGGCGCGATTACCGGCGAAGTCCGTGCCGATCTGTTCTGGGGCACTGGCGAGGCGGCCGGGCAACTGGCCGGCGACATGAAGCAGCAGGGGCAGATCTGGATGCTCTGGCCCAAGGGCGCGCCACTGCCCAAAGTGCCGGAAGTGCCCGATACCCCGTGACCCGCTACAGGAGCCGGCTTGTCGACGAAGGCGACCATGAAGGCGCTTTCGCCGACAAGCCGGCTGCTGCAAGAGGGTGTTTCAGACTGAAACGAAGAAGAAGCTGGCGATCAGGCCCATGCCCACGAACCACACCAGGGAGCGCAGGATCGCCCAGTCCGCCAGGTAGCAGATCATGTAAAGCAGGCGACTGGTGATAAACAGCACCGCCAGCACGTTGATCGTCACCAGCTCGGCGTTGCCCGCCACATGGGCGATGATCACTGCCGCCGCAAATGCCGGGGTCACCTCGAAGCCGTTGAGCTGCGCGTTATGGGCCCGCTTGGGCAGCCCCTCCAGGGTATTCAGGAACGCCCGCGGATCATGGTTGTAACGAAGCCCATATTTGCCGGCGCCCTTGGCAATGGCGGTACACAGGTACGGCAGGACAATTGCGATCAATACACACCAGAAAGCGACAGTCATGGAGCACATCCTTTTTTATGAGTTTTCAGGGGGGTCTTCAGAACTTCATCACCAACATGCCGATCAGCACCAACCCACAGGCTAAGAGCCGGGGCCGGCCGAAAGGTTCTTTCAGGTAGCGCATGCCGAACAGCACCACCAAAATCACACTGATCTCGCGCAACGCCGCCGCTTCGGCAATCGACCCCAACTGCATGGCCCACAGCACCAGGGCGTAGCTGAACAGCACACAGAATCCGACGCTGAGCCCCAGGCGCCACTGTTCACGCCAGAACAGGATGAAGGCCGGGCGCTTGCAGACCATGGCCAACAGAGGAAAGGGCCAGGCGCTGAGCAGGGTGACCCAGGTCAGGTAGTCCAGCGGATGGGACCAGCGGCGCAAGGCCTGGCCGTCGATGAAGGTGTAGCAACCGATGCACAGGCCGATCAACGCCACCACCGGCAACATGTTCCAGGGCAGGCGCGCCCCACCGCCCCCCTGCCAGAGCAAGCAGAGCATGCCGAAGGGAATCAGCAGGATGCCGAGGATCTGCTGGGTATTGAGCTCCTCGCCGGCAAAGATCAGGGTCAAGGCCAACACCACCAATGGCGACAGACCGCGCATCAGTGGATAGACCAGCCCCAGGTCGCCCACCCGATACGCCTGGATCAACAGATAGCGGTACAAGAGCTCGAAGGCCGCCGAGGCGATGATCCAAGGCCAGAGTTCCAACGGCGGCCACTGCAGGAAAAACAGCATGCTCGCCACGAACAGCAGAGCCACGCTGTCCATGCAGGCCACCACCAACAGGCGCTCGCCGCTGAACTTGATCAGGGTGCTCCATGCCGCATGCAGCAGCGCCGCCACCAGAACCAGACTTGTCGCCAGCACCTCACACTCCCTGTTGGCCCGAAAGAGAATCGATTCATCCTGCGTTCCCGGCCGCCTATACTTGCGCCGACCGCCGAGGGCGAATCCTCGCATGACGCTGGCCTGCCTGCACGGGCTGCCGGCATTTTTGGCAGCGATAGCACGCACTTCGTCAGCATGGGCCTGCTGCCCGACGTCACCCCAGCCGGGTCCCGATACCCGCCTTTTTAGGCAAGCGCCTGCAACATCGTGCCACTACTGCGGTCAATGGGGCGGGTAAACCCCAGCACCAACCACCTCAGGCCCCTGGCCAGACGCTGCACACCTGCCGCTTGAAGCTTTTTTCCCTGCGATCATCCAAAGGAGTCCGGATGCTTGAACTTGTCGCCGCCTTTATCTGCCTGACCACCCTGCTCACTTATGTGAATTTCCGTTTTATCGGCCTGCCACCGACCATCGGCGTGATGGTCACCGCCCTGCTGTTCTCGCTGTTGCTGCAGGGCTTGAGTTACCTGGGCTTCCCTGGCCTTGAGGAACACGTCGAGGAACTGATCGGCAAGATCGACTTCGGCGATCTGCTGATGAACTGGATGCTGTCGTTCCTGCTGTTCGCTGGCGCCCTGCACGTCAACCTCAACGACCTGCGCAGCTATCGCTGGCCCATCGGCCTGCTGGCCACGGTCGGCGTGCTGATCGCGACCTTCGTCATCGGCAGCCTGGCCTACTGGATCTTCGGCCTGTTCGGCTGGCACGTGAGTTTCCTCTACTGCCTGCTGTTCGGTGCACTGATCTCGCCCACCGATCCCATTGCGGTGCTGGGCGTACTGCGTACCGCCAACGCGTCCAAACCACTGAAGACCACCATCGTCGGCGAGTCGCTGTTCAATGACGGCACCGCGGTGGTGGTGTTCACCGTGCTGCTGGGCATCGCGCAACTGGGTGAAACCCCGACAGTGGGCGCCACGGCCTGGCTGTTCGTGCATGAAGCCATTGGCGGCGTGCTGTTCGGCGGGCTGATCGGCTACCTGGTGTACCTGATGATCAAGAGCATCGAGCAGCACCAGATCGAGGTGATGCTGACACTGGCCCTGGTGATCGGCGGCTCGGCGATGGCCAGCGAGATCCACGTCTCGGCGCCGATCGCCATGGTGGTGGCGGGCCTGATCATCGGCAACCTGGGGCGCAACCTGGCGATGAACGACATGACCCGGCGCTACCTGGACGGTTTCTGGGAACTGCTGGACGACATGCTCAACGCCCTGCTGTTCGCCCTGATCGGCCTGGAACTGTTGCTGCTGCCGTTCAATTGGCTGCACCTGGCGGCCGCAAGCCTGCTGGCGGTAGCCATCGTGCTCTCGCGCCTGCTCACCGTGGCCCCGGCGATCCTGCTGCTGCGGCGCTGGCGCAGCGTGCCCCGGGGCACCATCCGCGTGCTGACCTGGGGTGGCCTGCGGGGCGGCGTCTCGGTGGCCCTGGCGCTGGCCCTGCCCCTGGGTCCGGAGCGTGACCTGGTGCTGAGCATCACTTACATCGTGGTGCTGTCGTCGATCCTGTTGCAGGGTCTGAGCATCGGCAGACTGGTGCGTCATGTCACCCAGGATGCCCCGGCGGCCACGGCTCAAGCCCATTGATCATTTCTTGATCCCACGCGGATCGGGCGCCGTCGCCCGATCCGTGCGGCCACTTGGTTTGCCGCTCTCGCTGCGCACCTGAGCGTGGCTGATCAAGGCAAAGATGAAACTGCCGCCGATGATGTTCCCCGCCAGGGTCGGCCCGGCAAACACCAGCCAGAAATCCCGCCACCCCAGTTCCCCGGCAAACACCAGGTAAGACACCTCGGCCGAACCCACCACGATGTGAGTGAAATCCCCCAGCGCCATCAGGTAGGTGATGAGGATGATGATCCACAGCTTGGCGCTCTCCATGGACGGGATCATCCAGACCATGGTGGCAATCATCCAGCCGGAGATGATGCCTTTGGCGAACATCTGCGCGCGGTCGTTCTCCATCACCTGGCGACCGATTTCCAGAAAGGCCTGGTCGGTGCGGCTGTCGAAAATCGGCAGATGCAGCATCACGTATGCCACCAGCAGGGTGCCGCACAGATTGCCCGTCAGCACCACACCCCATAAGCGCAGGAGGCGCCCGGCATTCTTCAGGCTCGGCTTGCTCATCACCGGGAGCACCGCGGTCAGGGTGTTCTCCGTGAACAGTTGCTGGCGCGCGAGGATCACCGCCAGAAAGCCCGCGCAATAGCCGAAGCTGGCGACAACCTTGAAGGCTTCGCCCTCCGGCAGCCGGGAGTTGAGCAGCCCCATGCCCATCAGAGACAGGCCCATCGTCAGGCCGGCGGCCAGGGCCGACCACCACAGGGCGGCGACGCTGCGCTCCAGTTCCTGGTCGCCCTGCGTGCGGATGATCTCGTGCAGTACCGCCGCGCGAGGCGGCTGGTTGCGGTCGACGTCCTGTTGCTCTTCGACTGAAAGTCCGGGGGTTTTACCGTCGTTGCGAGTGTCCATGGGAGTCCTGAACCAGGTGAGTCGTATGGTTACGACACGCGGGGTTCAGGGCTGTTCCGTCCGGAGCGGGGCGCGCTTGCCGGGCAATCGGGGCAACGGCTTCGTCGGCCTGCTGTCAGGCTTCGTCCTTGAACTGGTCCTTGACGTATTTGATCTCGGTACGGCCGTGGGGTGCCGGCAGGCCGTCTTCACCGAGGTTGACGAAGACCATCTTCTCGACGGTGAGAATGGATTTGCGGGTGATCTTGTTGCGCACTTCGCACGTCAGGGTGATGGAGGTGCGACCGAACTCGGTGGCGGTGATGCCCAGCTCGATGATGTCGCCCTGGCGTGAGGCGCTGACGAAGTTGATTTCCGAAATGTACTTGGTGACGACCCGCTGGTTGCCCAGCTGGACAATGGCGTAGATCGCCGCTTCTTCGTCGATCCAGCGCAACAGACTGCCACCGAACAGCGTGCCGTTGGGGTTGAGGTCTTCGGGCTTGACCCACTTGCGGGTGTGGAAATTCATGGGGGACTCCAAGGTGCTTGAACGAGTGCAATTGACGCTCCCAGCTTCAAGTTTCAAGCCACAAGCTGCAAGTAAAAACCGACCTGCTCTTACTTGCTGCTTGTGGCTTGCACCTTGCTGCTTAAAGAAAGCTATAATCGCCACCGTTTCAAAACGGTCATCTGCACCTGATACCGTTTTCCCGCCACCTGTCCGAGGGGCGCTGCAGCAGGCATGACCTGTCAGGCTCGGATGGGGCGTTGTCGGTACAGGCTTCCCTGTACGGACACTAAACGCACAACGGCGCCCATTCGCACACTACGAATGGAGGCTCTTCATGAGCGCTGTAAACACGCCTGCAGATTTTACCGACTACAAAGTCGCCGACATTTCCCTGGCCGCCTGGGGCCGTCGCGAAACCATCATCGCCGAGTCGGAAATGCCGGCCCTGATGGGTCTGCGCCGCAAGTACCTGGCCGAACAGCCGCTCAAGGGCGCGAAAATCCTCGGCTGCATCCACATGACCATCCAGACCGCCGTGCTGATCGAAACCCTGGTTGCCCTGGGTGCCGAAGTACGCTGGTCGTCCTGCAACATCTTCTCGACTCAAGACCAGGCCGCTGCCTCCATCGCCGCTGCCGGCATTCCTGTGTTCGCCTGGAAAGGCGAAACCGAACAAGAGTACGAGTGGTGCCTGGAGCAGACCATCCTCAAGGATGGCCAGCCTTGGGATGCCAACATGATCCTCGACGACGGCGGCGACCTGACCCAGCTGCTGCACGACAAATACCCACAGGTGCTGGAACGCGTTCACGGCGTGACCGAAGAAACCACCACCGGCGTACACCGCCTGCTGGACATGCTGGCCAAGGGCGAGCTGAAGATTCCTGCGATCAACGTCAACGACTCGGTGACCAAGAGCAAGAACGACAACAAGTACGGCTGCCGTCACAGCCTGAACGATGCCATCAAGCGCGGCACCGACCACCTGCTGTCCGGCAAGCAAGCGCTGGTCATCGGCTACGGTGACGTGGGCAAGGGCTCGGCCCAGTCCCTGCGTCAGGAAGGCATGATCGTCAAGGTGTCCGAAGTCGACCCGATCTGCGCCATGCAAGCCTGCATGGACGGTTTCGAACTGGTTTCGCCGTTCATCGACGGCATCAACAACGGCACCGAAGCCTGCATCGACAAGGCCCTGCTGGGCAAGATCGACCTGATCGTGACCACCACCGGCAACGTCAATGTCTGCGATGCCAACATGCTCAAGGCCCTGAAGAAGCGCGCCGTGGTCTGCAACATCGGCCACTTCGACAACGAAATCGACACCGCCTTCATGCGCAAGAACTGGGCATGGGAAGAAGTGAAGCCACAGGTGCACAAGATCCACCGCACCGGCCACGGCGACTTCGACCCACAGAACGACGACTACCTGATCCTGCTGGCCGAAGGTCGCCTGGTGAACCTGGGCAACGCCACCGGTCACCCAAGCCGCATCATGGACGGCTCGTTCGCCAACCAGGTGCTGGCGCAGATCTTCCTGTTCGGCCAGAAGTACGCCGACCTGTCGCCGGCCCAGAAAGCCGAGCGCCTGACCGTTGAAGTACTGCCGAAGAAACTCGACGAAGAAGTGGCCCTGGAAATGGTCCGCGGCTTCGGCGGCGTGGTCACTCAACTGACCAAGCAACAGGCTGACTACATCGGCGTGACCGTCGAAGGCCCGTTCAAGCCAGACGCCTACCGTTACTAAGATCAGCTGCAAGCCTTGAGCCGCAAGCGGCAAGCAGGGGCCAAAAGCCCAGCTTGCCGCAACCGGCCCTATGCTTGTCCTAACAGCTACAACAGCTGAAGGCAGCCAGCATCAGGCACAAGAGCCGAGCGCATCCCCGCTGTTCTTGCCGCTTGCCGCTTGCAACTTGCAGCTGGAGACCCCTTCCATGTCCCAAGAACGTCGTTACAGCTTCGAGTTCTTCCCCACCAAGACCGATGCTGGACATGAAAAACTGCTCGCCACTGCCCGTCAGCTGGCCGGCTACAACCCCGACTTCTTCTCCTGCACCTACGGCGCCGGCGGCTCGACCCGTGATCGTACGGTCAACACCGTGCTGCAACTGGAGAGCGAAGTAAAAATTCCCGCGGCGCCGCATCTGTCCTGCGTCGGCGACAGCAAGGACGACCTGCGCGGCCTGCTCAAGCAGTACCAGGCAGCCGGCATCAAGCGCATCGTCGCCCTGCGTGGCGACCTGCCTTCAGGCATGGGCATGGCCAGCGGCGAGCTGCGCCACGCCAACGACCTGGTGAGTTTCATTCGCGAAGAGACTGGCAGCCACTTCCATATCGAAGTCGCCGCCTACCCGGAAATGCACCCACAAGCGCGCAATTTCGAAGACGATCTTCGCAACTTCGCCCGCAAGGCCAATGCCGGTGCCGACAGCGCGATCACCCAGTACTTCTTCAACGCCGACAGCTACTTCTACTTCGTCGAGCGCGTGCAGAAGATGGGCGTGAACATCCCGATCGTGCCGGGCATCATGCCCATCACCAACTACAGCAAGCTGGCGCGCTTCTCCGACGCCTGCGGCGCCGAGATCCCGCGCTGGATCCGCAAGCAGCTGGAAGCCTATGGCGACGACAGCGCCAGCATTCAGGCTTTTGGCGAGCAGGTGATTAGCGAAATGTGTGAACGCCTGTTACAAGGCGGCGCTCCGGGCCTGCATTTCTATACCCTTAACCAGGCCGACCCGAGCCTGGCGATCTGGAACAACCTGAAGCTGCCGCGCTGAAATGACGTAGCACTTAGCAAGGAGGCCCTGGCGAAATCCAGGGCCTTTTTTTCACCCCCACTCACATTCTCCATGGATGATCGCTGTAGATGTCGACCACTCGCCCTGCCACAAACCCTCAGCTGATTTACCTGGTTTACGGTGCCAACACTTATCACCAGGAGGCGGTGTTCAGCATTGCCAGTGCCTTGGCCGGTCTGCGCGAAACACCGGGAGAAGGGTTGGACATTCAGGTCTTTACCGACAACCCCGCGCCTTATCAGGGTTTGCCGGTTCGAGTGCGTGAGCTGGACGAGAACACCCGCAAGACATGGATCGCCCCCCATGGCTACCACTTCCGCGCCAAGCACGTAGTGATGCAACAGGTGCTGCAGGAGGCTGAACGGGCCCTGCTGATCGACACCGATACCTTTTTCCATTGCTCGCCGCTGGAGCTGTTCCGGCGTATTGAGCCCGGAACCTTGTTATGCAATGCCTTCGGCCTGCAGTACGGCAGCAACAAAGAAGCCGGTCTGTATCAAACCCTGGCTGACGTGCTGCGCCAGAGAAACCTGGCAGATGATCAGATGCCACTGCTCAACTCGGGCGTCATCGGACTCGACCGCGCCGATGCTGGCGTTCTGGAGCAATCGATTGCCTTGATGGATGAGTTCTACCCTCTGGCACAGGGTGCCTACACGCTGGAAGAGTTCTGCCTGTCGGTAGCCGCCTATCGCACCACCCAGGTCCGCGAATGTCCCGACCTGATCCATCACTACTGGAGCCGTAAACAGCTGTTTCGCGCCAAGACGAAGGCATGGGTGGACAAGCATGAAGCCGATCCGACCAGCACCTTTGCGCTGGATGAAACACGCCTGGTGACTGCCACGCTGCCACGACCGCCGGCGGCCCAGCGCATGGCCTATAAACTCGTGACGCTGTTCCTTCCCAAGCAACAGCGCCAGTTCATGCGAGAGATCCTCTACGGCTGCTACCAACACTCCAACCCGTTCGATCAGGCTTGCATGCCTGTCTGGTGGGAAAAGGCCCGCGAGAACGTTGAACGTCGTCTTGACAGCCCCCTTGAAAACCATCAGCTCGAAAACTGGTTCAACCACCCGATAGTCCGCCTGGTACTGGGTGAGCGGCGCAAGGCGATCTACTTGCATCTGGTGCAGACAAAACCCGACTAGCCCTTGATCTAGAGCACCTCTAGCTATTTAACCGGCGCCCGTCGTAATCTCCAGCAATGTCTGTCATTGCCCGGCTGCTGATCACCCTTCTCTGCACTTGCCTGAGCCTCGCGGCCCATGGCGAGAAGCTGCGTATTGTCACCGAGCCCTGGGCGCCCTACGTCTACGAAGAAAACGGCAAGGTCCTGGGGCTGGACTACGAAACCACGGCCATTGTCTTTCAGCGCCTGGGGATAGATGTGGAATGGCAATTCCTGCCCTGGAAGCGCTGCCTGGCGATGCTGGAAACCGGCCAGG
Organism: Pseudomonas sp. St29; assembly: GCF_001547915.1. NCBI lineage: Bacteria > Pseudomonadati > Pseudomonadota > Gammaproteobacteria > Pseudomonadales > Pseudomonadaceae > Pseudomonas > Pseudomonas sp. St29. The sequence continues at coordinate 6,326,096 of NZ_AP014628.1, forward strand.
CCGACGGGGCCCTGGACATCTTTCACAGCGACCAGCGCGACAGCACCCTGCTCTACCCCAGCGAGCCCCTGTCGGACGTCGAGTTCGTGATGTTCTACGCCAAGCAGCGCCCCCATCCGTTCAAGCATCTGGATGAGCTCAAGGGCCTGACCATCGGCACCTCGCCCGGCTACCTGTACAGCGATGACTTCAGTCAATCGACCCTGTTCAAGCGCGAACCGGCACCGACCCACGAAGCCAACTTCGGCAAGCTGCTGCTGGGGCGGATTGACCTGCTGATCACCGACAAACGGGTCGGCCAGCACCTGCTGGACAGCTTGGGCATCCGCGATCAGGTCAGCCAGAATTCCACCGTCATCAGCCGCCAGAGCCAGTACCTGGCGCTGCGCCGCAATGCCGGGATGGACCTGCTGGTGCAACGCTTCGGCGCCGAACTCAAGCGCTTCAAGCGCGAACCGGCCTACGCCGAATTGAGCGCCAAGTACGGCGCGGAACCCATTCTGCCCCCTGTCAGGTCTTCATCCACACGAGAGTCAGAAAAAACCGTTGAGCAGTAGGAAAGCAGCGCACATCGAATGCTCTGTTATACTCCGGCCTCCCGCCAGGCTCACGCCCGGACGCTGGACCCTGTTCAAGGCCTCTCCACCCCGCTACGGCGCAGCCATCCGGCCCGCGCGAGCCACCGGTGAATGAGCCTTCAGGCCAGCAGGACCGGACGGGATTGCGTCCTCTTAAACGCCATTCACGCTCGGCAAGATTATCCCTTTGGGCCAAGCCCTCACTAAAACAGGATTACTCATGTCCTTTGCTTCCCTCGGTCTCTCCGAGGCTTTAGTCGGCGCCATCGAAGCCGCCGGCTACACCCAGCCTACTCCGGTGCAACAGCGGGCCATCCCCGCCGTGTTGCAAGGTCGCGATCTGATGGTCGCGGCACAGACAGGTACTGGTAAAACCGGCGGTTTCGCCCTTCCGATCCTGGAGCGGTTGTTTCCCAACGGTCACCCGGACAAATCCCAGCGTCACGGCCCGCGCCAACCCCGCGTCCTGGTCCTGACCCCGACTCGCGAACTGGCCGCGCAGGTGCATGACAGCTTCAAGCTGTACGCCCGCGACCTGAAGTTCGTCAGCGCCTGCATCTTCGGCGGCGTCGGCATGAACCCCCAAGTCCAGGCCATGGCCCGTGGCGTGGACGTGCTGGTGGCGTGCCCCGGCCGTCTGCTGGACCTGGCCGGCCAAGGCAGCGTCGACCTTTCCCACGTGGAAATCCTCGTGCTCGACGAAGCCGACCGCATGCTCGACATGGGCTTCGTGCATGACGTGAAGAAAGTCCTCGCGCGCCTGCCGGCCAAGCGCCAGAACCTGCTGTTCTCCGCGACCTTCTCCAAGGACATCACGGACCTGGCCGGCAAGCTGCTGCACAACCCCGAGCGCATCGAAGTCACTCCGCCCAACACCACGGTGGAGCGCATCGAGCAGCGGGTGTTCCGCCTGCCCGCCAGCCACAAACGCTCGCTGCTGGCGCACCTGATCACCGCTGGCGCCTGGGAACAGGTGCTGGTGTTCACCCGCACCAAGCATGGCGCCAACCGCCTGGCCGAGTACCTGGACAAGCACGGCCTGAGCGCCGTGGCGATCCACGGTAACAAGAGCCAGAACGCCCGCACCAAGGCCCTGGCCGATTTCAAGGCCGGCGACGTACGCATTCTGGTGGCCACCGATATCGCCGCTCGCGGCCTGGATATCGACCAATTGCCCCACGTGGTCAACTTCGAGCTGCCCAACGTCGACGAAGACTACGTGCACCGTATCGGCCGTACCGGCCGCGCCGGTCGCTCGGGCGAGGCCATCTCCCTGGTGGCCCCGGACGAAGAAAAACTGCTGAAAAGCATCGAGCGCATGACCAAGCAGAAGATCGCCGATGGCGACCTGATGGGCTTCGATGCCAGCGCCGTGGAAGCCGAGAAGCCGGAAGTGCGCGAGCGTCCGGACGTACGCAACCCGCGCAATCCTCGCGGCCCACGCGGCGATGGCCCGAACGGCGGTGGCGGTGGCGGCGGTCGCAAGGACAAGGGCAAGGACAAGGGCGGCAAAGACAAGCCGGCCCGTGGCGAACGCCCGGCCCGCGAGCAGAAGCCCCGCGAAGGCACCCCGGCTCGCGAACAGCGCCAGCCGACGCCCCGTGCCGATCGGGCACCGGACGAGTTCCTCGACGACGACGTGGACAACTTCGGTAACCGCGCCGACTACGTCAGCCCCTACCAGAACAAGAACAACCAGGGCCGCGGCCGCCGTCCAGGAGCTCCGGCCCAGGGTGCAGGCGCCGGTGCCGGCAATCCGCCTCGCGGCGGCGGCCAGGGTCGCTCCGGTAGCCCGCGCAACAGCAACGGCAGCACCACCGGCACCGCGCCCGCCAAGCGCAGCGGCGGTCCACGCAACGGCGCCCCGCGTGACAGCCAGGGCCGTCGCGACGAATCGCGCAATCGCCGGCCGAACCGTGACGATCAGGCCCGCCAGGAGCCTGCGGTGCAGAACCCTCGGAGCAACCAGCCGAAGATCATGCACAAAGAGTCCAAGATCGATCGTTTCCCGACGCCTGAGCAACTGGACCAGTTGCCAAGCCGTCCACGGGGCGAGAAGCCGGCGCTGCTGACCCGCAATCGCTGAGTCACCGCGCTGAAATGAAAAACGCCCCTGGTCGCAAGACCCGGGGCGTTTTTTGTGGGAGCTGGTCGAGAGTGCTTTCTGTAGCCGCTGCCGCAGGCTGCGAACGACGGGGAACCCGGCGCAAGGGCCTGCCAGGCTCACCGGGTTGTATGACGGGCAATAAAAAACGCCCCCGATTTGTGGTCGGGGGCGCTTTTTTTTGCCTTGGCGCAGGTTGCGATCAGTCCAATACGGGCTGTGCGAATTGAATCGCGAAGGCCCTGCGGGCCTTGTCGCAGCCTGCGGCAGCGGCTACAGACGAAGCATTACTTCGCTTTCACACCTTCAAAGCTGATGTACAGGTCGACGTTGTTGGACGCCGGGCCCAGGTCCATCATCTTGCCGAAATCCTGGCGATTGATGCTGGTGGTGCCTTCGAAGCCGGCACGGTAGCCGCCCCATGGATCCTTGCCTTCACCCAGGAAAGTGGCCTTGACCACGACCGGCTTGGTCACGCCGTGCAGGGTCAGGTCGCCCGCCACGTCGGCGGTCAGCTTGCCATCGGCATTCTTGCCGGTGGGCTTGACGCTGGTGGAGACGAACTTGGCATCGGCAAACTTGCTGGATTCCAGGAAGTCCTTGCTGGTGATGTGCTTGTCACGTTCGGCGTGATTGGTGAACACGCTGGCGGTGCGCACGTTGACTTCGATCTTGGCGTCTTCCGGCTTGGCCGCGTCGAAGCTGAACTTGCCGTCCAGGTCCTTGAAGGTGCCGGTGATGAAGCTGTAGCCCAGGTGGCTGATCTTGAAGTCGACGAAGGCGTGCTGGCCTTCCTTGTCGATCACGTAGTCCGCTGCCATCACTTGACCGGCCGCCAATACAGCAGAACCGATGGCCAATGCGGCGAGAGTCTTTTTCAACATGCTTTCTATTCCTTTTGAGTCAAGGTTGAACATCAGGCTTTGCGACCCAGCATACGGGTGAGGGTCGCATCACGATCGATAAAGTGGTGCTTCAAGGCGGCCAGGCCATGGATGCCGGCGAAAATCACCAGCGCCCAGGCCAGGTACAGATGCACCACACCTGCTACATCTGCCTGGTCCGGCAGTCCGGAAACCAGGGCAGGAACTTCAAACAAGCCAAACACCGGGATACCCACGCCGTCTGCGGTGGAAATCAGGTAGCCGGCAATCATCACCGCGAACAGACCCAAGTACAGGAACCCATGCCCCAACTTGGCCCCCAGGCGGGTTAGACGTCCATGGTTGGCCGGCGCTGGCGGCGGTGGGCTGACAAACCGCCACAACACCCGCAGCAGCATGATCGCGAACAGCGTCAGGCCAATGCTCTTGTGCAGGTCCGGCGCGTCTTTGCGCCAGGTGCTGTAGTAGTCGAGGCCGACCATCCACAGGCCCAGGGCGAACAGACCGAAGACTGCCAGGGCCACGCCCCAGTGCAGAACAATGCTTACCCAGCCGTAGCGAGAAGAAGAATTACGTAACTGCATCAGTTGCATCCTGTAAGAAACGCTGACCAAGACTAGCGATTTACCTATCGAATTAAAGCGAAAAAATTTGCTTTGAAATATCGAGAAATACGATCAGTACTCTGGGCTCAGGGTATTAAGAAAAGATTAAGGGCATTTTCTGACGCTTTCGAGGCCATCGCCACCCGTGCCCTGGCAGCGAGCGGCTACGTCTTTACCCCTGGGTCGCGCCGTCCCCGGTTGCCGCCCTGCACAATAGGTTGTCCCGCGGCCATGCATTGCATAGGCTTGCCCGATTGTTCGCCCGCCCCCTCAGCGAGCTGCCTCCAGGAGACTGTACATGGGCCTGAATAACCAGTGGATGCAACGCGATCTTGCGGTGTTGTGGCATCCCTGCACCCAGATGAAAGACCACGAACAACTGCCGTTGATCCCGATCAAGCGCGGTGAAGGCGTCTGGCTGGAAGACTTCGAAGGCAAACGTTACCTGGATGCCGTCAGTTCCTGGTGGGTCAACGTCTTCGGCCACGCCAACCCGCGCATCAACCAGCGCATCAAGGACCAGGTGGACCAGTTGGAACACGTGATCCTCGCCGGTTTCAGCCACCAGCCGGTGATCGAGCTGTCCGAGCGCCTGGTGCAGATCACCCCCGAAGGCCTGACCCGCTGCTTCTACGCCGACAACGGTTCGTCGTGCATCGAAGTGGCGATGAAGATGAGCTTCCACTACTGGATCAACCGCGGCCAACCGAACAAGAAGCGCTTCGTCACCCTGAGCAACAGCTACCACGGCGAAACCATCGCCGCGATGTCGGTGGGCGACGTGCCGCTATTCACCGAAACCTACAAGGCCCTGCTGCTGGACACCCTCAAGGTGCCGAGCCCGGACTGCTACCTGCGTCCCGACGGCATGAGCTGGGAAGAACACTCGCGAAACATGTTCGCCGCCATGGAGCAGACCCTGGCCGAACACCACGACACGGTAGCCGCAGTCATCGTCGAGCCATTGATCCAGGGCGCCGGCGGCATGCGCATGTACCACCCGGTGTACCTCAAGCTGCTGCGCGAAGCCTGCGACCGCTACGGCGTGCACCTGATCCACGACGAGATCGCCGTCGGCTTCGGCCGCACCGGCACGATGTTCGCCTGCGAACAGGCCGGCATCCGCCCGGACTTCCTGTGCCTGTCCAAGGCCCTGACCGGCGGCTACCTGCCCCTGGCCGCATGCATGACCACCGATGACGTCTACAGCGCCTTCTACGACGACTACCCGACCCTGCGCGCCTTCCTCCACTCCCACAGCTACACCGGCAACCCGCTGGCCTGTGCGGCGGCCCTGGCGACCCTGGACATCTTCGAGCAGGACAACGTCATCGCCAACAACCACGCCCTGTCCCAGCGCATGGCCAGCGCCACCGCGCACCTGGTGGACCACCCCCACGTCGCCGAAGTGCGCCAGACCGGCATGGTCCTGGCCATCGAGATGGTCCAGGACAAGGCCGGCAAGACCGCCTACCCCTGGCAGGAGCGGCGTGGCCTGAAGGTGTTCCAGCACGCCCTGGAGCGCGGCGCGCTGCTGCGTCCCCTGGGCAGCGTGGTGTACTTCCTGCCGCCCTACGTGATCACCCCGGAGCAGATCGATTTCCTCGCCGAAGTGGCCAGCGAAGGCATCGACCTCGCCACCCGCAACAGCGTCAGCGTGGCCGTGCCCAAGGACTTCCACCCGGGCTTTCGCGATCCGGGCTAGAGCAGGTCATCAATGGTGGCGAGGGACCGCGCAGCGGTCCCAAACCAGGCTGAGCACCTCGGCGGCTTCAACGACGGCTTCGCCGCCGAGCGGGAGCCAGCTGCCTCGCCACAGAAGGCTTTCCACCGATACACATTCAACAGAGAACCCAGATGAGATTGTCCCGCTTCTTTATCGACGCCCCCCTGAGCCTCGGCGAGCACGAACTGCCGGAAGCCCAGGCCCACTACATCGGGCGCGTGCTGCGCATGGCCGAAGGCGATGCACTGCAAGTGTTCGACGGCTCGGGAACGGAGTTTCGCGGCACCCTGGTGGAAGTGGGCAAGAAGCGCGTGCGCGTGCAGCTGGATGAACGCTTTGCCGGCCAGCCAGAGTCGCCGCTGCGGATTCACCTCGGCCAGGGCCTGTCCCGGGGCGAACGCATGGACTGGGCGATTCAGAAAGCCACGGAGCTGGGGGTCAGCGAGATCACCCCGATCTTCAGCGAGCGCTGCGAAGTGCGGCTCAAGGACGAACGCGCCGACAAGCGCCTGCTGCACTGGCGCCAGGTGGCTATCAGCGCCTGCGAGCAATGCGGGCGCTCGCAAGTCCCGGTGATTCATCCGCCCGTGCTGCTGGCGGACTGGATCAAGCAGACCGAGGCCGAGCTGAAGCTGGTGCTGCACCCGGTGGCCCAGCCCCTGGAAAGCCATGCCAAACCGCAGACCCTGGCCTTCCTGATTGGCCCGGAAGGCGGCCTGTCCGATGCCGAAGTGGAGCAGGCCCACGGCGCCGGCTTCCTGCCCGCCCGCCTCGGCCCTCGCGTGCTGCGTACCGAAACCGCCCCGGTGGTGGCCCTGGCCGTGGCCCAGCAACTGTGGGGCGATTTCTAAAACAGTCCCTGGTCAAACACCCACCGTAGGAGCTGGCTTGCCAGCGAAGGCGCCCATCAGTCCCGTACACGTCTCAAGGGCCCCTTCGCCGGCAAGCCGGCTCCTACAGGTGGCGGCGCAACAGCCGGTTACTCCACCGGATCGCTGGTGGGCCGGGCGATGATGGCTTTCAGCTCGGCAGTCATGGGGAACTCCAGGTTCAGGCCCTTGGGCGGAATCGGCTGCTGGAACCAGCGCTGGTAGATGCCGTTGATTTCCCCGGAGCGGTACAGATCCGCCAAGGCGCCGTTGACCAGCGCCAGGAACTGCGGATCATCCTTGCGCACCATGCAGCTGTAGATCTCCCGCGACTGCTCCTCCCCCACCACCACCCAATTGTGCGGATCGCGAGCCTTGGCCCGTTCGCCGTAGAGCAGCGCGTCATCCATGTAGAACGCCGCCGCGCGCCCGGTCTGCAGCATCTGGAACGCCTCGCCGTGGTCCTTGGCGCTGATCACGAACATGTCGATCTTGTGCTCGACGTTGTAGTTCTTGAGAAAACGCTCGTTGGTGGTCCCCGCCGTGGTCACCACGTTCTTGCCCCGCAGGTCGGCGAAGCTTTTGATCCCACTGTCCTTGGCGGTCAAGAGTTGCCCTTTGACGTAGATAAAACCGTAGGAGAACGCCACCTGCTTCTGCCGCTCGGCGGTCACCCCGGTGGAGCCGCATTCCAGGTCCACGGTGCCGTTCTGCACCAGGGGAATGCGCGTCTGCGAGGTCACCAGGTTGTACTTCACATTCAGCTTGGGCAGGTGCAACTGCTGCTGGATGCGCTCCACCACCTTGCTCGCCAGCTCCACCGAATAGCCCATGGGCTTGCCGCTGTTGTCGCCCACGTAGGAAAAAGGCACCGAAGCGTCGCGATAACCCAAGGTAATGCTGGCGCTGTTGGCGATCTTGGCCAGGGTGCCATCCAGGGGCGCCTCGTTGGCCTGGGAAATGGCGCTGAACAACAGCCCCAGGGTGCAGCCGAGCAACGTGATCTTATGCATTGTTATTCTCCGTTGTGGGTTAAGGCGGCTCAGCGGCGAACCGCGATGACACTGATTTCGACAAGGATCTGCGGGCGCGCCAGGGCCGCCTGCAAGGTGGTACGCGCCGGCGCCTGGCCGGGAGACAGCCAGGCCGACCAGACTTCGTTCATCACCGCGAAGTCGGCCTGGATGTCCTTGAGGTAGATCGTCGCGCTCAAGAGATGGTCCTTGTCGCTACCGGCCTCGGCCAGCAAGGCGTCGATCTTCTCCAGCACCTCGCGGGTCTGGCCGCCGATGTCGCTGCTGGCCCCCGGCACCTGGCCGGAGAGAAACACCAGTTCGGCAAAGGTCACCGCGCCACTCAGGCGCTCGTTGCTGTGGATACGCTGGATACTCATCTGAAGACTCCCTTGAACGTTCAGGCGACGCGGGGCGTCAGGCCCTGCATGTCGATGCTGGTGGAGCGCTGGCCGATCAGTTCGCCCAGCAACTGGCCGCTGCCACAGGCCAGGGTGAAACCCAGCGCGCCGTGGCCGAGGTTGAGCCACAGGTTGCGGTAGGCGGTGGCGCCGATCAGCGGCACGCCGCTGGGGGTGGCCGGACGCATGCCGGCCCATTCGATGGCGGCCTGATAATCGCCGGCGTCGGCGAAGGTCTGCTCGGCCTGCCGGCGCATCAGGGCCAGGCGATCCGGGTCCGGGGACGGATCGAAGCCGACGATGTCGACCATCGCCGCCACCCGCAGTTGCTGGCCGATACGCGCGTAGACGATCTTGCGGTTGTAGTCGGTGATGCTGATCTCCGGTGCCCGGTGCTGCGGGCCGATGGGCACGCTGAGGCTGTAGCCCTTGAGCGGATACAGCGGCAGCTTGAGCCCCGGCAGGCGCAACTCGGGGCTGCGATGACCGGCCGCCAGCACCAGCTGTTGCACCGGCAATTGGCGCTCGCCCAGGTCGATGGCCTGGACCCGGTCGCCCCCATGGTGGATGGCCCGGACCCGCTGGCCGAGGAGGATTTCGCAGCGCCCGGAAGCCCGCAGCCACGCCGCCAGCTGCTGGCAGAACGCGTGGCAGTCGGCCACTTCTTCATCCGGGGTATAGATGCCACCGACGAAGGGCGTGTCCCCCAGGGTCGGCTCCAGGGCGGTGCATTCGGCGGCGGACAACACCTGCTGCTGGCGGCTGTCCGCCAGGTTGCGCCGGGCATGTTCGAAGCTGCCGGGCTCGCGAAAGGTCACCAGCTTGCCGTTGCGCCGCCAGTCGAAGCCCTGCAGGCCATCCTCTTCGCGCCAGCGTTGCAGGGTGCTCTGGCTGAGCAGCGCCAGGCGCAACAGGTGAGCGCCATTGCGCTGGTTCACCGAGTGCCGGCAAGCCCCGAGAAACCCCGCCAGCCAGCGCCACTGCGCCGGGTCCAGGCGCGGGCGCAGCTTGAGCGGCGAGTCGCCCTTGAGCATCCAGCCCAGGGCCTGCCAGGGCACGCCGGCATCGGCCAAAGGCGCCACATAGCGATAGGACAACTGCCCGCCGTTGGCGAAGCTGGTCTGGCTGCCCAGGGACTCCTGGGCCTCCACCAGGGTCACCTCGAAGCCCTGGCGGACCAGGGCGTAGGCACTGGCCAAGCCGATGACGCCGCCACCGATGATGCAAACCTGCTGACTCATGACTGCCCCTAGCCCGTTGTTCGATGACCCGTTGTTCGATGGCCCAAGGTTAGGGGCAGGTGACAGGCGCCGGACAATGAATAAAGATGCACCTCCCATAAACAAAGGTTATGGACTGCCCCATGCGCCTGCGTCATATCGAAATCTTCCAGGCCATCCGCCAGGCCGGCTCCATCAGCGGCGCCGCGCAGTTGCTGCACGTCTCGCAACCGGCGGTGACCAAGGTCCTGCAGCACGCCGAACTGCAGCTGGGTTTCCCGCTGTTCCTGCGGGTGCGGGGCAAGTTGCAGCCGACTCCGGAAGCCCTGGAGCTGGAGCGCGAAGTGGACAAGGTCAGCGAAAGCCTGCAAGGCGTGCGGCGCCTGGCCCAGAACCTGCGCCGGGCGCCGGGCCATAGCCTGCGCATCGGCGCCACCCCGGCCCTGGCCCTGGCGCTGCTGCCACCGGCTATCCGTGAATGGACCCGCCTCTACCCGGACAGCCTGTGCGAACTGTCCAGCGCCCACAGCCGCGAACTGGTGCAGAACCTGCTGATGCGGGAAATCGACGTGGCCCTGACCCTGCAGCGCCCCGATCACCCCGGGCTCTGCGCACAGCCCCTAGCCGAGGGCGTGCTGGTGGCCCTGGCGCCGCTGGACTATTGGCCGCCCGCCGTGTGCGGCCAGCCGCTGGCCCTGATGGAACTGGCGGACGCACCGCTGATTGGCCTGAGCAGCAGCGACCCGCTGTCGGCGCGCCTGGACAGCTACCTCAAGGCCGTGGAGCCGCCGCCGCGGATCAGCATTGCCGTACAGACCTACTCCCTGGCCCGGGCCATGGTCGAGTCCGGCGCCGGGTTGGCACTGATCGACCCGTTCACCGCCCTGGGCGCATCAACCGCCAGCACCGTCATCCGGCCCCTGAGCCCGCCGCTGCCGATCACCCTGTACGCGGTGACCCGCGCCGCCGAACCGCCGCCCCACACCCTGGCCAGCCTGCTGGAGATCTTCGCCCGCCAGGCCCAGGCCCAACTCGACCATCCCTTGTAGGCGCTGGCTCGCCAGCGAGGGCGGCCGCAAGCGCGGTGCAAATCCCGAAGCCCCCTTCGCCGGCAAGCCGGCTCCTACACCAATCTGCAGTCCCTCGCCCCGTAGGAGCTGGCTTGCCAGCGAAAGCGACCGCAAGCCCGGTGCAAATCCCGAAGGCCCCCTTCCTGGCAAGCCGACTCCTACACCAATCCGCAGTCCCTCGCCCCGTAGGAGCTGGCTTGCCAGCGAAAGCGACCGCAAGCCCGGTGCAAATCGCGAGGGACTCTTCGCCGGCCAGCCGGCTCCTACACCAATCTGCAGTCCCTCACCCCGTAGGAGCTGGCTTGCCAGCGAAAGCGACCGCAAGCCCGGTGCAAATTGCGAGGGACTCTTCGCCGGCAAGCCGGCTCCTACAGGACGTAGAAGAGGATGGCGACGAAATGCAGCAGGCTGCCGGCAATCACGAACAGGTGCCAGATGCCATGGGCATGGCGCAGGCGGCTGTCCAGGGCGAAGAAGATGATGCCCACGGTGTACAGCACCCCGCCCGCCGCCAGCCAGGCAAACCCGGCGGTTCCCAGGGCCGCCAGCAACGGCTTGACCGCCACCAGGACGATCCAGCCCATCACCGCGTAGATCACGATGGAGAGGATCCGCGCCTCGGAACGCGGCTTGATCTCCTGGAGGATGCCGATCAGCGCCAGCCCCCAGACAATCCCGAACAGGGTCCAGCCCCAGGGCCCGCGCAGGGTCACCAGGCAGAACGGCGTGTAGCTGCCGGCAATCAGCAGGTAGATCGAAAAGTGATCGACCTTCTGCATGATGTTCTTCGCCCGGCCGCGCACGCTGTGATAGACCGTGGACACGCTGTAGAGCACCAGCAAGGTGAAGGCGTAGATCGCCACACTGACGATCTTCCACGGACTGCCGTCGATACTGGCCAGCACCACCAGCCAGATGCCGCCGATAAACGCCGCGATCGCCCCCAGCAAGTGGGTCCAGGCGTTGAATCTTTCTCCGTGATACATCGGTCACTCACCCTTGAAACATGAAAAACCACGCAAGGCTCAGGCCTGCAGTTTGAAAGCGCAATAGCTCAATGGGGGCACGGCGGATAAAAAACCAGCGGCCACTTTCGGACTCATCGGGCATCATCAGCCCCTCATCAGCCGAGGCCGGACCATGCTCATCGACGAAGAGTTGACCCTGAAAAAGCTCGAAGTGTTTCTGGCCTTCATGCGCACCGGCAACCTGGCCCGCGCCGCCGCCGAGTTGCAGACCAGCAATGTCAGCGTGCACCGGGCCATCCACTCCCTGGAAAACGCCCTGCGCTGCCCGCTGTTCAAGCATGAAGGACGCAACCTGACGCCGCTGGAAAGCGCCTTCGTGCTGGAGGAACGCGCGCAGAAGCTGGTGCAGGACGTGGTCGAGAGCGTGCGCCTGACCCGTGAAGCGGCAGGCTTCTCTGCAGAACGCTTCAAGCTCGGCGCGCTTTACTCATTGACGGTGAAAACCGTGCCGCAACTGATCATGGGCCTGAAGCTGCGCCGCAGCGAACTGAACATCGACCTGATCCTGGGCTCCAACATCGACCTGCTGTACAAGCTCAAGAACATGGAAGTGGACGCCATCCTGATTTCCCTGGACGACAGCGTCAACGACCCGGACTGCGAGCAGTTGCCGCTGTTTTCCGACGATATCTTCCTCGCCACCCCAGCCGATTCGCCCTTCGCCCAGCAGCGCGAAGTGGACCTGGCCGACGTGCGCGACGCCACCTTCATCACCCTGACCCAGGGGTTCGCCACCCATCAGGACGGGGTACGAGTGTTCAAGCAGGCGGGGTTCGAACCGAAGGTGGCGATGCAGGTCAACGACATCTTCACCCTGCTGAGCATGGTCAGCTCCGGGGTCGGTTATGCGTTGCTACCGGGAAGGATTGCCGCAGTGTATGAAAACCGCGTGAAGCTGATACCGCTGCAGGCGCGCTACCGCCTGCAGCAACATATCGGCGTGGTGTTTCTCAAGGCCAAGGAGCGCGACCCGAACCTGTTGGCGCTGCTGGCTGAATGCCGGATGTACGCCAACCGGCAAAGTACCTAGAAGCCCGCCCAACGGCGCTCGGCTCGGCCTTGCTTGGGCGCTGGCTTGCCAGCCAAAGCATGCGCAAGCCCGGCACAAACTCCGAGGGCCCCTTCGCCGGCAAGCCAGCTCCTACACGAAATCCGCGATGCACTCGCCTCGTAAGAGCTGGCTTGCCAGCGAACGCGCCCGCAAGCCGGCTCCTACGCGCCCAGCAGGCCGCGCATCAGCAGGAACAGCAACGACGGCCCGAGCAGGCAACCCAGGGCGGTGTAGAACGCCGCCGTCAGGCAACCGTAGGGCACCAGCTTCGGATCGGTGGCCGCCAGGCCCCCGGCAACGCCGCTGGAGGTGCCCATCAGGCCGCCGAAGATCACCGCGCTGCGCGGGTTGTTGAGGCCGATCAACGGCGCCACGAACGGCGTCATCACCATCACCAGGATCGCCTTGATCAACCCCGCGGCAATCGACAGCGCCATGACTTCGGAGCTGGCGCCAATCGCCGCCCCGGTCACCGGGCCGACGATGTAGGTCACCGCCCCGGCGCCGATGGTGGTCAGGCTCACCGCATCGGTGTAGCCAAAGGCCATGGCCACGCCGACCCCGGCGACAAAGGACGAGCCAACCCCGACGAACAGCGCCAGCACGCCCACGAACCCGGCGCGCTTGAGCTCCTCGACACTGACCCCGAAGGCCGTGGCGACAATCGCGAAGTCCCGCAGCATGGCCCCGCCCAGCAGGCCGATGCCCGACAACAGCGGAATGTCCACCACGCCCTTCTGCCCGCCGGTGAAGGCGCCACCGACATAGGACAGCACCAGCCCCAGCAGAATGGCGATGGCCGAGCCGTGCAGGCGGCCCTTGGTAAAGGTGTTGGAGATCCAGTAGGACACCCACATGGTGATCCCGATCACCGCGAAACCGCTGATCAGCCCGTAGCCGGTAATGACCTTCATCATCGATTCGTACATGGCCCTTACCCCACTGTTTTCTGAGCAACGGCCGCATCCGGCGCCTTGTTGCCGATGCGCACCAGCACCGGCACCAGGGCGAAGGCGATCACCACCGCCAGGGTGCCCGCGAGAATCGCCATCGGCCCGCCCTTGAGCGCGCCGTAGACGTTCTGCTGCGCGGCCATGGCCACCACGATGGGGATGTACACCGCGCCCCAGAACTCCACGCCCTGTTCGGACTTGCCGGCGAACAGCCCACGCTTGTGCAGGTAGCTGCCCAAGCCGATCAACAGCAGCATGGCGATACCGACACCGCCGACATTGGCCGGCACGCCGATCAATTTGCCCAGCAGCTCACCGATGAAAATACCCACCAGGGTACAAAAGGCCAGAAAGGCCACACCGTAGATAATCATTGTTGTTGTCCTCAAAGTGCATCGTCGAAGTTGTTGTTCTTGTGCTTCGTCAGCCTGAGTCGGTGCTCTATCGGTCGCGGCTTCCCTCCTCACTCAACAGGGCTTGCAGGGTGTCCAGGCGCGCGCCGTCGAAGGCGATCACCGTCCCTTGGGCAAACACCCGGCGGGCCAGCCCGGTCAGTACCGCACCGGGTGGCAGTTCGATCTGCAGGCGCACCCCGCGCTCGTAGGCGCCTTGCACGGTGCCGCGCCAGTCCACCACCCGGCACATGTTGAACGCCAGGTCGTCGCGCAGCTGCTCCAGCGTGCGCAGCGGTCGGGCCCGACTGCCACTGAGGTAACCCAGCACGGGCATCTGCAGGGACACCTCGGCAAAGGCCGCGGCCAGGGTCTGGGCCGGTTGCTCCAGCAGCGGGCAATGGGACGGCACGCTGACCGCCAGCCGCTTGGCCACGCCGACTCCGCAACCCCGGGCCAGCTCGGCCACCGCCTGCATCGCCGCATCGCTGCCGGCGATCACCACCTGGCTGTCGGCGTTGATATTGGCCAGGTACACCGGCGTCTGCGGGCTGTGGACCTGGGCCAGCAAATCCTCCACCGCCGCCAGGTCCAGGCCGATCAATGCGGTCATGCCATAGCCCTGCGGATACGCCTGCTGCATCAACTCGCCCCGCAGGCGCACCAGGCGCAAGGCATCGGCAAACTCCAGGGCCCCGGCCACCACCGCCGCCGGATAGGCACCGATGGACAGGCCCGCCACATAGTCCGCCCGGAGCGGCGCTTGCAACAGGGTCCGGGCACTGGCCACGCCAGCGATCAGCAGGCACAACTGCACCGCCCAGGTGCTGGCCAGGGCCTGGGGCGAATCCAGGGTCAGTACGTCTTCCCCCAGGACCTCACTGGCTTCCTGCAGGCAGGCGCGGGTTTGCGGGCTTGGCGGCAGACGCTGGAGCATCCCCGGCTGCTGCGCGCCCTGGCCCGGAAACACCAACAGGCTGCTCATGCCACCTGCTCCAGAAGGCACCAAGGATCACTGACCAAGCGCGCGCCTTCGGCACTCTTGAGCAGCACCCGAGGCGCGGCTCCCGCCCATTCACGCAGCGCCACGGCCCCGGCCGGAACCTGCAGTTGCAGGTCTACCGGGCACTCGGCGCGCTCCAGCAGGGCCAGCAGCTCCCGGGCCTGAGCCCGGGAAAAGGGTTCCGGTGTGCGCAGGATCAGGTCCAGATCACTGTGCTGATGCAGCGCAGCCACCCCGGAGGCCAGCTCGAAACCGGCACTGCCGCTGACGCCCCAGACCAGGCCCAGGGCATTCAGCTCGCCCCGCAGTTGCTGCAAGGCCTGAAGCGCCGGCAATGAGCGTGTGCCATTCAACTGGCACAGCGCTTCGGGGTACACCCCACGCTGCACCGAGTCCAGCGCCAGCAACGCCGGGTAGCGCTGCTCGCGGGTGCGGCCGCGCAGGCCGACCGCGATCTGCCCCGGCGCCGTCAGCGCCCGCCGCACCACCACCGGCTGCCCCGCCTCCAGCACGGCAAAGGCCCAATCCGGCGCATCGGCGGCCAACTGCGCCGGGGTCATGCCCCACAGCAGGTCGTGGGGCAGCCAGGGGCCGAGGCCGTTCACCATTGTTCCCGCAGCAATTGGCGGACCCGGCTCGACGCCGCCCGGTTCGCCGCCCCCAGCCGGCCGCTCAGGTCGACGCCCTTGGCCCGCACATCGACGATGGCCGCCAGCAGACACTCCTCGACCGCGACCCGATCCTCGGCCGTGGGCTGTTCGATCTGCCGCACCGACAGGCTTTCCCAGAGCAGGCCCAGGCCGGCGTAGCTGTCGATGTCATAGGCCATGGGCGGCACGCTGGCGGCCAGGGCTTCCAGTTCCTCGACGCTGCGCAGGGTGACCCGCGCCGCCGAGGCCTTGCCCATGGCGTGCACCATCACCCCGGGATCGCGCAGGGCGATCAAACGGTTGGCCTGGTAACCGTGAGCGAGAAAGGCTCCGGACATGGCCTTGCCCACCAGCAGGGCAATCACCGGGTGTCCGGCCAGGCGGGCTCGGGCATAGCTGTCGGCGGCCGCGGCCAGGGCCTGATGAATGCCCAAGGCTTCTTCACGCCGGCCATAGGCCTGGCTCGGTACATCGACGATGGCGATCAGCGCCCGCTTGTGGGGCTGGTCGCGGTCGGCATCGATCACCTCATCCACCGCCTTGGCCAGGCCCCAGCCTTCCAGCAGGCCGACCTCGCCCTGGCGGGCACGGGGAAAACGATTCTCCGGGTCGGCCACCACGGCGATAAAACGCACCGGCTGCCCGGCCAGCTCGCCATCGGCCACCCGCAGCGACGGCGGCAGGCCGGTCAGCGGCCCGACGCCGCCACTCAAGGCGTTGAACCAGTTCAGGCCCCGCAACGAATAAGCACTCATGGGCGGTCTCCTTGATACAGATCGCGAACCGTTTCCGCATCGATTTGCGGCGTGGTGTCCAAACGGGCCAGGCGTTGCAGATAGTGTTCGGCCTCACGGCTGCGTTGCCGCTGGGGTAAGCCAAGGGCCAGCAACTCGCGGACCTGAGCCTGGATCTGCGCCACATCGTCGGCCACATACCGGTCCACCAGGCCACTGGCGAAACGCTGCTCGCCGCCGGTCAGGCTCCAGATGAACGGCCGGTCCCGGGAGTCGTATTCCTCAAGCCCGGCCTCCTGTTCGATCACCTGCGGGCCGTTGAGCCCCAGGCGCGCTTCCTGGGTGACCAGCAGATAACTGCACAGCCCGGCGGCAATCGACATGCCGCCAAAGCAGCCGACGCTGCCGGCCACCACGCCGATCACCGGCTGGTACTGGCGCAGGTCGACAATCGCCGCATGGATGTCGGCAATCGCCGCCAGCCCCAGGTTGGCTTCCTGCAAGCGCACGCCACCGGTTTCCAGCAGCAGCACGGCGCGGGTCGGGGTGCCGTTGCGGTTGTCCTCGGCGGCCAGTTCCAGGGCCCCGGCGATCTTCGCCCCGCCCACTTCACCCAGGCTGCCGCCCTGGAAGGCGCCTTCGATGGCGGCCACCACCACCGGCAGGCCGTCGATGCTGCCCTTGGCGATCACCACCCCGTCATCGGCCTGGGGCACCACGCCCTGGCGCGCCAGCCACGGCGACATGACCCGCTGGAACGGGTCCAGCAGCTCACGGAAACTGCCGGCATCCAGCAAGGCCCGAGCGCGCTGCCGAGCACCCAGCTCGACGAAGCTGTGCTTGTTCAATAAACGTGCGCTGTCAGTCATGGCCGATCTCCTCGAAGCCCTGTTCCAGGCGCAGGCGCACCACCCCCGGGGTGGCGCCGAAATCATGGATATCGATCAGCAGCGCCGGCGGTGTCTGGCCGTCGAACATGCGCTCGAACAGGTGCTGCCAGCGCGCGGCGCTGCCATTGACCGAGGTCTGCACCTGGATGGTCAGTTTGCCGGGCTGCCCCGGCTCCAGCAGCACTTCCAGGTCGCCGGAGCCGACACAGCCCACCAGGGCGCGGCCACGACCGGGCTGGCCGGCGGGAAATTCAAAGGACAAGGTTTCCATCAGTTCGCTCCCTGGTGAAAGGCGTCGGCGGATTCGATCCGGTCCAGCAGCAGGCTGGCCGCCAGCAAGTCAGCGGCACCGCCGGGCGAGGCATTCAAGGTCAACAGTTGCAGGTCCAGTTCGTGCAGGCGGCGGCGCCCGGCGAGGCTGGCGCTGCCACCGGCATCGAGCACCGCCTGGGCGCCCTGTTGCATGGCCTGCAGGCCTTGTTCACCGGCGCGGTAGAGCACGCAGGTGTCGGCCAGCCGGCTCATGATCGCCAGCAAGGCATCGAGTCGGGCGTTCTGTTCGCCATGGCCCTGGGCACGGCTGCGCTGGAGCTGCGGCAACCCCCATTGCAGCACCGCGGGAAAGCCCTGCTGGGCTTCTTCCCGAGCGCCACGCACGCCGTAGCGCAGCGCCACCTGGGCGCCGTGGCTCAGGGGCCGTGGGGCATAGCGGTCCTCCAGCAAGGCCAGGCGCGCGGCCCGCAGCGCGACACTGCCGGCACGGGTGGATCGCGGCTCCAGCGCGGCGGCGGCCACCAGCAGGCCCAGGGCCCAGATCGCCCCACGATGGGTGTTCACCCCGCCGGTGGTGGCGAGCATGGCCCGCTCGCCTTCGCGACCGATGCGCCCCAGGGCTTCGCGCAGGGGCAGGCCCACTTCACCGAACGCCAGCGCCGCCTCGGCCATTTCCTTGAACGCCGGCCACAGGGCCAGGGCCGAAGCGTGCATCAGGCCCAGGTGCAGGTCGCTGTGGGCGCCATTGCCACGGCGGTCCACCAGGGCCGGCTTGGGCGACAGGTCGGCCTCGTCGATCAGCGCGTCCACCGCCAGGTCCGCCAGGCGCTCGGCCAGGCTCAGGGGTTGTGATTGCAGGTTGAGTGCGTGCATTACCAGCTCCTGAACTTGGCGGGTGGGTTGTACAAGCCACCGGACCACTGCACCAGATCGGCGACGCTTTTCGCCGCCAGCAGCTCGCGGCTGGCATCGGTGCGGCGGATGCCCAGGTCTTCGGGCAAGGCGATCAGGCCTTCACGGCGCATGCGCGCGGTGTCCTTGGGGTTGTGCCGCAGGCCGATGGCAGTGACTCCGGCCACGGCGGCGATCATCGCCTGGCGCTCTTCCAGGGAGCGGGCCTTGTACAGGTAGGCGATGCCCTCCTCGGTCAGCAGGTGGGTGACGTCGTCGCCGTAGATCATGATCGGCGCCAGCGGCATGCCGCTCTTGCGCGCCACGTCCACCGCGTCCAGGGTCTCGACGAAGGTCGGTTTGCCGCCTTCCTGGAAGGTTTCCACCATCTGCACCACCAGCTTCTTGCCGCGTTCGAGCATGGCCTGGGGCGCATCGCTTTGATCCTGGCGCATATCCAGCCAGGCCGGAGTGCCGTGGCGCCGCCCGCGCGGGTCGTGGCCCATGTTCGGCGCACCGCCGAAACCGGCCAGGCGGCCGCGGGTCACGGTGGAAGAATGACCGTCGCCATCCACCTGCAAGGTGGCGCCGATAAACAGATCCACCGCGTACTGCCCGGCCAGTTGGCAGAACATCCGGTTGGACCGCAGCGAGCCGTCGCGACCGGTGAAGAACACGTCCGGACGCGCGGCGATGTAGTTCTCCATGCCCAATTCGGTGCCGAAGCAATGCACGCTGTCCACCCAGCCACTTTCGATGGCGGGGATCAGGGTCGGGTGGGGATTGAGGGTCCAGTTGCGGCAGATCTTGCCCTTGAGCCCCAGGGATTCGCCGTAGGTGGGCAGGATCAGCTCGATGGCCGCGGTGTTGAAACCGATGCCGTGGTTCAGCGACTGTACGTTGTGTTTTTCGTAGATGCCGCGAATCGCCATCATCGCCATCAACACGTGCACCGGCTTGATATGGCGCGGGTCACGGGTGAACAGCGGCTCGATGTAGAACGGCTTGTCGGCCACCACCACGAAATCCACCCAGGAAGCGGGGATGTCGACCCGGGGCAGCTCGCTGACGTCGTCCACCAACTGGTTGACCTGGACGATGACAATGCCGTCGCTGAAGGCCGCCGGCTCGATCAGCGCCGGGGTGTCCTCGGTACTGGGGCCGGTGTAGATGTTGCCGGCGCGGTCGGCCATGAAGCCGGCGGACAGCACCACATTGGGGATCAGGTCCACCACCAGCCGCGCATAGAGCTCGATGTAGGTGTGGATGGCGCCGATTTCCAGCAGCCCGTCTTCCAGCAACTGGCTGATGCGCAGGCTCTGGGTGCCGGCGAAGGAGAAGTCCAGCTTGCGGGCGATGCCGCGCTCGAACAGGTCCAGGTGCTCGGAGCGGCCGACGCTGGGCATGATCATGTGCAGGTCATGCAGCTTGGCCGGGTCGGCCTTGGCCAGGGAGCGGGAGAGAAAGTCCGCCTGTTTCTGGTTGTTGCCCTCCAGCACCACCCGGTCGCCGGGCAGGATCAGAGCCTCCAGCGCCGCGACGATCTTGTCGGTCGGCAACACCACGCCATCGGCGATGGCCCGCACCTGCTCGAGGCGCCGCTGCTTTTCGCTGCGCCGCCGCGACCAGCGCGCGTCGGGGGAAATTATTGTTGTCATGCTCACTCCACGGGTTCGCTGTCGTGGCAGTCACCTTAGGAGTGAAAACGGGGGGCATCAATCAAGCGCGGCGTTGGATCGTTACGCTGAGGGTAATGATTGAATCGAAGGCCGGCTGTAGGTAATGGCAACACATTGGCGGTTGTTGCAGCGCAGGGGGAACCGCATAGTTGCCCGGTCGCCGATGCATCGGCGGCCGATCTTAGCCGGTCGAGCCTGTTCACGGACGCACAAGCGCTTGCCTATAATGCCGGCGCTTTTTGCCGCCTGGCATTTTGCTATGGCGGCTGTGCGCGGGACACCTTCGGGTGTGCCGGAGGTTCCGTGAATTCCTCTGGTCGGCTAACCCGCGTGCAGCTGCCACCCTCTTTGTTTAGCCGCAAAAGGTGGTAGCTCCTCAAAAAACACGGAGGTGCGCTATGTCTGATTTCATCCCGCTACACAGCAATCTCACCCCTACCCCAGTGTTCCACCTCGACCGCGACGCCCCGGCAGCGGACTTGCACGGCGGCGCGGTGCAACGCATCAAGGCCTCGCGCGACCTGCTGCACAGCCTCAACTGCCTGAGCCTCAAAGGCGTCGACGAGCGTGATCTGAACCACTTCGTCAACGCCGCCCACCTGCTGCTGCAAGACGGCTGCGATGCCCTGGACGCCTTGCAGTGGCGGCTGGAGGCGTAAAGGCCTCGGTCAAACCTGCGCGGTTGGCCTCTTTCGAGGTCAACCGGCGGTCTGGTCTTTCCCCTCAGCAGGCGTCGACGAAGGGCCCATCCAGGTGCCATACAGCTTCTTGGTATTGATAAAGGTAAACAGTCCTACACCGAGGGCGAGCACCAGGAATCCCCAATAAGCCTTGTCATTCCATTGAAAAGCCACCCACGCCTTGTACAGAAAAAACCCGACAGCACCGGCTCCCGCAAGACCGAGCACCGAGATAAAAAACCAATAAATCAAACGTTCTGCCATGTTGAAACTTCCTTGCCTCATTAAAAGAAGTACGCAGCTATTACCGCCTTCCAGAGAGAATCAACCACTCGCTTCGGCGTCCTCTAGAGCACTGGTTTCAATCACGGTACTCCACATGCCGGGCCATCAGATTGGGCCGGTTGAAGGTATCGATGGCATCAATCTTCCCGAGCATCTCCTTGACCTTGACCTTGAAGGTTTCATCGTCCATATCGATCCAGTAACGCGCTGGGCGTTGCTGTTGACGGTCGTATTCGGCGGTGACCGGGTCCAAGTGGCGATAGGGTTCGTACAGGGGAATATCAGGCAGCGGCCGGCTGATATCCATGAAGTTCTGGAAGAAATCCCATAAGGCGCAGGGTCTTTGCAGGGTGTTGTCAGGTGCAATCAAGTTGTTGAAGTTAATGCGAATGTCGCGATAGCGATGGATCAGGAACAGGCTATTCATAGGCAGGCCCTGACGATCCGGGCTGGTGACGATATAGGCGTCGAACTCGTAGAAGGGAGCAGTTGTCTCATCGATAACACCTTCTTTTTTGAAGCGCTTGTAGTCGAAGAAGGTGACAAGGCCAGTACGGCGATTGAGTTCCCAGAGAGGGCCTTTAGGGGGGCGAAACCAAATACTCGGAAAATAGTTTACGACAAGACTACCTATCCCCCAACACACAAGCGGAACCCCTAATATCCATGAATAGAGACCAAAAAACATATCAAGCGTAAATTGCCATGGGTTTTTTTGCGATGCAGGCATAATAGTAAAGTGGGCTAAAGCCATGAACACTAATAGAATTACAAAAACCCATTTACAACCCCCCCTCATAAACAACCAAAACTGCGAGAAAAATGGAAGCTGAGCATACCTAAAACTTTCTTGATCATACTTCTGATGAAGTTCAACCCCCTCTAAAGGTAGAGCAACATAAGTACCATTATTTATTTTTATTAATTTTTCTTTTTCAGCCTTTTCCCAAAACCGCATGCTTTCAGGTTTTGGATCTTGCATGATACGGATTGGCACTACCTCCTGAGTACTCCCCCAAGGTAAATGCACCCCTGAAAACTTAAGCAACCAGCCTCGCTCTGCCGACTCAGATTGGCCTGGAATACTGTCAGGCTTGTATGCTTCTTGTCCGTAGTACTGCACCAAATCTAATAAGTTATTCATTACTTGACACCTTATGGTTTTTTTCATCAGCCCAAAATGGGAGCTCAGCCTTATTAAAGTTGGCCTTAGCATGAACTGGCCCATAAAGTGCTGGCCCCTTAACTCCCGGAGCCGGAAAATGGCGGTTTTCTCCGCAGCTCTTCAATATAAGTTGTGCGCGAACCGCCCAGTACCAGTTACGGGTTTTGAAGGGAGATGGATCTGTATTGGCAGGAGGGGTAGAAAAATAGAGTTCAAGACTGTCGTTGTACAGCCGCTGCGCCTTAGGTATCGAACACATGGTGGGGGCTTGTATATCGGTACTGTAGGGCGAGCCTTTGATGCTGTAGTGGGTGACTGTTTCGCAAAGTCTACAATCAGCCTCGATATCGACGCTCCCCAGGCTGCCGAGTAAACCTGGAAGTCGGCTTTCTATACGAATCAAGGTATCGGCACTGCGCACTGAATGGGGCACTTCAGCACGGGAGTCCAGTTTGGCTTTAGGCTCGAAGAGCGGGTTGCGGCCAACGACGATGCTGTTACCGGCGAACACGCCAAGCAGACGATAGAAAGCCTCTTGCGGATCTCGTAGGTATTGGACATCAGCGCCTGCAGTGCCAAAAGTCTCAGCGCTTAACCAATCTTCCATCAGCATTTCACTGCCCGTGTCAGTCAATGTACTGCACATGGTTTGCCATCAGATTGGGCCGGTTGAAGGTATCGATTGCATCAATCTTCCCGAGCATCTCCTTGACCTTGACCTTGAAGGTTTCATCGTCCATATCGATCCAGTAACGCGCTGGGCGTTGCTGTTGACGGTCGTATTCGGCGGTGACCGGGTCCAAGTGGCGATAGGGTTCGTACAGGGGAATATCAGGCAGCGGCCGGCTGATATCCATGAAGTTCTGGAAGAAATCCCATAAGGCGCAGGGCTTTTGCAGGGTGTTGTCTGGGGTAATAAGGCTGTTGAAGTTGATACGAATATCGCGATAACGATGGATCAGGAACAAGCCATTCATAGGCGAGCCCTGACGATCTGGACTGGTGACGATGTAGGCATCGAATTCGTAGAACGGAGCAGTGACCTCATCGATAACGCCTTCTTTTTTAAAGCGCTTGTAGTCGAAGAATGTAACAAGACCGGTGCGGCGATTAAGTTCCCAAAGAGGGCCCTTTGGGGGGCGAAACCAGATGCGCGGAAAGTGATGCATGACAATATGCCCTACCCCCCAACATAGCAGCGTTGGAAATAAGATAGGCCAGAATACACTCGAGAGCGCGTCCCAAAAACCTATCTTCAGTTGTGAATCTCTTGAAACAATTGATAAAAACAAGCTGACAAAAGAAAAAAGTATCGCAAACAAATAAAAACCGTACTTTCCAAAAACCTGCATAAACAACCAAAATTGTGAGCGAAATGGTAACTGGGCAAATCGAAATCTCTCCTGATCATATTTTTCATGAGTTTCTATATTTTCAAATGGAGCGGGAGTGTAAGTTCCCTGTGCTATCTTTTCCTCTCGCTCCCTTAAGGCTTTTTCATAAGCACGTAGGCCATGGGGAGAGGGGTGGCGCAAAAGGTCTTCGGGGGCTAAGTCCTTGGTCCCCCCCCAAGGTAAACGTGTTCCTGAGAAATTAATCAACCGACTTCGCTCTACTGACGCGGTTTGAGCCGGGATGCTTTTCGGGCTGTATACCAGTTGCCCGTAATAAGGCATTGGTTCGATCATTTTATCCATTGATCAATTTCTTATGAGTTTGTTCGTCTGCCCAAAATGGGCGTTTTATCCTATTGAAGTCGGCCTTGGCATACGCCGCCCCATAAGCTGCTGGGTCTTTAACTTCCGGTGCGGGGAAGTAACGGAGTCCACCGCGGGTTTGCAAAACAAACTGTGCCCGAACCGCCCAGTACCAGCCGCTGGTTTTAAAGGAGGATGGGCTTCTATTGGCAGGAGGGGTAGAAAAATAGAGCTCAAGACTGTTGCTAAATAGCCGCTGTGCTTTGGGTATGGAACACATGGTGGGCGCTTGAATATCGGTACGGTAGGGCGCACCTTTGATGCTGTAGCGGGTGATGGCTTCACAGAGTCGACAATCCGCCTCGATATCAACGCTACCCAAGCTGCCGAGCAAGCCTGGAAGTCGACTTTCTATACGAATTAGGGTATCGGCAGTGCGCACTGAGTAGGGCACTTTCTCCCGACGGTCCAGTTTGGCGTTTGGCTCGAAAAGCGGATTGCGGACAATGCTGATGTTGATACCGGCGAACACGCCAAGCAGACGATAGAAGGCCTCTTGCGGATCTCGTAGGTATTGGACATCAGCGCCTGCAGTGCCAAAAGTCTCAGCGCTTAACCAATCGTCCATCAGCATTTCACTGCCCGTGTCAGTCAATGTACTGCACATGGTTTGCCATCAGATTGGGCCGGTTGAAGGTATCGATGGCATCAATCTTCCCGAGCATCTCCTTGACCTTGGCCTTGAAGGTTTCATCGTCCATATCGATCCAGTAACGCGCTGGGCGTTGCTGTTGACGGTCGTATTCGGCGGTGACCGGGTCCAAGTGGCGATAAGGTTCGTACATGGGAATATCAGGCAGGGGGCGGCTGATATCCATGAAGTTCTGGAAGAAATCCCATAACGCGCAGGGCCTTTGCAGGGTGTTATCGGGAGTGATAAGGCTGTTGAAGTTGATGCGGATATCGCGATAGCGATGGATCAGGAACAGGCCGTTCATGGGCAAGCCCTGACGATCCGGGCTGGTGACGATGTAGGCATCGAACTCGTAGAAGGGGGCAGTTATCTCATCGATAACACCTTCTTTTTTGAAACGCTTGTAGTCGAAGAAAGTGACAACGCCGGTGCGGCGATTGAACTCCCAGAGAGGGCCTTTGGGGGGGCGGAACCAAAATTTTGGAAAATAGTTTATAACAACGTGACCTATTAACCAGCAGACCAGCCAGGGCCCCATGAGAACAGGGAACATTTCTGTGACATTATTGTAGTAGTTGGAGATAAAGGAACCTTCAGGATGATCAGCACCCAGCAAACAGGCAAGAAGATATATAGGGAGTACAATTATAAAACTCCATTTTCCAAAGACCTCAATAAATAGCCAAAATTGCGACTGGAACGGCAATTGGGCAAAGCGATACCTTTCTTGATCATATTTCTGATGAAGTTCAACACCCTCAAAAATAGCAGGTATGTAAGTCACATTGGCTTTCTTTTCGTTTTTTTCTTTTTCAGCAGCCTCCCAAAAACGCATACTTGAAGGTTTTGGATCTTGCATGATTCTGCTGGGGACTACGTGTTGTGTATTCCCCCATGGCAAACGCCCCCCTGAGAACCTAAGCAACCAACTCTGTTCTATCGGAGTTGGTTGATCTGGAATTTCACTAGGGCTGTAAGCTGTTGGCTCATAGTAAGGCAACGTTTCAATTGCTTTATTCATTACCCGATGCCTTATGCGTTTGTTCGTCGGCCCAAAATGGGTGTTGGGTCTTATTGAAGTCGGCCTTGGCATAAGCCGGCCCGTATGCTGTTGGGTCTTTAACTTCCGGTGCGGGAAAGTAACGGACTCCACCGCGGCTTTGCAGAACAAACTGTGCCCGAACCGCCCAGTACCAGCTGCTGGTTTTAAAGGAGAATGGGCCTCTATTGGCAGGAGGGGTAGAAAAATAGAGCTCAAGGCTGTCGCTGTACAGCCGCTGCGCCTTGGGTATCGAACACATGGTGGGCGCTTGAACATCGGTACGGTAGGGCGAGCCTTTGATGCTGTAGTGAGTGATGACTTCACAGAGTCGACAATCCGCCTCGATATCAACGCCACCCAAGCTGCCGAGCAAGCCTGGAAGTCGACTTTCTATACGAATCAGGGTATCGGCAGTGCGCACTGAGTAGGGAACTTCCTCCCGACCGTCCAGTTTGGCGTTTGGCTCGAAAAGCGGATTGCGGACAATGCTGATGTTGATACCGGCGAACACGCCAAGCAGACGATAGAAGGCCTCTTCCGGATCTCGTAGGTATTGGACATCAGCGCCTGCAGTGCCAAAAGTCTCAGCGCTTAACCAATCGTCCATCAGCATTTCACTGCCCGTGTCAGTCAATGTACTGCACATGGTTTGCCATCAGATTGGGCCGGTTGAAGGTATCGATTGCATCAATCTTCCCGAGCATCTCCTTGACCTTGACCTTGAAGGTTTCATCGTCCATATCGATCCAGTAACGCGCTGGGCGTTGCTGTTGACGGTCGTATTCGGCGGTGACCGGGTCCAAGTGGCGATAGGGTTCGTACAGGGGAATATCAGGCAGCGGCAGGCTGATATCCATGAAGTTCTGGAAGAAATCCCATAAGGCGCAGGGCTTTTGCAGGGTGTTGTCTGGGGTAATAAGGCTGTTGAAGTTGATACGAATATCGCGATAACGATGGATCAGGAACAACCCGTTCATAGGCGAGCCCTGACGATCTGGGCTGGTGACGATATAGGCGTCGAACTCGTAGAAGGGGGAAGTTATCTCATCGATAACACCTTCTTTCTTGAAGCGTTTGTAGTCGAAGAAAGTGACTAGACCGGTGCGGCGATTTAATTCCCAGAGAGGGCCTTTGGGAGGACGAAACCAGAGGCGAGGGAAATAGTTGATAATAATGTAGCTTACCCCCCAACATAGCAGCGCTGGGAACAAGGTGATCCAGAACGCACTCATAAATGCTTCAAGAAAACTAATCTTCAGATGAAAGTCTCTTGACGCTATTGATAGGAGCAAACTGACAACTATTGATAAAAAAGAAAAAAAGTAGAATCCAAACTTTCCAAAAGACCCTAATATCAACCAAAACTGCGAGCGGAATGGTAGCTGAGCATACCTAAATACTTCTTGATCATACTTCTCATGCAACTCTACACCCTCAAGCGGAGCAGGAATATAAGTACCCTGCACCACTTTCTCTTCTCGGCTTTTGAGAGCAGCTTCATAGAGACGTAAACCGTGAGGAGATGGGAACTGCAAAAGACTTTCAGGGGCTAAATCTTTAGTACTCCCCCATGGCAAACGCACTCCAGAAAACTTAAGAAACCAACTTCGCCCTACAGACTCTGGTTGACTCGGAATGTTTTTCGCACTGTATGCCGCTTGGCCGTAATAAGACATTAGCTCGATCGGATTATTCATTACCAGATGCCTTATGTGTTTGTTCGTCGGCCCAAAATGGAAGTTCGATCTTGTTAAAATTAGCCTTGGCATAAGCCGGCCCGTAAGTTGTTGGGTCTTTAACTTCAGGTGCGGGAAAATAGCGGACGCCACCTCTGCCTTGCAAAACAAACTGTGCTCGAACCGCCCAGTACCAGTTGCGAGTTTTAAAGGTGGACGGATCTATATTGGCAGGAGGGGTAGAAAAATAGAGCTCAAGGCTGTCGCTGTACAGTCGCTGCGCCTTGGGTATCGAACACATGGTGGGGGTTTGTATATCGGTACTGTAGGGCGAGCCTTTGATGCTGTAGTAGGTGACTTTTTCGCAAAGTCTACAATCAGCCTCGATATCGACGCTCCCCAGGCTGCCGAGTAAACCTGGAAGTCGGTTTTCTATACGAATCAAGGTATCGGCACTGCCCACTGAATGGGGCACTTCAGCACGGGAGTCCAGTTTGGCTTTAGGCTCGAAGAACGGGTTGCGGCCAACGACGATGCTGTTACCGGCGAACACGCCAAGCAGACGATAGAAGGCCTCTTGCGGATCTCGTAGGTATTGGACATCAGCGCCTGCAGTGCCAAAAGTCTCAGCGCTTAACAAATCGTCCATCAGCATTTCACTGCCCGTGTCAGTCAATGTACTGCACATGGTTTGCCATCAGATTGGGCCGGTTGAAGGTATCGATTGCATCAATCTTCCCGAGCATCTCCTTGACCTTGGCCTTGAAGGTTTCATCGTCCATATCGATCCAGTAACGCGCTGGGCGTTGCTGTTGACGGTCGTATTCGGCCGTGACCGGGTCCAAGTGGCGATAGGGTTCGTACATTGGAATATCAGGCAGTGGGCGGCTGATATCCATGAAATTCTGGAAGAAATCCCATAACGCGTAGGGCTTTTGCAGGGTGTTGTCGGGAGTGATAAGGCTATTGAAGTTGATTCGAATATCGCGATAGCGATGGATCAGGAACAACCCGTTCATGGGCGAACCCTGACGATCTGGGCTGGTAACAATATAGGCATCGAATTCGTAGAACGGAGCAGTGACCTCATCGATAATGCCTTCTTTTTTAAAGCGCTTGTAGTCGAAAAAAGTGACTAAGCCAGTGCGACGATTGAGCTCCCAGAGAGGGCTTTTTGGAGGGTGAAACCAGATGCGCGGGAAGTGGTTGATAACGATGTGCCCTACTATCCAGCTCAATAAGGCGGGAAACATGAAAGGCCAAAACCCGCTCATGAACGCTTCAAAAAAACCTATTTTAATATCGGAGCCTTGGGTTGCAATTGAAACCATTAAGCTGATTACCGCATATACAGTCGCAAGCAATATGAATATCCACTTCCCAAAAACATGCATGAACAACCAAGATTGCGAACTTAAGGGTAACTGAGCAAAGCGAAATTGCTCATGATTATACTTTTCATGAAGTTCTATATTTTCAAATGGGGCAAGGATATAAGTTTTTTGTGCTATTTTCTCTTCTCGCTCTTTTAATGTTTTTTCATAAGTGCGTAGCCCATGAGGAGAGGGATGACATAAAAGTTCTTCGGGGGCTAAGTCTTTGGTTCCCCCCCAAGGCAAACGTGTCCCTGAAAACTTAATTAGCCAACTTCGCTCTACTGACACGGGTTGAGCCGGGATGCTTTTCGGGCTATATGCCAGCTGCCCGTAATAAGGCATCGGCTCGATCAATTTATTCATTGTTAAATGTCTTATGCGTTTGTTCGTCGGCCCAAAATGGGCGTTCAGTCTTATTGAAGTCGGCCTTGGCATAAATCGGCCCGTAAACTGTTGGGTCTTTAACTTCCGGTGCGGGAAAGTAACGGACTCCACCGCTGCTTTGCAAAACAAACTGTGCCCGAACCGCCCAGTACCAGCTGCGGGTTTTAAAGGAGGATGGATCTATATTGGCAGGCGGGGTAGAAAAATAGAGTTCAAGGCTATCGTTAAATAGCCGCTGCGCCTTGGGTATGGAACACAGGGTTGGCGCTTGAATATCAGTCCTGTAGGGCGAGCCTTTGATGCTGTAGTGGGTGACTGTTTCGCAAAGCCTACAATCAGCCTCGATATCGATGCTCCCCAATCTGCCAAGCAAACCTGGGAGGCGGCTTTCTATACGAATTAGGGTATTGGCACTGCGCACTGAGTAGGGCACTTCCTCCCGAACGTCTAGTTTGGCGTTTGGCTCGAAAAGCGGGTTGCGGACAATGCTGATGTTGATACCGGCGAGCACGCCAAGCAGACGATAGAAAGCCTCTTGCGGGTCTCGTAGGTGTTGAGTTGAGGAGCTGTCGTCAGTACCAAAGGGCCCGGCATTTAACCAGTCTTCCAACTGAGTGCTGCTCAGCCAGAGCACCAGACCGGCGCCGATGCTAGTCAACAGCAAGGCTACCCAGCCAAATGGATTCATGCCCAGTACCGTGGCCATGCCGCTCAGTAGGCCGGCGGCGACACCCGAGAGTGCACCTCCAGCCATCAGCAGATAGCCATACATGGCCTGATCGTTCCATTGCCAGGCATACCAGGCGTCATAGAGGCTTACCCCGGCAAAAAGAATCCCTGAGCCCAATTGGCCGAACAGCCGCGCTGTAAATGCTTTAGTGACTCGACTTGCCAATTTTGGACCGAAGACTTGGATCACTCTTTCTTCAGATATGGTGAGTATTTGTGTTCTTGCCATTGCCAATGCGGATTGTGTTCCAACGAACTTAACGGTCAATTCTTCCATCGCAATAACAAGATCAACTGAAGCGCTTGCTAAACCTCCAATGGCTCGAAAGCTACCTTTCACCCTGTTACTTTCCTCGAACACCTGCACCTCCGCCCTTACATTCCACATCTCCAACATCAACACCGCCGCCGCAAAAGGCCGGCTGTTCAACACGCGCCACGTATGGGTCCTGGCACGTTGTTCGTGTAAATGTTCACGTGCAACGTTCAAAGCGCTTCTGGCTCGGGTGCTGCTTGCCGCATCGGCAGCAGCGACGGCATCTGCCTGTTGGGCGGCGTTAATCTGTTGGTTTATCTCTCTGATCAGCTGAGTAACGGGCGCGCTAACGGGGATAGCCAGTACCTGATGGTTGGCGCTGGTCACGCCTGCTGCCGGCATGCGCGTGCGGTTGGTGCTGCCCAGCACCTCGCCCGTGGGGCTGAGAAACTCACCGTGGATGGTGATCGCTCTTGCCTGGCGGGTGGGCAGGTCCTGCTGGCCAAACAGGTAGAGATCCTCTGTCACCGCTGCGCGCCGCACAAAACGCGCAAGACCAAAGGTGGCGGGCAATACGCTGCGCAATTGCTGCACGCCACGAGCATGCAGCCTAATGTTGACCGGGCGAGCCTCAGCTCCCAGGCGCTCACGCATTTGATTCAAACGTTCACGGGCCTGGTCACTGGCGGTTCGGCTGGCGGCGGCGGTTTGCGCGGCCTGGCGGGCGGCATTGCGTGGGGCGGCGGTGGCGGCGCGGGCCCTGTCCACGGCGCCTTGCAGGTTTTCGAAAAAACCTATCAAAGCGGCGCTGGTGTTCTTGCCGTTGAGTGTCAGAAAACTGTCCAGGCGACCTTCAGCCAGTAGTGTGGCCAACAAGGCGCTGTCCAGCAGCTCCTGTTGCGCGGGAGACGGAGGCACCTGGTTTTCATGCTTGGCCAAGTCGGTCGGACGAAAGCAACCATCGCCAAGGTTTGGGTCATCCTGGGTCGGGACCTTGTAGGGCACGCAGACCGTTTCCATGTCGCTGGCTGGCCACAGCATCTGGTGCCAGGCCGAAGTCGTGTCTTCGGCAATGCCGCTGAGCAGTTTCTGTGCACGGCTGGCCTTGGGGCTGTACAGGCTGACGCCGGTCACGGCATCCACCACGTCGCCGGTGGGTGACAGTGGATCGAGCCGTCCCGGCGGCAGGGCGATGCTCGCCATGGCCTGGCTCAGGGTGAACAGCGCGGCCAGGTAGTCAAAGCCCTCCAGGCTCAGGTGGTCGGCGAAGGTCTGTTGGGTAACGCCCTGCTCCAGGCATTCGCTCAGCAGGTCCTGGGCGCTGTTCATGTGCTGCCAGACCATGGCCCGCTCCACGGTGGCGGTGCAGCGGTTGATGGCCTGTTTGCCTGTGTCGTTGAGTTTCTTCATGCCGGCATGCAGTGCATTGGCCTGCCCTGCGAGCTGGCGCGGAACCACCAGCTGCTGCACCAGCAGCGCACTGCCGTGGTTGGGCTCTTGGGCGGCGCGGCGGGCGCAGAGCATGAGCAACTGGTGATGAGTGTTGAGGCGCATGTGCAGATGGCGCACGCGGTAGCGTGGGTCGTCCAGCAATACGCCACAGAGCTGGCGTTGCCGGGCCGATTCGAGGACGTCGGCCACGCTGTCCTGTGCCTGCCATAAATCGGCTTTTTCGCCCTCTGCCTCCGGCGTGCTGCCGGACTCGGGTTCGGGCGCTGGCAAAGAAGCTTCCAGGGCATCGGCGATGGCGGTCAGTTCCAGGGCCACCCCATGGGGCTGTTCTGCGTTGCCGGCGGCGTAGGCTTGAAGGAAGACCTTGGCCTGGGTGCTGGCCTGAACGGGGAATTGTCCAGACAGGTCGCACAGGTAGCTACCCGGGTGTTCGAGCATCCATTCGTAGCCCGGCTCCCGGGGGCGTTGCGGCGCGGCGACGCTGACCGGGAAAGCACTCGCCTGAAGATTGAGCCAGGTAGTCCTGGCCCGAGACGCGGCGCTCTGGTTGGTGGCGTTGTGCACGTCGAAAGCAGCAAAGGCCTGCACCATCGCCGTGCCGTCGGGCTGGTTCTTGTACAACCGTTTGAAGCGTTGGTCGGCGCTGCGCAGGTCAGGGCTCCGGCAGCGTTGGCCACGCAGCTTGGCGTCCTGCTCCAGGCGCTGTAGCCGAGGGGCGCTGAGCTGGACTTCCGAGAAGCACAGCTGCACATCATCCACTCGCCGGTCATTCCAACTGGCCGGTAGCCAGATGTCGTCCAAGGCCTGGCCGCTGGCCTTGCGTTCGCCGACCTTGAAGCTCTGGCCCTGGCGAAACTGCGCCACATCGATGTCGTGGTAGCTGGTCTTGCCGTCCTCGATGCGCACTTCCAGCTCGCGCCACAGCCGCTGCTTGTGGAACACGTAGACGTAGCCACTGCGCGCCAGCACCGGCGTGCCGAGGTCGTAGGCGCTTTTGCTGCCAGGCAAGGCGACAAAGGGCAGCACCGGCACCAGCTGGTTCCACTGGGCATCGCTCTGGCGGGGCGTGGGGCGCGGGTTGTCGAGCAATGGCAGGCGAATGGGCGCGCCCTGGGTGGTGGCGATTTCCAGGCACAGTTGTCCTTTGGCCAGGCCGGCACTGTCCCAGACGTGCAACACACTGCTGCACAGTTCCTGTTCCAGGGGCTCCTGCTCGCCCTTGAGCGGGCTGCGGGCCTGATCCAGCAGTACCAGCTTCTGGCTCTCGGGGTGATCCTTGCCGATCACCTGGACGATCAGTTTGCCGGCTTCGCAGGCCGGGCCCGGGCTCAGGCTACCGATGGGGGCGCTCATGTCAGTGACTCCTTGTCTTGCCAATGCCGACGTAAAAGTTCCAGGTGGTCCTCATTGCTGGTGTGTGAAGCCAGACGCGGCAGGTCGTGGTGGGCATAGCACAGCCGCAGGTCGAGAAAACGCTGCAGTTCCTCGGCCTGGACGAAGCCCAGATCCATGCCCTGCTCCAGGTACTCACTCGCTTGGGTGAATGACAGGTCGCGCTGCCGCTTCCACCATTGATACAGGAAGTACTCTCTGCGCTGACGCTGCAACGCTTGCTCCTGTTGCTGGCTGAGGCGAGCCGGGGCGGCTCCGGGCATCGTCCTCCATTGCGCAGCGTGTGGGTTGTCGACGCTCAGCCAGCGCTCTTTATCCTCGGCCTGATCGGCCCAGGTGCCGCCATACCAGCTCAAGCGCGAGACAGGTCCCAGCCACAACGCAAGGCTTTGAGCGGCATCGGCGGCAAAGAAGTAACTGGCAGTGGTCGGATTGCAATAACACAGCACCCCCTTGCGCTGTTCGCCAAAGCGCACCAGCAGGATATGCCGCAGGTGCTCCAGCAGGGTGTCCGTGGACACCGAGCTTTCAAGGATCAACCCCGGCCACTGCTTGGGCTCCTGCCTCATGAACTCCAGCACCCGGGGATTGCGCGCGCAGTCCAGCCAGACCGGACTCTGCTCGCGGCATTCCGCCAGCTCAGTGGCGTCGAACAGCAGGCTGGGCGAGGGATCATCCGTCGCCTGGTAGATTTTTTCCAACAGGTACTCACTGCGCTCCAGCAGCACTGAGGTGTTCATCGTGACGCTCCTGCCAGCAGGGCCTTTCTGCACGGGCAGTCGGTCAGCGGACACTGCATGGGCGTGCCTCCCTTGGGCTTCTGGCACAGCTCCACCAGGGGCAGTTTTTCCTTGAGCCGTTGTTGCAACAAGGCCCCCGGCTTATCCCCATCCGCCACCCGCAACACCCCCGGCAACAACGGCGCCGCGCCAGTGCCACTGCCCGGGCTGCCGCCGGAGTTGTTATTGACCAGGGCGCCGCTGAGGGCCACGCCGCTGCCGTCGATCTTGATCCAGCTACCGCCGCCCTTGAGGGTCAGTTCGCTGCCGGCTTCGAGCACCACTTTCAGGCCACTGGCGAGGTGGATTTCCTGGCCGGCCTCGATGAACAGGCCGTTGCCCAGTTGCAGGTGCTGGCTGCCGGCGATGCTCAGGTGATCACTGGCGCGGGCTTCGACTTTGCGCTCGCCATGCACGGTGTGGTGTTCTTCGGCCTTGAGTTCGCTGTAGCTGTTGGCCTCCACCGTGTCGTGGCGCTGGTGGCCGACGCGGATTTTCTGGTCGTGCTGGACCTGCTGATCCCAGTCGCGCTGGGCGTGGATGAAGATCTGCTCGGCGCCTTGTTTGTCTTCGATGCGCAGTTCGTTGAAGCCGCCGCCGTCGGGGCTGCTCAAGGTCTTGAAGGTGCTGCGGGTCTTGTGCGCCGGCAGCGGATAGGGGACGACGTTTTCCTTGTGGTACAGGCAGCCGGTGATCAGGGGCTGGTCGGGGTCGCCTTCGAGGAAGGTCACCAGCACTTCCATGCCGACCCGGGGGACGGCGATGGCGCCGTACCAGGCGCCGGCCCAGGCCGAGGACACCCGAAGCCAGCAGCTGCTCTTGTCGTTGCCCTGGCCCTCGCGGTCCCAGTGAAACTGCACCTTGACCCGGCCGTGGGCGTCGGTGTGGATGTCCTCGTCCTGAGGGCCGGTGACCTTGGCGGTCTGGCTGCCAAGAATCCGCGGCTTGGGGTGTTCCAAGGGCGGGCGATGGGGCACTTCCCAGGGGGTGGCGGTGAAGCGGTTGCGGTAGCCCTGGTGAAAGCCTTTTCCGGCCCGGATGTCGCTGGTGATGGACTCTTCCAGCACCTGCGGCTGTTTGCCTTCGTGGAGGACTTCGGTCAGCAGCCACAGGTCGTTCCAGGCCGGGTGGGGGTGCCCGCTCAGGGGCAGGAAATGCCCGCTGCGCAGGCTTGGCTGGTCGCTGTGGCCGCTGGCCTGGCGGTAGTCGCTGCGGTGCCGTTCCAGGGCGCGCCTGGCCAGATGCTTGCCGCGCTCGCGGTCGGTGAAGCGTCCGGGGTAGGCGTAGTCTTCAAGGTCCGGCTCGGCTTTTGGCTCTTGCGGTTTGGCCGCCTCCCTGCATCAGCAGGCGCGGTTTTTCCGAAGTCGTAGTCGCGGCGCGTGGTGCGGCTGGGGCGCGCCTCCAAGCGCAGCTCGAAACGCTTGATCACCGGCTCGCTGGCCACCAGGCCGGAGTCTTGCCGGTAGGCCACCGGGGCCAGTTTGCGGAACACCGTCTGGTCTTCGCCGAACACCAGTCGATGCCCGTCGCGGCTGTGCTGAAAGTGGTAGTGCAGGCCCTCTTCCTCGCACAGGCGCTGGATGAAGCGCAGGTCCGATTCGTCGTACTGCACGCAGTACTCGCGCTCCGGGTAGGGGCCGGCGAGGTGGAAGTGGTAGTCGTTGCCGAGGATGCCGTGTTCCTCCAGCACCCGGGCGATGATCTGCGGCACGCTCAGGTGCTGGAAGATCCGTTGGTTGATGCGCTGGCCCAGATAGGCCAGGCGTGGGCCGAGGGTGATCTGGTAGTGGCTCAGGCGACGACCGCGGTCGCCTTGGGCAATGCGCTGGATCTGCCCGTGAATGCCGCTGCCATCAGCCGCCAGTTGCAGGAAGGCCGGGGTGTGCAGCAGCGCGTCCAGGTCCAGGTTGGAGCGTTCGCTGACCAGCTCCAGGTCGAAGGCAAAGGGCCGGCTGATGCGTTCCCGGCCCTGCAGGCCGAGCACTTGAAAGTCGTGGGGGCGACCCTCCAGGGTCAGGCTGAAATGCGTCTGGTCGGCGGCGGCGAACATTCCCTGTGCCTCGATGCGGGCAGTGCAACTGCTGGATGAATAAGGGCCCGGACCAGCGAAGCTGGCCAGGGCGCGGTAAGGGTCGAGCGGCCTTCCTTAGCCGGTGACCGGGGTCCGCCAGTCATCGGAGCCGGAAGTGCCGGAGACTTCGTGGGTCCAGGTGATCTTGCGGTAGGTGAAGTGCACGTCTTCCAGGTGGGTGAAGTGGGCATTGCCCGGGTCCTGGCAGTTGTGCATGTAGTCCTTGATGTCGACGATGATCGCGTCCTCAAGGGTGGTGGTGTAGTAGTGCTCCTGGGTGCCGGCGGCGGAGGTGCGGTACCACTGGATGACGATCTCGGTCAGGCGCTCGCCCGAGGTCAGCGCCGCCAGCAGCAGCGGCGAAGCCTTGTCGAAGACCTTGGTGATGATCACCGGCTTGTGCACCCGCTGGCCGGTGGGCTGGCCGGACTGCGGATCGCGGGGAATGATCACTTCGTGCTGAAAGCCCTGGACCATGACCTGGTCTTCATGACCTTCCTGGTAGGTGTTGCCCACGGAATCGGCGGTAAAGGCCCCGGCGGTGATCAGCCCCTGTTTGGTGCCGGTGACCGACATATACGCTGGCGTTGCCATGCATGCTCTCCTTGCAAATCACTAAAGAAACCCCGGCCGGATGACCGTGGGCTGCAGGAGTGATTACAAGGTCTGTGCCAGCAACTGATTAGTTGTTTTGAATCAGTGAGTTACTGATTTGTTGGCGGTGTTTGGCGGACTTTTTCGAGGAAATACCGGGAAAAGTGCGCAACATGTTGCGCAGTGCTGTGCAAGATCTTGCGCACCTTGAAGTAGGCCATGCAGCAAGGCCATTACCGCGATCTGTGCACAGGCTTATCCACAGATGACTGCGCAAGATGTTGCGCAGTTGCAAGATTATCCACAGGGTTGGCATCCGGCCGCCCTCTGGGGCCACAATGCGCGCCGGACCGGCCAGTCAATGGCCTGAGCAGACAATGATGAGAGTCAGCATGGACACACCGATTCGCTCGAACCAGACACTGCTGGAACAGATCAAGCACGGCCTTGAGCCCGACTACCTGATGTTCTGGGGCCACCAGCCGACCCGCGACGGGCGCCTCTCCCCAAGCTGCTTCAGCCAGTGGTTCGCCGCCGGCCTGGAGCTTGAGGGCATTCACTACCCCAGCGCCGAGCACTTCATGATGGCCGGCAAGGCCCTGCTGTTCGATGACCGGGAAACCCACGGGCGGATCCTCAAGGCGACCACCCCGGCGGACGTCAAACAGCTGGGCCGCGAAGTGCGCGGCTTCGATGACGCCCGTTGGTCCGAGGCGCGTTTCGAGATCGTGGTGCAAGGCAACCTGGCCAAGTTCAGCCAGCATCCGGCCCTGGGCGACTACCTGCTGTCCACCCGCGATCAGGTGCTGGTGGAAGCCAGCCCGGTGGACCGGATCTGGGGCATTGGCCTGGCGGCGGACGATGCCAAGGCCAGCCGGCCGGAGCAGTGGCGCGGCCTGAACCTGCTGGGGTATGCCTTGATGGAAGTGCGCGACAGGTTGAAACAAGGGCCGAGTACCTAATAGCACAGGCCCAGTCAGCATTCAGAAGGGCAAGCGCAGAAATGCTCTGAACTTGCCGTAAGGAAACAACCCGAGGAGCAGGCAAACGACAAGGGCCACCGGTTGATAGTGCAAGAAGAATGTCATGAACTGAACGTAAAAATAGCCGATCAACAATACAAAGCCGGTCAAAAGCAAAACTTTATGACGTTTGAATTCGACATTACTCGAAGTCCAAACAAACCCGAGAAGCCCCAGAAACATGGTCATTACGCCATCAAGCACTGCTTGGACAGCACCTGAAAAAACCTCCCCCCCGATAGTAAAAAAAACATAAACCATGGACAGGAGCGTGGTAATAATCACAAATGAAACTCCATACTCAAACAAATGAAAGAGTTCCATCTTGCGCTCGTTTTCAATAGCGATCTCGTCTTGCGCCGTTTTGTCTGAAGTCAACAACGAAGCCAAAAGTCCAGCACCAAGACCACCTAAGGTCATGATTACAAAGTTCGTCAAGAACATCACAACATCCTGAGTCCTTGAGTTTTTATCTATTAGCTCATCATGCTTAGCCAAGTCCTTCCGATAGTTAGCAAGCAACTTATCAGGCTCTGAAAAATCTGAAGGCTTACTGTTTATTCTTTGTATTTCTTTGTTGATGGTGGCTCTCTGGTCCACTGAAGGCTCGATCATTTTTTTCGACTCTATGCTCGCTGCCGACAGATGAGCCATCAACCAGGCTGCACTCACTATTGAAACAAAGAAACCCAGCATTATCCCCGACCGGGTTCTGACTTTCATGACAACTGCCGCAGTGATAGAAATTGCCAGCGCCCAGAAAACAAGAACTTCCCCTAAGGGAAAGTTCAAAACTTTCTGAACGACATCAAACACTACGTCCGCCTTTGCACTAAACACAGACACGACCTCAGCGAATTCCACTTTCAAAAACACCTTCCTTATTTAATATAACCATCAGAATCAGACACTCTTACAAAAGTGAACGGCTGAAAAATCAGCCACTCAAAGACCTAAACCCCCGCCCCCACCAGCAACTCCTCCAGCGCCAGCAGATCCGGGACCTTGGCCACTTGCTCGGCCACCTGCACCGCGGCCTTTTCCAGAGGCGCCAACGGCACATCGACATAACTCAACTGGCTGTCGAGCTTGCAGGAGCGGGGAATGCCCTGCACCAGCAAGGCCATGAACTTCAGCTCCGGGCGTCCGCCCAGGGCATTGAGCACGACGATACGCGCCCGCTCGCCCAACACCGTCTTGCCACCACAGGCCGACTCGAAACTGATCAGCGCAATCCACCGCTCGCGCCACAGCACCCGGCCCAGGTACCAGGGCGGCGAATCCAGGTCGAAGCTGCCCTGCTGATAGTCGATCAGTTCGGCCACCGCCACGTTGGGCAGGATCAGGGTACGGTCCGCCAGGGGCAGCAACAGACCGGTCAGGGTGCTGGCGCGGTGATCAAGCATGGGGCTTGCTCCACAGGGCGATGCTTTCCAGCAGCACCGATTCTTGATAGGGCTTGCCGAGGTAGTCGTTGACCCCGATGGCCATGGCCCGGTCGCGGTGTTTCTGCCCGGTGCGGGAGGTGATCATGATGATCGGCAAGTGTTGCAGGCGCGGGTCGTTGCGTACCTGGATCGCCACTTCGAAACCGTCCATGCGCGGCATCTCGATGTCCAGCAGCATCAGGTCCGGGGTGTGCTCGGCCAGCAGCGTCATGGCGTCGACCCCGTCCTTGGCGGTGAGCACGTTCATGCCATGACGTTCCAGCAGGCGGCTGGTGACCTTGCGCACGGTGACCGAATCGTCCACCACCAGCACCAGCATCGGCCGTGGCGGCTGGACTTCGGCGGCCGCGGCCTCGCCGCTCGGCCCCGGCCGCGGTGCCTGGAGCTGCAGCGCACGGAGGTGCGCCAGCAGATCGAGAATCAGCACCACCCGGCCATCGCCGAGAATGGTCGCCCCGGACAGGCCCTGCACCGCCGCGAACTGCGGCCCCAGGCTCTTGACCACGATCTCCCGGGTGCCGGCCGTGACATCCACCTGCACCGCGATGCGCTGTTCGTTGCAGTGCACCAGCAGCACCGGCAGCGGCAGCACCTGGCCCAGCAGTTTCGGGCGCGGCACGGTGTGCAGCAGTTCCCCCAGGTAGCACAGGTCATAGCCCTGCCCGGCGTATTCGTAACGGGGCGGATCGAGCTGGTAATGGGCGTCCAGCTCACCCGGCAAGACCCGCACGATGCCTTCGACGGTGTTCAGCGGGATCGCGTACTGCTCATCGGCGCACTGCACCATCAACGCCCGGTTGACCGAGACGGTGAAGGGCAGGCGAATGCGGAAATGCACCCCCTGCCCGGCCACCGAATCAATGCTCATGCTGCCGCCCAGTTGTCGCACTTCCTCGTGCACCACGTCCATGCCCACCCCGCGCCCGGAGATCTGGGTGATCTTCTCGGCGGTGGAAAACCCCGGCTGCATGATGAACTGCAGCACCTCGCGGTCGCTGATCGCGGCTTGCGGATCCAGCAGGCCGCGCTTGATGGCTTTGGCGCGCACCGCTTCCAGGGGCACCCCGGCGCCGTCGTCGCGCATGTCGAAGATGATGTCGCCGCCTTCCCGGGACAGGTCGAGGCTGATCCGCCCCCGGGGCGGCTTGCCCGCGGCGCGGCGCACGTCGGCGGCCTCCAGGCCGTGATCCACGGCATTGCGCAACATGTGCTCCAGGGGCGCGACCATGCGTTCGAGAACGTTGCGGTCCATTTCCCCTTCGGCGTTGCCCACCACGAACTCCACGTCCTTGCCCAGCTCTTCGGCCACCTGCCGCACGATGCGCTTGAGCCTGGGCACCATGCGCTCGAAGGGCACCATGCGCGTGCGCATCAGGCCTTCCTGCAATTCGGTGTTGATCCGTCCCTGCTGCTGCAACAGGTTCTCGGCGTCGTGGTTGCGCCGGTCGAGGGTTTCCTTGAGGTCCAGCAGGTCCGAGGCGGACTCGAACAGGGCCCGGGACAACTGCTGCAACTGCGAATGCCGGTCCATTTCCAGCGGGTCGAATTCCTCGTAGCCCAGGCGCTCGGCCTCCACTTGCTGGCGACTGAGGATGCGGCCCTGGGTTTCGGTGTCCAGGCGCCGCAACTGGTCACGCATGCGCTCGATGGTGGTTTCCATCTCGCCAAGCGCGACCCGGGCATCATTGACCTGTTGTTCGATGCGCCCCCGGAAGATCGAGGTTTCCCCGGCCAGGTTCACCAGATCGTCCAGCAGTTCCGCCGACACCTTGACCATGTCGCCCACCACCGCGGCCTCCGCGGCGGGGGCCGCCGGCTCCGGCTTGCTCGCCGGCATCGGCGCAGGCGCCCCGGGCACGGACGGCACGCGCGGATGGCTCAGGTCGTGGATTGCCTCGATCAGTTTCTGCGCCGGCTCGATGGGTTGCCCGGCGCGAGCCGCATCGAGCATCTGCGCCAGGCGGTCGTGGCTTTTCTGCAGCAGGGTGAACAATGCCGGGCTGGGTTGCAGCAGCCCGGCGGACAAGCCTTCGAAGAGAAACTCCAGCTCGTGGGCCAGGTCGCCGATGGGGGCGATTTCCACCATTCGCGCCCCACCCTTGAGGGTGTGCAGGTCCCGCAGCAGGGTTTCCACCTCCTGGCGCGCCTGTGGGTCGGCCTGCCAGCGCGCCAGGGCCGCGGCGGAGCTGTCGATGATGTCGAAGCCTTCTTCGAGAAAGATCTCCAGCAGCTCCGGATCCTGGGCCGCGCTGTCCTCGGAGGGCACGTTCTCGGCCGTCTCGGCGGGGCTGGCTGCCTGCTGCCGGTAGGCGCGCACGGCTTCGACCTGAGCCCGGGAATCATCCAGGGGCTGCGCGCTCTGCAACTGATGCAGCAGCAACGCCAATTGCTCATGACTGCTGCGCAACAGCAGGCCCAGGTGCTGGCTGTGGCTGTAGCGCCGGTCCACCAGGCCCTCGTACAACGACTCCAGCTCCTGGGCCAGCTCCGCCACCGGCGTCACTTCGGCCATTCGCGCGCCCCCCTTGAGGGTGTGCAGGTCCCGCTGCAGGGAGGACAGCGGCGCGCCGTTTTCCGGGTCCGCCAACCAGCGTTGCAGGGCCTGATCGGCGCTTTCGAGGAGGTCCACCGCTTCTTCGAGGAAGATCTCGACGATCTCCGCGTCTGCGTCCGCCTGCCCCGGCGTCTGCTCCAGGCGCGCGGTGGCCGCCCCCAGTTCACTGATGCTCAAGGCCCGACTGCCATCGCTCTTGATCAGGCCGGTGGCACTCGGATCAAGGCCTTCATGCAGCAAATCGCGCAGGGCCTGGACCCGCTCCGCGCAGGGGCTGACCGCCTGGCCTGCAGCCAGTTCGTCGAGCATGTTGAGCAAGGCCTCGTGGGCGCTTTCAGCCTCGTGGAAGAAGCGCTCGCTGACCGCCAGGCTGCTCTCCTCCACCGCGCCATAGAGGTCGAGCAGGGCTTCGCAGAGTTCATCCACCGGGTGCAGGTCGGCCAGGTGCGCGCCTTCACCGAGGGTGGTCAGTTCGTCCAGCAGGGCACTGAGTTCCTGACGCTCGCCGGGATGCTGCTGCCAGCGCCGCAGCAGGCTTTCGGCGTCCAGCAGGATGTCCATGCCCTGGGCCAGGAAGTTGGTGATCAAGTGCGGATCGCGCTTGGCCCGGGGGGCGGCGTCCGGGGCGTTGAGCAGGGTTTCCAGGCGCTCGCCGAGCAGTGCCAGGGCGCGCCCCACCAGTGAGCGGGCACCGTCGATGGGCGCCAGCGGATCGCTGTCCAGTTGCCGCAACCCGCGGCGCAGCAGGCCTTCGGCTTCCAGCAACAGCTCGACTTCGTCCAGGTCCAGGGGAATCAGGTGGGCCCGGTATTCCCGGGCCAACTGGTCGAAGGGCCCGGCCAGCTCGGCCATCGGCAGCACCCCGGCCATGGAGGCGCTGCCCTTGAGGGTATGCAGGGCCCGCTGCAGTTCATCGCTGGCCTGCAGCGGCAGGTGCTCGGCAGCCCGTTCGAGAAAACGCTGGATGCTGTCCAGGTGGGTCTGGGCTTCGGCGCGGAAGATCTCCAGCAACTGCGGGTCCAGCGCCTGGCCTTCAGCGAGGGCGTCGGCTGCGGCACCTTTGGCCAGGGCATGGGCGCGAGCGGCGAGGCGGTCGACATCCTCGCGCTGGCGCTGGGCCCGGGCGGCGAATTCGCCGATCAGGTCCGGCAGCAGCTGCAGGGTGTCGGCCACCAGTTGCCGGACTTCGGCGCTGGGGGCAACGCTGTGCTCCAGCACCCGGTTGAGCAGGTTCTCCACCGCCCAGGCCAGCTCCCCCAGGACCAGGGCACGCACCATGCGCCCACTGCCCTTGAGGGTGTGGAAGGCTCGACGCAGTTCGCTCAGGGCGGCCTGGCCCTGGGGCTCGGCCGTCCAGCGCGGCAGGTACTCGCGGAGCATGTCCAGCACTTCCTCGGTTTCTTCAAGGAAGACTTCCCGTAGTTCGTCGTCGACCGGCTCTTCGTCCACCGGCGGCGGCAGCAGGCTGCCGGGGGTGATCAGGGCCGGCGGGTTGAGGGCCGACACCGGGGCCGCCAGCGCATCGGCCAGAGACTGCGCCGGCCGGGGCTCGTCCGCTGCCTGGGACACCGGCAGCGCCAGCGCCTCGCCGCCGCTTGCGGGCCGCTCCGGCAATGCCGCTTGCGCCACGGGGGCATGCCCCAGGGCCGTCAGGCCCTGCTCCGCCAGGTCGAGGAACTTCTCCCCCGGCGCCTGGTGGTCCTCCTTTAAGCGCTCCAGGTAGTACTCAAGGCTGGTGATCACATCCGCCA
Organism: Pseudomonas sp. St29; assembly: GCF_001547915.1. Lineage (NCBI taxonomy): Bacteria > Pseudomonadati > Pseudomonadota > Gammaproteobacteria > Pseudomonadales > Pseudomonadaceae > Pseudomonas > Pseudomonas sp. St29. Next base: position 6,369,157 of record NZ_AP014628.1, read on the forward strand.
AGTGGTCCAGTTGCCGCCAGTCCGGCCGGGGCGAATCCTGCAGCAGCTGTTCGCTGATGAAGCGATTGCAGGCTTCCATCAGGCTGGCGGCACGGGGCAGCGGGATCATCGCCAGCGCGCCGCGCACCTGGGTCAGCAACTCGGGCACCGACACCAGTTGCTCGCGCTCCCAGTCGGCCTCGATGCACTCGCCAATCAGGTCCTTGGCCTGACGCAGGCAGACCAGGGCTTCCTGGATCACCAACTGATGGATCTGGGTCAGGTCGGTGGTGGGCAGGCGGCTGTCCTCGGGACTTTCCGGCTCCACGGTGCCGACCATCCCGGCCAGGGTCGCCTCGACATACAACAAGGCCCCGGCCACATCCATCAGCACCGCGTCGTCCGGCGCGCGCTGGCCCTGGGCCAGGCTCTGGACCACCGCCAACTGGTCGATGATCACCTTGCGTGGCTGGCCGAAACCCAGCACCGCCAGGGTGTCGGCGATCTGCCGCAAAGGAGACAGCAGGCTGTCCAGGTCGCCGGTGTGCTGGCGGTCGCTGCGCACGAACAGGTCGAGGCGCTCCTTGACCCGCACCAGGCCATCGCACACCGCGGTCAGCACCGAGCGCATGGCATCGCGGTCGGGCCCGGCCAGGCGGGCCCGTTCCTCATCCACCACCGCGCTGTCGGGCAGCGCGTCGTCCAGTCCGTAACGTTCTTTCATGGTCAGCATCAATGGGGTGGGGTGGCGCGCCTTGGCGATGTAGAACAACAGGCTCTTGAGCAATTCGTCGGGCGCGGCCTGGTTGATTCCGGGCATGCCCTGTTCCAGCAGGCGCTTGAGTTCCTTGTCGGCGTCCTTGAGCAGGCTGCGCACCGCCGGGCTGTTGGCGATCACGCCCTGGCGCATGCCTTCCACCAGGGCCGAGGCGATGTGCCACAAGGGCGCCAGCGGTGCGTCCTGGCACAGCGCCTCCAGGCGTTCGAAGACCTTGGCCATGTGGCCCAGGCAGTGTTCGGCGTCCTGCTCGCGCAGCAGGTCCACCAGCGCGGTTTGCAGCAGGTGCCGCAACTTGCGCATCTGGGTGGGAAACTCCAGCGGCTCCAGAGCCGCCAGGGCCTTGTCGGACAGGGTCGGCAGGCTGGGCAGTTGCGGGCTGAACAGGCTGGTTTCCGAGAGCAGGCCTTCGCCCCGGGCACTGCGCAGATCGTTGAGCAGCGGCAGCACCACCAGGGGCAGGTCGCGGCGGGCACTCTGCACCCGGTCCAGGTACTGGGGCAGTTGGCCGATGGCCTGGCGCAGCAGGCGCAGGGCTTCGTCGCGCTGGGCCACCCGGTTCTGCTGCAGGGCCAGGGCGAGCTTTTCCATTTCCTCGGCCAGCAGCGCGGCGCCGTAGAACTCCACCATCTGCAGACTGCCATGGACCTGGTGGATCCCCGCCAGGCACTGGCCGAGGGCATCCGGGTCCTGGGGGTCATCCGCCAGGTGTTCCAAGGCCTGATGCGCCTGCTTCAAGGTTTCGGCAATTTCGCCCTTGACCCATTCCAGGGCCACATAGTCATGCCGGTCCACCATCACCACTCCCGTCAAGGCCTTGCGTCAGCGATTGTCATTCGGGGCCGGGGCCCGGGTGGCCGGCAAGGTGAAGCCGGACACCGAGCGGCGCAGTTGGCTGGCCATTTTCGCCAGGTTGCCGATGCTCTCGGCGGTCGCGGTGGAGCCGGACGAGGTTTGCGAGGTGATCTGCTGGATCACGTTCATGGTCAGGGAGATCTGCCCGGCTGACGTGGTCTGCTGCTGGGCCGCGTTGGAAATGCTCTGGATCAGCGCCGCCAGGGTCTTGGACACGCCTTCGATCTCTTCCAGGGCCACCCCCGCGTCCTGGGCCAGACGCGCGCCGCGCACCACTTCGGTGGTGGTCTGCTCCATGGAGATCACCGCTTCGTTGGTGTCGGTCTGGATCGCCCGCACCAGGGTCTCGATCTGCCGCGTGGCGGCCGAGGAGCGCTCCGCCAGCCGTTGCACTTCGTCGGCCACCACGGCGAAACCGCGCCCGGCATCGCCGGCCATGGAGGCCTGGATCGCCGCGTTGAGGGCCAGGATGTTGGTCTGGTCGGCGATGTCGTCGATCAGGCTGACGATGTCACCGATTTCCTGGGAGGACTCGCCCAGGCGCTTGATGCGCTTGGCGGTGTCCTGGATCTGCTCGCGAATGTTGTCCATGCCGTGGATGGTGTTGTGCACCACCTCGTTGCCCTTGTTGGCGATTTCCACCGAACGCTCGGCCACCGCCGAGGACTCGGCGGCGTTGGCCGACACCTGATCGATGGACTGGGCCATCTCGTTGATCGCCGTGGAGGCTTCGGAAATCTGCTGGGCCTGGTGCTCGGAGGCTTCGGCCAGTTGCATGGCGGTGGCCTGGGTTTCCTGCACCGCGCCGGCCACCTGCCCCGCCGTGAGGTTGATGGTGGCCACCAGGTCGCGCAGCTGGTCGACGGAATAGTTGATGGAGTCGGCGATGGTCCCGGTGAAGTCCTCGGTCACCGAGGCGGTCACCGTCAGGTCGCCGTCGGCCAGGTCCTCGATCTCGTCCAGCAGGCGCATGATCGCGTTCTGGTTGCGCTCGTTCTTCTCGGCGGTTTCCCGCAGCTGGCGGTTGGTTTCGCGGACCATCACCAGGCCGATGAGGATGATCGAGGCCAGGGCCAGCAGGCCCAGGACATAACCGCCGATGGTGTCCAGCTTGCGGCTGCCGGCCAGGTTCTCGAAGCCGGTGGCCAGCAGCGAGGCTTCGTCCAGCAGGGTCTGGGACAGGCTGAAGATGTTGCTCGCCGATTCGCGGACCTGGAACAGCTCGGGGGAGGTTTCGAGGATCTCGTCCACGGAACCGGAGACGAACTCGAACAATTCGGAAATTTCCGCCAACCGGGCCCGGGCGTCCGGGTCTTCGACCTGGCTGATCTTCAACCCTGGGTTGCCCTGCAGCATGCCGTTGAGGACCTGGCCGAAGCGCGCGGCATCCCGGCCAAAGGCGTCGGCGGCCTGGACCGCATTTTCGTCGCCGGCCAGCACCGTGTTGACCGCCCCCAGAATCCGCTCGGCCAGCAGCGACTGGCGCTGGGCCATGGCCACCTGGGCGGCCGGGGCACCGCGCTGCAGGAGGATCTCCACCACCTTCTCGTATTCCACCTGCAACTGGGGCACGGTTTCCGCCAGGGTCGCCGCCACTTGATGCAGGGACAGCACCGTCTGCTCGCTGCCGAGGATGACATCGGCGTTCTTCAGCAGTTTTTCCCAGTCCAGCTGCACGGCGCGCATTTCCTGGCGCAGCACCACCGGCGCGCCGGGCAGGCCGGTGGCCGGGTCGCCCTTCTTCAGGTAGCTCCAGCGCTGGGCAAAGTCGTTGCGCGCATCCCCCAGCAGCTTGAACGCCGCAGCCTTGCCGGCTGCCGCTTCGGTGGCGTTCTTGGCGATGCGCTGGGACAGCACCCGTAACTCGCCGGCATGGCCGATGTACTGCTTGTCGTAGGTGGCCTGGGTGTTCAGGTAAGCGAAGTTGGCGAACAGCAGCATGATGAACACGATCAGTGCGATGAACAGCACGATGATCTGCGAGCGGCTGCGGGAGCCCTCCAGGGGCTTGCCGGTTTTGGCTTTGGTCATCGATCAGGCCTGTGGCGAGCGGGTGATCCCGCTTTCAGGAGCCCGGGGCGCACGCAACGCTCGGGCAGCATGGATGGAACCAGGGCAGCAAGGCTGGCCGGGGTACAGCGAACGCAGGGCAAGCGGGACCGGGCGAGGCTCACGCCGCCACCTGCAGAAACGCCGGCGAGCGGGCCAGGGCGAAGGGGCTGAAGACCTGCCAGAGCTGGTCGCTGCGAAACTGCCCCTGCAGGTAGGGGTTGATCGCGGCAATGGCAAAGTCGCCGGGGCCGGGCTCCAGACTGTCCTGGGCAAAATGCTTGAGGCCCGCCACTTCATCCACCAGCAGGCCGGCGAACAGTTCCTTGTACTCCACCACCAGCACCCGCCGCTGCTTGCGCAGGGGCGACAGCTCATGACCGAAGAAGGCGCACAGGTCCATGATCGGCAGCAGCCGCCCGCGCAGGTTGGCCACGCCCTTGACCCAGGGTTTGACCCCGGGCAGCAGGGTGTAGCGCGGCTCGTGCAGCACCTCGCTGATTTCGCCCATGGCGGCCACGTACCAGTGCTCCCCGAGGCGGAAGCCGATACCGCTCCAGCCGTGCTGGCAGGTTTCCTGGGACGGCAGGTCGGCGGCCAGCAGGCGGCAGCGCTGGTCGATCTCCAGCAGCAGCTCGAAGGCGGTCTGGGTTTCGCTCATGGCCGGGCGATCAGCCGGCCAGGACGCTGTTCAGGGTCTTGATCAGGGTCTCTTCGTCCACCGGCTTGGTCAGGTAGTCCTTGGCGCCCTGGCGAGTGCCCCAGACCTTGTCGGTTTCCTGATCCTTGGTGGTGATGATGATCACCGGGATATGGCTGGTCTCGGCATCCTTGGTCAACTGGCGGGTGGCCTGGAAGCCGTTGAGGCCGGGCATGACGATGTCCATCAGTACCGCATCGGGCTTTTCTTCCCGGGCCAGGGCCACGCCGTCGGCACCGTTCTCGGCCTTGAGCACTTCATGGCCGTGCTTTTCCAGCATGCCGGTGAGTTTGTACATTTCAGTCGGCGAGTCATCGACGATCAGAATACGAGCCATGGTCTTCCCCATACGGTATGGGCGCGCGGCCCGCGGGCCGAGCGCCATTGTGCGTGTCTACTGTGGCGCAAGCGCGACAAAGTCCGGAACGTGGGCCTTGATTGCGCTCAGCAGTTCTTCCTTGCTGAAGGGTTTGGTCAAAAACTGGTCGGAGCCGACGATGCGCCCCTTGGCCTTGTCGAACAGGCCGTCCTTGGAGGACAGCATGATCACGGGAATGGACTTGAACGCGCTGTGGTTCTTCACCAGCGCACAGGTCTGATAGCCGTCGAGCCGCGGCATCATGATGTCGACGAAGATGATGCCGGGATGATGATCGACGATCTTGGCCAGGGCCTCAAAACCGTCCACGGCGGTGATGACCTCGCAGCCGACGTTCTTCAACAGCATTTCGGCCGTGCGGCGAATCGTCTTCGAATCGTCGATCACCATCACCTTCAAGGCGTTGGAATGCTGTTCCATATCTGCTCTGCCATCGCCCCAGCGAATGATTTGATCCGGTACCGCTGGCCTACGCCCCAAACCCTTGAACTTCAAGGCCTCGGCCCGGCATGCGAGCCTTTTTAGCACACTCTCCCCTCTGCAATCTATGGACCACGCCAGGCAGTGGTTTTTCCTTGACCCAGGCCCTTGTCAGCGCCACTCTGACGCCACTTTTTTTGCCTTGCTTCCACTTATTTTCTTAAAGGAATCCACCCATGAGCGTTCGCGTCGGGATTGTCATGGACCCTATCGCCAGCATCTCCTACAAGAAGGACAGCTCGCTGGCCATGCTGCTGGCCGCCCAGGAGCGCGGCTGGACCCTCTTCTATATGGAGCAGCGCGACCTGTACCAGGGCGCCGGCGTGGCGCGGGCGCGCATGCGCCCGCTGCAGGTGTTCGCCAACCCGGAGAAATGGTTCGAGCTGGACGCCGAGATCGACTGCCCGCTGAGCGATCTGGATGTGATCCTGATGCGCAAGGACCCGCCGTTCGACATGGAGTTCGTCTACTCCACCTACCTGCTGGAACAGGCCGAAAGCGCCGGCGTGCTGGTGGTCAACAAGCCCCAGAGCCTGCGCGACTGCAATGAAAAGCTGTTCGCCACCCTGTTCCCGCAGTGCACCCCGCCGACCGTGGTCAGCCGGCGCGCCGATGTATTGCGCGAGTTCGCCGCCGAGCATGGCGACGTGATCCTCAAGCCTCTGGACGGCATGGGCGGCACCTCGATCTTCCGCCACCGCGCCGGCGACCCGAACCTGTCGGTGATCCTGGAAACCCTGACCGTGCTCGGCAGCCAGCAGATCATGGCCCAGGCCTACCTGCCGGCGATCAAGGACGGTGACAAGCGCATCCTGATGATCGATGGCGAACCGGTGGATTACTGCCTGGCGCGCATCCCCGCCGCCGGTGAGACCCGTGGCAACCTGGCCGCCGGCGGGCGTGGCGAAGCCCGTCCACTGAGCGACAAGGACCGCTGGATCGCCGCCCAGGTCGGCCCGACCCTGCGGGCCAAGGGCCTGCTGTTCGTCGGCCTCGATGTGATTGGCGAGCACCTGACGGAAATCAACGTCACCAGCCCCACCTGCATCCGTGAGATCGACAACGCCTTCGGCACGCAAATCGGCGCGCGGCTGATGGATGCCATCGAACGCAAGCTGCAAGCCGCCAGCAACAAGCCGCAAGCTTGATCTGCGTCATCTGCAGCTTGTCGCTTGAAGCTTGGCACTCAAGGCTTGAAACCAACATTGCGTTATCATGCGCCGCCTGTGAAAACGTGATGTTGGTTGTGTGATGCCTGCCGTGATGTCGAAACGCCCATGAGCCTGCCGTCCGATCTGCCCCCCGAGCTAGCCCATGGCGGCGTGCGCGCGGCCGATCGCCTGGGATTTACCCTGTTCCTGGCGGCGCTCCTGCACCTGGCACTGATCCTCGGCCTGGGCTTTTCCTTCGCCGAGCCCCAGACCATCAGCAAGACCCTGGAAATCACCCTGGCCACCTTCAAGAGCGAGACCAAGCCGAAGAAGGCCGACTTTCTCGCCCAGGAGCACCAGGAAGGCAGCGGCACCCTGGACAAGAAGGCCATTCCGAAAACCACCGAGGTGGCGCCGTTCCAGGACAATTCGGTGAAAAAGGTGGTGCCTCCGCCGTCGGTCAAGCCCGAGGTCAAGGAAGCCGCGCCCAAGGCAGCCGTGGCCACCACCGCGCCGAAACCGAAAAAGACCGTGACCCAGCGTGAAGAGGTCAGGAAAGACCCGACGCCCAAGGCCGAGACTCCGACGTTCGACAGCTCCCAGCTGTCCAGCGAGATTTCCAGCCTGGAAGCGGAGCTGGCCAACGAACAACAGCTGTATGCCAAGCGCCCGCGCATCCACCGCCTGAGCGCCGCCTCCACCATGCGCGACAAGGGTGCCTGGTATAAGGACGAATGGCGCAAGAAGGTCGAGCGCATCGGCAACCTCAACTACCCCGAGGAGGCCCGCCGCAAGCAGATCTACGGCAACTTGCGGCTGATGGTCTCGATCAACCGCGACGGCTCACTGTATGAAGTGCTGGTACTGGAGTCCTCCGGCCAGCCGCTGCTGGACCAGGCCGCCCAGCGCATCGTGCGCCTGGCCGCGCCGTTCGCGCCCTTCACCGGCGATCTGTCGGACATCGACCGCCTGGAAATCATCCGCACCTGGCGCTTCGCCCGGGGCGACAAGCTGTCCAGCAATTAATCCGCACCCGCTGGCAAGCGCCCAGCACCCGCAACAGCCGGTTGGCCGGCGCACAGCCCCCTCAGCGGATACGCCCTCCCCCGCGCCACCTGCACCGGCAGGCCAGCACCCACCGGCTGGCGCTTGTCAGCCGGGCCCGCCATCGCCACACTAGCGCTCATGAAAAATGTCAGCCCAAGCTATCTCAAGCATCACTTCCTGATCGCCATGCCCCATATGGCCGACCCGAACTTTGCGCAGACCTTGACCTACATCGTCGAGCACAACGCCAGTGGCGCCATGGGCCTGGTGATCAACCGGCCCCAGGACCTGAACCTGGCGGATATCCTCGAACAACTGCGCCCCGACGAAGAGCCGCCGCTGCTGTGCCAGCACGTGCCGATCTTCAGTGGCGGCCCGGTGCAGACCGATCGCGGCTTTGTCCTGCATCCCAGCGGCCCGGTCTACCAGGCCACGGTGGAGCTCGAAGGGCTGTCCCTGTCCACCTCCCAAGACGTGCTGTTCGCCATCGCCGACGGTGTCGGCCCGGCCAAGAGCCTGATCGCCCTGGGCTACGCCGGCTGGGAAGCCGGGCAACTGGAAGCCGAGCTGGCGGACAACGCCTGGCTGACCTGCCCCTTCGACGCCGACATCCTGTTCAACACCAGCAGCGAACTGCGCCTGGAAGCCGCCGCCCGGCACCTGGGGGTCAACCTCAACCTGCTCACCAGCCAGGCGGGCCACGCCTGATGGCCTTGCGACTGATCCTCGGCTTCGACTACGGCACCAAGCAGATCGGCGTCGCCGTGGGCCAGGCCATCACCGGCCAGGCCCGCGAGCTGTGCACCCTCAAGGCGCAGAACGGCGTGCCGGACTGGAATCAGGTGCAAGCGCTGATCGAGGAATGGAAACCCGACGCCGTGGTGGTAGGCCTGCCCCTGAACATGGACGGCAGCCCCAGCGATATGTGCGTGCGGGCCGAGAAGTTCGCCCGGCGCCTGAACGGCCGCTTCAATGTGCCCTTCTATACCCACGATGAACGCCTGACCACCTTCGAGGCCAAGGGCGAACGCCTGGCCCGGGGCGGGCAGAAAGGCAGTTACCGCGACAACCCGGTGGACGCCATCGCCGCGGCCCTGCTGCTGCAGGGCTGGCTCGATGAAAACGCCGGCCTGTTGAACACCTGAAACCCGAATCCTGAAGAGGCGCGGCCCCCTGCTGCGCGCCTCCTGGCCCAACACCAGCCGCAAGTCCCACGCGCCTCGCTGCCCGGCAACCCGGCGCGAGCCCACGAAGGAGCCACCATGAGCCTGCCCAATCCCGCCGCCCTGATCAGCCAGATGGCCACTGATCTCAACGCCCACCTGGCCCAGCGCGCTATCAGCGAGCCCCGCTTCATCGGTATCCGTACCGGCGGCGTCTGGGTGGCCCAGGCCCTGCTGGAAGCCCTGGGCAGCGACGCGCCCCTGGGCACCCTGGACGTGTCCTTCTATCGCGACGACTTCAGCCAGAACGGCCTGCACCCGCAAGTGCGTCCCTCGGAGCTGCCGTTCGAGATCGAAGGCCAGCACCTGGTGCTGATCGACGACGTGCTGATGAGCGGCCGGACCATCCGCGCCGCCCTCAACGAACTGTTCGACTACGGCCGCCCGGCCAGCGTGACCCTGGTCTGCCTGCTGGACCTGAACGCCGCCGAGCTGCCGATCCGTCCGAATGTGGTGGGCGCGACCCTGTCGCTGGCCGCCCACGAGCGGGTAAAATTGTCCGGTCCTGCGCCGCTTCAACTCGAGCTCCAAGACCTCGCCCTCTAACTCGCCCTTTTAAGAGTCCATTGCGATGACGCCTCTAGACGCCAAGCGCCCGCTGCAGCTCAACGATCAGGGCCAGCTGCGCCATTTCCTGTCCCTCGACGGCCTGAACCGCGAGCTGCTGACGGAAATCCTCGACACCGCCGACTCCTTCCTCGAAGTCGGCGCCCGGGCGGTGAAGAAAGTCCCGCTGCTGCGCGGCAAGACCGTGTGCAACGTGTTCTTCGAGAACTCCACCCGCACCCGCACCACCTTCGAACTGGCGGCCCAGCGGCTGTCGGCGGACGTGATCACCCTGAATGTCTCGACCTCCTCGGCGAGCAAGGGTGAAACCCTGCTGGACACCCTGCGCAACCTGGAAGCCATGGCCGCCGACATGTTCGTGGTACGCCACGGCGACTCCGGCGCCGCGCACTTCATCGCCGAACACGTGTGCCCGCAGGTGGCGATCATCAACGGCGGCGACGGCCGTCACGCCCACCCGACCCAGGGCATGCTCGACATGCTGACCATCCGCCGGCACAAGGGCGGCTTCGAGAACCTTTCGGTGGCCATCGTCGGCGACATCCTGCACTCGCGGGTGGCGCGCTCCAACATGCTGGCGCTGAAAACCCTCGGCTGCCCGGACATCCGCGTGATCGCGCCGAAAACCCTGCTGCCCATCGGCATCGAGCAGTACGGGGTCAAGGTCTACACCGACATGACCGAAGGCCTCAAAGACGTGGACGTGGTGATCATGCTGCGCCTGCAACGTGAGCGCATGCAGGGCGGCCTGCTGCCCAGCGAAGGCGAGTTCTACCGCCTGTTCGGCCTGACCACCGCGCGCCTGGCCGGGGCCAAGCCCGACGCCATCGTCATGCACCCGGGCCCGATCAACCGTGGCGTGGAGATCGAATCGGCGGTGGCCGACGGTCCGCACTCGGTGATCCTCAATCAGGTGACCTACGGTATTGCAGTGCGCATGGCCGTACTGTCCATGGCCATGAGCGGGCAGACCGCCCAGCGACAATTCGAGCAGGAGAACGCCCAGTGAAGCTCAGCATTCTCGGCGCCCGCGTCATCGATCCAAGCAGAGGCCTGGATCAAACCACTGATCTGCACCTGGAAGCCGGCAAGATCGTCGCCATCGGCGCCGCCCCGGGCGGTTTCAATGCCGTCACCAGCATCGACGCCAAGGGCCTGGTGGCCGCGCCCGGCCTGGTGGACCTGAGCGTGGCCCTGCGCGAGCCGGGCTACAGCCGCAAGGGCAGCATCGCCAGCGAAACCCGCGCCGCCGCGGCCGGTGGCGTCACCAGCCTGTGCTGCCCACCGCGCACCAAGCCGGTGCTGGACACCTCGGCGGTGGCCGAACTGATCCTCGACCGCGCCCGCGAAGCCGGCAACAGCAAGGTGTTCCCCATCGGCGCCTTGAGCAAGGGCCTAGAAGGCGAACAGTTGGCCGAGTTGATTGCCCTGCGTGACGCCGGTTGCGTGGCCTTCGGCAACGGCCTGGACGGTTTCCGCAGCACCCGCACCCTGTGCCGTGCCCTGGAATACGCCGCCACCTTCGACCTGACGGTGATCTTCCACTCCCAGGATCGCGACCTGGCCGAAGGCGGCCTGGCCCACGAAGGCGCTACCGCCAGCTTCCTCGGTTTGCCGGGGATTCCCGAAAGCGCGGAAACCGTGGCCCTGGCCCGGGACCTGCTGCTGGTGGAACAGAGCGGCGTGCGCGCGCACTTCAGCCAGCTGACCAGCGCCCGCGGCGTGGAACTGATTGCCCAGGCCCAGGCCCGCGGCCTGCCAGTGACCGCCGATGTGGCGCTGTATCAGCTGATCCTCACCGACGAGGCGCTGATCGACTTCTCCAGCCTGTATCACGTACAGCCGCCACTGCGCTCGCGGACCGACCGTGACGCCCTGCGCGAGGCGGTGAAGTCCGGGGTGGTGCAAGCCATCTCCAGCCATCACCAGCCCCATGAACGTGACGCCAAGCTGGCACCGTTCGGCGCCACCGAGCCGGGCATCAGCAGCGTCGAGTTGCTGCTGCCACTGGCCCTGACCCTGGTTCAGGATGGCCTGCTGGACCTGCCGACCCTGCTGGCGCGCCTCAGTGCCGGCCCGGCCGCCGCCTTGCGCCTGCCGGCGGGCAAGCTGGTGGAAGGTGGCGCGGCGGACCTGGTGCTGTTCGACCCGGTCAGTTCCACCGTGGCCGGCGAGCGCTGGCTGTCCAAGGGCGAGAACTGCCCGTTCCTCGGCCATAGCCTGCCGGGCGCGGTGCGCTACACCCTGGTGGACGGGCACATCAGCTATCAAGGCTGACTCCCTGGCTGGCACCCTGTAGCCGCTGCCGCAGGCTGCGAACGGCTCCGAAGGAGCCGCCGCTCCTGATGGCGGCCTGCGGCAACAGCCCCATGCAACGCCATCACCGCCTGCGCCGCTGAATGGATCAGCGGCGCTTGGCGTTTTCCAGGGACACCTGATCGTTCAGGGTCCAGAAGTCGTACAGCACCCCGAGGAAGAACAGGCCGCCGGTGAACAGATAGATCACCCCGCTCAGCCATTTGCCCTGGTACATGCGATGTACGCCGAAGACTCCGAGGAAGGTCAGGAGTATCCAGGCGACGCTGTACTCCAGTGGGCCCGAGGTGAAACGCAAGTCCGCTTCCCGGTCCATGGACGGGATCAGAAACAAGTCGATCAGCCAGCCAATGCCCAACAGACCGAAGGTGAAGAACCAGAGGGTCCCGGTTACCGGCTTGCCGTAATAGAAGCGGTGGGCACCGGTAAAACCGAAAATCCACAACAGGTAACCGATCACCTTGCTGTGAGTGTCATGAGCGGATGCATCCTGACGATAGGTGTTCATTAAGAGCCTCTTTGCAGGTGATAGATAAATATTCTTAAAAACTTTGTGACTTTTTTACAGGCGTTCGACATGTGGACGATGTTACCTTCTCTCCCGTCAAAGCCTTGTACTGCCTGACTTCTGACAGTTTTCTGCGTCAAGTTGCCACCTCTTTGCCGAAGTTGACCCCAAGGTTGAATCGACAAACGGCCACGGAAGTGACCCGAAAGCTGTTATAAAGTTGCGCGCAAACCAAATAAGAGCCTTGCCTAATGCGACCATTTTTCAAGACATGGCTAACCATTTGCCTATTAATGCCACTGGCCGCCCACGCCACCAACCGTGAGCAACGACTTCCCAACGTTAATGGCTACACCCCGAAACCGCATGTTTCGACGGTCACCGCCAAGAACAAGACCACCATCAAGCACCCCACCCGCCTGAGCAAGACCGATAGCAAGCTGGTGGCCAACAACGCCGGCCGGCCGAGCACCACAGTCCTCAGCCGCGCGGTCAACGTTCTCGGTACTCCTTATCGTTGGGGCGGCAGCAGCCCAAGTAAAGGCTTCGATTGCAGCGGCCTGGTGCGTTACGCCTTCAACGACGTTGCCGCCGTGGACCTGCCGCGCACGTCCAACGCCATGGCCAGCGGCCACGGGCAGAAGGTCGAGCGCAAGGACCTGAAGCCGGGCGACCTGCTGTTCTTCAACATCAAGAGCCGCAAGGTCAACCACGTCGCCATCTACCTGGGCGAAGACCGCTTCATCCACGCCCCGCGGCGCGGCAAGGCGGTGACCATCGACACCCTGAAGAAACCCTACTGGCAGAGCCACTACGTGGTTGCCAAGCGGGTCCTGCCCAAGGAGCACGCGCCCCTGCGGGTCGTGCAGCGCTGATCTGCTGATTCGCCCATTCGCCGGCAAGCCGGCTCCTACGCCCACCTGTAGGAGCCGGCTTGCCGGCGAATGCATTTGCAGCCCGGTCAAAAACTCTCCGGCATCCGCGCCTGTTCCCGGGCCTGCTCGCGACTGATCAACCCCTGCCCGAGCAACGCCTTGAGGCTCATGTCCAGAGTGCGCATGCCCTGGGCGCCGCCAGTCTGGATCGCCGAATACATCTGCGCCACCTTGTCCTCGCGAATCAGGTTACGAATCGCCGAGCTGCCCAGCATGATCTCGTGCGCCGCCACCCGGCCACCACCGACCTTTTTCAGCAGCACCTGGGCAACCACCGCCTGCAGCGACTCGGCCAGCATCGAGCGCACCAGGGCCTTTTCCTCCCCCGGGAACACGTCCACCAACCGATCGATGGTCTTGGCCGCCGAAGCGGTGTGCAGGGTGGCCAGTACCAGATGCCCGGTTTCTGCGGCGGTCAGCGCCAGGCGGATGGTTTCCAGGTCCCGCAGCTCTCCCAGCAGGATCACGTCCGGATCTTCCCGCAGCGCGGCGCGCAAGGCGCTGGCGAAGCTCTGGGTATCACGCTGCACCTCGCGCTGGTGCACCAGGCAGCTGTGCTGCGGATGCACGAACTCGATGGGATCTTCGATGGTGAGGATGTGCTGGCGCCGATGGTGGTTCAGATGATCGATCATCGCCGCCAGGGTGGTGGACTTGCCGCTGCCGGTGGGCCCGGTCACCAGCACCAGCCCCCGGGGCACCTCGGCAATGTGCCGAAACACTTCCCCCAGCCCCAACGCTTCCAGGCTCTGTACCCGCGCAGGAATCAGGCGCAGCACCGCGCCGACGCCCCGGGCATGCTGGAAGGCGTTGACCCGAAAGCGCGCCACGCCCGGCAGCTCGTAGGCGAAGTCCAGGTCCCGGGTGACGGCGAAGGCTTGGCGCTGCGATTCGCTCATCAGGCTGTGGATCAAGGCCAGCGTCTGCTGCCCGTCCAGGGCCGGCCCCTCCAGCGCGCCGATATCGCCGTCGATACGCAACATCGGCGCCAGTCCGGCGGACAGATGCAGGTCGGAAGCACCTCGGGCGACGCTCAAGAGCAAGAGTTCGGTGATGTCCATAGTGACTCCCAATTCCAGTAGAATGCCGCGAGCTTCAGACCCGCCCGCCTCTGGGCGGCTGCCATTGCCCGAGGCAAGGGCAAGGTCCGCCACGGCCATCGAGCAATGCTCTGGCCAGTGGCGGGTGAGGGTCTGGTGGATTCACGCGGCAGCCGGCAGGCCGAGGCCGCCGGTACTTTTGAGAAGAAATCGAATGTCCACGATAGCAGACAACATTGCCCGGCTCGCCGAGCGCATCCGCAGCGCCTGCCAGGCCGTACAGCGCGACCCGGCCAGCGTCCGGTTGCTGGCCGTGAGCAAGACCAAGCCCGCTGCCGCCCTGCGTGAAGCCTACGCCGCCGGCCTGCGGGACTTCGGCGAGAACTACCTGCAAGAAGCCCTGGGCAAGCAACAGGAACTGGCCGACCTGCCCTTGAGTTGGCACTTCATCGGCCCCATTCAGTCGAACAAGACCCGTGCCATCGCCGAGCACTTTGCCTGGGTGCACTCCGTGGATCGCCTGAAAATCGCCCAACGCCTGTCCGAACAACGCCCGACCGAGCTGCCGCCGCTGAACATCTGCATCCAGGTGAACGTCAGCGGCGAAGCCAGCAAGTCCGGCTGCACTCCGGCCGAACTGCCAGCCCTGGCCAGCGCCATCAGCGCCTTGCCGCGCCTGCAACTGCGCGGGCTGATGGCGATTCCCGAGCCCACCGAGGATCGGGCCGCCCAGGAGGCCGCCTTCGCTGCGGTGCAGGCCTTGAACAATCAACTGCGGGACAGCCTCAAGCTGCCCCTGGACACCCTTTCCATGGGCATGAGCCACGACCTCGAAGCGGCCATCGCCCAAGGCGCCACCTGGGTGCGGATCGGCACCGCGCTGTTTGGCGCCCGCGACTACAGTCAGTCCTGATGCGACTGACCCTGACCTCTCATAAGGACCTGTCATGAACACGACTCGTATCGCTTTTATCGGTGCCGGCAACATGGCGGCCAGCCTCATTGGCGGCCTGCGCGCCAAAGGCCTGGAGGCGGACCAGATCCGCGCCAGTGACCCCGGGGCCGAAACCCGGGCCAAGGTGGCCGCCGAGCACGGTATCCAGGTGTTCGCCGACAACGCCGAGGCCATCGCTGGCGTCGACGTGATCGTCCTGGCGGTCAAGCCCCAGGCCATGAAAGCCGTGTGCGAGGCCCTGCGTCCGAGCCTGCAGCCGCAGCAACTGGTGGTGTCCATCGCCGCCGGCATCACCTGTTCAAGCATGAACAACTGGCTCGGCGCCCAGCCCATCGTGCGCTGCATGCCCAATACCCCGGCGCTGCTGCGCCAGGGCGTCAGTGGTCTGTACGCCACCGCCCAGGTCAGCGCCCAGCAGCGCCAGCAGGCCGAGGAACTGCTGTCCGCCGTGGGCATCGCCCTGTGGCTGGACCAGGAGCAGCAACTGGACGCGGTGACCGCCGTATCCGGCAGCGGCCCGGCGTATTTCTTCCTGCTGATCGAAGCCATGACCGCCGCCGGCGAGAAACTCGGCCTGCCCCGGGAAACCGCCGCCCAACTGACCCTGCAAACCGCCCTGGGCGCCGCCCACATGGCTGTTTCCAGTGACGTCGATGCCGCCGAACTGCGCCGCCGCGTAACCTCGCCGGCCGGGACCACGGAAGCGGCCATCAAATCCTTCCAGGCCGGTGGCTTTGAAACCCTGGTGGAAAAAGCATTGGGTGCCGCCGCGCACCGCTCGGCCGAAATGGCCGAACAACTGGGCCAATAAGGAGCCAATGATGATTGGATTGAACATCGCCGCGGTGTACGTGCTGCAAACCCTGGGCAGCCTGTACCTGCTGATCGTGCTGATGCGTTTCGTCCTGCAACTGGTCCGCGCCAACTTCTACAACCCGCTGTGCCAGTTCATCGTGCGGGCCACCCAGCCGCTGCTCAAGCCGATGCGCCGGATCATTCCCAGCCTTGGCGGCCTGGACATGTCCTCGCTGTTGCTGGCGATCCTGGTGCAGCTGGCGCTGATGGCCCTGACCCTGCTGCTGACCTACGGCACCACCGGCAACCCGTTGCAACTGCTGATCTGGTCGATCATCGGCGTGACCGCGCTGTTCCTGAAGATCTTCTTCTTCGCCCTGATCATCAGCGTGATCCTGTCCTGGGTCGCGCCGGGCAGCCACAACCCCGGCGCCGAGCTGGTGAACCAGATCTGCGAACCGGCCCTGGCGCCGTTCCGCCGCATCCTGCCGAGCATGGGCGGCCTGGACATCTCGCCGATCCTGGCCTTCATGGTGCTCAAGCTGCTGGACATGCTGGTGATCAACAACCTGGCGGCCATGACCATGATGCCGGACATCCTGCGTCTGCTGATCTGACCCAGGCGGCCTGCATGAGTTATTTCCGCTGGGACGGTGACGATCTGATCCTCGATTGTCACCTGCAACCCAAGGCCAGCAGCGACGAGTTCGCTGGCCTGCATGGGGAGCGCTTGAAAATCCGCCTCACCGCCCCGCCGGTGGAGGGCAAGGCCAACGCGCACCTGATGGCGTTCCTGGCCAAGGCTTTCGGCATCCCCAAGAGCCACGTCAGCCTGGTCAGCGGCGAGTTGAACCGGCAGAAGCGCGTGCGCCTGCAAGCGCCGAAGAAACTCCCCGAGCTACCGGGGCTGGCGCGTCCCGCCTGATTCGTCCGATTCGCCGGCAAGCCGGCTCCCGGGGCCCACGCCCACTGCAGGAGCCGGCTTGCCCGCGAACCTTCCGCCGCCATCTACGCCGGCGAAACACAGCCCCGGGCTTTGCTTGCCGCTGGAGACAGCGGTCTTTAGACTTACGCCTCATTTGAACGAGAGCAGGATCGATGCCAACTGCCTTCCCCCCCGATTCTGTTGGTCTGGTCACACCGCAACTGGCCCACTTCAGCGAACCCCTGGCCCTGGCCTGCGGGCGCTCGCTGCCAGCCTACGACCTGATCTATGAAACCTACGGCCAGCTCAACGCCAGCGCCAGCAACGCGGTGCTGATCTGCCACGCCCTGTCCGGCCATCATCACGCCGCCGGCTACCACAGCGTCGATGACCGCAAGCCCGGTTGGTGGGACAGCTGCATCGGTCCCGGCAAGCCCATCGATACCAACAAGTTCTTCGTGGTCAGCCTCAACAACCTCGGCGGTTGCAACGGCTCAACCGGCCCCAGCAGCCTCAACCCGGAAACCGGCAAGCCGTTCGGCGCCGACTTCCCGGTGCTCACCGTGGAAGACTGGGTGCACAGCCAGGCGCGCCTGGCGGACCGCCTGGGCATCAGCCAGTGGGCGGCGGTGATCGGCGGCAGCCTGGGCGGCATGCAAGCCCTGCAATGGACCATCACCTACCCGGACCGGGTACGGCATTGCCTGGCCATCGCCTCGGCGCCCAAGCTCTCGGCGCAGAACATCGCCTTCAACGAAGTGGCGCGCCAGGCGATCCTCACCGACCCCGAGTTCCACGGCGGCTCGTTCCAGGAACAGGGCGTGATCCCCAAGCGCGGGCTGATGCTGGCGCGCATGGTGGGGCACATCACCTACCTGTCCGACGACTCCATGGGCGAGAAATTCGGCCGTGGCCTCAAGAGCGAGAAGCTCAACTACGACTTCCACAGCGTCGAGTTCCAGGTGGAAAGCTACCTGCGCTACCAGGGCGAGGAGTTCTCCGGGCGGTTCGACGCCAACACCTACCTGCTGATGACCAAGGCACTGGACTATTTCGACCCGGCGGCGAACTTCGACGACGACCTGGCCAAGACCTTCGCCAACGCCAGCGCCAAGTTCTGCGTGATGTCCTTCACCACCGACTGGCGCTTCTCCCCGGCCCGCTCCCGGGAGCTGGTGGACGCGCTGATGGCCGCGCGCAAGGACGTCTGCTACCTGGAGATCGACGCACCCCAGGGGCACGACGCCTTTCTGATTCCGATCCCGCGCTACCTGCAGGCCTTTAGTCACTACATGAACCGCATAACGCTGTGAGGACACGATGAGAGCCGATCTGGAAATCATCCAGGAATGGATCCCCGCCGGCAGCCGCGTCCTCGACCTGGGCTGCGGTAACGGCGAGCTGCTGAGCTGGCTGCAGGAACACAAGCAGGTCACCGGCTACGGCCTGGAAAACGACCCGGACAACATTGCCCAGTGCGTGGCCAAGGGCATCAACGTGATCGAGCAGGACCTGGACAAGGGCCTGGGCAACTTCGCCAGCAACAGCTTCGATATCGTGGTCATGACCCAGGCCCTGCAGGCCGTGCACTACCCGGACAAGATCCTCGACGAGATGCTCCGGGTCGGCCGCCAGTGCATCATCACCTTCCCCAACTTCGGCCACTGGCGCTGCCGCTGGTACCTGGCCAGCAAGGGTCGGATGCCGGTTTCGGAATTCCTCCCGTACACCTGGTACAACACGCCGAACATCCACTTCTGCACCTTCGAGGACTTCGAAGAGCTGTGCCGCGAGCGCCAAGCCCGGGTGATCAACCGCCTTGCCGTCGATCAACAACACCGCCACGGGTGGGCCAGTAAGCTATGGCCTAATCTCTTAGGGGAGATCGGCATCTACCGCGTCAGCAGTCCCGGCCTGCAAGATCACAAGGTCGCGGTATAAACCACGTTGCATCGAGGAGAACCATCATGGGACGTCTGGTGACATTTCTATTGGCTGCCTGCCTGAGCTTCAGTGCCCTGGCGGCAGACCCGATCAAGAGCGAGCGCAAGGAGGTGTTCGGTGACATCACCGTGCACTACAACACCTTCAACTCCACCTACCTGCAACCTGACGTCGCCAGGGCCGCGGAGCTGGTTCGCAGCAAGAACCAGGGCGTGATCAACGTTTCGCTGATCAAGGACGGCAAGCCGCTGGTCGGCCAGGTCAGCGGTACGGTCAAGGACCTGACCAGCAAGAGCATCCCGCTGAAATTCCGCCAGATCACCGAACAGGGCGCGATCTACTACATCGCCCAGTTCCCGGTGGAACAGCAGGAAACCCGTACCTTCACCATCACCGTGCAAACGGGTGGCGATACCAACAGCTTCAGCTTCAACCAAGAGCTATTCCCGGGCGAATAATGAACCTTACGCAACTCGTACTGGCCAGCCACAACGCCGGCAAACTCAAAGAACTCCAGGCCATGCTCGGCGCCTCGGTGCAACTGCGCTCGATCGGCGAGTTCAGCAGCGTCGAGCCCGAGGAAACCGGCCTGTCGTTCGTCGAAAACGCCATCCTCAAGGCACGCAACGCTGCGCGCATTTCCGGCTTGCCGGCACTGGCGGATGATTCCGGCCTGGCGGTGGACTTCCTCGGCGGCGCGCCGGGCATCTACTCGGCACGCTATGCCGACGGCCAGGGCGACGCGGCGAACAACGCCAAGTTGCTGGACGCCCTGAAGGACGTGCCCGAAGCCCAGCGCGGCGCGCAGTTCGTCTGCGTCCTGGCCCTGGTGCGGCACGCCGACGATCCGTTGCCGATCCTCTGCGAAGGCCTGTGGCACGGGCGCATCCTCACGGCTGCCAGCGGCGAGCACGGCTTTGGCTACGACCCGCTGTTCTGGGTGCCGGAACGTGACTGCTCCAGCGCCGAGCTGGGCCCGGTGGAGAAAAACCAGCTCAGCCACCGCGCTCGCGCCATGGCCATTCTGCGGCAACGCCTGGGCCTGCAATGAGTCATGACCCTTCCGCGTCGCCGCTGATTCTCGGCGGCGCGCCAACGCCTCGGGCGGCGCTGCCCCAGTTGCCGCCCCTGGCGCTGTACATCCACATCCCGTGGTGTGTACGCAAATGCCCCTATTGCGATTTCAACTCCCACGCCGCCAGCCCGACGCTGCCGGAAGAAGAGTACGTCGACGCCCTGCTGGCCGACCTCGATCTGGAGCTGCACGCGGTCTATGGCCGCGAGCTGAGTTCGATCTTCTTCGGCGGCGGCACCCCGAGCCTGTTCAGCGCCCAGGCCCTGGGTCGGCTGCTCAAGGGCGTGGAACAGCGCATCCCCTTCGCCGGCGATATCGAGATCACCCTGGAAGCCAATCCCGGGACCTTCGAGCAGGAGAAGTTCACTGCCTACCGCGCCCTGGGGATCAACCGCCTGTCCATCGGCATCCAGAGCTTCCAGGAACAGAAGCTCAAGGCCCTGGGCCGCATCCACAACGGTGACGAAGCGGTACGCGCCGCCGGCATGGCGCGCCAGGCCGGGTTCGACAACTTCAACCTGGACCTGATGCACGGCTTGCCGGACCAGTCCCTGGACGATGCCCTGGACGACCTGCGCCAGGCCATTGCGATGAAGCCGACCCACCTGTCCTGGTATCAGCTGACCCTGGAGCCCAACACGGTGTTCTGGAACCAGCCGCCGGTGCTGCCGGAAGACGACACCCTGTGGGATATCCAGGAAGCCGGCCAGGCCCTGCTGGCCGAGCATGGCTACGCCCAGTACGAGGTCTCGGCCTATGCCCAGCCCGGCCGCGCGGCGCGGCACAACCTGAACTACTGGAGCTTTGGCGACTTCATCGGCATCGGCGCCGGGGCCCACGGCAAGCTCAGCCATCCGGACGGGCGCATCCAGCGCACCTGGAAGACCCGCCTGCCCAAGGACTACCTGAACCCGGCCAAGCCGTTCAAGGCCGGCGAGAAGACCCTGGGCAATGACGAGCTGCCGTTCGAGTTCCTGATGAACGCCCTGCGCCTCACCGACGGCGTCGACGCCGCGCTGTTCGCCCAGCGCACCGGCCTGGACCTGGCCAGCCTGGCCGAAGGCCGGCGCCAGGCCGAACAAAGCGGCTTGTTGCAGGTCGAACCGTCACGCCTGGCGGCTACGGCCCGTGGGCAACTCTTCCTCAATGACCTGCTGCAATACTTTCTGATCTAAGGAAATCACATGGATCTGGTACTCGACCTGCTTGCCACCGTGTCCCGCTGGAGTCGCAGCAACCTCTCGGAAATCGCCCTGGCATTGGTGGGCTGCCTGCTGGTGCTGTTCGGCGCGGACATCAAGGGCTGGGTCGAGCAACGCCTGGGCGGCATCGCCGGCGCCCTGCGCGTGCCGCTGATGGCCCTGCTGTGCATGGTCGGCAGCGGCCTGGCGCTGATCTACGCCACGCCGTGGATCGTCCGCGGCCTGAGCCAGTTCAACAACTACAGCCTGGCGCCGGTGCTGCTGGTGGTGCTGGTGCTGATTGGCGTGGTCGCTGATCGTCGCTGACCTGTCGCCCCCCTTCGCCGGCAAGCCGGCTCCTACAGCCCCCCGTAGGAGGCGGCTTGCCGGCGAACGCAATCCAACGGCTGCCCCCGTTATCAAGGAAGAACATGAGCAAGAAAGTTATCGAGGACACCAGCAAATTCCTCAGCTACGTGCTGCGCCACGAGCCCCAGGCCATCGGCCTGGAACTGGATAGTGAAGGCTGGGGCGATATCGAAGCGCTGATCAGCGGCGCCGCCAAGGGCGGCCGGCAACTGAGCCGGGAACTGATCGAGCGAGTCGTCGAAGGTAATGACAAGAAGCGCTTCGCCCTCTCGGCTGACGGCCAGCGGATTCGTGCCGTTCAGGGGCATTCCAACAAGACCGTGCAATTGCAGCTTGAGGCAAAGCAACCGCCCGCCGTGCTCTACCACGGCACCGCCACGCGCTTCATGGATTCGATCAATGAGAAGGGGCTGATCCCTGGTTCACGGCATCACGTGCACCTGTCCCAGGAGATCGACACCGCCAAGGCCGTGGGCCAGCGCTATGGCAAGGTGGTGATCCTGCAGATCGACGCCCAGGCCATGCAGGCCCAAGGCTTCAGTTTCTATCAGGCCGAGAATGGGGTGTGGCTGACCGACCAGGTGCCGGTCAGTTTCATCCAAGCCCTGTAGGAGCCAGCTTGCTGGCGAAGACGTCCTTACCGGCCTCTTCGCTGGCAAGCGGAACGCCGCCCGGCCAGCTCCTACAACAGCGAGTCCGGCTCAGTCGATTTTTTCGAACTTCAGATCCCACACGCCATGCCCCAGGCGCTCGCCACGACGCTCGAACTTGGTGATCGGGCGTTCGGCCGGGCGCGGTACGCACTTGCCGTCTTCGGCCAGGTTGCGATAACCCGGGGCAACGTTCATCACTTCCAGCATGTATTCGGCATAGGGCTCCCAGTCGGTGGCCATGTGCAGAATGCCGCCGACCTTGAGCTTGCTGCGCACCAGCTCGGCGAAGGAGGCCTGGACGATGCGGCGCTTGTGGTGCCGGCTCTTGTGCCATGGATCGGGGAAGAACAGCATCAGCCGGTCCAGGCTGTTGTCGGCGATGCAGCGGTTGAGCACTTCAATCGCGTCGCAATCGTAGACCCGCAGGTTGGTCAGGCCCTGGGTCAGCACGCCATTGAGCAGCGCGCCGACACCCGGACGGTGAACTTCCACGCCGATGAAATCCTGCTCCGGGGCCGCCGCGGCCATTTCCAGCAGCGAGTGGCCCATGCCGAAGCCGATTTCCAGGGAGCGCGGCGCCGAGCGGCCGAACACCTGGTCGTAGTCCACCGGGGCGTCAGCCAGGGGCAGCACGTACAGCGGTGCGCCCTGGTCCAGGCCGCGCTGCTGGCCTTCGGTCATGCGCCCGGCGCGCATCACAAAACTCTTGATGCGGCGGTGTTGGCGCTCGTCGCCGGCTTCCGGCTGGATTGGCGTGTCGTTTGATTCAGTCATCAATGGCTCTTACTTGATCAGACCATCCAGCGGCGAAGAGGCGCTGGCATAGAGTTTCTTCGGCATGCGACCGGCGAGGTACGCCAGGCGGCCCGCAACAATCGCGTGTTTCATGGCTTCGGCCATCATGACCGGCTGCTGCGCGTGGGCGATGGCCGAGTTCATCAGCACCGCTTCACAGCCCAGCTCCATGGCGATGGTGGCATCGGAAGCGGTGCCGACACCGGCATCCACCAGCACCGGAACCTTGGCTTCTTCAAGAATGATCTGCAGGTTGTACGGGTTGCAGATCCCCAGCCCGGTGCCGATCAGGCCGGCCAGCGGCATGACCGCGATGCAGCCCATTTCCGCCAGCTGGCGGGCGATGATCGGGTCGTCGCTGGTGTAGACCATGACGTCGAACCCTTCCTTGACCAGCACTTCGGCGGCCTTGAGGGTTTCCAGCACGTTGGGAAACAGGGTCTTCTGGTCCGCCAGGACTTCCAGCTTCACCAGGTTGTGGCCATCGAGCAGCTCACGGGCCAGGCGGCAGGTGCGCACCGCTTCCACCGCGTCATAGCAACCGGCGGTGTTGGGCAGGATGGTGTAGCGATCCGGCGGCAGGATATCCAGCAGGTTCGGTTCGCCCGGGTTCTGGCCGATATTGGTCCGGCGCACGGCGACGGTGACGATCTCGGCACCCGAGGCCTCGATGGCCAGGCGGGTTTCTTCCATGTCGCGGTACTTGCCGGTACCTACCAGCAAACGCGACTGGTACGTCCGACCGGCCAGGACGAAAGGCTTGTCACTACGAACGTTGCTCATCGGAAATCCTCTGTTGGGGTGAGGTTCTTGCAGAATTCTGTATCAGGCCCGGGGCGCTGCTGACCCGGGCTCCGGGGCCGCTGAACGCAGTCGTCCATGAGAGGGCCCGGCGGCGGGCCTGGGCGCTGCGCGGTGAGCGCCAGCGCTGTCGAGGCCAGCGGCTAGCCGCCGCCGATGGCGTGGACCACTTCCACCTGATCGCCCTCGCTGAGGGCCGTCTCGGCGTGCTGGCTGCGCGGAACGATATCCAGATTGAGTTCCACCGCGATCCGCCGGCCGCTCAATTGCAGCTGGCTCAGCAGGGCCGCAACGGTCGAGCCGTCGGGCAGTTCAAAGGATTCACCGTTCAACTGAATGCGCATGCTCGAAGCCGCCATCATTTTTAGGGGCCAGCATTCTAGCCCGATCGTGACCCAAAGGTCAGCTACAAGCGTCAGCCGGCGACTTGCAGGCGCCAGGCGGCGAGCCCCAGCAGCAACCAGCCGACAAGGAAGGCCAGACCGCCGAAGGGGGTGATGATGCCCAGCTTGCCGATGCCGCTCAGGGTCAACAGATACAGGCTGCCGGAGAACAGCAGGATGCCCAGGGTGAACGCGGCGCCAGCCCAGGTCACCAGCCGCCCGGGAACATGGGCTGCCAGCAAGGCGACGCCGAACAGGGCCAGGGTGTGCACCAGCTGGTAGGTCACGCCTGTATGAAAAATCGCCAGGTATTCCGTGCTCAGGCGGTTTTTCAGGCCGTGGGCGGCGAAGGCGCCGAGGGCAACCCCGGTAAAACCGAAGAAGGCGGCCAGCATCAGGAAGCCACGCAGCATGAGGAACTCCAGTCAGATTCAGGGCAAAGGGTCTGTATAATGGCGCGCTCAACGGGTTCGGCCAAGCCATCTCTATGCTGCGTTATCTGTTTCGTCGCCTTGTAAAAGCCTTGATGTGGTTCCTGGTCGGCAGCGTGCTGCTGGTGCTGCTGTTTCGCTTCGTGCCGCCACCGGGCACCGCCCTGATGGTGGAACGCAAGATCGAATCCTGGATCGACAACGACCCCATCGACCTGCAGCGCACCTGGAAACCCTGGGACGACATCTCCGACAACCTCAAGGTGGCGGTAATCGCCAGCGAGGATCAGAAATTCCCCGATCACTGGGGCTTCGATATCGATGCGATCCAGGCGGCCCTGGCCCACAACGAACGTGGCGGCTCGATCCGCGGTGCCAGCACCCTGAGCCAGCAAGTGTCGAAGAACCTGTTCCTGTGGTCCGGCCGCAGCTACCTGCGCAAGGGCCTGGAAGCCTGGTTCACTGCCCTGATCGAGGTGCTCTGGCCCAAGCAGCGGATTCTCGAGGTCTACCTCAACAGCGCCGAGTGGGATGAAGGGGTGTTCGGCGCCGAGGCCGCCGCACGCCATCATTTCGGCGTCAGCGCGGCCAATCTGTCGCGCCAGCAGGCCAGCCTGCTGGCCGCGGTGCTGCCCAATCCACGGGTGCTGAGCGCTGCGCGACCCAGTACATATGTGCTGCAGCGGGCCGGCTGGGTTCGGCGACAGATGAGCCTGCTCGGTGGCGCCGATTATCTGAATCGATTGAACGAGTCGCGCAAGGCGCCCTGGGCGGAGTAATCCGCATTCGGCCTAGCGCCTGCCCTGCCTGAGCGGGTTCGAGAGGGACGTTGGGCCAGGGTTTCGCCGCCAAGCCGGCGCCTGCGACAGCCGCACAAACAAAAACGCCCCGATCATCTCGGGGCGTTTTGCATGACGCTGCAGACTCAAGCGGCGATGGACAGCTTCAGCTTGTTCATCGCGCTCTTTTCCAGCTGGCGGATACGCTCGGCGGAAACGTTATACTTCTGCGCCAGGTCGTGCAGCGTGGCTTTTTCTTCGGCCAGCCAGCGCTGGTAGAGAATGTCGCGGCTGCGTTCGTCCAGCACTTCCAGCGCTTCGTGCAGGTTGTGGGTGGAGTTGTCGCTCCAATCGGCATCTTCCAGTTGCAGGGCCGGATCGTAGCGATGGTCTTCCAGGTAATTGGCCGGCGATTGGAAAGCGCTGTCGTCATCCGCTTCAGCCGCTGGATCGAAGGCCATGTCCTGGCCGGTCAGCCGGCTTTCCATCTCGCGCACTTCACGGGGCTCGACGCCCAGGCTTTCCGCCACACGGTGCACTTCTTCGTTGTTCAGCCAGGCCAGGCGCTTCTTCTGGCTGCGCAGATTGAAGAACAGCTTGCGCTGAGCCTTGGTGGTCGCGACTTTGACAATCCGCCAGTTACGCAGGATGAACTCGTGAATCTCCGCCTTGATCCAGTGCACGGCAAAGGACACCAGGCGCACGCCCATTTCCGGGTTAAAGCGCTTCACGGCTTTCATCAGGCCAACGTTGCCTTCCTGGATCAGGTCGGCCTGGGCCAGCCCGTAGCCGGAATAGCTGCGGGCGATATGTACGACAAAACGCAGGTGGGCGAGCACCATCTGCCGAGCCGCCTCAAGATCCTGCTCATAGTAGAGACTCTCGGCCAGTTCACGCTCCTGCTCGGGCGTCAGCAATGGAATGCTGTTCACCGTGTGCACATAGGCCTCCAGGTTTGCGCCTGGAACCAGTGCGTAAGCAGGTTGCAAAGAAGTGGTCATACGAAAAAACCTCCGACTCACATAACTCGTGCAGTTCAGCACTGCGAAAATTGACCGGAAACCGCGAAACAAGTTCCCAAATATTCAGAAAGGTCAATACAAGCAAAAAGACATTACTTCGGTGCCAGCTCCCTCAGGTGGCGGGCCACCGCAATCCACGCACCGATATAACCCAACAGCACCGCCCCAAGCAAGAGCGACAGACCATCGGCAACCGGTACTCCTGCAAGGGCAAAATCACTGCCATACAGGCCGGCCAGACCGACCACCGCGTCGTTCAACCAGTCCAGGCCGAACGCCAGTACCCCCCAGGACAGAATCCCCGCACCGAAGCCATACAGCGCGCCCATATAAAGGAAGGGACGTCGTACATAGCTGTCCGTGCCGCCGACGAGTTTAATCACTTCTATCTCGGTGCGGCGGTTTTCAATATGAAGACGAATGGTATTGCCTATCACCAAAAGTAATGCAGAAACCAACAACACCGTCAGACCGAAGACAAAACGGTCCCCCAGCTTGAGGATGGCCGCCAGTCGCTCGACCCAGACCAGGTCCAGCTGCGCCAGTTGCACCTTGGGCATGTCCGCCAAACGCTGGCGCAAGGCTTCCAGCGTAGCCTTGTCCACTTCGTTCGGCGTCACCAGCACCACACCCGGCAACGGGTTGTGCGGCAACTCGCGCAAGGCCTCGCCCAGCCCGGACTGCTGCTGGAACTCTTCCAGGGCCTTTTCCTTGCTGATGAACTCGGCATCCGCAACCCCGGGCAGGCCCTTGATCTCGGTACTGAGTTTCTCGCCCTCGGCCGCCGAGGCGCCCAGCTCCAGGTACAGCGAAATCTGCGCCGCACGCTGCCAGGAACCGCCCAGGCGCTCGACGTTGTTGAGCAGCAGCGACAGGCCCATGGGCAGGCTCAGGGCCACGGCCATCACCAGGCAGGTAAAGAAGCTGCCGATGGGCTGCTTGCCCAGGCGCCGCAGGCTGTCCAGCAGGCTGGCACGATGGCTTTCGATCCAGGCGTGCAGCAGGGTGGCGAAATCCGGACCGTCGTCCTCGTCGCGTTTTTTCTTCGGCGGCGGCGCCTCGGAGGCCTTGGGCGCCACGCGCTCCGCCACTTTAGGGGTACGTGTTGCACTCATACGCCGGCCTCCCCATCACCGATCAATCGGCCGCGCTGCAGGGTCAGCATGCGGTGACGCATGCGCGCGATCAGTGCCAGGTCGTGACTGGCGATCAGCACGCTGGTGCCCAGGCGGTTGATATCTTCGAACACGCCCATGATTTCCGCCGCAAGACGCGGGTCGAGGTTACCGGTGGGCTCGTCCGCCAGCAGCAAGGCTGGACGATGGACGATGGCCCGGGCAATGCCCACGCGCTGTTGCTGGCCGGTGGACAGATCGCCGGGGTACAGGTCGGCCTTGTCCGACAGCGCCACGCGCTCCAGGGCCGAGTCCACCCGCTTGGCGATTTCCGCCTTGGACAGCCCAAGGATCTGCAGCGGCAGCGCGACGTTATTGAACACCGTGCGATCGAACAACAGCTGGTGGTTCTGGAACACCACGCCGATCTGGCGCCGCAGGAAAGGGATCTGCGCATTGCTGATCTGCCCCAGATCCTGGCCGGCCAGCAGCAGCTTGCCCGACGTCGGACGCTCCATGGCCAGCAGCAGGCGCAGCAAGGTGCTCTTACCGGCGCCGGAGTGGCCGGTGACAAACAGGAATTCGCCACGACGGACGCGAAAGCTCAGCTCATGCAGACCAACGTGGCCGTTGGGATAGCGCTTACCGACCTGTTCGAAACGAATCATGAACGCTCCCGCTCGGCAAACAGTGCCTGGACAAAGGGTTCGGCTTCAAAGGTACGCAGGTCATCGATGCCTTCACCGACCCCGATATAACGGATCGGCAGACCGAACTGCTTGGCCAGGGCGAAGATCACCCCGCCCTTGGCAGTGCCATCGAGCTTGGTCAGGGCCAGGCCGGTCAATTCCACGGTCTGGTTGAATTGCTTGGCCTGGTTGATGGCGTTCTGGCCAGTACCGGCGTCCAGCACCAGCAGCACCTCGTGGGGCGCGTCGGCATCCAGTTTGCCGATCACCCGACGGACTTTCTTCAGTTCTTCCATCAGGTTGTCTTTGGTGTGCAGGCGCCCTGCCGTGTCAGCGATCAGCACGTCAATGCCACGGGCCTTGGCCGCCTGCACCGCATCGAAGATCACCGAGGCGGAATCGGCACCGGTGTGCTGGGCGATCACCGGGATCTTGTTGCGCTCACCCCAAACCTGCAGTTGCTCCACCGCTGCGGCGCGGAAGGTGTCGCCGGCCGCCAGCATGACTTTCTTGCCTTCCAGCTGCAGCTTCTTCGCCAGCTTGCCGATGGTGGTGGTCTTGCCTGCACCGTTGACGCCCACCACCAGGATCACGAAAGGCTTGTTCTGGGCGACGATTTTCAGCGGCTGCTCCACCGGCTTGAGCATGCTGGTGAGTTCGGCCTGCAACGAAGCGTAGAGCGCGTCGGAATCGGTGAGCTGCTTGCGCGCCACCTTCTGGGTCAGGTTCTGGATGATCACCGACGTGGCTTCGACCCCGACGTCGGCGGTCAGCAAACGGGTTTCCAGGTCTTCGAGCAACTCGTCATCGATGGCCTTCTTGCCCAGGAACAGACTGGCCATGCCTTCGCCGATACTGGCGCTGGTCTTGGACAGGCCCTGCTTCAAACGGGCGAAGAAACCGACCTTGTTCTCTTCAGCAGGACGGACCGGATCGACCACAGGCTCCGCCACCTGGGCAACCGGCTCGGCAACAGGAGCAGGAGCAGGAGCAGGAGCAGGAGCAGGAGCAGGAGCGACAGGCTCGGGGGCGACCGGCGCCGGGGCCAGCGGAGCCTGCACCTCGATCACCGGGGCCGGGGTGACAACCGCCTCGACAACCGGCTCGGGCGCCGCGCTCAAGGCCGGGATCGGCGGCGTGACATGTTCTGCCTGCGTATCCTCCACCAGGGCCACCGGCTCTTCCGCTACCGGCAGCGTCAGCCAGGGCTTGTGCTCCGGGCTCGGAGTCAGGGGCAGCTCGGGGGCGACGGCTGCTACCGGCTCAGCCTCGACCTGGAGTTGCAGCACCGGCTCGCCGGTCGACAGCACCACCGGCTCGCTCGGGGCTACGCTGGGGGCGGTTTCAATGACCGGAGCCGGCGCTGGCTCGACAGGCACTTGCGGCTGTTCGACGACGGGTTCCTGCGGCTTTTTGCGCAGCCATCCGAACAGGCCTTTCTTCTCGCCAGCCGCGGCTGGGGTCTTTTTGTCGTCGTTGGAACCAAACATGGAGACGGCTATCTCAAGGTAGCGATGCGCCACTGGGCGCCTCGGTAAATAAATATTCGATGCAGAACAGACTGTGTTTATTCCAGCTTGTTCACGCGCAACATGTTGTCGAAATGCCCAAAAGCACTTCAAGGAGCGATTTTACTAAAGGACTGGAACGGCAAAATCGGCGAAAAGTCGCAGTTTAGCTGACAAATCAAGGCTTATTGCCGGTAACTCATACAACCTGCTCAAGTACCTGCTGATCCGCGAAGACCTGATAGGCGTGGCCGCCAGTAAAACGGATCAGTATCCTAGCACCTCCTCGCCCGCTGACGCTAAGAACACGCGGGCAGCCCAACAGGTTTAAAAACGAATGAATGCTCTAGCCCGCCGCGCCGCAGGCCTGCTGCTCAGCACAGTTTGTCTGCCCCTTGCAGCCCTGGCTGCCGACCCGCAACCCACCCACGAATTCACCCTCGACAACGGCCTCAAGGTCGTGGTCCGCGAAGATCATCGCGCGCCGGTGGTGGTGTCCCAGGTCTGGTACAAGGTCGGCTCCAGCTACGAAACCCCGGGCCAGACCGGTTTGTCCCACGCCCTGGAACACATGATGTTCAAGGGCAGCGAGAAGGTCGGCCCCGGCGAGGCCTCGTTGATCCTGCGGGACCTGGGCGCCGAAGAGAACGCCTTCACCAGCGACGATTTCACCGCCTATTACCAGGTCCTGGCCCGCGACCGTCTGGGCGTGGCCCTGGAGCTGGAAGCCGATCGCATGGCCAGCCTGCGCCTGCCGGCCGACGAGTTCGCCCGCGAGATCGAAGTGATCAAGGAAGAACGCCGCCTGCGTACCGACGACAAGCCGCTGTCCAAGGCCTACGAGCGCTTCAAGGCCATGGCCTACCCGGCCAGCGGCTACCACACGCCGACCATCGGCTGGATGGCCGACCTGAACCGGATGAAGGTCGAGGAACTGCGCCACTGGTACCAGGCCTGGTACGTGCCGAACAACGCCACCCTGGTGGTGGTCGGCGACGTCACCCCCGACGAAGTGAAGACCCTGGCCCAGCGTTACTTCGGCGCCATCCCCAAGCGTGACGTGCCACCGGCGAAGATCCCCATGGAGCTGGCCGAACCCGGCGAGCGCCTGATCACCCTGCACGTGAAGACCCAACTGCCGAGCCTGATGCTGGCCTTCAACGTGCCCAGCATCGCCACCGCCGAGGACCAGCGCTCGGTGCACGCCCTGCGCCTGGCCGCGGCTCTGCTGGACGGCGGCTACAGCGCGCGCATCCCGACCCAGCTGGAGCGCGGCGAAGAGCTGCTGTCCAACGGTTCCACCAGCTACGACGCCTACACCCGGGGCGACAGCCTGTTCATGCTCTCGGCCACCCCCAACAGCCAAAAGAAGAAAACCATCGCCCAGGCCGAAGCCGGGCTGTGGCGCATGCTGGACCAACTCAAGACCACCCCGCCGTCCGCCGAGGAACTGGAGCGGGTGCGGGCCCAAGTGATTGCCGGGCTGGTCTACGAGCGTGACTCCATCACCAGCCAGGCCAGCGCCATCGGCCAGCTGGAAACCGTCGGCCTGTCATGGAAGCTGATGGACACCGAGCTGGCGGAACTGCAAAGCGTGACCCCGGAAGACATCCAGAAGGCCGCCCGCACCTATTTCACCCGGGAGCGTATGAGCGTGGCCCACGTACTGCCTGAGGAGTCCGCTCATGAGTAAGCGCAAGAATGCTTCACCGGTCCTGCTGGGCCTGGCCCTGGTCGCCCTGCTCACCGCCGGTGGCCTGTACCTGTCGCGCTCCGGCGAGAGCAATGCCAGCCAGGCCCTGGACAAGGCCAAGAGTAGCCAGAAGCTGCAATCCCTGGCCGAGCTGGATGGCAAGGCCCCCAGCCATCGCAACCTCAATGTGCAGACCTGGAACACCGCCGAAGGCGCCAAGGTGCTGTTCGTCGAAGCCCGCGAGCTGCCGATGTTCGACATGCGCCTGATCTTCGCCGCCGGCAGCAGCCAGGACGGCAGCACCTCCGGCCTGGCCCTGCTGACCAACGCCATGCTCAACGAAGGCGTGCCCGGCAAGGATGTGGGCGCCATCGCTCGGGGCTTCGAGAGCCTGGGCGCGGATATCGGCAACGGCGCCTACAAGGACATGGCCGTGGTCTCGCTGCGCAGCCTCAGCGCCGTGGATAAACGCGAACCGGCGCTGAAGCTGTTCGCCGAAGTGGTGGGCAAGCCGACCTTCCCTGCCGACTCCCTGGCGCGGATCAAGAACCAGCTGCTCGCCGGTTTCGAATACCAGAAGCAGAACCCCGGCAAGCTGGCCAGCCTGGAACTGATGCAGCGCCTGTACGGCACTCATCCCTATGCACACGCCAGCGAAGGCAATGCCAAGAGCGTTCCGGGCATCAGCCTGGCGCAACTGCAGGCCTTCCACGCCAAGGCCTACACCGCCGGCAACGTGGTGATCGCCCTGGTCGGCGACCTCTCGCGCAGCGACGCCGAAGCGATTGCCGCGCAGGTTTCCGCCGCCCTGCCCAAAGGCCCGGCCCTGGCCAAGGTCGAGCAACCCACCGAACCCAAGGCCAGCATCGGCCATATCGAATTCCCGTCGAGCCAGACCAACCTGATGCTGGCGCAGCTGGGCATCGACCGTGACGATCCCGACTACGCCGCCGTATCCCTGGGCAACCAGATCCTCGGCGGCGGCGGTTTCGGCACCCGGCTGATGAGCGAAGTGCGCGAGAAACGCGGCCTGACCTACGGCGTCTACTCCGCCTTCACCCCGATGCAGGCCCGCGGCCCGTTCATGATCAACCTGCAGACCCGCGCGGAAATGAGCGAAGGCACCCTGAAACTGGTGCAGGACGTGTTCGCCGACTACCTGAAGAACGGCCCGACCCAGAAGGAACTGGACGACGCCAAGCGTGAACTGGCCGGCAGCTTCCCGCTGTCCACCGCCAGCAACGCCGATATCGTCGGCCAGTTGGGGGCCATGGGCTTCTACAATCTGCCGTTGAGCTACCTGGAAGACTTCATGCGTCAATCCCAGGAACTGACGGTGGAACAGGTCAAGGCCGCCATGAACAAGCACCTGAGTGTCGACAAGATGGTCATCGTCAGCGCCGGCCCCACCGTCGCGCAAAAGCCGTTGCCGCCCCCCACTGACAAACCCGCCGAGCAGCCGCTCGGGGTTCCGGAGCACTGATGGCCCGTCCAGCCCGTCCCAGCAAGAAACCCGTCCATAACCAGCACAATGGCGTGGGCCAGCTGCGCATCATCGGCGGCGAATGGCGCAGCCGCAAACTGAGCTTTCCCGATCTGCCGGGCCTGCGCCCGACCCCGGACCGGGTGCGCGAAACCCTGTTCAATTGGCTGGCGCCCTATGTCGCCGGGGCCAAGGTCATCGACCTGTTCGCCGGCAGCGGCGCGGTGTTCCTCGAAGCCCTGTCCCGTGGCGCCGCCACGGGCCTGGCCCTGGACAGCAGCAGCGTAGCCATCTCCAGCCTGCGCGAGCACCTGGGCACCCTGCGTTGCACCGTGGGCCAGGCGCAGACCGCCGACGCCCTGCGCTACCTGGAAACCCAGCCGGCGACGCCGTTCGACCTGGCCTTCCTCGACCCGCCGTTCAACCAGAACCTGCTGCCCGCCGCCTGCGCCCTGCTGGAAGAGCACGGCTGGCTGGCGGACGACGCCTGGATCTACACCGAAAGCGAAACCGCGCCATCAACCCTGGGCCTGCCCGGGCGCTGGCGCCTGCACCGTGAACAAAAATCCGGGCAGGTGTACTACTCGCTGTGGCAACGTATGGCAGACAACGCCGCGTAGCACCCGCCTACGTTCGGCCGGAACAAGGCGCGCCCCCCGCCCGGGCTGCGCGCCGCTGCATCGAGATCCTCCCCGTGCCCGACTCGCCTGATCGTTTCATCCCCGCCTTCGGCCTTGGCAACCCGCACCTGCAGACCCTGTGGGGCCCGCTGTGGCGCCCGGCCACTGAGCTAGAGCGCCAGCGCGAACGCCTGTGGCTGGATGACGGCGACTTTCTCGATCTGGACTGGCACGGCCCCCATAGCGCCGAAGCCCCGCTGGTGCTGGTGCTGCATGGTCTGACCGGCTCGTCCAACTCGCCTTATGTGACCGGCCTGCAACAGGCCCTCGCCGCTCGGGGCTGGGCCAGCGCGGCCCTGAACTGGCGCGGCTGCTCCGGCGAACCCAACCTGCTGCCGCGCAGCTACCACTCCGGCGCCAGCGAAGACCTGGCTGCGGCCATCGCCCACCTGCGGGCCCAGCGCCCTCAGGCGCCGCTGTATGCGGTGGGCTATTCGCTGGGGGGCAATGTGCTGCTCAAGTACCTGGGGGAAAGCGGCAGCGAAAGCCCGTTGCAGGGCGCCACGGCGGTATCGGTGCCGTTTCGCCTGGACCAGTGCGCCGACCGCATCGGCCAGGGCTTTTCGAAGATTTACCAGGCGCACTTCATGCGCGAGATGCTGGCCTACATCAAGGACAAGCAGCGCCAGTTCCAGCACGACGGCCGCCACGACGGCCTGGCCACCCTGGCGCAACTGGGCCCGCTGACCAAGATGCGCACCTTCTGGGATTTCGACGGCCGGGTCACCGCGCCGCTGCACGGCTTTGCCGATGCCCAGGATTACTACCGCCGCGCCTCCAGCCGCTATTTTCTCGGCGAAATCCGCACCCCGACCCTGATCATCCAGGCCGCGGACGACCCTTTCGTGTTTCGCCACAGCCTGCCCGAAGCCCGTGAACTGTCCGCCAGCACCCGCTTCGAGCTGCAGGCCAAGGGCGGCCACGTGGGTTTTGTCGGTGGCAGCCTGAAACATCCGCGCTACTACCTGGAACAGCGCATTCCGCAATGGCTGATGGACCTGGACCGCCATGGCTAAGTCCACCCGGGAGTCGATCCGTTTCTGGCAGACCGAGCCCCTGGCCGGGGTCGAGTTGCTGGCCGCGCGCTATATCGAACAGCGCTTCGTGCCTCATGTGCACGAGGGCTATGTGATCGGCATGATCATGGCCGGCGCCCAGCGCTACCGCTATCGCGGGGCCGAGCACCTGGCGGGCAGCGGCACCCTGGTGCTGATCAACCCGGACGAACTGCACACCGGTGCCAAGGGCGTCGAGGACGGCTGGCTGTACCGGGCCTTCTACCCGGACAACCGGCAGATCCTCGGCCTGCTGGGCGAACTGGAGCTGCCCAACGGCAGCCTGCCGACCTTCGGCGCGACCCTGTATCGCGACCCGGACCTGGTGCAGGGGTTTGCCCGCCTGCACCACCTGCTGGAAAGCCCGGCCACCGCCCTGCAGCAACAGACCCAATGGCGGGAAATGCTGCTCTTGCTGTTGCAGCGACACGCCGGGGTCAGGGCGCCGGGTGCGCCCGGGCAAGAGCACCGGGCAATTGTCCAGGCCAAGGAATTGCTGCACTCGCAACTGGCCGCGCCGCCGTCACTGGAAGAGTTGGCGGCGGCGGTGAACCTGTCGCCATTCCACTTCGCCCGGGTGTTTCGCCGGGCCACCGGGATTCCGCCCCACACCTGGCTGATGCAGCAGCGCATCGCCAAGGCCCGAGCCCTGTTGCGCGATGGCTGCCTGCCGCTGGAAGTGGCCACGCAATTGGGATTTGCCGACCAGAGTCACCTGAGTCGACAGTTCAAGCAGGTCTATGGGGTGGCGCCGGCGGCTTATCGCAGCGCCGTCCTGCAGTAGGACGGCGCGGCTTTCGCGAGCACGTTCGCGCCTGCTGCCGCCCACCCGTCCCTGTCGACGCTTTCGCGAGCAAGCTCGCTCCTACAGGTTCGTGGGGGCCTGCGGATCATAGGCGCTGGCTTGCCAGCGAAGAGGCCGACCGGGGCAGCCCGTCAGTCGCCCGTGGCGACAGGCCGCTGGGCATCGGTGATCCACTCGCTCCACGACCCGGCATACAGCCGCGCCAGGGGATAGCCGGCCAGGCACAAGGCGAACAGGTTGTGGCAGGCGGTGACCCCGGAGCCGCAGTAAGCCACCAAGTGCTCCGGAGAACGCCCGGCGAGTTTTTCGGCAAAACGCTGCTTGAGCTGCTGCGCCGGCAAAAAGCGCCCGTCGCTGTCCAGGTTGTCCGTGAACGCCGCGCATTGCGCCCCGGGAATGTGCCCGGCCACCGGATCGATCGGCTCCACGTCACCGCGAAAACGCGGCAAGGCCCGGGCGTCCAGCAAGGTCAGGTCTGGCTGGCCCAGACGCTGCTTCAGGTGCTCGGCATCCAGCAGCAAAGCGTGATCGGGCTGACCGCTGAAGTGCCCGCTCACACTGTCGGGGGCATCCAGGCTCAGGGGCAGACCGGCGGCGTGCCAGGCGTTGAGGCCGCCATCGAGAATGAACACGCCATCACGCTTGCCCAGCCAGGCCAGCAACCACCAGGCGCGAGCAGCGTAGGCACCGGGACCGTCGTCATAGAGCACGATCTGGCTGTCGTTATCGATGCCCCAGGCCCGCAGGCGCGCCAGCAACTGCGCGGGATCCGGCAACGGATGCCGGCCGGTCACGCCCTTGATCACCGGTGCGCTCAGGTCGCGGTTCAGATCGGCGAAATGCGCCCCGGCAATATGTCCGTTGGCGTAGCTGCGCTGGCCGTAATCGGGGTCTTCCAGGGCAAAGCGACAATCCAGAATCACCAGGCCGGGCTGCTGCTTCTTCTGGTCCAGGGCAAGCGGGCTGATCAACTGCGCAAGGGGCATAGCGGGCTCCTGTGAATAAGTCGGAGGTTGATCCTACTGCACTTCTTCCAGGGCTTGGGCCAGGGGCACGTAAAACTCTTCGAACAGCGCATTGACCGCTTCACGGGCCTGCTCGGTGACAAAGCCGGCTTCCAGCACCAGCACCTGATAGACGCCGCGCTTGATGGCTTCTTCGCTCAGGTGGGTGGAGTTTTCCCGGGTAGTGCACAGAAAGCGTACCCAGGAGGTGAGGATGATCCAGGCATTGAGGGTCAGGGATTCGATCTGCACCTTGTCCATGGCGACGATTCCGGCGTCGACGAAGCGCCCGTAGATGGCCATGCCCTGGATCAGGCAGCGCTGGGAGAAACGCCGGTAGCGCGCGGCCAGTTCCGGGTCGCTGTCCAGCAGGTGCTCCAGGTCGCGATGCAGAAAACGGTAGCGCCACATGGCCGCCAGCAGCGCCTGCAGGTAATAGCGCTTGTCCTGCACGGTGACTGCGCGCCCGGGCGGCGGGCGCAGGAAGCTGTCCACCAGGCTTTCGTACTCGGCAAACAGCACGGCGATGATCGCCTGCTTATTGGGGAAGTGGTAGTACAGGTTGCCCGGGGAAATCTCCATGTGCGCCGCAATGTGGTTGGTGCTGACGTTGCGTTCGCCTTGCTGGTTGAAGAGTTCGAGGCTGAACTGGACGATGCGTTCGCGGGTTTTTATGCGTGGGGCCATGGGTGTGGGCTTTAATCAGAAGGCTGGGGTGCATCTTACGTTCTATCCCCCTGGGGATAAATCGCGACCGGCACCGGATGGTATTTGACAATTTAGAGCATAAGCTCTAAAAAACTAGCCACCCCCTGAAACCGGAGCCCGTCCATGTCTGCCGAAATCGCCTACCTGCAGGATTCCCTTCAGCAACAGGACGCGCTGCAAACACTGTTCGAAGCCCAGCGCCGGGCCTTTGCCGCCAACCCCATGCCGCCCGCCGCGCAGCGCCAGCAATGGCTCAAGTCGCTGCACGATTTGCTCAACAACGAGCGCCAGGCACTGATCGACGCCATCAGCCAGGACTTCAGCAACCGCAGCGCCGATGAAACCCTGCTGGCCGAGCTGATGCCCAGCCTGCACGGCATCCACTACGCCCGCAAACACCTGAAGAAATGGATGAAGCCGTCCCGCCGCGCCGTGGGACTGGCCTTCCAGCCTGCCTCGGCCAAGGTGGTCTACCAGCCCCTGGGGGTGGTCGGGGTCATCGTGCCGTGGAACTACCCGCTGTACCTGTGCATGGGCCCGCTGGTCGGGGCGCTGGCCGCCGGCAACCGGGTGATGCTCAAGCTCAGCGAGTCCACCCCGGCCACCGGCCAGTTGCTCAAGCAACTGCTGGCGCGGGTGTTCCCCGAGGACCTGGTGTGCGTGGTGCTGGGCGAGGCCGAAGTGGGCATGGCGTTTTCCAAGCTGCGTTTCGACCACCTGCTGTTCACCGGCGCCACCAGCATCGGCAAGCACGTGATGCGCGCCGCCGCGGAAAACCTGACACCGGTGACCCTGGAACTGGGCGGCAAATCCCCGGCCATCGTCTCCAGCAGCGTGCCGCTCAAGGACGCCGCCGAACGCATCGCCTTCGGCAAGACCCTGAACGCCGGGCAGACCTGCGTCGCCCCGGACTACGTGCTGGTGCCGGAAGAACGGGTCGGCGCCTTTGTCGAAGCCTATCGCCAGGCGGTCCGCGGCTTCTTTCCGACCCTGGCGGACAACCCCGACTACACCGCGATCATCAACCAGCGCCAGTTGAACCGGCTCAATGGCTACCTGAGCGACGCCACCAGCAAGGGCGCGCTGCTGGTGCCGCTGTTCGAGCAGAGCCAGGAGCGCCGCCTGGGCCACAGCCTGCTGCTCAACGTCACGGACGACATGAGCGTGATGCAGGACGAGATCTTCGGCCCGATCCTGCCCATCGTGCCTTACCGGACCCTGGATCAGGCCTTTGCCTACATCACCCAGCGCCCGCGTCCGCTGGCCCTGTACTACTTCGGTTACGACAAGGCCGAACAGCAGCGGGTGCTCAACGAAACCCACTCCGGCGGCGTGTGCCTCAACGACACCCTGCTGCATGTGGCCCAGGACGACCTGCCGTTCGGTGGCATCGGCCCGTCCGGCATGGGCCACTACCACGGCCACGAAGGCTTCCTGACCTTCAGCAAGGCCAAGGGGGTGTTCATCAAGCAGCGCTTCAACGCCGCGCGCCTGATCTACCCGCCCTATGGCAAATCGATCCAGAAGCTCATCCAGAAGCTGTTCATTCGTTAACCAGTACAACGCCGGGTAATAACAACAATGACCCCTAGCCTGTCTGCAACACCCGCGCTGTCACGGCGCGGCCTGCTGAAAATCGGCCTCTGCGCCAGCGCGTTCCTGGCCACCGCCGGGCTCGGCGCCAGCCTCAGCGGTTGCTCCGCCAGTACCCCCGCCAGCGGTTTCAGCATGCTGCGCAGCCATGACCTGCCATTCCTGCGGGCGCTGATTCCGGTGATGCTCGAAGGCGCGGTGGCGGCGGACAAGATGCCCGCCGCCGTCGAGGGCACCCTGGCCAGCCTGGACAATGCCCTGAACCACCTCTCGCCGGAGATGTTCAAGCTCACCCAGCAACTGTTCGATGTGCTGGGCATGGCAGTGACCCGCGGCCCGCTGACGGGGATCTGGGGCAGTTGGGAGAACGCCAGCGCGGACGACATCCGGCACTTCCTCAGCCGCTGGGAAAACAGCGTCCTGGCCCTGCTGCGCATGGGCCATGCCTCGTTGCTGCAACTGGTGATGATGGCCTGGTACACCCGCCCCGAGTCCTGGGCCCATTGCGGTTATCCCGGGCCACCGAAGGTCTGATCGGGTGGTGTAGACGCTGCCAGTGGCTGCGCGAGCGCTACGCTCGTGGGGCGATGGGGCAGCGGCTGGGGATCGTCAAGCAAGGCCCTGCGGGCCTTTTCGCAGCTTCGCAGGCTCAGCAGCGGCTACAGTGGATCCGCGCCGAGCCTTCAA
The DNA here is from genome assembly GCF_001547915.1 of Pseudomonas sp. St29. NCBI lineage: Bacteria > Pseudomonadati > Pseudomonadota > Gammaproteobacteria > Pseudomonadales > Pseudomonadaceae > Pseudomonas > Pseudomonas sp. St29. The sequence continues at coordinate 6,408,292 of NZ_AP014628.1, forward strand.
TAATAAGAGAGCATCCGATATGCCTGTACCTGATCTGTTCCGCGAAGGCCTGAACCGTGGCTGGAAAACCTACAACGGCGCGCAGCTGGAGCAGGACCTGACCCTGGAAGCCGATGTCGCCATCATCGGCAGCGGCGCCGGTGGCGGCACCACCGCCGAAATCCTCAGCGCCGCCGGCTTCAAGGTGCTGCTGATCGAGGAAGGCCCGCTCAAGACCAGCGACGACTTCAAGATGCTCGAGGACCAGGCCTACACCAGCCTTTATCAGGAAGGCATCGGGCGCATGAGCAAGGACGGCGCCATCACCATCCTCCAGGGCCGGGCCGTGGGCGGCACCACCCTGATCAACTGGACATCGAGCTTTCGCACCCCGGACCCGACCCTGGAACACTGGGCCAGGGAACACGGGGTGGTGGGCCACAGCTCGGCCGAGATGGCGCCCTGGTTCGAAAAAATGGAACAGCGCCTGGGTGTCGCGCCCTGGGTCATGCCGCCCAATGCCAACAACGACGTGATCCGCAAGGGCTGCGAAGCCCTGGGCTACAGCTGGCACGTGATTCCGCGCAACGTGCGTGGCTGCTGGAACCTGGGCTATTGCGGCCTGGGCTGCCCGACCAACGCCAAGCAGTCGATGCTGGTGACCACCATTCCGGCGACCCTGGAGAAAGGCGGCGAACTGCTGTACCTGGCCCGGGCCGAGCGCCTGTTGATCAAGGATGACAAGGTCAGCGGCCTGCAATGCCAGGCCATGGACGCCCGCTGCGTCGCCCCCACCGGGCGCACCATCACGGTCAAGGCCAGGCACTACGTGCTGGCCGGCGGCGGCATCAACAGCCCGGCCCTGCTGTTGCGCTCCGATGCCCCGGACCCGCATTCGCGGCTGGGCAAGCGCACCTTCCTGCACCTGGTGAACTTCTCCGCCGGGCAGTTCGACGAGGTGATCAACCCGTTCTACGGCGCGCCACAATCGATCTATTCCGACCATTTCCAGTGGCAGGACGGCACCACCGGCAAGATGTCCTACAAACTTGAAGTGCCGCCCCTGCAACCGGCCCTGGCCAGCACCCTGCTGGGCGGTTTCGGGCCGCAGAGCGGGCTGTCCATGGAGCAACTGCCCCACACCCACGCCATGCTGGCCCTGCTGCGGGACGGCTTCCACCCCGACAGCACCGGCGGTAACGTCGAGCTACGCGGCGATGGCACCCCGGTGCTCGACTATCAGGTTTCACCCTACGCCTGGGATGGCCTGCGCCGGGCCTTCCACAGCATGGCGGAGATCCAGTTCGCCGGTGGCGCCAAGGCGGTCAAGCCGCTGCACAGCGATGCCCGCTTCGCCAAGACCCTGGGCGAAGTGCGTGCGCAGATCGACGGCCTGGACCTGGCCCTGTACCGCACCCGCCTGGGCAGCGCCCACGTGATGGGCGGCTGCGCCATGGGCGAAGACCCGAAAATCGCCGTGGCCGACAGCCTCGGGCGCCACCATCAACTGCACAACCTGTCGATCCACGACGGCTCGCTGTTCCCCACCAGCATCGGCGCCAACCCGCAGCTGTCGGTGTACGGCCTGACGGCGCAACTGGCCACGGCCCTGGCCCAGCGCTTGAAAACGGCGTGAAACAGCCGGGAAATTTCGGCGTCCATCGGGCTTTCTTCTCTAAAAGGCGACTTGGCCGACCGGGAAGGCTGCGATACCATCCGACTCCCCAACGGATTCCCGCCAGGACGACGCGATGAACCGAGTGTTGTACCCAGGTACCTTCGACCCTATTACCAAGGGCCACGGCGATCTGGTCGAGCGCGCCTCGCGGCTGTTCGACCACGTGATCATCGCCGTTGCCGCCAGCCCCAAGAAAAACCCGCTGTTCCCCCTGGAGCAGCGCGTGGAACTGGCGCGCGAGGTGACCAAGCACCTGCCCAACGTTGAAGTCGTCGGCTTCTCCACGTTGCTGGCGCATTTCGCCAAGGAGCAGAACGCCAATGTCTTTCTGCGGGGCCTGCGAGCAGTTTCGGACTTCGAATACGAGTTCCAGCTGGCCAACATGAACCGCCAACTGGCGCCGGACGTGGAAAGCCTGTTCCTCACTCCGTCGGAGCGCTACTCGTTCATTTCCTCGACGCTGGTCCGGGAAATCGCCGCCCTGGGTGGCGATATCACCAAGTTCGTCCACCCCGCCGTCGCCGACGCGCTGACCCTGCGCTTCAAGAAGTAAGCCCCTTGGCCCCGCTGCGGGGCCATTGCCTGACGCCAGCCATCACGCCCGCGTGCACTGCGGGCGTCAATACGGCACAATTGCGCGCATTCGTTTTTACATGCCCGGGCCTGCCGCCCAGGCCGGAGTCCCCCATGTCCCTGATCATCACCGACGATTGCATCAACTGCGACGTCTGCGAACCCGAGTGCCCCAACGCGGCGATCTCCCAAGGCGAAGAGATCTACGTCATCGATCCGAACCTGTGTACCCAGTGCGTCGGCCACTACGACGAGCCGCAGTGCCAGCAAGTGTGCCCGGTGGATTGCATTCCGCTGGACGAAGCGCACCCGGAAACCGAAGAAGAGTTGATGGCCAAGTACCGGAAGATCACCGGCAAGGCTTGAGTGATGGAAACTCGTTTCGGCTCCCACAACCCCTTGTAGGAGCCGGCAGGCCGGCCAAGCGCCTCAGCTCTGGCAACGCGGGCAATAGACGCTGGCCCGCTGGCCGAGCTTGATTTCCCGCAGCCCCGTGCCGCAGACCTTGCAGTGCTCCCCGCCACGCCCATAGACGAACAGCTCCTGCTGGAAGTACCCCGGCTGGCCGTCACCGCCGATAAAGTCGCGCAAGGTGGTGCCGCCGCGCTCGATGGCCGCCGCCAGGATGCGCTTGATCTCGATCGCCAGTTGCAGATAGCGACCGCGGGAAATGCCCTTGGCTTCACGACGCGGATCGATGCCCGCGGCGAACAGCGCCTCGGTCGCATAGATGTTGCCCACCCCGACCACCACCGCGTTGTCCATGATGAACGGCTTGACCGCCATGGAGCGGCCCCGGGACAGCTGGAACAGGCGCTCGCCGTCGAACAGATCGGTCAGCGGCTCCGGCCCCAGGCGCGCCAGCAGCTCGTGGTTCAGCGGGTCCAGGCTCCAGAGCATGGCGCCAAACCGGCGCGGGTCGGTGTAGCGCAGGGCCAGGCCCGACTCCAGTTCGATGTCCACATGTTCGTGCCTGGCCGCCGGCTGGCCGATCTCCACCAGACGCAGATTGCCCGACATGCCCAGATGACTGATGAGGGTGCCGACTTCGGCATTGATCAGCAGGTACTTGGCCCGACGATCCACCTGGACGATGCGCTGCCCGGACAGGCGCACGTCCAGATCCTCGGGGATCGGCCAGCGCAAACGTCGCTCACGAACAATCACCCGGCTGACCTTCTGGCCTTCCAGGTGCGGCGCGATCCCGCGCCGGGTGGTTTCGACTTCCGGTAATTCAGGCATCTTCGCCTCAGGCACTCATTGCGATATGAACAGTCAGTGTGCGCCCAGCTCGCGCACGGTTTCCTTGAGGTTCTCGAAGTCGTAGTCCGACAGGCCGACGTAATCGAGAATCAGGTGGCCGATGCTGTTCCACTCGAAATCCTGGGTCTGGTTGCCCAGCACCCGGTAGGAGGCGCAGATGTGCTCGGCCATCTTCAGGATCGCCAGCAGGTTCTTCAGCTGGCTGTTGCGCGACGACTCGTCGCTGAAGATCGCCAGGGCATTGTGGTGATTGGCGATGGCGTTGGTCACGTGTTCCGGCAGGCGCCAGGACTTGGCGGTGTAGTAGCCGACCACCGCGTGATTGGTGTTGAAGGCACGGTTTTCCGTGTCCACCACCCGCCGCTCGGGTCCGGCACTGCCGTAGGCCTCTTCCAGCACCGCCATGTAGTCGGGGAAGCGCTTGAGCATCAGCGGCACGCCGCAGTCATGGAACAGGCCCAGGGCGTAGGCTTCGTCCACCGCTTGCGAGCCGGTGCGCTTGGCCAGGGTCAGGCAGGTCATGGCCACATCCTGGGCGGTGTCCCAGAAGCGGTTGAGGGTGACGATGGTTTCATCGCTCATCTCGCCCTTGATCGACTGCGCATTGATCAGGTTGATGATCGAGCGGCTGCCCAGGAGGTTCACCGCCCGCTGGATCGAAGCAATCTTGTTGCTCAGCCCGTAATACGGCGAATTGACGATCTTCAGCAACGCCCCAGACAGGCCCGGGTCCTGGGAGATCAGCTTGGCGATCACCTCCAGATCGGGATCGGGCATGTACTGCTCCATCTGCAAATCCACCATGATTTGCGGCTGAGGCGGCACGCTGATGCCTTGCAGGGCCTGCTGAATCTGTTCGGCTGATAGCTCTTGGGACATAAGTACACACTCTGGCTGAGGCGGCGATTCTAACCTCTAACGGGCCAATGTTGGGCGAACGGACAGGAACTTTACCCTGCGCCTTTAGCCGCAGGTCCATTGGCCGTCGCTGAAGTTGCGCAGCAAGGTATAATCGCGCCCTTTTTTCCGGAGCGACGTCATGTCCCTGCCAAGCCTGCGCCTCAAAGCCAACGCCGATCGCCGCCTGCGCGCCGGCCACCTGTGGGTCTACAGCAACGAAATCGATGTGGCCGCCACCCCACTGCACGGCTTCAAGGCAGGCGACCAGGCGCTGCTGGAAGCCGCCGGCGGCAAGCCTCTGGGGGTCGTGGCCATGAGCCCGAACAACCTGATCTGCGCTCGCCTGCTGTCGCGCGATGCCAAGCTGGCCCTGGACAAGTCGCTGCTGGTGCATCGCCTGAACGTGGCCCTGTCCCTGCGCGAGCGCCTGTTCGACAAGCCGTTCTACCGCCTGGTCTACGGCGACTCCGACCTGCTGCCGGGCCTGGTGGTGGATCGGTTCGGCGACATCCTGGTGGTCCAGCTGGCCTCGGCCACCATGGAACAGCACAAGGACGACGTGATCGCCGCCCTGGTCCAGGTGCTCAAGCCCAGCGGCATCCTGTTCAAGAACGACTCCGCCGCCCGTGACGCCGAAGGCCTGGGCCGCTACGTCGAAACCGTGTTCGGCCTGGTGCCGGAGTGGGTCGCCCTGGAAGAGAACGGCGTGAAGTTCGAAGCCCCGGTGATGGAAGGCCAGAAGACCGGCTGGTTCTACGACCACCGGATGAACCGCGCGCGCCTGGCGCCTTACGCCAAGGGCAAGCGGGTGCTGGACCTGTTCAGCTACATCGGCGGCTGGGGCGTGCAGGCCGGCGTGTTCGGCGCCAGCGAAGTGTTCTGCGTCGATGCCTCGGGCTTTGCCCTCGATGGCGTGGAACGCAACGCCGCGCTCAATGGCATTGCCGAGAAGGTCACCTGTGTCGAAGGCGACGTGTTCGAAGCCCTGAAAGAGCTGAAGGCCGCCGAAGAGCGCTTTGACGTGATCGTGGCCGACCCGCCCGCCTTCATCAAACGCAAGAAAGACCTGAAGAACGGCGAAGGCGCCTACCGCCGCCTCAACGAACAGGCCATGCGCCTCCTGAGCAAGGACGGCATCCTGGTCAGCGCTTCGTGCTCGATGCACCTGCCCGAGGACGATCTGCAGAACATCCTCCTGACCAGCGCCCGCCACCTGGACCGCAATATCCAGCTGCTGGAACGCGGCGGCCAGGGCCCGGATCACCCGGTGCACCCGGCCATCCCGGAAACCCGCTACATCAAGAGCATCACCTGCCGCCTGCTGCCCAACAGCTGAGCCCCGGCCGACGGCCATTCCCGCCCGACGCGGGAATGGCCAGCGCCAGCGATTGACTTTGCGCGGCCACGACTCGATTCTCGGCACCTTCTCAAGGACCGAGAGCGCGGCACCATGGACCACTCCCCCGCCACCCCGAAAAACACCGCGGCCGTCATTCTGTTGCTGACCATGACCCTGCTCGGGGTCTTCCCGCTGGACGTCATCCTCCCCTCCTTTCCCGCCCTGGCCGAACGCTTCAATACCTCCAGCGCCGATATCGCGCTGTCCGTCAGCCTGTTCGCCATCGGCTTGTCGTTTTCCCTGATGGTGATCGGGCCGCTATCAGACTCCCTGGGGCGCAAGAAGCTGCTACTGGCAGGCATGGCCGTGGCCATCGCCGGGGCGCTGGGCTGCATGGCCGCCACCGAGTACCCGTGGTTCCTGCTGTTTCGCGTGGTCCAGGCCGTGGGGTGTGGCTGCTTCGTGCTGTCCCAGGCGCTGGTGCAGGACCTGTTCGTCGGCCGGCAGCAGGAGCGCCTGCGCATCGCCCTGGTCACCGCCAGCGGCATCTTCATTTCCCTGTCCCCGCTGCTGGGCACCTGGTTGCAGGCCCACCTGGGCTGGCAGGGCAGCTTCGGTGTGTTCGTCGGCCTCGGCCTGCTGGTCATCCTCAAGGCCTGGGTCCTGCTGGAGAACAGGCCAGGCACGGCGCCAGGCCAGAGGCATATCCTCGCGGCCTACCGGCTGGTGTTTGCCGACCTGTCGTTTGTCGGCTACTGGCTGATCTCGGCGCTGGCCTTCGCCTGCCACTTTTCGTTCATCGTCATTTCCCCGCTCATTTTCATGGAGCAGTTGCAGCTCACGCCCTACCAGTACTCCCTGGCGCTGCTGTTGTATGGGGCGGCCTATGTGCTGGGCGGGGCCGGCGCCGGGGTGATGAACCGCTACCTGCAGGCCAGCACCCAGATCGTCACCGGCCTGGGGCTGATCGCCCTATCCGGCCTGCTGATGCTGCTGTTGCAGCCGTTCGAGCTGTCCGTCGCCACGGTCCTGGTGCCGATGATCGTCTGCACCGCCGGCACCACCATCACCCGCCCGGTGGCGACCTCGCGGGCCATGGGCATCTTTGCGCACAACGCCGGGACCTCGGCGTCGGCGGGCAACATGCTCGTCTTTATCGCTGGTGGCCTGATCAGCGGGTTCATCAGCCTGAGCGCCAGCAATCTGGTGATGGCGCTCGGGCTTTGCTTCCTGGGGCTGAGTGCCATCGCCCTGGGCCTGAACAGCCTGATCAATCGCCGCTATCAGGGCGCTTGCGTCTGAAGATCGCGCAAGCGGCACAAGTCCCTGAGGTAGAGGACAAAGGAGAATGCCAGGGGTGGCCCGGTGAAGTAGCGCAAGGACAGGAACCCGCTCTTGAAGGGATCCAGATGCCACTCGTGGGTCCAGAAATCGAACAGCGCCTGGACCAGCCATGACGCTGACAGGGCCACCAGCATCCAACTGCCGTCCCCCAGCAGCCGCCGTTCGAAGCCCTCGCGGCCCGGCAGCCCAGTGGCGCTGAGCAGCGTCATCAGCAGCAGGAGCGCCACCACGCTGTAGATCACCCCACGCGTGAAGGGCAACTCACTGCTGGCCTGGACCACCACCGCCGCGGCGAAGGCCAGCAGCAGCGCGGCCTTCCAGGTGCGCCACTGGCGCCGCTGCCCGGCCAGCAGCTGCACGAAGCCGCCGCCCGTGAGCAGGGCCGCGCCCACCACGGCCATGGTGCTGCCGGGCCAGTCGCTATGGAGCACCAGCCACATCAGCAACAGCCCCTGCAGCAGGCCGATGCCCAGGTAGAACCTCAGGGATCGCATGTTCGCGGACATTCCAGCTCCATTGGATGATGTTCGAGGGGCGGCGAGTCTAAACCAGGAACCACCGTGCTGGCAGCGCTCAGTGATATCCAGGCAATCGCACGCCGCAGAGCGGCCACGGCATTCCTTCCTGACGCCAGCGGTGTAGAATCGGCGAATTCATCGCCAGTCATCCCCCGGCGGGTTTATGAGCTCAGGCTGAGGCGCGCGGCGATCCCGCGACGTCATCGGCAGCTTTCGGACACACGGCCATTTCTGAGTGTTCCCAAGGTCAATAGAAGCTCACTCCCCATTTGTTCCCTGATTAGCCGCCCGGAGTGCTCCATGCCTGATTACCGCTCGAAAACATCCACCCACGGCCGCAACATGGCCGGCGCCCGCGCCCTGTGGCGCGCCACGGGGATGAAAGATGCCGACTTCAAGAAGCCGATCATCGCCATTGCCAACTCCTTCACCCAGTTCGTCCCGGGGCACGTGCACCTGAAGGACCTGGGTCAGCTGGTGGCCCGCGAGATCGAACGCGCCGGTGGCGTGGCCAAGGAATTCAACACCATCGCCGTGGACGACGGCATCGCCATGGGCCACGACGGCATGCTGTATTCCCTGCCGAGCCGCGAGATCATCGCCGACTCCGTGGAGTACATGGTCAACGCCCACTGCGCCGACGCCATCGTCTGCATCTCCAACTGCGACAAGATCACCCCCGGCATGCTGATGGCCGCCCTGCGCCTGAACATCCCGGTGATCTTCGTTTCCGGCGGCCCGATGGAAGCCGGCAAGACCAAGCTGGCCAGCCACGGCCTGGACCTGGTGGACGCCATGGTCATCGCCGCCGACTCCAGCGCTTCTGACGAGAAGGTCGCCGAGTACGAGCGCAGCGCCTGCCCGACCTGCGGTTCGTGCTCCGGCATGTTCACCGCCAACTCCATGAACTGCCTGACCGAAGCCCTGGGGCTGGCCCTGCCGGGCAACGGTTCGACCCTGGCCACCCACAGCGACCGCGAAGAGCTGTTCCTGCGGGCCGGGCGCACCATCGTCGAGCTGTGCCAGCGCTACTACGGCGACAACGACGAGTCGGTCCTGCCGCGCAACATCGCCAACTTCAAGGCGTTCGAGAACGCCATGACCCTGGACATCGCCATGGGCGGTTCCACCAACACCATCCTCCACCTCCTGGCCGCCGCCCAGGAAGCCGAGATCGACTTCGACCTGCGGGACATCGACCGCCTGTCGCGGAATGTGCCGCAGCTGTGCAAGGTGGCGCCGAACATCCAGAAGTACCACATGGAAGACGTGCACCGCGCCGGCGGCATCTTCAGCATCCTCGGCGAACTGGCCCGTGGCGGCCTGCTGCACACCGACCTGCCCACCGTGCACAGCAAGACCCTGGCCGAAGGCATCGCCCGCTGGGACATCACCCAGACCAGCGACGAAGCCGTGCACCACTTCTTCAAGGCCGGCCCGGCGGGCATCCCGACCCAGACCGCGTTCAGCCAGTCGACCCGTTGGGACAGCCTCGACGACGACCGTGAGAACGGCTGCATCCGCAGCGTCGAGCACGCCTACTCCAAGGAAGGCGGCCTGGCCGTGCTCTACGGCAACATCGCCCTGGACGGCTGCGTGGTGAAGACCGCCGGCGTCGACGAGTCGATCCACGTCTTCGAAGGCAACGCCAAGATCTTCGAAAGCCAGGACAGCGCCGTGCGCGGCATCCTCGCCGACGAAGTGAAGGAAGGCGACATCGTGATCATCCGCTACGAAGGTCCGAAAGGCGGCCCGGGCATGCAGGAAATGCTCTACCCGACCTCCTACCTGAAGTCCAAGGGCCTGGGCAAAGCCTGCGCCCTGCTCACCGACGGCCGCTTCTCCGGCGGCACCTCGGGCCTGTCCATCGGCCACGCCTCGCCTGAAGCGGCGGCCGGCGGCGCCATCGGCCTGGTGCAGGACGGCGACAAAGTGCTGATCGACATCCCCAACCGCTCGATCAACCTGCTGGTCAGCGACGAGGAGCTGGCGGCGCGCCGCATCGAACAGGACAAGAAAGGCTGGAAGCCGGTGGAAGCGCGTCCACGCAAAGTGACCACCGCCCTGAAAGCCTACGCCCTGCTGGCCACCAGCGCCGACAAGGGCGCGGTACGCAACAAGGCCATGCTCGACGGCCTGTGATCGCATCGCCCTGAAATGAAAATGCCCCGCCAAGTGCGGGGCATTTTTTTCACCTTGCATCGCCCTTGCGGACGCCTTCGCTGGCAAGCCAGCTCCTACAGCAGCATTCAGGGTGCTGGCGCCGCCACCGTAGGAGCCGGCTTGCCGGCGAATGGGCCTTTGAACCTTGCGCATCGCCCTTGCGAGCGCCTTCGCTGGCAAGCCAGCTCCCACAGCAGCATTCAGGGTGCTACCGCCGCCACCGTAGGAGCCGGCTTGCCGGCGAATGGGCCTTTGAACCTTGCATCGCCCTCGCGAGCGCCTTCGCTGGCTAGCCAGCTCCCACAGCAGCATTCAGGGTGCTGGCGCCGCCACCGTAGGAGCCGGCTTGCCGGCGAATGGGCCTTTAAACCTCGCATCGCCCTCGCGAGCGCCTTCGCTGGCTAGCCAGCTCCTACAGCAGCATTCGGGGTGCTGGCGCCGCCACCGTAGGAGCCGGCTTGCCGGCGAATGAGCCTTTGAACCTTGCATCGCCCTTGCGTGCGCCTTCGCTGGCAAGCCAGCTCCCACAGCAGCATTCGGGGTGGTGTTGGCGCCAGCATAGGAGCCGGTTCCGGGTTCTCAGGGCATGCGTTCGCCCAACTGCCCGCGCAGGAAACGGTACAGGCCGTCGGCGCTCTTGCGATAACCGTCGGCGGTCAGGTGCACCAGGTCGTTGCGCGCCAGGTCGCTGCCCTGCCATTTGCTGATGGAGCAGTCGCCACCCATGAACGCCTGCCAGTCCCAGAACAGGGTGCGGCTGGTCTTGGCCACGTCCTTCTGGATCTGCACGATCTGCCGCAGCGGTTGCGGCTGGGAAGCCGCGCAGCTGCCGGCATTGCGGCGCTTGATGGAATCCGGCGGCCCCACCAGCAGGATCACGCTCTTGGGCAGGTTCTTGCGCAGCAGCGTGACTTTTTCCTGCAACTGGCTGCGATAGAGCTGCAGGTCCAGGTCGTCATCAAAGGCTTCGTTGGTGCCGTAGGCCAGCACCACCATGTCCGGGCGCAGGGCCTTGAGGGTTTCCAGCCAGCCGGGCTGCCACTTGTCCAGCACATCCAGGCGCGCGCCATTGATGCCCAGGGAGGAATAGATCACCCCGGCGCTCTTCTGCCCGAGGATGTTCCAGCCGCCCAGGGCCAGGCCCTGGTTGTTGGCCACGTTCAGGTCCAGGGGCAGGGTCAGGTTGTTGAACGGCGGACTGAAGCGCCACTGTCCACCGGTGGCGGCCAGCATGCGGCTGCTTTTGTTGAGGTTGTCCCGGGCGGTCAGGGTGTTGTTGCTGGACGCCTGGTACAGCGCGGAAATCCGGTACTGCTGGTTGCTCGGCTGGCGCTCGGCGATATGCACCCGGGCTCCCGGGGTCATCGGCAGCGACAGGTAGCCCCCCAGAGGGAACTGGTTGCTTTGCTGGTTGCGCGCCGACACCAGGGACCACTGGCGCTTGGCCGCTCCCAGGATCACTCGCTCGTAGCGGGTGCCGGGCACCGGCGTGGCCGCCACGAAACCGATGCCGCCATCGCCGTACTGCGCTTGCAGCAGGCGGCGCATCTCGCCGCTGAACAGGTCGGCGGCGGTATGGGAGTCACCCAGTTGCACGATGTTGATGGGGGTGCGGTTGGAGGTACTGAACTTGCGCGCCAGCAGTGCCAGGTTCGGGTCGGTGCCGGTGGTCACGACTTTCTTGGTTCCGCTCCCGGACCGGGCCAGGGCCGAGGCCGGAGTGGCCTGGACCTCGGTGGTCGGGCTGCAACTGCTCAGCAAGGTGATGCCCAGCAACAGCGCAATGCCTTGCAGTCGCCCCATATCAGTGCTCCGTCAATTGTTGGCTGGGAAAGCTGATCAGCGAGATCACACGCTCAGCGATCAGCTTCTGCCCAGTGGTGGTGAAATGGATACCGTCATCGACCCGGGTCTTGACCTTCTTGCCGTCGCCGGTGGTGCGGTAATAGGAAAACTCGTCGTTCTGATAGCCGAGAATCTCGTTGGCCGAGACGAAATGCTGCTGATAGCGCTCGATCTGGCTCTTGTACAGGTCGCTCAGGTAAGCCATGGCCGTAGACAGCTTGGGCTTCTCCATGTTCGGCGGGCCGACCCAGATCACCTGCACATTGTGGGCCTGGGCGGTGTCGAGGATCGAATCGATGCGCTGGCGATAGGCTTCTTCCCAGTCCGGGGTCTTGAAGCGCAGGAACGGTTTGCCCTTGGCCACCGGCATGTCCCACGGGTCGTTGGGGCCGAGGAAGATCACCATCAGACGGATGTTCGGGTTGCTGGCCAGGGTGCTCTCAACGGTCTTGGGCCAGTTGAAGAAACTGGGATAGGCCAGCCCCGTGCTCTGTTTGCTGAGGTTCAGGCTCTTGACGTTGTAGCGCTTGCGCAGGGTGTTGGCCATGTGCGGCGCCACGCCCTGCATCAGCGAGTCACCGACAAAGAACACCTCGTCGCCAGTGGCCAGGCTGGCCATCAGCGGCGCCACACCTGCCTGCTGGACCTTGGGCCCATGGCTGAGCGCCGGGGCCACGGCCACCGGCTGCGGGGCGACCGGGGCCGGGCCCTGGGGAGCCGCATGAGCGGGGGCTGCATGGGCGGCGCTCAGCGGCGGATGCTCCGGCACCGGCGCGGCGGCGACCTTCGGCAACGGCTCCGGCTCGTCGTCTGCCGCCGCTTCGGCCTGGGCCACCAGCGTCAGGTCGGCCGTGGCGGCAAAGGTGCCGACAAAGGCCACCCGGGCATTTTCCAGCGCCTGGTTGAGCTGGGCGCCAAAGCGCCACTGCGGGTTCTGCGACAGCCCCGGGATCTCGCAGTCATCGTGGTACTTCTGCTGGCAGTAGAGGCGGATCGACTGCTGGTTGAACCACACCAGCAACAGGCTGGTCACCACCAGCGCATAGAACACCTTGGCTGCGCTGCCGAGGCTGACCGACAAGGGCGAACGGTTAGAAGCTGGCATAAATGAACCCCGGCACGCCCGACGGTGAGGCGAAGATGACCACGCAGATGAACAGCCCCAACGGCACTGGGTAGAACAGCCACGGCAAGCTTGTGGCGGCCGTGAACAGGCGCTGCAGCAGCGCCACGATCCGTGGGTAGAACGCAACGAACAGCAGGCAGCCCAACAGGCTCAGGGCACTGCCGGCCAAGCCGCTGAAGGACAGGCCGCCCAGGCCGCTGAGCATGTCCATGGCATCGGACAAGGTCGCACAGCGGAAGAAGATCCAGGCCAGTGCCACGTAGTGGAAGGTCAGCAGACGGGCCGCCAGGTCCGAACCGATCCAGCTCGGCCCCCGGGCCAGCAGCGGGCTGCAGAACTTGTACAGCGCCAGGCCCACGCCATGCAGTGCGCCCCAGATGATGAAGTTGGCGCTGGCGCCGTGCCACAAGCCGGAAATCAGCATGGCCAGCAGCATGTTCAGGTTGCCGCGCCACACCGGGCCCCGGTTGCCCCCCAGCGGGATGTACACGTAATCACGGATAAAGGTCGACAGGCTGATGTGCCAGCGACCCCAGAACTCCTTGAGATTGCGCGCCGCATAGGGGTAGTTGAAGTTCAGCGGCAGACGGAAGCCCAGCAACAGGGCGATGCCGGTCACCAGATCGGTGTAGCCGCTGAAGTTGAAGTAGATCAGGAACGAATAGCCGTAGACCGCCCGCAGGATCTGCTCGGCCGAGAAGGCCACCGGGCTGTCGAACACCGGGTCGACCCACTCGTTGGCCAGCCACGAACTGAGGAAGAACAGCTTGACCACCGCCACCGCGATCAGGCCCAGGGCCCGTTGCGGCTCCAGCACCTGGCGCAGTTGCGGCGGATTGATCTGTTCCAGCATCGGGATCGCCCGGTTCACGGGGCCGGCAATCAGGCTGGGGAAAAACGCCAGGTACAGCGCCAGGTCGAAGGGCGAGCCCGGGGTCAGCTCACGGCGATTGATCGATACCAGGTAGCTGACCGAGTGGAAGGCATAGAACGACAGCCCCACCGGCAGCAGCACCTCCAGCAGCGGCAGCGACACCTCCACGCCAAACTGGGCGAAGGCGTTCTGCACCGTGCTGGTGAAGAAGTCCTGGTACTTGAACAGGTAGAAAGCCCCCAGCACCAGCAACAGCATCAGGCCATTGACCCAGCCCCTGCCGGGGTAACGCTGGCTCAACAGGCCGAGCAGGTACACCAGGGCCGTGTAGCCCAGCAGGATATAGAGGAAGTTCAGGCTGAAGCTGGCGAGGATCGCGTAGCTGGCGGCCAGCAGCAGGCCGTTCTGCAGACGCAGGCTGAAGCCCAGGCTCCAATAGACGATGAAGAACAGGATGAAGCAGAGGCCGAATTCGATCGAGAGATAGCTCACAACGTAGTCCATTACGTGCAATCGGGGACAAACCCGGCACAAGGGAGAGCAGGCGGGGGGACAGGAAACGGGCGCGATTATGGCAGAGGGGGTTTGGCAGTCACAAGTTGAAACATTCGCCGTCCATGGCGCTAACGGCCTGTCATAGGAGCTGGCTTGCCAGCGAAAGCGCCCACAAGGGCGATGCCAGATCCAAGGACCTCTTCGCCGGCAAGCCGGCTCCTGCGGATGAAAGCGGCTTGGCGGATCGGTTTACCGTAGGAGCTGGCTTGCCAGCGAAAGCGTCCGCAAGGGCGACGCCAGACCCAAAGGCCTGTTCGCCGCCAAGCCGGCTCCTGCAACGGTGGGGAGGCCGGGGTTACTGGATGTCTTCGGGCTTGACGATCACCCAGTTCTTGTCGGCGGTCACCGGCAGGCCTTCCTTGGCCTGGGCCGCGGCATGCTTGGCCATCATGCCGTTGAGCTGGGTCATGTACTTGTCCTTGCGGTTGATCCACAGGTGGATGCCGCCCTTGGCCACGTCCACGCCATGAAACAGCATGTAGCCGTCGCTGGTCGGGGTGTCGCCGCCCACCAGCACCGGTTTCTTCCACTCGTCGATGTAGGTCAGGATCGCCGCGTGCTTGCCCGCCATCCAGGTGGCCGGGGTCCACAGGTACGGCGTCAGTTCCAGGCCGAGGTTGGCCTGCTCGTCATACTTGCCGTCGGTGATCTGCTTGCGCGCGGTGGTCAGGGCGCCGGTCTTGCGGTCCTTGAGCAGGGTGGTCACGCCAATCACGTTCTGCGGCTTGACGTTGTAGCCGTACTTGGGATCGGCGGCGACCATGCGCACCAGTTCTTCGGAGGCGGCGGTCATCACATAGACCTCGATGCCGTTCTCCATCAGCTTGTTGTACAGCTCGGCCTGGCCGGTGAAGACCTTGGGCGGGTTGACCTCGATGGTCTTGACCACGTCACCGTCGTAATAAGTGCTGGGCACCGGCTTGCCGGAGGCCATCAGCTCATCGACGTAGCCCTTGAGCTCCTTGAGGGTGAAGCCGGAGAACACCTGCGCCACCCAGGGGTAGCAGACCATGTCGTCGATTTCACACAGGCGGTAGTAGTAGCTGAAAAGGCTTTCCTTGTGCTCGGCGGTGTCCTTGAACGGGATCAGCTTGAGCGACGGGTCGAGCGTGTCGCGGGTGATCAGCCCCTTGTTTTCCATGAAGGGCAGCAGGGACTCCTCCAGGTCGTAGCGGTAGCTGGTGTTGTCCATGTCGAACACCGCGAAGTTGCCCTTGTGGGCGTTGGCCGCGATCATCGCGTCCAGCTGCTTGGCCTGTTCGGCGGGCCAATGCTTCAACTCGGTGGCCAGGGCCTGGCCGGCGAGGCCCAGGCAGAGTGCGACTGCGAGCAATTTCGGAGCAAGTTTCATCGACGGTTTTCTCCCTGAGTGAAAGCCTTCGACGCTAACAAATCCCTGTGACAGTTCTCGTCTCCACGCGACCGCTTGCGTCCCGAGAGCGCCAACCACATGCGCCTGAGCGTCAGCGGCTTATTCCAAAAACGACAGTTGCCATGCGATATCGTTATTAATTCATTAGATTTCAAGCTGTTAGGCTTGCCGGTTCGCAATCGCCCCGAGCCGCGATTGGCACACGTCTTATCGGAGTCCCAATGAATCTGCCGCTGATCCTCAACCTGCTGGTGTTCCTGGCCCTGCTGCTGGGCCTGGTACAAACCCGCCACACCACCTGGAGCCTGGCCAAGAAGGTCCTGCTGGCCCTGGTGCTGGGCGTGGTCTTCGGCATTGCCCTGCACAGCCTGTACGGTGCCGGCCACCCGGTGCTCAAGGCCTCCATCAGCTGGTTCGACCTGGTGGGCAATGGCTACGTGCAGTTGCTGCAGATGATCGTGATTCCCCTGGTATTCGCCTCGATCCTCAGCGCCGTGGCCCGCCTGCACAACGCCTCGTCCCTGGGCAAGATCAGCTTCCTGACCATCGGCACCCTGCTGTTCACCACCGCCATCGCCGCGCTGGTGGGCATCGGCCTGACCAACCTGTTCGGCCTGAGCGCCGAAGGGCTGGTGGCCGGCACCCAGGAAATGGCTCGCCTGCAAGTGATCCAGAGCGATTACGCGGGCAAGGTCGCCGACCTCAACGTGCCGCAGCTGCTGCTGTCGTTCATCCCGCAGAACCCTTTCGCCGACCTGGCCCGGGCCAAGCCGACCTCGATCATCAGCGTGGTGATCTTCGCCGCCTTCCTCGGTGTGGCCGCGCTGCAGCTGTTCAAGGATGACGCCGACAAAGGGCAGAAAGTGCTCAACGCCATCGACACCCTGCAAGCCTGGGTGATGCGCCTGGTGCGCCTGGTGATGAAGCTGACCCCGTATGGCGTGCTGGCGCTGATGACCAAGGTGGTGGCCGGCTCGAACCTGCAGGACATCATCAAGCTCGGCAGTTTCGTGGTGGTGTCCTACCTCGGCCTGGGCCTGATGTTCGTGGTCCACGGCCTGCTGGTGGCCCTGGCCGGGATCAACCCGCTGCGCTTCTTCCGCAAGGTCTGGCCGGTACTGACCTTCGCCTTCACCAGCCGCTCCAGCGCCGCCAGCATTCCCCTGAGCATCGAAGCCCAGACCCGGCGCCTGGGCATTCCCCAGTCCATCGCCAGCTTTGCCGCCTCGTTCGGCGCCACCATCGGCCAGAACGGCTGCGCCGGCCTGTACCCGGCCATGCTGGCGGTGATGGTTGCCCCGACCGTGGGCATCAACCCGCTGGACCCGCTGTGGATCGCCACCCTGGTGGCCATCGTGACCTTGAGTTCCGCCGGCGTGGCGGGCGTGGGCGGCGGCGCGACCTTCGCCGCGCTGATCGTGCTGCCGGCCATGGGCTTGCCGGTGTCACTGGTAGCGCTGCTGATTTCCGTGGAACCGCTGATCGACATGGGCCGCACGGCGCTGAACGTCAGCGGCTCGATGACCGCCGGCGCCATCACCAGCCAGGTGATGCAGCAGACCGACAAGGCGCTGCTGGACGCCGATGAGCATTCGGAGCTGCACCACGTGTAAAAGCAGCTGCAAGCTACAAGCTACAAGCCGCAAGAAAGAGCCAGTCGGCTTTTACTTGTAGCTTGTAGCTGGCGGCTTGAAGCTGTCACCTTCTCTCCCACACCTCGAAGCTGTACGCCGGCTTGTCCCCTTCCGGCGGATTCGGCACCTCTGACACCCGCTTCCACTGCTGCTCGTCGAATTCCGGAAACCAGGCGTCGCCTTCCGGGTTCAGGGCCACACGCGTCAAATACAGGCGATCCGCCTGCTCCAGGCCCTGGCTGTAAAGCTGCGCGCCGCCGATCAGCATCAGCTCGCTGGCGCCCTGCTCCAGGGCCCATTCCTCGGCCCGTGCCACGGCGGCCTCCAAAGATGGGTAGACCTCGGCACCTTCGAGCACCAGGCCGGTCTGACGACTGACCACGATGTTCAAGCGCCCGGGCAAGGGCCGGCCGAGGGAATCCCAGGTCTTGCGCCCCATGATGATCGGCTTGCCCAGGGTGGTGGCCTTGAAGAATTTGAAATCCCCCGGCAAATGCCAGGGCATGCTGTTGTCGACGCCGATCACGCGGTTTTGTGCGAGGGCCGCGATCAGGCTGAGAGGGAGAGATTTTTTCATGCCGGCGAGGATACCAGAGGCCCCAAGCCTGGCAACTTCACCCGACCACCGCTGCAGCAGTTATGCTCAGCGCACTTTGTAAGCGATGGAATGACGCGTGACTGCACTGACTCCCCTGCAACGACTGTGGCTGACCGAAACCGTGCGCCTGCGCGAGGAACACGCCGGCCCGCTGGAGGATCAGGAAGCCAATCGCCTGGCCCGCAACCAGGGCGGCGACCTGGCCACCCGCATCCAGAACCGCGCCCTGTGGCTGGCCCAGCGCGACGGCCTGCACAGTGCCCTGCTGCACTGGCTGCAGGGCGCGCGCCTGGCGCTGCTGGCGCTCTCGGTCCTGGCGGTCATCAGCGGCGCCGGTCTGGCCTTCAGCGCCCTGGGCAGCACCCAGCAACCGGTCAATGTGTTCTGGGCCCTGGGCAGTCTGCTGGGCCTGAACCTGATCCTGCTGCTGAGCTGGCTGGCCGGCCTGCTGTTTGCCGGTGAACACGGGGCCGGCCTGGGCCGCCTGTGGCTGTGGCTCAGCGAAAAATTCTCCCGCGATGCCAAGGCCGCGCAGCTGCCGCCGGCACTGCTGCTGTTGCTGCAGCGGCGCAAGCTCAACCGCTGGGCCCTGGGCAGCCTGATCAACGGCCTGTGGTGCCTGGCCCTGTTCAGCGCCGTGGTCATGCTGCTGGTGCTGCTGACCACCCACCGCTACAGCTTCGTCTGGGAAAGCACCCTGCTGGGCAGCGATGCCTTCGTGGCCATTACCAACGCCCTCAGCGCCCTGCCCCGGGGCCTGGGCTTCGGCGCACCGAGCGTGGCGACCATCCAGGCCAGCACCCGGGACGTCTACAACACCGAGCTGATCCGCCAGTCCTGGGCCATCTGGCTGGTGGTGCTGGTGGTGATCTACGGCGTGCTGCCGCGCCTGCTGCTGATGCTGTTCTGCCGCTGGCGCTGGAAACACGGGCAGGCGCGCCTGCAACTGGACCTCAACCTGCCGGGCTACGCCTCACTGCGCGAACGCCTGATGCCCAGCAGCGAACGCCTGGGAGTCAATGACGCGGCCCCCGAGCAGTTGCACCGGGTCGAAGGCGGCGTCAGCGCCGAGGACAGCAGCGGCGCCTTGCTGGTGGCCATCGAGCTGGACGACCAGCGCCCCTGGCCGCCGCAGCTGCCGGACAAGGTCAAGGACGCCGGCATCCTCGACAGCCGCGAGTCACGCAACCGCCTGCTGGAGCAGATGAGCCGCTTCCCCCCGGCGCGCCTGTTGATCGCCTGCGATCCACGGCGCTCGCCGGACCGCGGCAGCCTCGGGCTGATCGCCGAACTGGCGCGCAACGCCAGCGCGACCCGGGTCTGGCTGCTGCAAGCCCCACCCGGCCAGGCCCTGGATGCCGACCGCCTGGGCGACTGGCACAGCGCCCTGCAACAGCTGGAGCTGCCCTGCGCCGATTGCGCGCCACTCGACTGGCTGGAGAACGGTCATGACTGATGCTCGCCAAAAGCCGCTGAAACTCGCGGTGGTCGGCCACACCAACGTCGGCAAGACCTCGCTGCTGCGCACCCTGACCCGGGACGTGGGCTTTGGCGAAGTCTCCCACCGCCCCAGCACCACCCGGCACGTGGAAGGCGCCCGCCTCTCGGTGGATGGCCAACCCCTGCTGGAGCTCTACGACACCCCCGGCCTGGAAGACGCCATCGCCCTGCTGGATTACCTGGAGCGCCTGGAGCGCCCCGGCGAACGCCTGGACGGCCCGGCCCGACTGGCGCGCTTTCTCGAGGGCAGCGAGGCTCGGCAACGTTTCGAGCAGGAGGCCAAGGTCCTGCGCCAACTGCTGGCCTCGGACGCCGGCCTGTATGTGATCGACGCCCGGGAGCCGGTGCTGGCCAAGTACCGGGATGAACTGGAAGTCCTGGCCGGTTGCGGCAAGCCGCTGCTGCCGGTGCTGAATTTCGTCAGCAGCGCCGAGCAGCGCGAAGGCGACTGGCGCAAAGCCCTGGCCCGCCTCGGGCTGCACGCCCTGGTGCGCTTCGACAGCGTGGCGCCGCCGGAAGATGGCGAGCGGCGCCTGTATGAAAGCCTGGCCCTGCTGCTGGAACATGCGCGCCCGGCCCTGCAACGGCTGATCGACGACCAGGAGGCCCAGCGCCTGGCGCGCCAGCACAGCGCCGCGCGGCTGATTGCCGAGTTGCTGGTGGACTGCGCCGCCTGCCGCCGCAGCGTGGCCAGCGATGCTGAGCGGGAGCAACAGGCCATCGGCGAACTGCGCCAGGCCATCCGCCAGCGCGAGCAGCGCTGTGTCGAAGCCCTGCTCAAGCTCTATGCCTTCCGCCCCGAAGACGCTGCCGCCAGCGACCTGCCGCTGCTGGACGGACGCTGGGGCGACGACCTGTTCAACCCGGAAACCCTCAAGCAACTGGGGGTGCGCGTCGGCGGCGGCATTGCCGCGGGCGCGGCGGCCGGTGCCGGGGTCGACCTGCTGGTGGGCGGCCTGACCCTGGGCGCCGCGGCCCTGGCTGGGGCGATTGCCGGTGGCGCGCTGCAGACCGCCCGCAGTTATGGCAGCCGCTTGCTGGGCAAGCTCAAGGGCCAGCGCGAGCTGACCCTGGACGACAGTGTGCTGCGCCTGCTGGCCCTGCGCCAACGGCAGTTGGTGCAGGCGCTGAACCGGCGCGGGCATGCGGCGCTGGACAGCATCCGCCTGGCCACCCCGGAGGATAAGAGCTGGCGCGAGGGCAAGTTGCCGGAAGCCTTGAACAAGGCCCGGGCGCATCCGCAGTGGTCATCGCTCAACCCGCACAAACGCCTGAGCCAGGCCGAGCGCCAGGAGCAGATCGAGGCCCTGGCCCAACATATCCTGTAGCCGCTGCCGAGCCCGCGAGGCTGCGCCAAGGGCCGCAGGACCTTCGACACTCCCCAAAGGCGGCGCCTCCTGCGGAGTCGTTCGCAGCCTGCGGCAGCGGCTACAAAAAGCACTCTGCTCAAAGCAGCGCCATGGCCTTGTCCTTGAGCACCTGCAGGTCCATCACCGGCACCCACAGCTCCTTGGCCTGCTCGTCCCAGTGGCGCAGGCGCAGACTCAATGCGTACAAGGGGTCGAGCTCGAAGGCCGCCGCTTCTGCCGCGCTCATCGCCCCGCCCTGGTATTCCAGGGTGCGGCGGCTGGCCTCGCTCAGCCGCTGGTCATACTCGGGTTCCTTGAAGGTCAGGTAGCGCTTGGCCTGGACGTGGTATTCCACCAGCCGCGCCAAACGCTCGCTGAAGCCCGCCCGGCGCAGGTAATCGGCCCCCAGGCGCTCATGGCTGACCACGCCGAAACCACCCATGTTCTCGGCATCCTGCTGGCAGATATGCCCGATATCGTGGAAGAACGCCGCCAGCACCACTTCGTCGTCATGCCCTTCGGCCAGGGCCAGTTGCGCGGCCTGGGACATGTGCTCGATCTGCGACACCGGCTCGCCAATGTAGTCGCAGTCGCCAAAGCGTTCGTACAGGCCGAAAACCTCGTCGATGATCCGTTGCTGTCGATTCATCACGCGTGCTCCAGCAGCCGGGCGATATTGCCCTCGGCCATGGCCGGACCGACGCTCATGCCCACGCCGGTGTGCATCAGCGCCACATGCACCCCGGGCGCGGCTTCCAGGAAGGAGAACGGCCCGGGTCCGCGAGCGCCATACACGCCCTGCCAGCGCTCCACCACCTGGACCTTGCAGCCCAGGGTCTGCTCGGCCAGCTCGATCAGCCAGTTATCCACCTGTTCGGCGTTGAACGGCGATGGATCGCTGCCGTAGTCGTGGGAATCGCCGATGATCAACTCGCCGTAGGGGGTCGGGCTGATCAACAGGTGAATGCCGTGCTCATGCAGGTGTGGCGCCTCGCGCAGGATCTGCGCCTGCACGGCAGCGGCTTCCGGCAGATCGGCAAAGGCGCCGTAGTGCACACAGCTCAGCCCGGTGAGCAAGGCATGTTGCAGGTTGAGGTTGACCTGGGGCCGGGCGCGGAGCATCTGCAGGCGGCAGACCTGCGGCTGCAGGGTGGCGATCGGCTCGGCCAGCAGGGTCTGATAGTCGTGGCCCGAGCACAGCACGATCTGCGGCGCATGAAAGCTGCCGGCGGTGCTCTGCAGCCGGCCCGGCTGGATGTCCCGGACCAGGGTCGAGAAGTGGAACTGCACCCCCAGGTCGCGGCGCAGGTAGTCGATCAGCAGCGGTAGCGCCTCGCGGGAATACACTTGCTGGTCGTCCAGGCCGTGCAAGGCCGCCCGATGATGGCGGAACTGGCCGCCATACAGGTCATTCAGGGCCGCGCCCCGGAGCAGTTCGACGCGGTAGCCGTGCTCCCGCGCGCGCCCGGCGCAGAAGGCTTCCAGCAACTGCTCCTCGGCTTCGCTGCGGGCGAACAGGTAGGAACCGTTGCGCTTGAGTGACAGGCCCGCCAGCTGCTGCCAGTCGGCCCAGATTTCGCGGCTGGCTCGGGCCAGCTCCAGCATGATGCCCGGCGGCTGGCCGGTGACCAGGGCCTGGCCGAAGTTGCGCACCGAGGCGCCCAGGGGCGTGGCGCTGCGCTCGAATACCTGGACCCGCAAACCGCGCTTGGCGGCAGCGTAGGCGTGGGACAGGCCGAGGATGCCGGCGCCGACGATCAGCAGATCGCTGTGATGGGTCATGTTCATGTCTCGTTGTTTGTGGCGAGGGAGCTTGCTCCCGCGGGAGTGCGCAGCACTCCCAGGCAGATGCACCGCACGGTCGGGATTCAGGGCCGCTGCGCCGCCCAGCGGGAGCAAGCTCCCTCGCCACAGCAGCCCCTGGCGTTACTGCTTGGCAACCTTTTCCGACTTGCCGTCATAGCGCTTGCGCCATTCGGCGAGGATCTGGTCGCGGTTCTTCGAGGCCCAGGCGAAGTCGTTCTTGATCAGGCGCTGCTCGTAGTCCGCCGGCAGTTCGGTCTGCGGCTTGGCGATGCCCGGCTGGGCCAGCACGGCGAAGTTTTCCTTGTACAGCTCCATGGCCGCGGGGCTGGCGGAGAAGTCGGCGAGCTTCTTCGCCGCCTCTTCATGAGGGGTGCCCTTGATCACCGCCGTGGCTTCGATTTCCCAGCCCAGGCCTTCCTTGGGCAGGACGATGTCCAGCGGCGCGCCCTGGCGCTTGAGCTGCACGGCCGGGTATTCGAAGGAGATGCCGATGGGGAATTCACCGGCAGCGGCCAGCTTGCACGGCTTGGAGCCGGAATGGACGTACTGGCCGATGTTCTGGTGCAGCTCATCCATGTACTGCCAGCCCTGTTTCTCGCCGAAGGTCTGCAACCAGGCGCTGACATCCAGGAAACCGGTGCCCGAGGACGCCGGGTTGGGCATGACGATCTTGCCCTTGTACTCGGGCTTGGTCAGGTCCTGCCAGCTCACCGGCTTGCTCAGGCCCTGCTTCTCGGCCTCCACGGTGTTGAAACAAATGGTCGCGGCCCAGACGTCCATGCCGACCCAGGCCGGCGGGTTGGCGGCGTCGCGGTAGTTCGGGCCGATCTGGCCCAGGTCCTTGGGCGCATAGCTTTGCAGCATGCCCTGCTGGTCGAGGATCGCCAGGCTGGACGCCGCCAGGCCCCAGACCGCGTCCGCTTGCGGCCGGGCTTTTTCCGCCAGCAGCTTGGCGGTGATGATCCCGGTGGAATCACGCACCCATTTGATCTCCACCTCCGGGTTGGCCTTTTCGAAGGCCTGCTTGTAGGTCTTCAGTTGCTCGGCTTCAAGGGCGGTGTAGACCGTCAGCTCGGTTTTCCCGGCAAACGCATTCAGGCTGACAGCAGAGAGGACGGCAGCGGCAAGAGCCAGGGGCTTGAACATGGTGCGGTTCCTTGGTGAGTGCGGATCAGAGGGTGGGTGAACGAGGCATCATTGACCCGGCGCGGTCTGCCGCCAGGCCTGGGAGCGGCGCAGCAAGCCGCGCGAAGCCCAGGCCAAGAGCAGCGAGACGCCGGCCGAGGTGAACAGGATCAGGGTCGACATGGCCGCGGCGCCGCCGACGTTGCCGGCGTCGTCCATGTTCAGCACGGCCACGGCGGCGAGGATGGTGTCCGGGCTGTAGAGGAAGATCGCCGCCGACACCGTGGTCATCGCCGAGACAAACAGGTAGCGCACGATGTCCAGCAGCGCCGGCAGGCAGATCGGCACAGTGACCCGCAGGTAATGCCGGTACAGCGGCGCCTTGAGCGACAGCGCGGCGGCCTCGAACTCGGCATCCAGCTGGCGCAGGGCGGTGGTGGCGGTCATCTGCGCGGTGGTCAGGTAGTGGGCGATGGTGCACACCACCAGCAGGGTCAGGCTGCCGTAGAACACATGCAGCGGGTTGCCGTTGAGGTTGAAGAAAAACACGTAGCCCAGGCCCAGCACCAGGCCGGGCACCGCCATCGGCACGAAGCTGAGCAGGCGCAGCGCCAGGTTCAGGCCGCGCTGGCCGCGGGTTTTCTCCATCAGGTAGGCACCGGTGAAGATCAGCACACTGCCGATCAGCGCCGTGCACAGGGCCATGCTCAAGCTGTTGCGGTAGGCCAGCCAACCACCGCCGGCGGTGTCGTCGAACTGGTAGTGGTTCAGCGACAGCGACAGGTTGTAGGGCCAGAACTTCACCAGGGACGAATACACCGCCATGCCGAACACCAGCAGCAGCGCGGCGCAGATCAGCAGCACGATCGCCAGGTAGCAGGCGTCCCGCAGCCGCGATGGCGCAGGCCGGAACACCTGGGCGCGACCGCTCATGGAATCGCCCTGGCGACGGCGCAGCCAGGCGTCGACGCCGAAGCTCAACAGCGCCGGCAACAGCAGGACCATGCCGATCAAGGCGCCGCGACCGAACTGCTGCTGCCCCACCACCGCCTTGTAGGCTTCCAGGGCCAGCACCTGATAGTCGCCGCCCACCACCACCGGCACGCCGAAGTCGGTGATGGTCAGGGTGAACACCAGGCAGAAGGCGGCGAACACCGCCTGCCGGGTCGCCGGCCAGGTGATGCTGCGAAAGGCCCTGGCGGGACTGGCGCCCATGCTCGATGCGGCGTCGAACAGCCGCGCGTCCGCCAGGGACAGGGCCGAGAGCAGGATCATCAGGGCATGGGGAAAGGTGTAGATCACCTCACCGAGGACGATGCCCCAGAAGCCGTAGATGTTCTCGGCGAACAGGCCGCGGAGCAGGCCCTGGTTGCCGAACAGATAGACCAGGGCAATGCCCGGCAGCATCGACGGCGCCATCAGCGGCAACAGCGACAGGCCACGCCACAGGCCCTTGCCGGGAATCAGCGTGCGTTGCAGGGCGTAGGCGAACAGGTAGGCCAGGGGCACCACGATGGCGGCGACACTGAGGGAGACTTTCAGGCTGTTGCCCAGCAACCAGTGGAAGTTGGCGCTGCTCACCAGCTCACGGGCCGCCAGCCAGCCACCGCCCTGCCCGGCCTCGGAGCTGAAGCCGCGCCAGAAGATCGCCAGCAGCGGCAACAGCACCGATACACCCAGCAGGACCAGGAGCAGAACCTTGCCGCCGACGACAAAGATACGGTCGCCGATCTGGGCACGAGAAGCCTGGCGCGCCCACTTGGCAGGTAGCGGCAGGGACATGGGCAGGCTCATCTCAGGCAAACACCTGGAGGCTGCGCGGCGGCAAGGCGACCCAGATGTCCCGCGCGCCCAGGCGCGGCATGGCTTCCGGGGCCAGTTCCGCCAGCAGTGCATGCCCCGGCAGCTGATCGAGTTCAAAACTCATGCGGCAGCGGTTGCCGAGGAAGGTGATCTCGCGGACCTTGGCCGGGAACAGGTTTTCCTCATGCACCGGCGGGTTCACGCTGATCGCTTCCGGGCGGCAGAACAGCCGGCCCGAAGCGGCCTTGGCCGAGTCGTCGGCCAAGCGCACATTCATTCCGCCGACCTGGGCATGGCTGTCGCTGTTGCGGCTGAAGGGCAGCCAGTTGCCCTGGCCAACGAACTCGGCGACGAAGGGCGTGGCCGGACGATCGTAGATTTCCTGGGGCGTGGCGTACTGCTCGACTCTGCCGTTGTTCATCACGGCAATGCGGTCGGCCATCAGCATGGCCTCATCCTGATTGTGGGTGACCATCAGGGTGGTGATGCCCAGGCGCCGTTGCAGCTGGCGCAGCTCGGTGCACAGGTGCTCGCGGACCCGGGCGTCCAGGGCCGACATCGGTTCGTCGAGCAACAGCAACGACGGTGCCGGTGCCAGGGCGCGGGCCAGGGCCACGCGCTGCTGCTGGCCGCCGGACAGCTGGCCGGGGTACTTCTTCTCGCTGCCGCTCAGGCCCACCAGTTCCAGCATTTGCGCCACGCGCTTGCGCACTTCCTCACGGCCGCTACCGGCCAGGCCGTAGGCGATGTTGGCTTCTACCGTGAGATTGGGAAACAGCGCGTAGGACTGGAACAGGATGCCGTAGTCCCGGGCTTGCGGCGCCAGCAGCGAAACGTCCCGATCCCCCAGGTACAACTCGCCCTGGTCCTGGCGCTCCAGGCCGGCGATGCAACGCAGCAGCGTGGTCTTGCCACAGCCGGACGGGCCCAGCAGGCACACCAGCTCGCCAGCGGCGACGTCCAGGGACACGTTGTCCAATGCGGTGAAGGCGCCAAAGCGCTTCTGGACGCCTCGCACCTTCATCGGCGCGCCGGGGTTGCTCAGGGCAGTTGCAGTGGAGTGGTTCATGGATGGACCTCATCAAGCAGATGGGGCCAATCCTAGAGTTGTAATGCGTCGGTCATATGGCAGTAAGGCAAAAACGACCGATAGTGGTATTCGGGGATTTTGGTTCAACCTGCCAGTCATGTGCTGGCTGATCTGACGCCTTCGCGAGCAAGCTCGCTCCTACATCGAAGTGCACTCCCCCCCCTTTAGGAGCGAGCTTGCTCGCGAAGCCATCGGCATGGCCGATGCAGATCCTTCAGGCAGGAGCCATCTCCTGCGCCAATCCAAGAAACGCCGCGGGCAGGCGCGCGTTCTTGCGCTCCTTGAGGCAGTACAGGTATTCGACGATCTGCGGCGCATGCTCGATGGTCAGCACCCGCAACTGCGGGTCGTGGGGCACTTCCTGGCGGGCAATGATGCTGATGCCGATGTTGCGCAGCACCGCCTCGCGGATCGATTCGCGACTGCCGATTTCCAGCAGCGGGCCGCCGCTGACGTTGGCGTCCTTGAGCAGGGCTTCGGTGAGGCTGCGGGTGGTGGAACCCGGCTCGCGCATCAGCAGGGTATGCCCGGCCAGGGCATTGAGGGGCACGTGCTCCAGCGCCGCCAGTGGATGGTCGCGGTGCACCGCCAGCACCAGCGGGTCGCTGCCCAGCACCCGACGGATCAGGCGCGAATCCTCCAGCAACTGTGACGAGGCCGCCACGTCCACCCGGTAGTCCTCCAGGGCTTCGAGGACTTGCTGGGAATTGCCGATCTCCACCGACACGTCCACCTGGGGCAGGCGCTGGCGGAAGGTTTTCACCAGATCGAGGATGTAGTACGGCGCCGTGGCGGCAATCCGCAAGGTGCCCTGTACCTGGCCGCTGTTACGCAGGAAGAACTCGATGTCGGCTTCTTTCTGCAACAGCTCCTTGACCATCGGCAGCAGGCGCGCGCCCTCGTCGCTCAGGCTCAGGCGCCGACCGCCGCGGTAGAACAGCTCCACCGAGTACTGGCTTTCCAGGTTGCGGATCTGCGTGGTCACGGTCGGCTGACTGAGGCCAAGCTTCTTCGCCGCCAGGGTGATGCTGCCCAGGCGGGCGACCATGTAAAAGGCCTTCAGCTCCGCGCTCAGCATGGCGGCTTGTCGCAGCAGCACGCTTGCAGCGCCAGGCCACAAGCTGGAGCGGGTGGGTATGGGTTCATCACTCTGCTTCTCACCTCAGTTACTTGTTGCTTGCTGCTTGCCGCTTGCTGCTTGCCGCTTGCCGCTTGCCGCTAAGGTGCCCTATTTGCGCAGCAGGCGCAGACCGTTGAACACCACCAGCAGGCTGACGCCCATGTCGGCGAACACCGCCATCCACATGGTAGCGAGCCCGGCAAAGGTTACCCCAAGAAAGATCGCCTTGATGACCAGGGCCAGGGCGATATTTTGCTTGAGCACCCGCGAGGTCTGGCGCGACAGGCGGATGAATGCCGGGATCTTGCGCAGGTCATCGTCCATCAGGGCGACATCCGCGGTTTCAATCGCGGTGTCGGTGCCGGCCGCGGCCATGGCGAAGCCGATCTCGGCCCGGGCCAGGGCCGGGGCGTCGTTGATGCCGTCGCCGACCATGCCGACCCGGTGGCCCTGGGCATACAGGCCTTCGATGGCTTGCAGCTTGTCGCTGGGCAGCAGGTCGCCCCGGGCCTGGTCGATACCGACCTGGGCGGCGATGGCCTGGGCAGTGTGCGGGTTGTCGCCAGTGAGCATCAGGGTCTTGATCCCCAGCTCGTGCAACTGTCGGATGGCTTCGCGACTGGATTCCTTGACCGTGTCGGCCACCGCGAACAGCGCCAGCGGCCCGTTGCTGTCCAACAGCAGGACCACGGTCTTGCCCTGCTGCTCCAGGGCGAAGAGTTTTTCTTCCAGGGCCGGCGAGCACAGGCCCAGCTCTTCCACCAGGCGGTGGTTGCCCAGGTGATAGAGCTGGCCGTTGATTTCACCGCGGACTCCGCGCCCGGCCAGGGCTGCGAAGTTATCCACAGGGTGCATGGCCAGCTGTTTATCCACAGCCGCGCGGGCAATGGCCAGGGACACCGGGTGGTCGGAACGCCCCGCCAGGCTCGCGGCCAGGGCCGGAGCCGTGTCCTGGGCCAGTGGGTCCAGGGCCAGGAAATCGGTCTGCACCGGCTTGCCGTGGGTGATGGTGCCGGTCTTGTCCAGGGCCAGGTAGTCGAGCTTGTAGCCACCTTCCAGGTAGACCCCGCCCTTGACCAGGATGCCCTTGCGCGCCGCCGCTGCCAGGCCGCTGACGATGCTCACCGGAGTGGAGATCACCAGGGCACAGGGGCAGGCCACCACCAGCAGCACCAGGGCGCGGTAGATCCAGTCGAACCAGGCGCCGGCCATGAACAGCGGTGGAATCAGCGCCACGGCCAGGGCGAAGGCGAATACCGCCGGGGTGTAGACCTTCGAGAAGGTATCGACGAAGCGCTGGGTCGGGGCCCGCGCACCCTGGGCCTGTTCCACGGCATGGATGATCCGCGCCAGGGTCGAGTTGTTGGCGGCGGCGCTCACCCGGTATTCCAGGGAGCCGGCCTGGTTGATGGTGCCGGCGAACACCTTGTCGCCCACGGTCTTTTCCACCGGCAGGCTTTCCCCGGTGATCGGCGCCTGATCGATGGTGGAACTGCCGGACACCACCTCGCCGTCCAGACCGACGCGCTCGCCGGGACGGACCCTTATCAATGCCCCCAGTTCGACGCTTTTCGCCTCCACTTCGCGCCAACTGCCGTCGGCCTGCTGCACCGTGACCTGTTCCGGGGTCATCTGCATCAGGCCGCTGATGGCGTTGCGCGCCCGATCCAGGGAGCGGGCCTCGATCAACTCGGCCACGGTGAACAGGAACATCACCATCGCCGCTTCCGGCCACTGGCCGATCAGCACCGCGCCGGTCACCGCGATGCTCATCAGCGCATTGATGTTGAGGTTGCGGTTCTTCAGGGCGATCCAGCCCTTCTTGTAGGTGCCCAGGCCGCCGCTGAGGATCGACACCAGGGCCACCAACGCCACCACCCAATCGGGGGCGGCCTGGGTGAAATGAATGACTTCGGCGGCCAGCGCACCGATCCCGGACAGCGCCAGCGGCCACCAGGCTTTCTTCACCGGCGCGGCGGCAGGCGCGGCTGCGGCGCCCTCCTGCTGCAGGGGCTCGGCGTGCATGCCCAGGGATTTGACCGCCTCGATGATCGGCGCGGTGCTCGGCAGGTCGTGGGTCACCCCCAGCACACGGTTCATCAGGTTGAATTCCAGGGCCTGGACCCCGGCCAGCTTGCCCAGCTTGTTCTGGATCAGGGTCTGCTCGGTGGGGCAGTCCATGGCTTCGATGCGAAAGCTGCTCAAGCGTGCGCCGGCGGTCGGGGTTTCGCTCAGGGTGACCCTGGACGGCGAAGGGACGGCGGCACCGCAGCAGGAAGCGCCATGGGCGGCGTGGTCGTGGGCCTTGACCGGCTGCAGCTTGCCCGTCGGGGCGTGGGCATGGCTGTGATCGTGATCGTGATCGTGATCGTGTTCAGCATGGGTGTGCTGGGCGTCGGGCTTGCGCGGGTTGTGAATGGAGTCGCTCATCAGGGGTCGCGTCCGAATAGAGGTGCTTGTTGCCAAGTGAACACCCTGTAGCCACTATAGGGTCAAGCACCCATTCGGAGACGATGGCAATGAAGATTGGCGAACTGGCGAAACTCACCGACTGTCAGGTCGAGACCATCCGTTACTACGAGCGCGAAGGACTGCTGCCGGAACCGGCCCGCAGCGAAGGCAACTACCGCCTCTACACCCAGGCCCACACCGAGCGCCTGACCTTTATCCGCAATTGCCGCAGCCTGGACATGACCCTCGAGGAAATCCGCAGCCTGCTCAACCTGCGCGACAGTCCCCAGGACCAGTGCGCCAGCGTCAACGCCCTGATCGACGAGCATATCCATCACGTCAAGGCGCGCATCGACGGTTTGCTGGCCCTGCAGGAACAACTGCTGGACCTGCGCCAGCGCTGCAGCGAAGGCCCGGACCTGGAGCACTGTGGCATCCTCCAGCGCCTGGAAGTCAGCGGCTCGGTGACCCCCAATGAAGCCGAACCCTCACATGTCGGCCGCAGCCACGGCCACTGAACCCCGGGCGCGGCCTCAGGCGCCGCGCCACAGGCTGCCGATCAACCGCAGATAAACCCCTTCGAGCATCGTCAGCAGCCGCTGGTCAAGCTGCCGCCAGGCCAGGGCCTGGCGCACCAGCCAGGCGCTGAACAGCCCCACCAGGCACCCGCCGAGAATATCGAAGGGGAAATGCACCCCGAGGTAGACCCGGGCCCAGCCCACCAGCAGCGCCAGGCCCAGCATCACCAGCCCGGTCTTGCGCAGGGGCGCGAGGATCAGCGCGAACGCCATGGCGAACATGCCGCTGGCATGATCGCTGGGGAAGGACGCGCCGGGCGCGTGGGCAAGGAAGTTCTGCCCCAGGCCGATCATGAACGGCCGTGGATGGAACCACAGTTCACGGATCAGCACATTGCTGGCCAGGGCCAGCACGATGCCGAGGGTCGCAAGCAGCACGATCATGCGCTGGCGGCGTTCACCGAAAACCCAGAGCACCGCCAGCAGCAACGGCACGCTGAGCACCAGCCATTGCGCGAGGAAAACCGCCAGTGTACGCATCGGCATTGACGCCCCGGCACTGGCGTTGATGGCCAGGAACAGGCTTTGATTGAGTTCTTCCATTCGCGGCTCACGTTGAAGTTCACAAGGGCGACGCCCTGTGTCTGGCGGGGTCACTCTTCAGAGCGTAGCTGGCCGCCAGGCACAGTCAGGCCCGGAACGATTCCGGACACAGGACGATAAAGACAACAGGTTCAATCGACAGGGGCCACGCGGTGTCAGCCGCGCGGCCCCTGGCACAGCAGACGGAGGCTTATACGGCCATCGGCGCGGTCATCGGCGCGTGATGCTCGTA
This sequence comes from Pseudomonas sp. St29, assembly GCF_001547915.1. Taxonomy (NCBI): domain Bacteria; kingdom Pseudomonadati; phylum Pseudomonadota; class Gammaproteobacteria; order Pseudomonadales; family Pseudomonadaceae; genus Pseudomonas; species Pseudomonas sp. St29. The sequence continues at coordinate 6,439,650 of NZ_AP014628.1, forward strand.
GCCTTCCAGGGAGAAGTCGCTCGGTTCGATCAGCTCCAGCCACTCCGGCTGGTAGACGCCGGTCTTGGCGAACTCCGGCACGCGCTCGGAAATCACCAGCTTGGGCATCGGGAACGGCTCGCGCTTGAGCTGTTCGTTGAGCATGTCCAGGTGGTTTTCGTAGACGTGGGCATCACCGATGAAATAGGTGAACCAGCGTGGCGTGTAGCCGGTCAGGCGGCCGATCAGGCTCAGCAGCGCCGCGCCCTCGGTGAGGTTGAACGGCGTCCCCAGCCCCAGGTCGTTGGAGCGGATGTAGAGGGTCAGGGAGATTTCCCGGGTCTCGACATTGGGGTGGAACTGATACAGCAGGTGGCACGGCGGCAGGGCCATTTCATCCAGCTGGGCGCAGTTCCAGCCGTGGAACAGGATCCGCCGGCTGCCCGGGTCATTGATGATGGTGTCGACGCACTGGCGCACCTGGTCGATGGCCTTGTACAGCACCACGTAGCCCTGGCCGTCTTCCTCGCCGGCGGCGATCTGCCGGTAGCCCTGGCTCAGCGCCAGGTCGATGGCCGCCTGGTTGCTGGTCTTGATCTGCTTGTAGGCCGGCCATTTGCGCCATTGCACGCCGTAGATCTCGCCCAGGTCGTCGTCGCCCTGGCGAAACGGGTTGGCCAGCCACTGGGCGTTTTCGTTGGCGTTCTGGTCCCAGACCTTGCAGCCCAGGGCGCGGAACTCGGCGGCGTTGTTCACCCCACGCAGGAAGCCGACCATTTCGCCGATTGCCGACTTGAAGGCCATCTTGCGGGTGGTGATGGCCGGGAAACCTTCCTTGAGGTCGTAGCGCAGCATCGCCCCGGGAAAACTGATGGTGTTCACACCGGTGCGGTTGGCCTGCTTGGTGCCGTTGTTGATGACGTGGGCCACCAGATCAAGATATTGCTTCATGAATTACCTGCATCCTTGAACCCGGGGCACGCCCCGGGGTTCGAATTTATTGCGCCGCGCTCTGGGCCGGAGCGCGATGATAAGCCAGCCAGATCAGCCCCAGGCCGCCGAGAATCATCGGCACGCACAGAACCTGACCCATGGTCAGCCAGTTCCACGCCAGGTAGCCCAGCTGCGCGTCCGGCACCCGGACGAACTCGACGATGAAACGGAAGATCCCGTAGAACAGCGCGAACATACCGGAAACCGCCATGGTCGGCCGCGGTTTGCGCGAGAACAGCCAGAGAATCAGGAACAGCGCCACGCCCTCCAGGGCGAACTGATACAGCTGCGACGGGTGACGCGGCAACTGCGCCGGATCGCTGAACGGCGGGAAGATCATCGCCCAGGGCACATCGGTGGGTTTGCCCCACAACTCGGCGTTGATGAAGTTGCCGATCCGCCCGGCACCCAGGCCGATCGGCACCATCGGCGCGACGAAGTCCATCAGCTCGAAGAAGCTCTTGTTGTTGCGCTTGCCGAACCACCAGGCCGCCAGCATCACCCCGATGAAACCGCCATGGAACGACATGCCGCCCTTCCACACTTCGAAGATCAGGGTCGGGTTGGCCAGGTAGGCGCTCAGGTCGTAGAACAGCACGTAACCCAGACGGCCGCCGACGATCACCCCCATGGACATCCAGAACACCATGTCCGAGAGCTTCTCCTTGCTCCAGGTCGGATCGAAACGGTTCAGCCGGCGCGAGGCCAGCAGCCAGGCACCGCCGATGCCGATCAGGTACATCAGGCCGTACCAGTGGATTTTCAGCGGGCCGATGGCCAGGGCCACCGGATCAATCTGCGGGTAAGGCAGCATTGCGACTCCTCGTCAGGGTTAGAACTCAAAGATTCCCGGGCAAACTGCCAGACCGGGATTAAGCCAGGATTGCGTCGTCACTCAGAACAGGAAGCTGATGCCCACGCAAAACAGTAGCGCGGCGAACATCCGCTTCAACAGGCGCGGCGACAATCTATGGGCCAGGCGCGCGCCGATACGGGCGAACACCATGCTGGTCAGGGCAATGCCCAACAGCGCCGGCAAATACACGAAGCCGAGACTATGAGCCGGAAGCAGCGGATCATGCCAGCCCAGAATCATGAAACTTAAGGCACTGGCCAGGGCGATGGGCAGGCCACAGGCCGAAGAGGTGGCCACCGCCTGTTGCATCGGCACGCTGCGCCAGGTGAGAAACGGCACGGTCAGCGAGCCACCACCGATGCCAAAGATCGCCGAGGCCCAACCGATCACCCCACCGGCCGCGGCCAGGCCCAATTTACCGGGCACCTGGCGACTGGCCTTGGGCTTGAGTTCCAGGGTCATCTGCAGGGCCACCAGCAGGGCAAAGACGCCAATGATCTTCTGCAGATGCGGGCCGGAAATGGCTTCCGCCGTCAGCGCACCGAAGCCGGCCCCCAGCAGGATGCCTGCGGCCATCCAGGCAAAGATCGGCCAACGCACCGCGCCGCGCCGATGGTGCTCACGAACCGCGTTGACCGAGGTGAAGATGATGCTGGCCAGGGAGGTGCCGACCGCCAGATGGGTCAGTACCGAGGCATCGAAGCCTTGCAGGGTAAAACTGAACACCAGCACCGGGACGATGATGATCCCGCCGCCCACGCCGAACAGCCCGGCCAGCACGCCCGCACAGGCGCCCAACAGCAGATAGAGCAGAAATTCCATGGGAGCATCCGAAAATGAGAGCGGCATGGTAACGGATGCGCCGCCCCGGACTCCACTGGATGGCGATGGATACCCCGGGGTTGTGTGCGTAGAGTGAGCAAAAACACCCAGGGGGCCACCTCAATGTGCTTGATCGTTTTCGCCTGGCGGCCGGGCCACGCCCAGCCACTGATCGTCGCGGCCAACCGTGACGAGTTCTACGCTCGCCCCAGCCTGCCCCTGGGGCAATGGCCCGAGTCGCCGCAGATCCACGCCGGACGTGACCTGGAGGCAGGCGGCACCTGGCTTGGGGTTGGTGCCGACGGGCGATTTGCCGCCCTGACCAACATCCGCAACCCGCACCAACCGCCCGCGCGGCGCTCCCGGGGCGAACTGGTGGCGCGCTTTCTCGCCGGAGGCATGCCCCTGGAAGATTACTTGCGCGATGTAGTCGGCCGTTCGGTGGAGTACGCCGGTTTCAACCTGCTGCTGGGCACCGGCGATCAGTTGTGGCACTACAACGCCCAGGACCTGGAGCCCCAATTGCTCCAGCCCGGCGTCTACGGCCTGTCCAATGCCGGGCTCAACACGCCCTGGCCAAAACTGCTCAAGGCCAGAGCGGCGCTGCAAGAAGTGATGGATGACCCCAAGCCCCAGGCGCTGCTGGCGCTCTTGAGCGATCCGCAGACTGCACCCTTCGCCGAGTTGCCGGACACCGGAGTGGGGCTGGCCACGGAAAGCCTGCTGTCCAGCGTATTCATCGCCAGCCCCAGCTACGGCACACGGGCCAGCACCGCGCTGATCGTCAACGCCGACGGCTCGCGGCATCTGGTCGAACGCAGCTTTGGCCCTTATGGCGGGCATCTGGGGGAGGTTGAGCTGAAGCTCTGAAGCGTTCGCCGGCAAGAAGGCTCCTGCAGGAACCGACTTGCCGGCGAAGAAAACGCCGCGATTACAGGGTCTTGCTCGAAGCCGGATTGATCATCCGCGCCAACCCGAGCTTCTTCAGGGCCAGTTGCAGCGAGCTGTGGATAACTTGCGGGTTGTCGATGGTCATCATCTCGTCCAGCAGTTCCTTGGCCTTGCTCAGGCTGATCTGGCGCAGCATCCACTTCACTTTCGGCAGGTTGGTGGCGTTCATCGACAGGCTGTCAAAGCCCATGGCCATCAGCAGCACCGCGGCCGCCGGATCGCCGGCCATCTCGCCGCAGATGCTCACCGGCTTGCCTTCGGCATGGGCGTCACGCACCACGTTCTGCAGGGCTTGCAGCACTGCCGGGTGCAGGTAGTCGTAGAGATCGGCGACCCGTGGGTTGTTGCGGTCCACCGCCAGCAGGTACTGGGTCAGGTCGTTGGAGCCCACCGAGAGGAAGTCCACCTGGCGCGCCAGTTCCCGGGTCTGATACACCGCCGCCGGAATCTCGATCATCACCCCCACCGGCGGCATGGGCACGTCGGTGCCTTCGTCACGCACTTCGCCCCAGGCCCGGTGAATCAGGTGCAGGGCCTCCTCCAGCTCGTGGATGCCGGAAATCATCGGCAGCAGGATGCGCAGGTTGTTCAGGCCCTCGCTGGCCTTGAGCATGGCCCGGGCCTGCACCAGGAAGATTTCCGGGTGGTCGAGGGTCACACGGATGCCGCGCCAACCAAGGAAGGGGTTGTCTTCCTTGATCGGGAAATACGACAGCGACTTGTCGCCGCCGATGTCCAGGCTGCGCATGGTCACCGGTTGCGGATGGAATGCCGCCAGTTGCTCGCGATAGATCGCCAGTTGCTCTTTTTCACTGGGGAAGCGCTGGTTGATCATGAACGGCACTTCGGTGCGGTACAGGCCAACGCCCTCGGCCCCGCGCTTCTGCGCGCGGGCCACGTCGGCCAGCAGACCGGTGTTGACCCACAACGGCATGCGGTGCCCATCCGGCGTCACGCACGGCAGATCGCGCAAGGCGTCCAGGCCCTGGGCCAGTTGCCGCTCTTCTTCGACCACATCGGCGAACTGCTTGCGCAGCACTTCGCTGGGGTTGGTGTAGACCTCGCCGTGGTAGCCGTCGACGATCATCTGGATGCCGTCGACCTTGGAATACGGCAGGTCCACCAAGCCCATCACCGTGGGAATACCCATGGCCCGGGCCAGGATCGCCACGTGGGAGTTGCCCGAACCCAGCACCGACACCAGCCCCACCAGCTTGCCTTCGGGCACTTCGCCGAGCATGGCCGGGGTCAGTTCTTCGCTGACCAGGATGGTGTTGTCGGGGTAGACCAGGGTCTGCTGGCGTTCTTCCTGCAAGTAGGCCAGGAGTCGGCGCCCCAGGTCCTTGACGTCCGAGGCGCGCTCGCGCAGGTAGGCGTCGTCCATCAATTCGAAACGGTTGACGTGATCGGTGACCACCTGGCGCAAGGCGCCCTGGGCCCATTGCCCGGTCTTGATCACGGTCTTCACTTCGCTGCCCAGGGAAGCGTCGTCGAGCATCATCAGATAGACGTCGAACAGCGCGCGCTCTTCCGGGCGTAACTGGGTGGCGAGTTTTTCCGACAGCGCGCGCATATCGGCGCGCACCCCTTCCAGCGCGGTCTTGAACAGCGCCAGCTCGGCATCGATGTCGGTGATGTATTTGTCCGGCACCACGTCCAGGTCGGCCGGTGGCAACATCACCACCGCGCTGCCCACCGCGGCACCAGGGGAACCGGGCACGCCGACGAACTTGGCTTCCTGAATACCCTTGCCCTGGCGACCCAGGCCGCGGATCGAACCGGTGGCCTCGGCATGGGCAATTACCCCGGCCAACTGGGCGCTCATGGTCACCAGGAAGGCTTCTTCGCCCTCGTCGAACTGGCGACGCTCCTTCTGCTGAATGACCAGCACCCCGACCACCCGACGGTGGTGGATGATCGGAGCCCCCAGGAACGAGGCATAACGCTCTTCACCGGTCTCGGCGAAGTAGCGATAGCGCGGGTGATCGGCGGCGTTTTCCAGGTTGAGGGGTTCTTCCCGGGTGCCCACCAGGCCTACCAGGCCTTCGTTGGGGGCCATGCTGACCTTGCCGATGGAGCGCTTGTTCAAGCCCTCGGTGGCCATCAGCACGAAACGGTTGGTTTCCGGGTCCAGCAGGTAGACCGAGCAGACCTGGCTGCCCATGGCCTCTTTGACGCGCAATACAATAATCCCCAACGCCGCCTTGAGATCCTTGGCGGAGTTAACTTCCTGGACGATCTTGCGCAGCGTATTGAGCATGGCTCGGGGTCGAACTCCGTCGTCAGTCGCGCACTAAAAGGCGCGGGGCAAGCTCTTTGAGAGCGCGGCGATACACTTCGCGCTTGAATGTCACCACCTGGCCCAACGGATACCAATAACTGACCCAGCGCCAGCCATCGAATTCCGGTTTACCGGTCAAATCCATCCGCACCCGCTGCTCGTTGGAGATCAGGCGCAGGAGAAACCATTTCTGTTTCTGGCCGATGCACAGCGGCTGGCTGTGCGTTCGGACCAGACGCTGCGGCAAACGATAGCGCAACCAGCCCCGGGTGCAGGCGAGAATTTGCACATCTTCGCGCTCCAGCCCCACTTCTTCGTTCAACTCGCGATACAAGGCGTCTTCCGGCGTCTCGTCGGGGTTGATCCCGCCTTGAGGAAACTGCCAGGCATCTTGATTGATACGGCGAGCCCATAGCACCTGTCCGGCATCATTGGTCAGAATGATCCCGACATTGGGGCGGAAACCATCGGGGTCGATCACGGCTACAACCTCGCAAACGCATGTCGCCGCATTGTTCCACAAAGCTTGGGAATGCAGCAACGAGGCTGCTTAGCTTATGTGCACTCTTGTGAAAAGACCGTATTCTGGGCACCTTTTTCCGCGACTTTTCAGTGAGTAACTGCAATGCGCCTGGCTTTATTCGACTTGGACAACACGCTTCTTGGCGGCGACAGCGACCACGCCTGGGGCGACTACCTGTGCGAGCGGGGCTTCCTCGACGCCGTCGCCTACAAGACCCGCAACGACGAGTTCTACCAGGACTACCTGGCCGGCCAACTCGACAACGCCGCGTACCTGAACTTCTGCCTGGAAATCCTCGGCCGCACCGAAATGGCCGTGCTCGAACAATGGCATCGCGACTACATGCGCGACTGCATCGAGCCCATCCTCCTGCCCAAGGCCCAAGCGCTGCTGGATCAGCACCGCGAGGCCGGCGACAAGCTGGTGATCATCACCGCCACCAATCGCTTCATCACCGCACCGATCGCCGAGCGCCTGGGGGTCGAACACCTGATCGCCACCGAATGCGAGATGCATGAGGGCCGCTACACCGGGCGCAGCACCGACGTGCCCTGTTTCCGCGAAGGCAAGGTAATCCGCCTCAAGCGCTGGCTGGAAGAAACCGGCCACGACCTGGAAGACAGCTACTTCTACAGCGACTCGATGAATGACCTGCCGCTGCTGGAACAAGTCAGCAACCCGGTGGCCGTCGATCCCGACCCGAACCTGCGGGCCGAAGCCGAGAAACGCGGATGGCAGGTCATCAGCCTGCGCGATTGACCAACTCGTCGGCGAGCCGGCTGCATTCGCCGGCTTGCCAGCGACAGGCCCTACACCGACTTGGCCACCATCAGGTAGAAAATCACCATGAAGGCCAGAAACGCCGGCCAGCCCAGGGCGAACCACCAGCGCATATAAAGGTTGGCCCGGATCGGCATCGGCACCCCGTCATGCAATGCCTGCTCGGCCATCTTGTGCACCCGGATCTGCAACCAGACCACCGGCAGCCAGCACAGCCCGGCCACCCCATACAGCCCCAGGCTCCACAGCAGCCACGCCTGCTGGATCGGCCAGCCCGCCAGGTGCACCAGTCCCAGGCCGCTCAACGGCTGGAACACCGCCGTGGTGGCGGTAAAGGCCCAATCGGCGAACACCAGGTGCTTGAAGGTCACGGCAATCACTTCCACCCGACCGCTGCGCCAGGCCCGCAAGGCGTAATAGGCCGAGCCGGCACCGAGGCCGAAAAGCACGGTCGAGGACAGGATATGCAGGGTTTTCAACAGCAGATAAGCGCTCATCGACGGGGTTCGGTCCACAACAACCAGAGAGTCGCCACCATCAGCACCAGGTTCTTGGCCACGGCGGCATAAGGGTCAAACCAGAAATGCGGCAGGATCAGGCTGATGATCAGGGTGTAGCCGAGCATCAGCCCCAACTGTGCCTGCAAGGCCCGACGGCGCCAGCGTCGCAGCAGCAGGCCGACACCCAGCACGGCGTCGCAGAGCGAGCCCGCGATCACCGCCAGCGCCGCCCAGACGCCCTGTACGCCGGCCTCGGCCATGATCCGCAAGCCCCAATCGTAGCCCGGGCCGATGCACACCAGCGCCGTGCCCAGCCAGATCAACACCATCACCGCAAGCAGCAATGGCCGCAGGGCCAGTTGGGTGCTTTGCGCCGCCTGCGGCCAGTCCTGCAGGCGGGCCACCAGGGGCGCCGCGTGATAACCGCAGACCGAAGCCAGCACCTCCGGATCGGCCAGGTTGTCAGTGCGGGCCATGGCCAGGCTTTGTCGGTTCAAGGCGCGCCAGCCCAGGCGATCACCGGCGCCAGCCGCCAGCCTGAGCAGTATCGAAGGCAACTGGAAGTAACGGGCCGGGGCCCAGCCCTGGGCCGCCCGCAGGCGATCCAGCAACTGCGCCATGGTCAGGCGTTCCGGGCCGACCAGGGGCAGGACCATGGATTCCTGCGGCCATTGCCTGAGCAGCGCCAGCACCGCCGCGCTCAAGTCCTCGACATGCAGGGGCTGCATCTGCGCCTGGGTGGACAACAACCCCAGCAGCGGCCAGGGCGACATCTTCGCCAGCCAGCCGCTGCTGGCACCGCCGGCGCCAAGCACCAGCGACGGCCGCAGCACCACGGCCGCAATACCCGAACGCAGCAGGTAATCATCCGCCGCGGCCTTGCTGGCCAGAAATGGCACATGGGGCTGGGTGCCGGCACCCAATGCGGAAATCTGCAGCACCCGCACGCCACGGGCCTGCGCCAGGTCGAACAGGGCACGCGTGCCCAGGTCCTGGGTCAGGGTCAGCGCCCGGGCATCGGTGCTCAACAACCCAGCGGCATTGATCAGCACATCGGTATCGGCAGGCAGGACAAAGGGCTGGGGCTCATGCCCCAGGCGATCGAGGTCCAGTTGTCGCCATTCCACCCCCGGCAGGCCGCGCGGCTGTGGATAACGACTGGTGGCGATCAACTGATGACCGGCGGCGTGCAGAGCCGCCAGCAGATGGCGGCCGACAAACCCTGTGGCCCCCACCAGAACAACCTTCATGGCAATCCTTAAGGTTCACGCCGGGATCAGACCGGCTTGGCGCCCATCAGGCCGGCAATGGCGACAAAACACACCAGGCTGAACACCGCCAGCACCAGGGTGAAGGTCAGGCCGCTGGCGGCCTTGGCCCGCCGCAGGCGATTGAGTCGCACCATCAGCCACAGCCAGGCCAGGGCACCCAGGGTATAGAGCACGCTGGAGCCCAGGAGCCAGGCCTGGCCCAGCGGCCAGCCCACCCGATGCACCATCCACCAGCCACTGAACGGCAGGCTCAGCAGTCCGATGGCCAGCAGCAACCAGCCGAACAGCCCCGGACGCTGCAATACCCGGCTGTAAACCGTGGCATCGCCCTGGCGACGCAGGCGCCAGACCCAGATCGCCAGCCCCAGGGCGCTGCCCAACAGCAGCACCGTAGCCAGTACATGAAGCGTCTTCAGCGTGGTCAGTGTTTCCATGTTCTCGCTTCCTTAAGGCTCCGTTCCTCAGCGTAGTCGTTCAGCCCAGGAACAGCTGGTACGCCGGGTTGTCGCTTTCATCCCAGTACGGATAACCGATCTGCTCCAGGGCCGCCGGCACCAGGTGACGCTCCTCGGCCGGCACTTGCAGGCCGGCCACCACCCGGCCGTCCGCCGCGCCATGGTTGCGGTAGTGGAACATCGAAATGTTCCAGCGCCCGCCCAGCTTGTTGAGGAAGTTGAACAGCGCACCCGGACGCTCCGGGAACTCGAAGCGCAGCACCACTTCGTCGCTGACCTTCTCGGCATGGCCACCGACCATGTAGCGGATATGCAGCTTGGCCAGTTCGTTGTCGGTCAGGTCGATCACCGGAAAGCCCTGCTCGGTCAGGCTGGCGATCAGGGCGCTGCGCGGATCGTTTTCCGGGTGGGTCTGCACCCCAACGAAAATGTGCGCTTCGCTGCCGGTGTTGTAGCGGTAGTTGAATTCGGTGATCTGGCGCTTGCCCACCGCCTCGCAGAACGCCTTGAAGCTGCCCGGCTTCTCGGGAATGGTCACGGCGATGATGGCTTCACGGCCCTCACCCAGCTCGGCGCGCTCGGCCACATGGCGCAAGCGGTCGAAGTTGACGTTGGCCCCGGAATCGATGGCCACCAGGGTCTGCCCGCTGATGCCGCGCTGCTCGACGTACTTCTTGATCCCGGCCACTCCCAGGGCCCCGGCAGGTTCGGTGATCGAGCGGGTATCGTCGTAGATATCCTTGATTGCGGCGCAGATCTCATCGGTACTGACCGTGATCACTTCATCCACATAGTGTTTGCAGATATCGAAGGTGTGCTGGCCGATCTGCGCCACCGCCACGCCGTCGGCAAAGATCCCCACGGTCGGCAGCACCACACGCTCGCCCGCGGCCATGGCCGCCTGCAGGCAGTTGGAGTCGTCCGGCTCGACGCCGATCACCTTGATCTCCGGGCGCAGGTACTTCACATAGGCGGCGATGCCGGCAATCAGCCCGCCGCCACCGACCGGAACGAAGATCGCGTCCAGCGGCCCCGGGTGCTGGCGCAGAATCTCCATGGCCACCGTGCCCTGCCCGGCAATGGTGTGGGGATCATCGTAGGGGTGGATGTAGACGTAGCCCTTTTCATCCACCAGCTTCAGCGAATAGGCCAGCGCCTCGGGGAAGGTATCGCCGTGCAGCACCACTTTGCCGCCACGGGAGCGCACGCCTTCGACCTTGATCTCCGGGGTGGTCTTGGGCATCACGATGGTGGCCTTGACCCCCAGCACCTTGGCCGCCAGGGCCAGGCCCTGGGCGTGGTTGCCGGCCGACGCGGTGACCACGCCACGGGCGCGCTCGGCGTCGCTGAGCTGGGTCAGCTTGTTGTAGGCGCCACGGATCTTGAACGAGAACACCGGCTGCAAGTCTTCGCGCTTGAGCCAGATCTGATTGCCCAGCCGCTCGGAGAGCTGGCGGGCAGTCTGCAATGGGGTTTCTACGGCAACGTCATAAACGCGCGAGGTGAGGATCTTCTTGACGTACTGTTCGAGCATCGGAAAGCATCACTGAGCGGGTTGGGCAGGGCCAAGGAGTCTAACCCAGCGTTTGCCCGGGCGACCACACGAATACCGAGGTTTTAGCCAGCGCCCTCGCCACCCCTTCCCCACCATGCGAACGGCCCGTCCACCCCGGCCGATTAGCCAAACGGGCAATGACCTGATCTGCCGCGGCGCCTATAATGCCGGCCTTTGTGCCCCCCTTGCCCGCTTCGGAGCCCGCATGACCCAGGATCAACTCAAACAGGCTGTCGCCCAGGCCGCCGTCGACCTTATCCTCCCGAAACTCGATGACAAGAGCATCGTCGGGGTCGGCACCGGCTCCACCGCCAACTGCTTCATCGATGCCCTGGCCCTGCACAAGGGTGCCTTCGACGGCGCCGTGGCCAGCTCCGAAGCCACCGCCGCGCGCCTCAAGGGCCACGGCATTCCGGTGTACGAACTCAATACCGTGAGCGATCTGGAGTTCTACATCGATGGCGCCGACGAAAGCGATGAGCACCTGAACCTGATCAAGGGTGGCGGCGCCGCCCTGACCCGGGAAAAGATCGTCGCCGCCGTGGCCAAGACCTTCATCTGCATCGCCGACGCCAGCAAGCTGGTGCCGGTGCTGGGCAACTTCCCGCTGCCGGTGGAAGTGATCCCGATGGCCCGCAGCCACGTGGCCCGTGAGCTGGTGAAACTGGGCGGCGACCCGGTGTACCGCGAAGGCGTGATCACCGACAACGGCAACATCATCCTCGACGTGCACAACATGCAGATCACCAACCCGGTGGAACTGGAAAGCCAGATCAACGCCATCGTCGGCGTGGTCACCAATGGCCTGTTCGCCGCACGCCCTGCCGATGTACTGCTGCTGGGCACCGCTGAAGGGGTGAAAACCCTCAAGGCCTGAGCCGGCCGGGCGTAGGAGCCAGCGGGCGGGTGAAGGCGCTCTTGAGCCTCTTCGCTGGCAAGCCCGCTCCTGCACCCGCCAGCGTCTATTGGGTCGACTTCTTGAAGACGTAGAACAGGTTCGGCTCGCTCACCAGGTACAGGCTGCCGGCGTCATCCATGGCGATTCCTTCGGCCTGGGGCACCGCTTTGCTCAAACCCTGGCGGCCCCGCCCCAGGGCCAGGGTGCTGAGCGGGCGCCCGTCCACGTCCAGCTCCACCACCAACCGCGACTCGTCCGACAAGGCCAGCAGATGGCCGCTGCGCTCGTCGTATTGCAGGCTGGAGAGATCACGCACAAAGAGTCCGGCATCGCGCTTGGGGTTATTCAGCACGTGCACGCCGTAGGATTTTTCCGGATCGTGATGAGGAAAGCCCTGCACTTCATAGATCAGCATCGGGTCGCGCTCCTTGGCGACGAACAACCGCTGGCCCTTTGAATCGTAAGCCAGCCCTTCGAAGCCCTTGTTCCCCGAGAGGTGCACGCCGAGGGTGATCTGCTCGGCCTCTGCCGCATCCACCACGGTGGTTTCGTCATCCAGCTGGATCTTGATCAGCCGGTGCTGACGCTCGTCGCTGATCACGTAGGTATTGGCGCTGATGAACTCCACCGCCTCCGGATCGCCGAAGCCCACCAGGGCGATGCGCCGCAGGACCTGACCGTCCAGGGACAGCTCGACCAGCTCGGCATTCTTGTTGGTCACGGTAAACAGGCTATTGCGCAAGGGGTCGTAGGTCAGCGCCGAGACTTCGTCCAGGCCCTTGATCGGCTGCGCCTCCAGCACCGCCCGATAGTCGCCCAGCCCCAGCGATTCAGGGGCCGCCACCTGCCAGTAGGCTTGCCAGTCGAACCAGGCGCGCTGCCACAACCGGTGGTTGTGGACAAACGCCGCCAGCAGCACGGCCATCAGGCCGAGAATCAGGTAGAGGGGTTGCAGACGGGTCAGGCGATACATGGCGGGCAGGCTCGAAATCAGGACAGGCGAATGAAATATCACAGCCGACTGAATTCAAGCTTAATGCCGCGGGACGGCCCGGCTCGGGGACCGAGCCCGGGATTCACTGTTTCTCGAAGCGGTAGAACAGATTGGGTTCGCTGACCATGTACAGGTTGCCGGCTTCATCCATGGCCACGCCTTCGGCCCGGGGAATGGTTTTCTTCAAGCCGTTGAAGCCACCGAGCAGGGCCATGAAGCTGACTTGCTCGCCCTGCTCGTCCAGCTCCAGCAGCAGGTGGGAGTCGGCGGACAGCACCAACACATGACCGGTACGCGGGTCGACGCCCAGGGCCGACAGGTTGCGCAGGTCGAGTTCGTCGCTGGCCAGCTTCTGCTTGTCGCCCTTGAGCACCTGACTGCCATCGCTGTTCCAGGTGAACAGTGCCGGAGGACGCTCCTCGCCCAGCAGCAGTTGCTGCTTGCGCGGGTTCCAGGCGATGGCTTCGAACGCCTTGTTCTGGTCTTTCGAAGGGCCCAGGTCGTATTGGGGGAAATCAGCGATGTTCAGCGCTTGGGTGTTGGCATCGACCTTGACGATCACCAGTGAGTGCTGGCGCTCATCGACGATCGCCAGCAGGCCGTTTTCCAGGACCGCCACCCCTTCCGGATTGCTCCAACCCACCAGCGGCATTTTGCGCAGGACGTCGCCTTGCAGGGTCAGCTCCACCAGGAACGGATTCTTGCCCATCACTGAAAACAGGGTTTTGGTTTGCGGATTGTAGGCAAGGTCGGAGGCTTCATCGCGCTCCATCCCCGGCAGGGCCTTGGCATCGATGACCGCCCGGTAGCTGGGCAGCCAGACGCTGGCGTCGCGCTCGGCGCTGCTGACAAAACCTTCCTGAACCCAAAGCGCGCCACGATCATCCCAGTGCATGACACTGGCAACGCCATAGCAGATCACGCCGGCCAGCAGCAGCCAGGAGTACCAGCGCATGCGCAAACGCAGGCGGTGGATGGGGTGAGGTTTGGGTAGGGAGTGGGCGTCCATCACACAGATTCCAGAAGCTCGGCCAATGGTAATAGCACACGAATTTCGGATCCGCGAACCATAAACATCGGAATTATCCGGAGTAAATGTGAAAAACCGGTTAAAGCTCGCTGAGCTCTCTGCGCCGCGCCCTGGATTAGAGGGACAGCGCAGAGCGCTTCAGATCAACGGACGCTGCTGGTGAAACGGCTGACGCCCGGCAGCTCCAGCACCAGCTCATCACCGACATTCAGTGGACCAACCCCCACCGGTGTGCCGGTGAGAATGACGTCGCCGGCCTGCAGGGAGAAGCAACCGGCCATGTACTGAATCATTGGCACGATGGGATTGAGCATGACGCTGCTGTTACCGTCCTGGCGCACTTCACCATTGATGGTCAGGCGGATGCCGATGTCGGTCAGGTCGGCAAAGCTGCTGCTCACCACGAAGGGCGCGAGGACCGCCGCCCCATCGAAGCACTTGGAGATCTCCCACGGCAGGCCCTTGGCCTTCAGCTCGGCCTGCTTGTCCCGCAGGGTCAGGTCCAGCGCCGGGGCGAAACCGGAGATGGCATCCAGCACTTCTTCGCGGCTGGGCTGGGTGGACAGCGGCTTGCCGATCAACACCGCGATCTCCGCTTCGTAGTGCACCGAGCCACGCTCGGTGGGAATGGCGAAACCCCCTTCCAGCGGCACCACACAACTGCCCGGCTTGATAAACAGCAGGGGTTCGGTAGGAACCGGGTTGTCCAACTCCCGGGCGTGCTCGGCGTAGTTGCGGCCGATGCATACCAACTTGCCTACCGGAAAATGAATCCGGGTACCGTCGACATACTGGTGCTGATAGCTCATTACCGACTCCTGCTTGTGTGCTTCATCAGGGTGCCGCTTGCGCTCAAACGGCGAAGATTTTGCCCGGGTTCATGATGCCGTTGGGATCGAACACCGCCTTGACCGCCTTCATGTACTCGATCTCCACCGGCGAGCGGCTGTAGGTCAGGTAGTCACGCTTGGTCATGCCCACGCCGTGTTCGGCGGAAATCGAACCGTTGTACTTCTCGACGGTTTCGAACACCCACTTGTTGACCGTGGCGCACTTGGCAAAGAACTCGTCCTTGCTCAGGTTGTCCGGCTTGAGGATGTTCAGGTGCAGGTTGCCGTCGCCGATGTGGCCGAACCAGACGATTTCGAAATCCGGGTAGTGTTTGCCGACGATGGCGTCGATTTCCTGGAGGAAGGCCGGGACTTTCGACACGGTGACCGAGATGTCGTTCTTGTAGGGTGTCCAGTGGGAGATGGTTTCGGAGATGTACTCGCGCAGCTTCCACAGGTTGTGCAGCTGGGTTTCGCTCTGGCTCATCACCCCGTCCAGGACCCAGCCCTGCTCGACACAGTGCTCGAAGGTTTCCAGGGCGTGGTTGGCCACCTCCTCGGTGGTGGCCTCGAATTCCAGCAGCGCGTAGAACGGGCATTCGGATTCGAACGGCGCCGGCACGTCGCCACGGGCCAGGACCTTGGCCAGAGCCTTGTCGGAGAAGAACTCGAAGGCGGTCAGATCAAGCTTGCTCTGGAAGGCGTGCAGCACCGGCATGATGGAATCGAAGTCGGCGGTGCCGAGCACCATCGCGGTGAGGTTCTTCGGCGCCCGATCCAGGCGCATGGTGGCCTCGACCACGAACCCCAGCGTGCCTTCCGCACCGATGAACAGCTGGCGCAGGTCGTAGCCGGTGGCGTTCTTGATCAGGTCCTTGTTCAGTTCCAGCAGGTCGCCCTTGCCGGTCACCACTTTCATGCCGGCCACCCAGTTGCGGGTCATGCCGTAGCGAATGACCTTGATTCCACCGGCATTGGTGCCGATGTTGCCGCCAATCTGGCTGGAACCTGCGGAAGCGAAATCCACCGGGTAGTAGAGGCCGTTTTCTTCCGCCAGGTTCTGCAACTGCTCGGTGACCACGCCCGGCTGGCACACCGCCGTGCGATCCGTCAGGTTCAGGTCGAGAATCTGGTTCATGTAGTCGAAAGACACCACCACTTCGCCATTGGCTGCCACGGCGGCGGCCGACAGGCCGGTACGTCCGCCGGAAGGCACCAGGGCCACCCGGTGCTGATTGGCCCAGCGCACGATGGCCTGAACCTGCTCGATGGTCTTGGGAAACACGATGGCCGTGGGGGCCGGGGCGAAATGCTTGGTCCAATCCTTGCCGTAAGCGTCCAGGGAGTCAGCGTCGGTCAGCACCTTGCCAGGCTCAACCAGGGTCTTCAGTTCATCAATCAGGGCAGGATTGGTCATCGACAGAACTCTCGAACAATTCATGGTCATCCTGAGAACGCTTCACGTCGCAGGAATGAGTGTTTAGCGGGGCGCGTATGCTAGCATACCGCCCCCGCAGGAGAGTGCCCAAGGGCCTTCCCGCGGTGGCGGTTGCATGCCGTCCAGGTCAGCTCAAGCTGTCCATTTCCCTGCCATTTTTCTCCGGGACACAGGTTTACGCAGATGAGCAAGACTTCTCTCGATAAGAGCAAGATCAAGTTCCTTCTCCTCGAAGGCGTCCACCAATCCGCTGTCGACGTCCTCAAGGCCGCCGGCTACACCAGCATCGAGTACCTCACCGGTTCTCTGCCGGAAGCCCAGCTCAAGGAAAAGATCGCCGATGCACACTTCATCGGCATTCGCTCCCGCACTCAACTGACCGAAGAGATCTTCGACCACGCGAAGAAACTGGTCGCAGTGGGTTGCTTCTGCATCGGCACCAACCAGGTTGACCTGTCCGCCGCTCGCGAGCGCGGCATCGCGGTGTTCAACGCGCCTTACTCCAACACCCGTTCGGTCGCCGAACTGGTACTGGCGGAGGCCATCCTGCTGCTGCGCGGCATCCCTGAGAAAAACGCTTCCTGCCACCGTGGCGGCTGGATCAAGAGCGCGGCCAACTCCTTCGAAATCCGCGGCAAGAAGCTGGGTATCGTCGGTTACGGCTCCATTGGTACCCAACTGTCGGTCCTGGCTGAAGGCCTGGGGATGCAGGTGTTCTTCTACGACACCGTGACCAAGCTGCCGCTGGGCAACGCGACCCAAGTGGGCAACCTGCACGAACTGCTGGGCATGTCCGACATCGTCACTCTGCACGTACCGGAAACCCCGGCCACCCAGTGGATGATCGGCGAGAAGGAAATTCGCGCCATCAAGAAGGGCGGCATCCTGATCAACGCCGCTCGCGGCACCGTGGTCGAACTGGACGCCCTGGCGGACGCGATCAAGGACAAGCACCTGATCGGCGCGGCCATCGACGTCTTCCCGGTCGAGCCCCGTTCCAACGACGAAGAGTTCGAGAGCCCGCTGCGCGGCCTGGACAACGTGATCCTGACTCCGCACATCGGCGGTTCCACCGCTGAAGCCCAGGCCAACATCGGTCTGGAAGTGGCAGAGAAGCTGGTCAAGTACAGCGACAACGGCACCTCGGTGTCCTCGGTCAACTTCCCGGAAGTGGCGCTGCCGGCCCACCCTGGCAAGCACCGTCTGCTGCACATCCACGAGAACATCCCGGGCGTGATGAGCGAGATCAACAAGGTCTTCGCCGAAAACGGCATCAACATCTCCGGTCAGTTCCTGCAGACCAACGAAAAGGTCGGCTACGTGGTGATCGACGTCGACGCCGAGTACTCGGACCTGGCGCAAGAGAAGCTGCAGCACATCAACGGCACCATCCGTTGCCGCGTGCTGTTCTAAGAGCCGCTTCAAGCGGCAAGTTTCAAGCTGCAAGCCAGAGCCCGCTCTGACTCGCAGCCAGCCGGACAAAAAAGGGAGCCTTTCAGGCTCCCTTTTTTTGCGCGGTATTTACGATTATTTCACTGCCACTGTGATTTTCTTGGAGACGATGACCGGGTCGAACGGCACGTGGTTCTTGTCTCCCAGCTCCAGTTGCAGGGTGTGCTTGCCGGGAGTCAGGGTCACTTCGGTTTCGGTCTGGGCCTTGCCGAAGTGCAGGTGGTTGGCGTCCATCGGGATCGGCAGGTTTTCCGCCGGTAGCTGGTCGACGTCGATCAACAGGTGATGGTGGCCGGTGTTGGCGGTTTGATCGCCGGCTGGGGCCAGGGCGATGCCCTCAACGCCGAACTTGACGGTAAAGGTCTTGTCCACAACGGCCCCGTCAGCGGGAGAAACGATAAACACCTTGGCGCCGGCGGGGGCTGCAGTCCGCGGTATTTCCGCTGCGCCGGCCAGCATCGAGGCACCAAGCAACAGCCCGGCCAGGGCCGCACGAGACATAAAAATTTTCATTATCTTCTCCAGTTTTTCCGCAATTCTTTTACGGTTATGACAACTTCGTGGCGATTCGTTGTCGAAGGCACTCAACACCTTAGCAAAGCGAGCCTGAACGGCGCATCGCTCATATAAATTCAAGGAGTGACCATGCGTTTCCTGCCTGGCCTGATACTTTTGCTGCCCCTTGTGAGCACTTACGCTCAAGCCGAACTGATGGACGACATCAATGACCGCGGGGAACTGCGCATCGCCCTGGAAGCCAATGCGCCACCCTTCAACTTCAAGGATGACGGCAAACTCACCGGTTTCGAGGTGGAGCTGGGACAGTTGCTGGCCAGTGAACTGGATGTGCGCCCGGACTTCGTGGTGACGGCTGCCGCCGAACTGCTGCCCGGTGTGGAAAGCGGCCGCTTCGACGTGGCCATCAACCACATAGCAGTGACCCCGGAACTCAAGGATCGTTTCGATTTCAGCGAACCCTACAGCTACTCCAGCGCCCAATTGATCGTGCGCAAGGAAGAGCAGCGCCCGCTGTTTTCCCTGCAGGCCCTGCGCGGCCAGGCCCTGGGCGTGGCTCAGGGCAGCCAGTTCGTCGACCAGGCGCGCACCGTGGAAGGGATCAACCTGCGCAGTTATGCCGATGCCCAGCAGCCGATCAAGGACGTGGCGGACAAACAGATCGACGCCGCCATCAGCGATCGCCTGTTGATTCCCTACGCCATTCGCGACAGCCGCCTACCGGTGAAGGAAGGGGCCAAGGTGGGGCCGACCCTGAGCCTGGCGATTCCGTTCCAGAAAGGTAACCCGGCGTTCCAGGCCAGCCTGGACAGCGCCCTGCAGCGGATCAAGGCCGATGGTCGGCTGATGGCCCTGTCGGAAAAATGGTTCGGCATGGATGCCAGCAAACCGCCCAAGAGCGACGCCGGGCAGTAGACGACACAACCTGCCGGATTGACCTGTAGCCGCTGCCGCAGGCTGCGAACGGCCCGAAGGGACGCAGGGATTTGGCCGCTAGAGGTCGGCGAGAGACCGCCAGGCAAGGCTCTGCGAGCCTTTTCGCAGCCTCGCCGGGGCTCGGCAGCGGCTACAAGGACAATGCGGCGAGGGCGCTGGCGGCTTCGGACAGTTGCAACTCACTGAAGACTTGCACGCCGTGCTGCTTGAGCAACGCCGCGGTGACGCCCTCTCCCGAGACCTTGACCCCGCTGAAGGTGCCGTCGTAGGTCAGCAGGTTGCCGCAGGATGGGCTGTTGGCCTTGAGCACGGCAACGCGAATCCCGTGCTGTTCCACCAGCTCCAGCGCCTGGCGTGCCCCAGAGAGGAACTGGGCGCTGACATCTTCGCCTTCCGTGGTCATCACCGGTGCCCGCCCTGCAAGCACATCGCCGCCCTGGCCACCGGGAATCTCCGCCGCCGCCCGTGGCGTCGGCAAGCCACCGGCCACTTCCGGACAGAGCGCAATCACCCGCCCCTCTTGCAGCCAGGCGGCCAGTTGATCGAACGGGCCGCTGGCGCCGCCGTCGTAGCGTACGCGGTGGCCCAACAGGCAGCGGCTGACCAGGATCTTGTGCATGCTCAGAACGGCTCGTTGCCACGACGCCGGAACCAACCGGTCAGGGACAGGCGTTCCCGGGTCGCGGGCAGGACTTCATGGGGCACCTCGCCGGAAAGAAACACCACCAGCCGGCCCCCGACGGGGACCACGTCGTATTGCCCCTGGTCATTGAGGTACATGCGCAACTGCCCGCCATGCTCGGGCAGCCACTGTTCATTGAGGTAGATCACCGCCGACACCATGCGCCGGTCATCGTCGCGAAAACGGTCCACATGGCGTTTGTAGAAAGCCCCTGGCGGGTACATCGCGAAGTGACACTCGAAGTCCTCCAGCCCCAGGAACAGGCCGCGATTGAGGGCCTCGCGCAGGCTGTCCATCAACCCCAGATAGGTATCGCTGGCCTCGGCCTGACCGGGCTCGAGCCACTGGATATGGTCACCGCGAATCGCCTCGCGTATTTCCTGGGCCGGGCCACGCCCCACCGCCGCAGGCGCCAGTTCACCTTCGAGTGCACGTTTACGGCACTCAGCCGCCAGTTCGAGGGTCAGAGCCTCGGACAGAAAGACATTTTGCTGCGACCAGCCACGGGTGGCCAGGTCGTCGACAATGTTCAACAACAGCGGATGATCAGAGGGTATTTGCATGGCGCGCATAGTATCCAGCATCAGATAAATCTGACAGAGCCGCAGAGCGGAGGATCGAGCATTTTTTTCCAATGCACTTTCCACTCATGACTTTAGCTGGCGATCCTGATACGAATTCTCGACAACCATCGCCTTGCCCCGGAGAATAGTCGCCTGCTGACAGGAGTCCTTATGCGCCGTTTGCTTTTCTCACTGTTGATGTTCTGCGCCTTGCCTGCCTGGGCAGACAGCCACGACCAGTTGTACAAGGTCGCCGGTTGGCCGGAACAGCGCGCGCATTTCAACGATGCCCTCAGCGCCGCCCAGCAGCGCTACCAGAACAGCTTGCCGCCAGCGGTCTACCAGGCCCTGGTGGACAACAGCAATCAGCGCTTTGCGCCCCAGGCCGTGGACCGCCGTGCCGAAGCCCAACTGCGCCAGCACCTGGCCGATCCCGCACCGGCCCTGGCCTTCTTCCAATCGCCCCTGGGACGCAAGATCGTTGCCGCCGAACTGCTGGCCACCCGTCGCGACCAGTTGGCCAAGAACGCCCAGGGCCTGCCCAAGATGCAGGCCAGCGACACCCGCCAGTTGATCATCGGCCACCTGGCCCAGGCCCTGCCGGCAAAGGAAGCCGGGGCGGAAGTCAGCCTGGCGATTGCCGGAGTCGCCGCCGACAGCCTGAGCCAGATGATTCCCGGACTGCTGGGAGGCGGCCAGGCCCAGGGCATGCTCAATGGCCAGCGCCAGCGATTGATGCAGCAGATCGGCAACGACCTGAACAACACCTTGCTCTACGTCTATCGGGATCTGTCCGACACCGAACTCGAAGAGTTCGCCACCTTCGCCGAATCCAGCGAAGGCAAGGCCTACTATCAAGCGGCCCTGGCAGCGATTCGCGCCGGCCTGGCCGTCGGCCAGAGCACCTCCAGCCTCGCCCCCTGAGCCCGGCACGCAAAGTACCCTCGTAGCGACTGCCCAGGGCCGCGCAGCAGATTGCTGCTGCGCGCAACGCTCGCGGGCGGTCGCCGCGGCGACTCAGAAATACCGGTCAAGAAAGGCGAAATACTGGTCGCGGTATGGCGCAATTTCATTGGCCAGGTGGTGCCGGGCTTGCGCCAGCATGAGGATTTCGGGCGCGGCGAACTTGCCGCGTATCACCTGCAGGTTGTGCTGCCAGTCCACGGTCATGTCCGCGTCGCCCTGGACGATCAGCGGCTGCCTGGAGCTGCGTGGCGCCGCTTCCAGGCGCTTGATCCAGCGCGACAGCGCCCCCACCCAGGCCGTTGGCAAGCGCTGCGGTTGCAAGGGGTCGGCCTGGAGGAAGGCAAGGAAATCCGGGTCATTGGAGTTCTCGCTGAAGCGTCGGGCAATGCCAGTGACGAAGGGCCGCAGCACGTAGTAGCTGAGCATCGACCAGCCCCAGGCCCGCGGCCGCACCAGGGGCGAGAGCAGCACCACCCGCCCCTGGGCCGGACTCTCGGCGCCCTGGTTGAGCAGGTGATCCATGATGATGGCGCCGCCGGTACTTTGCCCGAACAGGTGCCAGGGCTGGGGCAGGTCCAGGGCCCGGGCCTCGCCGAACAGGCCTTGCAGCACCCGCTGATACACCGCGAAGTCATCGATGCTGGCGCGCTCGCCGCTGGACAGGCCATGCCCTGGCAGATCGCAGGAGATCACCACGAAGCGGCGCTGCAGCGCCCATTCGATCACATGCCGGTACAAGCCCATGTGATCGTAGAAGCCGTGGAACAGAAACAGCGTCGCCCGCGGCTGCTCCGGCCACCAGACCTGGCAGACCACCTCGTAGTCGTCCACCTGGATACGGCCCAGGCGACTGCGGGGCACCAGCGCCCGTCCGGCAAAGTCCAGCCCGTAGAAGCGTTGATAGGCCTGAGCCTCGGCCGACAAGGGCTGCCCGGCCACCAGGGGTTGCAGGCTGGCACGCAGATGGTCGGGGTCGAAGTTCACGGACATGGGGTTTTCCAAAACGGAGGGCATTGAGACAAAACGGGCTTTCTGGGCCTGCGATATTCATCTGTCGCGACAAGCATGGCAAGCTACGCGACCTTCGAGGACCGATCTTAATGCGCCAGTCTTACCGCACGCCCCTGCTTGCCAGCCTGCTCGTCCTGATGTGCGCCGTTGTGCTGTGGAGCGCCTACGACTGGTTCCAGGGGCGCTATCTGCGGGCGTTCAGTGAACACACCGCGGTATTTTCCGGCGACCCGCTGCAACTGCCCGCCGAACTGGCCGGCCCTGGCGCCATTCGCCTGGTGCACTTCTGGGATCCGGCCTGCCCCTGCAACGTCGGCAACCAGCAGCACCTGGCCGAGCTGATCGCCACCTACGGCTCGCAAGGCGTGGAGTTCTATTCGGTGCAGAAACCCGGCAGTCACGGCCAGTTGCCCGCGACCCTGAGCGCCCTGAAGCCCCTCGACCACCTGCCCGGCGCCGAACAGATCCCCGCCAGTCCGGCGGTGGCGATCTGGGATCGCAACGGCAAGCTGGCCTACTTCGGGCCCTACAGCGAAGGCCTGACCTGCAATTCCAGCAACAGCTTCATCGAGCCCATCCTCCAGGCCTTGGCCAGCGATCGCCAGATCAATGCCACCCATACCCTCGCGGTAGGCTGCTATTGTCCCTGGCCGGCCAGTACCCACTAGGGCATTCGCGACTATTCAAGGACCGCCTCCTGCCCGAGGCCCAAGACTTGTGCTAAATCTCTGCAGCTCTCAAGGCGGCACTGACAACAACAGCAAGGAGCCCGCATGAAACGCAGCCTGACTCTGGTCGCCGTTCTGATCCTCGCCCTGCTGGCGGGTGCCGCCGGTTATCTGTACAGCAAGCAGCCGACGCGTCAGGGCCAGGTGGAAATCCGTGGCCTGCAGGGCTCGGTGACCGTGCGCTACGACGAGCGCGGGGTCCCGCACATCCGTGCGGAAAACGAAGCCGACCTGTATCGCGCCCTGGGTTACGTCCACGCCCAGGACCGGCTGTTCCAGATGGAAATGCTGCGCCGCCTGTCCCGGGGCGAGCTGGCAGAAGTCCTCGGCCCCAAGCTGCTGGACACCGACAAGCTGTTCCGCAGCCTGCGCATCCGCGAGCGCGCCGACAGCTACGTGGCCGGCCTTGAACGCCAGTCTCCGGCGTGGAAGGCCCTGGAAGCCTATCTGGACGGCATCAACCAGTATCAGGACAGCCACGCCAGCCCCATGGAGTTCGATGCCCTGGGCATCCACAAGCGGCCGTTCACCGCCGAGGACACGGTCAGCGTCGCCGGCTTCATGGCCTACAGCTTCGCCATGGCCTTTCGCACCGAACCGCTCTTGACCTACATCCGCGATCAGCTGGGCAACGATTACCTGAAAGTCTTCGACCTCGACTGGCAGCCCAAGGGCGTACTGGCCAAGGGCAAGCCGCAACCGGCGCTGCCCCTGGCCGCGGTCGACTGGCAGGACCTGGGCCGGATCTCGCGCCTGAGCCAGGATGCCCTGAGCGACGCCGGACTGCCGCAATTCGAAGGCAGCAACGCCTGGGCCGTGGCCGGCACGCGGACCAAAAGCGGCCGCCCCCTGCTGGCCGGCGACCCGCACATCCGCTATTCCCTGCCGTCGGTGTGGTACGAGGCGCAGCTGTCGGCGCCGGGCTTCGAGCTCTATGGCCATCATCAGGCCCTGGTGCCCTTCGCCTTCCTGGGCCACAACCTGGATTTCGGCTGGAGCCTGACCATGTTCCAGAACGACGATCTCGACCTGATCGCCGAGAAGGTCAACCCGCAGAACGCCAATCAGGTCTGGTTTCGTGACCAGTGGGTCGACCTGATCAGCAGCGAGCAGCAGATTGCGGTCAAGGGCCAGGCCCCGGTCACCCTGACCCTGCGCCGCTCGCCCCACGGACCGATCATCAACGACATGCTCGGCACCACCGTGGGCAAGGCCCCGGTGGCCATGTGGTGGGGTTTCCTGGAAACCCCGAACCCGATCCTCGACGGTTTCTACCAGCTCAACCGCGCCGACACCCTGGCCAAGGTCCGCGCTGCGGCGGCCAAGGTCCATGCCCCCGGCCTCAACATCATCTGGGCCAACGCCAAGGGCGATATCGGCTGGTGGGCGGCGGCGCTGCTGCCCAAACGCCCGGCCGGGGCCAAGCCGGCGTTCATGCTCGACGGCAGCACGGTCATGGCCGACAAGGAAGGCTTCTATCCCTTCAGTGCCAACCCTCAGGAAGAGAATCCGGCCAGGGGCTACATTGTCTCGGCCAATTTCCAACCGGTTTCACCTACCGGCATGGAGATTCCCGGCTACTACAACCTCGCCGACCGCGGCCAGCAACTGGATCGCCAGCTCAGCGACAAGAGCGTGAAATGGGACCTGGAAAACACCCAGAAGCTGCAGCTGGGCACGACCACTGCCTACGGGCCGCGCCTGCTGGCACCGCTGCTGCCCGTGCTGCGGGACGTGGTCGGCGACCCCGAGGAACAGAAGCTGGTGGAGCAACTGGCCAAGTGGCAGGGCGACTACCCGCTGGACTCCACCAGCGCCACCCTGTTCAACCAGTTCCTGTTCGAGCTGGCCAACGCCACCTTCCATGAAAAACTCGGTGACGCCTACTTCGACGCGCTGATCCAGGCCCGGGTGGTGGATGCCGCCCTGCCCCGGCTGGCGGCCGATCCCGACTCGCCCTGGTGGGACAACCGCACCACGCCACAGCGCGAAAGCCGGGTCGACACGGTCAGGGTGGCCTGGCGCGCCAGCATCGACCACCTGCGGCTGACCCTCGGCGCCAACCCGGCACAGTGGCGCTGGGGCAGCGCCCACACCCTGACCCACGGCCACCCCCTGGGGATGCAGAAGCCTCTGGACCGGGTATTCAACGTTGGCCCCCTGGACGCTCCCGGCAGCCATGAGGTGCCGAACAACCTCACCGCCAAGATCGGGCCGGCGCCCTGGTCGGTGGTCTACGGTCCCTCGACCCGACGCATCATCGACTTCGCCGACCCGGCCCACAGCCTGACCATCAACCCGGTGGGCCAGAGCGGCGTGCTGTTCGACAAGCACTACGACGACCAGGCCGAGGCCTACATCGAAGGCGTCTACCAACAGGCTCACTTCAGCGACGAGGAAGTCACCGCCAATACCCGCAGCACCCTGAAGCTGCTGCCGGCGCGCCGCCCCTGAGCGCCTCGCCCCGTAGGAGCTGGCTTGCCAGCGAAGAGGCTTGCAAGCCTGGCGCGCATCTCGCGAACGCTTTCGCCGGCAAGCCGGCTCCTACGGCGAAACAGGCGGCATGAGGCAATAAAAAACCTCGCTCCCGGTTACGGGGCGAGGTTTTTTATTGCGAACCTGAGGTGTTGCGAACCTGAGGTCAGACCGCTTCCGGCGCTTGGGCCCGGCGCACGTCCGGCTGCTTCCACGAATCGGCGGCGCTTTCTTCGATGGCCTGCTGGATCGCGCGCTTGCGGGATTCTTCGGCGCGACGGCTGAAGAACCAGACCAGGAAGGTCACCAGGGACACCGCCAGCAGGATCAGGCTGGCCACGGCGTTGATCTCCGGCTTGACCCCCAGGCGCACCGCCGAGAACACCTCCATCGGCAAGGTGGTGGAACCCGGGCCGGAAACGAAGCTGGCCAGCACCAGGTCATCCAGGGACAGGGCAAAGGACATCATGCCGCCGGCCGCCAGCGACGGCGCGATCATCGGGATGGTGATCAGGAAGAACACCTTCCACGGCCGCGCGCCCAGGTCCATGGCCGCCTCTTCGATGGACAGGTCAAGCTCGCGCAAGCGAGCCGACACCACCACCGCCACATAGGCCGCGCAGAACGTGGTGTGGGCGATCCAGATGGTGACGATGCCGCGCTCCTGCGGCCAGCCCACAGCCTGGGCCATGGCCACGAACAGCAGCAACAGCGACAGACCGGTGATCACCTCGGGCATCACCAGCGGCGCGGTCACCAGGCCACCGAACAGGGTGCGCCCCTTGAAGTGGGTGATCCGGGTCAGCACGAACGCCGCCAGGGTGCCCAGGGCCACCGCCGCCACCGCGGTGTAGCAGGCGATCTCCAGGGAACGCACCACCGAGCCCATCAGCTGGGTGTTATCCAGCAGGCCGACGTACCAGTTGATCGACCAGCCGCCCCAAACGGTCACCAGTTTCGAGGCGTTGAACGAGTAGATCACCAGGATCAGCATCGGCAGGTAGATGAACAACAGGCCCAACACCAGCATCAGGCTGGAGAAACTGAAGCGCTTCATTCCTTGCCCTCCATTTCCTTGGCCTGACTGCGGTTGAACAGGATGATCGGCACAATCAGGATCGCCAGCATCACCACCGCCAGGGCGGACGCCACCGGCCAGTCACGGTTGTTGAAGAACTCTTGCCACAGCACCTTGCCGATCATCAGGGTTTCCGGGCCGCCCAGGAGTTCCGGAATCACGAACTCGCCCACCACCGGGATGAACACCAGCATGCAGCCGGCGATGATGCCGTTCTTGGACAGCGGCACGGTGATCTTCCAGAAGCTGTTGAAGGTACTCGAGCCCAGGTCGGCAGCGGCCTCCAGCAGGCTGGTGTCGTGCTTCACCAGGTTGGCGTACAGCGGCAGGATCATGAACGGCAGGTAGGAATAGACCACGCCGATGTACACCGCGATGTTGGTGTTGAGGATCTGCAGCGGCTCGTTGATCCAGCCCATGGACAGCAGGAAGCCGTTAAGCAGGCCGTTGTTGCTGAGGATGCCCATCCAGGCATAGACGCGGATCAGGATCGCGGTCCAGGTCGGCATCATGATCAGCAGCACCAGCACGGTCTGCAGCTCTTTGCGGGCACTGGCGATGGCATAGGCCATCGGGTAGCCGATCAGCAGGCAGAGGATGGTGCTGAAGAACGCCATCTTCAGCGAGCCGAGGTAGGCGGCGATGTACAGCTCGTCGTCCCCCAGCATGGCGTAGTTGCCCAGGTTGAGCAGCACCTGCAGCTTCTGGTCGACGTAGCTGTAGATCTCGGTGTACGGCGGAATGGCCACGTCCGCTTCGGCGAAGCTGATCTTCAGGACGATGAAGAACGGCAGCATGAAGAACAGGAACAGCCAGATGAACGGAACCCCGATGACCATCTGACGGCCACCGGGAATTATTCGATTGAGTCGGCGCTTGAGCTTTCGCATGTTCATGAGCGCAGTACCACGCCGCTGTCGTCTTCCCACCAGACGTAGACCTGGTCACCCCAGGTCGGCCGCGCGCCACGGCGCTCGGCGTTGGCGACGAAGGATTGCACCAGCTTGCCGCTCGGCAGCTCGACGTAAAACACCGAATGCCCGCCCAGGTAGGCGATGTCATGCACCTTGCCGCTGGACCAGTTGTATTCGCAGGTCGGCATTTCGGCGGTGACCAGCAGCTTCTCCGGACGAATCGCGTAGGTCACCGACTTGTCCTGCACCGAGGTACTGATGCCGTGGCCGACGTAGATGTTGCGATCCAGGTCCTTGCAGGTGATCAGCGCGTGACCCTCGGCATCGTCCACCACTTCACCCTCGAAGATGTTGACGTTGCCGATGAATTCGCAGACCAGGCGGCTGACCGGGGTCTCGTAGATGTCGATCGGGCTGCCGATCTGAGCGATCCAGCCCAGGTGCATGATGGCGATGCGCTCGGCCATGGTCATGGCCTCTTCCTGGTCGTGGGTCACCATCACGCAGGTCACGCCGACGCGCTCGATGATTTCCACCAGCTCCAGCTGCATCTGCGAACGCAGTTTCTTGTCCAGGGCGCCCATGGGTTCGTCCAGCAAGAGCAGCTTGGGACGCTTGGCCAGGGAACGGGCCAGGGCCACACGCTGGCGCTGGCCACCGGACAGCTGGTGCGGCTTGCGCTTGGCGTACTGGCTCATCTGCACCAGCTTGAGCATTTCTGCCACCCGTGCGTCGATTTCCGCCGGCGGGATCTTGTCCTGCTTGAGGCCGAAGGCGATGTTCTGGGCCACGGTCATGTGCGGGAACAACGCGTAGGACTGGAACATCATGTTGATCGGCCGCTCGTAAGGCGGCATGTCGGTGATGTCCACGCCATCGAGGAAGATTCGCCCCTCCGTTGGCCGTTCGAAACCGGCCAGCATCCGCAGCAAGGTGGACTTGCCCGAACCCGAACCGCCGAGCAGGGCGAAGATCTCGCCCTTCTTGATTTCCAGGGACACATCGTCCACGGCAACCGTCTCGTCGAACTTCTTCGTGACCCGGTCGATTTTGACCAGCACCTGCTTAGGTGTCTGGTCGCCCTCGAGGGCTTTCTTATAGGCGCCGGAGGCAA
Source organism: Pseudomonas sp. St29 (assembly GCF_001547915.1). NCBI lineage: Bacteria > Pseudomonadati > Pseudomonadota > Gammaproteobacteria > Pseudomonadales > Pseudomonadaceae > Pseudomonas > Pseudomonas sp. St29. The sequence goes on from NZ_AP014628.1 coordinate 6,468,241, forward strand.
CTGCCATTTGCGAAACTCCCAACAAAATTTGCAGCCCGCCCCATGCGGGCGGACCTTGGATAGTTTGAGCCTGTGGAACTATTTACCCGTCTTGACCTTGGTCCAGCTGCGGGTCATCAAGCGTTGGATATTGGGTGGCAACTCGATGGACACGTAGGTCTTGTCGAGTACGGCTTGCGGTGGATAAACCGCTTCGTCGGTGCGAATGGACTGCTCCATCAGCTTGTCCGACCCGGGGTTGGGGTTGGCATAACCGACATAGTCACTGACCTGGGCAATCACCTCAGGTTGCAGCAAATAGTTGATGAAGGCGTGAGCCTCCTTGACGTTGGTCGAGTCCTTGGGGATCGCCAGCATGTCGAACCACAGGGCACCGCCTTCCTTCGGAATGGCGTAGGCGATGTTCACGCCCTTGCCGGCGTCGGCGGCCCGGGCCTTGGCCTGGAACACATCGCCGGAAAAGCCGATGGCCACGCAGATATTGCCGTTGGCCAGGTCCGAGATGTACTTGGACGAATGGAAGTAGGTCACGTAGGGACGCACCGCCAGCAGCTTGGCCTCGGCCTTCTTGTAGTCCTGGGGGTTGGTACTGTTGGCATCCAGGCCCAGGTAGTTGAGGACCGTGGGCAGCATTTCATCGGCGGAGTCGAGGAAGGCCACGCCGCAGCTGTTGAGCTTCTTGATGTTCTCCGGCTCGAACAGCACGCTCCAGGAGTCGATCTTGTCCACGCCCAGCACGGCCTTGACCTTGTCGACGTTGTAGCCGATGCCGTTGGTGCCCCACAGGTACGGCACTGCGTACTGGTTGCCCGGGTCGTTCATTTCCAGGCGCTTGAGCAGCGCCGGATCGAGATTCGAGTAGTTCGGCAGCAGGCTCTTGTCGAGCTTCTGGAACGCGCCGGCCTTGATCTGCTTGCCCAGGAAGTGGTTGGACGGCACCACCACGTCATAACCGGTACGACCGGCCAGCAACTTGCCTTCCAGGGTTTCGTTGGAATCGAAAACGTCATACACCGGCTTGATGCCCGTGGCCTTTTCAAACTCGGCCAGGGTGTTTTTCCCAATGTAGTCGGACCAGTTATAAATATGCACGGACGGTGCAGCCTGGACGCCAGCCACCAGCGTCAGGCTGGCGGCGACCAGCATGGCTTTGCGAAATAAAGAAATAGGCAAGTGGAGGTCCTCTTCAATAGTTGGGCCCAAGTTGCCCCGCGCTACCTGACAGCCTCCGAGCTGCCCAGCAACAAAACCGGCGCGCAACTTACCCTCGATAAACCAATCCAGCAAAACTTTCTGTCATTTAATTGTTTCCTGTTGCCGCCCTCGCCATGACGACGGCAACAGGTCGTGCTGCAAATCGGCTTATTTGCCGGATTTGATCTTGGTCCAGCTGCGGGTCAGGATGCGCTGGGTCGCGGCCGGCAGGTCGGCAATCGCGTACAGCTTGGCCTGGACTTCAGCTGGCGGGTAAACGCCCGGGTCGCTGGTGATGTCTTTATCGACCAGTGGGGTTGCAGCCGCGTTACCGTTGGGGAAACGCACGGCGTTGGTGATTTCGGCCATGACTTCAGGCTTTTGCAGGAAGGTCATGAACTTGTAGGCGCCTTCGACGTTTTCCGCGTCTTTAGGGATGGCGACCATGTCGTAGAAGCTGCCAGCACCTTCTTTCGGAATGTTGTAGCTGACCTTGACCTTGTCACCGGCTTCGGCAGCACGGGCCTTGGCCTGGTAGATATCGCCCGAGTAGCCCACGGCGACGCAGATGTTGCCGTTAGCCAGGTCGGAGATGTACTTGGAGGAGTGGAAGTAGGCGATCGAAGGACGGATCTTGAGGAACAGCGCTTCGGCTTCAGCCAGCTGTTTCTTGTCCTGGCTGTCGGTCGGGTAGCCCAGGTAGTGCAGCGCCACCGGAATCATCTCGGTTGGCGAATCGAGGAAGCTGACGCCGCAGGCCTTCAACTTCTCGGCATTTTCCGGCTTGAACAGCAGGTCCCAGGAGTTGGTCGGTGCGTCGGCACCCAACACCGCCTTGACCTTCTCGGCGTTGAAACCGATGCCGATCGAGCCCCACATGTAAGGGAAAGCGTGCTTGTTGCCCGGGTCGCTCACCGATACCGCCTTGAGCAGCGATTCGTTGAGGTTCTTCCAGTTCGGCAGCTTGGACTTGTCCAGCTCCTGATAGACGCCGGCCTTGATCTGCTTGGCCAGGAAGTTGTTGGAAGGCACTACCACGTCGTAGCCGGATTTGCCGGCGAGCAACTTGGCTTCCAGGGTTTCGTTGCTGTCGAACACGTCGTAGACCACTTTGATGCCCGACTCGGCTTCAAACTTCTTGATGGTGTCCGGAGCGATGTAGTCGGACCAGTTGTAAACGTGCAGCACTTTATCGTCCGCCTGTGCTGCCGCCGCCATCACGCCCATCAGGGACATGGCGAGGAGGGTCTTGCCAGCTAACTTCATACCTAATGCCTTCATGCGTAATGCTCCAATTATTCTTTTTAACCACTCGTTCAGCGGCCAATATCCGGGCAACCAAAACGGCGGGTAGTCTGGCAAGATCCAAGGCCGGCTTTCAAGGAAAGACCGGCCTTTATGCCTGCTTCGAACAGGGCGCCCGCAAGCACCGCGATCAAAGCCTAGCACTCAGCCCTGCAGGGCACTCAAGGTCAGGTCCAGGCACTTGCGCGCCTTGGCTACCAGCTCGTCGATCTCCGCTTCGCTGATCACCAGGGGCGGGGCAATGATCATGGTGTCGCCCACGGCACGCATGATCAGGCCGTTGTCGAAACAGAACTGCCGACAGATCATGCCCACGCCCCGGCCCTGATAGCGCGCCCGGGTGGCCTTGTCCTTGACCAGCTCGATCGCCCCCAGCAGACCCACCCCGCGAACCTCGCCCACCAACGGATGGTCGTTCAGCTCACGCAGACGTTTCTGCAAATAAGGTGCCGTTTTTTCATGGACGCGCTGGATAATTTTTTCCTCGCGCATGATGCGGATGTTCTCCAGGGCCACGGCAGCGGCTACCGGATGCCCGGAATAGGTGAAACCGTGGTTGAAGTCGCCGCCCTCGTTGAGCACCGCCACCACTTCGTCACGCACGATCAGGCCACCCATGGGGATGTAGCCGGAGGTCAGGCCCTTGGCGATGGTCATCATGTCGGGCTTGAGGTCGTAGAAATCGCTACCGAACCACTCACCGGTACGACCAAAGCCACAAATCACCTCGTCGGCGACAAACAGGATGTCGTACTTGGCGAGAATCTCCTTGATCCGCGGCCAGTAGCTGTCTGGCGGCACGATCACGCCACCGGCGCCCTGGATCGGCTCGGCGATAAAGGCACCGACGTTGTCCACGCCCAGTTCCAGGATCTTTGCTTCGAGTTGATTGGCCGCCCAGATGCCGAACTCGTCGGGGCTCATGTCGCCGCCCTCGCCGAACCAGTAGGGTTGCGGGATATGGACGATGCCCGGGATTGGCAAGTCGCCCTGTTCGTGCATGTAGGTCATGCCGCCGAGGCTGGCGCCGGCCACGGTGGAGCCGTGGTAGCCATTGACCCGGCTGATGATGGTTTTCTTGTTCGGCTGGCCCTTGATCGCCCAGTAATGGCGGACCATGCGCAGCATGGTGTCGTTGCCTTCGGAACCGGAACCGGTGAAGAACACATGATTCATGCCTTGCGGCGCGATCTCGGCAATCACCTTGGACAACTCCAGCACCGGCGGATGCGCGGTCTGGAAGAACAGGTTGTAGTACGGCAGTTCGCGCATTTGCTGGCTGGCGGCATCGGCCAGCTCATCACGGCCATAGCCGATGGCGACGCACCATAGACCGGCCATGCCGTCGAGAATCTGATTGCCTTCACTGTCCCAGAGATACACGCCTTTGGCGTGGGTGATGATCCGCGGCCCCTTTTCTTTCAATTGCTTGAAATCACTGAAGGGCGCCAGGTGGTGATCACTGCTGAGGGTTTGCCACTCGCGGGTTTGCGGGTTTTTTTGAGTCATCAATCTCTCCTAAGTGTCAGTGAAGGCGCCACTGGCGGGCAGTGGCGCCCGGCGAATCAGACGGCGAACAACAGGAATTCCCGCTCCCACGAACTGATCACGCGCTTGAAGTTTTCATGTTCGGCCCGCTTCACCGCGACGTAGCCGGTGATGAACTTCTGGCCCAGGTACTTCTCGATGGTCTTGCTGTTTTCCATGCGCTCCAGGGCGTCCTCGATGGTCAGCGGCAGACGCAGGTTGCGGCGTTCATAGCCGCGCCCGACCACCGGCGCACTCGGGTTGTGGCCCTCGACCATGCCGATGTAGCCACACAACAGACTGGCGGCGATCGCCAGGTAGGGGTTGGCGTCGGCACCCGGCAGGCGGTTTTCCACCCGACGGTTCTGCGGACCGGCATCCGGCACCCGCAGGCCCACGGTGCGGTTCTCCTCGCCCCACTCGACGTTCACCGGTGCCGAAGTGTCCGGCAGGAAGCGGCGGAACGAGTTGACGTTGGGAGCGAACAGCGGCAGCAGCTCGGGGATGAACTTCTGCAAGCCGCCGATGTGGTTGAGGAACAGCTGGCTCATGGTCCCGTCCTCGTTGGAGAAGACGTTCTTGCCAGTGTTGATGTCGATGATGCTCTGGTGCAGGTGCATGGCACTGCCGGGCTCGCCGGTCATGGGCTTGGCCATGAAGGTGGCGGCCACGTCGTGCTTGAGCGCGGCTTCGCGCATGGTGCGCTTGAACACCAGGATCTGGTCGGCCAGGGACAGGGCATCGCCGTGACGGAAGTTGATTTCCATCTGCGCCGTGCCGTCCTCGTGGATCAGCGTATCCAGGTCCAGTTCCTGCAGTTCGCACCAGTCGTAGACGTCCTCGAACAGCGGATCGAATTCGTTGGCCGCTTCGATGGAGAACGACTGGCGACCGGTTTCCGGGCGGCCGGAACGGCCGATCGGCGGCTGCAGCGGGTAGTCGGGGTCGTCACTGCGCTTGGTCAGGTAGAACTCCATCTCCGGCGCCACGATGGGCTGCCAGCCGTGGTCGGCGTAGAGCTTGAGGACTTTCTTCAGGACGTTGCGCGGCGACAGCTCGATGGGGTTGCCCTGCTTGTCGTAGGTGTCATGGATCACCTGGGCCGTGGGCTCGATGGCCCAGGGCACCAGGTACACCGCGTTATGGTCCGGGCGGCAGACCATGTCGATATCCGCCGGGTCCAGCAGCTCGTAGTAGATGTCGTCTTCGACATAGTCGCCGGTCACGGTCTGCAACAGCACGCTCTCGGGCAGGCGCATGCCTTTTTCGGCAATGAACTTGTTGGTCGGCGAGATCTTGCCCCGGGTGATACCGGTCAGGTCGCCGATCATGCATTCGACTTCTGTGATCTTGTGGTCTTTCAACCAATCGGTGAGCTGGTCGAGGTTGTTACTCATAAATGCCTCTAGGCTGAGTTTCCTGACTCTCTATTAAGTCAGGCGTTGTGTGACGCTTCGGCGTCGCGTTGTTTTGCCCGCTGGCGGCAGGCATCACCAAAAGCCTGGAAAATGGCCAGGTAGTGAGGGTTGCAGCTTACCTGCCATTCGGGGTGCCATTGCACCCCCAACGCAAAAGCCTTGCTTGCTTCGACCGAAACGGCCTCGACCAGGCCGTCGACAGCCAGCGCCTCGACCCGCAGCCCCGGCGCCAGACGTTCAACGCCTTGAGCATGAATCGAGTTGACCTGGATCGTCTGCGGCAGGCCCAGGCCCGCCAGGACACCACCGGCCTGGACATGCACGTCATGGGCCGGTGCGTACCAGGCATCCAGGGGCTGGTCGGCCTCTTCATCATGGCGGTGGTCCATGAACGGCGGCACTTCATGCACGTTCTGGTGGAGGCTGCCGCCCAGGGCGACGTTCATTTCCTGAAACCCGCGGCAGATGCCCAGCACGGGAACGCCCGCGGCAACGGCAGCGTCCAGCAGGGGCAGGGTCGCTGCATCCCGTGCAGAATCATGAGCAGTGCCGGGCGCGCTGGCGGGCCCCTGGTAATGGAAAGGTTCGATATTGGAGGGAGAGCCGGTAAAGAGGATGCCGTCCAGACCGTCCAGAATATCGGACGGGGAAAGCAGCTGCGCCAGGGATGGAAGAATCACCGGCACGCCCTGGGCTGCGCTGGCTACTGCCTGGACATACTCGTCGCCACTGATGTGATAAGCATGCAGACCGATCTGCCTGGAGCAGGTGGTGATGCCGATTAACGGCAGGCGAGACATGAAACACCCCGGTATTATTGCTGTTATGGGTTTGATTCGAGCTTAGCCTTGTTCATTTTTTTACACAACACCCCCGTAAAAAATACAACACGGCCCGCTCAAGCCTGCGCTACCCGAGGCAGTCGAGTCCCAAAAAATGCCCTGTTTTGCCCCAAAAGAGCCTTGGTAGCCCTTTATTAGGGCGTAAAGAGCCTTACTTGACTTCGGCATGCCGTTCGGGTTGACTGAAACCAGAAAAGATCAATGATTGATATTTTTAACAACAAAGGTGTTGCATCATGTCGGTACCCCCGCGTGCCGTTCAGCTTAACGAAGCGAACGCGTTCCTTAAGGAACATCCTGAGGTTCTGTACGTTGACCTTCTGATTGCGGATATGAATGGTGTGGTGCGCGGCAAGCGCATCGAACGCACCAGCCTCCACAAGGTTTACGAGAAAGGCATCAACCTGCCGGCCTCCCTCTTTGCCCTGGATATCAATGGCTCTACGGTGGAAAGCACCGGCCTGGGCCTGGACATCGGCGATGCTGACCGAATCTGCTATCCGATCCCCGATACCCTGTGCAATGAACCCTGGCAGAAGCGCCCTACTGCGCAGCTGCTGATGACCATGCACGAGCTGGAAGGCGATCCGTTCTTCGCCGATCCACGGGAAGTGCTGCGTCAGGTCGTGACCAAGTTCGACGAACTGGGACTGACCATCTGCGCAGCCTTCGAACTGGAGTTCTACCTGATCGACCAGGAGAACGTGAACGGCCGTCCACAGCCTCCACGCTCACCGATCTCCGGTAAACGCCCACATTCCACTCAGGTCTACTTGATCGACGATCTCGACGAATACGTCGACTGCCTCCAGGACATTCTGGAAGGTGCCAAGGAGCAAGGCATCCCGGCCGACGCCATCGTCAAGGAAAGTGCCCCGGCGCAGTTCGAGGTGAACCTGCACCACGTGGCCGACCCGATCAAGGCCTGCGACTACGCGGTACTGCTCAAGCGCCTGATCAAGAACATCGCCTACGACCATGAGATGGACACCACCTTCATGGCCAAGCCTTACCCGGGCCAGGCGGGCAACGGTCTGCACGTCCACATTTCGGTTCTGGATAAAGATGGCAAGAACATCTTTGCCAGCGAGGATCCCGAGCAGAACGCCGCACTGCGTCACGCGATCGGCGGTGTGCTCGAGACCCTACCGGCGCAGATGGCCTTCCTCTGCCCGAACGTCAACTCCTACCGTCGTTTCGGCGCCCAGTTCTATGTGCCGAACTCGCCGAGCTGGGGCCTGGACAACCGTACCGTGGCCATTCGCGTACCGACGGGCTCCGCTGATGCGGTGCGCATCGAGCACCGGGTCGCCGGTGCCGACGCCAACCCGTACCTGTTGATGGCATCGGTCCTGGCGGGCGTGCACCACGGCCTGACCAACAAGATCGAGCCGCCGGCACCGACCGAAGGCAACAGCTACGAGCAGAACGAACAAAGCCTGCCGAACAACTTGCGCGATGCCCTGCGCGAGCTGGACGACAGTGAAGTGATGGCCAAGTACATCGATCCGAAATACATCGATATCTTCGTGGCCTGCAAAGAGAGCGAGCTGGAGGAGTTCGAACACTCCATCTCCGACCTCGAGTACAACTGGTACCTGCACACCGTGTAAGCGGTTGTCGCAAAATAAAGAACGCCGCGCAGCTCACCGCTCGCGGCGTTTTTTTTGGGGCTCGGATCCATGGCCGGCGGATTCAGGAATCCTCGCACTGTCGCGTACAATGCCCGCTGCCCAGTAGGAGACACCGATGACGCGCACCGCCCCGCTTCGCAAACCCCGTGCACGCAGCCAGGCCCGGATCGACTCGATACTCGAGGCCGCCCGGACCCTGCTGGCCAGCGAGGGCGTGGCCAGCCTGTCGATCTACAGCGTGGCCGAACGGGCGCAGATTCCACCCTCATCGGTCTATCACTTCTTCGCCAGCGTCCCGGCCCTGCTGGAGGCCCTGACCGCCGATGTGCACGCTGCGTTTCGTGCCTGCCTGCAAGCCCCCATCGACCACCACCGGCTCCAGGGCTGGCGTGACCTGTCACGCCTGGTGGAACAGCGCATGCTCGACATCTACGGCGCGGACGCGGCGGCCCGCCAGCTGATCCTCGCCCAGCACGGGCTGACCGAAGTCACCCAGGCCGATCGCCAGCACGACCTAGAGCTGGGGGACCTGATGCACACACTGTTCAATCAACACTTCGAACTGCCGAGATTGCCCGCCGACGTGGACGTGTTCGCCCTGGCCATGGAGCTCGGGGACCGGGTGTATGCCCGCTCGGTGCAGCAGCACGGGCAGATCACCCCGCGCATGGCCGAGGAAGGCATGCGCGTGTTCGATGCCTACCTGAGCCTGTATCTACCGCCCTACCTGCCCAAGCGCCCAGCGCCACTCTGAGCGCTCAAGCTTGCCGCAGTAGCAGCCTGTCGATGCTGTGATCCGCTGATTTGTGAATGATCAGGTTGGCCCGTTCCCGGGTCGGCAGGATGTTTTCGATAAGGTTCTTCAGGTTAACCCTATCCCAGGTATCGGACGCCACCGACAACGCCTCGGGGTCCGAAAGCCCCTTGTACTTGTTGAAATAGGAATCTGCCGCTTGGAAAGCGGTGTTCTTCAAGTAGACAAAACGCTCCAGATACCAGGCCTTGATCGCCTCCTCGGACGCGTCGACGTAGATGGAGAAGTCGATGAAGTCCAGGGGATTCAAGCCCTGGCCCCGCTCCCCCTGCAGCACATTCAGGCCTTCGAGGATGATGATGTCCGGCGCCTCCACCGACTGCGTCTCATCGGCCAGGATGTCGTAGCGGACATGGGAATAGATGGGAATCCGCGCCGCCTCGCCCCTGCGGCACACGGCCTGGAGAAAATCCACGAACAGCGGTTCATCGTAGGACTCGGGAAACCCCTTGCGATGCAGGATATTTTTTTCCTGCAGGGTGGCCAGGGGGAACAGAAACGAATCCGTGGTCACCAGATGCACATTGGGCTTGCCCGGCCAATAGGCCAGGAGCGCCGCCAGGACCCGGGCAAAACTGCTCTTGCCCACCGCCACGCTGCCGGACACACCGATCACATAGGGGGCCTTGAAGCCGGCCTGGGGCACCTTGAGCGACTGCACCTGGGCTGCATGCAAATGCAGCAGGCGCGACAGGGGCAGCAGGATCTGCCGCACCTCTTCGGACGCCATGGGCTGGGTCGGGCTGGTCAGCGAGTCCATCTCGGACGGCGACAGGTTCATGGGTTCTCCGGCCCGCAACGCCGACCAGTGGTCGCGATCGAACTCCAGATACCCTGCGTTTGGACCCTGCTCTGTTGTCATGTTTACTGTTCAGGTCTTGCCGAAAGCAGGGAAAGTATCAAATCTGACCGGTATTTACAGCGCCCATGAAAAAGCCCCGAAGGGCTCGCACCCTTCGGGGCTGATCTCTGGCATCGCTCATAGCTTGGCGATCGACACCTCGGTGGACTTCACAAAGGCAATCACTTCGCTGCCAATGGACAGTTCCAGCTCCTTGACCGAACGGGTGGTAATCACCGAAGTGACAATCCCGGAAGCGGTCTGGACATCGATTTCCGAGAGCACGTCGCCTTCGACGATTTCCTTGATGGTGCCCTTGAACTGGTTGCGTACGTTGATGGCTTTGATGGTCATGGTATTTCTCCTAGGGTCGAAAAACAGAGCTGCAAGCTTCAAGCGCTCAGCGGCAAGCACAAGCGCGACGCTCTTGCTTGCCGCTTGCAGCTGAAAACTTGCCGCTGCTCTAGAGCGCCCAACGCAACTGCGTGGGCAAGGGTGAAACAGGTTCCGGTTCCGGCGGCGAGCCGGGCAGTGACAGCACACGGTTGAGGACTTGGGTTTCCAGGGCCGCCAGGCGATGGGAACCGCGCACGCGCGGACGCGGCAGCTCGACGTGCAGGTCCAGCCCCACCTCGCCGTCCTCGATCAGGATCACCCGATCGGCAATCGCCACCGCCTCGCTGACATCGTGGGTCACCAGCAATACGGTAAAACCGTGCTGCTGCCAGAGGCGTTCGATCAACTGCTGCATCTCGATCCGGGTCAGGGCATCCAGCGCCCCCAGCGGTTCGTCCAGCAGCAACAGCCGCGGTTGATGGATCAGGGCCCGGGCCAGCGCCACACGCTGCTTCTGGCCACCGGACAGCGCCGCCGGCCACTCATTGGCGCGATCGGCCAGGCCCACCGCCTCAAGGGCTTCCAGGGCCTGGGGCCGCCAGTGGCCCGCCAGACCGAGTCCGACGTTGTCGATGACTTTCTTCCAGGGCAGCAAACGCGCCTCCTGGAACATCAACCGGGTGTCTTCGATGGCGGCGCTCAAGGGCGCGGAGCCCGCCAGCAACTCCCCGCCCGAAGGCTGGTCGAGTCCGGCCAGCAGGCGCAGCAAGGTGCTCTTGCCGCAACCGCTGCGCCCCACCACCGCGACGAACTGGCCGGCGGGAATGTGCAGGTCGATTTCCCGCAGCACCTGGCGCGAGCCGAAGGTCTTTTGCAGTTTGCGCACGGCCAGGGGAATGCCCCGCAGCAGCCGTGGAGGTTGTTGAGCCGTCATTGGGCACCGCCTTTGGCCACTTGGTAGGCCGGATGCCAGCGCAGCCAGACCCGTTCCAGGCCACGTGCGGCCAGATCCGCCAGCTTGCCGAGCACCGCGTACATGACGATGGCCAGCACCACCACGTCGGTCTGCAGGAACTCCCGGGCGTTCATCGCCAGGTAGCCGATGCCGGAGCTGGCGGAGATGGTTTCGGCGACGATCAGGGTCAGCCACATGAAGCCCAGGGCAAAGCGCACGCCCACCAGGATCGAGGGCAAGGCCCCCGGCAGGATCACCTGGCGAAACAGCGCAAAGCCGGACAGGCCATAACTGCGCGCCATCTCCACCAGCGCCGGATCGACGTTGCGGATGCCGTGGTAGGTGTTGAGGTAGATGGGAAACAGGGTGCCCAGGGCCACCAGGAAAATCTTCGCCGACTCATCGATGCCGAACCACAGGATCACCAGGGGGATCAGCGCCAGATGCGGCACGTTGCGGATCATCTGCACCGAACTGTCCAGCAGCCGCTCGCCCCACTTCGACAGGCCGGTGATGAAGCCCAGCGCCAGGCCGATACCGCCACCGATGACAAACCCCAGCCCCGCACGCCAGCCACTGATGGCCAGGTGGGTCCAGATATCACCGCTGCGCACCAGACTGATCCCGGCTTCGATCACCGCGCTGGGAGCCGGCAGGATGCGGGTCGACAGCCAACCCGCCGACACCGACAGTTGCCACACCGCGAGCAGCAGCAAGGGCAGGGCCCAGGGCGCCAGACGCTGCACTATGCGTTGTCCATTCATGGCCGCACCTCAGCTCTGGGACGCGGCTTTGGGAATGATGTCGTTGGCGACCATCTCCCCGAACGGGCTGACGTAACCGGCGGCTTCAGGCAGCTTGGGCCGTTCGATATCCAGGTGCGGGAACAGCAACTCGGCCACGCGATAGGACTCTTCCAGGTGTGGATAACCGGAGAAGATGAAGGTATCGATGCCCAGGTCCGCGTACTCTTTCATCCGCGCCGCCACGGTCGGGCCGTCTCCCACCAGGGCGGTGCCGGCCCCGCCACGCACCAGGCCGACACCGGCCCAGAGGTTGGGGCTGACTTCCAGCCGGTCGCGACGGCCACCGTGCAGGGCCGCCATGCGCTGCTGCCCAACGGAGTCGAAGCGCGCCAGGGACGCCTGGGCCCGGGCGATGGTGTCGTCGTCCAGATGGGAAATCAGGCGTTCGGCGGCCTGCCAGGCTTCGGCATTGGTTTCCCGCACAATCACGTGCAGGCGGATGCCGAAGCGCACGCTGCGTCCAAGCTTGGCGGCCTTGTCACGCACCTGCCGGATCTTCTCGGCCACGGCAGCCGGCGGCTCGCCCCAGGTCAGAACCATGTCCACCTGCTCGGCGGCCAGGTCCTGAGCGGCTTCCGAAGAGCCACCGAAATACAGCGGCGGGCGCGGTTGCTGCAGCGGCGGATAGAGCAACTTGGCGCCCTTCACACTGATGTGCTGGCCGTCGTAATCCACGGTTTCGCCTTCCAGCACCCGGCGCCAGATACGGGTGAACTCCACCGACGCCTGATAACGCTCTTCATGGTCGAGGAACAGGCCGTCACCGGCCAGTTCGTCCGGGTCGCCACCGGTCACCAGGTTGAACAGCGCCCGGCCGCCGGACAGCCGATCCAGGGTCGCCGCCTGGCGCGCCGCCACCGTCGGGGAAATGATCCCGGGGCGCAGGGCGACCAGAAACTTCAGGCGCTGGGTCACCGGAATCAGCGAAGCCGCCACCAGCCAGGAATCCTCGCAGGAGCGTCCGGTGGGGATCAGCACGCCACCAAACCCCAGGCGGTCGGCGGCCTGGGCGATCTGCTGCAGGTAAGCATGATCCACGGCGCGGGCGCCTTCGGCGGTGCCAAGGTAATGGCCGTCGCCGTGAGTGGGCAGAAACCAGAAGATGTTGAGGCTCATGGAGTTGTCTCCTAAGGGGTCGATTTACGGCGCTTTGGCCACGGCGGCGGTGGGCGTCCAGATCACGTCTTTGATGCTCAGCGGCTTGGGAATCAACTTGAGCTGATAGAAGCTGTCGGCGATTTTCTGCTGCGCGGCGATCACCTCCGGAGTCAGGAAGCCCGCGCCGTAGCCCTGGCGCTTCACCGAGGTCAGGGTGATCTCAGTGGGCAGGCCGAGCAGCGGCGCCACCTGCTCGGTGACCTCCTGCGGATTGGCCTTGGACCACTCGCCCACCGCCCGCACTTCTTCCACCAGGGCCTTGATCACCTCGGGGTGCTGTTGCGCATAGGGTTTGGTCGCCAGGTAGAACTGGTGGTTGTCGACGATGCCGCTGCCATCGCGCAGCGTGCGCGCCTGCAGTTGCTGCTCGGCCGCCGCCTGGTAAGGGTCCCAGATGACCCAGGCGTCGACGCTGCCACGCTCGAACGCAGCGCGGGCATCGGCCGGCGGCAGGAACACGGTCTGGATATCGCTGTACTTGAGGCCGGCGTCTTCCAGGGCGCGGACCAGCAGGTAATGAACGTTGGAGCCCTTGTTCAGCACCACTTTCTTGCCCTTGAGGTCCTGCACCGACTTGATCGGCGAGTCCTTGGGCACCAGGATCGCCTCGCTATGGGGCGCCGGTGGTTCGTAGGCCACGTAGAGCAGGTCGGCACCGGCGGCCTGGGCGAACACCGGCGGGGTTTCGCCGGTCACGCCGAAGTCGATGGAACCGACGTTCAGCCCTTCCAGCAACTGCGGACCACCCGGAAACTCGGTCCACTTCACGTCCACGCCTTGCTGCGCCAGGCGCTTTTCCAGGGTGCCCTTGGCCTTGAGCAGCACCAGGGTGCCGTACTTCTGATAACCGATACGCAGGGTTTCGGCTTGAGCTTGAACGATGGCGCCGAAGGACACAGCCGCAGCAAACAGAGCGACCAGACCGCGACGCAAAATGACAGGGCGCATGGCGCTCTCCTTTTTGCTGTGGGGGTTGTGGCTGCACCTGCTTGCCCGTTGGCGGGCGAGTAAGGTCAGTACTTCACATCAGGGGTGTGACTCAAATGCTCCAGCGAGCACTCAACAGACGTTCATTCAACAGGTGTGGATCCAGCGGCTTGGGGCGGCGCGCCATGGCGCTGTGGAACTGCTCAAGCGCTTCACGCAGGCGCAGTTCCAGGGCCTCGGCCAGCTGCGGCTGGACACTGCCTTCGCCGTAGGCGATCTGGCTGTCCTCGGCAAAGATGCCCTGGAGCATTTCCTGGGCCTTGAGCGCCGAGAGCACGGGCTTGAGGGCGTAATCCACCGCCAACATATGGGCGATGCTGCCGCCGGTCGCCATGGGCAATACCACCTTGTGGCTCAGGGCACGCTCCGGCAGCAGGTCGAGCAGGGTTTTCAATGCCCCGGAAAACGACGCCTTGTACACCGGCGTAGCGATCAACAGGCCATCGGCCTGGTCGATCTGTTGCAGCAAGTCGATGACCTTGGGGCTGTCGAAGCGGGCGTGAAGCAGATCCTCGGCCGGGAAGTCCCGCACCTGGTAACTGACCACTTCCACGCCGTTGTGCTGTAACCAGCGCTTGGCCAACTCCAGCAGCACCCCGGAACGGGATCGCTGACTGGGACTGCCACCGAGAGAGACCACCAGCATTCGGGGGATTCCTTGAACTAGATAAGCGATTCGCGGGATGCGATCTCGCCGGACTGCACAGACCTTAACAGTCTATTTATATATCCATAAATCTTATTTTTTCATTTGTTTATTCCTTAAGTGAATATAACTAATGGTGATTTCCAGGCAAAAAAATAGGCCGTCGAAACGGCCTTAAAACCCCTGCTTTATGGTTCTGTTACCCCTGCATTCAGCGCAGGAGCGGGCTTGCCCGCGAAAGGATCGGCGAAATTTGCACCGGTCTCACCGCCGCCTTCGCCGGCAAGCCGGCCCCTGCAGCGGTGAGCGGGTCAGCGATTGGGTTGTGGAGTCAGGCGCAGGTAAGGCTTCACTGCGCGATAGCCTTTGGGAAAGCGGCGCTTGATCTCGTCTTCATCCTTGAGCGAAGGCACGATCACCACTTCGTCACCGTCCTGCCAGTTGGCCGGCGTGGCCACCTTGTAGTTGTCGGTGAGTTGCAGCGAGTCAATGACCCGGAGAATTTCGTTGAAGTTGCGCCCGGTGCTGGCCGGATAGGTAATGGTCAGGCGAATCTTCTTGTTCGGGTCGATGATGAACAGCGAACGCACGGTCAGGGTGTCGCTGGCATTGGGGTGGATCAGGTCGTAGAGGTCCGACACCTTGCGATCAGCGTCCGCCAGGATCGGGAAGTTGACCCGGGTGTTCTGGGTTTCGTTGATGTCTTCGATCCACTTGTGATGGGAATCCACCGGGTCCACCGACAGGGCAATGGCTTTCACCCCGCGCTGGGCGAATTCATCCTTGAGCTTGGCGGTGAAGCCCAGCTCGGTGGTGCACACCGGGGTGAAGTCCGCCGGATGGGAAAACAGCACGCCCCAGCTGTCGCCCAGCCACTCGTGGAAACGAATCTTGCCGGCACTGGAATCCTGTTCGAAGTCGGGGGCGATATCGCCCAGTCTGAGGCTCATGGCTGCTGCTCCTGTGAGTGCGTGATGGAGCTACTCTGCCTGCGCCTGAGCTTATTTAAAAAGAATAAATATCGATTTATTAAGAACTACAAGGAATATTAAAAATCTCTTCACTGGACGCGCGCACCGGCGAAGACCACCCTTCTCAACAAGGTTCGAGAAGGCCTTGAGTCGCTGTACAAAGAGGGGAATTCAGGAAGGGCTCACGGGGGTGGGCCTGACTTGAAGCAATACCTCGCCCGGCATTGCGCCGGGCGAGGCTTTATCACGCTATTACAGCAGCGGGATCGAGTAGCTGACGATCAGGCGGTTTTCGTCTTGGGAACGAGTACTGGCCAGGTCGGTGCGCCACATGGCGTTTTTCCACGCAAAGCCCAGGTTCTTCAGCGGACCTTCAGGGATAACGTAGGCAACGGTCAGGTCGCGCTCCCACTCGGTTTTGTCGCCAACAGTGGTCTGGATGTTGTTACCGCGCAGGTAAACAACGTTCGCTGTCAGGCCAGGTACGCCAAGCTTGGCGAAGTCATAACCGTAACGAGCCTGCCAGGTGCGCTCGCCAGCACGGGCGAACTTCTGGATTTGCATGTCAGTGGTGATGCTGGCGGACGAACCGTCACCCTGGTTCAGCCAAGGGAAGTCGCTGTCGCCATTGGTGTACTGGTAGCCACCGCCAAAGGTGTGACCTTCAACCGAGTACAAAGCCAGATAGCTGTACAGGTTGTTGTCGACCTTGCCTTTGGTAACGCTACCGCCGTAGTAACCAGATGTGTAGTAGGACGCGGTATCACCATTGGCACCGGTATCACGGCTGCGGTAGTAACGCAGGTCGCTTTTCAGAACGCCAGGGCCGATAGCCCAGTTATGCACCAGACCCAGGAAGTTCTGGGTGTAGAAATCTTTCAGCTCGCCGTAGTAGTACGACGCTGTCAGATCCTTGGTGACCTTGTAGTCGGCACCCGCGTAGTAGAACTTGTTGGTGAACTCGCCCTTGTCGTAGTTGGAACTAGCATTAGCGTTCGCAATCGACAGGCCTTCGTTGTTGCTCGAGTTACGCCCTTTGGCGTGTTCGATCTGACCCGCGGTCAGGGTCAGGTCCTTGATCTCGTTCGACGTGATCTGGCCACCCTGGAAGGTTTGTGGCAGCAGACGACCATCGTTGGCCTTGATCACCGGGTTGTTCGGCATCAGGGTGCCGATCTTCAGCTCGGTCTGGGAAATCTTGACCTTGCCGGTCAGACCCAGGCTGGCGAAATCATGAACAGCCTCGTTGCCATCGCTTGGGAATACAGTGCCACCAGAGGCTGTGCCAGTGTAGTTCCCGTGGTTAGCACGACTAGAGTCCAGTCGCACGCCATACAGACCAATAGCATCCACACCGAACTGGACAGTGCCTTGGGTGTAGCCCGAGATAAAGCGCAGATCGAAGCCTTGGCCCCACTCCGCATTCTTGCTACGAGTGTTAGACGTAGCGGATGGGTGGCCATCACGGTTATCGGTATTGATATAGAAGTTACGCAGCCCCAAGGTGGCCTTGCTGTCTTCGATGAAACCGGCGGCGCCTGCCTGCTGCGCCAAAACCCCTACGGCCACAGCCAGGGCCAAGGTGGACTTGTTCATGTTTCGCTCCTCTCGTTTCTAATTCTTGTGGTTCCTGGCCCCGGATCGAACGCCCGGGTGCCACAGATGCGCGATTAGCGCCAGACCGTGACTGATAAGTCAATCGTAACGATCTGTGTCTACGACCATGGTCTAATCGCCGTAATTTGGTCCCTGCAGGGTAATGAATTACTCATAAACCCAAAAAGAATTGTTTAATTCTTTTTCATGCCTTTCAGGAATAAAGCTCGCCACTAATACGCTGAACGTCCCAGCGTAGACGCTCACGAGCTTATGACTGAAAAGATTTTTCCCACTCCCGCGGCCCATGATCCGATGCGTTTTGGGCGCAAAACGTCAAACAGGATCAAAAAAGCGACGCAATCATGGCTAAGAGCCTATCCTCCCGTCAATTTGTTACAGTTTTTGTATCGAAATGAAATTTTTCTGACATGTCCATAAAGCACAACGCCTCGATCCGGGGACCGAGGCGTTGCAGTTTGCGGGACGAGCGGAAGGCTCAGAGAGCCTTCTCGAAGATCTTCGAGTTGCGCTGATAGTTGTACAGCGAAGCCCTGGCCGACGGCAGGCGCTCGACGCTGCTGGGCACAAAGCCCCGCTCACGGAACCAGTGCGCGGTGCGGGTGGTGAGAACGAACAAGGTTTTCAGGCCCTGGGCCCGGGCCCGGGCCTCGATCCTTTCCAACAGTTCATCGCCACGTTTGCCATGGCGATATTCCGGGTTCACCGCCAGACAGGCCAGTTCGCCGGCATCGGAATCGGCAATCTGATACAAGGCCGCGCAGGCAATGATCATGCCCTCGCGCTCGACCACGCTGAACTGTTCGATCTCGCGCTCCAGCACCTCGCGGGAACGCCGCACCAGGATGCCCTGCTCTTCCAGCGGACTGATCAGATCCAGCAACCCGCCGACGTCTTCAATCGCCGCCTCGCGCACCCGCTCGAACTGCTCCTGGGCCACCAGGGTGCCGCCGCCATCACGGGTGAACAGCTCGGTCAACAGCGCGCCATCTTCGGCATAGCTGACGATATGGCTGCGCCCCACCCCGCCACGGCAGGCCTCGGCGGCGGCATCCAGCAGTTCGGCCTGGTAGTTGCTGCCCAGGCGCTGCAGGTGGGCCGGCACCTGTTGCGGACGCAGTTCGCGCACCAGCTTGCCGTTTTCATCCAGCAACCCGGGGTCGGCACCGAACAGCAGCAGCTTATCGGCACCCAGGTCGATGGCGGCACGGGTCGCCACGTCCTCACAGGCCAGGTTGAAGGTTTCACCGGTGGGCGAATAACCCAGGGGCGACAGCAGCACGATGGAGCGTTCATCCAGCAGGCGGTTGATGCCCTTGCGATCGACCCGGCGCACCTCGCCGGTGTGATGGAAATCGACGCCTTCCAGCACTCCGATCGGACGCGCCGTCACCAGGTTGCCGCTGGCCACCCGCAACCGCGAGCCCTGCATCGGCGAAGAAGCCATGTCCATGGACAGGCGCGCCTCGATGGCAATGCGCAGCTGGCCGACGGCGTCGATCACGCACTCCAGGGTCGCCGCATCGGTGATGCGCAGGCCGTGATGGTAATGCGGCGTCAGGCCACGAGCCGCCAGGCGCGCTTCGATCTGCGGGCGGGAACCGTGCACCAGCACCAGACGCACCCCCAGGCTGTGCAGCAGCACCAGGTCGTGAACGATATTGCCGAAGTTGGGGTGTTCAACACCGTCGCCGGGGAGCATGACCACAAAGGTGCAATCCCGGTGAGCGTTGATGTAGGGAGACGCGTGGCGAAGCCAATTGACGTATTCGGGCATGAACCTGAGCCTGTAAATAAATAGCAGCCTATAAAAGGACGAAACGGAAAACGCACAGCGGGCTGATGGTTATCGTCGGAACAGGCTTGGCAACACGCTTACTCTCCTCAATGGGTACGGACAGGAACACCGGCAATTTACTTAAAGCTGGGCCGGCGTCAGGCAGTAATGTTCGATCAATTCTCGTAATAGATGCACGGTAGGCTGCAAGCGTGACATTTCGAGGTATTCCCCCGGCTGGTGGGCACAGGCGATATCACCCGGACCGAGCACCAGGGTCTCGCAGCCAAGGCGCTGAAGATAAGGCGCTTCGGTGCCAAACGCTACTGCTTCGGCGCGATGCCCGGTCAACCGCTCCGCCACCCGCACCAGCTCCGCGTCCTCGGGCTGCTCGAACGGCGGCACGGCGGGAAACAGCGGGGCATAGTCGATCTGCACTTCATGGCGCTGGGCAATCGGCGCCAGCTTCTGACGAATGGCCTCGCGCAACAGCTGCGGGTCCATGCCCGGCAAGGGGCGCAGGTCGAACTCCAGGGAACACTGGCCACAAATGCGATTGGGATTGTCGCCACCATGGATGCAGCCGAAGTTCAGGGTCGGCTGCGGCACGCTGAACTGCGGATTGCGGTACTCGCGTTGCCACAGCAGCCGAAGCCCCCGCAGCTCGCCGATGGCGTCGTGCATCGCTTCCAGGGCACTGCGGCCCAGGCTCGGGTCGGAGGAGTGCCCGCTGCGCCCGAGGATATCGATGCGCTCCATCATCACCCCCTTGTGCAGGCGGATCGGCTTGAGCCCCGTGGGTTCGCCAATCACCGCCGCGCGCCCCAGGGGACGCCCGGCTTCCGCCAGGGCCCGCGCCCCGGCCATGGAGCTCTCTTCGTCGCAAGTGGCCAGGATCAGCAGCGGCTGCTTGAACGGCTGATCGAGCAAAGGCCGCACTGCTTCGATGATCAGGGCGAAGAAGCCCTTCATATCGCAACTGCCCAGACCGACCCAGCGGCCGTCGACCTCGGTCAGTTTCAGTGGATCGGTCTGCCACAACGCGGCGTCGAACGGCACGGTGTCGCTGTGCCCGGCCAGCACCAGTCCACCAGGACCACTGCCGTAGCTGGCCAGCAGGTTGAACTTGCCGGGGCTGACCGGCTGGATATCGCAGTTGAACCCCAGGTCGCCGAGCCAGCCGGCCAGCAAGTCGATCACCTCACGGTTGGACTGGTCCAGCGCAGGCTGGGTGCAGCTCACCGACGGCGCGGCGATCAGTGCGGCGAACTGCTCCTTCAAGGACGGCAATGGCATGAGCTGGCTCCGGAAATCCCAAGATGAGCAGCATCATAGAGGCATCGGGCGAGAGGAAGGAACCGTCGTGGCGCCTCCACGCGCCCGGTCCTGTACACTGCACGGCCTTGGCAGCCAACTCTTCCTCCGGCTGCACTCCCGATCCTGGATTTTCCGGCCATGCAGAAAGAAACCGAAATCAAACTCCGCGTCAGCCGCGAAACCCTCGCCGCCCTGCGCGAGCACCCGCTCCTGAAAAAACGCAACAAAAGTGGCTGGGAACGCCGTGAGCTGATGAACCAGTACTTCGACACCCCAGAACGCGATCTGGCCCGGGCCAAAGTCGCCCTGCGCCTGCGCCGCGACGGCGACGCGGTGATCCAGACCCTCAAGACCAGCGGCCAGAGCGTCGCCGGCCTGTCCGAGCGCAACGAATACGACTGGCAACTGGCCAAGGCCAAGCTCGACCTGAAGAAACTCGACGGCGAATGCTGGCCCGAGGCCCTCGCCGAGCTGGACAAAAAGACCCTCAAGCCGCTGTTCACCACCGACTTTGTCCGCGAGCGTGCAGAAATCGCCTGGGGCCGGGGCAAGACCAAGGTGGTGATCGAAGCCGCCCTGGACCTGGGCCAGGTGATTGCCGGCAAGCACAAGGAAGAAATCTGCGAGCTGGAGCTGGAACTGCGCGAAGGCGAACCGGCCGCGCTGCTGGAACTGGCCGCGGAACTGGCCCTCACCCTGCCGTTGATGCCCTGCGACATCAGCAAGGCCGAGCGCGGCTATCGCCTGTTCGATGCCGGCAGCTACTCCCTGAGCCTGCCGGCGCCACAGCTGAGCGCCGAAACCCCGCTGGACGACGCTTTCGCCGCCCTGGCCTGGCATCTGCTGGGCAGCAGCCAGCGCCTGGCCGAACAGTATCGTTTCAACGGCCACTGGCGCCTGCTGCAGGACTGGGTGGACAACCTCGCCGAACTGCGGGCCCTGGCCAGCAGCCTGGGCCAGGCCGCGCCGCGCCAGTCCACTGCCGAACTGCGCAGTGCCCTGGATGCCCTGCTGGAAGACTGGCGCCCGCTGGTGCAAGCCGGCCTCGACGATGAAGACGTGCGCAAGGCCGCGCCGGAGCAATTCATCGAAGAGTTGCAGGACGTGCGCTGGGGCCTGTTCTCCCTGAACACTTCGCGCTGGCTGCTGGCCCGCTCCTGGACTGCCGAGCGCAACACCCGTGGCAACCGCCAGGGCGCGGCGCAACTGGGCAGCTGGCTGCCACGCCTGCTGGCCGAAGAAGCCACCTCGCTGCAACTGCCGCGCTACCAGCAGCAGCCCGAAGACCTGGCCGAGCAACTGCCACGGATCGAACGCATCCAGGCCTGGTTGCACCATGCCCGCGCCGCACTGGACATCGCCGAGCTGGACCGCCTCTACGGTGAACTGAACAAGCTGGCCCAACTGGCCAACGAACCGATCACCGACGAAGCCCTCGATGCTCGCAAGCAGCAAGCCATCGCGGTGTTCCAGAACCGCGCCTGGAAGACCCTGCTGCGCCTGTAATCGCTCGCCCTCAGCGCAATACCGGCAGGCTGGTGGTGGACTTGATCTCCGACAGGGCGACGATCGAGTTCACCTCCTGAATGCCGGGCACCATGGACAGCTTCTCGAAGAAGAACCGCTCGTAGGCTTCGATATCCGCCGTCACGATGCGCAACAGGAAGTCCACCGCCCCCATCAGCACATAACACTCCAGCACCTCGGGAAAACCGCGAATGGCTTCGGTGAACTCGGTGAAGTTGGAGCGTCCATGGGCGTTGAGCTTGACCTCGGCAAAGATCTGCGTGTTCAGGCCGATCTTCTTGCGGTCGAGCAAGGTCACCTGGCCGCGAATCACCCCTTCATCCTTCATGCGCTGAATCCGTCGCCAGCAAGGCGACTGGGACAACCCCACCTGTTCGGCAATCTGGGCGCTGGAAAGCGACGCGTCGTCTTGCAGCAACGCCAGGATCCGGCGATCGTAGGCATCCAGCTCGCTTTGCATAATCAACCCCCAAAATTATTAAAAGTCGAATTATCTAATTCGAAAACAGGCGAATTGTCTGCATCTTAGATAAGAAAAACCCGAAACCGAATGTAAAAATTTCTCCACTAACCTGGAGACCGCCATGCCCTTTCACAGCCCCGCCCCGAGCCCTGCGACCCGCGCCGATGTCTGGAACCCCGACAATGCCCCGTGCCACGTGCACTACCAGCTGCTCGCCGATGTCGAGGCCGACGTGCTGTGCCGGGTACTCAACCATTTCGCCCTGCAGCTCCTGGTGCCGCACCGGGTCGCGGTCATCCAGCAGGACGACACGCTGCATATGGAAGTGGAGCTCGCGGGCCTGAGCTGGCACCGGGCCCGGGTGATCGGCGACAAGCTGCGCAACCTGATCAGTGTCAGCTCGGTGGAGCTGCAATTGGTGGAGGCCTCGCGCCTGCAGGCCGCTGGCTGAGGCCGGTAAAACCCTGCAACCCTTGGCCGGCGGCCATGCCGTCCGATGCGACTATTCTTGGCAGTTTGCGACCAGAGACCCGACTCTGGGCCACGCTGCCGAGGAGTCCCCATGAACGCCGCCCAGGTGTCCCCGGACCGCTGGCTGGATCTCAGCGAGCTGCTGAGTGAGCTGCTGGCCCAGCAGCGCATCAGCCAGGACGCCGCCGAACAGGCCATGAGCGCCGCTCGCCAGGGGGCCGACCCGAGCCTGCATCCTCTTGAGTTCATCGCCAGCCGGCAGTTGCCCGACCGACAGCACCCTGGGCGACACCTGGATCTGGACAGCCTCACCGCCTGGCTGGCGCGGCAGGCGGGGCAGCCCTACCTGCGCATCGATCCGTTACGGATCGACGTGGCCGGCATCACCCCCTTGATCTCCTTCGCCTTCGCCCAACGGCACAAGATCCTTGCCGTGGCGGTGGATGACCACAGCGTTACCGTGGCCAGCGCCCAGCCCTATGTCAGGAGCTGGGAGGCCGATCTGGTCCATGTGCTCAAGCGCCCGATCCGCCGGGTCGTGGCCAGCCCGGCGGATATCCAGCGCCTGACCCTGGAGTTCTATCGCCTGGCCAAGTCGGTTAGCGGCGCCAGCAGCGAACAGAAGACCAGCGGCCCGGGCAGCTTCGAACAACTGCTCAAGCTGGGAGCCAACGATCAGGCACCGGATGCCGACGACGCCCACATCGTCAACATCGTCGACTGGCTGTTCCAGTACGCCTTCCAGCAACGGGCCAGCGACATTCATATCGAACCACGCCGCGAACACGGCACCCTGCGCTTTCGCATCGACGGTGTGCTGCACAACGTCTATCAGTTTCCGCCCCAGGTCACCCTGGCCATGGTCAGCCGCCTCAAGAGCCTGGGACGCATGAACGTCGCAGAAAAGCGCAAGCCCCAGGACGGCCGGATCAAGACCCGCCCTCCCGAAGGCAGCGAAATCGAGCTGCGCCTGTCGACCCTGCCCACGGCCTTCGGCGAAAAACTGGTCATGCGCATCTTCGATCCCCAGGTGCTGCTCAAGGACTTCGACCAACTGGGCTTTGGCGCCGAGGACCTGAGCCGCTGGCAGGCGATGACCTCCCAGGCCCACGGCATTATCCTGGTCACGGGGCCCACCGGTTCGGGCAAGACCAGCACCCTCTACACCACCCTCAAGCAGCTCGCGACGCCTGAAATCAACCTCTGCACCATCGAGGACCCGATCGAGATGATCGAACCGGCATTCAACCAGATGCAGGTCCAGCCCAACATCGACCTGAGTTTTTCCAGCGGCGTACGGGCCCTGATGCGCCAGGACCCGGACATCATCATGATCGGCGAGATCCGTGATCTGGAAACAGCGGAAATGGCCATCCAGGCCGCACTCACCGGGCACCTGGTGCTGTCCACCCTGCACACCAACGACGCCCCGGCCGCCATCAGCCGCCTGCTGGAACTGGGCGTGCCGCATTATTTGCTCAGGGCCACCCTGGTCGGGGTCATGGCCCAGCGCCTGGTGCGCACCCTGTGCCGACACTGCAAGGCCCCCGCCGCACTCGCCAGCGACGACTGGCAGAACCTGATCCATCCCCGGCAAGCGCCGCCACCGCGCCAGAGCATGCGCGCCGTGGGCTGCGCCGAGTGTCGGGGCACCGGCTACCACGGACGCACTGCGGTCTACGAAGTCATGCCCTTGAGCGCCGCGCTCCGGGCCCTGATCCGAAGCGACCTCGATCTCGCCGATCTGCGCCGTCAGGCCGCCGAGGACGGCATGCACAGCCTGCGCCAGGCCGCCGCACGCAAACTCGCCGAAGGCCTGACCAGTTTCGAGGAGGTATTGCGGGTCACGCCGCAGAACCCGGACGGATAACCGAGCACTCGACCAGCGGCGAACCGCGAGCGCTGGACTACGCTTCAGTTACCGCCAAAACGAGCAGGAAGCCAGGCATGAATATTCGTCAAAACATGATCGCCTCCGGGGTTCTCAGCCTACTGGCCATTGCCCTGGTGGCGGGCCTCGGTCTGTGGGGACAATCGCGCCTGGCCGGCGCCCTGCAGGACAATGAACTCAATGCCAGCGCCCTGCGCAACCACCTGGAGGCGGACATGATGCACGACGCCCTGCGGGCCGATGTGCTGGAGGCGCTCAGCAGCGAACCCGGCGACACTGCGGCCGGCGAGGAGGTGCGTAGCAGCCTGCGGGAACACGGCGACTGGTTCCGCAAGGCGCTGGCGGAAAACGCCAAACTGCCCCTGGCGCCGGATATCCGCGATGCCATCAGCGAGCTGCAGCCGGTCCTGGAGAGCTACATTCATGCCGCCGAAAGCATCGCCGAACAGGCCCTCAAGGATCCGCAGGCGGCACGCCAGCACATGCAGGAGTTTTCCCAGCGCTTCAGCGAAGTGGAATCCCGCAACACGGCACTGAGCAGCAAGATCGAAGCCAGCTCCGCCCAAACTCGCCAGGACAGTGAACATGCCGTGCGCCAGGCGGCCGGGTGGCTGATTGGCGGCAGCCTGATTGCCGCCCTGATCCTGTGCCTGCTGACCCGCCAGTTGCTCATTCGGGTACTCAAGCCCCTGGAGAAGTCCGTCGCAACCGCCCGGGCCATCGCCCAGGGCAACCTGACCACCGTCATCAGTATCGACAGCCGGGACGAAGCGGGGCAGTTGCAGCGAGCCCTGGGTGAAATGCAGGACAACCTGCGGCAGATGATCACCACCATCCGCCACGAGAGCGAGGAGCTGCGAGGACGCTCCCACAGCCTCAGCGACACCTCACTGGGCATTGCCGACGGCGCCACCGAGCAGGCCGACGGCGCCACCAACATGGCCGCCGCCATGGAACAGATGATCAGCAACATCGCCCAGGTTGCCGAGCATGCGCGCAACGCCCAGAGCATCGCCGCCCAGTCCGAATCCCTGGCCGGCAGCGGTGGCCAGGTCATCCTCGGGGTGGTGGACGGTATGAGCCACATTGCCGAAGCGGTGAACAATTCGTCCCAGAGCATCACCGCCCTGGGACAGTCCTCGGAAGAGATCCATTCGATCATCCAGGTAATCAATGGCATTGCCGAGCAGACCAATCTGCTGGCCCTGAACGCCGCCATCGAGGCGGCCCGGGCCGGCGAGGCCGGACGCGGATTTGCCGTGGTCGCCGACGAGGTGCGCAACCTGGCGGCGCGCACCGCGCAATCCACCCGGGAGATCACCGGCATGATCCAGCGCATCCGCGAAACCACCGAACAGGCGGTCAGCAGCATGCAAACCGGGGTCAGCCGGGTCAACGACGGAGTGCACATGGCCCAACAGGCGGGGACGTCGATCAACGAGATTCGCCAGGGCGCCCAGCGCTCGGCACTGATGGTGGAAGAGATTTCCCACACCATCGGCGAACAGTCCAAGGCCGGCAGCGAAGTGGCCCAGCGGGTGGAAATGATCAGCCAGGTGGCACGGCGCAACAGCCAGGCCATGCGGGACCTGACCCTCACGGTGGAGCAGATGGAAAACTCCGTGGCCACTTTGCAGACGTCGGTCACCCGCTTTCAGCTTTGAGCGGATCGAAGCGGTGTTGTGTGTCCTGATGATGCAAGGGCCCAGGTATCCCAACGCCAGAACGGGCAGCCCCCTACACTCGTGCTCGCCGTCCCCTTGAGCAATGACTGAGCAGGTGAATGTGATGCAGATCGGAAGCGTACTGTTACTTTTCGTCGCCCTGGCGGTAGCCCTGGTGTTCATGGGCTTCAAGGTCGTGCCCCAAGGCTATCAATGGACCGTGGAGCGCTTCGGCCGCTACACCAACACCCTCAAGCCGGGGCTGAACATCATCATTCCGGTGATGGACCGCATCGGTCGCAAGATCAACGTCATGGAAAGCGTGCTGGACATTCCCCCCCAGGAAGTCATCACCGCCGACAACGCCACGGTGCAAATCGACGCCGTGTGCTTCTTTCAGGTGGTCAACACGGCCCAGGCCGCCTACGAGGTCAACAACCTCGAGCACGCCATCCGCAACTTGCTGCAGACCAACATCCGCACCGTGCTCGGGTCCATGGAACTGGACGCGATGCTCAGCCAGCGCGACGGCATCAACGAGAAACTCCTGCGCACCGTCGACGAAGCCACCGCGCCCTGGGGCATCAAGATCACCCGGATCGAAATCAAGGACATCAGCCCTCCTGCCGACCTGATGGCGGCCATGTCCGGGCAGATGAAGGCCGAACGGGTCAAGCGCGCACAGATCCTCGAAGCCGAAGGCCTGCGGGCGGCGGCCATCCTCACGGCCGAAGGCAAGAAACAGGCGCAGATTCTGGAAGCCGAGGGCGAGCGCCAGGCGGCGTTCCTCGAATCCGAAGCCCGGGAGCGTCAAGCCGAAGCCGAAGCCCGGGCGACCCAGGTGGTGTCCGAGGCGATCGCCAGCGGCAACGTTCAGGCGATCAACTACTTCGTGGCGCAAAAGTACATCGATGCCCTGGGCAAGCTGGCGGCGGCCAACAACAGCAAGGTGATTCTGATGCCGCTGGAGGCCAGTCAGGTGATCGGCGCCGTGGGCGGCATTGGCGAAATCGTCAAGGCCACGTTCGACGGCAAGAAAGGCTGAGGCACGCACCATGCTGGCATACCTGCAAACCCTGTCGTTCTGGGACTGGCTCGCCCTGGGCACCCTCCTGCTGATCTTCGAGGTGTTTGGTGCCGGCGGCTACCTGCTGTGGATCGGACTGGCAGCCGCTTTCGTCGGAGCCCTGACCTTCCTGATTCCCGGGCTGTCCTGGGAGGTGCAGTTTTTCCTGTTCGGCCTGCTGTCGGTGCTGACGGCCCTGTACTGGTGGCGACGCCAGCGCAGCGTGATCCGCCCCAGCGACCAGCCGAACCTGAACCTGCGGGGCCAGGAACTGATCGGCAAGACTTTCGTCGTGCACCAGGCGATCATCGACGGCCGCGGCCGGATCAAGGTCGCCGACGGGGTGTGGATCGCCAAGGGCGCCGACGCGCCGGTGGGGGCCCGGGTGCGGGTGATAGGCCAGGAGGGCGCCGTCCTGCTGGTCGAAAACCTTGACTGACGGGTCACGGAACTCCGCTGGGGTATCTAGAATCAAACTGTGCAGATACCCCCCAGTTGGAGTCACCCATCATGCGTCTGAAAATAGCTGTCGCCACCCTTGCCCTGCTTTCCCTTCCCGTTGGTTCGGCAATGGCCGACACCTTCTGGCGTAACGTCATTTCCTCCGGTGCCACCACCGGTTCCACCTACCTGACCTTCAAGGATCACAAACTGATCGTCGCCGCTCAGGACGACGCCGGTAGCTTCGTGGCCAGCGAAGGCAGCATCCGCGGCCCTTACCTGGAAGCCGCCATGCAGAAAGTCCGCGCCGACAACCCCGGCCTCAAAGCCACCGACATGGAGCTGGCCAACGCCATCCTGGCCAAGAACGCCGTCGCCCAGGAGTAAGAACCGGCCCGGGAATCGCCGAACAGCAACGCCGACCTCTGGGTCGGCGTTTTTTTTGCCCGGACAACGGCCTATACGGGGGTCGAAGCCCGAGACACGGCAGCCAGGCCGGCCAGGGCGTAACTCATCATGTGCTCGATCAACGCCGGCGGATCGAGCGCCAACCCGGGCAACACATGGCGCGTCAGCGGCTCATGGGCAATCAGCAGGAACAGGCAGGGCGCAAACACGCTGACCGCGCTGCGCAGCGTGGCCGGGTCGTCCGGTGGCAATTGCATGATCTGCCCGAGAATGTTGCGCACGATCTGCGCCTTGGGAAAGGCCTGCTGCTCCAGCACCTCCGGCAACACCGACGAGGGCGACAGCAGCTCGCGGGTCAGCACCTTCAGCGCCCAGCCCTCGCGCTGGTTGGCCAGCCCCTCGATCAGCACGGTGATGATGGCTCGCAGCTTGTCCTCGGCACGCTCCTGGCTCTCGCTCAGGGTGATCATGGTCTCGATCCGCAACAGGCGGTCATGGGCCTCGCGCAACACCGCCCGATACAGGCCGTCCTTGTTCTCGAAGTGATAATTGACCGAGGCGTTGTTGGCCTTGGAGTTCTCGCAGATCTGCTTGCTGGTGGTGTTGGCGTACCCCAGCTCGGCAAACAGCTGGCCGGCCGTTTCCAGGATCTGCTGGCGAGTCGCCTGACCATCCTGGCGCGGTGCACGGGCCGCAGGCGTCTGCGGGGAAGCGGAAAGAGCCATGGCTTTCTCACTAAGTTAAATTCAAATTTGACTTTTGTTTATGCACTGCTTAGCTACAAAGCGCCAGTTTCTCGTGCAACCACGTTTGAGGGAGTACAGGAAGATGCCGGCCACTCGTCTAGTCAAGCCAAAGGATATCAGCATGGAAGCGCGCGTCATGACCCCCTTCACCTACTTCTCCCTGCCCATGCAGAAGCTGTTCCTGCGCAACCAGGCCGCGGTCAGGAACAAGCCCTATGCCAAATATTTCCGCTCGGAAATGCGCGTGCCGCTGTCCGCCGTGCGCAAGATCCAGCAAGGCCCCATGGACCTCAAAGACACCCTGACCCCGAGTGTGGAGGACATCAATCGCCTGCTCGACCCGGACTTCGTCAGCGAAGAATCGGGCTACGCCCTGCTGCCGGGCCCGATGGCCTATGTGCAGAGCCGCAAGTTCTTCCCCGGCTGCAGCGCGCAGATGTTCAAGTGGTGGTTCATGTGGCACCCCGCGGAAGCGGAGCGCTACACCCTGTGGTTCCCCTACGCTCACGTGAGCAATCCATGTGTGAACCACCAGCGCCTGGGTGACGCGTCCTTGAGTTTCGAAGAGCGTTTGTACGGCAACACCTTCTGCGCCTCGGAATATGTCGGCGACCGCCTGATGCACCTGCATATCGATTTCAAGGAGCCGGCCAGCCTGGGCCTGGACCCCGACCTGTATCGCGAAGCGAAAATCGATGGCAGCGTCAGCGCCCTGATGAGTCTGGCCGAACATCCGCAGGTGCCGGTGTCACTGATGGTGCATCTGTTCAAGGAGGTCCCGGGCGGCATGTACCTGACCAGCCGCTACTGGGTCGGTTCGCACCCGTCGATGGCCCGCTTTCCCGGGGCAGAAAAAGCCTCGGCGCTGCTCAAGGAAAGTGGTTTCGGCGAAGCCGAGCTGGAAACCCTGGCCTATGAGTTCGCCGTTCACGACATGTGCGAGTTCAATCACCTGGCCAGCTTTCTGCCGGACCTGTATCGCGAGTTCGGTACCGCTTCAGCCTGAGAGTCCCATGTCATTGAGCCCGCATCATGTGCGGGCTCAATGCTGTAAAAGGATCAACGTTGTGCGCCAGAACAGACACCGTTGATCAGTAAATCAGTGAATTCCTCAATATCCTGTTCTGCAGTCAACTGCTCGGTCAGCAACCGATACCAGCAAAAACCGAAAATCATATCGAGCAGCAATTCGCGATTGGTGTCCTTGGGCAGCTCACCATTGCTGATGGCATTTTCCACCAGCTTTTTCGGCATCTCCCTTCTGCGCTCCATGAACTGATCCTTGAGCTGAGTCAGCGTCGCAGGATCCAGCTGGGCTTCGGCAATGACACAGCGAAACGCCTCGCCGCAAATGGTTTCCCGCCAGACTTTCCAGAGATTACGCAGCAAAAAGTCGAGATCGACCTTGAACGAGCCGAGATCAGGAAACTTTCTCACCTGCTCGCTCTCGTTTTCATAGACTTCCGCGATCAACGCCGCTTTGTTCGACCACCACCGATAGATCGTCGGCTTGCTGGCACCCGCCCGGCGCGCGACCGACTCAATGCTGAGCCCGGAATAACCGCATTCCTTGAGGATCTCGATGGTGGAACTGAGGATGGCTTTGTGGGTATGCGGACTTCGCAAAGAGCCGATGGAGCTGCGAGATGGGGTACGAGCCACAATAAAAAATCTCCAGGCAGGGCGCTTGACAAACGCAACGCAGGGTATAGGATTCCCTCGAATCGAAATGAAACGGTCCGTTTCGTTTCATTCTTGAAAGAATCATGAAATTCTTGCACCGATCCATCTAGTTCTTGAAATTTCTCGTAAGGGTTGAGCGGATCAGGCCTTGTAACTCTGAGTTCCTCGAATTCGAGACTTGAAGCCTTTCCTCTCAAGAGACTGGATCGTCTGAAATTATTATTAAACGAAACGTTCCGTATCATAGCACAGAGAGGTGAAGAAAAACAGCTTTCGAGTGGGTTTTCCCCTCTTTGGAGCCTGCTGCAAAAACCCTCTGGGCTGAGGGTTTACGCGGTGCTGGCCAGAGTCGGGCAGCAAAAACTGTTTTCCGTATGTTTCAAGGGTGCTTCTGAGCAAGCACGACCCAGTTTTCTCAAAAAGAATGGAATCAAGAGGAAAATGAACGTGAAAAAAGTAGGCATTGTCAGCTATGGCGCGGCTGTTCCGGTATGCCGTCTCAAAGTTCAGGACGTCATCAACGTCTGGAAAAACACTGATCTGAAGCTGGTAGAGGAAAACCTCGGCGTCAGCGCAAGAGCGGTGCTGCAGCCGGATGAAGATGTCATCACCCTCGGCGTGCAAGCAGCGCAACGGGCCCTGGACAAAGTCCCCGGCCATGAGCTCCAGGCCCTCTATCTGGGCACCTGCACCAACCCCTACGATTCACGTGCCTCGGCCTCGATCATCCTGGAAATGCTCGGCAGCGGTTACGACGCCTATTGCGCCGACGTCCAGTTCGCCGGCAAGTCCGGTACTTCCGCCCTGCAGATCTGCCAGGCCCTGGTGGGATCCGGCATGACCAGCAGCGCCCTGGCCATCGGCGCCGACACCATCAACCGCAATACCGCACCCGGCGACCTGACCGAGCCCTATGCCGGGGCCGGGGCCGCGGCATTGCTGATCGGCAATCAGAACGTCATCGCCGAGTTCGACGCCAGCTTCTCCTGCGCCGCCGATATCGCCGACAACATCCGCCCCCAAGGCGATCGCTACATCCGTTCCGGAATGGGCCTGGGCTCGGACAAGAACAGCATCGGCCTGGAAGACCAAACCCGCCGCGCCGCCGAAGGCCTGATGGCCAAGCTGCATACCAGCGCCGCCGACTATGACTACGTGGTGTTCCAGCAGAACCTGGTGTCCACGCCCTACTCCCTGGGCAAGCACCTGGGCTTCAACACCAAGCAGATCGAACCGGGCATCTATGCCGGCGATGTGGGCGACACTGGCTCCGCCAGCCCGCTGCTCGGCCTGATCAACGTGCTGGACCAGGCCCGTCCGGGGCAGAAAATCCTCATGGTGTCCTATGGTTTCGGGGCCGGCAGTGACGCCATCGCCCTGACCGTCACCGACGCCATCGAGCAGTACCAGAAGCACAACAAACCCCTTCGCGAACTGCTCGAAGCCAAGACCTACGTCGATTACGGCACCTCCATCAAGTACGAATTCAAGTACCTGCGGGCTGACTACGCCCTGACCGCCTATCTCTGATTACGCCTGTCTACGCAAGGAGCATGCACATGTGCGCACGTCGTGTTGCAATCGTTTCGGCCGCCTATACGCCGAAGCCCGGAAGTTCACGAGTTCGGCAGACGTTCAAGGAAATGATCGTCGAGTCCGCCTATAAAGCCCTCAAGGACGCCAAGATGCACCCCCGGGAAATCCAGGGGGTCGCCTACGGCTATCACGGTGAAGGCATTTCCGAATATGGCGGCCTGGGGCCGACCATTTCCGACGCCCTGGGCATCAGTCCGGCGCCGACCTTCATGAGCACCGCCAACTGCACCAGCAGTTCGGTGTCGTTCCAGATGGGTCACCAGATGGTGGCATCCGGTGAGTACGACATCGTCCTGTGCGGTGGCTTCGAGAAAATGACCGATCACTTCAACTACGCCGAGTACATCGGCTCCAGCACTGAATGTGAATACGATTACTTCCTCGGCATCTCCCATACCGACGCCTTCGCCCTGGCCACCGCCGAATACTTCCAGAAGTTCGGCTATGCCGGTCGCGAGGCCGATGTCCTGGCCACTTTTGGCCGGCAGATGCGCGTCTATGCCCACAACACCCCGACCGCCACCCGCTTCGGCCAGCCGATTCCCACCCTGGAAGCGCTGAAGAACAGCGAAGCCTGCGGTTCGATGCTGGCCTGGGGCGAAGCCAGTGGCTGCGCGATCCTGGTGGCCGAACACCTGGCCCACAAATACACCGACAAACCGGTGTTCGTGCGAGGCTGCGCCTACACCGGGGTCTCCCACTACTTCGGCACACGCTTTCACAACCCGACCCTGCACCATCCGGGCCTGCCCAAGGACGTGGGCATGGCCGTCTCGGCCAACTCCATCGCCTGCGCGGAAATTGCCTACAAGAAAGCCGGGATCACCGCCAAGGACATCGACGTGGCCCAGGTCTACGACCTGCTCGGCGCCGGGCTGATCCAGATGGAATCCATGGGCATCTGCGGCAAGGGCCAGGCCGGCGACTTCGTGCTCGAAGGCGGCATCGCCCTGGACGGCCAACTGCCGCTGAACACCGACGGCGGCAACATCGGCCGCGGCCACGCGTCCGGCTGCGACGGCATCCTGCACATCACCGAGCTGTTCCGGCAGCTGAGGGGTGAATCCGACAACCAGGTCAAGGGCGCACGCATCGGCGTGTCGCAGAACCTTGGCGGTTATGCGGCGCACAACTCAGTGATTGTCCTCTCGAACGACTAAGGAGCCCGGACCATGTCCATGTACCCAGAACAGATCCACAGAATGACCACTGCCAGCATGCTTCGCGAATGGCGCGAGCATGGCGGCAAATACCGCCTCGAAGGCAGCCAGTGTGAAGAATGCAACGAGATCTTCTTCCCCCGGCGTACCGTCTGCGGCGCCTGCAACTCCCTGAGCGTGAAGCCTTACCGCTGCAAGCGCACGGGCAAGATCGAAGTCATGGCCCACGCCGAGAACCCGGTCCTGGCCGCCATGGGTTATGGCGAAACCGTGCCGCGCATGATGGCCATGGTGCGCCTGGATGACGGTCTGGTGATCGCCTCGGAAATCGTCGACGTCTGCGACCCGCAACAGCTGAAAGTCGGCGCGCCGGTGCGCATGGTGATTCGCAAGCACGTGCGCGAAAGTAACCTGGCCTGGCAATACGCTTATAAGTTCGTACTGGATATATAAGTTGTTGTTCAAGGTGCCTTTATATAAGGCACCTTGAAGTTAGCCATTAAAATAAAATCCAACTTAAAAGTTACATCAACGGCCGCTTCACGCCTCGAAGTTGCCTTAAGGTCCTGATTTCCTTTAGGGCCTACAGATTCCTGTGCCTATGAACGGGGACTTTCCCCACCCTTAACTTATTGGCTTACTTAGAGCCAAGGACCCATCATGTCTACTCTTTGCCTCCCACACGTCATGTTTCCGCAACACAAGATCACTCAACAACAGATGATTGATCACCTGGAGAACCTGCACGGCGACCATCCGCGCATGGCCCTGGCCAAGCGCATGATCGCCAACACCGAAGTCAACGAGCGCCATCTGGTGCTGCCGATCGACGAACTGGCGGTGCACACCGGCTTTACCCACCGCAGCATCGTCTACGAGCGTGAAGCCCGGCAGATGTCGTCCGCTGCGGCACGCCAGGCCATCGAGAATGCCGGCTTGCAGATCAGCGACATCCGCATGGTGATCGTCACCTCCTGCACCGGCTTCATGATGCCGTCGCTGACCGCGCACCTGATCAACGACCTCGGCCTGCCCAACTCCACCGTGCAACTGCCCATCGCCCAGCTGGGCTGCGTGGCCGGCGCTGCGGCCATCAACCGGGCCAACGATTTCGCCCGGCTCGATGCGCGCAACCACGTGCTGATCGTGTCCCTGGAGTTCTCTTCGCTGTGCTATCAGCCGGACGACACCAAGCTGCACGCCTTCATCTCCGCGGCGCTGTTCGGCGATGCGGTGTCGGCCTGCGTGCTGCGCGCCGATGACCAGGCCGGCGGCTTCAAGATCAAGAAGACCGAGTCGTTCTTCCTGCCCAAGAGCGAGCACTACATCAAGTACGACGTGAAGGACACCGGCTTCCACTTCACCCTCGACAAGGCGGTGATGAACTCCATCAAGGATGTGGCGCCGGTGATGGAGAAGCTCAACTACGACAGCTTCGAACAGAACTGCGCGCACAACGACTTCTTCATCTTCCACACCGGCGGCCGCAAGATCCTCGACGAACTGGTGATGCACCTGGACCTGGCCTCGAACCGGGTGGCGCAATCGCGCAGCAGCCTGTCGGAAGCCGGCAACATCGCCAGCGTGGTGGTGTTCGACGTGCTCAAGCGCCAGTTCGATTCCAATCTGAATCAGGGCGACATCGGCCTGCTGGCGGCCTTTGGCCCGGGCTTTACCGCAGAAATGGCGGTGGGTGAGTGGACCGCCTGAGGTAGCGCCCTGCGTCTGTCCGACCCGAGGTTGCCGGGCTGCATGGCCACCTCGGGTCGCACCCTCACGGCGCACCGCGCCGGGTTCATGGTTTCACAAGGAAGCTGAGCGATGAACGCTGGAATACCGACCACGGCTGCCGACAGCCGTTACGAAAGAACCATGGTGCTGCTGCTGTCACTGAGCTTCGGGCTGGTGGGGCTGGACCGCTTCATCATCCTGCCGCTGTTCCCGGTGATCATGCACGACCTGCAACTGGACTATCAGGACCTGGGCTACCTGTCCGCCGCACTGGCCTTCACCTGGGGACTGTCCGCCCTGGGCATGGGCAGCGTGATCGAGCGCCTGGGCACCCGCCGCGTGCTGGTGATCTCCATCACCGTACTGTCGCTGCTGTCCGGCTTCTCCGCGCTGGCCACCGGGGTACTCGGGCTGGTCATCTTGCGCGGGCTGATGGGCATCTGCGAAGGCGCCTTCACCCCGACCAGCATCATTGTCACCAACGAAGTCTCGCGCCCCGACCGGCGCGGACTGAACCTGGGCATCCAGCAGGCGCTGTTTCCGATTCTCGGCCTGTGCCTGGGGCCGCTGATCGCTGCCGGCCTGCTGCAACTGACCGGTTCCTGGCGTGCGGTCTTCGCCATCATCGCCCTGCCCGGCCTGCTCCTGGCCGGCTACCTGTGGAAGGCCTACCGGCCGCTGCCGGCAACGCCCCGTACAGGGGCCGACGCCAGCGCCGGGCGCCAATGGCTGGCGGCCTTCAAGAGCGGCAACGTCAGCCTGAACATCCTCATCATGTTCTGCATCCTCACTTGCCAGTTCGTGCTTTGCGCCATGCTGCCCAGCTACCTGACCGACCATCTGCACCTGCAGAACCTGTCCATGGCTCTGGTCATCTCGGCCATCGGCCTGGGCGGCTTCATCGGCCAGCTGATCATTCCCGGCCTGTCCGACCGCCTCGGGCGCAAGCCGGTGGTGTCGGTGTGCTTCATGACCAGCAGCACCCTGGTGGGCCTGCTGATCGTCAGCCCGGCGATTCCCTGGCTGCTGTTCCTGCTGCTGTTCCTGCTGTCGTTTTTCAATTTCAGCCTGATCTGCATGACGGTCGGCCCGCTGACCAGCGAATCCGTGGCACCCGCCCTGTTGCCGACGGCGACCGGGATCGTCGTGGGTTTCGGCGAGATCCTCGGCGGCGGATTGTCCCCGGCGGTGGCCGGGTTTGCCGCCAGCCATTTCGGCCTGCCGTCGATCCTGTACGTGGCCCTGAGCGGCAGCCTGGCCGGCCTGTTCCTGTCATTGCTGCTCAAGGACAGTGCGCGCCAGCCCCAACGCGCGCTGGCCTCCGGGCCGTTGCCTATCCTCCCCGCCCGCTTGCCCCTCAAGGACTAGAGAATCATGGACGATTACCTGCTGTTGCTGGATGTCTGCCACAAGGATCAGCGCGCCATCGGGCTGTTCGATTTTCACAATGGCCAGAGCCTGCGCGCCCTTTCCGAACATGGCGGACTGTACGAAACCCTGCAGTTCTGCGCCCGTCGCCATCTGAGCTGGAGCGAGCACCTGCGCAGCCTCCCGGCCCATCCCCGGCTGCCTGTCGAAGGCCTTGTGCAAGGACCGCTGCGCCCGCCACTCAAGCCCAGCGACAACCTGCTGGCCCAGGTCTGCGAGGTCACCCTGAACACCCCGCACACGCACCAGGGCTGGTTCTACAAGGGCAACGGCAACCTGCTCAAGACCGATGGCGAGGCGCTGACGATCCCCTACCACGCCCTGAGCATCAGCAGTCAGCCGGGGGTGGTCTGCGTGTACCTGGTGGATCACTTCAAGCAACTGCGGTTTGTCGGATTCAGCCTGGGCCAGGACATCCACGACCCGCTGCTGAGCCGCCAGGACGCCAGTTCCTGCGCGCAATCGCGGCTGCGCCAATGCGCCATCACCCCGGCGCTGATCCTTGGCGAACTGCAGCACAGCCTGTCACTCAATGTCCGGGTGGAACGCCAGGGCGCGCAGTTGTCCTACCTCAGCTACCACCTGGATCTGCAGAACTGGTGGGCGATCCGCAAGTACTCCCAGACGTTCCTCGAACAGCACGAGCAGTTCCTGCAACCGGGCATGGTCCACTATGTGTTCCACAGCGCCAGCCGGCGCGAGAACGAACTGCAGTTGCAGCACGGCGACTGGCTGGACCTGGACTGCCCGGAGCTGGAGCTGGGCCTGAGCAACCAGGTCAGCGAAGAAGAGCTGCTGCACCTCTACCCCCTGGAGAGTCAGCCACACCGGGGCCGCGCCCACGGCACCCGCCCGACGCGGCTACGCCAGCACTACTGAGGCGGACTCAGCGATAGGCCGCCACCGGGACACAGGCACAGAACAGGTTGCGGTCACCGTAGACGTTGTCCACCCGGTTCACCGTCGGCCAGTACTTGTGGGCCCGCGTGTGGGCACTGGGCAGCACCGCCTGTTCGATGCTGTAAGGCCGCTCCCAGGTCCCGGCGATATCCGCCAGGGTATGGGGCGCGCCCTTGAGCGGATTGTCCTCGGCCGGCCAGTTGCCCTCCTGGACCTGGGCGATCTCGGCGCGGATGCTCAGCATGGCCTCGACAAAGCGATCCAGCTCGGCCTTGGACTCGCTTTCGGTGGGCTCCACCATCAAGGTACCCGGCACCGGGAACGACATGGTCGGGGCATGGAAGCCGTAGTCCATCAGGCGCTTGGCCACATCCTCCTCGCTGATGCCGGTCAGGGCCTTGAGCGGTCGCAGGTCGAGAATGCATTCATGGGCCACCCGGCCATTACGCCCGCTATAGAGCACCGGGAAGGCCCCGCTCAGCTGATCGGCGAGGTAATTGGCGGCCAGAATCGCCACTTCGCTGGCATCCGCCAGTTGCGGCCCCATCAGGGCGATGTACATCCAGCTGATGGGCAGGATGCTGGCGCTGCCCCAGGGCGCCGCGCTGACCGCGCCGTTGTCCGCCAGCGGTCCGTCGATCGGCACCACCGGGTGATTGGCGACAAAGGGCGCCAGATGGGCGCGCACGCCGATCGGCCCCATGCCCGGCCCACCACCGCCGTGGGGAATGCAGAAGGTCTTGTGCAGGTTCATGTGGGAGACGTCGGCGCCGATGTCCGCCGGCCTGGCCAGGCCCACCTGGGCGTTGAGGTTGGCGCCATCCATGTACACCTGGCCGCCGTGGCTGTGGATAACTTCACAGACCTGGCTGATGCCCTCCTCATAGACACCGTGGGTCGACGGATAAGTCGCCATCAGGCAGGACAGGCGATCGCCGGCTTCGGCAGCCTTGGCTTTCAGGTCCTGGAGATCGACGTTGCCGGACTCGTCGCACTCGACGATCACCACCTGCATCCCGGCCATCTGCGCCGACGCCGGATTGGTGCCATGGGCCGAGGCCGGTATCAGGCAGATGTGCCGCCCGCCTTGCTGGCGGCTCTCGTGGTAGCGACGAATCGCCAGCAACCCGGCGTACTCGCCCTGGGCCCCGGAGTTGGGCTGCATGCAGACCGCATCGAAACCGGTGATGGCGCACAGCCAACGCTCCAGTTCCTCGATCATCAAGGTGTAACCGATGGCCTGCTCCCGCGGGGCGAAAGGGTGCAGGTTGGCGAATTCCGGCCAGGTGATGGGGATCATCTCGCTGCTGGCGTTGAGCTTCATGGTGCAGGAGCCCAGGGGGATCATCGATTGGTTGAGCGCCAGGTCCTTGTTCTCCAGCTGCTTGAGGTAGCGCAGCATCCGGGTTTCGCTGTGATGGTCGTTGAACACCGGATGGGTCAGGCAGGGGCTGCGCCGCAGCAGTTCGTCGGGCAGTCCCGACTCCAGCGCCTCGGCGTCCAGTTCAGCGACGTCCAGCCCGTGGTCGGCACCGAGAAACACATCCAGCAACCGGGCCACGGTGGTTTCGTCGCAGGTTTCATCCAGGCTCAGGCCCAGCCGGCCGCGCCCGAGAATCCGCAGGTTGATCTGCAGCGCCCTGGCGCTCTCGATGATCGCCGTCTGGCTGCCCCCGACCTCCAGGGTCAGGGTGTCGAAGAAGTGCCGGTTGACCCGGGTGATCCCCTTGCGCTCAAGGCCGGCGGCGAGAATGCAGGTCAGCCGGTGCACCCGCTGGGCAATGCGCTTGAGCCCCGCCGGACCGTGATAGACCGCATAGAAGCCGGCGATGTTGGCCAGCAGCACCTGGGCGGTGCAGATGTTGGAGTTGGCCTTTTCGCGACGAATATGTTGCTCGCGGGTTTGCAGGGCCATGCGCAGCGCCACCTGGCCCCGGGCATCCTTGGACACGCCGATGATGCGCCCGGGCATGGCGCGCTTGTACTCGTCACGGCAGGCGAAAAACGCCGCATGCGGACCGCCGTAGCCCATGGGCACGCCGAAGCGCTGGGAGGAACCCAGCACCACGTCGGCCCCCAGCTCGCCGGGCGGGGTCAGCAACAGCAGGCTGAGCAGATCGGCAGCGACACAGGCCAGGGCCTGCTGTGCGTGCAGGTGGTCGA
Source organism: Pseudomonas sp. St29 (assembly GCF_001547915.1). NCBI lineage: Bacteria > Pseudomonadati > Pseudomonadota > Gammaproteobacteria > Pseudomonadales > Pseudomonadaceae > Pseudomonas > Pseudomonas sp. St29. The sequence goes on from NZ_AP014628.1 coordinate 6,507,724, forward strand.
TCAGCGGCCGCAGATCGACGATCTCGCCGTGGGTATCCGGGTATTGCAACAGCGCGCCGAACACCTGGTGCGCGGGCAAGTTATCCACAGCGTCGACGATCAGTTCGAAGCCAAACCCTTCGGCCCGGGTACGCACCACGGAAATGGTCTGCGGATGGCAGTGTTCATCGACAAAGAACAGATTGCTTTTGGACTTGGTCACGCGCTTGGCCAGGGCCATGGCTTCGGCGGCCGCCGTCGCCTCGTCGAGCAACGAAGCGTTGGCCAGGTCGAGGCCGGTGAGGTCGATGGTCATCTGCTGGAAGTTGAGCAGCGCTTCGAGCCGGCCCTGGGCGATTTCCGGCTGGTAGGGCGTGTAGGCGGTGTACCAGCCGGGGTTCTCCAGCACGTTGCGCAGGATCACGGTGGGCGTCAGGGTGCCGTGATAGCCCATGCCGATCAGACTGGTCCAGACCTGGTTCTGCGCGGCATAGCCCTTGAGCCGGGCCAGGGCGGCCTGTTCATCCAGCGCCGGTGGCAGGTCCAGGGGGCGATTGAAGCGGATTCCCGGCGGCACCGTCTGCTCGATCAGCTCAGTGCGGCTGCCCAGCCCGAGGCTGGCGAGCATCGCCTGCTGCTCCTCGGCATCGGGACCCAGGTGCCGGTTGAGAAAAGCGTTGGGCTCGCGTAACTGGCTCAGGGATGGCGACTGGGACATGGCAGGCTCTCCGATAAGCGGCGCTCAGCGTCGATGCAACAGGGTGCAAAGCAGCATAGCAGCCGATTCCACCGCTCGACGCACTGGCGTCCCGAGGCAATCGGTACCATCATGCAGGGCGTTCGCGCGCCAGCCCCGGCGCGCCTCAACCCTGCTTCCATCGTCCGCTTATCGGGTGTCCCACTGTCATGAGCCAACTGCCATTCCTGCCGTTCTCCAAACCCACCATCGATGAATCCACCATCGCCGCCGTCGGCGAAGTGCTGCGTTCGGGCTGGATCACCAGCGGTCCCAAGGTCCAGGCTTTCGAAGCCCAGCTTTCGGAGTTCTTCGGCGGACGCACGGTACGCACCTTCAACTCCGGCACCTGCACCATGGAGATCGCCCTGCGCATCGCCGGCATAGGCCCCGGGGATGAAGTCATCACCACGCCGATTTCCTGGGTTGCCACCGCCAACGTGATTCTCGAAGTGGGCGCCACGCCGGTGTTCGCCGACATCGATCCGGTCACCCGCAACATCGACCTGGCCCAGGTCGAAGCGGCGATCACCCCGCGCACCAAAGCCATCATCCCGGTGTTCCTGGCCGGCTTGCCGGTGGACATGACTCGCCTGTACGCCCTGGCCCAGAAACACGGCCTGCGGGTGGTGGAAGACGCGGCCCAGGCCCTGGGCTCCAGCTGGAATGGCCAGCGCATCGGCGCCGCTGGCGACTTCGTGTCCTTCAGCTTCCAGGCCAACAAGAACGTCACTTCGTCCGAGGGCGGCTGCCTGGTACTCAATACCCCGGAGGAAGTGCGCCTGGCGGAGAAGTACCGCCTGCAAGGCGTGACCCGCAGCGGCTTCGACGGCCTGGACGTGGACGTGCTCGGCGGCAAGTTCAACATGACCGACGTGGCCGCGGCCATCGGCCTGGGGCAGTTTGCCCATATCGAGGCGATCACCGCCCATCGCCGTGAGCTGGCCCGGCACTACTTCGAATGCTTCGGCAGTGACTTCGAGGCCCGCTATGGCGCCCAGCTACCGCCGGCGGATTTCAGCAACAGCAACTGGCACCTGTTCCAGCTGGTGCTGCCGGAGCGCAAAGACGGCAAGCCGGCCCGGGCCACCTTCATGGAGCAGATGCAGGAACGGGGGATCGGCATCGGCTATCACTACCCGCCGATTCATTTGCTGAGCCTGTACCGCGAGCGCGGTTTCAAGGAAGGGATGTTCCCGGTGGCGGAACGGGTCGGTCGACTGATCGTCTCGTTGCCGATGTTCACGGCCATGAACAAGGCCGACGTCGAACGTGCGGTGGCGGCCGTAAAAGAGGTGTTGCAGGCTTAAGCACCTGCGCGGGCCAGCCCGCTCCTGCAAAAACGGGAGCGGACCTGCCTGCAGGAATGCCTTACTCGCCGATGGCGGCCTTGTAGCCGGCGGCGTCCAGCAGTTTCTCCAGATCGGCCGGGTTGCTTGGCTTGAGCTTGAAGATCCAGGCGTCGTAAGGCTCGCTGTTGAGCAACTCGGGGCTGGTGCTCAGCTCTTCGTTGACCGCGATCACCTCGCCGGCAACCGGCGCATAGATGTCGGAAGCGGCTTTCACCGACTCCACCACACCGGCCTGGTCCCCTGCGCCAAACACGTTGCCGACTTCGGTCAGCTCGACGAACACCACGTCGCCCAGGGCTTCCTGAGCGTGGTCGCTAATACCCACGGTCACGCTGCCGTCGGCTTCCAGACGGGCCCATTCGTGACTATCGGCAAAACGCAGGTGGGCAGGGATATCGCTCATGTTCTGTGTCCTCAAGAAGAAGTGTCAGCGGCGCAATGCCGGCTGGAAATAGTTAGATCAAGGTCTTGCCGTGGCGCACGAAGGTCGGTTTGACCACCCGGACCGGGTACCACTTGCCGCGGATTTCCACTTCGGCACGGTCGGCGGTGGCCATCGGCACCCGCGCCAGTGCGATCGATTTACTCAGCGTAGGGGAGAAACTACCACTGGTGATCTCACCTTCGCCAACATCCGCGATGCGAACCACCTGATGCGCGCGCAAAACCCCACGCTCCTCCAGCACCAGGCCCACCAGTTTCTGCTTCACCCCGGATGCTCGCTCGGCCTCCAGGGCCGTGCGCCCGATGAATTTGCGCGAAGAAGGCTCCCAGGCAATGCTCCAGGCCATGTTTGCCGCCAGGGGCGAGACATCCTGGTGAATATCCTGACCGTAGAGGTTCATGCCGGCTTCCAGGCGCAGGGTATCCCGAGCGCCCAGGCCGATGGGCGAGATCCCCGCGCCCACCAGGTCGTTGAAGAAGCCCGGCGCCTGGTCGGCGGGCAGGACAATCTCCAGACCGTCCTCGCCGGTATAGCCGGTGCGGGCAATGAACCAGTCGCCGTCGCTGCCGGCTTCGAATGGCTTGAGCTGCTGGATCAGGGTGCCGCGGGACTGGGTCACCAGCTCGGCAATCTTGTGCCGCGCCTGGGGCCCCTGGATGGCCAGCATCGCCAGTTCCGGGCGCTCGCGCAGTTGCACCTGGAACTCGCCCAGTTGCGCCTGCATCCAGGCCAGGTCCTGATCACGCGTGGCGGCGTTGACCACCAGACGGTAAGCGTCTTCGAGGCGATAGACGATCATGTCGTCAACGATGCCGCCGCGCTCATTGAGCATGGTGCTGTACAAGGCCTGGCCAGGGTGCTGCAAACGTTCGACATCATTGGCCAGCAAGTGCTGGAGCCAGACCTTGGCCTGAGCGCCGCTGACATCGATCACGGTCATGTGGGATACATCGAACACACCGCAATCACGTCGCACCTGATGGTGCTCCTCGACCTGCGAACCGTAATGCAAAGGCATATCCCAACCGCCAAAATCGACCATTTTCGCGCCGAGGGCGAGATGCAGGTCATACAGAGGCGTACGCTGTCCCATGGGTTTCTCCTTCCGGGCGTGGCGAGGGTGCGGACTGGCGCTGCTAGGGTGAAAGCCTTGAAATAGATGGCTTGCAGCCGACTTCAGCGTCCCGGCCAAACAACAGGCCGCACCGAATGCCGCGCATTGTAGCTGCAAGGTGCAAGGCTGGCACCTAACCGATTCGATGGGCCGAGCGGCGGATCAGGCCAATCACCGGCAGCAGGCCAACCAGCACCAGGGTCAGCGCCGGCAACGACGCCCGGGCCCACTCCCCTTCGCTGGTCATCTCGAAGATCCGCACCGCCAGCGTGTCCCAGCCGAACGGGCGCATCAGCAGGGTGGCGGGCATTTCCTTGAGCACATCGACGAACACCAGCAGGGCGGCGCTCAAGGTCCCGGGCAGCAACAGCGGCAGATACACTTTGAAAAACAGTCGCGGCCCACCCACCCCCAGACTGCGCGCGGCTTCGGGCAGCGACGGGCGAATCCGCTCCAGGCTGTTTTCCAGCGGTCCGTAGGCCACAGCGATGAAGCGCACCAGGTAGGCCAGCAGCAGGGCCGAGAGACTGCCCAGCAACAGCGGCTTGCCGGCCCCGCCCAACCAGCCGGACAACGGGATCACCAGTTCGCGATCCAGGTAACTGAAGGCCAGCATGATCGACACCGCCAGCACCGAACCGGGCAAGGCGTAGCCCAGGTTGGCCAGGCTGACCCCGGCGCGGATTCCACGGGTCGGCGCCTGGCGACGGGCGAAGGCCAGCAGCAGGGCCACGCTGACAGTGATCAACGCCGCCATGCCCCCCAGGTACAGGGTATGCACGATCAATCCGGCGTAGCGCTCGTCCAGATCGAAGCGCCCGCGCTGCCAGAACCACGCCAGCAGCTGCAGCAGCGGAATCACGAAGGCGCAAGCAAAGACCAGAAGGCACCAGCCCGTGGCCGCCACGGCCTTGATCCCCCGCAGGTGATACAGGGCCTTGCCCCGGGGCCGCTCGTTGCCGGTGCGGCTGGCGCCCCGCGCGCGACGCTCGCCGTACAGCACCAGCATCACCGCCAGCAGCAACAGGCTGGCCAGCTGCGCTGCGCTGGAAAGGCTGAAGAAGCCATACCAGGTCTTGTAGATGGCGGTGGTGAAGGTGTCGAAGTTGAACACCGCCACCGCGCCGAAATCCGCCAGGGTCTCCATCAGCGCCAGGGCCACGCCGGCACCGATGGCCGGCCGCGCCATGGGCAGCGCCACGCGCCAGAACGCCTGCCAGGGCGATTGGCCGAGCACCCGCGCGGCCTCCATCAACCCCTTGCCCTGGGCCAGGAAGGCGTTGCGCGCCAGCAGGTAGACATAGGGATAGAACACCAGCACCAGCACCAGGATCACCCCGCCGGTGGAACGTACCCGCGGCAGTCGCAGGCCGCTGCCGAACCATTCCCGCAGCAGGCTTTGCACCGGCCCGGAAAAGTCCAGCAGGCCGACGAAGACGAACGCCAGGACATAGGCCGGGATCGCGAAGGGCAGCATCAGCGCCCAGTCCAGCCAGCGCCGCCCGGGAAACTCGCAGAGGCTGGTGAGCCAGGCCAGGCTCACCCCCAGCAGGGTCACGCCAACGCCCACCCCGAGCACCAGGGTCAGGGTGTTGTTCAGCAACCGTGTCATCTGCGTGTCCCACAGGTGGGACCAGATCTGCGCATCGACCGCCTGCCAGGACAGCAGCAGCACACTCAGCGGCAGCAGGACCAGGGCCGCTACGGCAAAGACCAGGGGATACCAGCGACGTTGGGCGGGATGGGCCACAAAGAACTCTCGGGCAGGTGGAACAGACAAAAATACTTGCGCAAAACGCGTGGGGTGATGGAGCTTGCTCCCGCTGGGTGCCATGGCCGCCCCAACGGCTGCAACCACGTTACGCCAGTTGAATCACGTATTCAGGGCTTGCCACCGCTACGCGGTGGAACGGGAGCAAGCTCCCTCGCCACAAAAGCCCAACCGTTAAACAAAACGCCCCGCAAAAGCGGGGCGCAGTATAACGGCAGGCTCAGTTCCAGCCAGCGCGGTCCATCAAGCGAATGGCTTCGGCCTGGCGCTTGCCGGCGATTTCAACCGGCAGGGTGTCGGCCACGAACTTGCCCCAGCTGGCCACTTCGTCCGAAGGTGCCACCGCCGGGTTGGCCGGGAACTCCTGGTTGACGTCGGCGAAGATCTTCTGCGCCTCGGGCGTGGTCATCCACTCCACCAGGGCCTTGGCCGCTTCCGGGTGCGGCGCGTGCTTGGTCAGGCCGATGCCCGACAGATTGACGTGCACCCCGCGGTCGCCCTGGTTCGGCCAGAACAGCTTCACCGCCAGGTTCGGCTTCTGCTTGTGCAGGCGACCGTAGTAGTAGGTGTTGACGATGCCGACGTCGCATTGCCCGGCGTTGATCGCATCCAGCACGGCGATGTCATCGGAGAACACATCGGTGGACAGGTTGTTGACCCAGCCCTTGACGATCTCTTCGGTCTTCGCCGCACCGTGGGTTTCGATCAGGGTGGCGGTCAAGGACTGGTTGTAGACCTTCTTCGCGGTGCGCAGGCACAGGCGACCTTCCCACTGCTTGTCGGCCAGGGCTTCGTAGGTGGTCAGCTCGGTAGGCTTGACCCGCTCGGTGGAGTAGGCCAGGGTCCGCGCCCGCAGGCTCAGGCCGGTCCAGGCGTGGTTGGAAGAGCGATATTGCAGGGGAATGTTGCTGTCGATGACCTTGGAAGTGAACGGCTGGAGGATGCCCATCTGCTCGGCCTGCCACAGGTTGCCGGCATCCACGGTGAGCAGCAGGTCGGCGGTGGCGTTCTCGCCTTCGGCCTTGATCCGCTGCATCAGCGGCGCTTCCTTGTCGGTGATGAACTTGATCTTCACCCCGGTCTTCTGGGTGTAGGCATCGAACACCGGCTTGATCAGCTCATCGATACGCGAGGAGTAGACCACGACTTCATCGGCGGCCTGGGCGGCGCTGCCAATGAGGGTGAGGGCCAGGGCGGTCAGTAGACGCTTCGGTGCCAACATGGGAGCAGTCTCTCGATTTCAAAATGAGGCGAAATGATAAGGACTCCCATTTGCCATCTCAACCGAACCCGGCGCCGAGGCGTTACCAGATGTTGCGTGGAACCCTCCTCCGGCACGCTTCGCCGGCGAACCGGCTCCTAGGCTCTGGCCAGCTCAGGGAGGTCGCCGCTCAGGCCCAGGGCCTGTCGCACAAAGACCGCCTTGGCCTCGGGCATTTGCTCGATCACCTTGAGGCCGGTGTTGCGCAGCCAGCGCAGTGGCAGCGGATCGGCCTGGAACAGCCGTTCGAAGCCTTCCATGGCCGCCATCAGCGCCAGGTTGTGAGGCATGCGCCGGCGCTCGAAACGGCTGAGGACCTTGACCTCAGCCAGGCGCTCGCCACGATCGGCCGCTTGCAGCAGCACTTCGGCCAGTACCGCGGCATCGAGGAAGCCCAGGTTGACCCCCTGCCCCGCCAGCGGATGGATGGTGTGGGCAGCGTCGCCGATCAGCGCCAGGCCTTCGGCCACATAGCGCTTGGCATGCCGCTGGCGCAGCGGTACGCAGAGCCGCGGGTCGGCACCGAGCACCTTGCCTAAACGGCCTTCGAAGGCGCGCTCCAGCTCAACGCAGAAGCTCTCGTCGTCCAGGGCCATCAGGCGCTCGGCTTCAGTGGGCGTGGTGGACCAGACAATCGAGCACCAATCCTGCTGCCCATCCCGCACCAGGGGCAGGAAGGCCAGCGGGCCGGTATCGGTGAAGCGCTGCCAGGCGGTCATTTGGTGAGGCCGGCTGCTGCGCACGCTGGTGACAATGGCGTGGTGCAGGTAGTCCCACTCGCGGGTGGCACAACCGGTGAGGCGGCGTACCGCCGAGTTGGCGCCGTCGGCGGCGATCACCAGCGGTGCCCGCAACACTCGGCCATCGGCCAGGGTCAGCAGCCAGTCATCGCCGGAGCGGCGCATCTGCTCCAGGCGGGCATTGGCCAGCAGGCCGATATCGCATTCGTGCAGACGTTCGAGCAGGGCGTCCTGCACCACCCGGTTCTCGACGATATGCCCCAGCACCTCGGCATGCACGCTGGACGCCGAGAAGTGGATCTGCCCGGTGCCGCTGCCATCCCAGACCTGCATGTCACAGTAGGGGCTGCTGCGACGCCGGACGATGCCGTCCCAGGCGCCAAGGCGTTCGAGGATACGCTGGCTGGCCGCCGACAAGGCGCTGACCCGGGGTTCGAACGCCGACTCGGCGGCGAAGGGTTTGACACTCAAGGAGCCGCCATCGAGCAGCAGCACTTCCAGGCCGCTGCCCTGCAACGCCAGCGCCAAGGCACTGCCGACCATTCCGGCTCCGACAATCAGCACATCTGCGCGCATTTCCATGCTTTAGGCCTGTCTCGCTTGCGGCTTGCGCCGCACATAAAGGGTTTTATCGACCCGCGCCACCAGGGTGCCGGAGCCGTCATGAATCTCGACCTGCAACTGCGGCAGGTACTTCTCGCCACTGGCTGTCTGCCGGCGGATCTCGTCAAGCAGCGCCGGGTCGAGACTGAACCGGGCAAATACCGGTCCCCTGCCCGGGGCGATGAAATCGATGGCTGCCGCCTTGTCCCAGACGATGTAGTCGCGCCCCAGGTTCTCCATCAGCATCAGCATGAAAAACGGGTCCACCATCGAATACAGGCTGCCGCCGAACTGGGTGCCGACATAGTTGCGGTTGTACCAGCCCAGGCCCATGTGAACCTCGACCTCGCGAAAATCCGCGCTGATCCGGCGGACCCGCACTCCGGCCCCCAGGTAGGGTGGATACAGGCTCATCAAGCAGCGCAACAGGCGGGCCTTGCCGAACCGTCGGGTCAGCCACTCACGCATCCGGGCGAGTACCCAGGCCCATGGCCTGGCGCGCAAACCAGCGCTTGGCCGGGGGCAGCAGGTCCAGTCCGAGCAAGCCGAGGTTGCGCCCCACCGACAGCAGCGGCAGCTTGCTGCCGAACAGCCGGGTGACCTGGTCGGAGAAGCCCACGGTCAGGCTCTGGTCCAGGCGCTGGCGCTCGCGATAGGCCTGCAGCACGGCAAAATCCCCCGGCAAGCGCTCGCTGGCCAGCAAGGCATCCGCCAGGGCCTGAGCGTCACGCAGCGACAGGTTGAAGCCCTGGCCGGCAATCGGATGCAGGCTGTGGGCGGCGTTGCCCAGCACCACCAGATGGGGGCGCACCTGCTCTTCGGCCTCCACCAGGGACAGCGGATACAGATGCCGTGCCCCCACTTGTTTCAGGGTGCCCAGGCGGTAACCGAACACGCCCTGCAGTTCGCTGAGGAAACTGCGCTCATCCAGATCGGCCAGACGCTGGGCGTCCATGCCCTGGCGGGTCCAGATCAGCGCGCAACGGTTATCCGGCAAGGGCAGCAGCGCCATCGGACCATCATCGGTGAAGCGCTCGAAGGCCATGCCGTTGTGGGCTTCACTGGGGGTGATGTTGGCAATCAGCGCGCTCTGGTTGTAAGGGCGATTCCTGACCCCGATCCCCAACTGTTCGCGCAAGCCGGAGCGACCGCCATCGGCGAGCACCGCCAGGTCGCATTCCAGGGTGGTTTCGTCATTCAGGGTCAGGCGATAGCCGCCCTGCAGGGGCTCAAGGCGGGTGACTTCCGCCGGGCAGCGCCAACTGATCACGTCCTTGTCCAGGCCCTGCCACAGGCATTGGCCGAGCCAGGCGTTTTCCACCACATAGCCCAGGGCCGGAACGCCTTCTTCCATGGCCGACAAGCGCGCCGTGGAGAAGCGCCCGCGGTCGGACACGTGAATCTGCTTGATCGGCTCGGCCCGCCGGGAAATCGCCTGCCACAGGCCCAGGCGCTGGTAGATCTGCCGGGCGCCAAAGGACAGCGCCGAAGAGCGTGCATCGTAGCTGGGCTGGAAGCTGTCGCCGGGGGCGAACGGCTCGATCAGCACGATCTTCCAGCCCCGGGCCTTGGCTCCGGCCTGCAGGGCCAGGGCCAGGCTGGCTCCGACCAGGCCGCCACCGATGATGGCCAGATTGACCCGGCTCATGACGCCTGGACCCGAGCAGCGGCCATCAACGCCTCGATCTCGGCGACGCTTTTCGGCACGCCGCCCGTCAGAATTTCACAGCCCTGCTTGGTCACTACCACGTCGTCCTCGATGCGCACGCCAATGCCGCGCCACTTCTTAGCCACCTGCTGGTTGTCCGGGGAGATATAGATGCCCGGCTCCACGGTCAGCGCCATGCCGACCTCCAACACCCGCCACTCGCCGCCGACCTTGTACTCGCCGACATCGTGTACATCCATGCCCAGCCAGTGTCCGGCACGGTGCATGTAGAACGCTTTGTAGGCCTCGCTGGCTATCAGCTCATCCACCGCGCCTTCCAGCAGGCCCAACTTCACCAGACCGGCGGTGATGACCCGAACCGTCGCCTCGTGCGCCTGGTTCCAGTGCTTGTTCGGGGCGATCTCGGCAAACGCCGCTTCCTGGGCCGCCAGCACCAGTTCATAGATCGCCTTCTGCTCGGGCGAGAACTTGCCGTTGACCGGCCAGGTCCGGGTGATATCGCTGGCGTAGCAGTCGATTTCACAACCGGCATCGATCAGCACCAGATCGCCATCCTTGAGCAGGGCGTCATTCTGTTGGTAGTGCAGGATGCAACTGTTGCGCCCCGCCGCGACGATGGAACCATAAGCCGGCATCTTCGCCCCGCCCTTGCGGAACTCGTAATCCAGCTCGGCCTCCAGACTGAATTCGTGCAATCCGGGGCGACTGGCCTGCATGGCGCGGATGTGGGCCTGGGCGGATATCCGTGCGGCTTCGCGCATCACCTTCACTTCCGCCGCCGATTTATACAGGCGCATGTCGTGCAGCAGATGATCCAGGGCAACGAATTCGTTCGGCGGCTGGGCGCCAAGGTGCGCTTTAGAGCGGATCACGTTGATCCACTCCATCAAATGACGATCGAATTCAGGGTTGCTGCCCATGGCCGAATAGACCCGGTCGCGACCTTCGATCAGGCCCGGGAGAATGTCGTCGATGTCGGTGATGGGGAACGCATCGTCCGCGCCATAGTCGCGAATCGCGCCTTCCTGGCCTGCCCGCAGGCCATCCCAGAGCTCGCGCTCGGCATTGCGCTCGCGGCAGAACAGCACGTACTCGCCATGCTCGCGACCGGGCATGAGCACAATCACGGCCTGGGGCTCGGGGAAGCCGCTGAGGTACTGAAAATCGCTGTCCTGGCGGTAGACGTGCTCCACATCGCGGTTGCGAATGGCCACGGCTGCCGCCGGCAGGATCGCAATGCTGTTGGGCTCCATCTGCGCCATGAGCGCCTTGCGGCGACGACTGTATTCCGTTTTAGGGATATGAATCATGGGCAGATGCAGTTCCCTGTCGATCAGTGCAGAGAAGGCTTGGCAGCCGGTGCAACGGTCTTGTTGGTTTCGGTGAACAGCAGCAACGGCGCGACCCGCAGGTACTCCATCACTTCCATGTAGTCGCTTTCACCGTCGTCGGACTCTTCCAGCGCATCCTGGACCTGAGCGATGGCGGCAAGGTCCTGCAACACTTCAGTGGCCTCGGCGCTCAGGGCGCTGCTGTCACGGGAGTTGAGGCCGAAACCGGCGAGGAAGCCCTGGCACCACTGGCCCAGGGCCGCGGCACGCTCGGTCAGGGGAGCGTCGTCGCTGGGCAGCAGCAGGACCACGGTCATGTCGTCGCTGGTGAGTTCGCCCTTGACCATTTCCTGCAGGCCGATCAAGGCGTTGCGCACGTTGTCCTGCGGCTCGCCTTCGAGCAGCTCGGCGGCGTCAACCAGCCAGCCGTCGACCTCGAACCCGGCGCCGGCGCAGCTGCGACCCAGCAACAGGCCGTGCAATTCGGCAGGAGAAACAGGATGGCCACTGCTGCTGAGCAGGGTGGCGAAGGCGTTGTACGGGGAATTCTGAATGGGCATGGGCAGCTAGGCGCCAAGCGGCGCAATGTCTAGAATGAAGGCCTTGTATCGTAGGGCGTGTCATCATTCATTGCCAGCGCCGCGTTGCGCCTAGCGCCCCGTTACAGCGGTCCGCCGGGCCTTGGGCGACGGACAGATTGCCGACCGGACAGCACCGAATGCGCAAGGACCGTTCAGGCCACCCAGGCGCTGTCCAGCCAGTTGCCACTCATCAGACCAACTTCAGTGGGACACAATGGAAGACACCGACCTGCACGCACTGATGGCCAGACTCGAACTGCTTATTACCCGGGTCGAGCAACTAAAGAGTCAAAACGCACTCTTATTAGCTCAGGAAAAGACCTGGCGCGAGGAACGCGCGCACCTCATTGAAAAAAACGAAATCGCCCGGCGTAAGGTCGAATCGATGATTTCGCGCCTCAAGGCCCTGGAGCAAGACTCATGAGTTCAAGCAATAGCGTTACCGTGCAGATCCTCGACAAAGAATATTCGATCATCTGCCCCCAGGAAGAACGCAGCAATCTGGTGAGCGCCGCCCGTTACCTGGACGGCAAGATGCGCGAGATCCGCAGCAGTGGCAAAGTCATCGGCGCCGATCGCATTGCGGTCATGGCCGCGCTGAACATCACCCACGATCTGCTGCACCGCCAGGAGCGTCCGGATGTGCAGGCCAGCGCCACCACCCGCGAACAGGTACGGGATCTGCTGGAACGTGTTGACCTGGTCCTGGCCACCGATTCGGACGCAAGCAAAGCTGATTCCTGACAGCGGTTGCGGTATACTCGCGCCACTCCCTGGGGTGCTTGCCAGTTGGCGATGTCCCTGAGCCGATTCGCACTACCCTGGAAGTTGCACGTTGGGCTGGTGTGCATGTCCGCTAGACGGAAAGCCTTAAAGCCTGCTGCATCTTCCGCCTTGAACTTTCGGGTTCAAGGGCTAAGTCGACAGCGGTTCGCCTGGGGAGCCTGAATTGTCAGCCAATGCCAGTTATCCATGCTGGCATTGGTTTTTCCGGGTAGGCTGTTCTGCCATGTCCGACTCTCCATAGCCTCCTCCATGACCGAACCTGCGCCGCTTTCCCGCCCGCAACTTCGACGCATGCTGCGTAAAGCCCGTCGTGCCCTCACACCAGCCCAGCAACGCCAGGCCGCCCGTGACCTGTACCGCCAACTGGCGCAGAGCCCGGTGTTTCGTCGGGCCCGACACCTGTCCCTGTATTTGCCCACCGATGGCGAAATCGATCCGCGCCTGCTGCTGCGTGCCGCCCAACGCCGGGGCAAGGCCACCTACTTGCCTGTACTCAGTGCCTGGCCACGAACCAAGATGGTGTTCCAGCGCATCCGCCCTGGAGAAAAACTGCGCCCCAACCGCTTTCGCATTCTCGAACCGCGGATCAACGCCGCACGCCAGCGCAAGGTCTGGGCACTGGATCTGGTGCTCCTGCCCCTGGTGGGATTCGATGAAGAGGGAGGTCGCCTGGGAATGGGCGGTGGCTTCTACGACCGCAGCCTGGCGTACCTGGCGCGCCGCCAGAACTGGCGCAAGCCGACACTGCTGGGCCTGGCTCATGAGTGCCAGAAAGTCGCGAGACTGGATCAGGCCAGCTGGGATGTGCCGCTGCAAGGCACCGTGACGGATCAGGGATGGTACTGCGCCCGATAGACGTCGCGTTCGCTCAGCGACGCCCGGGCAGGTTCAGCGCTTGAAGGGTTGCGGCTGTTGGGCGATCTCGATCGGAGCATCGGTCTTGTTGGCCCACAAGCTTTGCGCATAACCGGTGGTTACAACGCCCAAACCGAACAAAATAACCAAAATCCATAGTAAATCCGGTTGGCGTTTCATCGATTGCCCCCCCTCGGGCAAGTCACACACGATGACAGCAACGGTTTCCATAACAGGCCGTGCAGCAGCGTCAAGCTTAAAATCCCGGCATTTTGCGATAACGTGAACCGACACGCAAACGCTGGCGTCAACCGACCGTCGGTTTGTCATAAAATCCTCCGGCAACCTGCCCAATCACCCTTTGGAGGGTAAGAAACATGGCCTATTGGCTGATGAAATCCGAGCCGGACGAACTCTCGATCCTCGGCCTGCAGCAGCTAGGCCAAGCCCGTTGGGATGGCGTACGCAACTATCAGGCGCGCAATTTTCTGCGCACCATGACCGTCGGTGATGAGTTCTTTTTCTATCACTCCAGTTGCCCGGAACCCGGCATCGCCGGTATCGGCCGGATTATAAAGGCGGCCTACCCGGACCCGACCGCCCTGGAACCGGACAGCCACTACTTCGACCCCAAGGCCAGCGCCGAAAAAAATGCCTGGAGCGCAATCGACGTGGCCCACGTGCAGACCTTCGACAAGGTCCTGCGCCTGGACTACCTCAAGCAGCAGGCCGCCCTCGCCGAGATGCCCCTGGTGCAAAAGGGCAGCCGCCTGTCGGTGATGCCGGTCACCGCCGAGCAATGGGCTGCCGTCCTCGCCCTGCTCTGAGCCTTCCCCGAGTCGCCGGGCCTGATCCGGGCCACGGCGGCAGTGGCGGTTATTTTGCCGCGATCGCCATGCAGCCTGCGGACAATAGGTTTAGTCTTGCCCCTTTCATTTGACGAGCATCAAGCGGGCGAGAGCCTGGCTCTGTCAGACTTGGACGCTATAGCCGCAGGACGCAGAATACATGTCGACGAACCACCGTTCTTCCCGCATTTTCGCTGTTTCCCTCTTGATTCTGTTGCTCGCCGCCGGTGGCTTCGGCTACTGGAAGTCCCTCCAGGATCGCCTGCCGGAAGGCCTGAGCATGGGCAATGGCCGCCTTGAGGCCACCGAGGTGCAGATCGCCAGCAAGATCCCCGGACGCCTGGCGGAAGTGCGTGTCAACGAAGGCGACAAAGTGCTCCAGGGGCAACTGCTGGCCCGCATGGATACCCGCACCCTGGAGGCCCAGCGCAACCAGGCCGAGGCCGAGGTGCTGCGGGCGCGGGAAAACCTGTCGGCCGCCGAAGCCAACGTCCAGTTGCGCCAGAGCGAACAACTGCTGGCCAACCAGGAGCTCAAGCGTTCCCAGGAACTGTTCCGCCGCGGCTTCGCCAGCCAGCAACTCATCGACCAGCAGCAAGCCCGCCTGACCACCGGCAACGCTGCGGTACTGGCCGCCCAGGCCCAGGTCGCGGCGGTCAAGGCCGCCATTGGCGCCGCTCAGGCCCAGGTGGCCCAGCTTACCAGCGAGATTGACGACAGCAGCCTGCGGGCGCCCATCGACGGCATCATTCAGTTGCGCCTGGCCGAGCCCGGCGAAGTCCTGGGTGCCGGTGGCCGGGTGCTGCTGCTGATCGACCCCAACGATCAATACATGAACCTCTATCTGCCAGCCTCGGTGACCGGTCGCCTGACCGTTGGCGATGAGTCGCGAATCCTCCTCGACGCCCTGCCCAACCAGCCACTGCCGGCGAAGATCAGCTTCGTCGCCGCCAAGTCCCAGTTCACCCCCAAAGAAGTGGAAACCCGGGACGAGCGCCAGAAGCTGGTGTTTCGGGTCAAGGTGCGCCTGACTCAACCTGCCACCGTGCCCCAGGCCAAACCGGGAATGCCCGGTGCCGGCTATGTGCGCACGGCTCCCGTGGACTGGCCGGCCAACCTGAAATGAGCGGCCTGGCGCTGCAGGCAAGCGGCATTGGCCATCGCTACGGCTCACAGCAGGCCCTGATCGATATCAGCTTCAACCTGCCGGCGGGCACCCGCTGCGGCTTGATCGGGCCGGACGGCGCCGGCAAGTCGAGCCTTCTGGGCTTGATCGCCGGGGTCAAGAAGCTCCAGCAGGGCGAGCTTGAAGTGCTCGGCGGGGCCATTTCCCAGCGCCGCCACCGCCGCAGCCTTTATCCGCGCATCGCCTTCATGCCCCAGGGCCTGGGGGGCAACCTGTACCCCGACCTGTCCATCAGCGAAAACATCCGTTTCTTCGCTACCCTGTTCGGCCTGCCCCGTGACGAATGCGAACAGCGCATGCACAGCCTGCTGCTGGCCACCGACCTGCTGCGCTTTGCCGAGCGCCCGGCGGGCAAGCTGTCCGGCGGGATGAAACAGAAACTCGGCCTGTGCTGCGCGTTGATCCACGAACCGGACCTGCTGATTCTCGACGAGCCCACCACCGGGGTCGACCCGTTGTCCCGGCGGCGCTTCTGGGAACTGGTGGAAGACGTGCGCCAGCAGCGTCCGCAACTGACCCTGCTAGTGGCCACCGCCTACATGGAGGAAGCCGAGCAGTTCGAACACTGCCTGATGCTCGACAAGGGCCGGATGATTGCCCAGGGCCTGAGCCAGGAACTGGCGAAAGTGACGGCCAGCGGCAAGCTGGATGACGCCTTCACCCACTTCCAGGGCGACACGGGCCACGACAATCAGCCGCTGGTCATTCCGCCCCGCTCCGGCGACAACCACGACATCGCCATCGAAGCCCACGAACTGACCCTGCGCTTTGGCGACTTCACCGCGGTCAACAAAGTCAGCTTCGCCATCGGGCGCGGGGAGATATTCGGCTTCCTCGGCTCCAACGGCTGCGGCAAGACCACCACCATGAAGGTCCTCACCGGACTGATGCCCGCCACCGAAGGCAGCGCCAAACTGCTGGGCAACCCGGTGGACGCCAAGGACCTGGACACCCGCAAACGGGTCGGCTTCATGTCCCAGAGCTTTTCCCTGTACGGCGAGCTCAGCGTGCGCCAGAACCTGGACCTGCATGCCCGCCTGTTCGACTTGCCACCGGCGGAAAGCGGCCCGCGCATCGAGGAACTGATCCAGCGCTTCGATCTCGGGGCAATTGCCGAGCAACAGTCCGGCGCCCTTCCCCTGGGCCTGCGCCAGCGCCTGTCCCTGGCAGTGGCGGTACTGCACCGGCCGGAAGTGCTGATCCTCGACGAGCCCACTTCCGGGGTCGACCCGGCCGCCCGTGACGACTTCTGGCGCCTGCTGATCGAGCTGTCCCGGGAACAGGGCGTGACCATCTTCCTCTCCACTCACTTCATGAACGAAGCCCAGCGCTGCGACCGCATTTCGTTGATGCACGCCGGCAAGGTACTGGCCTGCGACACGCCCGCGACGCTGCAACAGCAGTTTGCCGGCGACACCCTGGAAGCCGCCTTCGTCCGCTGCCTGGAAGACGCCCAAGGAGCCGCGGATGCAGCGCCAGCGCCGCCTCCGGCGGTTGCCTCGAGCCACGCCATCGCCCCTCCGCGCTCGGGCCTGAGCCTGGCCCGGCTGCTGGCGGTGGCCACCCGCGAAGGCAAGGAACTGCTGCGGGACAAAGTACGCCTGGGCTTCGCCCTGCTGGGGGCGATCTTCATGATGGTGATCTTCGGCTACGGCATTTCCCTGGACGTGGAGAAGCTGGCCTTCGCCGTCTACGACCAGGACCAGACACCGCAAAGCCGCGCCTATCTGGAGGCTTTTCGCGGCTCACGCTACTTCGAGGAAAAACCGAGCATCCGCAGCGCCCCTGAACTGCACCGGCGCCTGCAGCGTTCGGAGATCAAGCTGGCCCTGGAAATCCCTCCCGGCTTTGGCCGCGATCTGTATGCCGGGCGCCAACCGACAGTGGCCGCCTGGCTGGATGGCGGCATGCCGTTTCGCGCGGAAACCAGCCGCAACTATGTCGAGGCGGTCCACCAGGCCAACCTCGAACTGCTGGCTGAACACAGCAGCCCGGCACTGAACTCAAGACCTGCCGCCAAGCTGGAAACGCGCTTTCGCTACAACCAGGATGTGGTCAGCGTGAACGCCATCGGGCCCGGGGTCATGGCGCTGATCCTGGCGTTCATTCCGGCCATGCTCACCGCCCTGGGCATCGTGCGCGAGAAGGAACTGGGCTCGATCACCAACTTCTATGCCACGCCCCTGACCCGCCTGGAATTTCTCCTGGGCAAGCAGGCGCCCTACCTGGTGGTGAGCCTGATCAACCTGGGCTTGCTGGTGGCCATGAACCGCTGGCTGTTCGGCGTACCCTTCAAGGGCAGCGGCCTGACCCTGGCCCTGGGCGGGGTGCTCTACGTGCTGGCCACCACCAGCATGGGCCTGCTGATCTCGGCCTTCACCCGCACCCAGATCGCGGCAATCCTCGGCACCATGATCATCACCAGCCTGCCGACCATCCAGTTCTCCGGGTTGATCGTGCCGCGCTCGTCCCTGGAAGGAGCGGCGGCGATCATGGGCCAGCTGTTCCCCGCCGGGCACTTCCTCGACATTGCCGTCGGCACCTTCACCAAGGCCCTGGACCTGCGTGAGCTCTGGCCTCAATGCCTGGCCCTGATCGGGTTCTTCCTTGGCTTCACCGGGCTCAGCCTGGTCATGTTGAAAAAGCAGGAGGTCTGATGAACCGGCTCGCCCATATCCTGCGCCTGGGTCTCAAGGAGCTCACCAGCCTGCGCCACGACAGCGTCCTGCTGCTGTTCTTGATGTATGCCTTCACCGTGGCCATCTACATGCCCGCCGCCGGCTCGGTGATCGGGGTGCACAATGCCAGCGTGGCGCTGGTGGACGAGGACCACAGCGCACTGTCGCGACAGCTGGCCGAAGCCCTGCAGCCACCGGAGTTCCAGGCCCCGGTGTCGCTGCCCTACAACCGACTGGACGAAGTGATGGACAGCGGCCAGTACACCTTCGTGATCAACATTCCCGCCAACTTCCAGAGTGACCTGCTGGCCGGCCGCCAGCCGGCGGTGCAGGTCAACGTCGACGCCACCGCCATGAGCCAGGCGTTCATGGGCGCCGGCTACATCGGTCGAATCTTCCAGCGCGAGCTGCTCAGCTATGCCAATCAGGCGGATGCCGCGAGCAAGGCCCCGGCCCTGCTGACCACCCGCGCCCTGTTCAACACCAATCTGGAAGGCGGCTGGTTCCTGGCGGTGATCCAGATCGTCAACAACATCACCATCCTGGCCATCGTGCTCACCGGCACCGCGCTGCTGCGCGAACGCGAGCACGGCACCCTCGATCATCTGCTGGTGCTGCCGCTGACGGCGCTGGAAATCATGCTGGCGAAGGTCTGGAGCAACATGCTGGTGGTGGTGCTGTGCACCTGGATATCGCTGGAGGTGATCGTCAAGGGCGTGCTGGGGGTGCCTCTGGCGGGCTCGATGGCGCTGTTCCTGATGGTCACGGCGCTGTATCTATTCGCCAGCACCGCTTTGGGCATCTTCCTCGCCACCCTGGCCCGTTCGACCCCGCAATTCGGCCTGCTGGCGATCCCGGTGATCATCCCGATGCTGCTGCTGTCCGGCGGCAGCACACCGCTGGACAGCATGCCGCAGTGGCTGCAGTGGGTGATGCAGGGCTCGCCATCCACGCACTTCGTCAGCCTCAGCGCGGCGATCCTGTTTCGAGATGCGGGCGTCAGTGTGGTCTGGCCCGACCTGCTGGCCCTGGCGACAATCGGGCTGGTGTTCTTCGCCATCGCCCTGGCGCGCTTTCGCAAGAGCCTGGCCTCGTGAGCCACGCCTTGTAGGAGCCGGCTGGCCGGCGGAGGGGCCTCAGCCCTGCGTCGCCCTCTCGGGCGTCTTCGCTGGCAAGCCAGCTCCTACGGCGGGCAGGGTTACTGGATGATCAGGTTGTTGAACAACAGGTCTTCCACTACCGGTTTGCCGGTTTCGTCGCTCATCACTTGCTGCACCTGCTTGAGGGCTTCCTGGCGCAGCTTCTCCTTGGCCTCGACGTTGTTCATGGTCTCGGTGGTCTGCTGGGCAAACAGCGCCACCAGCTGATTGCGAATCAGCGGCTCATTGGCCTTGACCGCCTGGGCCGAGGCATCGCCGGTCACTCGCAGGGCCACGTCAGCCTTGTAGACCTTGAGCTTCGGGCCGCCATCCAGGCCGTAGTTGCCGACAAAGGGCGGGCTCAGGCTGATGTAGCTGACTTTCGGTGCTTCACCTTCTTTGGCCTCTTCGGCCATCGCTGCCATCGGCAGAGAGAGGGCCAGCAGCAACATGATCCACGCTTTCACAATTCGCTCCTTAATCCGGTTTGCGGCCTAGCATAAAGGCCCGCCCGCCTGAGCCCAAGCACAAGCTTATGGCTGCCCATCAGGGCCGGGCATGCTCGTTGACCGCCTGATTCACACTCCTACACTTATCGGCCACCAACCCCAAAGGAATAGCCCTGATGAAAGCCGTGCTGTGCAAAGCCTTCGGCCCCGCCGAAACGCTGGTGCTGGAAGAGGTCGCAAGTCCCGTGCCGAAGAAGAACGAGATCCTCCTGGACGTGCATGCCGCTGGGGTGAATTTTCCGGACACCCTGATCATCGAGGGCAAATACCAGTTCAAGCCCCCCTTCCCCTTCTCCCCGGGTGGCGAGGCGGCCGGGGTCGTCAGCGCGGTGGGCGAGAAGATCAGCCATCTCAAGGTCGGTGACCGGGTCATGGCCCTGACCGGCTGGGGCAGCTTTGCCGAACAGGTGGCGGTGCCGGGCTACAACGTGCTGCCGATTCCCGCCGCCATGGACTTCAACACCGCCGCCGCGTTCAGCATGACCTACGGCACCTCGATGCATGCCCTCAAGCAGCGCGGCAACCTGCAGCCCGGTGAAACCCTGCTGGTGCTCGGCGCCTCGGGCGGAGTCGGACTGGCGGCGGTGGAAATCGGCAAGGCCATTGGCGCCCGGGTGATCGCTGCCGCCAGCAGCGCGCAAAAGCTCGCCGTGGCCAAGGCCGCCGGCGCCGATGAGCTGATCAACTACAGCGAAAGCAGCCTGAAGGACGAGATCAAGCGCCTGACCGACGGCAACGGCGCCGACGTGATCTACGACCCGGTGGGCGGCGACCTGTTCGATCAGGCCGTTCGTTCCATCGCCTGGAACGGTCGCTTGCTGGTGGTGGGCTTTGCCAGCGGACGCATTCCCGAATTGCCGGTGAACCTGGCGCTGCTCAAGGGCGCGGCGGTGGTGGGCGTGTTCTGGGGCTCCTTCGCTCAGCGCCAGCCTCAGGACAACGCGGCGAACTTCCAGCAGCTGTTCGGCTGGTTCGCCGAAGGCAAGCTCAAGCCGCTGGTGTCCCAGGTCTATCCTCTGACCGCAGCCGCCCGGGCCATCGATGATCTGGGGCAGCGCAAGGCAGTGGGCAAAGTGGTGGTGCAGGTCCGCTGAGGCCGGCTTTCGTCAATGGGCCGCAACGCCCTTGCAGCGCTTGAGCCGTGCCTCCAGATTGCGATCCGGCATGGCGTGGCTGCGCAGGGCCTGGACCGTTTGCTCGACATAATCGCGGGTGGTGCCATAACGCCCGCAAGCGCTCTCGAACACCTGGCTCAGCACATGATCCGGCAGGTTGCCGGCATAGCTGGGCAGGTGCCGCTCCAGCACGAATCCCAGGGCCTGGACCTGGCTGCCATCCTCAAGACGGCAGTTGAGCCAGTGCGGACGGTAAGAGGGATAAGGCATTTCACGTTGCCACAGGGCATACAGCGAGGCGTCCAGATGCTCCTCAGGCAGACGGTAGGCGAAACCGCTGCAGGAGCCGCCACGATCCAGGCCGAACACCAAGCCCGGCATTTCCGGCGTGCCGCGATGCTCGTGTGACCATAGATACAGACCGCGATGATAGCCGTGCACCCGTCCGCGCATGCGCTCGACCGCCGAACACTCCGGGCGCCAGATCAATGAACCGTAGGCGAACAGCCAGACCGGACCACCCTTGTGCCGGGCCATGGTGGATTGCATGGAGCTGCGAAGTTGTTCGTGGGTCAGCTGCGGCCCCAGATCGAGCCGCGGAGGGTAAGCCAGATTCAGATAACTGGATTCAAGGGCTGTCATGGCGAATAGCGTTCGGCTCCCCGCGTAAAAGAAGTTACTTAATAGAACGCCTGGCAGTAACTACAAGACACAAAAGTTTCAAGGCAAGTTAAGTGCCATTAGAGCGGCACTCAAGTTGAAGGCTTATATATAACCTACCGGCATTTATTTAATTAGATAAATACCGATGGGCTATATACAGAGTTATAAAGAACAGCCCCGATCAGATGCCGTCAGGGGCGCGGAGCGTAGGCGAACACGTCGGCCCGCATCTGATGGGCGTCCATCCCGGCATTCACCAATGCGTCCAGGGTGGCGTAGATCATGGCCGGCGAGCCGCTGGCATAGACATGCACCGAGGACAGGTCGGTGATGTCCTCGCACACTGCCTCGTGCAGCATGCCGCAGCGTCCCTCCCAGCCGCACAGGTCGCTGACCACCTTGTGCAGGTACAGGTTGGGCAACTGCTGCCATTCATCCCAGTGTTCCAGCTGGTAGAAGTCTTCCGGCCGGCGCACGCCCCAATACAGATGCACCGGGTGCTTGAAGCCCTTGGCCCGGCAGTGCTCGATCAGGCTGTGCATCTGCGCCATGCCGGTCCCGGCGGCGATCAGCACCAGCGGACCGTCCGGCAGCTCGGCCAGGTGGGTATCGCCGAACGGCATCTCGATCCGCGCCATGCGCTCGCGTTGCAACTGCTGCATCAGGCTTTGCGCACTGTTTTCGCGCACCAGTACGTGCAACTCCAGATCCCGCCCGCAATGGGGCGCCGAAGCCAGGGAGAACGCCGACTTCTCGCCGTTATCGCGCTCCAGCATCAGGTACTGGCCCGCGTGATAGCGCGGTGGCTTGCCGGCCGGCGCTCGCAGCCTGACCCGCCAGACATCGCCGCCGACTTCCAGGCATTCAGTGAGCTGACACGACAGGCTGCGCACCGGCAACTCTCCCAGCGCAAGGACGCCATCCCACAGCACGATGCAGTCTTCCAGCGGCTCTGCAATGCAAGTGTAGAACTCGCCGTGATCACGCACATCGCCGGCTTGCTGCACGCTGCCCTCCACCAGCAGCGCGGCACACACATGACAGTTGCCATTGCGACAGCTTTGCGGGCATTCATAGCCCAGGCGCCGCGCCGCATCGAGAATCCGCTCGCCGGGCAGCGTCTCAAGCACTGCTCCGGAGGGCTGCAAGGTTACACGCATCAATCTATTCCTAACTGATTCCAGATGGCATCGATCCGGCGGGTGACCGCCTCATCCTTGACAATGACCCGGCCCCACTCTCGGGTGGTTTCTCCGGGCCACTTGTGAGTGGCGTCGAGCCCCATCTTCGAACCCAGGCCTGACACCGGCGAGGCGAAGTCGAGGTAGTCGATCGGGGTGTTGTCGATCATCACCGTGTCGCGCTTGGGGTCCATGCGCGTGGTGATGGCCCAGATCACGTCGTTCCAGTCCCGGGCATTGATATCGTCGTCGGTGACGATAACGAACTTGGTGTACATGAACTGTCGCAAAAACGACCAGACACCCAGCATCACGCGCTTGGCGTGGCCCGGGTACTGCTTCTTCATGGTCACCACCGCCATGCGGTAGGAGCAGCCTTCGGGCGGCAGGTAGAAGTCGGTGATCTCCGGGAACTGCTTCTGCAGGATCGGCACGAACACTTCGTTCAACGCCACGCCGAGGATCGCCGGCTCATCCGGTGGCCGGCCGGTGTAGGTACTGTGGTAGATCGGCTTGGTGCGATGGGTGATGCGCTCCACGGTGAACACCGGGAAGCTGTCGACCTCGTTGTAATACCCCGTGTGGTCGCCATAGGGACCTTCATCGGCCATCTCGCCGGGATGGATCACCCCCTCAAGAATGATTTCGGCAGTGGCCGGCACTTGCAGGTCGTTGCCGCGGCACTTCACCAGCTCGGTGCGGTTGCCCCGCAGCAGGCCGGCGAAGGCGTATTCGGAGAGGCTGTCCGGCACCGGGGTCACCGCGCCGAGAATGGTTGCCGGATCCGCGCCCAGGGCCACGGACACCGGGAACGGCTTGCCCGGGTGCTTCTCGCACCATTCGCGGTAATCCAGCGCGCCGCCACGGTGGCTCAACCAGCGCATGATCACCTTGTTGCGGCCGATCACCTGCTGACGATAGATGCCCAGGTTCTGCCGGTCCTTGTTCGGCCCCTTGGTCACCGTCAGGCCCCAAGTAATCAGCGGCCCGACGTCGCCGGGCCAGCAGGTCTGCACCGGCAGCATGCCCAGGTCGACGTCGTCGCCCTCGATCACCACTTCCTGGCAGACCGCGTCCTTGACCACCTTGGGCGCCATGGAAATGATCTTGCGGAAGATCGGCAGCTTGGACCAGGCGTCCTTGAGCCCCTTGGGCGGTTCGGGCTCCTTGAGGAAGGCCAGCAGCTTGCCGATTTCCCGCAGTTCGCTGACGGCTTCGGCGCCCATCCCCAGGGCCACGCGCTCGGGGGTGCCGAACAGGTTGCCGAGCACAGGAATGTCATAACCGGTGGGGTTTTCAAACAGCAGGGCCGGGCCTTTGGCACGCAAGGTGCGATCGCAGACCTCGGTCATTTCCAGCACAGGGGACACCGGGACCTGGATGCGCTTGAGTTCCGAGCGCTGTTCCAGGCCGCTGATAAAGTCGCGCAAGTCGCGATACTGCATGCGTGAGCCTCGTTTTCGCCGTGGCATTCGGGGCAGGCAGTTTAGCGCCGAACCCACAGGTTCAGAATAGAGAATGTCAGATAGCAAAAAGCCGGGTTTCCCCGGCTCTTGCTGGCCTGATCGATTTACTTGCGCTTCATCGACAGGAAGAACTCATCGTTGGTCTTGGTCTGTTTCAGCTTGTCGACCAGGAACTCGATGGCAGCGACTTCATCCATGGGATGCAGCAACTTGCGCAGGATCCACATGCGCTGCAGCTCGTCATCGGCGGTCAGCAGCTCTTCGCGGCGGGTGCCGGA
This sequence comes from Pseudomonas sp. St29, assembly GCF_001547915.1. Taxonomy (NCBI): domain Bacteria; kingdom Pseudomonadati; phylum Pseudomonadota; class Gammaproteobacteria; order Pseudomonadales; family Pseudomonadaceae; genus Pseudomonas; species Pseudomonas sp. St29. The sequence goes on from NZ_AP014628.1 coordinate 6,532,010, forward strand.
CTTGTTGATGTTGATGGCCGGGAATACGCGCTTCTCGGCAATACGGCGGTCCAGGGGCAGCTCCATGTTGCCGGTACCCTTGAACTCTTCGTAGATCACTTCATCCATCTTCGAGCCGGTTTCAACCAGCGCGGTAGCGATGATGGTCAGCGAGCCGCCTTCTTCGATGTTGCGCGCAGCACCGAAGAAACGCTTCGGCTTCTCCAGGGCGTGGGCATCGACACCACCGGTCAGGACCTTGCCGGAGCTCGGGATCACGGTGTTGTAGGCGCGGGCCAGACGGGTGATGGAGTCCAGCAGGATCACCACGTCCTTCTTGTGCTCGACCAGGCGCTTGGCCTTCTCGATCACCATCTCGGCCACTTGCACGTGACGGGTTGGCGGCTCGTCGAAGGTGGAGGCGACCACTTCGCCGCGCACGGTGCGCTGCATCTCGGTCACTTCTTCCGGACGCTCGTCGATCAACAGCACGATCAGATGAACTTCTGGGTTGTTGCGCGTGATGTTCGCAGCAATGTTCTGCAGCATGATGGTCTTGCCCGCCTTCGGCGGAGCAACGATCAGACCACGCTGGCCCTTGCCGATCGGCGCGCACAGGTCGATGACACGACCGGTCAAGTCTTCGGTGGAACCGTTGCCGGCTTCCATCTTCATACGCACGGTCGGGAACAGCGGCGTCAGGTTTTCGAACAGAATCTTGTTCTTGGCGTTCTCGGGACGGTCGTAGTTGATGGTATCGACCTTGAGCAGCGCGAAGTAACGCTCGCCTTCCTTGGGAGGGCGGATCTTGCCAACGATGGTGTCACCGGTGCGCAAGTTGAAGCGACGGATCTGGCTTGGCGAGACGTAGATATCGTCCGGGCCGGCCAGGTAGGAGGCGTCGGAGGAGCGGAGGAAGCCGAAGCCGTCCTGGAGGATCTCCAGCACGCCATCACCGGAGATTTCCTCACCGCTTTTCGCGTGCTTTTTCAGCAGGGAGAAAATCACGTCCTGCTTGCGCGAACGGGCCATATTTTCTATGCCCATCTGTTCGGCCAATTCGAGCAGTTCGGTAATCGGCTTTTGCTTGAGTTCAGTCAGATTCATATAGGAATGACGTAATCATTTATAGAGGGGGGAAATTAAGCTTTTGGCTTAATGAGGCCGCGCCGCAGAGAAGGCGACAGGATCGCGTACTTATTCGAAAAGGAGAGCGTCGGCGACAGCTTGCAGGGGGCACTGGAGAAACCAGTGCGGGGCCGAATGTAACACCTGAGTTTCGGAGCGTCTAGCCCTCAATTACGAAAAAGCCCCGCATTTTGCGGGGCTTTTCCAGGGCACTGAAATCGACGCTTAGATGTTGGCGTCGAGGAAAGCGGCCAATTGCGACTTGGACAGTGCGCCGACCTTGGTGGCCTCGACGTTGCCGTTCTTGAACAGCATCAGAGTCGGGATACCACGCACGCCGTGCTTGGCCGGGGTTTCCGAGTTTTCGTCGATGTTCAGCTTGGCAACGGTCAGTTTGCCTTTGTAGGTTTCAGCAATTTCGTCCAGAACCGGAGCGATCATCTTGCATGGGCCGCACCACTCAGCCCAGTAGTCGACCAGTACAGCGCCTTCGGCTTTGAGTACGTCGGTCTCGAAGCTGGCGTCGCTGACGTGTTTGATAAGATCGCTGCTCATGGAATTCTCCAGGTTGTAAGCAAAAAAACGTGGCCCATCATATCTGCCCTTCCCGCGTTCAGGAAGCCGGAGATGATTGACTCTCACTATGGTCCCCCATGAGTTTGGGTATAGCTCAGCTCAGGAAGATGCGGGGGTGACAAAGGCGATTCCAGTGCGCAGGGCAGCATTGCGCACATGCTCCTGCATGGCCTTGTGTGCCGCTCCGGAAGCGTGCCGGACCAGGGCACGGAGGATCTTGCGATGCTCCTGCCAGGTTTCCATGGCGCGCTCGGGTCGGATGAACGGTAGCTTCTGACTCTCCAGGAAGATCTCGGCACTGGCGCTGAGGATGCTCAGCATCGCCTGATTGCCGCTGGCCAGGAGGATCTTCTGGTGAAACTCGAAGTCCAGCCGCGCCGCCGCCTCGAAATCCCCGGCCCGCAACTCACGGCGCATGGCCTGCACATTATCTTCCAGGGCATCCAGCTCATCGGCGGTCAGGGTCACCGCCGCCAGGCCCGCAGCGAACCCCTCCAGGGCATAGCGCAACTGAAAGATATCCACCGGCGAGGCCTGGGCGGCGAACGGCCAGCTCAATCCGGCACCGGCCGGAACCGTTTCAGGTGCCTGGACGAACACCCCCTTGCCCGGCTGCACACTGATCAGCCCCAGGGCGCTCAAGGAGGACAGAGCCTCGCGCAGCGACGCCCGGCTGACCCCCAATTGCACCGCCAGCTCCCGCTGCGAGGGCAGCGCATCCCCCGGACCGAAGCCCCGTTCGATGATCAATTGGCGAATGGCTTGCAGGGCCAGTTCGGGTACGGCACGGGTGATCGAATTCATGGATTGGCGGCTGACCGGTGCAGGAAAAGCTCCCTTGTAAAGCTATTCGCCGAACCCGGCAAGTCGTGCCCCACGGGGGTTCGGCGCGGCCCCGCGATGCTCGATCCAGGTGCGAAAAAAAGCCCAACTGTTCAGACCAGTAAGACCGAAAAAACCACTGAAAACCGCGTATCCACGGCCTTTTCCCGGTATTGGCATGGCCTGTGCTCTGTCGCCACACAGCATTCACTTCCCAAGACTTGCGGAGATTCGCCATGACCAAACGCTGTTGCGCCCTGCTCTCTGCCCTGTTCGCCAGCCTGCTGCTGAGCCAGGCCCCGGCCCAGGCCAGCGCCCTGGACGACGTGATCGCCCGCGGCACCCTCAAGGTGGCCGTGCCCCAGGATTTCCCGCCGTTCGGCTCGGTAGGCCCGGACATGCAGCCCCGCGGCCTGGACATCGACACCGCACGCCTGCTGGCCGAACAGCTCAAGGTCAAGCTGGAGCTGACTCCGGTCAACAGCACCAACCGCATCCCGTTCCTCACCACCGGCAAGGTCGACCTGGTGATTTCCAGCCTCGGCAAGAACCCGGAACGGGAAAAGGTCATCGACTTCTCCCGGGCGTACGCGCCCTTCTACCTCGCGGTGTTCGGCCCGCCCGACGCCGCCATCGCCAGCCTCGACGACCTCAAGGGCAAGACCATCAGCGTCACCCGCGGCGCCATCGAGGACATCGAGCTGACCGCCGTGGCGCCCCAGGGCGCGACCATCAAGCGCTTCGAGGACAACAACTCGACCATCGCCGCCTACCTCGCCGGCCAGGTCGACCTGATCGCCAGCGGCAACGTGGTGATGGTCGCCATCAGCCAGCGCAACCCGAAACGCATCCCGGCGATGAAGATCAAGCTCAAGGACTCGCCGGTCTACGTCGGGGTCAACAAGAACCAGCCGGAGCTGCTGGACAAGGTCAACCAGATCCTCACGGCCGCCAAGGCCGACGGCGCCCTGGAGAAAAACTCCCAGCAGTGGCTCAAGGAGCCGCTGCCGGCCGACCTTTGACCGCCCTCCCGGAGCTTGAGCATGGCTTATCAGTTCGACTTCCTGCCGGTGCTGGAAAACACCGGCCTGCTGCTGCGCGGCGCGCTGTTCACCCTGGAGCTGACCGCCATCGGCACGCTGCTCGGGGTCAGCCTGGGGATCATCGGCGCCCTGGTGCGGGCCTGGAGGATTCAGCCCCTGGCGGCGGTGTTCGGCGTCTACGTCGAGCTGATCCGCAACACCCCGTTCCTGGTGCAGCTGTTCTTCATCTTCTTCGGCCTGCCGTCCCTGGGCCTGCAGATTTCCGAGTGGCAGGCGGCCGTGCTGGCCATGGTGATCAACCTCGGCGCCTATTCCACGGAAATCATCCGCGCCGGCATCCAGGCGATCCCCAAGGGCCAGCTGGAAGCCGCCGCGGCGCTGGCCATGAGCCGTTTCGAGGCCTTTCGCCACGTGGTGCTGCTACCGGCCCTGGGCAAGGTCTGGCCGGCCCTGTGCAGCCAGATCATCATCGTCATGCTGGGCTCGGCGGTGTGCTCGCAGATCGCCACCGAAGAGCTGAGCTTCGCCGCCAACTTCATTCAGTCGCGCAACTTCCGCGCCTTTGAAACCTACGCCCTGACCACCCTGATCTACCTGTGCATGGCCTTGCTGATCCGTCAGTTGCTGAACTGGATCGGTCAGCGCTACATCCTGAGGAACAGCCAATGAGCGACTTCAGCTTCTGGGACATCCTGCGCAACCTGCTCAGCGGCCTGCAGTGGACCCTGCTGCTGTCCCTGGTGGCCTTTATCGGCGGCGGCCTGATCGGCCTGCTGATCATGACCCTGCGGATCTCCGACAAGGGCTGGGCCCGCTCCTGCGCCCGCACCTATATAGAACTGTTCCAGGGCACACCGCTGCTGATGCAGCTGTTCCTGGTGTTCTTCGGCATCGCCCTGCTGGGGGTGGATATCTCGCCCTGGCTGGCCGCCGCCATCGCCCTGACCCTGTTTACCAGCGCCTACCTGGCGGAGATCTGGCGCGGCTGCGTCGAGTCGATTCCCCACGGTCAGTGGGAGGCCTCGTCAAGCCTGGCCCTGAGCCCTTATGAACAGCTGCGCCACGTGATCCTGCCGCAAGCGTTGCGCATCGCCGTGGCGCCCACCGTGGGCTTCTCGGTGCAGGTGGTCAAAGGCACCGCGGTGACCTCGATCATCGGTTTCACCGAGCTGACCAAGACCGGCAGCATGCTGGCCAACGCCACCTTCGAGCCCTTCATGGTCTACGGCCTGGTGGCCCTCGGTTACTTCCTGCTCTGCTACCCCCTGTCCCTCAGTGCCCGCTACCTGGAAAGGAGACTGCATGCCTCTGCTTAGAATTTCCGCCCTGCATAAATACTACGGCGACCACCATGTGCTCAAAGGCATCGACCTGAGCATCGAGGAAGGCCAGGTGGTGGCGATCATCGGACGCAGCGGCTCGGGCAAGAGCACCCTGCTGCGCACCCTCAACGGCCTGGAGTCGATCAACGACGGGGTCATCGAGGTCGACGGCGAATACCTGGATGCCGCCCGCGCCGACCTGCGCAGCCTGCGACAGAAGGTCGGCATGGTGTTCCAGCAGTTCAATCTGTTCCCCCACCTGAGCGTGGGCGAGAACGTGATGCTGGCCCCGCAGGTGGTACAGAAGGTGCCCAAGGCCCGGGCTGCCGAGCTGGCGCGGCAGATGCTGGCGCGGGTCGGCCTGGCGGAGAAGTTCGACGCCTTTCCAGACCGGCTGTCCGGTGGCCAGCAACAGCGAGTGGCGATTGCCCGGGCCCTGGCGATGTCGCCCAAGGTGCTGCTGTGCGACGAGATCACCTCGGCCCTGGATCCGGAGCTGGTCAATGAAGTGCTCAGCGTGGTGCGCCAACTGGCCCGGGACGGCATGACCCTGATCATGGTCACCCATGAAATGCGCTTTGCCCGGGAGGTCGGCGACAAACTGGTGTTCATGCACCAGGGCAAGGTGCACGAAGTGGGCGATCCGAAGCAATTGTTCGCCCACCCGCAGACGGCCGAGCTGGCGAACTTCATTGGCAGCACCGAGCAGGCTTGAGGCGGCCCGGTCGCAGGGGCCGGCAGGTCGGCGAACAGTGACAGCAGCGCCTGGCGCAGGTTTTGTGCGTTGAATCAACGCATTGGACACTGCGCGTTGGCGCAGGCCGTTGATCGTGGCAGGATGGCGAGGTTATCGACCGAGACCCCCAACCATGCCCCAATCCCAAGCCAAGAATCTGTCCCTGATCGCCGCGATCGATCTGGGCTCCAACAGCTTTCACATGGTCGTGGCCAAGGCCCGGAACGGTGAAATCCGCATTCTCGAGCGGCTCGGTGAAAAGGTTCAACTGGCCGCCGGCATCAACGAAGAACGCCAGCTCAACGAAGAATCCATGCAGCGCGGGCTCGACTGCCTCAAGCGCTTCGCCCAACTGATCAATGGCATGCCGCCGGGCACGGTGCGCATCGTCGGCACCAACGCCCTGCGCGAGGCGCGCAACCGTGGCGAGTTCATTCGCCGCGCCGAAGAGATCCTCGGCCACCCGGTGGAGGTCATCTCCGGCCGTGAAGAGGCCCGGCTGATCTACCTCGGGGTGTCCCACACCCTGGCCGATACCCCGGGCAAGCGCCTGGTGGCCGACATCGGCGGCGGCAGTACCGAATTCATCATCGGCCAGCGCTTCGAACCGCTGCTGCGCGAAAGCCTGCAAATGGGTTGCGTGAGCTTTACCCAGCGCTACTTCCGCGACGGCAAGATCACCCCGGCCCGCTACGCCCAGGCCTACACCGCCGCGCGCCTGGAGATCATGAGCATCGAGCATGCCCTGCATCGCCTGACCTGGGACGAAGCCATCGGCTCGTCCGGGACCATCCGCGCCATCGGCCTGGCCCTCAAGGCCGGCGGCCAGGGCAGTGGCGAAGTCAACGCCGAAGGCCTGGCCTGGCTCAAGCGCAAGCTGTTCAAGCTGGGGGATGCCGAGAAGATCGACTTCGAAGGCATCAAGCCCGATCGCCGGGCGATCTTCCCGGCGGGCCTGGCGATTCTCGAAGCGATCTTCGACGCCCTGGAACTGCAACGCATGGACCACTGCGAAGGCGCCCTGCGTGAAGGCGTGCTCTACGACCTGCTGGGCCGTCACCACCACGAAGACGTCCGCGAACGCACCCTCAGTTCGCTGATGGAGCGTTACCACGTCGACCTGGAACAGGCCTCGCGAGTCGAAGGCAAGGCCCTGCGCGCCTTCGACCAGGTCGCCGCGGACTGGGACCTGGAAGACGGCGTCTGGCGCGAACTGCTGGGCTGGGCGGCCAAGGTCCACGAAGTGGGCCTGGACATCGCCCACTACCACTACCACAAGCACGGCGCCTACCTGATCGAGCACTCGGACCTGGCCGGATTCTCCCGGGAAGACCAGCAAATGCTGGCGCTGCTGGTACGCGGCCACCGCCGCAACATTCCCAAGGAGAAATTCGCCGAGTTCGGCGACGACGGCATCAAGCTGATCCGCCTGTGCGTGCTGCTGCGTTTCGCCATCCTGTTCCACCACATCCGTGGCACCCAGCAGATGCCCCAGGTGAGCCTGCGCGCCCAGGGCGACCACCTGGATCTGGAGTTCCCGGAGCACTGGCTGGATGAGAACCAGCTGACCCAGGCCGACTTCGCCCTGGAAGCCGAATGGCTGACCCGGGTCGGCATCGTGCTCAACGTCCGCTGACCCTGCCACGGACCTGTAGGAGCCGGCTTGCCGGCGAAGAGGCCGCGAAACCTTGCATCACTCGCAGGGACGTCTTCGCTGGCAAGCCAGCTCCTACAGCTCTTGCAAACCGCACAAAAAAGGCCAGCCCGGTGATCGGGCTGGCCTTTTTCATTGACGCCTGCCGCGCTTAGCGCACCGGCAATACCGGGCTGCCAAGACGCTCCAGCAAGGTCGCCTGGGCGCTGCGCGGGTTCTGGTTGCCGGTCGGCGTGTTGCGGATGTAACGGCCGTCGGACTGCAGGCTCCAGCTGTGGGTGTTATCGGTGAGATAGCTTTCCAGCTCTTTCTTGACCCGCAGGATCAGCTTCTTGCCTTCCACCGGGAAGCAGGTCTCGACCCGCTTGTCGAGATTGCGCTCCATCCAATCGGCGCTGGAGAGGAACATCTGCTCCTCGCCGCCGTTGAGGAAGTAGAACACCCGGGTGTGCTCCAGGAAGCGACCGATGATCGAGCGCACGTGGATGTTGTGCGATACACCGGCAATCCCCGGCCGCAGGCAGCACATGCCACGCACCACCAGATCGATGCGCACGCCGGACTGGCTGGCCTTGTACAAGGCGCGAATGATCTTCGGATCGGTCAACGAGTTGAACTTGGCAATGATGTGCGCGGGCTTGCCGTCCAGGGCGAACTGAGTCTCCCGGGCGATCATGTCGAGCATGCCCTTCTTCAGGGTGAACGGCGCATGCAACAGCTTCTTCATGCGCAGGGTCTTGCCCATGCCGATCAGCTGGCTGAACAGCTTGCCGACGTCTTCGCACAAGGCGTCGTCGGAGGTCAGCAGGCTGTAGTCGGTGTACAGACGGGCGTTGGCCGCGTGGTAGTTGCCGGTGCCCAGGTGCGCATAACGCACGATCTCGCCGGCTTCGCGACGCAGGATCAGCATCATCTTGGCGTGGGTCTTGAAGCCCACCACGCCATAGATCACCACCGCGCCGGCCGCTTGCAGGCGGCTGGCCATCTGCAGGTTGGACTCTTCGTCAAAGCGCGCACGCAGCTCAATCACCGCGGTGACCTCCTTGCCGTTGCGCGCCGCGTCCACCAGGGCGTCGACGATCTCCGAGTTGGCGCCACTGCGGTACAGGGTCTGGCGCACCGCCAGCACGTGCGGGTCCTTGGCGGCCTGGCGCAGCAGGTCGACCACCGGGGTGAAGGATTCGAACGGGTGCAGCAGCAGGATGTCCTGCTTGCTGATGACGCTGAAGATGTTCTCGCTGTTCTGCAGCAGCTTGGGAATCTGCGGGGTGAACGGGGTGTATTGCAGCTCCGGATGACTGTCCAGGCCGGTGATGCTGAACAGCCGCGTCAGGTTCACCGGGCCATTGACCTGGTACAGCTCGGTCTCGTGCAGGTTGAACTGCTTGAGCAGGTAGTCCGACAGGTGTTTGGGGCAGGTGTCGGCCACTTCCAGGCGTACTGCGTCGCCGTAGCGCCGGGAGAACAGCTCGCCGCGCAGGGCGCGGGCCAGGTCTTCGACGTCCTCGGTGTCCACCGCCAGGTCGGCGTTACGGGTCAGGCGGAACTGATAGCAGCCTTTGACCTTCATACCCTGGAACAGGTCATCGGCGTGGGCGTGGATCATCGACGACAGGAACACATAGTTGTCGCCAGGACCGCCGACTTCTTCCGGCACCTTGATGATCCGCGGCAGCAGGCGCGGTGCCGGGATGATCGCCAGGCCCGAATCGCGACCGAAGGCGTCGATGCCTTCGAGCTCGACGATGAAGTTCAGGCTCTTGTTCACCAGCAACGGGAACGGGTGCGTCGGGTCCAGGCCAATCGGGGTGATGATCGGCGCGATCTCGTCGCGGAAGTAGCGGCGTACCCAGGTCTTGAGCTTGGTGGTCCAGTAGCGGCGACGGATGAAGCGGATCTGGTGCTTCTCCAGTTCCGGCAACAGGATGTCATTGAGGATCGCGTACTGGCGGTCGACGTGACCGTGCACCAGCTCGCTGATCCGCGCCAGCGCCTGATGCGGCTGCAGGCCGTCGGCCCCGGCCTGCTCACGGGCGAAGGTGATCTGCTTCTTCAGGCCGGCGACGCGGATCTCGAAGAACTCGTCCAGGTTGCTGGAAAAGATCAGCAGGAACTTCAGGCGCTCCAGCAGCGGGTAGGACTCGTCCAGCGCCTGTTCCAGCACGCGGATGTTGAATTGCAGCTGCGACAGCTCGCGGTGAATGTACAGGCTGCTGTCATCCAGGTTGGGGATGACAATGGCCGGCGCCGGTGGCGCCTCGGCCACCGCAGGCGCGGGTTCGAGCTCCGGCGGGGTTTCAACCACTGGCTCGACCACCGGCTGAGCGTCTTTTACGGCAACTTCTGAGAGTCCTTCAGTATTCATCGCGTGTTCCTGGGAGGGCTATTTTTGCTCTCGTAACAATTGAGCAGCACGGACGGCAAAGTAAGTCAGGATGCCATCGGCACCCGCACGTTTAAAGGCGGTCAGGGATTCAAGAATAACCCCTTCACCCAACCAGCCATTCTGGATCGCCGCCATGTGCATGGCGTATTCGCCGCTGACCTGATAGACAAAGGTCGGCACCTTGAATTCATCCTTGACCCGAAAAAGGATATCCAGGTACGGCATGCCTGGCTTGACCATGACCATGTCCGCCCCTTCAGCCAGGTCCGCCGCCACTTCATGCAGGGCTTCGTCACCGTTGGCCGGGTCCATCTGGTACGAGGCCTTGTCGGCCTTGCCCAGGTTCAACGCCGAACCCACCGCATCGCGGAAAGGGCCGTAGTAGGCGCTGGCGTACTTGGCCGAGTAGGCCATGATCCGCACGTTGACGTGCCCCGCCAGCTCCAGGGCCTCGCGGATCGCCTGGACCCGCCCGTCCATCATGTCCGACGGCGCCACCACCTGGGCGCCAGCCTCGGCGTGGGACAGCGCCTGACGCACCAGGGCATCGACGGTGATGTCGTTCTGTACATAACCCTGTTCGTCGAGAATGCCGTCCTGGCCATGGGTGGTGAACGGGTCCAGAGCGACGTCGGTGATCACCCCCAGTGCCGGAAAGCGTTCGCGCAGGGCACGGGTGGCGCGCTGGGCGATGCCCTCCGGGTTCCAGGCTTCGGCCGCGTCCAGGGACTTGAGCCCGGCCGGGGTCACCGGAAACAGCGCCAGGGCCGGAATCCCCAACTCGACCCAGTGCGCCGCCTCTTCCAGCAGCAGGTCGATGGTCAGGCGCTCGACGCCGGGCATCGACGCCACCGCCTCGCGGCGGTTCTCACCGTCAAGCACGAATACCGGCAGGATCAGGTCGTCGACGCTCAGCCGGTTTTCCCGCACCAGACGGCGAGAGAAATCATCGCGACGATTACGCCGCAGACGAGTGGCTGGAAACAGGCGGCTGGCAGGGGTAAAGCTCACGGCGGACTCCAGGGCCCGCGCTGGCGGGCGAGCGGAACAGTTATAAGCGGGCATTATGACGAACAGATGACAGTTGTGCTCAAGCTGTTGACCGGCAGCAACACTCATTGTCATTGGCCCAATTGTTCACGTCGAGACACATTTCGATACTTTCCCGAACGTCGTCGAAGGGGTAGGCTGCGCGTTCATTTCGCCAGCATCCAGACAATGCTCCAACAATTTCTTCAGGATTTCGGCTACTTCGCCCTCTTTCTCGGCACGTTTTTCGAAGGTGAAACCATTCTGGTTCTCGCCGGGTTTCTTGCGTTCCGCGGATACATGGATATCAAGCTGGTGATGATCGTCGCCTTCCTCGGCAGCTACGCCGGCGACCAGCTGTGGTACTTCCTGGGGCGCAAGCATGGCCGCAAGCTGCTGGCGCGCAAGCCGCGCTGGCAAATGATGGGCGATCGAGCGCTGGAACATATCCGCAAGCATCCGGATATCTGGGTGCTGAGCTTCCGCTTCGTCTATGGCCTGCGCACCGTGATGCCGGTGGCCATTGGCCTGTCCGGCTATCCGCCGGGCCGCTATTTGCTGCTCAACGGCATTGGCGCGGCCATCTGGGCCGTGGCACTGGCCCAGGCCGCCTATCATTTCGGCGCGGTCATGGAAGGCATGCTCGGCAGCATCAAGAAGTACGAGCTGTGGGTCCTGGGCGCCCTGCTGGTGCTGGGCTTCGGCCTGTGGGTGCGCCGGCGTTTCAAGAACGCCCGCCTGGCCAAGCAGATCTACGAGGCCGAACAAGCCGCCGCGCAAGACAAGACCAAGGCTTCGACCACACCGGTGGAGTGACACGCCCGTCATTTGGCATGCTCTCGGCACCCTTAACCTGGAGAAACAACCATGAGCAAAAAAGTTGCAGTGATCCTTTCCGGTTGCGGCGTGTTCGACGGTGCCGAGATCCACGAGAGCGTGATCACCCTGCTGCGCCTCGACCAGCGGGGAGCCCAGGTGCAGTGCTTTGCCCCGAACATCCCGCAGATGCATGTGCTCAACCACCTGACCGGCGAAACCATGGCCGAGACCCGCAACGTGCTGGTGGAATCGGCGCGCATTGCCCGGGGCCAGGTCAAGGACCTGGCTGAAGCCAGCGTCGACGACTTCGATGCGCTGATCATTCCCGGCGGCTTCGGCGCAGCCAAGAACCTCTCCAGCTTCGCCACCGAAGGTGCCGCCTGCACGGTCCAGGCCGACGTCCTGGCCCTGGCCGAAGCCTTTGCCGAAGCAGGCAAGCCGGTAGGCCTGATGTGCATCGCCCCGGCCCTGGCGGCGAAGATCTACGGTCCGGGCGTGACCTGCACCATCGGTAACGACGCCGATACCGCGGCGGCCCTGGGCAAGATGGGCGCCAGCCACGCCGAATGCGCGGTGGGCGACATCATCGAAGACAAGGCGCGCAAGCTGGTGAGCACCCCCGCCTACATGCTGGCGCAGTCCATCAGCGAAGCCGCCTCGGGCATCAACAAGCTGGTGGACCGGGTGCTGGAACTGACCCACGAAGGCGAATAACCGCCCCGCCACAAGGACAGCCTCCTGTGGCGAGCACAGGGGTTCAAGCCAGGCCGCTAAACGGCCGCATACCCGAACACCGCACTGCAGCCGGCTCCCCGCCGGCTGCACATACCCCCAGACTCCCCCGGCACATCAGGCCCTTCAGGCCTGACGCGACAGCCGGGTCAGAATCCGATCCAGCGCATTGGCAAATGCCTGCTTCTCCCGATCGCCATAGGGCGCCTGCCCGCCGCTGACCTGCCCCTGCTCCCGCAGATCGGTAAACAGATTGCGCACCGCCAGGCGCTCGCCCATGTTCTGCGCGTCGAACTCCTTGCCCCGCGGGTCCAGGGCGGCCACGCCCTTTTTCACCAGGCGGTCGGCCAGCGGCACATCGCTGCAGATCACCAATTCGCCCGGCACCGCGTGCTCCACCAGGTAATCGTCGGCGGCATCCGGACCGCTGGGCACCACGATCAGCCTGACGCAGGCAAACGCCGGCTTGATCTGCGCCTGCCCGGCCACCAGCACCACCTCGAACTGACGCTTCAGGGCGAAGCGCACCACCTGATCCTTGGCCGCCTTGGGGCAAGCGTCGGCATCGATCCACACACGCATCGAGTGTTCTCCTTCCAGAATGCAAAACGGGCAAGCCGCCCCGTGGAGCTGGCTTGCCCGCGATCAACCGCGCAGCGTCAAGAAGCCTGCAAACGCCGCTTCTCACTCAGGCGACTGCGACTATAAAGCACCACGATCGCCAGTATCGCCACCGCCTGGGCTCCCAGCGAGTAGGCGTCGGCATGGATCCCCAGCCAATCGAAGTCGAAGAACGGCACCGGCCGGGTGCCGAAGATACCGGCTTCCTGCAAGGCCTTGACCCCGTGCCCGGCGAACACCACCGACAAGGCGCAGAGCAGCGCCGCGTTGATGCCGAAGAACAGCGCCAGCGGCAGCTTGGCCGAACCCCGCAGGATCACCCAGGCCAGGCCCACCAGCAGCACCAGGGCGGTGGCGCCGCCAGCCAGTACCGCGTTGTGCCCCGCAGGTCCCGCCTGCAGCCACAGGGTTTCGTAGAACAGGATCACCTCGAACAGCTCGCGATACACCGAGAAGAACGCCAGGACGGCAAAGCCGAAACGCCCGCCACCGCCCACCAGGCTGCTCTTGATGTAGTCCTGCCAGGCCGCCGCATGCCGGCGGTCGTGCATCCACACCCCGAGCCACAGCACCATGACGCTGGCGAACAGCGCGGTAGCGCCTTCCAGCAGCTCGCGCTGGGAACCGCTGACGTCGATCACATAAGCCGCCAGAGCCCAGGTGCCCAAGCCCGCCAGCAGCGCCAGGCCCCAGCCGACGTTGACACTGCGCACCGCCGATTGCTGGCCGGTGTTGCGCAGGAAGGCAAGGATCGCCGCCAGCACCAGGATCGCTTCCAGGCCTTCGCGCAGCAGGATCAGCAAACCGGAGATAAAGCTCAGCGACCAACTCAGGCTGTCGCCGCCCAAAAGCCCGGCCGACTCCTTGAGCTTGGCCTTGGCCGCATCCAGGCGCTGCTCGGCCTGAGCCACCGGCAAACCGTCCTGCAACGACTGACGGTAGGCCATCAGGGCTTTTTCCGTGTCCTTGCGCACCGTGGCATCGACGTTGTCCAGGGAGCTTTCCACCAGCTCGAAACCTTCCAGGTACGCCGCTACCGACAGGTCATAGGCCTGTTCATGATCGCCGTTGCGATAGGCCGCGAGACTCTTGTCCAGGGTCGATGCGGTGTAGTCGAGCAACTGCCCCGGACCACGCTTGACCTGAGGCGGCTGGGCCCGCTGGGCGCGGAAGGTGGCGGCTGCCTGCGGGCCTTGGGCGGCCAGCACTTCAGCGGGCGTCTGCCGGGCCAGATCGGCCAGGTTGAAGCCCTGCTCGCCCTTGGCCGCCGCCGGGTCGGCGCTGAACCCGGCAATGTAGGTGGCCAGATCCCAACGTTGACGGTCATCCAGCTGATCGGCGAAGGCCGGCATGTCCGTGCCTTCGACCCCCAGCCCCAGGGTGTTGTAGACCGCGTACAGGCTCAGGCGATCAAGACGCTCGGCATCCCGCAGGTTGGCCGGCGGCGGGGTCATGCCGACGCCGGCCGGACCATCGCCGGCGCCTTTCTCGCCGTGGCACACCGAGCAATGCTGGGCATACAGCGGCGCACCGCGGCTCGGATCCGGGGTGATCACCGGCGCCTGGCTGACCTCATAGGCCACCGCCAGCTTGGCCCCCATCTGCCGCGCCAGACGTGCCACCTGGCTGCCTTCGACGCGCTCGTCCACCGCCTTGCGCAGGCTGGCGATGCCCTGCTCCAGCTCGGCCTTCTCCGGCTTGGCCGGCAGCTCGGCGATCAGCCCCTGCAAGACCCCGAGAAACTCCACCTGCTCGCGGTATTCGGACTCGTCGACGACCTTGCCGGCTTCAACCGTGGGCGGGTAATCGGCGCCGATGTAATCCAGCAAATGCAGAGCCTTGGGCGCGCCATCGACAGTCTCGGCCAGCAGGTTGAAGCTGCAGAGCGCGAGTACCGGCAGCACCAGCAAGGCCAGTAAACGGGAAGGGCCAGTCATGAACGAATCTCAAATGGAAATACGAAGTAACATATTGTTCACTCCCAGTGAGTTTCACTCAAGGCTTATCCGTCTGTTGAAACACTTCCGCTGATCGACTGTGCCTCCTGGCTCCCAGCCCTGCGCCAAACACCCCACTGCAAAACGTCTTGAGCCATCAATGCGCAGCCGCTCACATAGTGGCCAACTACATATCAATCTGACCTTAAAAAGCCATTACATCACCCGGAACCACGTTTATAATGCCGCGCCCTCGTTATCGCGAGATGGCATTTAAGCTCCTCTTTTTATGAGGAATTGGCATGGTAGCCAGCGCTCCTGCCAGTGGGTTCGTCCAGCCCGACCCGCACGCCCGGCTGTCTCATTCAGGGAAGAAGAAGTACCCATGGCATCCCGCGCCCTCACTTCGATTGCGCTTGGCGCAGTCACTCTGCTTGCAGGCTGTTCGGCCTTCCGCAGCTACGACAACGAGCTCCAGGAAACCAACCAGCAACTGCGCGCCGGCAACCTCGATGCCGCCCTGATCCTGCTGGAAAAGAACAACAAGGGCGAAGACAAGGACCTGCTCTACTACTTCGAAAAGGGCGAGTTGCTGCGGGCCAAGGGCGACCTCAATGGCAGCCAGGCCGCCTGGGGCCATGCCGATCAGGTGGTGGCCAGCTGGGAAGACTCGGTCAAGCTCGATACCGACAAGTACCTGGCCCAGTTCGGCAGCTTCCTGGTCAACGACAAGGTCCGCCGCTACGAAGGCTATGACTATGAAAAGGTCATGCTGACCACCCAGATGGCCATGAACCTGCTGGCCGGCAATGACTTCGACGGCGCCCGCATGGCGATCAAGAAGACCCACGAACGCGAAGCGGTGATCGCCGAACTGCGCGACAAGGAATACCTCAAGCGCGAGGACGAAGCCGAGAAGCAAGGGGTCAAGACCGAGTACAAGGACCTCAAGGGCTATCCGGTGGAAGCCCTCGACGCGCCGGACGTGGTCAACCTGAAAAACAGCTACCAGAGCGCCTTCAGCCACTACCTGGCCGGCTTCGTCTACGAAGCCCTGGGCGAGAAGGACCTGGCCGCGCCCGGCTACCGCAAGGCCGCCGAACTGCGCCCCAACACGCCCCTACTGGAACAGGCGCTGCTGAACCTGGACGCCCCGGTGGAGCCGGTCAAAGCCGAGGCCCCGAGCAAGTCTTCGACCAAGTCCAAGCGCAAGGCTGCGGCCAAGGCCCCCGCCAAGGCGCCGGCGGTGCCAGCCCTGGCTGAAGATGAAAGCGATGTACTGATCGTGGTGCAAAGCGGCCTGGCCCCGGCCCGGGATTCGGTGCGCATTCCCCTGCCGCTGCCGATCAACGGCAATCTGGTGATCACCCCGCTGTCGTTCCCGGTGATCAAGCCCGACAACTCGACCCAGACCCTCGCCCAGATCGGCATCGACGGCCAGCCGCAGAACCTGACCCTGCTGAACAGCACCACCGCCATGTCCCGCCGCGCCCTGCGCGACGACATGCCGGGGATCATCCTGCGCACCACCGTGCGCGCCGTGACCCGTGGCGTGGCGCAGAAGAACCTCAATGAGGTCAACCCGCTGGCCGGCCTGGCCGTGGGCCTGGCTTCAGCGGTGACCGAAGGTGCCGACACCCGCACCTGGCGCACCCTGCCGGACAACACCCAAGTGGCCCGCCTGCGCCTGAAGCGGGGCGAACACCGCCTGAACCTGGCCAACGCCCAGGGCGGCACCCAGGTGCAGGTCAAAGTGGACCAGCGCTACCAGGTCATCGCCCTGCGGGTCGTCGGCAACCAGGTATTCAGCAGCGGTCTGGCCGCACAAGTGATCCCGAACAACGCCGGCCAGAACATGGCCAGCAACCAACGTCCTTAAGCGGAGCCCCCCATGCGCTTGAAACTTCTCGCTGTCGCCGCACTGGCCCTACTGGCCGGTTGCGCCACCCCGCCTCCTCCCGCCCCCGGCAGTGCCGCGAGCAAGGTGGTGGTGATGAACAAGTTCAACAACATCGCCATCGGCGCGATGCGGGTCGCCCGTGAAAACGGCTTCCTGACGGTCAAGGTGGCGCTGAACAACACCAGCCACACCAACATGACGATGTACTACCGCTTCGTCTGGCTGGGCGACGACGGCTTCCCGGTGGCCGACGAAGAAAGCTGGAAAGTCTTCAACCTGTACGCGGCCCAGGCCACCTTCCTGCCGGCCATTGCGCCGGTGCCCAAGGCCACCGACTTCCGCCTGGAAGTCAAAACCCAATAAGCCGTCCCTGAACCCGATCAAGAGAGCACTTCCATGTTTGCACGCTTTTCCTTCCTCGCCGTGGTCGCCCTGCTGGCCAGCGGCTGCGCCAACAACTCCCCCGTCCTGGGCGGCAAGAACATCAGCTACGGCGACAGCAAGGCCGTGGAGCTGGTGACCAACGAGTTCGGTTCCACCGACCTGCAGATGATCGCCGAATCCATGACCCGCTCCCTGGCCCAGTCCGGCATCCTCCAGGGCCGCCCGGTGGTGCAGGTCTACGACGTGAAGAACAAGACCAGCGAGTACATCGATACCCGCGAGATCACCACCTCGATCAAGACCCAGCTGATGAAATCCGGCACCGCCCGCTTCGCCAGCGACAACACCGCGATGCAGAGCCAGGTCGACCAGCTCAAGCTGCAGAACCAGAGCGGCCTGTACAAGAAGTCCACCGTGGCCAAGACCGGCAACATGGTCGCCGCCAAGTACCGTCTTGAGGGCTCCATCAGCTCCATCGTCAAGCGCAGCAGCGACTACAAGGACGTCTTCTACAAATTCAGCCTGCAACTGATCGACGTCGAGAGCGGTCTGGCCGAGTGGATGGACGAGAAAGAGATCCGCAAGACCACGGAGCGCTAAGCAATGCGTGCATGGATTGGCATCCTGGCCCTGGCCTGTGCGTTCAGCGCGCAGGCGGCCCCGAAAGTCGCAGTCATGGACCTGGCCTACCAGGAACGTGTGCAGGAATACATTCACGTGGTCTCGGCCCAGCAGAGCTACCGCGAGGGCTACTACAGCTCCAGCGGCTCGGCCAGCTACAACGAACTGGAATCGAGCACCAGCTACATCGAGGAAGGCGAACTGCGCAAGTTCACCGGTGATATCAAGGGCGGGATCCTCAAGTCCGGGATGTTCCAGCTGGTGCAGGGCTCGCCCCACACCGACGCGTCCAAGACCAACGTCTACGACATCATCAAGCGCATCAAGGCCGGCAACTTCAAGGGTGCCGACTACGTGCTGTTCGGCACCGTGTCGGACATCGACTTCACCCAGGACATCAACGAGCTGGCCAATACCGACAGCTACTCGGCGGTGCTGGGCCTGACCCTGGTGGCGGATTTCAGCCTGATCAACACCCGCACCTTCGAGATCACCTCGGCGTTCACCGCCATGGGCGAAGGCCAGGACACCAAGCTGGTGAACAGCCGGGACATCCGTGTCTCGCTGAACCGTCCGCGGGTGGTGCGTGAAGTCTCCAAGGCCCTGGGCGAGGACGTCACCCGGCAAATGGCCGAGCAGTTGGGTCGCGGTGGCTACGAGCAACCGGGGCAGGCGCCGATGCGCAACAACCTGCCGCGGGACACTGCCCCCGTGATCCTGCGTTAAGCCGTATGCAAACGAAAAAGGCGACCCGCTGGGTCGCCTTTTTTTGTTCCTGCAAAACCTAGGTCGCCGCTTTGCGGATGGTCGCCAGAAAGCCCGCGGCACCGAGGAACAGGCCGGCGAAGGTGCGGTTCATGCGCCGCTGCTGGACCGGGGTGCGCAACAGGCGCAGGACCTTGGACGCCAGCCCGGTGTAGCCGGCCATGACGATCAGGTCGACCACGATCATGGTGGCGCCGAGGATCAGGTACTGCTTGACCAGGGGCGCATGGGGGTCGATGAACTGCGGCAGCACCGCCAGCATGAACACCAGGGCCTTGGGGTTGCTGATGTTCACCAGGAAGCCGCGGAACATCAGGGCCAGGGGCTTGCCGATGGGACGGACCGCGGCGTCATCGCTCAGATCGCTGGGCAGCGCACGCCATTGCTTGACCGCCAGGTACACCAGGTAGGCCACACCGAACCACTTGATGGCATAGAAAGCGGTAGCCGAGGCCGCGAGGATGGCACCGACACCGGCGGCGACAATGGCAATCTGCATGGCCAGGCCCAGCTGCAGGCCCAGGGCGTTCCAGTAACCGCGCCAGAAGCCGTATTGCAGGCCGCAGGACATCGACGCAATCGCGCCGGCTCCCGGAGAAAGACTGATTACCCAACTGGCGGCAAAGAACGCCAGCCATGTCTCAAGCACCATTGCACACCTCGGATCGAATTGGTCGTGACTGCCTAAGCTAATCCTCCGACCCGCGGCTGACTATATTTTTTTCGCCCAAAGCTGATTCACGGCCCTGTAGCCGCTGCCGCGGGCTGCGATAGGTCCGCAAGACCAGGGGCAATAGCTGCCCAGCCGTTCGCAGCCTGCGGCAGCGGCTACGGAGGAAGGGATTACTTTTCGCCAGTTCCTACCGGCAGCACATCGCTGCCGCGCCAGCGACGCACCGAGCGCTGGAAGAACAGGCTGTTGGGCACCTGGACCATGGCGCTGCCGGTACCGGCTTCTTCGGACTCGATCAGGGTGGTGTACAAAAGGTTGATCGCCACCACCCGGCCCTTGACCCCAGGCTTGTCGACGGTGTCCACCAGCTCCACCACATCGCCCAGGCGGAACGGGCCGACGGTGAAGATCAGGATCGCGCACAGCAGGTTGGAGAGCACGCTCCACATGGCGAAGAACGCAACCGCCGCCACCGCGACGAAGCCGGACAGTGCGGTCCACAACACCGTGGCGGAAACCCCCAGGCGCTCCAGCACGAAGATCACCGCGCTGCCCATGATCAGCCAGCGCAAGCCACCGCGCAGGGGCATCAGCAACTGCGGGGGAAACGGGTAACGCTCGCCCAGACGGGTCAGGCCGCGAGCGACAAAACGCTGGGCCAGGTAGCCCGCCAGGAGAATCAGCAGGATCTGCACACCCACCCACAGCGGACCGATCCACTGCGCCGGCAACGGCAACTGCAGCGCTTCCATCAGGAGAGCGCCTCCAGCTCCGCCTGCATGCTTTCCAGCAGCTCCAGGGCCTCCATCCAGGCTTCTTCCAGCTCGGACTCACGGGTCTTGAGCTTGGCTTGTTCAGCCAACAGATCCCGCAGCTCATCCTTGCGCGCAGCCTCGTAAAGACCGCTGTCGCCCAGGCTGGTCTCGATCCTGGCCAGGCGCTCATGCACCTTGCCCAACTCGGCTTCCAGCTTGTCGGCCTCGCGCTTGTGTGGCGCCAGTTGCTGACGCAACGCCGCGGCGGCCTGGCGCTGGGCCTTCTTGTCGGTCTTGTCCGGGTTGACCGGGGTGTTGCTGACCGGGGCATTGCGCTGGCGGTAATCCACCAGCCAACGGGTGTAGTCGTCCAGGTCGCCGTCGAACTCCTCGACCTTGCCGTCGGCCACCAGGAAGAAGTTGTCCGTGGTGCTCTTGAGCAGATGGCGATCGTGGGACACCACCAATACCGCGCCACTGAACTCTTGCAGGGCCATGGTCAGGGCCAGGCGCATCTCCAGGTCCAGGTGGTTGGTGGGTTCGTCGAGCAGCAACAGGTTCGGCCGCTCCCAGGCGATCAGCGCCAGGGCCAGGCGGGCTTTTTCGCCGCCGGAGAAGTTCAGCACCGGCTCGTCGATCCGGGCGCCACGGAAGTCGAAACCGCCGAGGAAGTCACGCAGGGTCTGCTCGCGCTCGGTGGGGGCCAGGCGCTGCAAGTGCAGCAAGGGGCTGGCCTTGGAATCCAGGGAGTCGAGCTGATGCTGGGCAAAGTAGCCGACCACGGTGTTCTCGCCCCGGGTCAGGCGTCCGGACAACGGCTGGAGTTCGCCGGAGAGGTTCTTGATCAGGGTCGACTTGCCGGCGCCATTGGGACCCAGCAGACCGATCCGCGCGCCCGGGGTCAGCTGCAGCTTGACCTTCTCCAGGATCGTGCGCTCGCCATACCCCAGGCGGGCATCGGAGAGGTCGATCAGCGGGCTGGAAATCTTCGTCGACTCACGGAAGGTGAAGTCGAACGGCGAATCAACGTGGGCCGCCGACAGCTCCTCCATGCGCTCCAGGGCCTTGATCCGGCTCTGGGCCTGACGGGCCTTGGTGGCCTGGGCCTTGAAGCGGGCGATGTAGCTTTCCATGTGCGCGCGCTGCGCCTGCTGCTTCTCGTAGGCCTGCTGTTGCTGGGCCAGCCGCTCGGCACGGGCGCGCTCGAAGGCGCTGTAGCCACCGCGATAGAGGGTGATCTTGCGTTGATCGACATGGGCGACGTGATCGACCACGGCATCGAGGAAATCCCGGTCGTGGGAGATCAGCAGCAAGGTGCCGGGGTAACCCTTGAGCCAGTCTTCGAGCCAGATGATGGCGTCGAGGTCCAAGTGGTTGGTCGGTTCGTCGAGCAGCAACAGGTCCGAGGGACACATCAGCGCCTGGGCCAGGTTCAGGCGCATCCGCCAGCCCCCGGAGAAGTCGCCGACCTGGCGGTCCATCTGCTCGTTGGTGAAGCCCAGGCCGGCCAGCAGCTTGCGCGCCCGGGCGTCGGCGGTGTAACCGTCGGCGCTGTCCAGCTCGGCATGCAGACGTGCTTGCGCGGCGCCGTCGTGGGCCGCTTCCGCGGCGGCCAGGTCGCGTTGCACCTGGCGCAGGCGCAGGTCGCCGTCGAGCACATAGTCCACCGCCAGGCGCTCGAGGGTATCGACCTCCTGACGCATGTGGGCAATGCGCCAATCGGCGGGCAGGAAGCAGTCACCCGAATCCGGGTGCAGCTCCCCGCGCAGCAGGGCGAACAGGCTGGATTTGCCGGCGCCGTTGGCACCGATCAGGCCGGCTTTCTGGCCGGCGTGCAGGGTCAGCTCGGCGTCTTCTAGCAGACGTTGCGGGCCACGCTGTAAAGTCAGGTTCTGAAGTCGAATCATAATGGCGGCGGAGTCTACCAGCTTCGTTCGCAACTGGCGCGAGTAGCACTATGTCCTCTGACCTGTGGAGTTTTTCCCTTAGCACCTATGCCCTTCCCGGCGTGCAGGAGGCCTGCCTGCAACTGCAGGACAGTGGCGCCAATGTCTGCCTGTTGCTCTGTGGCGCCTGGCTTGGCCAGCGAGGCGTCAGTTGCGACGCTCAGCGTTTGCAGCAGTTGCAGGCGCTGGCGGCGCCCTGGCAGCGCGACGTGATTCAACCCTTGCGCGACTTGCGCACCGGCTGGCGCCAGGCAGCCCGCGAGGACAGTGAATTGAGCGCCTTGCGCGAACAGGTCAAGACCCTGGAGCTGGAAGCCGAACGGCAATTGCTGTTGCGCTTGCAGGAGCGGGTACGGCCATGGCCGGACTCTCAGGCAAAGAGCCTGGACGACTGGCTGGAGGGATTGGCGGCCGAAGCCGCCGAACGCAACCGCAACGCGCTGCAGGTGCTGCGCGTCGCGGTGACCGGCGCTTAGGAAGCGCTGGAGGGAGTGCCGGCAGCAGCCGGTGCAGGCGCGGCGGCTGGGGTGCTCGCCGGAGCAGCTGAAGACGCCGCGGGCGCCGGAGCAGCAGGTTTGGCCGCAGCAGGCGCAGGTGCAGCCGGCTTGGCCGCTGGAGTGGCGGTTTTGGTGGCGGCTGGCTTGGCGACCGCCGGTTTTTTCGCGGCAGGTTTTGCCGCTGGTTTCGCTGCAGGCTTGGCTGCTGGCTTGGCCGCAGGTTTCGCTGCCGATGCCGCCGCAGGCTTGGCCGCCGCTGCCGGTTTGCTGGCAGGCTTGGCCGCAGTTTTTGCTGGGGCTTTTGCTACCGCAGGTTTAGCGGCAGTTTTGCTCGCTGCCGGTTTGGCAGCAGCGGTTTTGGTGGCTGCTGGCTTGGCTGCAGGTTTGGCCGCAGGCTTGGCGGCTGGTTTAGCGGCCACGGGTTTGGCAGCAGGCTTGGCGGCGGTTTTGGCTGCTGGCTTGGCGGCAGCGGTCTTGGTGGCAACCGGTTTGGCAGCAGCAGGCTTAGCCGCTACGGGCTTGCTCGCCGCAGGTTTGGCGGCGCTGGCGGCAGCAGGTTTTTTCGCAGCGGGTTTGGCTGCTGGCTTGGCAGCGGATTTGGCCGGCGCCTTGGTTGCAGGCTTGGCTGCCGGCTTCTTCGCCGCCACGGTGTCCGGCTTGGCATCACGAGTGCTCAATGCCTTGGCAACCGCTTCCTTCACACGACCAACGCCTTGAGCCAATTTCAGGCTTTCCTGGGCATCGCGCTTGAGTTGCAGAATGTAGCTGCGGGTCTGGGCCTGGCGTTCTTTCAATGCGTCCAGCAGGTCTTCGAGTTCCTTGACCGCGGTCTTGGCCTTGGCTTGTGCCTTGGCCTTGCCGGCCGCCGCGGCATCCTGCAATTTGGTGCGCGACTTGTGCAGTTTTTCCTGTGCCTTGCCTCGTTGTTTTTCCAGCTTGGCGAGCAGTTTTTCAGCATCAGCCAAGGCTTGGGAACAAGCGTTTTCCAAATGTTCGAGCAAGCTGCCCGACAACTGTTGGAGCAAATGCAACGGAGTATTTACAGGCTTCTTATTGGCCGACATGGTTTACCTCCTGGCTGACGTGAGTTGCGGCTCATACTAGACCTCTGCTGTTACCGCCGCTAGGGCATGTTGACAGTATCGAAAGCCCGGCGTTGCAGCCGACGGAAAATGTTCTTCGCCGCCATCGAAGTTGCTCACCAACCCGCCCTTTGTCGCTGGCATAATCCACCGCTACTCAGGCCGGAGAGTGCCCATGTCGCGTTACCTGTTTTTGTCCTTGAGCCTGTTCTTGCCCCTGGCGCAGGCTGCTGCCGAAGCACCGCCCAACGACGCTCATGATCTTGCCTACAGCCTGGGCGCGAGCCTCGGCGAACGGCTGCGCGACGAAGTCCCCGACCTGCAGATCCAGGCGTTGGTGGAGGGATTGAAAGCCGCCTACCAAGGCAAGCCGCTGGCCCTCAAGAGCGAGCGCATCGAGCAGCTCCTGGCCCAGCACGAAGCGCAGATCAGCGAACAGTCGGCGCGGTCGCAGATCGAGACGGCGCTGGAGAACGAACGACGCTTTCTCGATCAGGAAAAAGCCAAGCCCGGCGTGCGCCAGCTGGCTGACGGCATCCTGCTGACCGAGCTGGCACCGGGCAGCGGCAACAAGGCCAGCCCCAACGGTTCGGTCCAGGTGCGCTACACCGGGCGCCTGCCTGACGGCACCGTGTTCGATCAGACACAACAGCCTCAATGGTTTCGCCTGGACAGCGTGATTGCCGGCTGGCGCATCGCCCTGGCGCAGATGCCCACCGGTGCCAGATGGCGGCTGGTGATTCCTTCGGACCAGGCCTATGGCACCGAAGGCGCCGGCGACCTGATCGCGCCCTACACGCCGCTGGTGTTCGATATCGAATTGCTGGGCGTTGCCGGCTGAGTCGCAGAAACAAAAACGGCACGCCTTGGCGTGCCGATTTCTGCTGCTCGAACCTGTATTCAGGCCTGAGCGACCGCGTCCTGCTTGTGGGCGTTGTGCAACACTTCGATCAGGCAATCTTCCAGTTCGAAGCGTTCGTGCAACAGGCCGCCCAGTTCCTTGAACTTCTGCGCCACACACTGACCCGCATCGCACAGATCGTTGAACGCCAGGAGCTTTTCGGTGATCACGTCGATACGCGGATAGAGGGTATCGGCCAGTTCCAGACCACGCTTGTCGCCAAAGGCCTTGGCTTCGCTGGTCAGCTGTTCGTAGATTTCAAAATGTCCGGCGGAAACATAGTCCACCAGAATCCCGCAGAACTCCTGCAGGGGCTTTTTGCTCTCGCTCAACGCCTCCGGCTCGGCGCCCAGCGCATCATAGGCTCGAACCAGTTCGTGACGCTCCTGCAACCAGCGATCGATCAGCAGATGCACTCCACCCCAGCGTTCCTGAGCATTCTGACAACTTTCGAGCATGGTGATCTCTCTTCCCTTATGGGTCATGCCGTCTGCCCGCCGCCCCCCTTGTTGGAGACTCTGGATCCGGTCGGACACAACAGCATCGAGCAACATAATTCCGGTGACAGGTGCGGGCCAGATTATGCCCGCTCGACAACAGCATCAAGGTACGCAGGAGATAAAGTTCATACAAGCGTTTAATCCGCGGCCTGCCACCAAACACTGACTCAGGGCAACGCCTCAACCCTGCGTGCAGCCCGCATCATGCACAGCAGACGATAACCGCTGAAGATCAGCATGATCAGGAAAAACAGCAGGCTCCATTCGGGCAGGCTCATGTCCAGCAGCGTCCAGGTGACCTCGGCGCAATCCGAGGTGCCCCTGAAGGTCAGCTGCAGCGCCTGCCACCAGGACAGCTGGCGCAGCATGAAAGGCATGTCCGGCAGACAGGCCAGGAGTTGCTCGGACGGAATGTTCTGCAACAGCACATGACGCCCGGCGGTGATCACCCCGAGCAGGCCCAGCACCAGGTTGAACCCCCAGTAGAGCGCTCGCCCGACACGCCCCGGCCCTTGCACCACAGCCAACAAGTTGACCCCACCGAACATCAGCAGCAACAAGCGCTGCACGCCCCACAACGGGCAGGACTCAAGGCCGCCACCGGTTTGCAGGTTGAATGCCGCCCATGAGGCCAAGGCCCCCGCCAGGAACACCAGGGAGAACAGCACGCGGGAGCCTGCCAGCGACATGAGATATCCGTAACACAAAGAAACAGGCAGCCACGGTAGAGAAAGCGCTCGCGGCTTTCAAGAAGCGCTATGCCGCAGTCGATCGACGAGAGTCAGCGAGCAAGTTCTGCAAACCGGGCAAAAAAAGGCCGGTTGCCCATTACAGGCAACCGGCCCTGACAGCGCTTCAGGCCCGCGCCGGAACCGGCAACGGTGAGGCCAACAGACGCTCGTCGAGCATGCCCAGGCCCTCCTGGAACAGTTGGTTGCTGCGATCGGTATCGCCCAACTGTGCCAGCAACCGGGCCAGCTCGGCACAGGTTTCAGGATTGCGCTGCAGACGCAGGCTGCTTTCCAGGTAGTCCCGGGCCTTGCCCCACAGGCTGTTCTGCAGGCACAGGCGCCCCAGGGTCAGCAGCAGACCGGGATCGTCAGCATGCTCCTTCAGCCAGTGCTCGGCGGTCTGCAACTGACGGGACGGGTCGCTACCACGCACCAGGCCGTAAAGCCGCGCCAGATGGCTTTCGTATTTGCGCTTGATGGCGGTACGCAGCGCCTCTTCGGCTTCGGCACCGGCCCCCAGCTGACGCAACTGCTCGGCGTAGGCCAGCACCAGTTGCGGCTCCTGACGTTGCGCCGAGGTCAGTTGTTGCCAGGCGCGATTGAGAGACTGCAAGCCCGCCACCTGATCCTCTTCACGACGCGCCGCCAGGCTCAGGTTCTCGCCCCAGGCCCGACGCTCCAGCTCCTGCAACTCGCTGGCCGGCAGCGCCTTGTCCTTGCGCAACTCGGGCAGCAAGCGGATCAGCGCCGACCAGTCGCCACGCTGCTGATGCAAACGCTGCAACTGACGCAACACCTGAACACTGTGCGGATGACGCTCGTGCATGGCTTGCAGGGTGCTCAGGGCGCCTTCGGTGTCGCCCCGATCGGTCTGCAACTGGGCATGACTCAAGGCCACCGCCAATTCCGCCTGGGGCTGCCGGGTCAGCGCCCGCTCCAGTAACCGGTCGCACTCTTCGTAGTGCCCTTGCTCGTTGGCGGCACGGGCCGCACCGAGGTAGTACAGCAGCGGCTGGCGCTCGGCCTCGGCGGCACGGTGCAGGTGCTTTTGCGCGCTGGCCCAGCGACCTTCGGCCAGGTCCATCTGGCCCTGCTCGATGGCGATCTGCACCCGGCGACTGCGATTGCGGCGCGACCAGGGATTGACCACACCACCGGAAACCATCACCAGCTCGATCAACAGCTTGATACCCCAGATCACCAGCCAGATCAGCGCCACCAGGGCCAGGGTCGCCCACAAGCTCGATTCATAACGGAAATTGCTGTAGGCGATCAGCACGTAGCCGGGATGCTCGGCGATGGCCAGCCCCAGCAAGCCGATGGCGGCGATGACCAACAGCACAATCACGTAGGCGCGTTTCATGGGCTGGTCTCCTGGGCGGTGTTCGCCGCAGGCTTGGCCAGAGGCTTGATGGAGTCCTCAGCATTGAAGTTGCGCCGCTCAAGATAGGCCTGGACCGCGCTCAGGGTCTTGGCCAGATCTGGAGTGACCACGGTCACCGGCTGCTTGCTCAGTTCGGACAGGCGCTCGAGCATGATCTTGCTCTGCGGATTGTCCTGATTGAAGTTGCCGACCAGCACATCCCGGGCCTCGGTCAGCGCCTGGGTATAAACCGGCGCCTGACCATTCAAGGCCGCCCACTGGGCCTGTTCCAGCGCCAGACTCAGGGCCAGGCGCACCTGAGTCAGGCCCTGCCCCGCCAGCAACGGACGGATGTTCTTGTCGGCATTGAAGTCGATACGGAAGTAGCGGGATATCTGATCCCACCACTGCGCCCAGCGGCTTGCGCCATCGCCGTCGGCGGTCAGCCCCAGCAACGATTCGCCGCGGTCCTTGAATTCCGGTGCCACCGCACTCAGCTCCAGGACTTGATCGCGCAGGGCGCCCAACTGCAGGAACAGACCGGTGCGATCCGGCTGCTCGGTGCTGCGCAAGGCCGCCAGGCTCTTGGCCAACTGCTCGCGTGCAGCGAAAGAGCCCGGGTCGTTCTGCTCACGCAGGATATCGTCGGCGCCCTGGACCAGGGCCTGGGCGCTGCTGATGTCCTGCAGCGCGGACAGACGCAGACTGGCCAGGCGCAACAGGTGTTCGGCTTCCGCCAGGCGCCAGTCCTTGCGGCTGGCCCCCAGCACGGTTTCCAGGCGCTGACTCAGACGCTGCTGATCACTTTGCAGCTGGGCCACGAGACGCCGCCGGTCTTCCAGCTCGTCGGCGGGCGGCAACTGCTCAAGGCGCGCACTCAGGCGCTGTTCACTGAGTTTGAAGCTCTGGGCCTGATCCCCCAGGGCCTGCAACTGACTCAGTTGCTGCTGGTGATTGGCTTGCAGGCTGCGCACCTGCCAGATCCCCCAGCCACCGGCCGCGACACCCGCAGCCCCCAGCAGCAGGGCCAGCAGCGCCAACCCGTTGCCACGACGCTCAACGGTTGGGGTCGTGGGCTCAGCAGGTGTTTCGGACACCGGCTGGACTTCATCTTTAGGCAAGGCTGTTTCGCTCACGTATCCATCCTTTGCGTTAGAGAACGGGCACGGGTTGCTCCCGTAACGCCGTTAGCAAAGCCGCGGCACTGGCGCCGCGACAATCCACAACTTTTTCCGCCCCGGCGGCACGCGCCATGTCGGCGACCCGGGGGCTTGGAACAAACAACGGCATCCGCGCCAACTGCGGCCAGTCCGCTCCGGCCAGCTGCAGCAAATGGCTGAAACCCTGTCCACTGCTGACCACCAGCCCGTTCAAGCGTTCCCCCGCAATCTTGCGCAACAGCGCATCCTCGGCGTAACGCGGGAGGCACCGGCGGTAGAGCTCCAGATAATCGACACTAGCACCTAGGTCGCGCAAGCGCTCAGAGAGCAGCTCACGACCACCCTCGCCCCGCACGATCAGCACCCGGGGATCGGGTCGGCAGATAGCCTCGCGCAATTGGGGAAGGGCAAGCAAGGCTTCACTGTCATCCCCCGCCTGTGGGTAGAACACCTGCAAACCGGCGTCCGCAAGGATCTGCCCGGTACCGGCGCCCACGGTAAACCAGCTCTGGGACGGGGGCTCTGGCCAATAGGCGCGCAGCAGTTTCAGGCCAAGATGGGCCGCCGGCTTGCTGACCACGATCAGCGCACAGTAACGATCCAGTTCAAGCAGGGTTGCGCGTTGCGCGTCAGTGACGGGCAAGGCCTGAATCTCCAGCAACGGCAGGCTGCTGCTGAACACCTGGGCGTCGGCCAGGATCGCTGCCAGTGCAGCACAATCCTCGCTCGGCCGGGTCAGCAGCAGGCGCCAGCCGGTCACTCTTGCTCCGCCTCGCCGTACACCGCGCGCAGGATGTCATCGGCGCCCTGGGCCAGCAGGTCGTCCGCCACTTGCACCCCCAGCTCGCTGGCAGATGCTCTAGGGCCACGGGCTTCGGCGCTGAGCAGCAGGCCGCCGCTAGGCTCGCCCACCAGGCCGCGCAGCCAGATCTGTTCGCCTTCGAGCACCGCGTAACAGGCGATCGGCACCTGACAGCCACCGTTGAGGTGCTTGTTCAGCGCGCGCTCGGCCGTGACCCGGCTGGCGGTATCGGCATGATGCAGAGGGGCCAGCAGAGCGTGGATTTCAGTGTCGGCACTGCGACATTCGATGCCGACCGCGCCCTGGCCACCGGCAGGCAGGCTATCGTCGACACTGATGGAGGAGCTGATGCGCTCTTCGAATCCCAGACGGATCAGACCGGCTGCAGCCAGGATGATGGCGTCGTATTCGCCGGCGTCCAGCTTGGCCAGCCGGGTATTGACGTTGCCCCGCAGAAAACGGATCTGCAGGTCGGGGCGACGGGTCAGCAACTGGGCCTGGCGGCGCAGGCTGGAGGTGCCCACGACGCTGCCTAGCGGCAACTGCTCAAGGCTTTCGTAGGTATTGGAGACAAAGGCGTCGCGCGGATCTTCGCGTTCACAGATGCAGAACAGGCCCAGACCTTCGGGGAAGTCCATGGGCACGTCCTTCATCGAGTGCACGGCGATGTCGGCCTGGTTCTCCAGCAGTGCGGTTTCCAGCTCCTTGACGAACAGCCCCTTGCCGCCAATTTTCGACAGGGGCGAGTCCAGCAGTTTGTCACCGCGGCTGACCATGGGCACCAGGGTCACGACAAGGCCCGGATGGGCCTCTTGCAGACGGGCTTTGACGTATTCGGCCTGCCACAAGGCCAGAGCACTTTTGCGGGTAGCGATGCGGATTTCGCGAGAGGACATGGATCAATCCGTACTGAATAGATACGGCAGATAATAACAGCTCAGCCAAAGCAGCTTTGACTTGTATCAGAAACGCAGCGTCCTCCCGACGCCGGGCCTGCTTTGATAAGCGAGCAAACGAGCGCGCTAGAGCTGTTGCATCATCTTGCGCACGCCCGCTACGTGGCGCCGGCTAACGATCAGGGCATCGCCATTGAGCCCCTTGAGGTACAGCTGGAAATGCCCCAGCGGCGTTCGTTGCAGGCGCTCGATCCGCTCGCGGGCCACCAATGCATTGCGGTGAATACGCACAAAGCGATCACCGAATTCGTCTTCCAGGGCCTTCAAGGGTTCGTCCAGAAGCACTTCGCCACTTTCGTGACGCAAGGTCACGTACTTGTGGTCGGCAATGAAATACACCACCTGAGCCAGGGGAATCAGTTCGATGCCCTTACGGGTTCGCGCGCTGATGTGGCTACGCGGACCGTTGCCGCTCTCCGCTGCCGGCCGAGTCAGGGCCGCCAGTTGCACACGGTTGGGCTTTTCGGCCGCTTTCAAGGCTTCGAGCAACAGCTCGGGGCGCACGGGTTTGACCAGATGGCAGACGCCACTGGCATTGAAGGCCTCAAGGGCGAATTCATCCGGAGCCGCACAAAACACCAGCGCCGGAGGCGTCTCGCGTTCGCACAATTTACCGGCAACCTGCAGCCCATCCAGACCCGGCATGCGGACATCGAGCAAAACGATATCCGGCTTCAGGCTGTCGATCAGGCTCAATGCCTCTTCGCCATTGGTGGCGCTGGGCTCCAGGACACTGTACCCCTCAAGCTCACTGACCATCCGGCTCAGGCGCTCGCGGGCTTGGGGTTCGTCATCAACGATCAGGACATTCATATTGCGCTGGATTCCTGCGTGAGTCTCGCACAAGGATAGCGTAGACAGGTGGAGTGACGTCCGTCACCGCGATCCACGCTAAGACTAGTGCGAAGGCCAAAAAGTGCCGCAAGTCGGGCACCAATATTTACCCGTACCTGCCCGATACCGCCCAAGGTCGGTGGCTGCGCGACGGTGCCGCAGGGAATGCTGGTATTCAACACAAAGCCCCCTCGTGACTGTGGTCGGCGTCCACCTTGTCCGCACCCGCCTCGTTTCATGGGCGGATTGCCAGGACCTGCGCGGTGTGAACTCGATGGACAGGCCCACTGCGAACACGCGAGGGGGTGTTACGCAATTGTGCCGGTCCTCCTGTCCAACTGTAGACGGTTGCCAAGACGATATTGCTCAATCGACAAATATCGTTTGATCGATATCACCTTCCGCACTCAAGGCTTCCTGCCCCTGACGCGCCACGGATTGTCCCGGTGCCAGTCTCTGCGCCCTCATGACCGGCGACAAGCCATGCGGCGGCGCCCCGAAGAAAAAAGCTGCCGACCAGTGCCAGCGACAGCCGAGGCAACCCTGTTATCATCGGCGCCTGTTTTTCACGCCATCTTCCTTCAGCAGATCACGAGCGAATTCATGAGCACTGACAAGACCAATCAGTCCTGGGGCGGCCGCTTCAGTGAACCCGTCGACGCCTTCGTCGCCCGCTTCACCGCCTCTGTCACTTTCGACCAGCGCCTGTATCGCCACGACATCATGGGCTCCATCGCCCACGCCACCATGCTGGCCAAGGTCGGCGTGCTCACCGACGCCGAGCGCGACAGCATCATCGACGGCCTGAAGACCATCCAGGGCGAGATCGAGGCCGGCAGCTTCGACTGGCGCGTGGACCTTGAAGACGTGCACATGAACATCGAGGCGCGCCTCACCGATCGCATCGGCATCACCGGCAAGAAGCTGCACACCGGTCGCAGCCGCAACGATCAGGTGGCCACCGACATCCGCCTGTGGCTGCGGGACGAGATCGACCTGATCCTGGCCGAGATCACCCGCCTGCAAAAAGGCCTGCTGGAGCTGGCCGAGCGCGAAGCCGAAAGCATCATGCCTGGCTTCACCCACCTGCAGACCGCCCAGCCCGTGACCTTCGGCCACCACATGCTGGCCTGGTTCGAAATGCTCAGCCGTGACTACGAGCGCCTGGTGGACTGCCGCAAGCGCACCAACCGCATGCCCCTGGGCAGCGCCGCACTGGCCGGCACCACCTATCCGATCGATCGCGAGCTGACCTGCCAGCTACTGGGCTTTGAAGCCGTGGGCGGCAACTCCCTGGACAGCGTTTCGGACCGCGATTTCGCCATCGAATTCTGCGCCGCCGCCAGCGTGGCGATGATGCACCTGTCGCGCTTCTCCGAAGAACTGGTGCTGTGGACCAGCGCGCAATTCCAGTTCATCGATCTGCCGGACCGCTTCTGCACCGGCAGCTCGATCATGCCGCAAAAGAAAAACCCCGACGTACCGGAACTGGTGCGGGGCAAGAGTGGCCGGGTGTTTGGCGCACTGATGGGCCTGCTGACCCTGATGAAGGGCCAGCCCCTGGCCTACAACAAGGACAATCAGGAAGACAAGGAACCGCTGTTCGACGCCGCCGACACCCTGCGCGACTCGCTGCGGGCCTTCGCCGACATGATCCCGGCCATCAAGCCCAAGCACGCCATCATGCGTGAAGCGGCCCTGCGTGGCTTCTCCACCGCTACCGACCTGGCGGACTACCTGGTGCGCCGTGGCCTGCCATTCCGCGACTGCCACGAAATCGTCGGCCACGCGGTGAAGTACGGCGTGGAAACCGGCAAGGACCTGGCAGAAATGAGCCTGGATGAACTACGCCAGTTCAGCGACCAGATCGAGCAGGACGTGTTCGCCGTGCTGACTCTGGAAGGTTCGGTTAATGCCCGTAACCACATCGGCGGCACCGCACCGGCCCAGGTCCGGGCGGCCGTGGTTCGCGGACAGACCTTGCTGGCCAGCCGCTAGGCCGTCGCCGGTGAGCCTGCTGCATCAGCAGGCTCACCAGTCACCCGCGCCGCCTTGAGCGACGCTACTTCCTGGCCGCCACCATGGCCAGGAACTGCGGCATCGCCGCCTCTCTATCCGCTGCTACTCGCTGGGCATTGGGCAACTGTTCCAGGCGCTCCAGCAAGGCTTTCGCCGCCGGCATCCCCTCCAGAAAGTCCACCCCAAACAGCTTGTGTCCGACCGCCCGGGCCAGGGTCACGCTGTAGAGGAAATACAGATCCGCCACACTCAGGCTGTCGCCGGCCACATAAGGCGCAAATTTGCCGTGCCGCGCCAGGGAGGCAAACCCTAGCAGCAACTCAGCCTTGGACTTTTCCTGGATCGCCGGGGCCACCGACATACCGAAGAACGCCTCGGGGTAACAGGCCCGCGCCGGCAGCTCGATATACAGTTCGATCTCCCTGGCCAGCGCCAGCACCTGGGCACGCTGGTATGGATCGCTGGGCAACAGCGCCCGACCTGGTTGGGTGTGCTCCAGGTATTCGAGAATCACACTGGTTTCGTTCAGGTACCCCTGCTCGACCTCAAGCACCGGAACCTTGCCCCGTGGACTGATGGCCAATGCCTCAGGTGTCTGGCCACCGGAAAAAGGCACCTCTTCGAAAGGCAGGCCTTTCTCCAGCAACGCCAGCTTGACCATGTTGTAGTAGTTGCTGACAGAGAAACCGTAAAGCTTGAGCATCACATAGCCTCCAGGCCGTGCAGGGGGTTGGCAGCATTTTTTATAGAAGCCCAATGCACTTCTGGCCAGCAGCATCACCACCCTGAATACGAGTAAACTGGCGACCTTTCCTTGAGGAGCCTGCCATGAGCGAGCCAACCGATATCGACAACGACGAAGAAGAGTTCGCCGAAAATACCCTGATCGAAGCGATCGAAAACCAGATCGAAAGTGACAACCCGCCAGCAGCCAAAGCCACGTTCAACAAACTGACCCTGGTGGGTTACGAACGGGAAGAAATCCTCAATCTCATGGCTCACGTCCTGGCCATCGAGATCGACGCGATTCTCGAGGAAGACCGCGCCTTCGATACCCAATGGTACGAAGCCGCCTTGCGCGCCCTGCCGCAACTGCCGCCCGAGAAGTCCTGAGCCCGCAGCACCGGAGCGCTGCCCGCCGCAACGCTCCGGCGCCGCGCTCCCGCCCCGACTACACTGCAGGCACCCTGCGGCCAAACACCGCCACCCCCAGGTACAAAAGTCCTCAGTGAACGCTGGACACGCCGCCGTTCTGCGGTCACCTTAGGAACGCTGACCTCTCATTCCTAGAAAGTCTGGAGTCCTTATGTCGTATACCCCTGAGTTGGTTGCCGAACTGGAAATCCTTGCACTCTTCAATCTGGACAACTCCCAGGAAGGCCTGAAAATCCATCAGACCGCTGCCCCTTCCGCCATTGCCGCTGCCCAACGCCTGTTCGACAAAGAACTGATTACCCAAGCCGATGGAGGCTACCTGACCAGTCTTGGCCGCGACGCCGCCGAGCACGCCCAAGGCCTGCTGACCATCCTGAGCGTCAAAGAAACCGCCTGAACATCGTTCCTCGGCCTGCGGGGTTCCCGTCTGTCGGATTCCGTAGGCACCCTCCCGCCAATACGCTAGAAATCTGGCGTCAAAAAAATAAATTGAGCTTAAGACTCGGCCCTGTCTGACGCTAAACTGCTGCCGTTCCGAACCCCGTCACCTTCGAGCTCCGCTTGAAATGCCCCATACCCATGAAATCCGTCCCGTTCTGGATGAAGGAATCGATCGCAAGGTTCTCAGTCGACTGCGCACGCGCTTCCTTACCGTCAATCAAGGACGCCTGGCTCGGGCAATGGAGGGGTTGTCGGCACGCCAGCAACTGGTCCTCAACCTGCTGCCGCTGTTCTTTCACGTCAATCACCCGCTGCTGCCCGGCTATGTCTCCGGCGCTACCCCGGCGGGGCTGTCCAACTATGAACCCGATCCGCAGGCCCTGGCCGAAGCCCAGCGCCTGACCCGATCCTTTTCCTACAAGCCGCGCCATGGCAACCCGCCGCGGCCCATTTACGGGCTGTTTCTCATGGGCAGCCTGGGCACCCTGGCCCAGGCCGACCAGAGCGATATGGATGTCTGGGTCTGCCACGCCGCAGACTTGAGTGAAACCGAGCTGGCCGAACTGCAGAAGAAATGCCAGCTGCTGGAAGCCTGGGCTGCCAGCCAGGGCGCCGAAGCTCATTTCTTCCTGATCGACCCCAGCCGCTTTGTCCGCGGCGAACGCGACACCCAGCTCAGCTCGGATGATTGCGGCACCACCCAGCATTACCTGCTGCTGGACGAGTTCTACCGCACCGCCATCTGGCTGGCCGGACGCACGCCGCTGTGGTGGCTGGTGCCGGTGTACGAGGAGTCCCGCTACGAGCGCTACATCCACACCCTGCTCTCCAAGCGCTTCGTACCCGCCGAAGAGAATCTGGACCTGGGCCACATGGCACGCATTCCGCCCGGCGAGTTCATCGGGGCCGGACTCTGGCAGTTGTTCAAGGGCATCGAGTCTCCCTACAAATCGGTACTCAAGCTGCTGCTGATCGAGGTCTATGCCAGCGAGCATCCCAGGGTTCAGTGCCTGAGCCTGCGCTTCAAGCAGGCGGTGTTCGCCAACCGCCTGGACCTGGACGAGCTCGACCCCTACATCGTGGTCTACCGGCGCATCGAGGAGTACCTCAAGGCCCGGGGAGAACCGGAACGCCTGGAGCTGGTCAGACGCAGCCTGTACCTCAAGGTCAATCGCAAGCTCACCCATGGCAATGGCGCCCGCAGCCCGAACTGGCAGCGGGCCCTGCTGGAGCGCCTGGCCAGCGAGTGGGGCTGGGATCAGCGCCAGCTTGCCCTGCTGGACAGCCGCAGCCAATGGAAGGTGCGCCAGGTCAGCAGCGAACGCCGGGCCCTGGTCAACGAGCTCAACTACAGCTATCGCTTCCTGACCCAGTTCGCCCGCACCGAACAGGCCGCCAGCCTGATCAACAAGCGTGATTTGAACGTGCTGGGCCGACGCCTGTACGCCGCCTTCGAACGCAAGGCCGGGAAGATCGAGTTCATCAATCCCGGCATCGCCCCGGACCTCGCGGAAGACACCCTGACCCTGGTGCAGTCGCCGAACAAGAAAGAACCGGGACAAACCTACTGGGGCCTGTACAACGGCAACCTGACCGCACTGGAATGGGAACATTTCGCCCCGATCAAGCGCAGCCGGGAACTGCTGGAGCTGCTCACCTGGTGTCATCGCAACGGAGTGATCGACAGCAGTACGCGCCTGGCCTTGCACCCTGGCAGCAGCGATCTGAGCGAGTTCGAACTGTTCAACCTGCTGGGCAGCCTGCAGCAGACGGTGGCCCTGCCACTGGCCACGGCGGACGAAGACCAGCTACTGCACGCCAGCGTCCCCAGCGAAGTACTGATTCTGGTGAACGTCGGAGTCGACCCCCTCAAGCATCACCGCGACCTGAACATCCTCATGACCACCGAACGCACCGACTCCCTGAGCTATGCCGGGGTCCGGGAGAATCTGGTGCTGACCCTGGATCAGGTCACCCTCAATAGCTGGAACGAGGTCATGGTCGACCGCTACGACGCCGAGCATGCACTGCTCGATTGCCTGCGCGATTACCTGAACAGCCTGCCTGCCGGACCCCAGCCGCGCCTCAGGGTCCGCTGCTTCTGCCACAACCGCGCGCAATTCATCGCCCGGCGGGTAGAGGAGCTGTTCGAAACCGCGCAGCACCTGTTGCTCAGCCAGCTCAACTACCGCTACCTGATCCAGGTGCAGCAGCACTATCACGTCCTGGAACTGGTGGCTGGCCAGGTACGGCACCAGGCCATGGCCAATCCTGCCGCACTGCTGGAATACCTGGGCCAGGAACAGGCCTGCTACAGCCCCCTGCACCTGGACCCGATGGCCCTGGAAGATCACGACCTGGCGCTGATCCTGCCCATGGGCCAGCCGGGCTGCATCCAGGTGTTCTACCGAATCGTCGACGAGCAGGCCGAGCTGTATCTGCTCGACGAGCACAATGCCCTGTGGCAGCAGACCCTGCCCTATCACGACGAGCACAGCCTGCTGGTGCCACTGCAGCGTTTCCTGCAGTCGATTCTCTACCGTCGCGATGCGCTGTTGCCGATGAGCAGCAACCCAGGCGAGAAACCTTTGGACACACTCTACTTTCAGGTATTGCCCTCGGGCAGCGGCCGGGCACGCCGGGTTGAGCCGCGCCCGGCACCGCCGACGCCGGTCGACAAGGCCTTTTATGACGTGCAGGCGATCATCGGCAAGGCCGCACCGGGTCAGGTGCAAGTCTCGCTGTACTGCAATCAACGGGAGTTTTCCGAGCTGGAATATGGCGATCAGCTGTTTGGCGCAGTGGCTCAGGACATCGTCGCCCAGCGCCGCGAACCGCAGCGCTATCGCTGCTACATCACCGACCTGGACCTGTCCGGCCTGCTCGGTGATGGACAGAGTCCGAGCATTCTCTACCTGCGTTACAAGGCCAGCCTGGAGCGCGCGCTGAATGACGCGCTCGAGCAGGTCTAGCCGCTATCAGAGGTGGTAGTCGCCGGCGGCTTCCGGCTGGTATTCCACTTCCAGCAGCGTCAGCTTCAGGGTCTTGCCGCCCGGGGCCGGCCAGTCGATGTATTGACCGACCTGCAGGCCCAGCAAGGCACTGCCCACTGGCGCGAGGATCGAAATCTTGCCCTCGTCGGCATTGGCGTCCTGTGGATAAACCAGAGTCAGGTGATAGTCCTTGCCGCTGCTTTCTTCACGGCAGTGCACACGCGAATTCATGGTGACGACACCGGCCGGAACTTCATCGTGACCCACCAGCGTTTCGGCACGATCCAACTCGGTTTGCAGTGCGATGACGCCTGGCAGCGAGTCGTCCAGGCTGTCGATCAGACGCTCCAGACGTTGCACGTCAAGGCGGGTAAGGATGATGGATGGTGCAGTACTCATGATCCTGGCTGACTCCTATTTTTTCTGCACAAAAAAGCAAAACCCCGCCAAATAAGACGGGGTTCTCACCGGCCTCGATGTAGCGAGGCGAAGCCGGACACTATCACAGCACACTGAATAAACAAACCGTACGAGTACGAACCTAAAGTCCCTCCGCGGCCACGCTCTGCTTGCGCAGCAACGCCTGGGCGCAGATCACTCGCCGACGCTGATCATCGGCCGAGCGCCACTCGCGAATGTCCTCGACATGACGAAAGCAACCGCGACAGACCTTCTGCTCATCGAGACGGCACAGGCTGATACACGGCGAACTCACCGCCGGACTGACGTTGCTGTAGAGGGGCTTGGGCGGGCGCACGGCAGCGGGCTCGGTCACGATCTCAGAGCCCTTCGAACTCAAGCTTGATGTCCGCCTGTTCGAAGACGATACGCTCCAGCATCTCGCCCAACTGCTCCTCGCTCTTGTCGCACATCCAGCGCTCGCTTTCCTCGTCGTAATCGAAGTGGAAACCACCGGATCGGGCCGCCAGCCACAGTTGGCGCAGAGGTTCCTGGCGGCTGAAGATCACCTGGCTGCCGTTGTCGAACTTGACGGTGAGCACACCGGCCGAGCTTTCCAGGTCGATGTCCAGGTCGCTCTCATCGAAAATATCCTCCAGCGTCTGCTGGGTAGCGTCCACCAGGTCGTGAAAACGGGCTTCGGTCAAACTCATTGCGGGAACCTCGAATAGTGTCTACTCACGCTCAAGCGCCGCAAGATACGGGCGCTCCCCGGCGAATGCAAAGGATACCGAACAGGCGGACAAATGCGACGTCCATTGCGCCGCCAGCCATCCAAAGCCCCTGAACAAGGCCTGGCAAAGGCCCGCTGGACGGGAGTTACGCTGCATAGGCAAGCTGCCGGGTGGCCGGTATACTCGGGCGCAATTTACGCATTCTCAAGGATTTCGCCATGAAGCGCCTGATCTCTTCCCTTGCTGCGCTCGTCGCGGTTGCCTGCCTTGTTACTGCCTGTGGCCAGAAAGGCCCGCTGTATCTGCCTGATGACAGCAAATCCCCTGAAGAGCAGGCCAAGTCGCAATCGAAGTCGCACAAGCACGACACCTACTAAGGGCTCACCATGGACGCTTTCAACTACCGCGACGGTGAGCTGTTCGCGGAAGGCGTAGCCCTGTCCGCCATTGCCGAGCGTTTCGGCACGCCGACCTACGTCTATTCCCGAGCGCATATCGAGGCCCAGTACCTGGCCTATGCCGAGGCACTTGCCGGCATGCCGCATCTGGTCTGCTTCGCGGTAAAGGCCAACTCCAACCTGGGCGTGTTGAATGTCCTGGCCCGCCTGGGCGCCGGTTTCGACATCGTCTCCCGGGGCGAACTGGAGCGGGTCCTGGCCGCCGGTGGCCAGGCCGACAAGATCGTCTTTTCCGGTGTCGGCAAGACCCGTGACGACATGCGTCGCGCCCTGGAAGTCGGCGTCCACTGCTTCAACGTCGAATCCGCCGAAGAACTGGAGCGCCTGCAACAGGTCGCCGCCGAGCTGGGAGTTCGCGCGCCGGTCTCGCTGCGGGTCAACCCCGACGTCGACGCCGGCACCCACCCCTACATCTCCACCGGGCTCAAGGAAAACAAGTTCGGCATCGACATTGCCACGGCCGAGGATGTGTACATCCGCGCCGCGCAACTGCCGAACCTGGATATCGTCGGGGTCGACTGCCATATCGGCTCGCAACTGACCACCCTGGAACCCTTCATCGACGCCCTCGACCGCCTGCTGGACCTGGTGGATCGCCTTGGCGAGTGCGGCATCTACCTGCGCCACATCGATCTGGGTGGTGGCCTGGGCGTGCGTTATCGCGACGAAGAGCCGCCGCTGGCCGCCGACTACGTCAAGGCGGTGCGCCAGCGCCTGGATGGCCGCGACCTGGCCCTGGTGTTCGAACCGGGCCGTTTCATCGTCGCCAACGCCGGCGTGCTGCTGACCCGGGTCGAGTACCTCAAGCACACCGAACACAAGGATTTCGCCATCGTCGACGCGGCCATGAACGACCTGATCCGCCCGGCGCTGTACCAGGCCTGGATGGACGTCAGCGCCGTGCAACCACGCGACGCCGAACCCCGTACCTACGACATCGTCGGCCCGATCTGTGAAACCGGCGACTTCCTCGCCAAGGAACGCTCCCTGGCCCTGGCCGAGGGCGACCTGCTGGCGGTGCATTCCGCTGGCGCCTATGGTTTCGTCATGAGCTCGAACTACAACACCCGCGGCCGTGCCGCTGAAGTGCTGGTCGATGGCGACCAGGCTGTTGAAGTGCGTCGCCGCGAGACGGTAGCCGAGTTATTCGCTGGCGAAAGCCTGCTGCCGGAGTAAGACCATGCTGCTGCGTTTTACCAAGATGCACGGCCTGGGCAATGACTTCATGGTTCTCGACCTGGTCAGCCAGCACGCGCATATTTTGCCCAAGCACGCCAAGCAATGGGGTGATCGCAACACCGGGATCGGCTTCGATCAGTTGCTGATCGTCGAGGCCCCGAGCAACCCGGACGTGGATTTCCGCTATCGGATCTTCAACTCCGATGGTTCCGAAGTGGAACAGTGCGGCAACGGTGCCCGTTGCTTCGCCCGCTTCGTGCTGGACAAGCGCCTGACCACCAAGCGCCAGATCCGCGTCGAGACCAAGAGCGGCGTGATCGAACTGGACGTGCGCAACGACGGTCAGATCAGCGTCAACATGGGGGCGCCACGCCTGGTGCCGGCGGATATCCCGTTCCAGGCACCGGCCCAGGCCAACAGCTACACGCTGGACGTCGATGGCGTCCAGGTCGAGCTGGCCGCCGTGTCCATGGGCAACCCCCACGCCGTGCTGCGGGTGGATGACATCAACAGCGCGCCGGTGCACGAGCTGGGGCCGAAGATCGAGCATCACCCGCGCTTCCCGGCGCGGGTCAATGTCGGTTTTCTCCAGGTGCTGGACCGTCAGCGCGCGCAATTGCGGGTCTGGGAACGCGGTGCCGGGGAAACCCAGGCCTGCGGCACCGGTGCCTGCGCAGCTGCAGTGGCCGCGATCAGCCAGGGGTGGATGGATTCGCCACTATTGATCGACCTGCCAGGCGGGCGCCTGTCCATCGAATGGGCAGGTCCAGGCCAACCGGTGATGATGACCGGCCCGGCAGTACGCGTATACGAAGGACAGGTGCGTCTTTAAGTGAGCGAAACCCATGACTGATCAGCCCCA
The DNA here is from genome assembly GCF_001547915.1 of Pseudomonas sp. St29. NCBI lineage: Bacteria > Pseudomonadati > Pseudomonadota > Gammaproteobacteria > Pseudomonadales > Pseudomonadaceae > Pseudomonas > Pseudomonas sp. St29. The sequence continues at coordinate 6,572,904 of NZ_AP014628.1, forward strand.
GGCTCCCGCCGCAAAGCCCGACCCAGTGCCTTCTGCCGACCTGGACGCAGCCGCCGTCGCTGCGTACCTGGAGGCCCATCCGGACTTCTTCGTCGACCACGACGAGCTGCTCCCGGCCTTGCGCATTCCCCACCAGCGCGGCGATACCGTGTCGCTGGTGGAGCGACAGATGAAGATCCTGCGCGAGCGCAACATCGAGATGCGCCACCGCCTGTCGCAACTGATGGACGTGGCCCGGGACAACGACCGCCTGTTCGACAAGACCCGCCGCCTGATTCTGGCGCTGATGGACGCCAGCAGCCTGGAAGAAGTGGTCATGAGTGTCGAGGACAGCCTGCGCCAGGACTTCCAGGTACCCTTCGTCAGCCTGATCCTGTTCAGCGACAACGCCATGCCGGTGGGTCGCTGGGTCTCGGCCGCCGAAGCCCAGGGCGCCATCGGCGGCCTGCTCTCGGAAGGCAAGAGTGTCAGCGGCAGCCTGCGCGAACATGAACTGGACTTCCTCTTCGGCGAAGAACAGCGCAAGCAGATCGGCTCCACCGCGGTGGTCGCTCTGGCGCATCAGGGCCTGCATGGAGTCCTGGCCATCGCCAGCCGTGACCCGCAGCACTACAAGAGCTCGGTCGGCACCCTGTTCCTCAACTACATAGCCGAAGTCACCGGCCGGGTCCTGCCGCGCTTCACCCACTCGCTGCGCTCGGTACGCTGACCATGCAGCAGCAACTGGATGCCTACTGCGCACACCTGCGCAGTGAGCGCCAGGTGTCGCCCCACACCCTGCAGGCCTATCGACGCGATCTCGACAAGGTGCTGGGGTTTTGCGAGAAACAGCAGGTCCGCAGCTGGACCGACCTGGATGTCCAGGGCCTGCGCAGCATGATTGCCCGCCTGCACCAGCAGGGTCAGTCGTCCCGCAGCCTGGCACGCCTGCTGTCCGCGGTGCGCGGCCTCTATCACTACCTGAACCGCGAAGGGCTGTGCGATCACGATCCGGCCAACGGCCTGGCGCCGCCCAAGGGCGAACGCCGCCTGCCCAAGACCCTGGACACCGATCGCGCCCTGCAGCTGCTCGATGGCGCAGTGGAGGATGACTTCCTGGCCCATCGCGACCAGGCGATCCTGGAGCTGTTCTACTCCTGCGGGCTGCGTCTTTCCGAACTGACCAGCCTGAACCTCGAGCAACTGGATCTGGCGGACGGGCTGGTGCAGGTCCTGGGCAAGGGCAGCAAGACCCGCGTGCTGCCCGTGGGCAAAAAAGCCCGGGAGGCCCTGGCACTGTGGCTGCCGCTGCGCGCCCTGAGCAACCCGCCGGACGGCGCCCTGTTCGTCAGTCAAAAGGGCCGGCGCCTGGGGCCGCGCGCCATCCAACTGCGGGTCAAGGCCGCCGGTGAGCGCGAGCTGGGGCAGAACCTGCATCCACACATGCTGCGTCATTCCTTTGCCAGCCACCTGCTGGAGTCTTCCCAGGACCTGCGTGCCGTGCAGGAGTTGCTCGGACACTCGGATATCAAGACCACACAGATCTACACCCACCTGGACTTCCAGCACCTGGCAGCGGTCTACGACAGCGCCCACCCTCGGGCCAAACGCAACAAAGGCGGTGAGTAATGACCATCAAACTGATCACCTTCGACCTTGATGACACCCTCTGGGACACCGCCCCGGTGATCGTCAGCGCCGAGGCCACCCTGCGTCAGTGGCTGACCGAGCATGCACCGAATCTCGGCGGCGTGCCGGTGGAGCATCTGTGGAGCATTCGCGAACGCGTGCTGCTCGAACAACCGCACCTCAAGTACCGAATCAGCGCCCTGCGCCGCCAGGTACTGTTCCATGCCCTGGAGGAGGCTGGATACGAGCACAGTCAAGCCAGCCAACTGGCCGATCAGAGCTTCGAAGTATTCCTGCACGCGCGGCATCAACTGGAGATCTTTCCCGAGGTGCTGCCGACCCTGGAAGCCCTGGCCAATCACTTCGCCCTGGGGGTGGTCACCAACGGCAATGCCGACGTGCGCCGCCTGGGCCTGGCGGACTACTTCAAGTTCGCCCTGTGCGCCGAAGACATCGGGGTCGCCAAGCCGGATGCCCGACTGTTCCATGAAGCCCTGCAGCGCGGTGGCGCAACGGCCGATACCGCCGTGCATATCGGCGATCACCCGGGCGACGACATTGCCGGCGCCCAGCAGGCGGGCCTGCGCGCGATCTGGTTCAATCCCAGCGGCAAGACCTGGGAAGCCGAGCGCGCACCAGATGCCGAGATCCGCAGCCTGATTGAACTGCCACGACTGCTGGCCAGCTGGAAATAGGCGGCTGGCCGCCGCAGCCTCAAGCCTCGAACTTATAGCTTGCAGCTCGTAACTTGCCGCTGCCTGTCTTTCTTCCATGAAAAAGCCCGCAGCGACGGCGGGCTTTTTCAGCAAGCAAGTAGCAAGGCTCAGATAGGCCGGCTGCCGTACTTGTTATCAGGCTTCTTGGGCGGATCGGCGACCACATTGGCCTCGACTTCCTGCACTTTGCCGCCACGGGCCAGGAACTCTTCCATGGCACGCGCCAGTGCATCACGCTCCTTGTTCTTGGCTTCGACACTCGGCAGCTCGTCTACCGAAACGGCAGCCTTGGCCTTGCCTTTGGCGGTCGGAGCAGGAACATCACTGCCATCGTCTTCCACCACATCGTCGGCGGCCGCTTCAAGACCTTCTTCGGTATCGTCTTCGTCACCTACTTCGAGGTCGTCGTTTTCCAGATCATCGTCGCTCATGTTCTACCTCATGACTTGCGAAAAGCAGATTAGTTATAGCCCAGCTGCGCCGACTGTCGAAGGCCGCCGGAAAAAAATCAACGTCCACTGATACTCAGCGGCTTATGCCCTATCACCCTGCAGGGTGGCAAGGACTTTGCGAGCACCGCCATGATCGCGATGCTCGCCCAGATAAACACCTTGCCAGGTGCCTAGCGCCAAGCGTCCCGCCGCTACCGGCAAAGTCAGCTGACAGCCTAGCAAACTGGCCTTGAAGTGCGCCGGAAGGTCGTCTTCGCCTTCGTCGTTATGTTCGTACCCGGCCATGCCTTGAGGCACCAGGGTGTTGAAGAAACGTTCGAAGTCACGCCGGACCGCCGGATCGGCGTTCTCGTTGATGGTCAACGAGGCCGAGGTATGTTGCAGCCATAAATGCAGCAGACCAACCCGACACGCCCTCAACTCGGGCAGGCCGGCGAGCAACTCGTCCGTCACCAGGTGAAAGCCCCGGGGCCTGGCCCGCAAGGTAATCAGGGTCTGCTGCCACATACCGATCTCCACGCTTCGGCGCGCATTCTAGCGCGCTCAGTGAAAAAACAAAGCGCCGAATAATCCTGCTTTAGTGTAAGCATTTGTCCTGCTGGAAATCGCCACGGCAAACACGCCAATGCTTGTCAGAAAATCCTTTCAGCCATTTTTCAATGACAAACGTCAGGCAAAAAAATGCCCGGCCGGAGCCGGGCTTTTTTCCCCACGCGATTACAGGTTGTAACCACGCTCGTTGTGTTGCGCCAGGTCGAGGCCGACCGCTTCTTCTTCCTCGGTGACACGCAGCCCCATGACCGCATCCAGGACCTTGAGGATGATGAAGGTGACGATCGCGGTGTAGATCACGGTGAAGCCGACGCCCTTGGCCTGGATCCAGACCTGTGCCGCGATATCGGTGACGGTGCCGAAGCCGCCCAGGGACGGTGCAGCGAACACGCCGGTGAGGATCGCACCGAGAATACCGCCGATGCCGTGAACGCCGAAGGCATCCAGGGAGTCGTCATAACCCAGCTTGCGCTTGAGGCTGGTGGCGCAGAAGAAGCACACCACACCTGCCGCCAGGCCAATGATCAGGGCACCCATCGGGCCCACGGTGCCGGCGGCCGGGGTGATGGCGACCAGGCCGGCTACCACGCCCGAAGCGATGCCCAGCGCGCTTGGCTTGCCGTGGGTCATCCACTCGGCAAACATCCAGCCCAGGGCGGCGGCAGCCGTTGCGATCTGCGTGACCAACATGGCCATGCCGGCGGTGCCGTTGGCAGCCGCCGCGGAACCGGCGTTGAAACCGAACCAGCCGACCCACAGCATGGCCGCGCCCATCAAGGTGTAGCCCAGGTTATGCGGCGCCATGGGCGTGGTCGGGAAGCCTTTGCGCTTGCCCAGCACCAGGCAGGCCACCAGCCCGGCGATACCGGCGTTGATGTGGACCACGGTGCCGCCGGCGAAGTCCAGCACGCCCCAGTCGCCCAGCAGAGAACCCGGACCGCTCCAGACCATGTGGGCAATTGGCGCGTACACCAGGGTGAACCAGACGCCCATGAAGATCAGCATCGCGGAGAACTTCATCCGCTCGGCGAAGGCACCGACGATCAGTGCCGGAGTGATGATGGCGAAGGTCATCTGGAAGGTGACGAACACCGCCTCGGGGAACAACGCCGCCGGGCCGGTCAGGCTGGCCGGGGTGACACCCGCCAGGAAGGCCTTGGACAAGCCGCCCACGAAGGAATTGAGATTGACGACGCCAGCTTCCATCCCGGTGGTATCGAACGCCATGCTGTAGCCATAGATGAACCACAGGACAGTGACCAGACCGGTGATGGCGAAGCACTGCATCATCACGGAAAGAATGTTTTTCGAACGCACCATACCGCCGTAGAACAGCGCCAGCCCGGGGATGGTCATGAACAGCACCAGGGCCGTGGAGGTCAGCATCCACGCGGTGTCGCCGGAGTTAAGCACTGGAGGGGGCACCGGATCTGCCGCCAAGGCCAGGCCAGGCATTACGAGGGACAACAGGGCTCCTAGCCCTGCGAATTTACGCAGAGTCATATTGTTTTCTCCTGGGGCGTTGGGTTTGGCGGCTTAGATGGCGTCGGTATCGGTTTCGCCGGTACGGATGCGAATAGCCTGTTCCAGATTGACCACGAAGATCTTGCCGTCACCGATCTTGCCGGTGTTGGCGGCCTTGGTTATCGCCTCGATAACCCGGTCAAGATCCTTGTCGTCAATGGCGACATCGATCTTCACCTTGGGCAGAAAATCCACCACGTACTCCGCACCGCGATACAGCTCGGTGTGACCTTTCTGCCGGCCGAAGCCTTTGACCTCAGTAACGGTAATGCCCTGCACGCCGATTTCGGACAGCGACTCGCGCACGTCGTCCAACTTGAACGGCTTGATGATGGCAGTGACTAGCTTCATGAAACTCTCTCCCGAATTGGTGGACTTGCCCCAGGAAAACAAACCCGACTCAAGTCTAAGCGCAGTGCCTGGCTTTGTAACGCATCGTCGGCCTTACTCAGCCAGACCGACGCCAGCTAACCGCTCCTGACGAAACACCCCCCGCGCAGGCTGCCGCACTGCATTCGTCACAGCGACTGCATCAGTGCATGGGTCACCAGGGTCTAAGCAGAAAGCTTGCCAGCTCGGGAAAATTCAGTGATTTCAGTCCTTTGCCTGGCGCTGGCGGCGAATACCGGAAAACCGGGCCCGGCATACGCACAAAAACAGTGCGTCGGCGCCCGGCCGGATGCGCGAAAAACGTGCAACCCAGGCTCGCCTGGAGCGCTGTTGCTGCGTGATACACTGCGGGCCGACTGCAATTCAGGACTCTCCCATGCTCGCGCCCAAAGACCTTCTCGATGCCCTGAGCGGCCACGCCTCGCGTTTGCTCAGCGGTGATACGCCCCTGCCCCGCAACGAAATCGAAAGCCAATTCAAGGCCCTGCTGCAAAGCGGCTTCAGCAAGCTCGACCTGGTCAGCCGGGAAGAATTCGACAGCCAGATGGTGGTCCTGGCCCGCACCCGCGCACGCCTGGAAAGCCTCGAAGCCAAAGTGGCGGAGCTGGAAGCGCGGCTGAATCCGGCACAAGACTGAGCTGAACCGCCGGTTCGCCGGCAAGTCGGCTCCTGCAGCCCCGTGCCGTAGGCGCCGACTGGCCAACCAAGGCCGCAACGCCGGCGACATATCCTGTGCCCATTCTGGCAGCTCTGCCGCCACCCCCCTCAACTATCCTTGCAGCAGCCCCGCAGGAAGCGGTTCCGCTGTCTCAAGGAAGAACTCCCCATGTCCCTGGCGATCATTCACAGCCGTGCCCAGGTCGGCGTGCAGGCACCGGCGGTCAGCGTTGAAGTGCACCTGGCCAATGGCTTGCCAAGCCTGACCCTGGTGGGCCTGCCGGAAGCTGCAGTCAAGGAAAGCAAGGACCGGGTGCGCAGCGCCATTCTCAACGCCGGGTTCGATTTCCCCGCGCGCCGCATCACCCTCAACCTGGCTCCGGCGGACCTGCCCAAGGATGGCGGGCGCTTCGACCTGGCCATCGCCCTGGGCATCCTCGCCGCCAGCGTGCAAGTACCGGCGCAGGCCCTGGACAACATCGAATGCCTGGGGGAACTGGCGCTGTCCGGAGCAGTAAGGGCGGTGCGCGGCGTACTCCCTGCCGCACTGGCGGCGCGCGACGCCGGACGCACCCTGCTGGTGCCCCGCGCCAATGCCGAAGAAGCCTGCCTGGCCAGTGGCCTGGAGGTGATCGCGGTCGAGCATCTGCTGCAAGCCGTGGCCCATCTCAACGGCCAGGCACCGATAGCGCCTTACATCAGCGACGGCCTGACACAGAGCCACTCCCCCTACCCCGATCTTCGCGAAGTACAGGGCCAGCTCGCCGCCAAGCGCGCCTTGCTGATCGCCGCGGCCGGTGCCCACAACCTGCTGTTCAGCGGCCCGCCAGGCACCGGCAAGACCCTGCTGGCCAGCCGTCTGCCCGGCCTGTTGCCCCCCTTGCAGGAGGACGAGGCCCTGGAAGTGGCGGCGATTCAATCGGTGACCAGCCACACGCCCCTGCGCCACTGGCCCCAGCGGCCGTTTCGTCAGCCTCATCATTCGGCTTCGGGGGCGGCGCTGGTCGGAGGCGGCTCCAAACCCCAACCCGGGGAAATCACCCTGGCCCATCACGGCGTGCTGTTTCTCGATGAGCTACCGGAGTTCGATCGCAAGGTATTGGAGGTCCTGCGCGAGCCCATGGAGTCCGGGCAGATCATCATCTCCCGGGCCCGCGACCGGGTGCAGTTCCCGGCACGCTTCCAACTGGTCGCGGCGATGAACCCCTGCCCCTGCGGATACCTTGGCGAACCCAGCGGACGCTGCCGCTGCACGCCGGAACAGATCCAGCGCTATCGCAACAAGTTGTCCGGCCCGCTGCTCGATCGCATCGACCTGCACCTGACCGTGGCCCGCGAGGTCACCGCCCTCAACCCCAGGCCACAACCGGGCAACGACAGCGCCGAAGCCGCCGCCAGAGTCGCCCGGGCACGCCAGCTGCAAGGCCAGCGCCAGGGCTGTGCCAACGCCTTTCTCGACCTGCCCGGCCTGCGGCGCCATTGCCAGTTATCCACAGCCGACGAGCACTGGCTGGAAGCGGCCTGCGAACGCTTGAACCTGTCGTTGCGCGCCGCTCACCGCCTGCTCAAGGTGGCCAGGACCCTGGCCGACCTGGAGCAGGCGGCAAGCATCAGTCGCGACCATCTGGCAGAGGCGCTGCACTATCGTCCCGGCGCCGATTGAAGGTTCACTCCTTGGACAGATCCACCAGCGGCGTTGGCCGCACTTCGGTCTGACGCCCTTGCTGGATCTGACTGACACGATTCAAGGCGTTGTCCACCGCGACCTTGTCCGCCAACAGGCTGTAGCGGATCTGAAACTCCCGCTGCTCCTTGGGACCAATCGTCGGCACCAGATTCAATGGACGCTGATAACGGCGGTTGTAGGAAAAACTGGTGCCCGGCTCCAACCCGGTCACATAGCCCTGGCCCTGGGTGTCGGTGTTTTTCCACAGCGAGAACACCGGCAACTGTCGGGTATTGAAGCCCAGGGACACCCCGAGGCTGCCCGCCTTGTTGTGCAGCACCGCCAGGGTCTCGCCCTGGGCATCGGCATAAGGCACCACGTTGTACACGGTTTCGTCATAGTCGCGGGTCGGGCCGCGGTAGGTCTGCCAATCGCCCAGATCGGCCTTGGCCTTGTCGTTGAACGGCGACACCTGTTTGACCGGCGCGGCAAATTTTGCCCCCTGTTCAAGGAACGGGGTGCTGAAGTTGCTGTGGTACAGCGCCTGATATTCCTTCGCATAATCGCCGTTGTTGGTCAGGCGATCGTTGAGGGTGAAGCTGGTGCTGCCGGGCTCGGTGACCAGCTCGGTGGCCACGCTGAAGTCGACCTTCTTGAACGCCTGCTCCTTGAGTTCGCCTCGCAGATGAATCGCATAGGGCGGCTGTTCGTCGATGTGCAGGGTGACTTTGCTGGCCGGAATGTTCGCGGCGCGGCCATGCAGGGTCAGCAATTCACCGTTGTCCATGCCCGGGTGCCCGACCCACTCGTAACCGCAGCGCGTCACCAGCTCGTTGAAGCCTTCCAGCCAGCCCAGGCCACCGCGGCCATTGAGTTCGATGAAGGCCGGATTGACCACTTCCTTGACCGGTGAATCCCACCCCAGGCGCACGTCGCCCACCGAGGCCTGCAGCACATTCATGCCTCGGGTCGGCACCAGCGAAAGCTTCATCTGGCCGTTGTCGATATCGACGATGCTGACCCCTTCCTGGCGGCCGCCATGCAAGGTGCGCAAGGTCACGGAGAAGGGTTGCGCGGTCTTCAGACCCAACTGCTCGCTGGTGATATGCAGGTTTTCAGCGGCCTTGTCGGTGTCGAGCAGCACATAGTCCCAGGCCATGGCGTGGGAGGCGGCGGTCAGCGCGCCGAGGGTGACCAGCAGTTTGAGGGATGTCATGGAAGGGCTGCCTTTATTGGAGTTGTGCGGTTTTTATAGCGCTGAAGAATCGTTTCAGCAAGCTACAAATTCGCGATTGACCGCACAACTCCGCCACTGCCCGGCTTTGCCTTTCAGGCCTTGAATCCCAGCAGCAGGCCCGCCACTTCCATGACTTCCTGCAACGCAGCCCGGGCCGACTCGGGAGAAGCCCGCAGCAGCAGGTCATCGGTGTAGCCCATGGTCTGCGCAAGCAACTGCCGGGCCGCGCGCTGGGGGTTGGCGCAGTGAAACACCCCCGTCTCGACTCCATCGACAATGATGCCGGCCAGCATTGCCTGCCACTGGCCATTGATCCTCAGGTAAGTCTCGGCCAGCTCGGCGTCGTGCATGGCTTCGTCCCAGGCATCGAGCCACAAGGCCCAGCCGTCTTCGGCACAATCGGGCAGACAGTCACGGATGAATCCTTGCAAAGCGTCCATCGGCGCCGCACCGCGCAGGGGCCCGCCCACCGCTTCCAATTGTTGATTGGCGAAATGGACGAAGGCTTCGCGGCGCAGCTCTTTGAAATCACTGAAGTAGTGATAAACGTGGCTGCGGGACAGGCCGGCATGCTCGGCCAGGTCCCGGGTGGAAACCTCGGCGAAACCCTTGCTGCGGAATAATTCCAGGGCGGCCTGGATGATCTGGTCTTTGCGGTCGTTACGCGACATGGGCAATCGGGCCTCTTGGCGCCAGGATGGACGGCGCTTGCATTTTGAGCGATCGCTCAAAGATAATTGAGCAGTCGCTCAATATTAACCCCAATCATTCTTGTGGTGCACTCATGCCCGCCGCTACCCCACTCATTGCCGTGGATCCAAAGCAGAAAATCGGCCAACAGTCCGCCGGCCAGACTCTCAAGGCCATAGCCAGGGCCTATCCGGGCAAGCTGTTCGGCACCCTGTCCCTGGTGGCCCTGGAGAACGCCCTGTTGCTGGCCTATCCGCTGTTCGCCGGCTTTGCCGTGGACTCGATCCTGAGCGGCGACGCCGCCCATGCGCTGATCTACGCCTTGGTGGTGCTGGGCTTCTGGGTGGTGGGCGCGGCGCGGCGAGCAGTGGACACCCGCACGTTCACCCGCATCTACGCCGACCTCGCGGTGCCGGTGATCCTCAACCAGCGCCTGCAACAGCAGGACACGTCCACCGCCGCGGCGCGGGTGGTGCTGGCCCGGGAGTTCGTCGACTTCTTCGAAAAGCACGTGCCGACCATCGCCACGGCCCTGGTGTCGATCGTCGGCGCAGCGGTGATGCTGCTGGTGATCGAACCCTGGATCGGCCTCGCCTGCCTCACGGCGCTGCTGCTGTGCGTGACCCTGCTGCCGCGTTTTGCCCGCCGCAACCAGCAACTGCACGAACGCCTGAACAACCGGCTGGAAAAGGAAATCGGCCTGGTGGCCAAGGTCGGTGCCGTCTCGCTACAGCGCCACTATCGCCTGCTGTCGCGGCTGCGCATCGGCCTCTCGGACCGGGAAGCGACGGCCTATCTGTTCCTTGGTGCGGTCGCCGCGCTGCTGTTCGTCATCGCCATCAGCCAGCTGGCGCTGGCACCCGAGGTCAAGGCCGGCCACGTGTATGCGGTGATGACTTACCTGTGGACCTTCGTCAGCAGCGTCGATGAGGCGCCCACCATGGTCGACCAGCTGGCGCGCCTGCGGGATATCGGCAAGCGCGTGGATCCGGGCCTGGCTGAGTCGGCCGAGCCCCGCTGAGCCCCGGCCCAGCCGGCTGGGCCAGATCAGCGGAAGCGGTCGACCTCCTGGCGCAGGTCGGCGGCCAGGGTTTCCAGCTCACGGGCGGTGAGCGCCAGGTTGGACACCACTTCACGCTGCTCGCTGTTGGCCTGGGCAATGCTCTGCAGGTTGCTGCTGAGCACCGTGGCGGTGCTGCTCTGTTCCTGAGTCGCGGTGGTGATGGCGGCGAACTGTTCACCGGCGCTGCGGCTCTGCTCGTCGATCAGGGCCAGGGCCGAGGCGACATTGGCGTTGCGCGACAAGCCTTCCTGCATCAGGCGGTTGCCCTGTTCCATGGTTTCGATGGCGTTGCCGGTTTCCTGCTGGATGCTGTTGATCATCTGCGAGATTTCATCAGTGGCCTCGCGGGTGCGCGACGCCAGGTTGCGCACCTCATCGGCGACCACGGCAAACCCGCGCCCCTGCTCGCCGGCACGCGCGGCCTCGATGGCGGCGTTGAGGGCCAGCAGGTTGGTCTGATCGGCAATGGCGGTGATCACCCCGACAATCCCGCCAATCTCCTGGGAACGCTGGCCCAGGGTATTGATCACCGTGGCCGTGCTGTTGAGGGCCCCGGCAATCTGCTCCAGGGACGCCGAAGCCTGCTGCATGGATTCGAGGCCGATATGGGTCTGCTCGGCGTTTTCCTGAGCCAGACGCTGGGTGCTGCCCATGTTGTCGGCGATGTTCAGCGAAGTGGCGCTGAACTGCTCCACCGCCCCGGCCATGCTGGTGATCTCGCCGGACTGCTGCTCCATGCCTTCATAGGCGCCGCTGGACAGACCGGACAAGGCCTGGGCCCGGCCATTGACCTCGGCAGCGGAACGGCGAATGTGCTCGACCATGGTCGACAGGGCTTCGCCCATCTGGTTGAAGCTGCGGGCCAGCTGGCCGATTTCGTCATGGCTGGAGACATTCAGCCGCGCGCTCAGGTCGCCGCCCCCCAGGGCCTGGGCCTGGCGCACCAGATCGCTCAGGGGCGCCAGCTTGCTGCGCAGCAGCCAGACCGTGGCCCCCACCGCCAGCAGCATCGCCAGCAGGCTGCCGATCACCAGGCGAATCCCCACGCTCCAGGTCACCGCACGGATCTCGGCCTTGGGCATGCTGGCCACCACCGACCAGGGACCACCGGCAAACGGCACCGCCAGGCTGTAGAAGTCCTCGCCCTGATCGCTCCAGAAGCGGCCCTTGCCCGGTTCCTTCGCCGCAGTGGCCATGACCTGCGCAGCCTGGTCCAGCCCCTGCACACCGGCCGGCGGCACCAGCCACTTGTCCTGCTCGTCGAGCAGGGCCAGGGAACCGCTCTGGCCGATGCGAAAACGCTTGAGATTGTCGAACTGGGCATTCTGCGCATCGGTGTAATCGAAACCGACAAACAGCACCGCGATGACCTTACCGCCGCGATCCATCACCGGGGTGTACTGGGTCATGTAGAAGCGTTCAAAGAGCACGGCGCGACCGACATAGCCCTGGCCCGCCATGAGTTTCTGATAGGCCGGGTGGGCATGATCGAGCAAGGTGCCGATGGCCCGGCTGCCGTCCTGCTTGCTCAGGGAGGTACTGACCCGGATGAAGTCATCGCCGCTGCGCACGAACAGGGTCGCCACCCCGGCAGTCATCTGCTTGAACTCGTCCACTTCCTCGAAGTTGTTGTTGAGCACCACGTCCCCCAGGTGCAGGCCCGGGGTCTGGACCCCGGCCACACTCACCGGTTGCTCGGGGTGCAGGCTCAGGCCGCCGCTGAAGCGGTTTTCGAACAGGCCGCTCAGGCGCTGGGTGCTCTCGCGCAGGCTGCCGTGGAAGGTGTTGAGCTGGTCCGCCAACAGCCGCGCCTCGCTGGCCAGGTGCTCTTCCCGGGTATCGAGGTTCGCCGAATCCAGTGAGCGCAGGGCAAACAGGGTGCTGCCACTGATGACCAGGGCAAGAATCAGGGCAAGGGCAAGCCCAAGCTGGGAGGCTATGCGGGCACGGGGTTGGGACATGATGGCTCCTTGCCGAGAAGGCGGATCATCCTGATCGGTCAGCACGCTCGGCAGTCATAATTCTAGGATTTTTAGTAATTTAGGACCTTCCTGAACGCTGGTTCCATAACCCATGGATTCGGCGGCGCCGGCAAATACTTGAGCGCCTTGCAAGGATATCTGCGCGCCCCCGCCGGCCGGGCACTGCATCGTTTCAGCCGAGGCGCTCTACCTCGGGCAATTGCATGGCCTGGACCTCGCCCTGGAGAAAGTCGCTGAGGCGACGCAAACGTTCGCCTCCCGGCCGGGTCTTGGGCCACACCAGGTAATAGTTCAAGCCACTGGCGACGGCGGTCGGCCAGGGCAGGCTCAAGCGACCCTGAGCCACATCTTCGGCCACCATCAGCAGATCCCCCATGGACACGCCGTAACCCCGAGCCGCCGCGATCATCCCCAGCTCCAGGGTGTCGAACACCTGCCCGCCCTTGAGCGAGACCTGATCGGTGAGCCCCATGTGCTCCAGCCAGCTGCGCCAGTCACGGCGGTCCGGCGTAGGGTGCAAGAGCTCGGTGGCCGCCAGCCGCGCCACATCCCAGGGCTGGTCGTTGAGCAGGTTCGGCGCCCCCACCGGGATCAACAGCTCGGGGAACAGGTAGCTGGCTTCCCAGTCCGGGGGAAAGTGGCCATTGCTCAGCAACACCGCGCAGTCGAAGGGTTCCTGGTTGAAATCCACCGAGTCCACGTCCATCCAGGCGCTGGTGAGCTGTACCTCGTTGCCCGGCTGCAGGTGGCGGAAGCGGCTGAGGCGCGCCAGCAGCCAGCGCATGGTCAGGGTCGAGGGCGCCTTCATGCGCAGGATGCCGTCTTCGGCGCGCAGGGTATTGCAGGCCCGTTCCAGCGCGCCGAAGCCTTCACGGATGCCCGGCAACAGCAGGCGCGCCGCCTCGGTCAGTTGCAGGTTGCGCCCGCTGCGCTGGAACAGTCGGCAGGCGAAATGCTCCTCCAGGGTGCGGATATGCCGGCTGACGGCGCTTTGGGTAATCGACAGCTCTTCGGCGGCACGGGTGAACGAGCTGTGGCGTGCCGCCGCTTCAAAGGCACGCAGGGCATACAGAGGAGGCAGACGACGAGACATGGATGTGCTCCGGACAACACCAGGGCGCCAGACTGGCAGAAAATGGCTTCGCATGAGTTTTTATCATGCCAGCAAGTATTTTTATCCTTTTGTGCTATGCGCTGTAAGCACCGAGAATCAGCGCTCTTCCCGAATTTTCAAGAATCGAGCCTGATGACCATGCAGCATCCAGCACGCACCGAACTCTGGGCCATCCTGCGGCTGGCGGGGCCGTTGATCGCCTCGCAACTGGCGCACATGCTGATGGTCCTCACCGACACCCTGATGATGGCCCGCATCAGCCCGCAAGCCTTGGCCGGCGGCGGCCTGGGCGCCGCCAGCTATTCCTTTGTCTCGATTTTCTGCATCGGCGTGATTGCCGCGGTAGGCACCCTGGTGGCGATTCGTCAGGGCGCCGGAGACATCGAGGGCGCCGCGCGCCTGACCCAGGCGGGACTGTGGCTGGCCTGGATCATGGCCCTGGTCGCCGGCCTGCTGCTGTGGAACCTCAAACCGCTGTTGTTGCTGTTCGGCCAGACCCCGAGCAACGTCCAGGCCGCCGGCCAGTTCCTGCTGATCCTGCCATTTGCCCTGCCCGGCTACCTGAGTTTCATGGCCCTGCGCGGCTTCACCAGCGCCATTGGCCGGGCAACCCCGGTGATGGTCATCAGCCTGGCGGGGACGGTGGCCAACTTCCTGCTCAACTATGCGTTGATCACCGGCATGTTCGGCCTGCCGAAACTGGGCTTGGTGGGGATCGGCCTGGTGACTGCCATCGTCGCCAACTGCATGGCCCTGGCCCTGGCCTGGCACATCAAGTGCCATCCGGCCTACGCCGCCTACCCGCTGCGCCGGGGCCTGGCCCGCTTGAATACCCGGTACCTGCGGGAGCTGTGGCGCCTGGGCCTGCCCATTGGCGGCACCTATGCCGTGGAAGTCGGGTTGTTCGCCTTTGCTGCGCTGTGCATGGGCACCATGGGCAGCACCCAGTTGGCGGCGCACCAGATCGCCCTGCAGATCGTGTCAGTGGCGTTCATGGTGCCGGCGGGTATCTCCTACGCCATCACCATGCGCATCGGCCAGCATTACGGCGCCGGGCAACTGCCCGATGCGCGGCTGGCCGGGCGGGTGGGCATCGCCTTCGGCGCGGTGGCGATGCTCGGGTTCGCCATGGTCTTCTGGCTGCTGCCCAACCAACTGATCGGGCTGTTCCTCGACCACAACGACCCGGCGTTCGCCGAGGTGATCCGACTGGCGGTGAGTCTGCTGGCGGTGGCGGCCTGGTTCGAGCTGTTCGATGGCACCCAGACCATCGCCATGGGCGCGATTCGCGGCCTCAAGGACGCCAAGACCACCTTCCTGGTGGGGCTGGGCTGCTACTGGCTGATCGGCGCGCCCGCGGCCTGGCTGATGGCCTTTACCCTGGGCTGGGGACCGACCGGTGTCTGGTGGGGACTGGCCCTGGGCCTGGCCTGTGCGGCCATCAGCCTGACCCTGGCGTTCGAATGGCGGATGCACCGCATGATCAAGCGCGAGCCCCGCGTCACGACCGCGAGCCTGCCGGCCGGCGCGGCGGAGTGACAGGCGCCGCGCACCGCCGGCCATGGCGGTGAAGCGGCGCCTCAGGCCCTGCCGTCCCGCAACGACTGCTGGCTGCTGCCGAAGGTCAGGTAATCCATCAGTTGCGCCAGGGGCAACGGCTTGCTGATCAGGTAGCCCTGGACCTGATCGCAGCCAAAGCCCCGCAGCAGCGCCAGTTGCTCTGCGGTTTCCACCCCTTCGGCCACCACATCCAGGTTGAGGTTGTGGGCCAGGTTGATCATGGCGTGTACCAGCTTGCGGTTCTCCTCCCGCTGCTCCATGCCGCCGACAAAGCTCCGGTCGACCTTGAGCAGCGTGATCGGCAGGCTGTTGAGGTGGACGAAGGAGGAAAACCCGGTGCCGAAGTCGTCCAGGGAAAAACGCACCCCCAGGCGCCCGAGGGCATCCATGGTCTGCTTCACCAGATCGCTGCGGCGCATCACTGCGGTTTCCGTCAGTTCGAACTCCAGCCACTGCGCCTCGACGCCGCGTTCGGCAATCAGCCGGCTCAGGGTCGACAGCAACTGACTGTCCTGGAACTGGCGGAACGACAGGTTGACCGCCATGTGCAGCGGCGGCAGCCCGCGCTCGCGCAGGGCCTGCATGTCGCGCAGGGCCCGGGAAATCACCCAATAGCCCAGGGGCACGATCAGCCCGCTCTGCTCGGCCAGCGGCACGAACTCGCTGGGGGGCAGCAAGCCGCGCTCGCCGTGGCGCCAGCGCACCAGAGCTTCGAGGCCGACGATCTTGCCATCGTGCAGGTTCAACCGGGGCTGGTAGTGCAGCTCCAGCTCGTCACGGCGCAGGGCCCGGCGCAGTTCGCTTTCCAGGTCGGCGAGGCTGCGGGCATTGCGGTTGATCCGCTCGTTGAAGATGTGAAAGGTGCAGCCCTGGGTGCTCTTGGCCTGCTGCATGGCGATGTGCGCATGCCACATCAGCGGGTCGGCGCCGGCATTGGCCCGGGCATGGGCAATCCCCAGGCTGCAGCCGATCAACAGGCTTTCACCGTCGACCCAGTAGGGTTCGGCCATGGCTTCGGTGATGCGCTCGGCCATCCACTCGGCACGCTGGGGAGCGCGGCGGGTGTCGATGAGCAAGGCGAATTCGTCGCTGCCCAGACGGGCCAGTTGATCACCGGCCTCCAATTGGCTCTTGAGCCGCGACACCACCTGCAGGATCAGGCGGTCACCGGCCTGATGACCGAGGGCATCGTTGGCGTGGCGAAAGTTGTCCAGGTCCAGATGCCCCAGGGCCAGGCCGCGACCGTCGTTTTCCGCCAGGCGTGCGGCCAGCAGGGTCTGGAAGCCCTGGCGGTTGGCGATGCCGGTCAGGGGGTCCTGCTCGGCCAGGCGCTGCAGGGTGGTTTCCAGCACGCCGCGCTCGCGCACGTGGCGCAGGCAGCGGCGCAAGGCATCGGTGCTCAGGCAGGAACCCACCAACCAATCGCTGACGCCCACCGGGGCCACTTCGGGCTCCTGGTCCAGCAACAGAATGGTCGGCAGGCTGCAACGCCCGGGGCCGGGCTGCAGTTGGGCAATGGTCAACAAGACCGCATTGCGGTCGTCTTCAAACAAACGGCTGACCGACTCCCAGCTGGGAGCGCTGATCAATACCACCGAGTCTCCCAACGGAGCGACACACTCGCGCAACAACGCTGTCCACACAGGCTCTTCGGCCAGTAGCAGCAAACGCAAGGGTTCGACAGGCTTAGACAAGCTAGCTCCCTAGACTCTGCAAAATAAGTTGGCGGCGGGCATTATGGCGCGCGAATAAACAATAACAAATGATATTGATTATCATGCGCAATTTCTTGTACCGCTCTAACTCGAACATTAGGCGCATATTCAGCGAGCATCCTGAGGGAAAGTATCAAAACCGGCAAATTTAGATCGCGTTGTGCGTCACAAGTCGGAGACAGCAGCAGAATCCGTCCAGCCTGTTAAAATGCCCGCCCTTTTCGCAACCGATCTCCTTTTACTGTCATGTCCCGACTCAATCCCCGGCAGCAAGAAGCCGTGAACTATGTCGGCGGCCCTCTTTTGGTGCTCGCCGGTGCAGGCTCCGGCAAGACCAGCGTGATCACCCGCAAGATCGCGCACCTGATCCAGAACTGCGGTATCCGCGCCCAGTACATTGTCGCCATGACCTTTACCAACAAGGCCGCGCGAGAAATGAAGGAACGGGTCGGCACCCTGCTGCGCGCCGGCGAAGGCCGCGGCCTCACGGTGTCGACCTTCCACAACTTGGGCCTGAACATCATCCGCAAGGAGCATGCGCGGCTGGGCTACAAGCCGGGCTTCTCGATCTTCGACGAAACCGACGTCAAGGCCCTGATGACCGACATCATGCAGAAGGAGTACTCCGGGGACGACGGCGTCGACGAGATCAAGAACATGATCGGCGCGTGGAAGAACGACCTGATCCTGCCGGCCCAAGCCCTGGAGAATGCCCGCAACCCCAAGGAACAGACCGCAGCCATCGTCTACACCCACTACCAGCGCACGCTCAAGGCGTTCAACGCGGTGGACTTCGACGACCTGATCCTGCTGCCGGTGAAGCTGTTCGAAGAACACGCCGACATCCTGGAGAAATGGCAGAACAAGGTGCGCTACCTGCTGGTGGACGAATACCAGGACACCAACGCCAGCCAGTACCTGCTGGTGAAAATGCTCATCGGCAAGCGCAACCAGTTCACCGTGGTGGGCGACGACGACCAGTCGATCTACGCCTGGCGCGGCGCGCGGCCGGAAAACCTGATGCTGCTCAAGGACGACTACCCGTCGCTGAAGGTGGTGATGCTGGAGCAGAACTACCGCTCCACCAGCCGCATCCTGCGCTGCGCCAACGTGCTGATCTCCAACAACCCCCACGAGTTCGAAAAGCAGCTGTGGAGCGAGATGGGCCACGGCGACGAGATCCGCGTGATCCGCTGCCGCAACGAAGATGCCGAGGCCGAGCGAGTGGCCATGGAGATCCTCAGCCTGCACCTGCGCACCGACCGGCCCTACAGCGATTTCGCCATCCTTTACCGGGGCAACTACCAGGCCAAGCTGATCGAACTCAAGCTGCAGCACCATCAGGTGCCCTATCGCCTGTCCGGCGGCAACAGCTTCTTCGGACGCCAGGAAGTCAAGGACCTGATGGCCTACTTCCGCCTGATCGTGAACCCGGACGATGACAACGCCTTCCTGCGGGTGATCAACGTGCCGCGCCGGGAAATCGGCTCCACGACCCTGGAAAAACTCGGCAACTACGCCACCGAACGCAAGATCTCGATGTACGCCGCCACCGACGAGATCGGCCTGGGCGAACACCTGGACAGCCGCTTTACCGATCGCCTGGCGCGCTTCAAGCGCTTCATGGACCGGGTCCGTGAACAATGCGCCGGCGAAGACCCGATCTCCGCCCTGCGCAGCATGGTCATGGACATCGACTACGAGAACTGGCTGCGCACCAACAGCTCCAGCGACAAAGCCGCGGACTACCGGATGGGCAACGTCTGGTTCCTGATCGAGGCCTTGAAGAACACCCTGGAAAAAGACGAAGACGGCGAAATGACCGTCGAGGACGCCATCGGCAAGCTGGTCCTGCGGGACATGCTGGAACGCCAGCAGGAAGAGGAAGAAGGCGCCGAGGGTGTTCAGATGATGACCTTGCATGCCTCCAAGGGCCTGGAGTTTCCCTACGTGTTCATCATGGGCATGGAAGAGGAAATCCTTCCCCACCGCTCCAGCATCGAAGCCGACACCATCGAGGAAGAACGCCGCCTGGCCTACGTGGGCATCACCCGCGCCCGCCAGACCCTGGCCTTCACCTTTGCCGCCAAGCGCAAGCAATACGGTGAAATCATCGACTGCGCGCCCAGCCGCTTCCTCGATGAACTGCCCCCGGACGATCTCGCCTGGGAAGGCAACGACGACACGCCGACCGAAGTCAAAGCCGTTCGCGGCAATAGCGCTTTGGCGGATATACGCGCGATGTTAAAGCGCTAAAATCGACTATTTTTAACTGACCTTTGGCGCAATTGGCGCTATTTGAGGAAGCTCCGTGGAAGCACTGCACAAGAAAATTCGCGAAGAAGGCATCGTGCTTTCCGATCAAGTACTGAAAGTCGACGCCTTTCTGAACCATCAGATCGATCCGCAGTTGATGAAGCTGATCGGCGACGAATTCGCCACGCTGTTCAAGGATTCGGGCATCACCAAGATCGTCACCATCGAAGCCTCGGGGATTGCCCCGGCCATCATGACCGGCCTCAATCTGGGCGTGCCGGTGATCTTCGCCCGCAAGCACCAGTCCCTGACCCTGACCGAGAACCTGCTGTCGGCCACCGTGTACTCCTTCACCAAGCAGGTGGAAAGCACCGTGGCCATCTCGCCACGGCACCTGACCAGCAGCGACCGCGTGCTGATCATCGACGACTTCCTGGCCAACGGTAAGGCGTCCCAGGCGCTGATCTCGATCATCAAGCAGGCCGGCGCCACCGTGGCCGGCCTGGGCATCGTCATCGAGAAGTCCTTCCAGGGCGGCCGCGCCGAACTGGACGCCCAGGGCTACCGCGTGGAATCCCTGGCCCGGGTCAAATCCCTGGCCGGCGGCGTGGTCACCTTCATCGAGTAAACTCGCCCGCCAGCCTTGCGTAGAGGCTGGCTTGTGTAGGAACTGGCTTGCCAGCGAAGACGCCCTTGAGAGCAATGCAAGACTTAAGGCAAGCCGGCTCCTACGACAGCGTTGGCGAAGTGGCCTGCAGACCGGCCAGCAGGAAGCGCTGATACAGCTCCTCGCGCAGCCCATCGGGCTGCTCCAGCCCCATGCGCTCAAGGTGCGCCGCAAAGGCCTCAGGCTCCGGCGCATCGAGTGCCGCCTTGCCCAGTTCGAGGATCTCGCTGAGCTTGAACTTGCTCTTGAGCCAGTTCAGCGCCCGCAGCAGATCACGCTCCTCGTCGCTGAAATCGCTGCCCAACGGATACTCCGGAAACAGGTGGCGATGACGCGCCTGAATCCTCTGCAGACTCTGTGGGCTGTTGTCGGTAAAACGCGGATCCAGACGAAAATCCTTCGGCAGCTTTCCGGCTTTCTGCGCCTGCTCCAGCAACCCAGGCTGAAAGCGTGAATCGCTGATATTGAGCAGCGCCTCGATCACCTTCGCATCCGTCTTGCCTCGCAGGTCGGCGATGCCGTACTCGGTGATCACGATGTCCCGCAGATGACGGGGGATGGTGCAATGGCCGTACTCCCAGACGATGTTTGAGCTCACCTCCCCCGCCGACTCGCGCCAGCTGCGCAGAATCAGCACCGAGCGAGCATCCGCCAGGGCATGGCCCTGGGCAACGAAGTTGTACTGCCCACCCACGCCACTGAGCACCTTCCCGCCCTGCAACTGATCGGACACGGCGGCGCCCATCAGGGTCATGGTGAAGGCACTGTTGATAAACCGCGCATCCCGGCGTTGCAGGCGCTTGAGCTCTTCATGGCCATACAGCTCGTTGATGAAGCTGATGGCGGTCATGTTGAACTCCGCCAGCTTGGACTTGGGCAGTTCCCGCAGACGCTGATAGAAACTGCGCGGCCCGAGGAAGAATCCGCCGTGGATCGACACCCCGCCAGGCGCGGCCGTCGGATCCAGAGTGCCGGCGTTGGCTTGCCGTTGCAGCTCCAGCGTCGGGTAGACCTTGCGCCGCACAACCCCGGCATCCGCCAGGGCCAGCAGGCCGTTGACGAACATTTCGCTGCAACCATAGAGCCCCTGGGCAAAGGGCTGGACGCCGCCTTCGCGGTCGATCAGCGCCTGCCAATGGTCCACCTGCAGATCCGCCAGCAGGGCGCGATACCCTTGGTTGTCGGCCTGCCGCGCCAGCAAGGCTGCGGTCAGCGCATCACCCATGGAGCCAATGCCGATCTGCAAGGTGCCACCGTCGCGCACCAGGGTGCTGGCATGCAGACCGATGCAATGATCCTGAATGCCCACCGGCATGTTGGGCGTGGAGAACAGGGTGCTGCGTTCTTCGTCATCGATCAGCAGGTCGAGGTCCGCGGCGTCGATTTCGGAGTCCCCCGGCATGTAAGGCAGGTCGCTGTGGACCTGGCCGAGGATCAGGATGGTTTCCCCCGCCGCACGGCGCTTGGCAATCATCGGCAGCAAGTCGAGGGTGATGTCCGGGTTGCAGCTCAGGCTCAGGCGTTCGGGGTGGTGCGGATCACGGGCCAGCAGTTGCGCCACCAGGTTCAGGCCGGCGGCATTGATGTCGCGGGCGGCGTGGCTGTAGTTGCTGCTGACATAGTCCTGCTGCGCCGAGTCGCTGTGCAAAAGGCTGCCGGGCTGCATGAAGAACTGCTGGACACGGATATTCGGCGGCAGGCGGTCGCGATGCAGATCGGCGAGGAAGTCCAGTTCCGGGTAATCGCCGAACACCCGCTCGACAAAAGGCTCGAGAAAGCGCTTCTGCAAACCGTCGCCCAGGGACGGCCGACCCAGGCTCAGGGCGGTGTAGATCGTCAGTTGGCGTTCCGGCAACTGGGCAATGCGCCGGTACAGGGCGTTGGCGAAACGATTGGGTTTGCCCAGGCCCAGGGGCATGCCCAGGTGAATGTGTTGCGGCAAACGGGCAAGCACTTCATCCACCGCATGCTCGATAGAACAGGATTGCAGCATCTGACCCTCCAGGGACCGTCCATGTATTGAGGTTGGACCGAGCTTGCCGGGAGTTTGCTGCGTTGAACAGTGCGCCGGGCGAATTGCGCCCACAAAAAAGCCGCTCGTAAGCGGCTTTTTCGCTGCAGATGGCGGCTTATTTCAAACCGGACATCTTCTGGATTGCGCCTTTGAGCTCGTCATCGGAGCAATCGGCGCAAGTGCCTTTAGGCGGCATGGCGTTGATACCGGTGATGGCCTTGGCCAGGATGCCGTCGAGGCCGCCCTGGTGATCGGCGCGCTCTTTCCAGGCCGCGGTGTCACCGATTTTCGGTGCGCCCAACAGGCCAGTGCCATGGCAAGCGTTGCAGTGTTTGGCAATCACGTCATCCGGGGACTTCGCGCCACCGCCGCCGCCCGCAGAGGCGGCCACTTCCATACCCTTGCATTCCTGCCCCTGGACGCAGACCTGGCCGACAGGCTCAAGACGCTTGGCAATGTCGTCATTAGTCGCAGCTTGAGCGCTGACTGCCCAAAGGGCCAATACGGTTGCTGGTGCGGCCAGCATTTTCATAATTAGGTTCACGCGTACACCCTCAATGGTGGCTAGTCACGCCTGCGGCCACGGTTTCGCAGGCGGGCGAAAGTATAACGGTTAGCCCGCCACACTGAAACAACCCCAAAGTCGAAGGGGTCTTATTCGCGGCAAAATGTCGCTGGGGCTTCATGGCAAGCCTTGCAGGACGCCTCTTGAGCTAGAAGTTCGCCGGAGTGGCTGCGCTGATTAGTCGCGCCGGAACAT
Organism: Pseudomonas sp. St29; assembly: GCF_001547915.1. Lineage (NCBI taxonomy): Bacteria > Pseudomonadati > Pseudomonadota > Gammaproteobacteria > Pseudomonadales > Pseudomonadaceae > Pseudomonas > Pseudomonas sp. St29. The sequence continues at coordinate 6,595,527 of NZ_AP014628.1, forward strand.
CGAACGGATTGCGGAAACGATGTGGCTTCGTACTCTCAAAGTAGTAGCTGTCACCGGCTTCGAGGACAAAAGTTTCCAGCCCTACCACCAGCTCCAGGCGACCTTCGAGAAGAATGCCGGTTTCCTCGCCGTCGTGGGTGAGCATCTCTTCGCCGGTGTCGGCACCTGGCGGATAGATTTCATTGAGGAAGGCAATGGCACGGCTCGGATGAGCCCGGCCCACCAGCTTCATGGTGACCGCGCCATCGGAGATGTCGATCAGTTCATGAGCCTTGTAGACGATCTGAGAAGGCGTTTCCTGGAGGATTTCCTCGGAAAAGAACTCGACCATGGACATGGGAATGCCACCCAGCACCTTTCGCAGCGAGCTGATCGAAGGACTGACGCTGTTCTTTTCGATCATTGAAATGGTGCTGTTGGTGACGCCCGCACGCTTGGCGAGCTCACGCTGGGAAAGACCTTTCAGTTTACGGATGGATTGCAGTCGTTCACCGACGTCCAATGCGGCAGCCTCCTAGGCGGGAATCAGGCGTTGTTGTAATTGAGCGTTATCATGGCGACAGCGTTCAGTATTTACAACACTTGGTCCCGATTCCCCCAAAGGCAGGCGACTTTCGGTACAGGCCGCGTAATCTCAGCCTTCGCAGTACACCAGGGGCACCCGGCGCAGGTTGCAAAACAGCTGATAAGGAATGGTCCCGGCGGCCAGTGCGACCTCGCTGGCGAGGATGTTCTTGCCCCACAACTCCACCCTGGAACCCAACCCGGCCTGCGGCACATCCGTCAGGTCGATACACAGCATGTCCATGGAGACGCGCCCCAGCAGGCGGCTGCGCTGGCCTTCCACCAGCACCGGCGTGCCGGTCGGCGCATGGCGCGGATAGCCGTCGGCGTACCCCATGGCGACCACGCCGACGCGCATCGGCTTGTCGGTGACGAACTTGGCGCCGTAGCCCACTGGCTCGCCGGCGGGCAGTTCACGCACGCAGATCACCTTGGATTCCAGGGTCATGACCGGCTGCAGCCGCTCGGCCACGGAGTTGTTTTCTTCGAACGGCGTAGAGCCATAAAGCATGATGCCGGGACGCACCCAGTCACTGGGCACGCTCGGCCAGCCCATGACCGCCGGCGAGTTGCGCAAGCTGATTTCAGCCCCCAGGCCCTGACGAGCCGCCTCGAAGACCGCGACCTGCTCGCTGCTGCGCGGGCAGTCCAGCTCGTCCGCGCGGGCGAAGTGGCTCATCAGCACAATCTTCTCGACCTTGCCGCTGGCCTGCAGGCGCTGATAGGCCGCCTGATAATCCTTGGGATGCAGGCCGACCCGGTGCATGCCCGAATCCAGCTTGAGCCAGACCGTCAGCGGCTTGGCCACGGCTGTCTGCTCGATCGCTTCCAGCTGCCACAGGGAATGCACCACGCACCAGAAATCATGCTCGACAATCAGCGCCAGCTCGCAGGGTTCAAAGAAACCTTCCAGCAGCAGGATCGGCGCACGAATACCGGCGGCGCGCAGTTCCAGGGCTTCTTCGATGCAGGCCACGGCAAAGCCGTCGGCCTCGGCCTCCAGCGCCTGGGCGCAACGCACCGCGCCATGACCGTAGGCATCGGCCTTGATCACCGCAAGGGCGCGGACACCCGAGACTTCACGGGCCAGTTGGTAGTTGTGACGCAGGGCTTGGAGATCGATCAGGGCACGGGCAGGACGCATGGCGGCAGACTTCTAGGCGGTCATGGGGGAATAAAAAACCGGTGCTGGATGACGGCTGGCCGCCACCGGCACCGGGAGAGGGATCTTGTCGCTTAAGGCAGAGCGGCCACCACGGAAAGCTCGATGAGGATTTCCGGCTCGCAGAGCTTGGCCTCCACAGTGGCCCGGGCCGGGGCCACGCCTTTTGGCAGCCACTGGTCCCAGACACTGTTCATGCCCGCGAAGTGGGCATCGATGTCCTTGAGGTAGATGGTCACCGACAGCAGCTTGCTCTTGTCGGTGCCCGCCAGGTCCAGCAGACGCTCGATGTTGGCCAGGGTTTCCCGGGTTTGCTGTTCGATCCCGGCACTCATGTCATCGCCGACCTGCCCGGACAGATACACCGTACCGCCGTGAACGACGATCTGGCTCATGCGCTCATTGGTGAGCTGGCGCTGGATTGACATGTTTAGCTGACTCCTGAGGGTTGCCATAACGGGAAATATCGAGGCCTTCGGCGCTGATCTGCGGCTTTTTCTTGGCCATCAGATCCGCCAGCAAACGACCGGAACCGCAAGCCATGGTCCAGCCAAGGGTGCCGTGACCGGTATTGAGGAACAGGTTCTTGAACGGCGTCGCGCCAACAATCGGCGTGCCGTCCGGCGTGGTCGGACGCAGGCCGGTCCAGAAACTGGCCTCGGCCAGATTGCCGCCCTGAGGATAGAGATCGTTGACGATCATCTCCAGCGTTTCACGCCGGCGCGGGTTCAGCGACAGGTCAAAACCGGCGATCTCAGCCATGCCGCCAACACGGATGCGGTTGTCGAAACGGGTGATCGCGACCTTGTAGGTCTCGTCGAGGATGGTCGACGTCGGGGCCATGGCCGGATTGGTGATCGGCACGGTCAGGGAATAGCCCTTGAGCGGATACACCGGAGCCTTGATGCCCAGCGGCTTGAGCAGTTGCGGCGAGTAGCTGCCCAGGGCCAGCACGTAGCGGTCGGCGGTTTCCAGCTTGCCGTCGATCCACACGCCGTTGATCCGGTCACCGGCGAAGTCGAGGCGCTGGATGTCCTGGCCAAAACGGAATTCCACACCCAGTTTGCTGGCCATTTCCGCCAGGCGCGTGGTGAACATCTGGCAGTCGCCGGTCTGGTCGTTGGGCAGGCGCAAGGCGCCGGCAAGGATATCGGTGACGCTGGCCAGGGCCGGTTCGACCCGGGCAATGCCGTCACGATCCAGCAACTCGAACGGCACGCCGGACTCCTTGAGGACGGCGATGTCCTTGGCTGCGCCATCCAGTTGCGCCTGGGTACGGAACAGCTGGGTGGTGCCCAGGCTGCGGCCTTCGTAGGCGATGCCGGTTTCCGCCCGCAGTTCGTCGAGGCAGTCGCGGCTGTACTCGGACAGACGCACCATGCGCTCTTTGTTCACTGCATAGCGGCTGGCGGTGCAGTTGCGCAGCATCTGCGCCATCCACAGGTATTGATCGATATCGGCGGTGGCCTTGATCGCCAGCGGCGCGTGGCGTTGCAGCAGCCACTTGATGGCCTTGAGCGGTACGCCCGGGGCAGCCCAGGGCGAAGCATAGCCAGGCGATACCTGGCCGGCGTTGGCGAAACTGGTTTCCATGGCTGCAGCCGGCTGGCGGTCCACCACGGTCACTTCAAACCCGGCCCGGGCCAGGTAATAGGCACTGGTAGTTCCGATAACGCCACTGCCCAAGACCAGAACGCGCATTTTCATTTCCCTCATCGCGGCATGACCGCTGACGTTTGTTATTCAGAGCACAGATGGGCGCAGTGTAAGAAACATTGAGCAGTGATTTTCACTATATAACCGCCTATATTTGGCGAGAATTCTCGGCAATATCGCTTTTCACGGAGGGGCATCCCCTATGCGCACCAATCATCAGACTCGTCGTGCCCTGGACAAGATAGATCGCAATATCCTGCGGATTCTCCAGGCCGATGGACGCATTTCCTTCACCGAGCTCGGAGAGCGGGTCGGACTGTCCACCACCCCCTGCACCGAGCGAGTGCGGCGCCTGGAGCGCGAGGGAATCATCATGGGCTACAACGCCCGCCTCAACCCGCAGCACCTCAAGGGCAGCCTGCTGGTGTTTGTCGAGATCAGCCTGGACTACAAGTCCGGCGATACCTTCGAGGAGTTTCGCCGGGCGGTGCTGAAGCTGCCCCACGTGCTGGAGTGCCATCTGGTCTCCGGCGACTTCGACTACCTGGTCAAGGCGCGGATCTCGGAGATGGCGTCCTATCGCAAGCTGCTGGGGGACATCCTGCTCAAGCTGCCCCACGTGCGCGAATCCAAGAGCTACATCGTCATGGAAGAAGTGAAGGAGAGCCTGAGCCTGCCGATTCCGGACTGAGTCGAGGCGGCGCCAGGCGCTGTCGCCGGCAAGCCGGCTCCTACGGAGTGCGAGCGGCTAGACCAGGACCTGGCGATTGCCAGCCATGTAGGCGTGGATCTGCTTCTCGACCCGAGGGTGGATCATCTCCACCGGGCGCCGACCGTTGGGGCACGGCAGGCTCGGCGTAGTGCCGAACAGACGGCAGATCAGCGGACGCTCGTCATACACCGTGCAACCATCGGGTCCCAGGTGCACACAGTTGAGCTCGTCCATGGCAGCCTCCTGCTCGGCGGCGGTCTTGCGCGGCAGTCGGGACATTTCCTCTGGCGAGGTGGTCACCGGGCCGCAGCAGTCGTGACAACCGGGAACGCACTCGAAAGAGGGAATCTGCTGACGCAGGCTGCGGACGATTTGACGGTTACAGCTCATGAAAAAGGCTACCGGGACAGGAATAGCCGGGGATTCTGCCTCAAATGCCCCGCAGCAGACAGGGCCGGGCGTCCCGCGGTTGCCGCAACGGAAAGCCCCGGCTTATGCTCCGTGCATTTTTCCAGACGCCACAATCAGGACGCTTTCCATGCCCGCCAGCCCTCAGCACGCCGCTTCCTACTACGCCGCCAGCAGCCTGCCGCAGCCCGACTATCCGGTGTTGGCGGGCGAGCTGACGGCGGACGTATGCGTGGTCGGCGGCGGGTTCTCCGGGCTCAATACCGCACTGGAACTGGCCGAACGCGGGTTCAGCGTGGTCCTGCTGGAGGCCCGCAAGATCGGCTGGGGCGCCAGTGGACGCAACGGCGGGCAACTGATCCGCGGGGTCGGCCACGGCCTCGAGCAGTTCACCAAGGTGATCGGCAGCGACGGTGTGCGACAGATGAAGCTCATGGGGCTGGAAGCGGTGGACATCGTCCGCCTGCGCATCGAGCGCCTGCAGATCCCCTGCGACCTGACCTGGGGCTACTGCGACCTGGCCAACAAGCCGGCGGACCTTGAAGGCTTCGCCGCAGATGCCGAAGAGCTGCGCAGCCTGGGCTATCGCCATGAAACCCGCCTGTTGCAAGCCGATGAGATGCACAGCGTGGTGGGCTCCAAGCGCTACGTTGGCGGCCTGATCGACATGGGCTCGGGCCATCTGCACCCGCTCAACCTGGCCCTGGGCGAAGCCCGGGCGGCGCAGCAGATGGGCGTGCAACTGTTCGAGCATTCGTCCGTCACCCGCATCGACTACGGCCCCGAGGTCAAGGTGCACAGCGCCCAAGGCACGGTCCGCGCCAAGACCCTGGTCCTGGGCTGCAACGCCTACCTCAACGACCTCAACCCGGAGCTGGGGGGCAAGGTCCTGCCGGCCGGCAGCTACATCATCGCCACCGAGCCCTTGAGCCCGGCCCAGGCCCGGGAACTGCTGCCACAGAACATGGCGGTCTGCGACCAGCGCGTGGCCCTGGACTACTACCGGCTCTCGGCCGACCGCCGACTGCTGTTCGGTGGTGCCTGCCACTACTCGGGACGCGACCCCAAGGACATTGCCGCCTACATGCGGCCCAAGATGCTGGACGTGTTCCCGCAACTGGCCGCAGTGAAGATCGACTACCAATGGGGCGGCATGATCGGCATCGGCGCCAACCGCCTGCCGCAGATCGGCCGGCTCAAGGACCAGCCCAATGTGTATTACGCCCAGGCCTATTCCGGTCACGGCCTGAATGCCACGCACCTGGCGGGCAAACTGCTGGGCGAAGCCATCAGCGGCCAGCACGGCGGGGGCTTCGATCTGTTCGCCAAGGTGCCGCACATCACCTTCCCCGGCGGCAAGCACCTGCGCTCGCCCCTGCTGGCCCTGGGCATGCTCTGGCATCGCCTGAAGGAGCTGGTCTGACGCCCAGCCCCAGCCAGTCGCCGGCGGTCACAGACGCCAGAACGGCTTGAGGCCCTCGGCCCGCGCCTGCTCGGGGCTGAGTCCGACATCACGCAACTGCTCGGCGCTCAGCTCCAGCAACGCCTTGCGGGTGCGCAGCCGATGCCAGTACAGCCCCCAGGTGCTCAAGCCCGGCGGCGCGCGGCGCGGCAGAGTCGCCGCCGACCATTCCTGCTCCGCCTCCAGCTCCTGACCGCGTAACGACAGCCGCACATCGCTCAAGCCGTTCATTTGCATTGCTCCTGTTTGCTCAAATTGCCATGAGCAGACATGATGCGTGGCGCCACAAAACCATTACAGACTCAAAACAGCGGTATTAACTCCATACAGTTTTGCCAAAAATGGCGCTGAATCCTGTATTTTCGCCCCATCTGTACTGGTTCTCTGCCACCGTCACCTCGAGCCCACGCCATGACCCTCTATGTGAACCTCGCCGAACTCCTGGGCACCCGCATCGAACAGGGCTTCTACCGCCCGGGAGATCGCCTGCCCTCGGTACGCGCCCTGAGCGTCGAGCATGGGGTCAGCCTGAGCACCGTGCAGCAGGCCTATCGCTTGCTGGAGGACAACGGGCTGGCGATGCCCAAGCCCAAGTCCGGGTACTTCGTCCCCCCCAGTCGCGAGCTGCCCGCCTTGCCGGCGGTCGGGCGTCCGGCGCAAAGGCCGGTGGAAATCTCTCAATGGGACCAGGTCCTGGAGCTGATCCGCGCCGTACCGCGCAAGGACGTGGTGCAGTTGGGCCGCGGCATGCCGGACATCACCACGCCGACCATGAAGCCCCTGCTGCGAGCCCTGGCCCGCCTCAGCCGGCGCCAGGACATGCCCGGCCTGCACTACGACAACATCTACGGCGTGCTTGAGCTGCGCGAGCAGGTGGCGCGGCTGATGCTCGATTCCGGCTGCCAGCTGGGGGCCGGTGACCTGGTGATCACCACCGGCTGCCACGAGGCGCTGTCCACCAGCATTCGCGCCATCTGTGAGCCGGGGGACATCATCGCCGTCGACTCGCCGAGCTTTCACGGCGCCATGCAGACCCTCAAGGGCCTGGGCATGAAGGCCCTGGAAATCCCCACCGACCCGATTACCGGCATCAGCCTGGAAGCCCTGGAACTGGCCCTGGAACAGTGGCCGATCAAGGCCATACAGTTGACCCCCAACTGCAACAACCCCCTGGGCTACATCATGCCGGAGTCCCGCAAGCGGGCACTGCTGACCCTGGCCCAGCGCTTCGACGTGGCAGTCATCGAGGACGATGTGTACGGCGAGCTGGCCTACACCTACCCGCGCCCGCGCACCATCAAGTCCTTCGACGACGACGGCCGGGTGCTGTTGTGCAGCTCCTTCTCCAAGACCCTGGCCCCGGGCCTGCGCATCGGCTGGGTTGCCCCCGGCCGCTACCTGGAGCGGGTGCTGCACATGAAATACATCAGCACCGGCTCCACGGCCCCGCAGCCGCAGGTGGCCATCGCCGAGTTTCTCAAGAGTGGCCACTTCGAGCCCCATTTGCGCAAGATGCGCACTCAGTACCAGCGCAATCGCGACCTGATGCTCGACTGGGTCAGCCGCTACTTCCCCGCCGACACCCGCGCCAGTCGCCCACAAGGCAGTTTCATGCTGTGGATCGAACTTCCCGAGGGGTTTGATGCTCTGAAGCTCAATCGGGTGCTGCTGGACCAGGGCGTGCAGATCGCCGTGGGCAGCATCTTTTCCGCCTCGGGCAAGTACCGCAATTGCCTGCGGATGAACTACGCTGCCAAGCCAACCGCGCAGATCGAAGACGCGGTACGCAAGGTCGGAGCCGCGGCCATCAAGCTGCTCAGCGAGACCCCGGACTGATCCCGAGCCGTTGCAGGAAGCCGGCCGCCCCATGCCAACCCGTGCCGTGATGCGAGATGACCTGACTTGAGCCGTTTACAGGCATTCACCTGGCTTTTGCTGCTGAGCCTCGGGCTGGGCGGCTGCGCCACCCTGGAAGTGCCCTACCAGCCCAGCCAGGCCCTGCCCGCCAGCGACTCCACCTTTGCCCAGTCGATCCGGGCCCAGGCCGCCCCCCACCAGGGGCGCTCGGGCTTTCGCCTGCTGTCCAACAGCACCGAAGCCTTCATGGCCCGCGCCGAGCTGATCCGCAGCGCGCAGAGCAGCCTCGACCTGCAGTACTACATCGTCCACGACGGGGTCAGCACGCGCATGCTGGTGGACGAGCTGCTCAAGGCCGCCGACCGTGGCGTGCGGGTGCGCATCTTGCTCGACGACACCACCAGCGACGGCCTGGACCAGATCATCGCCACCCTGGCCGCCCACCCACAGATCCAGATCCGCCTGTTCAACCCGCTGCACCTGGGCCGCAGCACCGGCCTGACCCGGGCCATGGGGCGCCTGTTCAACCTGTCGCAGCAGCACCGGCGGATGCACAACAAGCTGTGGCTGGCGGACAACAGCGTGGCCATCGTCGGCGGGCGCAACCTGGGGGACGAGTATTTCGATGCCGAACCCAACCTGAACTTCACCGACATCGACATGCTCAGCGTGGGGCCGGTGGCCGAGCAACTGGGCCATAGCTTCGACCAGTACTGGAACAGCGCCCTGAGCCGACCCATCGGCGAATTCCTGTCCAGCGCCCCTTCGGCCAGGGCCCTGGACAACACACGCCAGCGCCTGGAGGAGTCGCTGCAGGACAACCGCCGGCAAAACCAGGCGCTGTACCGGCAACTGAAGACCTACCAGACCCGGCCGCGCATGGACATCTGGCGCAAGGAGCTGATCTGGGCCTGGAACCAGGCCCTGTGGGACGCACCGACCAAGGTCTTGGCCAAGGGCGATCCCGACCCGCACCTGCTGTTGACCACCCAGCTGGCGCCGGAGCTCAAGGGGGTCAGCAAGGAGCTGATCATGGTCTCGGCCTACTTCGTGCCCGGCCAGCCGGGCCTGGTGTACCTCACCGGACGCGCCGATGCCGGGGTGCACGTGAGCCTCCTGACCAACTCCCTGGAGGCCACCGACGTGCCCGCGGTGCACGGCGGCTACGCGCCTTACCGCAAGGCCCTGCTGGAGCACGGAGTACGGCTGTTCGAATTGCGCCGCCAGCCCGGCGACCACGGCGGCAGCGGCCCACATTTGTTGCGCAGTACCTGGCGCGGCTCGGACTCGAGCCTGCACAGCAAGGCGATGATTTTCGACCGGCAGAAATCCTTTGTCGGCTCGTTCAACTTCGACCCGCGCTCGGTGCTGTGGAACACCGAAGTCGGGGTCCTGGTGGACAGCCCGGAACTGGCCGGACACCTGCGCGCCCTGGCCCTGCAAGGCATGGCTCCGGCCCTGAGCTACGAGGCCAGGCTGCAGGACGGCAAGATCATCTGGGTGACCGAAGACAACCAGCAGTTGCACAGCCTGAGCCGGGAACCGGGCAACTGGTGGCGGCGCATCAACGCCTGGCTGAGCAACCGCGTCGGCCTGGAGCGCATGCTCTAGGCCGACGCGGGCCGGTCAGCGCTTGAGCAGCTGGTTCTGGATAAAAGCCTCCAGACCCGGCGAGTGATAGAAGCCCATGCAGCGCTCGAAAATCGCGTTGATCGGGTAACCGGCCTCGTTCTTCATCGGCGGCCCGCCGACATGGAAGTGGCCCGTCTGCCGCTTGACGAAGTGGCTCAGGGCCTGGGGGCGCCGGCCGGAGCCGTCGTGGTCCAGTTGCACCCGATCGACGAAGTAGGACGCGTCGTGCAGGTCGAACGCCTTGTAGAACTGCAAACGCTCGTAGTTATCGTCCAGGCACTCCTTGAGCGCCAACTGCTTGAGCCGCTCCACCGACGGGCCCTTGGGCGCCGCCTCGGCGAAGCCGGCGAGCGAAAACGTCAGCACCCACAGCGCTGCGCCGAACCCCATCCTTGTCTTGAGCGTCATCTGAGCGTCCTGATTGAACCAGCAGCCCAGAAGCCTATACCGATTGCGGCATCGCAGCACCCAATGCCCCCTGGCGCAGCAACAGCACGATCAGCCCCAGGGCCCCGGCCGCCATCAGCCACAGCAAGGCATGGCCGCTGACCCACTGGCTGCCCGCCCCCGCCACCAGCGGCCCGATCAGGCAACCAATCCCCCAGAGCTGCGCCACATGCGCGTTGGCACGCACCAGGGCGTCATCGCGATAACGCTCGCCGATCAGAATCAACGACAGGGTGAACAAGCCCCCGGCGCTGGCACCGAACAGCACCCACAACGGCCAGATCAGCACCGTGTGGAGCAACAGCGGAATCGCCAGGCTCGACAACAGCAGTGCCACCGCGCAACCGGTGAACAGGGAGCGCCGCGACAAGCGATCAGCCAAGGCGCCAATCGGCAGTTGCAGCACCGCATCGCCGACGACCACGGTACTGACCATCGCCAGGGCGATGTCTTCGGCAAAGCCCTGGCGCAGGCAATACACCGGCAACAGCGTCAGGATCATCGCCTCAAAGGCGGCAAACAGCGCCACGGCCCAGGCGATCGCCGGCAGCCCACGGCAAAAGCGCCCCAGGTCGACCAGGGTCACGCTGCAGGCTTCGGTGACCGGTGCGCCGCTGCGGCCGATCAACAGCAAGGGCGATACCACCAGCAGCCCGACCCCGACCCAGAAGCCGTGGTCGGTCTCGGTGCCCAGGACTCCCAGCAGCAAGGGCCCGGCCAACTGGCTCAAGGCATAACAACTGCCATACAGCGCAACCAGCCGCCCACGCCACTGCTCGACCACCAACTGGTTGATCCAGCTTTCACCCAGGATGAAGACGATGGTCAGAACCGTGCCCAGGCCCAGGCGCAGCACCAGCCACAGCGGGTAATTGGGCAACAACGCCAGCAATGCAATCGACAGCGCCCCGCCCCACAGGCACAGGCGCATCAGGCCCGCGGTGCCGAAACGCGCCGCCAGGCGGCTGGCGAGCTTGGCCCCAAGCAACACGCCAAAGGCCGGCATCGAGGCCATGACGCCAATGGCAAAGGGCCCATAACCCCAGCTTTCCAGGCGAAACGACACCAGCGGCATGCTGACGCCCAGGGCCAGGCCGACACTCAGGACAGCGGCCAAAACGGCGAAATAGGTCGCCCAACGCATTTCCACGCTCCTGTGGATCATTGTTCTGCAAGGCACAGACAACACAGCCGGACTCCCCTGGCGGAAAGTCCGGCTGCGCTGTGGATCGAGGGCTGCGGCTGGAAGCCGGCTGGCCGGTGAAAGCGCCCCCCCGGGGGGCGCATCACCTCAAACCCGAAGGCTCAGAGCTTGATCCAGGTCGCTTTCAACTCGGTGTACTTGTCAAACGCATGCAACGACTTGTCGCGACCGTTGCCCGACTGCTTGAAGCCGCCGAAGGGCGCAGTCATGTCGCCGCCGTCGTACTGGTTGACCCAGACGCTGCCGGCACGCAGGGCCTTGGCGGTCTGGTGGGCCTTGGAGATGTTCGCGGTCCACACGGCGGCCGCCAGTCCGTAAGGGGTGTCGTTGGCGATCTGGATCGCCTCTTCCACGCTGTCGAAGGCAATCACCGACAGCACCGGGCCAAAGATCTCTTCCTGGGCAATCTTCATGGCGTTGCTGACGCCATCGAAAATCGTCGGCTCCACGTAGGTGCCGCCGGTTTCCTGCAGGGTGCGCTTGCCACCGGCCACCAGCTTGGCGCCATCAGCATGACCGGCCTCGATGTAGGACAGCACGGTGTTCATCTGCTGGGTGTCCACCAGGGCACCGACGTTGGTGGCCGGGTCCAGCGGATTGCCCGGCTTCCAGGCTTTCAGGGCCTCGATCACCAGCGGCAGGAATTTGTCCTTGATGGAACGCTCCACCAGCAGGCGGGAACCGGCGGTGCAGACTTCGCCCTGGTTGAAGGCAATGGCGCTGGCGGCCGATTCGGCGGCGGCCTGCAGGTCCGGGGCATCGGCGAACACGATGTTCGGGCTCTTGCCACCGGCTTCCAGCCAGACACGCTTCATGTTGGATTCACCGGAGTAGACCAAGAGCTGCTTGGCGATCTTGGTGGAACCGGTGAACACCAGGGTGTCCACGTCCATGTGCAGGGCCAGGGCCTTGCCCACGGTGTGGCCGTAGCCGGGCAGCACGTTGAACACGCCAGCCGGGATCCCGGCTTCCACGGCCAGGGCGGCGATGCGGATGGCGGTCAGCGGGGATTTTTCCGAAGGCTTGAGGATCACCGAGTTGCCGGTGGACAGCGCCGGGCCCAGTTTCCAGCAGGCCATCATCAGCGGGAAGTTCCACGGCACGATGGCCGCGACCACGCCCACTGGCTCACGGGTCACCAGACCCAGCTGATCATGGGGGGTAGCGGCCACTTCGTCGTAGATCTTGTCGATGGCCTCGCCGCTCCAGCTCAGGGCTTGCGCCGCGCCGGGAACGTCGATTTGCAGGGAGTCGCTGATGGGCTTGCCCATGTCCAGGGTTTCCAGGAGCGCCAGCTCCTCGGCGTGCTGCTTGAGCAGGCCGGCAAAACGGATCATCACGGACTTGCGCTTGGCCGGCGCCAGGCGCGACCAGACGCCGGAATTGAAGGTGGCGCGGGCATTGTCCACGGCGCGCTGGGCATCGACGGCATCACAGCTGGCAATGCTCGCCAGTACACGGCCGTCGACCGGGCTGATGCACTCGAAAGTGTCGTTGGAAACGGCTGCGGTGTATTCACCGTTGATGTAGGCGCGGCCTTCGATTTTCAGGTCGCGGGCACGTTGTTCCCAGTCGGCACGAGTCAGGGTGGTCATACGAGTGTCCTCCTCTTATTTGAATACAAGCGCCACGCAAACTACGCCGGCACTCATGAAGAATTCTGCCCGGCCAGCCTGTTTTCGGCCAAAGGCACCCGCCACCCTAAACCAGCGACACCTGTACTTTCAATATATTTGACAAAGCCCGGGCAAACGCCATTGCTATGTGCATTTTAATAAACATAGACTTTGGCCTTCATAGCCACTCGCGCCGCAATCACGGGGGATTACAAGAATGAGCATCCACAACGTCGTCGACTTCAGCCAGGCCAACACCGAGGGCGAACGCTACCGCCCTGCTCCGGAGAAAGTCCTCAAGGGCGATCCCGAACAAGCGGTGTTCAACCATTACGGCAGCCCCTGCGGGCAGCTCAACGCCGGGATCTGGGAAGGCGCCGTGGGCCAATGGACGGTGAACTTCACCGAACACGAATACTGCGAGATTCTTCAGGGCGTGTCGGTGCTGCGGGACAACGATGGCAACGCCAAGACCCTGCGTGCCGGCGACCGCTTCGTGATTCCGGCCGGCTTCAAGGGCACCTGGGAAGTGCTGGAGCCCTGCCGCAAGGTCTACGTAGCCTTCGAACAGAAAGCCTGAATGCCAGGCACAAAAAAACCCGCTTGAAGGCGGGTTTTTTTGTCAGAAGAAAAATCAATTACTTGATTTTGCCTTCCTTGTAGATCACGTGCTTACGAACAACCGGATCATATTTCTTGATCTCGATTTTGTCCGGAGTAGTACGCTTGTTCTTGTCGGTAGTGTAGAAGTGACCAGTACCGGCGCTCGAGATCAAACGAATCAATTCACGCATGATTAGCTCCCTTAAACCTTGCCGCCATCGCGACGGATTTCGGCCAGCACGACATCAATGCCGCGCTTGTCGATGATACGCATGCCTTTGGCAGATACGCGCAGACGCACAAAGCGTTTCTCGGACTCAACCCAGAAGCGGTGATGCTGCAGGTTCGGCAGGAAACGACGACGGGTTTTGTTGTTTGCGTGGGAAATGTTATTCCCAGTCACCGGACCCTTACCGGTAACTTGACAGACTCTAGACATGCCTCAGCCCTCTAAAACCACATGCCCAACCCGGCATGGGTTGGCCGCTTAATCTCTCAGTCATTTGGCGCCAGGCGCCGCGTTTCTTTAGGGTCTTACCGGCTACACCTACAAGCGAAGGAACCGGGCCCCTAGAAAAGAGCGCTGCTTTATACCAGAAAGACCCCATAGCAACAACAGCCGCTGTGCGCAGGATGATGAAAAGTCCTGATTTTCTTGCGCCGGACGCCTGCGGCAAAGGCTACCGCAGAAATCTACCGCTCGTCGCAGAATATATTTGCGACATTCTCCAACAGAGAATTCGCCACGCCCGCGACGCCAGATCGACCCGGGAATGCCTTCGGGGCGCAGGCGCAACCCCAGGTTTTGGCCCCGGATACAAAAGGGGATAGTCATTTCATAAAGAGGCCACTAGGGTAGGGCATTTCCAGACTGCACTCGCAGATGGGCCTTCGATCTGCACAAGGAACCCGACCATGCGTCTCGCCGCCCTCCCGCTCCTGCTCGCCCCACTTCTGAGCCCATTGGCCCAGGCCGCTGCACTGAGCGTCTGTACCGAAGCCAGCCCGGAAGGCTTCGACGTGGTGCAGTACAACTCGCTGACCACCACCAATGCGTCCGCCGACGTGCTGATGAATCGCCTGGTGGAGTTCGATGCCGCCAGCGGCAAGGTGGTCCCCAGCCTGGCCGACAGCTGGGAGGTGTCCGCCGACGGCCTGAGTTATGTCTTCAAGCTGCACCCCAAGGTCAAGTTCCACCGCACCGACTACTTCACCCCCAGCCGCGAGCTGAGCGCCGAAGACGTGAAATTCAGCTTCGAGCGCATGCTCGATCCGGCCCACCCGTGGCACAAGGTCACCCAGAGCGGTTTCCCGCACGCCCAGTCCCTGCAGCTGCCCAGCCTGATCAAGAGAATCGACGCTCTGGATCCGCTGACCGTGCGCTTCACCCTGGATCACGCCGACTCGACCTTCCTCGCCACACTGAGCATGGGCTTTGCCTCGATCTACTCTGCGGAATACGCCGACCAACTGCTCAAGGCCGGCACCCCGGAGAAGCTCAACAGCCAGCCGATCGGCAGCGGCCCCTTCATTTTCGGGCGCTTCCAGAAGGACGCGTCGATCCGCTACAAGGCCAACCGCGACTACTTTGCCGGCAAACCGGCAGTGGACTCGCTGATCTTCGCCATCACCCCGGACGCCAACGTGCGCCTGCAGAAACTGCGGCGCAACGAGTGCCAGATCGCCCTGTCACCCAAGCCCCTGGACGTCCAGGCAGCCAGTGAAGACCCCACGCTGAAGGTCGAGAAAACCGCGGCATTCATGACCGCCTTCGTCGCGATCAACAGCCAGCATCCGCCCCTGGACAAGCCAGAAGTGCGCCAGGCCATCAACCTGGCCTTCGACAAGCCCCATTACCTCAAGGCCGTGTTCGAAGACACCGCCGAGGCCGCCAACGGCCCGTATCCACCCAACACCTGGAGCTACGCCAAGGAATTGCCCGGCTACGCCCACGACCCGGAAAAAGCACGCCAACTGCTGGCCAAGGTCGGCCTGAAAAACGGTTTCGAGACCACCATCTGGACCCGCCCCTCCGGCAGCCTGCTCAACCCCAACCCCAGCCTGGGCGCCCAACTGCTGCAAGCCGACCTGGCCCAAGTGGGGATCCAGGCAGAAATCCGCGTGATCGAATGGGGCGAGCTGATCCGCCGGGCCAAGGCCGGCGAGCATGACCTGCTGTTCATGGGCTGGTCCGGCGACAATGGCGACCCGGATAACTTCCTCACACCGCAGTTCACCTGCGCAGCCGTCAAGTCCGGCACCAACTTCGCCCGCTATTGCGACCAGAACCTGGACAAGCTGATCACTGCCGGCAAGACCACCAGCGAACAGGGTGTGCGCAGCAAGCTGTACCAGCAGGCCCAGACCCAGATCCAGCAGCAGGCGCTGTGGCTGCCCCTGGCCCATCCGACCGCTTTCGCCCTGACCCGCCAGCAGGTCGAGGGCTATCAGGTGAGCCCCTTCGGCCGCCAGGACTACTCGAAGGTCAGCGTCAAATGAACCCCGGGGGCGCCTCGGGGCCAACACCGGCCTTGAGGCGCACCAGGCTCATATCCAGCCGTACTCGGCCATGGACAACGGATCACCCTCGCCAACGATGAAGTGGTCCAGCACCCGGACATCGATCAACTCCAGCGCCTCCTGCAAGCGCCGGGTGACGATCCGATCGGCCGGGCTGGGCTCACAGATGCCCGACGGATGGTTATGGCAGAGAATCACCGCCGCCGCGTTATGCGCCAGGGTGCGCTTGAGTACCTGTCGCGGGTAAACCGTGGTGCTGTCGATCGACCCTTGAAACAACACCTCAAAGGCCAGGACCCGATGCTTGGTGTCGAGAAACAGACAGCCAAACACCTCGTGGGGCTGGTGTCGCAGCATCGACTTCAGGTAATCGCGCACCACCAACGGGCTCTCCAGCGCTGACTGGCGGTGGAGCCTTTCCGCCAGATGCCGGCGCGCCATCTCCAGCACGGCCTGCAGCAGGGCGTACTTGGCCGGGCCTAGCCCCAGTTGCCGGGTGAAGGTCACTTGATCCGCCTCCAGCAGCCGACGCAGGCTGCCGAAACGCTGCAACAAGTGCCGCGCCAGGTCCACCGCGCTTTTTCCGGCCACCCCGCTTCGCAGGAAAATAGCCAGCAGCTCGGCATCGGAAAGACTGATGGCGCCCTGCTCCAGAAGCCGCTCCCGCGGGCGCTCCGCCGCGGGCCAATCACGAATGCTCATCACACCTCCCTGTGCATGGCGCCGCTGTTCCACAGCGGGCGCTGTGCTATCTTAGCCACCCTCTTTTTGCGTGGTATTTCACCTGGGGAGGGGGCATGCCACGCAGCAATCACTGAACGGAAAGACAGGCCTATGCAGCGGCTGTATCGGAAACGCATCGTGCTCGGCGTCGGCGGCGGCATTGCCGCCTATAAGAGCGCGGAGCTGGTTCGCCGACTCCTCGACCAGGGCGCCGAAGTGCGCGTGGTCATGACCCGGGGCGGCAGTGAATTCATCACCCCGCTGACCATGCAGGCCCTCTCCGGGCACCCTGTTCACCTCGACCTGCTGGATCCGGCCGCTGAAGCCGCCATGGGCCATATCGAACTGGCCAAATGGGCCGACCTGGTCCTGATCGCTCCCGCTACCGCCGACCTGATCGCCCGTCTGGCCCAGGGCATCGCCGACGACCTGCTGACGACCCTGGTCCTGGCGACCGACGCCACAGTCGCCATCGCTCCAGCCATGAACCAGGCCATGTGGCGCGATCCTGCCACCCAAGCCAACACCCAACTGCTGCAAAGTCGCGGCCTGCGGGTCTTCGGCCCGGCCTCCGGAAGCCAGGCCTGTGGCGACGTCGGCCTGGGCCGCATGCTGGAAGCCAACGATCTGGCGCTGTGCGCCGCCGACTGCTTCCAGCACCAGGCACTGACCGGCAAACACCTGCTGATCACCGCCGGACCGACTCAGGAAAACATCGATCCGGTGCGCTACATCACCAACCATAGCTCAGGAAAAATGGGCTTCGCCCTGGCCGAGGCCGCTGTCGAGGCCGGTGCCCGGGTCACTCTGATCACCGGACCGGTGCACCTGCCAACCCCCGACAGAGTCACGCGGATCGACGTGGTCAGCGCTCGCGACATGCTCGCGGCCTGTGAAGCGGCCATCCCATGCGACGTTTTCATCGCCTCGGCGGCGGTCGCGGACTACCGCCCGGAAGTCGTCGCCCCACAGAAATTAAAGAAAGACCCTACGAAAGGTGACGGCCTGCTACTACAGATGGTGCGCAACCCAGACATCTTGGCCACCATCGCCAGCCGGCCGGATCGCCCTTTCAGTGTCGGTTTCGCCGCCGAAACCGAGAATCTGCTCGACTACGCTGCACGCAAATTGAAGGACAAGAACCTCGACCTGATCGTCGCCAACGACGTGGCCAACCCGAGCATTGGCTTCAACAGCGAGGAAAACGCCTGCAGCGTGATTGACCGGGAGTTGCACGCAACTCTCTTCGCCCAGACCAGCAAGGGCAAGATCGCCCGCCAACTGATCTCTTTCATCGCCGAACGGCTGAACCAGGTTTAACTCGCATGCACGCTTTACAAGCCAAGATCCTCGACCCACGCATCGGCAACGAATTCCCCCTGCCGCAGTACGCCACGCCGGGCTCCGCCGGGCTCGACCTGCGGGCCATGCTCCAGCAGGACACCGTCCTGGAACCGGGCCAGACCCTGCTGATTCCAACCGGCCTGTCGGTCTATATCGGCGATCCGGGCCTGGCGGCACTGATCCTGCCGCGTTCGGGCCTCGGCCATAAGCACGGGATTGTGCTGGGCAATCTGGTGGGCCTGATCGACTCGGACTACCAGGGCGAACTGATGGTGTCCTGCTGGAACCGTGGCCAGACCGCCTTCAATATCGCCGTCGGCGAACGCATTGCCCAACTGGTGCTGGTGCCGGTGGTCCAGGCGCATTTCGAGGTGGTCGAAGCCTTTGACGAAAGCCAGCGCGGCGCCGGCGGTTTCGGTCACTCCGGCAGCCACTGACGACTCCGCCTCGGGTCGGGCCCCTCGCCCGGCCCGACAACCACTGCCGGGGCATTTAAGGGCCAATGACCGCTGCTGTCTGCATCACGCTTCGGGCCCGCCAGGCCGGGCCTTTGAGCCGCCAAGGCCCGGCCGGCCCGGGGCAGATAGCACTTTCACACTACGAACTCTATGCTGAAACCGCCGTCATACCCTTGAGTTTGAGCCTGCCGGCCCGCCACTTACCGGCCGTACTGCCCCCCTTCAGATGGAGCACCCTCAGTGATGAGCAACGCAGCTAACGTCGCCCCGACATTTCCTGACAGCATCTTCCGTGCCTACGACATCCGCGGCGTTGTACCGCAATCCCTGACCGCCGAAACCGCGTACTGGATCGGCCGCGCGGTCGGTTCCCAGAGCCTGGCTCAGGACGAACCCAACGTCTGCGTAGGCCGGGATGGCCGCCTGTCCGGCCCGGAGCTGGTGGAGCAACTGATTCAGGGCCTGCACGACAGCGGCTGCCACGTTTCCGATGTTGGCCTGGTGCCGACTCCAGCCCTGTACTACGCCGCCAATGTCCTGGCCGGCAAGTCCGGGGTGATGCTCACCGGCAGCCACAACCCGTCGAACTACAACGGCTTCAAGATCGTCATCGCCGGCGATACCCTGGCCAACGAACAGATCCAGGCCCTGCACGAGCGCCTCAAGAGCAACAACCTGAGCAGCGCCCAGGGCAGCATCACCCGGGTCGACATCCTGCCGCGCTACGCCGAGGAGATCACCCGTGACATCAAGCTGGCCCGACGCCTGAAGGTCGTGGTGGACTGCGGCAACGGCGCCGCCGGGGTCATCGCTCCGCAGCTGATCGAAGCCCTGAACTGCGAAGTCATCCCGCTGTTTTGCGAGGTGGACGGCAACTTCCCCAATCACCACCCGGATCCGGGCAAGCCTGAAAACCTCGAAGACCTGATCGCCAAGGTCAAGGAAACCGGGGCCGACCTGGGCCTGGCCTTCGACGGCGACGGCGATCGCGTCGGCGTGGTCACCAACACCGGCAGCATCGTCTACCCCGATCGCCTGCTGATGCTGTTCGCCAAGGACGTGGTGGCGCGCAACCCGGATGCGGAGATCATCTTCGACGTCAAATGCACTCGGCGCCTGATTCCGCTGATCAAGGAATACGGCGGTCGCCCGCTAATGTGGAAGACCGGTCACTCGTTGATCAAAAAGAAAATGAAACAGACCGGCGCCCTGCTGGCTGGCGAAATGAGCGGCCATGTGTTCTTCAAGGAGCGCTGGTTCGGTTTCGACGACGGCATTTATAGCGCCGCCCGGTTGCTGGAGATCCTCAGCAAGGAAAAATCCACCGCAGAAGAGTTGTTCGCAACCTTCCCGAACGATATTTCTACGCCGGAAATCAATATCCATGTGACCGAAGAGAGCAAATTCAGCATCATTGGTGCCCTGCACGACGCGCAGTGGGGCGCAGGCGCCGACCTGACCACCATTGACGGCGTGCGAGTCGACTATGCCAAGGGCTGGGGCCTGGTTCGCGCCTCCAACACCACCCCTGTGCTGGTGCTGCGCTTCGAGGCTGATGACGAAGCCGAGCTGCAGCGGATTAAGGACGTGTTCCACGTCCAGCTGAAACGTGTTGCACCTGATCTCCAACTACCGTTTTGACTGTTTGAAGCACCGGAGCCCTGAATGACCATCGAACGCGATGCCGCCGCCAATACCGCCAAGGTCCTATCCGAAGCGCTGCCCTACATCCGCCGCTATGTCGGCAAGACCCTGGTGATCAAGTACGGCGGCAACGCTATGGAGAGCGAGGAGCTGAAAACCGGCTTCGCCCGCGACATCGTGTTGATGAAGGCTGTCGGGATCAATCCGGTGGTGGTGCACGGCGGTGGCCCGCAGATCGGCGACCTGCTCAAGCGGCTGTCGATTGAAAGCCACTTCGTCGACGGCATGCGCGTGACTGACGCGCAGACCATGGACGTGGTGGAGATGGTCCTGGGCGGCCAGGTCAACAAGGACATCGTCAACCTGATCAACCGTCATGGCGGCAGCGCCATCGGCCTGACCGGTAAAGATGCCGAGCTGATTCGTGCGAAAAAGCTCACCGTGACCCGCCAGACCCCAGAGATGACCACTCCAGAAATCATCGATATCGGCCATGTGGGCGAAGTGGTCGGGATCAACACCGACCTGCTGAACCTGCTGGTCAAGGGTGACTTCATCCCGGTGATCGCGCCGATTGGCGTTGGCGCCAATGGCGAGTCCTACAACATCAACGCCGACCTGGTGGCCGGCAAGGTGGCCGAAGCACTGAAAGCCGAGAAGCTGATGCTGCTGACCAACATCGCCGGCCTGATGGACAAGTCGGGCAAGGTCTTGACTGGCCTGAGCACCCAGCAAGTCGACGAGTTGATCGCCGACGGCACCATCTACGGCGGCATGTTGCCGAAAATCCGCTGCGCCCTGGAAGCGGTGCAGGGCGGCGTCGGCAGCTCGCTGATCATCGACGGCCGCGTGCCTAACGCGATTCTGCTGGAGATCTTCACCGATACCGGCGTCGGCACCCTGATCAGCAATCGCAAGCGCCCTTAAGCGCCAGGAACAAAAAAGCCCCGCCCGGGATACCGGGCGGGGGCTTTTTTATCGACGCAATCTTTGCAGGAGCCGGCTCCTACAGGTCAGATGCCGTATTGCGCGCGGTAGGCTTCCACTGCGGGCAGATGTTGCTTGAGCGCCGGATCGTCTGCCAGGAACTGCAGGACCTGGGTCAGGGAAACGATGCTCACCACGGGAATACCGAAGTCACGCTCGACTTCCTGGATCGCCGACAGCTCGCCGTTGCCGCGCTCCTGGCGGTTCAGGGCAATCAACACGCCCGCCGCCTTGGCGCCTTCCTGGGACTCGATGATCTGCATCACCTCGCGAATAGCAGTGCCTGCGGTGATCACGTCATCAATGATCAGCACATCGCCGGTCAATGGCGCGCCTACCAGGCTGCCACCTTCGCCATGCGCCTTGGCTTCCTTGCGGTTGAAGCACCAAGGCAGATCGCGCTGATGATGCTCAGCCAGAGCAACGGCCGTAGCCGCCGCCAGAGGAATGCCTTTATAGGCCGGGCCAAACAGCACATCGAAGGGAATGCCGCTTTCGACGATCGCCGCGGCATAGAAACGCCCCAGCTGGGCCAGGGCCGAACCGCTGTTGAACAGGCCGGCATTGAAGAAGTAAGGGCTGGTACGCCCGGACTTCAGGGTGAACTCACCGAAGCGCAAAACCCCGCGATCGATGGCAAAACGAATGAAATCGCGCTGATACGCCTGCATGAAAAAACCCCAGATACCACGGATTTAGCTAATTAGGTAGAGCTCGGGTATCATACACGCACGTGATTTTTGGGGCCATTTATGCGGATCATCAGTGTGAACGTCAATGGTATTCAGGCTGCAGTGGAGCGTGGTTTGCTCAGTTGGCTGCAGGCACAGAATGCCGACGTCATCTGCCTGCAGGACACCCGCGCCTCTGCCTTTGAACTGGACGACCCAGCCTTCCAACTGGATGGCTACTTCCTTTATGCCTGCGATGCTGAAGTCCCTGCCCAAGGCGGCGTGGCTTTGTATTCGCGGTTGCAGCCGAAGGCGGTCATCAGCGGCCTCGGCTTCGAGACAGCCGATCGTTACGGGCGCTACCTGCAAGCCGATTTCGACAAGGTCAGCATCGCGACCTTGCTGCTTCCATCAGGGCAGAACGGCGATGAAGACTTGAACCAGAAGTTCAAGCTAATGGACGACTTCGCCCGTTATCTGGATAAACAGCGGCGCAAACGTCGCGAGTACATCTATTGTGGCTCGCTGTATGTGGCGCAACAGAAGCTGGATATCAAAAACTGGCGTGACAGCCAGCAATCTCCAGGCTTCCTAGCACCCGAGCGTGCCTGGATGGACGAGATCATTGGCAACATGGGCTATGTCGACGCGCTGCGCGAAGTCAGCCGCGAAGGCGATCAGTACAGCTGGTGGCCGGACAACGAACAGGCTGAGATGCTCAACCTGGGCTGGCGCTTTGACTACCAGCTGCTGACTCCTGGCCTGCGCCGCTTTGTCCGTAGCGCTCGCTTGCCGCGTCAGCCACGCTTCTCACAGCACGCACCACTGATCGTGGACTATGACTGGACGCTGACCATCTAAGCGCCTTTTCAGAGCCACAAAAAAGCCGACAGCGATGTCGGCTTTTTTGTGGCTGCCCACCCTACTTGATCAGGCGCCAGGTAAAGGGATACCGATACGGCACACCCTCACCCGCCTTGACCCCACCGATGATGGTCAGCACCAGAGCGCCAATCGCCAGCAGGCCGAACATAAAGAAACCGATGACCACGATCATCAGCAGGAAGCAGACCGCTGACGCAATGGCGACCGTCAGCTGGAAGTTCAGCGCCTCCTTGCCCTGGGCATCGATAAAGGGATCCGTCTCGCGCTTCATCTGCCAAAGAATCAGCGGCCCGATCAGCGTACCGAAGGGAACCCAGATCCCCAGCAAGGCGGACAGGTGACAGAACATCGCCCATTGCCGGACTTCATGGCTCGGCGCAGGTTGTGGCAGTTGCTCATCACTCATGGTGCTCTCCTTGCTGAAGACCGGCGCCCATCAATCGGCGAGTGCCGCCTGCTGCAGTTGGAAAATCTCGTTCATGCCTTGCTGGGCCAGGGCCAGCATCGCATTCAGTTCGGCCGGCTGGAACGGCGCGCCCTCGGCAGTACCCTGCACTTCGATGAAACCGCCAGTGCTGGTCATGACGACATTGAGGTCGGTTTCAGCGGCCGAGTCTTCCAGATAATCCAGGTCCAGGACCGGCTCACCCTGGTACATGCCCACCGATACTGCAGCAATCATCTGCTTCAATGGGTCGCCGCCTTTCAGGCCGCCGCGCTTCTTGATCACTTTCAAGGCGTCGACCAGCGCCACCATCGCGCCAGTGATCGACGCGGTACGGGTGCCGCCATCAGCCTGGATCACATCGCAATCGACATACAGGGTGATGTCGCCCAGCTTGGACATGTCCAGCGCGGCGCGCAGGGAGCGACCGATCAGGCGCTGGATCTCCAGGGTGCGACCGCCTTGCTTGCCACGGCTGGCTTCACGCTGGTTACGTTCGCCGGTGGACCGCGGCAGCATGCCGTATTCGGCCGTCAACCAGCCTTGACCCTGGCCCTTGAGGAAGCGCGGTACGCCATTCTCGACGCTGACCGTGCAGATCACTTTGGTATCACCGAACTCGACCAGTACAGATCCCTCGGCGTGTTTGGTGTAGTTGCGGGTAATGCGGATCGAGCGGAGCTGATCGGCAGCGCGACCACTTGGACGTTTCATAGGGAAATACCTGTACGAGGACGGAAAACTGCCGGGCATTATAAAGCCCGCAACCGCGCCAGGGCACGCCTAAAAAGGCCAAAGGCGCATTTGTGCCTCAGATTGATCCTGTTGCGACGACCTGCGCCCCATTGTCTGCAGCAGGGTTTGGGGACGCCTGCCGCACTGCGCTACAATCCTGCGCCTTCGCCGCCTACCGGCTTTAATTCATCTATCAGGCCTGCTCAGCCCGCTTGCGGTTGGCGTCGGCACTGAATCGGAGGTACCTCCATGGTGCATAGCATGACCGCCTTCGCACGGGTCGAACAGGCCGGAACCCGGGGCACGCTGAGCTGGGAGTTGCGCTCGGTCAACAGCCGTTACCTGGAGCCGCACCTGCGGTTGCCGGAAGCCTTCCGCGACCTTGAAGGCGCAGTCCGCGAAGCACTGCGCCAGGGTTTGTCCCGGGGCAAAGTCGAATGCACCCTGCGCTTCACCGAGGAAACCACCGGCAAGCCATTGCAGGTCGACCGTGAGCGCGCGGCACAGCTGGTCGCGGCGGCCGAG
Source organism: Pseudomonas sp. St29 (assembly GCF_001547915.1). Taxonomy (NCBI): domain Bacteria; kingdom Pseudomonadati; phylum Pseudomonadota; class Gammaproteobacteria; order Pseudomonadales; family Pseudomonadaceae; genus Pseudomonas; species Pseudomonas sp. St29. The sequence continues at coordinate 6,619,787 of NZ_AP014628.1, forward strand.
ACGGTTGCCGGCCTGATCAAGCAGCCGGCGGCACTGAACCCGCTGGAAGTCCTGGCCTGGCCAGGCGTGCTGGTGGCCGACGCCAGTGACCCGCAAGCCTTGAACAGCGATGCCTTGGCCCTGTTCAACCAGGGCCTGAAGGAATTGAAGAGCGGTCGCGAACGCGAGGGCGCCGAACTGGCCCGACTGATCAACGAGCGCCTGTCCTCCATGGAGGAAGACGTGGCGACACTGCGCGAGCTGGTTCCGCAGATGCTCGCGACCCAGCGCCAGAAAGTCCTCGACCGTTTCGCCGACATGCAGGTCGAGCTGGACCCGACCCGTCTCGAGCAGGAGATGGTCCTGCTGGCACAAAAAAGCGACGTCGCCGAAGAACTGGATCGCCTGAGCACCCACATCATCGAAGTACGTCGCGTGCTCAAGTCCGGCGGCGCTGCCGGTCGGCGCCTGGACTTCCTGATGCAAGAGCTCAACCGCGAAGCCAATACCCTGGGCTCCAAGGCCTTCGACCCACGCAGCACTCAGGCTGCGGTCAACCTCAAGGTGTTGATCGAGCAGATGCGCGAACAAGTGCAGAATATTGAGTAAGGCAACTGACATGACCCACAGCACCGGCACCCTGTACATCATTTCCGCCCCATCAGGCGCAGGCAAAAGCAGCCTGGTCAAGGCTCTGACCGACGCCAACCCGGAGATCCGCGTCTCGATCTCCCACACCACCCGCGCCATGCGCCCGGGCGAAGTGAATGGCGTGAACTATCACTTCGTCGAACGCAGCGAGTTCGTGAAGATGATCGAGCATGGCGACTTTCTGGAGCGCGCCGAAGTCTTCGGCAACCTCTATGGCACCTCGCAGAGCCACCTGCAGCAGACCCTGGACGAAGGTCACGACCTGATCCTGGAAATCGACTGGCAAGGCGCCGAGCAGGTGCGCAAGCTGATGCCACAGGCGCGTTCGATCTTCATCCTGCCACCATCCTTGCAGGCCTTGCACCAGCGCCTGACCAACCGCGGGCAAGACAGCGACGAGATCATCGAAGGGCGGATGCGCGAAGCCGTCAGCGAAATGAGCCACTACGTCGACTACGACTACCTGATCATCAACGACGATTTCGCCCACGCGCTGGACGACCTGAAGGCCATTTTCCGCTCCAATCAACTGCAGCAGAAACGTCAGCAGCAGCGTTTCGGCAAGTTGCTGGCTGAACTGCTGGGCTAAAACAGCACTTCCCAAAACCGCTGCAAGCGCTTTACATTGGCACTTGCAGCGCGTTGAAGAGCTTGGTCAAAAAATCAGCGCTTCCCTAAACGCTGGTGATTTTTTAAACTGTTGAGTCCGCTCGCCCATCCGGGCAGCGCGCATATTGCATTTGCTACGAGGAAGACCATGGCCCGCGTAACCGTTGAAGACTGTCTAGAACACGTGGATAACCGCTTTGAGCTGGTCATGCTCTCTACCAAGCGTGCCCGTCAACTGGCAACCGGCGGCAAAGAGCCGAAAGTAGCATGGGAAAACGACAAGCCTACCGTTGTCGCCCTGCGCGAAATCGCTGAAGGCCTGATCGACTATGCAGCCATCGCCGAAGCCGAAATCGTTGAAGACGAGCCGCTTTTTGCTGCTTTCGAGGACGAGTCCAACGAGGCCGTCTGAGCCTATGCCTGGTCGACGTAGCACGGCGCGGGATCACAGCTTACGGCAGGAGACATCATGCCGAGCATAGACGCCCTCGCCGATCGCTTATCGACCTATCTCGGCACGGACCAGGTCAATCTGGTCCGCCGAGCGTATTTCTACGCCGAACAAGCCCATGACGGTCAGCGCCGTCGCAGCGGCGAGGCGTACGTCACGCACCCACTCGCGGTAGCGAACATTCTTGCCGACATGCACATGGACCATCAGAGCCTGATGGCCGCGATGCTGCATGACGTGATCGAAGACACCGGCATCGCCAAGGAAGCGCTCAGCGCGCAGTTTGGTGAAACCGTGGCCGAACTCGTGGACGGGGTCAGCAAACTGACCCAGATGAACTTCGAGACCAAGGCCGAAGCCCAAGCGGAAAACTTCCAGAAAATGGCCATGGCCATGGCTCGCGATATTCGCGTGATCCTGGTCAAGCTGGCCGACCGCCTGCACAACATGCGCACCCTGGAAGTGCTCTCCGGCGAGAAACGCCGGCGGATCGCTAAGGAAACCCTGGAGATCTACGCCCCCATCGCCAATCGCCTGGGCATGCACAGCATCCGTATCGAATTCGAAGACCTGGGCTTCAAGGCGATGCACCCGATGCGTTCCGCGCGGATCTACCAGGCGGTCAAGCGCGCTCGGGGCAATCGCAAGGAAATCGTCAACAAGATCGAAGAATCCCTCAGCCACTGCCTGGCCATCGACGGCATCCAGGGCGAGGTCAGCGGTCGCCAGAAGCACCTGTACGGCATCTACAAGAAAATGCGCGGCAAACGCCGGGCCTTCAACGAGATCATGGACGTCTATGCGTTCCGCATCATCGTCGACAAGGTAGACACCTGCTACCGGGTACTTGGCGCTGTGCACAATCTGTACAAGCCACTGCCGGGACGCTTCAAGGACTACATCGCCATTCCCAAGGCCAACGGCTATCAGTCGCTGCATACCACGCTGTTCGGCATGCACGGAGTACCGATCGAGATCCAGATCCGTACCCGGGAAATGGAAGAAATGGCCAATAACGGCATCGCCGCCCACTGGCTGTACAAATCCAGTGGCGACGAACAGCCCAAAGGCACCCACGCCCGCGCCCGCCAATGGGTCAAGGGCGTCCTGGAAATGCAACAGCGCGCCGGCAACTCCCTGGAATTCATCGAGAGCGTGAAGATCGACCTGTTCCCGGACGAGGTCTACGTGTTCACGCCCAAAGGCCGGATCATGGAGCTGCCCAAAGGCTCCACCGCCGTGGACTTCGCCTACGCGGTGCACACCGACGTGGGCAACAGCTGCATCGCCTGCCGGATCAACCGCCGCCTGGCACCGCTGTCGGAACCCCTGCAAAGCGGCTCCACCGTGGAAATCGTCAGCGCCCCGGGGGCACGCCCCAATCCGGCCTGGCTGAATTTCGTGGTCACCGGCAAGGCCCGCACCCACATTCGTCACGCCCTCAAGCTGCAGCGCCGCTCCGAATCCATCAGCCTCGGCGAACGCCTGCTGAACAAGGTGCTCAACGGTTTCGACAGCTCGCTGGAAAAAATCCCGACCGAACGTATCCAGGCCATCCTCCAGGAATACCGCCTGGAACTGATCGAAGACCTGCTGGAAGACATCGGCCTGGGCAATCGCATGGCCTACGTCGTGGCCCGACGCCTGCTGGGTGAAGGCGAACAGCTGCCAAGCCCGGAAGGCCCGCTGGCGATCCGCGGCACCGAAGGCCTGGTGCTGAGCTACGCCAAATGCTGCACGCCGATCCCTGGCGACCCGATCGTCGGCCACCTGTCCGCTGGCAAAGGGATGGTGGTGCACCTGGACAACTGCCGCAATATCAGCGAAATCCGCCACAACCCGGAAAAATGCATCCAGCTGTCCTGGGCCAAGGATGTCACTGGCGAGTTCAACGTCGAACTGCGCGTCGAGCTGGAACACCAGCGCGGCCTGATCGCGCTGCTGGCCAGCAGCGTCAACGCCGCCGACGGCAACATCGAGAAAATCAGCATGGACGAACGCGATGGTCGCATCAGCGTGGTCCAACTGGTGGTCAGCGTGCACGACCGCGTGCACCTGGCCCGCGTGATCAAGAAACTGCGCGCCCTGACCGGGGTCATCCGCATCACCCGCATGCGCGCGTAGCCCGTCCATTACAAGGAGTCATTCATGACCAAGACCGTTATCACCAGCGAAAAGGCCCCGGCCGCCATCGGCACCTACTCCCAGGCCATCAAGGCGGGCAACACCGTCTACATGTCGGGCCAGATTCCCCTCGATCCAAAAACCATGGAACTGGTGGAAGGCTTCGAAGCCCAGACCGTCCAGGTCTTCGAGAACCTCAAGTCGGTAGCCGAGGCCGCTGGCGGTTCGTTCAAGGACATCGTCAAGCTGAACATCTTCCTCACCGACCTGAGCCACTTCGCCAAGGTCAACGAGATCATGGGCAAGTACTTCCAGCAGCCTTACCCAGCCCGCGCCGCCATTGGCGTGGCAGCCCTGCCCAAGGGCGCACAGGTTGAAATGGATGCCATTCTGGTCATCGAGTAACACCCGCGGCGCAGCTCTTCAGGCTGCGCCGTTTTCGTTCTGAAAGGATTTCGTCATGCGCCAAGCGCTAGCTGTTTCGCTGCTCGCCGTATTGCTCGGCGGTTGTGCCAGCGACCCCGCCAAAAACGATGTCGGCGGCATCTGGATCAATCAGGTAGCGATCGACGCAGCCTCCAAGGGCGGCCCTTTGCGTGAAGCCCTCCAGGCTTACGGCCCGAACCTGGAATGGGAACTCAACACCAAGGCAGGCCAGGCCCGCTACACCAATGGTTTCGAGACCATCGAAGGCAAGATCGTCAACGACGGTTCAAATACTGCAAAGGTCGAGTTCTATGGCAGCGCCGCCACGGAGCTGAAACGCAACGGCAAGCAATTGCTGCAAGTGGCCAACGACAACGAACCCGAACAGGTATTCGTCCCGCCCAAGGACCCGGCACCTGAAGGCGCGCCACTGGGCGCCAACTTCGAGCGCGCGCTGTACTCGGCCTACCTGGGCGGCACATGGAAAATCGTCAGCGGTCCAGGACTGGGCAACGAGGTCCAGTTCCAGGCCAACGGCGCCGTGCAAGGCCTGCCGGGAGCCGATCGCTACGCCCTGTGCCTGGCGGGCGACTGCGCTTCCATGAGCGGCGGCAACGACAGCATCTGGTTGCAGCTCAATGGCCAGGGCAATTCCTGGATCTTCGTGCGCAAGGACCAGCAGCTGGAGATCTTCCAGGCGGTGAACAGCGCACTGGCGGATGAAGTGCCGTCGCTGATGCCAGGCAACCAGCAATGGCTGCTGCAAAAGCAATGACCCGGAGGTAGCCGCTGCCAACCGCAGCGGCTGCGGTCCGATTCAGCCTTGCCCCTGAAGAATCGCCGCATAGCCCTGTCGATAACTCAGATAACGCGGCACCCAGCCCAACGCCCGGGCCCGGGCATTGCTGCAGCGCTTGCTACCGGTGCGGCGCACGCTGGCATCATCCGCCCACTCGGTCACACCCAGGTATTCACGTAGCCAGCCGACCACTTCCGCCAGCGGCGCGGGCGCGTCATCGACCCCGATATAGCAATCATCCAGCGCGGTGCCGCGACGGTCCGCCTCAAGCAGGAACGCCAGCAGGCCCGCCGCATCGTCGGCATGAATGCGATTGCCATACAACGGCGGATCAATCGCCACCCGATACCCGCGCCGCACCTGGGTCAGCAGCCATTCACGGCCCGGCCCGTAGATTCCGGTCAGGCGCACCCGCGTTGCAGGCAGCCCACTGCTCAAGGCCACCTGCTCGGCTTCCAGCATCAAACGGCCCGAGTAGCCGCTCGCCAGGGCCGGCGAATTCTCATCGACCCATTCACCGCCCTTCTGCTCGTAGACACTGCTGCTGGAGACGAACAACAGGCGCTTGGGCTGCTGGCCATGCTGCTTGAGCCAGCTCAGCACATGCTGCAGGCCCTCGACATAGGCCGCGCGATACCCAGCTTCGTCATGCTCGGTGGCCGCCGCGCAGTACACCAGATAATCCAGGGGCGCCTGTGGCCAGTCCATCGGGCATTGCTCGCTGAACAGGTCACCGGCGACGCCAATCACTCCCTGAGGCAGGCGCGATACCGTGCGGCGCAAGCCATAAACCCGCCATTGCTCAGCCAGCAGTTGAGTCGCCAGGCGACTCCCGACATCACCGCAACCGGCGATCAAAACAGAGGGGGAGGACATCAGAAAACTCCTTTCAGAAAGACCAAGACTAGCCTCGGCTTTGGATGAACGGCTAGAAATCGAGGAAAAATAGTTACTGTATTACTTTTGTTAACAAGAATTAATTGCAATAATAACCGCCCAATTGTTCTCGGCCCAGCGAGGCCTAGAAGGACATTCAACCCTTTCCTCCTCTCAGGTCCGGCCAGCATGACAAGCAATCCACTCTCCGCCTCGCCAACCAAACGCCCAAGCCCACTGCGCGCCGCAAGCGCGGTTGCTGCGCTGCTGTGCAGCCTGCTGCTGGCTCCGACCGCAGCCTTCGCCGACCAGCACGCCCCGGCCACCGCGCCGGCCGCCAGTGCTGCAGCCGCCGAACACCCTCAGACTGCCCCGGCAGCCCCCCTGGCCACTGCGCCAGCCACCGATCCGGCCCAGGCCGAAGGCCTTCCGGTAGCGGGCCAGGACACCCCCGAAGTCCTCGAAGCCGACAACAGCCTGGGCATGGCCCATGACCTGTCGCCCTGGGGCATGTACCAGAACGCCGACATCATCGTGAAACTGGTGATGATTGGCCTGGCCATCGCCTCGATCATCACCTGGACCATCTGGATCGCCAAAGGCTTCGAACTGCTGGGCGCCAAGCGTCGCCTGCGCGGTGAAATCGCTGCCCTGAAAAAGGCCACCACTCTCAAAGAGGCCAGCGCCACGGCCGCCAAGGAGGGCACCCTCGCCCACCTGCTGGTCCACGACGCCCTGGAAGAAATGCGCCTGTCGGCAAACAGCCGTGAGAAAGAAGGCATCAAGGAGCGGGTCAGCTTCCGCCTTGAGCGCCTGGTGGCTGCCTGCGGTCGCAACATGAGCAGCGGCACCGGCGTGCTCGCCACCATCGGTTCCACCGCGCCATTCGTCGGTCTGTTCGGCACCGTGTGGGGCATCATGAACAGCTTCATCGGCATCGCCAAGACCCAGACCACCAACCTCGCCGTGGTAGCCCCGGGCATCGCCGAAGCCCTGCTGGCCACCGCCCTGGGTCTGGTTGCAGCGATCCCGGCGGTCGTGATCTACAACGTCTTCGCTCGCTCCATCACCGGCTACCGCGCCCAGGTGGCCGACGCCTCGGCAGAAGTCCTGCTGCTGGTCAGCCGCGACCTGGACCACCAGCCAGCCGAGCGCTCCGCACAACCGCACATGGTGAAAGTGGGGTAATCAGCCATGGGCTTGCATTTGAAAGAAGGCGCAGGCGACGACCTGGCCGAAAACCACGAAATCAACGTCACGCCGTTCATCGACGTGATGCTGGTATTGCTGATCATCTTCATGGTGGCCGCCCCGCTGGCCACCGTGGACATCAAGGTCGACCTTCCCGCCTCCAGCGCCAAACCGGCGCCGCGTCCGGAAAAACCGGTATTCCTCAGCGTCAAGGCCGACCAGCGCCTGTTCATCGGCGAAGAGGAAGTCAAGGCCGAGACCCTGGGCGCCATCCTCGACGCCCGCACCCAAGGCAAGAAGGACACGACCATCTTCTTCCAGGCCGACAAGGGCGTGAACTACGGCGATCTGATGAGCGTCATGGACAACCTGCGGGCCGCCGGCTACCTGAAAGTCGGCCTGGTCGGACTTGAGACGGCAGCCAAGAAATGATCACGACGCGCCAAAGACTGACGCGTTACAGCGGTAGCCTGGCGGTGGTGCTGGGTGTCCATGCGCTGGCGATCCTCCTCGCCCTCAACTGGTCCAAACCACAACCAATACCCATTCCGCCCCAGGCCATGGTGGTGGAACTGGCGCCTGCCCCTGTGCCGCCTCCGCCGGCACCACCGAAAGTGGTGACCCCGCCGCAACCGCCTGCGCCGGTGGAAGAACTGCCGCTGCCCAAGCTCGCCGAAGCGCCGAAACCGACTATTTCGGTGCCCAAGCCGGCCAAGCCGAAGCCCAAGCCACAACCGCCAAAACCGGTGGTCAAGCCCGAGCCGCCCAAGGAAAAGCCTTCCGAGGAAAAGCCCAGCGACGCCCCGGTCACCCCCGCCCCGTCCCAGCAGCCCGCCCCCGCGACTGCAGGCCCGTCACCGGCCCAGGCGGCCGCCAAGGCCAACTGGCAGGGACTGGTGCAGGCGCATCTGGCCAAGCACAAGCGCTACCCGAGCGAGGCTCAACGTCGAGGCAAGGAAGGCACCAACTCCCTGCGCTTCGTGGTTGATGCCGAAGGCAAGGTGCTGTCCTACGAGCTGATCAGCCGTTCGGGCAATGCGGATCTGGACCGGGCCACCCTGGACATGATCCGTCGCGCACAGACTCTGCCCAAGCCGCCGGCCGACATGCTCACCAATGGCACCGTGGAAGTCACCGCGCCCTTCAACTACGAAATCGACAGAAGCCGCGGCCGCCGCTGATACCCCGCCAGGGCACCTGCAAAGGTGCCCTAGGCGTTAGTGCAGCCCGAAGCAGGCATTGGCGGGTGTCGCATTCCACCCTCCGTCTGATAACGTGCGTCTATCGATTGCAGCCGTTATGCTTGGCCGCATCCTCATGGACGCCCGCTATGACCCTCACAGAATTACGCTACATCGTCACCCTCGCCCAAGAGCAGCACTTCGGCCACGCCGCCGAGCGTTGCCATGTCAGCCAGCCGACCCTCTCGGTGGGCGTGAAAAAGCTTGAAGACGAACTCGGTGTGCTGATTTTCGAGCGCAGCAAGAGCGCGGTGCGCCTGACCCCGGTCGGCGAAACCATCGTCGCCCAGGCACAGAAGGTCCTGGAACAGGCCCAGGGCATCCGAGAACTGGCCCAGGCCGGCAAGAACCAGCTGACCGCGCCGCTCAAGGTGGGCGCCATCTATACCGTCGGTCCCTACCTGTTCCCGCACCTGATTCCCCAGCTGCACCGGGTCGCGCCGCAGATGCCGCTGTATATCGAAGAGAACTTCACCCACGTACTGCGGGACAAGCTGCGCAATGGCGAGTTGGACGCGATCATCATCGCCCTGCCGTTCAATGAAGCCGATGTCCTGACCCTGCCGCTGTACGACGAGCCCTTCTACGTGCTGATGCCCAGCGGCCACTCCTGGACCAAGAAGGAAACCATCGACGCCAACCTGCTCAACGACAAGAGCCTGTTGCTGCTGGGCGAGGGCCACTGCTTCCGCGACCAGGTGCTGGAGGCCTGCCCGACCCTGACCAAGGGCAACGACGGCGCCAAGCACACCACCGTGGAATCCAGCTCCCTGGAGACCATCCGCCACATGGTCGCCTCCGGCCTGGGCATCTCGATCCTGCCGCTGTCGGCAGTGGACAGCCATCACTACGCCCCCGGCGTGATCGAAGTGCGTCCACTGACCCCGCCGGTACCGTTTCGCACCGTAGCCATCGCCTGGCGCGCCAGCTTCCCGCGGCCCAAGGCCATCGAGATCCTCGCCGACTCGATCCGCCTGTGCTCGGTGGCCAAGCCGCCCGCCGCGAGCTAAGCAAGCGCAATGACTGAGCTGTCGAAAGTGCCGGTCACGGCACTCAAGGGCGTCGGCGAAGCCATGGCCGAGAAGCTGGCCAAGGTCGGCCTCGAAAACCTTCAGGACGTGCTGTTCCACCTGCCCCTGCGTTACCAGGACCGCACCCGCGTGGTGCCGATCGGCGCCCTGCGCCCGGGCCAGGATGCCGTGATCGAAGGCACCGTCAGCGGTGCCGACGTGGTCATGGGCAAGCGCCGCAGCCTGCTGGTGCGCCTGCAGGATGGCACCGGCGGCCTGAGCCTGCGCTTCTACCATTTCAGCAATGCCCAGAAAGACGGCCTGAAGCGCGGCACTCGCGTGCGCTGCTACGGCGAAGCCCGGCCCGGGGCCTCGGGCCTGGAGATCTACCACCCGGAATACCGCGCCATCAGTGGCGACGAACCGCCGCCGGTGGACCAGACCCTGACCCCCATCTACCCGCTGACCGAGGGCCTGACCCAGCAGCGCCTGCGCCTGCTCTGCCAGCAGAGCCTGGCCCTGCTCGGCCCCCGCAGCCTGCCGGACTGGCTGCCGGAGGAACTGGCCCGGGACTATCAGCTGGCGCCCCTGGACGATGCAATCCGCTACCTGCATCACCCGCCGGCAGACGCCGATGTCGATGAGCTGGCCCTCGGGCACCACTGGGCCCAGCACCGCCTGGCGTTCGAGGAACTGCTGACCCACCAGCTGTCCCAGCAACGCCTGCGCGACAGCCTGCGCTCCCAGCGCGCCCCAGTGCTGCCGCTGGCCCGGAACCTGCCGGCCAAATACCTGAAGAACCTCGGCTTCGCTCCCACGGGCGCGCAACAACGGGTCGGCAACGAAATCGCCTACGACCTGAGCCAGCCGGAACCCATGCTGCGCCTGATCCAGGGCGACGTCGGCGCCGGCAAGACTGTGGTCGCCGCCCTCGCCGCCCTGCAGGCCCTGGAAGCCGGTTACCAGGTGGCGCTGATGGCGCCCACCGAGATCCTCGCCGAGCAGCACTTCATTACCTTCAAGCGCTGGCTCGAACCCCTGGGCCTGGAAGTCGCCTGGCTGGCGGGCAAGCTCAAGGGCAAGAACCGCGCGGCAGCCCTGGAACAGATTGCCGGCGGCGCGCCCATGGTGGTGGGCACCCACGCCCTGTTCCAGGACGAGGTGCAGTTCAAGAACCTGGCCCTGGTGATCATCGACGAACAGCACCGCTTCGGCGTCCAGCAGCGCCTGGCCCTGCGCCAGAAAGGCGTCGGCGGCCGCCTGTGCCCGCACCAGCTGATCATGACCGCCACTCCGATTCCGCGAACCCTGGCGATGAGCGCCTACGCCGACCTGGACACCTCGATCCTCGACGAACTGCCCCCGGGCCGCACGCCGGTCAATACCGTGCTGGTCACCGACAGCCGCCGCGTCGAGGTGATCGAACGGGTGCGCGCCGCCTGCGCCGAAGGGCGCCAGGCCTACTGGGTCTGCACCCTGATCGAAGAATCCGAGGAGCTCACCTGCCAGGCCGCCGAAACCACCTTCGAAGACCTCTCCAGCGCCCTGGGCGAACTGCGGGTGGGGCTGATCCACGGCCGCATGAAACCGGCGGAGAAAGCCGCGGTGATGGCCGAGTTCAAGGCCGGCAACCTGCAACTGCTGGTGGCCACCACGGTGATCGAAGTCGGGGTCGACGTGCCCAATGCCAGCCTGATGATCATCGAGAACCCGGAACGCCTGGGCCTGGCACAGCTGCACCAGCTGCGCGGCCGGGTCGGGCGCGGCAGCGCCGCCAGCCACTGCGTGCTGCTCTACCATCCACCGCTTTCACAAATCGGTCGCCAGCGCCTGGGCATCATGCGTGAGACCAACGACGGTTTCGTCATCGCCGAAAAGGACCTGGAACTGCGCGGCCCCGGGGAAATGCTCGGCACCCGCCAGACCGGTCTCTTGCAGTTCAAGGTCGCCGACCTGATGCGCGACGCCGACCTGCTGCCTGCGGTACGCGATGCCGCGCAGGCTCTGCTGGAGCGCTGGCCGGACCACGTCAGCCCGTTGCTGGAACGCTGGCTGCGCCATGGCCAGCAATACGGCCAAGTGTGAACCACCACTCAGTTAGTGAACCCTCGCCATAACCAAGCTGGTTATACTCGTCAAATTGTAGAAAAACGGATACCAGACCATGACAGAAGTTGCCCTCGACATTGCAACCCCACACGCTCCGTCTGTTATCCGGTTGCTGCTCGGCAAGCTGGCCATCAGCTACAACGAAGTGCTCGACCAGCCGGGCCTGCCGGCTGCGCGCAAGGTCCAGGCGGTGCTGCTGGACGACGCCGTCGGCGCGCTGATGGTGCTGTTCCCGCAGAGCCAGCTACTGGACCTCAACCGCCTCGCCGAACTCACCGGCCGCCGCCTCACCGCCGTGTCCACCGAGCGCCTGGAGCGCATGCTCGGCAAGCACAGCCTGAGCCTGTTGCCCGGCCTGCCGGCGCTGACCAGCTCGCCGTGCCTGTATGAAGAAAGCCTGCTGCGCGAACCCAGCCTGCTGATCAATTCCGGCGAGCCCGGCGTGCTGCTGGAGATCACCAGCGAAGCCTTCAAGAGCATGCTCAACAAAGCCAGTGCCGGGCATTTCGGCGAGCCCCTGAGCAGCATCCGCCCCAACCTCGACCGCCCGGACGACGACCGCGAGGAAATCACCCAGGCCATGCAGGCGTTCACCGCGCGGCGCATCCAGCAGCGCCTGGAAGCCACCATCGAGATCCCGCCGCTGGCGGAAACCGCGCAGAAGATCATCAAGCTGCGGGTCGATCCCAATGCCACCATCGACGACATCACCGGCGTGGTGGAAACCGACCCGGCCCTGGCCGCGCAGGTCGTGAGCTGGGCGGCCTCGCCCTACTACGCCTCGCCGGGCAAGATCCGCTCGGTGGAAGACGCCATCGTCCGTGTGCTGGGCTTCGATCTGGTGATCAACCTGGCGCTGGGGCTGGCCCTGGGCAAGACCCTGAGCCTGCCCAAGGACCAGCCGCAACACGCCACGCCCTACTGGCAGCAATCGATCTACACCGCCGCGGTGATCGAGGGCCTGACCCGCGCCATGCCCCGCGCCCAGCGCCCGGAAGCCGGCCTGACCTACCTCGCCGGCCTGCTGCACAACTTCGGCTACCTGCTGCTGGCCCACGTGTTTCCACCGCACTTCTCGCTGATCTGCCGGCACCTGGAGGTCAACCCGCACCTGTGCCACAGCTATGTCGAGCAGCACCTGCTGGGCATCAGTCGCGAACAGATCGGCTCCTGGCTGATGCGCTACTGGGACATGCCGGACGAGCTGTCCACCGCCCTGCGCTTCCAGCACGACCCGAGCTACGACGGCGCCTTCGCCGAATACCCCAACCTGGTGTGCCTGGCGGTGCGCCTGCTGCGCAGCCGCGGCATCGGTTCCGGCCCCCACGAAGAGATCCCCGACGCCCTGTTCGAGCGCCTGGGACTGAGCCGTGACAAGGCCGAAGACGTGGTGAGCAAAGTGCTGGAAGCGGAAGTACTGCTGCGGGAACTGGCGTCGCAATTCAGCCAGGCCTGAGCCCCTTCGGCGGTCAGTCGGCTCCTGCGCAGCACCGAGGAGCCGGCTGGCCGACCCAGGTCCCCAGTCAAGCCTTGGGCTTGGCCTTCTTCGGTTTCAAATACTTGGTCAGGCCCTGGAACCAGATCACCAGCGCCGGATTGCCCTTGATCTGAATCGACTTGTCCTGAATCCCGGTCATGAACGCCAACTGCTTGTTCTTCGCCTGCATCGTGGCGAAGCCGTAGGCGGCATCCTTGAAGGCAATGGCGAACGCAGGCTCCGGGTAGAACCCCGAGCGGCTGGTAATGCGCTGGTCCTTGACGAAGAAATGCCGAGCAACCTTGCCGTCAAGGGTCTGCAGCTGGAACACCAGCTCCTTGTCGCCCAACTGTTGCTGGAAAGCGGGATTGTTGCGGCTGGCCTTGCCCATCAACAGGCCAAGCATCCAGAGAAGAAAACGAAATTTCATGCACGGCGCCTCAGTGGAATTATTGGGTGGCCGGCGCAGTTTAACCTGTAACGTGAAGAGCGCCAGTCGATCTGGCCAATTACTCGGAGATCGACTGGCGTTCAACGCTTATCGCGACATCTTGTCAGACAATCACTGACTCAGACGTTAGGGCAAGGCACCGGTGCCCAGTCACCCAGGTCCGGGTTCTTGCACATGCTGTTGACCTGGGTCTGGCCGGTGGTAGCGACCTTGTTGCTCTCGGCCTGCTTGGTCTTGGCCTGCTGGATCGACTTCTCGGTGCTCACCGCTTCGGCCGGCACGCTCGGCAGCTTGGGTTGCTTGACCTTCTGCGCCGGCTGCTTCTTCTTGCCACCGCTGGTGGTGGTCACCGGGGTGGTATCGGCAGTGGCGACCTTGACCACGTCGGTACGCTGCACGCCCACCTGCTGCAGATCCTGCTCGTAGGCCTGGTTGTACTTGTTCAGGTCTTCGCTGGCCCGGCCGTTCACCGCAGCGATCAGGTCGTTGGACTCTTTCAGGCCGCTGACGATTTCCGCCAGGCGCTTGCGCCCTTCCACGTCATTGATGCTGTTGGCCTTGCGCGCGCTGATCAGACTGTCGAAGGCACGCTGGTAGCAGGTTTGCGAGGCACGGGCGTAGGCCGTGCTGCGGTCGATGTCGGCCGCGCTCTTGTTGACGTCGGTGGCGTAGGAAGCGATGCGCTGATTGTCGTCGGCGATCTGTTTCTGACGCTCGGTGTAGTAACCGGCGGCGCCACCGGCCAGGGCACCGCCTGCGGCACCGATGGCGGCGTTGCGGCCACGGTGGTCGCCGTCACCGGTCAGGGCACCGAGCAGGGCGCCACCGGCGGCGCCCAGGGCAGCGCCGGTCACCACCGACTTGGTCATGTCCGAGTCGGTGGCACGCAGGTGCTGTACCGGTTCGTAGCAGCTCGGGTAGTACTCGACCTTGGTGGTCGAGGCGACCTTGGACACCGGAGAGGTCGCGCAACCGGTCAATACGGTGCTGAACCCGGCGGCAACCAACAGCAGGTGACGCTTGGATGTTGAAGCAAATGGCTTGCGGGAAAAAAGCATGTTGATGATCTCGATTAGTGTTGACCTACTCGGCACGACACCAGGTCGCCCGAGCTCCTCCAGGCTCGACAGACAGCGGCCGGTCATGACTTCTGACCGGTCGATGCGAGCAGTTCCTTCAAAATCGTCGCCGGGTCGGCTCGCCGTTTCTGGCGATAATCCCCGACATGGCGGACGAATAACGTAGCGCGCGTCACCAGGCTCTTGCCGAGCACCGGCTTGCGATTGAGCTCTTCCTTGATCCGTTGAAATTGCGCCTGGATCACCGCGTCGGTGTAACGGGTGCCCGTGGCCAGGTTGTCGATGTAGATCGCCACCGCCCCGTCCAGCGCGCTGCGGCCGTTGTCGATGGCTTCGGCGAACAGCTTGGCGCTGGGTTCGTCCTTGGCATCGATGGCCTGCTGCTGGCTCTTCTTCAGGTTGGTCAGGCGGATGTTGTAGTTGTTGACGGTTTCAGCCACCAGCGCCGCGGACTGGATCAGGTTGCCGGCCGCCTCCTCGCGCTGTTGGGCGATCAGCGAAACGTTGCGCTTGAGCTCTTCATTGACCAGCCCCAGCTCCGCCTGCAGGCGCGGGTCGACACTGGTGGCAATGATGCTGTCCAGGCGCTTGGTGGGGTCCTGGGCTTCGTCGATGGCATCGGTCAGGGACGCCAGGCGACCCTCCTTCTGCCACTGGGCGAACAGTTCCTTGTAGCGCGAACGCGGGGCCGACAAGGCGCCGATGGCCACCCGGAAGCCCGTGGTTTCGTTGCTCTGCTCAGTGCCGTCGGCACCGAACAGCGGGTACTCGCGGCGCATCCCGGTGAACAGCGTGCCCTCGCCTTCCAGGTAGTTGCCGCCCTTGACCACGAAGCCGCCGTAGGTGCCCTGGCGGCGCCCGGCACGCACCAGCTGGAAGGACTCCTGGACCATCTCGGCGGCGTTGCCGATCACGTCGAACATACCGATGGGGTTGGGCAGCTTGGTGCCGATCGGCATCAGGCGCGCCGCCTGACCGGTGCCGCCGGCCACCTGGTTGAACACCGCCCAGTCCGCCAGCGGGCCGTCTTCCTCGCTGCCCTCCACGCGACGCGGGAACAGCCGGCCCTCCAGCTCCTGGCGACTGACGGCCTGGCCGCCGCGAGCGGCGTACTCCCATTCGACTTCGGTGGGCAGGCGCACGAACCCCAGGCCACCGTCTTCCGAGGAACTGCCACGGCCGCTGACCGGCAGCAGGTCACGGTGATGCTTCATCAGCCAGGCGCTGTACACCGCGGCGAAACGCTCGGCCTCGAAACGCGACAGTTTGACCTTGGGCAGGCGCCCCTGCAGGCCGTCCGGCGCCTCGCAGGCCGGGGCCGGTTCGCCGCTGGCCAGGGACTGGGCCTGAGCCATGACCTGGGCGTACTGGCGGGCGGTGACTTCGTACTTGCCGATGAAATACAGCATCGGTTTGAGGGGCACCCCGCTGCCGGTTTTCGGCAAGGCCGGGCCGATGGTCTTGCCCCAGGCCGCAGGCAGGTCCTTGAGGGTGAACTGACCGTTGATGTAGTCCCGGCGATAGCCGGAAATGAACGACTGCTGATAGCCGCTCTCGCCTTCGCTGAAGGGGTAGCCGAGGTTGACCTCGCGGTCGTCCAGGGTGCCCTGGGCCAGCACGTAGACGTAGCGGAACACCATCTCGCCGTCACAGGGCAACGGCAGGCTGACGTCGTCCGCCAGGGGCTTGGGATTGTCCATCTTGTTGCCGGGCTCTTCGGCCCACACGGCGCCGGCCAGGGTCATGGCCAACACGGTGCCGATCAACTTATACATCGCGAATTCCTTCACAGGCTTCAATGCGCGACACCCGCCAGCCGCCCAGCGCCGCGGCCAGGGTGCTGACGCCCAGTGTCGCCAACAGGGCCAGCCCGTAATGGGCCGGCAGCAAATGACTGGCGTACTCGCCGGGCACCTGCATGAACAAATGATTCAGCCCGGCCTGGGCCAGGCCATACAGGGCGCCACTCAACAGCGCGGCAATCCCGGCGCTGTACAGCGCCTGGGCCACCACGAACAGCAGCAGCGCGCCGGTGGAAAACCCCAGCAGGCGCAGCACCGACAACTCCCGACGCTTGCGCTCCACCGCCGCCAGGGCCCCGGCGAAGATCGCCGCGAAGGCACCGGCCAGGGCCAGCCCGGCGATCACCCAGAAGACGATGGACAGGTTGCGGCTCAAGGACTGCACCTGGGCGATGGTCTGCGCCTGGGTCGCCACCAGCAGGCCGCGCTCGGCGAAATACAGCCGCAGCGGCTCGACGTCATCCAGATCCCGGGCATACAGGCGAAACGCCGGGTAGACCCGCTGCGCGGATGCCGCCTGGACCTCGCCGAGCCAGCCCAGGGCCGCCACGGCGCGACCGTCGCGGTAATCCTCGGCGGCCTCCAGCAGTGCCAGCGGAGCGAACAGCGCGTCACGGGCAAAGGCTTCCAGGGGCAGGATGCCCTCCACCTGGACCCGGGTCCGCTGCACCTCGCTGCGCCCCGCCACCTGCCGGCCAAAGCTCGCCTGCAACCAGTCCCCCGGCTGCGCCCCGAGCTTCTCGGCGGCGGTGCGGCTGAGCAGCACGCCGCTGATGCTCCGGGGTGACGACAAACGCCCGAGCAACGGGTCGCCCACCGCGGTCGGCAGCATCTCCACGGTCAGGCCGATATCCGCCGTGCCCCGGGACAGGTCCGCCGTCGCGGCGATCTGCCGGGTGCGCGGCAAGGCAAAGGCCACGTCCGGGCGCTGCCCCAGCTCGGCAATGAACGCGGCGCTGAAGCGTCCGCCGCCCAGGGGAATGATCTCGCGCACCGCCGGGTCCTTTTCCAGGCGCTCGGTGAGGCTGCTGACCAGCCCGAACTTGAGCCCGAACAGCACCAGCAACGGCGCGATCACCGCCACCAGGGCCAGCACCGAACAGGCCGACAGCCAGGAATCGGCGCGGTAGTCCTGCCAGGCCAGCGCAGCCGTCAGGGACGCACGCATCAGCAGGCCTCCCCCAGGGTCGCGG
This sequence comes from Pseudomonas sp. St29, assembly GCF_001547915.1. NCBI lineage: Bacteria > Pseudomonadati > Pseudomonadota > Gammaproteobacteria > Pseudomonadales > Pseudomonadaceae > Pseudomonas > Pseudomonas sp. St29. The sequence continues at coordinate 6,637,255 of NZ_AP014628.1, forward strand.
TGACCCCGCCGTCGGCATCGCGCCGGCAGGCAATGCGCCGGACCTGCAAGCCGTTGGCCCGGGCCAGCACCTCATCGTGGGTGGCGATCACGCAGCACACCCCCTGATCGCGGGATTGCTGCACCAGCAGTTGCATCACCCTTTGCGCGTTCAACGGGTCCAGGGCCGCGGTCGGCTCATCCGCCAGCAGCACCTGCGGGCCGTGGGCCAGGGCCCGGGCGCAACTGACCCGCTGGCGCTGGCCCACCGACAGGGCAGCGGGCTTCTTGTGCAGTTGATCGGCGATTTCCAGGCGCTCGGCCAGCCGCCGGGGAATGCCGTCGTCGGGCAACCCCAGCAGTTTGCGCGGCAGGCCGATATTCCCCCGCACATCGAGAAAGCCCAGCAGGCCGCCGGTCTGCAGTACATAGCCCAGGTGCCGGCTGCGCAATTGCGCCAGGGCACTGTGGCCCGCGCCGCGCCAGATCCCGAGGATGTCGATGGCGTCTCTGGCCGGGGCAAATTCGAAGCGCGCCGCCGAATCCGGAGCCAGCACCAACGCCAGCAGATCGAGCAGGGTGCTCTTGCCGCAACCACTGGGGCCGACCACCGCCAACTGGTCGCCCGCGCGCAGTTGCAGCCTTGGGATCTCCAGGCTGTAGCGTTGGCGACCCTCGCCGCGGCTCTTGCGTACCTGCGCCAGATCGAGCATCACGGCAGCGTCGACAACGGAACGCGGTACAGGGCATCACCCGGCTCGGCATCGCCGAAGCGCACCCAGTTGGCCAGGTCGTTGTGGAAGGTTTCGTAGAGGCGGATCTTCGAATCCAGCTCGTCGATGAAATCCTCCTGCTCGGCCACGCTCAACGACAGCCACAGGTCCTGGGTCATGTTCAGCGACTTGCTGCGGTACGGCAGGCCTTCCAGGTATTCGCCGAGCACACCGCCGTCGGCCAGGTTGCCGCCCTTGCGCAGGGCCGACGGGTCGCGGCTCATGTAGGCACTGGCACTGGCGATTTCCTGGAAGAAGTCCTTGGGCGAAGTCTGGGTCTTGCGCGCCGCGTCGACGATCAGTTTCAGCGACTGCTGCAGGTCGTTGAGCTGCAGCTTGGTCAGCATCACGCAGACCTGGAACGCCGGCAGCGCCGGGTTGGTCAGGTCGCGGTCGGCGGTCCAGGCGCTGACCAGCTGCGGCGCCTGGCTGGCGGCCTTGCGTCCGAGAAAGTCCATGTGCATGGCGTAGCCGATGGCTGCCGATTTCTGCGCGATGCTCGGTGCCGCCGCCAGCAGCGGGACTTCCTGGTGCTGGTTGCTGCGCACCTGATGCACCAGATCGGCGAACACCGTGCCGATCTCGTCGACCCGCTCGCCGAACTTGCGCACATCGCCACCGGGCACCGGAATGTACAGGTCGCCGATCTTCGGGTTGGCGTCGGCGGTCAGCACCCGGTACTGGGTTTCCGCCTGGGCGTGGTTCTTCTTGCCGGCATCGGTGCGCAGGTGCAGGGCGTAGATCTTGATCTGCTTGCCCAAGGCCGCCTGGCGCACTTCCGCCTCGTTCATCTGGGTGCGGCTGTAGGGATCGTTCTTGCGCAGGGCCCCGGCATCGCTGACCAGCAGGATCAGGCGACCGCCGTAGCCCTTCCAGTCCATGCCTTCCACGGCCTGCATGACCCCGGCAAAGGCGTCTTCGTTGAACGAGTGGCTGGAGACGCTGGTGGCCTTGACCTGGCTCACCAGTTCCTGGAAACGCTGGGGATCGCGGCCCTGGTCCAGGGTCACCAGGGTCTTGGTCACGTACTCCAGGCCCGGGGTCTTGCTGGTGTTGTTGCGAAAGCCCACCAGGCCGAAGCTGACACTGTCCAGCTCGCCGCGCTCGGCGATCTTGCTCTGCAGCTCATGCACCACGTCGCGCACCTGATCGATGTACGGCTGCATCGACACCGAGGTGTCCACCACCAGCACCACCGCCGTGCGGAAGGCATCGGCGGCCGCCGGCGGGCTGTTCGCCGGCAGCGGCTTGCCGCTGCTGTCGCTGATGCTCTGCGGGCTGTTGCCCGGATCGATCGAGGCGACGTTGAGCAACTGCACCGGCTGGCCGTTCTCGTCGAAGCTTTCCTTGGAATCGAAGATCGGCAGCAGGTAGAACTGGTCCTGGGGCACCGCGCTGGCATTGGGTTCCAGGGCCAGCACCTGCTGCTCGTCCTGGGGATTCTTCTGCGCCCTGAGCAGCAGGTTCTTGGCCGCCGCCGGGTCCGCCAGCAGGCGCTCCAGCTCGCTGGCCTGGCGCACGAACATCACCGGCGCGCGGCCGGAACGTTCGGTGAATTTCAGCACCAGGCTCTGCTTCCAGTCGCTGACCTGCTCGGCCGGCAGCCAACCGGCGCTGCGTCCATCGCTGGCGGCGCCCAGGCGCAGCCAGGAGCGGCCGTCGAGGTTCTTGCGCTGGTACACGTAAAGCACCGAGAACGCCGGCACCGGCTTGTCCGGCGTGGCCCCCGGCGCGCTGGAGAAACTCGCACCCGGCTTGCTCAGCACCCGCTGGAACAGGGTCTTCTTGCCCGGCATCAGCAGCGGCCGCTGGCCGCCATCGACATCCGCGGCCAGCGCCTGCTCCACCGGCGGCGCCACCACGGCAGGCGGGGTGCCGACCGTGGCCGGGCTCTTGGGTTGCGGCGCCGGGCTGTCGCCGGACAACCACCAGTAACCGCCCCCCGCCACGGCCAGGGCCACCGCCACGGCAACCCCGGCCAGGGCCAGCAGCGGGCCGCGGCGCTGTTCGGACGCCCCGCTGCCGGCTGGCGGCAGGTTGGACCCGCGCGGCGGCACAGGCGGTTCCTGGGGCGGCTCGCGGCGCGGCGCCGGTTGGGCCGCCGGCGCCTGTTGCGGAATCTCGATCGACACCGGGGTCAGCCCGGCCAGGTCGTGGCTCTGAGTTACAGGCTGAGTTACAGGCTGGGGGGCAGCCTGAGGGGGCAGCGGCAACGGCTGGATCAGCGTCGCCTCGACCTCGGCCGTCTCCGGCGGCAGGTTGTCCAGGGCCGCCAGCAAGGCCGCCGCGTCCGGGTAACGTTCCGCCGGGTCCTTGGCCAGCAGCTTGCGCAGGATGTGCTGGTAGCGCCCGTGGTGCAGCGGCAGCTCCGGCAAGGGCTCGGTGAGGTGGGCCAGGGCCGTGGACAGCGCGTCGGTGCCGTTGTACGGCAACTCGCCGACCAGGATTTCATACAGCACCACCCCCAGGGCATACAGGTCGGCGCGACCGTCGATGTCCTGGCCACGGGCCTGTTCCGGGCTCATGTAGCTCGGCGTGCCCACGGCGAAACCGGCCTGGGTGAACTGGGTGCGGTCGTCCAGGGACTTGGCGATGCCGAAGTCCGAGAGCACCGCCGTGCCATCGGCGCGGAACAGGATGTTGGCCGGCTTGACGTCGCGGTGCACCAGCCCCTGGGCATGGGCATAGCCCAGGGCCGAGGCGATCTGGCGGATGTAGGCCAGGCCCTGCTCCGGGGTCAGCCCGGCGGCGATGCGCTCTTTGAGGGTGCCGTTGGGCAGGTACTCCATGGCCATGTAGTACAGCTCGCCGACATTGCCGATGTCGTGGATGGTCACGGTGTGCGGGTGCGACAGCCGCGCCAGGGTCTTGCCCTCGCGCAAGAAGCGCTCGCAGAAGCTCGGGTCGGCGGCCAGCGCCGCGGCCATCACCTTGAGCGCCACCTTGCGCTCCAGGGAACGCTGGGTCGCCAGGTACACGGTGGCCATGGCGCCTTCGCCAATCTCGCCCTGAATGTCAAAACCGGGAATCAGAATGTCCATGGTCAGTATCCTGCGGCCTTGATCACGATGGCGGTGATGTTGTCCGGCGCGCCCCGGGTCAGGCCCAGGTGGATCAGGCTGCGCACCACATCGTTGGGCTCGCTGTGGCTCAGCACATCGCGCAGTTCGAAGTCTTCGGCGGTCTTGTTCAGACCGTCGCTGCACAGCAGGAAGGTATCGCCGTCCTGCACCTGCAGATCGACCTGGGACAGCTGCAACTGGGCCTCGACGCCAATCGCCCGGGTGACGATATTGGCCCGCGGATGCACCCGCGCCTCGGCCTCGCTGAGCAGGCCGCTGTCCTGCAGGTCCTGGACGTAGCTGTGATCCCGGGAAATGCTTTCCAGCTGCTCGTCCCGCAGCCGGTACAGGCGACTGTCGCCGGCCCACAGGCACACGCCCCGAGCGCCACGCACCGCCAGCAGGACCACGGTGCTGCCCATCATGGTTACCCCGCGATTGGCAGTTTCCTCGCGCACCGCGGCGTTGACCGCGGCCAGGCCGTTGCGCAGCGCGGCGACGTACTGCTCCAGGCTCTCGGCCGCCGGCACCGCCCGCAGGCTGTCGACGATCAGGCTGCTGACATAGTCCCCGGCGGCGTGCCCGCCCATGCCGTCGGCCACCAGCCACAGGCCGGTCTCCGGGGCTTCGAGCCAGGCGTCTTCGTTGATTTTCCGCACCATGCCGACATGGCTGTAGCTGGCGGACTGGTAGGACAGTTGCGGCGCAGAACCCATTTAGACGGCACCCTCTTGTCCGAGCAAAAATTGCGCAAATTCACTGGCTGGCGGCAGGCCCTGGCAGCGCAACAGCATCGGGCTGATGTACTGCGACCCCCGGCCCCACCACAGACTCGTCCCCTCGCCGGCCTGGGCCGCGAGCACCGCGCCCCGGGACTGAGGATCATTGACGTAGAACCGTTGCAGGCCGGCGTAGTGGCTGACCTCGACCCGCCGCGCCGGATTCGGCGCGCCCAAGGCCTGCAGGCCCTGCTCCAGGGCCTCGAAACGGGCACCTTCATCCAGGGTCGCCAACAGCAACGCCTCCACCTGTTCGAACCACTGCTCCGAGCCGGTGACCAGGGACGTCAACTCTGTCTCTGGCTCCAGCAGCGCGGCCACGGTCAGGGGGAAATAGCGCCCGACCCGGTCGATGCTCGGCATCACCACCCCCACCACCGCCTGGGGCCCGCAGACTCCCGGGGCCAGGGCGAAGCGCCACAACGGGCTGATCAGGTAGGCGTTGAGCCACTGCTCGCCCAGGGCGTTCTGGCTGGCCAGCAGCCCCGCCGCCAGCCAGCTGTCCCAGGGACCGATAAAGCTCTGCGGCAGGCCACGGCTGACAAAATCGCCGCGGCTGGCCAACTTGCCGTACAGGCCGGGCGCGGTCATAGCCGCTCCGGCAGGCTGAAGCCGCTGAGCACCCGGCTCTTGAACGGGTTGAAGGCGCTGCTGGCGCGCAGCTCGTAGGAGATGCTCGCGCCATCCACCCGCAGCCGCAGGTTGAAGCGGTCCGGCGAGTTGGTGGCGGTCAGGTCCGATTGCTCCAGCAGGCGGAACCAGGCCCAGGGGCCGTCCAGGGTCACCCCGGAACGCCCGGTGGCCGACGGCGGCATGATCGACAGGCGCACCACGCCGATGCTTCCCGGGTTCGGCCACTGCATGGCCACCGGCCGGCTCGGGCCGTGGTCATAGCTCAGCTGCTGGCCGTCCAGGTCGAGCAGGAACTGGCTGATGTTGGCGTCCATGGCCACCGGCTTGAGCTCGAAGCGCACCGCCGGCTGGGTGCCGCCGCTGGAGCGGAAGAACGCATCGCGGATATTCGCCGCGCGCTGGAAGGTTTGCAGCACGCCGGGAGAGATCCCCAGTTTCTGCGCCGCGCCCGGCTGCCAGCTCCAGGTGGTGGTCGAGGTGTTGACGTAAGGCTGCAGGTACTTGCGGAAGTAGTTGTCCATCACCCCGCCGGTGCCGAAGAACTGGCCGAAGTCTTCCAGGGTCGCGTCCCGCGAACTGCCCGGCGACATCGGATAACGCCCGCTCAGGGACTGGCGATAGACGTTCACCACTTCGCTGACCCAGGCCGCGTTCAGTTGATTGCGCACCCCGCCCATCATGGTGTTGGTGGTGGAACCGACCACCGACTTGACCAGCCCCTGGACCAGCGGCGGCTGACGCTCGGCGGTCAGGCTGACCCGGGCAGCCGCGGCGCTGGCCTGGTTCTTGGCCTCGCCCAACAGTGCGTCGCCGCTGGCCCCGACCATGGCGCTGACCTGCACGTACAGGGCGTTCATGTCCGAGAGCAGGCCGTCGATGGCCGCCGGCTCGCCCTCGCCCTTGCTTACCAGGCTGTTGAGGTCGGCAAAGTGCGCACTCACCGGGTCTTCGCTGCTGGCCACGGCGGCGGGGTTGGCCGCCTGCTCCTGACCCAGCAGCGAACCCAGGCGCTGCTTGAGCTGATCGACACCGCCCTCGACCTTCTGGCCCTGGGCCGCCAACAGGCGTTCTTCCTGTTGCAGATCGGTTTCCTTGGCCACCGCCACCAGCAGTTTCTTCAGCGGCGAAGTGGGCCCGGAGAGAATCCGCAGCACGTCGGCGGCCTGGGCCACGCTGGTGATCGGCACGAAGTCGATGTCCGCCAGCAGGGCATCCCACTGGCGCAGGTAGTCCTGGAAGTACAGGCGACGCACGTCGGCGGCGAGGCTGGCGACGTTCTGCTGGTCGGCCTGATCGCGGCCCAGGACCCACTGTTCTTCCGCCAGGGTGCCGGCCTGGTTGAGGCTGGCCAGGAGGAAGGCCTGGCGATAGCCCTTGGCGGTGAACAGGCCGCTCAGGGGTTCGCTCAACGGCTTGCCGCTCTTGCGGGTGAACACCAGCGCCGCGTCGCGGCCACCGGCTTCGCTGAGGCGGAAGTCCGGAACGCCGTCCGGCAGCTTGGCGCGCTTGACCCGGTCATACACCCGCTGGGCCACCGGCAGCTGTTGCAACTGGCGACGCAGGTCGTCGATCAGGCGCTGGTCCAGCCGCGCATTCGGTGGATGTTTTTCGAACAGCGCCTGCAGGTGCCCGGTCAGGGCCTGACGCTGGTCCGGCGGCAGATCGCGGGCCAGGGTGCGGTCCCAGTCCAGGGTGATCCAGGCCTTGATGAAGTCCGGGTCGTAATGCTCACTGTCCGCCAGCATCAGGTAGGCCTTGAGCCCCTCGTAGAGGAAGTCCGAGTTGCCACCGCTGTGCAGCTGCTCCTCGATGCGGGTCATCAGCCGTGGGGCGAACACCGCCACCAGCAGCTTGCGATAGACGCTGGCGGCCTCGGCTTCGAGCATGTCGCCCTGATACAGGCCCAGGCCCTCGGCCCAGCCCGGCGCATCGCCGGCCAGATGGCGGGTGGCGTTGAGCAGCGGCAGCACCGCCAGCACATCGCGCTGGGCCGAGCTGAGGCTTTGCACGTCCTGGCGCACTGGCGCGACACGCTGGTCGACCTGGGCGATGTAGCTCTGGTTGGCCCGGTAGCTGATGATCCACAGGGTGCTGACCACCAGCACCAGGGCCACGCTGGCCGCCAGGGCGCCCCGGGCGATCCATTTACGCCGCCGCTCGACCTTGGGGTTGACCCCCACCAGCCCGCGCTCGGCAAAGGCCACGGCGCTGAACAGCTTCTCGATGAAGTAGCTGCGCCCGGTGCCGGTCTGCCGCGCCAGGTGCTGGCGGTCCAGGTTCATGCTCTGGGCCATGGCGCCGATCAGGCGATCGATGGGGCTGCCTTCCTGGGTGCCGCTGGTGAAGTACACGCCGCGCAGCAGCACCCGCTCTTCGAAGGCGTTGGGTTTGAACACGCCTTCGAGGAAGCCCTGCAAGGACTCCTTGAGCGCCGCGAATTGCTGCGGGAAGCCGTAGATCAGGTCGCGCCGCGCCGGGTCGCGTTCCTGTTGCAGGCGCTCCACCAGACGCTCGTTGAGGCGCTGCTCCAGGGCCGCCAGCTCCGCCGGCAACTGGGCCAGGGGGCTGTCGCCGCTCTTGCCGTCGTCCAGGGCGAAGGTCATGCCCCAGACCTGAGCCCGCTCTTCCTTGCTCAGGGAGTCGAAGAACTCCATGAAACCCGGCACCAGATCGAGCTTGGTGAGCATCAGGTAGATCGGGAAGCGCACTCCCAGCTGGGTGTACAGCTCCTGGATACGCAGGCGGATCGCCGCCGCGTGGGCCGCGCGCTCGGCGTCACTGCCGAGCAGCAGGTCGGAGAGGCTGATGGCGACGAAGGCGCCATCGATCGGCCGCCGTGAACGCTGGGTTTTCAGCAGGTCGAGAAAGCCCAGCCAGGCCGCCTTGTCCACCGTGGCGTGGCTGTCCTGGGTGGTGTAGCGCCCGGCGGTGTCCAGCAATACCGCCTGGTCGGTGAACCACCAGTCGCAGTTGCGGGTGCCGCCCACGCCGCGCACGGCGCCGGCGCCCAGTTGCGCGGCCAGGGGGAAATGCAGGCCGGAATTGACCAGCGCGGTGGTCTTACCCGAGCCCGGCGGGCCGATGATCACGTACCACGGCAACTCGTAGAGGTTGCGCCGCTCGTCACCGCCCAGCTTGGCCTTCTTCAGCAGCGCCAGGGCTTCGTCCATGCGCTGGCGCAGGGCCGCCAGTTCTTCGGCGGTGGCCACGCTGTCCGGGTCCGGCGGGGTATCGGCGGCCAGGCTCTGCAGCACCTTGGCTGCGTGCCGGCGGGCCTGGATGATGCGCCACACCCGGTAGCCGATCCACAGCGCGAAGATGCAGATGATCAGCGCCCAGCGCCGGCCTTCCGGCACCAGGAACTCCAGCAGCGGGCCAATGAACCAGATGATCAGGCTCAGGGCGATCAGCCCCAGCAGCGGGATCACCCAGCGAATCACAAAACTGAAAAACGCCTTCACTCGACCCCCTCCGCCAATACGCTGATTTCGACCCGACGATTACGCGCCCGCCCTTCGGCGGTGGCGTTGCTTGCCAGCGGCTCGGTGTCGCTGCGGCCTTCGGCGCTGAAGCGCTCCGGCTGGCCGGTCTTCGCCGCGAGGATCTGCAGCACCGATTCGGCGCGGGCCTGGGACAGCTTCCAGTTGGACGGGAAGCGCAAGGTGGCGATCGGGCGGTTGTCGCTGTGGCCGGTGATGCGCACCTGGCCCTTGACCTTGCGCACCGCGTCGGCGATGCGCAGCATCAGCGGCTGATAGTCGTCGAGAATGCTGGCGCTGGCCGAGGCGAACAGCTCGTCGCCACGGATGGTCACCACCGAACGGTCGACGGCGTCTTCCACCGCCACCCGCCCGGCCTTGATGTCCTCGGCGAGGAAGCCCGCCAGGCGCGGACGCTCGACGATCTTCGGCTGGATCACCGGGCGATCCAGGGTCTGCACCGGGATCTCGCCCAGGGCATGGATGTTCTTGAACACCGGCTCGGCGTCCGCCGCCAGCTTCAGGCGCAGGCCGAACAGCAGCGCCAGGAGCAGCGCCACGCCAATCGCGATGCCAACCCAGGGCGGCATGAACTGGGCCAGCCGGTCACGGGCCACGCTGACCCCGCGCCAATGCGGCGACAGCTCGCGCTCGTGCTCGCCACGGGCGCTGCGGATGGTGGCCGCGGTGCGCTCGCGCAGGGCTTCGAGCTGGCTGCGGCCATCGATCATCACCCGGTAGCGGCCCTCGAAACCCAGGCACATGCACAGGTACAACAGCTCCAGCAGGTACAGGCGCTCGCGGGGGCTCTGCAGGCAGTGCTCCAGCAACTGGAAGACCTTCTCGCCGCCCCAGGCTTCGTTGTGCACGGTGATCAGCAGGCTCTGCTTGCCCCAGTCGCTGGTGCTGCCCCAGGGGGTGCTGAGCACCGCTTCATCCAGGGCGGTGCACAGCGCATAGCGCGCCAGTAGCACGTCGTTGCGCGGCACGCCGGCGGCTTCCGCACGCTCTTCGAACTGGCGCAGGTAGGCCAGCAACTGCGCCCGCAGGCTGGCCGGCGCCGGGTGCGCCAGGGTGCTGCGCAGCCTCGTGAGCAAGGCCAGCAACGGGCCGGCGGCGCTTTCCAGGGGGTTCAGGCCCCGGGCCTGGCCGGCCGGCAATGGCGCTGCCGGCATCGCCAATGACGGCGACGCTGCAGCCGCCGGGCGGCCGGGCTCGGGCGCGCGGCCACCGGGGCGCGGCATGAATTGGGTGCGGTCATTGGCCGGGGACGGCTGCCCTGCCGAATCGTCGAAAGGATGCATCGCGACTTATCCTCGAATGGCCCAGAAGGCCAGGTTCAAGCCCGGGAATTCCCCGGCGACGTGGAATGCGAAGCCGCCGGAATGAACCAGTTGTTTCCAGTGCTCGCTGCCACGGTCGAGCTCGTAGTAGGTCGAGCCGGCGTGATACGGCAACTGCCGTGGCGCCACCGGCAGCGGCAACAGGCCGATGCCCGGCAGTTGCAGGTTGACCAGGTCGCGGATGTGCTCCACCGAACCGACCTTGCTCTGCTGGGCAAAACGCCCGCGCAGGGTTTCCCCGGGCACGTCGGCGCGCACCACCAGGATGAAGCTGGCGCTCTCCAGCAGGGTGCGGTCGGCCAGCATCGCCACGTGCACGCCGTAGGCTTTCTCGACGATCGGGATCGGCGTCGCCTTGCTGTCGATCAGCATCGACAGCGCTTCGCGCAGGGCCTGCATCACCGGGGCGAAGCTCAGGGCCAGCTCGTCATGCTGGTACTGCGGGTATTGCGCCGGACGCCGGGCGCTGCTGGAGAAGGTCGAGAACTCACCGGCCAGGCTCACCAGCTCGCTGTACAGCCGCTCGGGGTGCAACGGACTGATCTGGTTCAGATGGCTGATCAGCGGCTGGGCGCGGTTGACCAGTTGCAGCAGCATGAAGTCGGCGATTTCCGAGGCGCCACCGGCCCCCGATGCCACCACCCGGCCGGCCAGGGCCTCGCCGCGTTGGTGCAGCAGGCCCAGCAGTTCGCTGCGAAAGGCACTCAAGGGCTTGGACGCGGCCACATCCAGCAGCGGCGGGATGTAGCTGTCATCCAGCACCAGGGCGCGGTCGGCGCGCTTTTCCTTGATCAGCACCACGCCGATGGCGGCGTAGTCGCTCAGGCCGTCCGCGGCCGTGAGCAGGCGCAAGGCGCGGGAGCCCACGGCCACCGGTGCACGGTTTTCGAAGGGGGCGTTGTCGTCGCGCACTTCGCGCACCTGGCTCAGGTAGCGGGCGCCGCCCAGTTCCTCGCCTTCGTCCACGGTATCCCGGGCACCGGCGCGCTTGAGCGGCAGCGCCAGGTACACCAGGCCGTCGCGCAGGTTGTCGTCGATGCTCAGCGGGCTGGGCGCCAGATCGTCATGGGGAATGTTGAACGGCGTACCGTCGGGCAGCAGGCCGCGGGCGCTGACGATGGCCAGCTTGCCCTGGGCCAGCAGCCCCTGATCGATCCGCAGTTCGGAAAAGCCCCAGGCCCCCGCCGACAACGGACGGCTGCGGGCGTCGATGAGGTTTTCCAGGTAACGGTCATGCTGCTGGAAGTGCTGGGTTCCAATGAACATGCCTTCCGACCAGACCACGCGATTGTTCCAGGACATGGTTGCTCCGATTGCCTATTGGGCAGGGCTGGATGGGGACGCCGCGAGCTCGGCGCTGACTGCGCGGACATCGAGGCCGATCTGATAACTGTTGTTCAGGTGCGCGGCGGTATTGACGCTGACCCGCCACAGGGCCTGATCCACTTCGCGATAGCCCACCAGCAGGCCGACCTGACGGGTGGCCGGATCCAGGGTGCGCTTGAGGCTGAACTGGTCGCCGGGCTTGACCAGCACTTCGTCCTGGTCGATCAGGTCCGGGCCGAGGGTGGCCGGGGCCCGCTCCGCCAGGGCGAAGTAGTCGGCGCGCATGAAGGTCGCCGGGTTCTTCAGTTCGAAGATCCGCACCCGCACCGGCGTGCCCTGGCCGTCAGGGCCGGGGTTGAGGCCGGCCACAGCCTGGAAATGCAGCTCCACGGTGGTGGCGCCTGGCTGGGTTTCCTGGGTCGGCTCGGCAGGTGCCGGGGCGTCCTTGGCACAGGCCGCCAGTACCAGCATGGCGACCAATGTCAGCAATCGTTGAATCATCCTGCGTCCTCAATGACGTATCAGCTGTCCGTGTATCCGTGGGTTCGGGGGTTCCAGGTGCGCTCAGGAACGGCGCAGGCGCTGGGTGTGTTCTTCGTAGGCGCGACTGAACTCGCGACCGAAGAGGTCCTGGAAATCGTCCTGGGCCTCTTGGGAAATCTGCTTGTAGAGCGCGGTGAACTGCTGCCAGTTCTGCGCCTGACGCGAACCGCTGAACAGGTTGCCCAGGCCACCGGGACGGGCCATGCGCGCTTCCAGCTCGGCGGGTTCGAAACGCCCCAGCAAGTGCTTGATGGCCGCTTCCACGCCGGCCATGACCGCCAGCTGGTGGGCCCGCAGGTCATCGAAGCTGTCCTGCACCGCCTGGTCCGGGGCCATGAACGCCTGGTTGCTGTGGCGCAGCAGCAGGAGCATGGCCTCGTCGACATTGGGGGCGAACTTCAGCGGGTTGTTCTCCACCGGGCGGATCATGGTCTGCTGCATGCGGAACTCGCCCTTGAGGCTGCTGCGGGCCCGCAACACGTCGATCAGGCCCTCGACCATCAGCCGGTAGCTGCGCCCGAGGCTTTCCATCTGCGCCTGGGCCTGCTGCGGATCGATGCGCAGCTGATCCAGCCCGGCGCCGCGCAGGAAGGCTTGCAGCAGGTCGGACTGCGGCGCGACCGGTGCCGGGGCGGGTGCCGCGACCGGCGGCTGCGGTGCCTGTGCCGTGGGCGGCGGAGCGACCGGAGCAGGAGGAACCGGCGGCGCCGCGACCTCGACCGATTGCGGCTGTGGCTGTGGCTGTGGCTGTGGCTGTGGCGGTTCTGCAGCGAACAGGCCGATGCCGGCAAACGGGTCCGGCGCGACAGGCGCGGCCAGCGGCGCCACCTCTGGCACGGACAGCGGGGCCGGGGGCGGAATCGGGCGCGCCGGCGTGTCGCCGAACAGGTCCCAGTCTTCCGGAATCAGCGCCCCGCCCTGGGGCGCCAGGGGCTGGGGCGGTTGCACGGGCTGGGGCACGGCGGTGGGCGTTGGCGGGCGGAAATCGTGCTGCTCGGCGGGCACATGATCCGGCTGAGTGGCCGGAGGCGTGGCGCTCGGGGCCAGGAAATCGAACAGGTCGGGGAAGGTGTCCTGGGCCGATGCGCCCTGAAAATGCGCCACCGGCGCCATGGCGATCGGCTCGATGGGTGTCGGGGCTACCGCTTGTCGACCCATCAGCGCTTCGAAACTGTTGGAGCTGTCCCCGGAAAAGGCTTCAGCCTGAGCGCGATTGAGACTGAAATCGATCCGCGCGCTGATCTCATAATCGCCAATGCGAATAACCTCGCCATCTTCCAGCGGCTCACTGTTACCCCGGCGCATGCGAATACCGGCACGGACTAACTCCACACCGTTAGTACTGTTATCGGTCAAGTAATAACGGCCATCCTTGTATTGGATGACACAATGTCGCGCCGAAACTAAGCGCTCGGGATCGGGAAGTACCCAGTCATTATCGGAACTGCGGCCAATTGCCATCACTCCCTGATCCATTAGTTTCTCAGGGCATTGACCAGGGGTGATCTTGTGATAACTAGTGATAGTCAAACACAGCGACATCTCGCCTCCTTGCTGTACTTCCGCGTGCGAACCGGTGCCGGGAAAAAAGTTCCGTAAAAAAATGAAAAGTCCGCAAAAAATCCTTTAAACAGCACCGTTCACAGCATGATCGCTTAACTTAAACCGCACAGATGACAAAAGCCCTGCGCCCCGCCTCAATCTGACTCGCCGGTCAGGGAACTAAGTAAGTCGACATAACAGTGTCACGCGGGGCGAATAGCTTACCTTGACAAGCCACAACTACTACACCAAAAATGCACAACTTCTTGAACACGGATGATGGCTCACTAATATCAATGAGTCCATGTTTACCAAGAAATGTGCGCGAGTTCACAAACAACTAGTGCATTAATTGCCTGACTGTCCTGCAGGCTGATAGGGAGATCGAACCAGGTGGATGTACCGATGTTGCTCGCCGCGATTTCAGCAACTTCGCCTTGTGGCGAAGACCTGGAATATGACGCGGATTTCTTGCACTTGGAGCGGGCCGCACAAGGTCAGCCCGAGCGCAGCATGGGCGACTCGATCCTCCCGGCCGAGCCGCCGGACTGGCGCAGCATCCAGCAGCAGAGCCTGGACTTGCTGGCCCGCAGCAAAGACCTGCGCATCACCCATTTTCTCGTGCAGAGCACCCTGGCCCTCGAGGGCCTGCCGGGCCTGGCCACCTGCCTCGAACTGATCAACGGCCTGCTCCGCGATTACTGGGCGGACCTGCACCCGCGCCTGGACGCCGATGACGACAACGACCCCACGGTGCGCATCAACGCCCTGGCCGGCCTGGCCGGCGACACCACCATCGGCCTGCTGCGCGAAGCCCAGCTGACCCGTTCCCGGACCTTCGGCCCGGTGACCGTGCGCGCCGCGCTGAACGCCGCCGGCCTGCAGCATTTCTCCGGTGAAAGCCTGGGTTCCGACCACCTGGTCGGCGCCCTGCAAGACAGCGACCCCGAACACCTGGAGGCCATTCGCACCGCCTTGAGCAACGCTCGCTCGGCCGTCGAAGCCATCGAAAAGCAGGTCAGCGAACAAGTGGGTTCCGCCAGTGGCGTGGACCTCAGCGCCCTCAAGCAACCGCTGCGCCTGGCGCTGCAAGTGCTAAGCCTGCATGCCCCGCAAACCAGCGACAGCCCGGCCGATGAACCCGCCGACGCCCCTGCCAGCGAAGCCGGCAACGCGCCCGCGGCGCCGGCCGCAACGCGAATTTCCGGCGAGATCAACAGCCGCGACGACGTGCTGCGCAGCCTCGACCGGCTGCTGGCCTACTACAGCCGGCATGAGCCATCGAGCCCGTTGCCGGTGTTGCTCAACCGGGCCAAAAACCTGGTCAACGCCGATTTCGCGGCCATCGTGCGCAACCTGATTCCCGATGGCATGTCCCAATTTGAAAACCTGCGCGGCCCCGAATCCGACTAACCCCGAAGCGGCCGAACAGTATCGTCAGCGGCAACCACCGACCGACGCCAACACCGTCGCAGCAGCGACCAGGAGCACAACGTGGCGAAGCAAAGTTCTCAAAAGTTCATCGCGCGCAACCGCGCGCCCCGGGTGCAGATCGAGTACGACGTCGAACTCTACGGCGCCGAGAAAAAGGTCCAGCTGCCCTTCGTCATGGGCGTGATGGCTGACCTGGCCGGCAAGCCCGCCGAACCCCTGGCGGCCGTGGCCGATCGCAAGTTCCTGGAAATCGACGTCGACAACTTCGACTCGCGCCTCAAGGCGATGCAGCCGCGGGTGGCCTTCCACGTGCCCAACGAGCTGACCGGCGAAGGCAACCTGAGCCTGGACATCACCTTCGAGAGCATGGACGACTTCAGCCCTGCCGCGGTGGCGCGCAAGGTCGACTCGCTGAACCAGCTGCTGGAGGCCCGCACTCAGCTGGCCAACCTGCTGACCTACATGGACGGCAAGACCGGCGCCGAAGAAATCATCATGAAAGCCATCAAGGATCCGGCGTTGCTCCAGGCCCTGGCCAGTGCGCCAAAGCCTGCTGACTCCGAGCCGAACGCGTAACTCAGGACCAACGATCATGACCGAATTGATGCGTGACAATCAGGCCCAACCCGGCGCCACCGAGCAGGCCAGCGAATTCGCTTCGCTGCTGCTGCAGGAATTCAAGCCCAAGACCGAGCGCGCTCGCGAAGCCGTGGAAACCGCCGTGCGGACCCTGGCCGAGCAGGCCCTGGCGCAGACCGACCTGGTGTCCAACGACGCCATCAAGTCGATCGAATCGATCATCGCCGCCATCGACGCCAAGCTCACCGCCCAGGTCAACCAGGTGATCCATCACCCGGAATTCCAGAAACTGGAAAGCGCCTGGCGTGGCCTGCATTACCTGGTCAACAACACCGAGACCGACGAGCAGCTGAAGATCCGCGTGCTCAACATCTCCAAGCCGGAGCTGCACAAGACCCTGAAGAAGTTCAAGGGCACGGCCTGGGACCAGAGCCCGATCTTCAAGAAGATGTACGAAGAGGAATACGGCCAGTTCGGCGGCGAGCCTTACGGCTGCCTGGTGGGCGACTACTACTTCGACCAGTCGCCACCGGACGTGGAACTGCTGGGCGAGCTGTCCAAGGTCTGCGCGGCCATGCACGCACCGTTCATCGCAGCGGCTTCGCCGACCGTGATGGGCATGGGTTCGTGGCAGGAACTGTCCAACCCGCGCGACCTGACCAAGATCTTCACCACCCCGGAATACGCTGGCTGGCGCTCGCTGCGTGAATCGGAAGACTCGCGCTACATCGGCCTGACCATGCCGCGCTTCCTGGCGCGCCTGCCGTATGGCGCCAAGACCGACCCGGTGGAAGCCTTCGCCTTCGAAGAGAACACCGACGGCGCCGACAGCTCCAAGTACACCTGGGCCAACGCCGCCTACGCCATGGCGGTGAACATCAACCGTTCGTTCAAGCATTTCGGCTGGTGCTCGCGGATCCGCGGCGTGGAATCCGGTGGCGAGGTGGAAAACCTCCCGGCCCACACCTTCCCCACCGACGACGGTGGCGTGGACATGAAGTGCCCGACCGAGATCGCCATCTCCGACCGCCGTGAAGCGGAACTGGCGAAGAACGGTTTCATGCCGCTGCTGCACAAGAAGAACACCGACTTCGCTGCCTTCATCGGCGCCCAGTCGCTGCAGAAGCCCGCCGAGTACGACGACCCGGACGCCACCGCCAACGCCAACCTGGCCGCGCGCCTGCCGTACCTGTTCGCCACCTGCCGCTTCGCCCATTACCTGAAGTGCATCGTGCGCGACAAGATCGGCTCGTTCAAAGAGAAGGACGAGATGCAGCGCTGGCTGCAGGACTGGATCCTCAACTACGTCGACGGTGACCCGGCGCACTCCACCGAAACCACCAAGGCCCAGCACCCGCTGGCCGCGGCGGAAGTGGTGGTCGAGGAAGTCGAAGGCAACCCGGGCTACTACAACTCCAAGTTCTTCCTGCGCCCGCACTACCAGCTCGAAGGGCTGACCGTGTCGTTGCGCCTGGTATCCAAACTGCCGTCCGCCAAGGGCGCCTGACCCATAACCGACTCAAACCTGGCGTCGCGGCCCCAGGGCGCGCAAGGCCCACAGGGCCCTGCGCTGCGGCGACAGAAGCTGAATCAACATCGTGGCAAGTGCCACACAGGGAGAAAACATGGCTGTTGATATTTTCATCAAGATCGGTGACATCAAGGGCGAGTCCATGGACAAAGCCCACAAGGACGAGATCGACGTGCTGAACTGGAGCTGGGGCATGTCCCAGTCCGGCAACATGCACGTCGGCGGTGGCGGTGGCGCGGGCAAGGTGAACATCCAGGACCTGTCGCTGACCAAGTACGTCGACAAGGCATCGCCGAACCTGATGATGCATTGCTCCAGCGGCAAGCACATCGACAAGGTGCGCCTGACCGTGCGCAAGGCCGGCGGCGAAAGCCAGGTCGAGTACATGATCATCGACCTGGAAGAAGTGCTGATCACCTCGCTGAGCACCGGCGGTTCGGGCAGCGATGACCGCCTGACCGAAAACATCACCCTGAACTTCGCTCAGGTGATGGTCGAGTACCAGCCACAGAAAGCCGACGGCACCAAGGACGGCGGCCCGATCAAGTACGGCTGGAACATCCGCTCGAACACCAAGCGCTGATCCGCTGCGGTCGCGGCCTGCGGGCCGCGACCGACCCGCCCCGCCCTTCGTGCCCGGCACGAGGCGGGGACGGCTGGCGAGGACCAGGTCCTCGTGAGTCTTTGGTTATGCCCCTTTTCGTGACGTCATGCCTGCGCCATCCGATCCTGGAGCGAACCCTTTGGTAACCGACATCGCCGCCCGCGATCGCTTGCAACCCTCTTTGCTGGATCGTCTGACCGACGATGAACCCGGCAACCTGAAAGAAAGCCCGGACAAACGCGTGCTGTCCCTGAGCCAACTCAAGGCCTCGGTACTGCGCGATCTGGCATGGCTGCTCAATACCACGTCGCTGCTGGAAGCCGACGCCACCCTGCACACCCCCGCCGGTACGTCGGTGGTCAACTACGGCCTGCCGGCCCTGGCCGGGTACAGCGCGTCGAGCATTGATATCCCGGCCCTGGAGACCCTGATCCACCAGGCCATCGCCACCTTCGAACCACGCATCCTGCGCAGCACCCTGCGGGTTCGCGCGCGCACCGCCCCCGGCGAGATGAACCACAACGCCCTGAGCTTCGAGATCGAGGGCGATCTGTGGGCCCAGCCGATGCCCCTGCGCCTGCTGCTGCAAACCGACATGGACCTGGAATCCGGCCATGTACGGGTGGTGCATGCCGATTCCCGGAGGCGCCCATGAATCCGCGCCTGTTGGAGCTGTACAACCAGGAACTGCACCACGTGCGCGAAAGCGCCGCGGAGTTCGCCAAGGAATACCCGAAGATCGCCAGCCGCCTGACCCTGTCGGGCATGGACTGCGCCGACCCTTATGTCGAGCGCCTGCTGGAGGGCTTCGCCTATCTGACGGCACGGGTGCAGCTCAAGCTCGATGCCGAGTACCCGACCTTCACCCACAACCTGCTGGAGATCGCCTACCCACACTACCTGGCGCCGACCCCGTCGATGACCGTGGTGCAATTGCAGGCCGATCCCGACGAAGGCTCCCTGAGCAGCGGCTTTACCCTGGAGCGCAACACCAGCCTGCGCGCCGCCCTGGGTCGCGACACCCAGACCTGCTGCGAATACCGCACCGCGCACCCGGTGACCCTGTGGCCGCTGCAAGTCACCCAGGCCGAGTACTTCGGCAACCCGGTGGCGGTGCTCGGACGCCTGGCCGCCAGCGAGCCCAAGGCCAAGGCCGGGCTGCGCCTGACCCTGCGCACCGGCGCCGAACTGCCGTTCAACAGCCTGGCCCTGGAGCAGTTGCCGCTGTACCTCAACGGCAGCGACGAATTGCCGTTCCGTCTCTACGAGCAACTCCTGGGCAACGCCTGCGCGGTGTTCGCCCGGGCTCCGGGTGGCGACTGGGTCGAGCGCCTGCCCCAGGACGCCCTGCGCTCACGGGGGTTCGATGACCGCGACGCGGCGCTGCCGGTGGTGCCCCAGGCGTTCCAGGGCTACCGCCTGCTGCAGGAATACTTCGCCCTGCCCAACCGCTTCCTGTTCGTCGAGTTCGCCCAACTGGGCCGCGCGGTGCAACGTTGCGCCGGCCAGGAACTGGAGCTGATCGTGCTCTTCGAGCGCTTCGAGCAGAGCCTGGAAGGCAGCGTCGGCGCCGCCCAGTTCGTGCCCTTCTGCACCCCGGCGATCAACCTGTTTCCCAAGCGCCTGGACCGCATCCACCTGTCCGACCGGGTCAACGAGCACCATGTGATCGCCGACCGGACCCGGCCGATGGATTTCGAAGTGCACTCGCTGAGCGCCATCAGCGGCCACGGCACCGGGCCGGAACAGCCGTTCCTGCCGTTCTACGCGGTGCGCGACCCGTCCCGCTACGGCCGCGACCAGGCCTACTACATCGTCCGCCGCGAGCCGCGGGTGCTGTCCAGCGACCAGCGCCGCAACGGTCCCCGCTCGACCTACATCGGCAGCGAGTCGTTCGTCAGCCTGGTGGACAGCCGGCAGGCGCCCTACCGCCACGACCTGCGCCAGCTCGGGGTCAGTGCCCTGTGCACCAACCGCGATCTGCCGCTGTTCATGAACGTGGGCAGTGGCAAGACCGATTTCACCCTGGCCGACAGCGCCCCGGTGCAGGCCATCCGCTGCCTGGCGGGACCGAGCCGGCCCCGGCCCAGCCACGCCCACGACGGCAAGGCCTGGCGCCTGATCAGCCAGCTGTCGCTGAACTACCTGTCCCTGAGCGAACAGGGCCAGGGCGCGGCCGCCCTGCGCGAGCTGCTGCGCTTGTACGGCGACAGCAACGACGCGGCCCTGCAACTGCAGATCGAGGGCCTGCGGGACGTCAGCAGCAAGGCGGTGACCCGGCGCCTGCCGATGCCCGGGCCGATCGTCTTTGGCCGGGGCCTGGAGATCACCCTGGAATTCGATGAAAACGCGTTTCGCGGCACCGGGGTGTTCCTGCTCGGTGCGGTCTTCGAGCGCTTCCTGGCACGTTACGTGTCGATCAACAGTTTTACCGAGACGGTGATCCGTACCACCGAACGCGGCGAGATCATGCGATGGAAAGCCAAGCCCGGACGGCGTCCGACTCTTTGAATACGCTGACGGCGATGCACGCCGAGCCCTGGGAGTACGACTTCTTCCAGGCCCTGCGGCGTATCGAATGCCTGTCGCCGCAACTGCCGCGCTTCGGTCACTCCCTGCGCCTGGCGGACGATCCGCTGCGCCTGGGCCAGCAGGCCGACTGCACCTTCGCCCCCTCGACCCTGGCTTCGGTGACCCCCGGCAGCGACGGCGCGACCACGCGCCTGGAGCAGTTCTTCTTCGGCCTCGGCGGGCCCAACGGCCCCTTGCCGCTGCACATCACCGAGTACGTGCGCGAGCGCCAGCGCAACAACGCCGACAGCACCAGCAAGCGCTTTCTCGATGTGTTCCACCATCGCCTGCTGAGCCTGTTCTACCGGGCCTGGGCCGAAGCCCGGCCAACGGTGAGCCATGACCGCCCGGACGACGACTACTGGTCCGCGCGCCTCGCCGCCCTGAGTGGCCGGGGCATGCCCAGCCTGCTCAAGCAGGGGTTGATCCCCGACACCGCCAAGCTGCACTACAGCGGCCATCTGGCGGCCCAGACCCGCTACCCCGACGGCCTGCGAGCGATCATCGGCGAGTACTTCGGCCTGCCGGTGGCGATCGAGGAATACGTCGGCCAGTGGCTGGAGCTGCCCGAGCGCAGCCGGCTCGGGGTGCAGTCCCACCAGCTGGGGGTGGACTTCTGCCTGGGCAGCCACGTCTGGGACCGCCAGCACAAATTCCGCATCCGCCTGGGTCCGCTCAAGCTCGACGAGTACCTGGGGATGCTGCCCGACGGCCAGCAGTTCAAGGAGCTGGTGGCCTGGGTCGCCGAATACCTGGGGCATGAACTGGACTGGGACCTGAACCTGGTCCTGCTCAAGGACGAAGTGCCCAAGCTGCAACTCAACGGCCGCCAGCGCCTGGGTTTCAACACCTGGCTCGGTCAACCCGGCAGTGATGCCAAGGACCTCATTCTGGCCCGGCACTACGCCGATCAGGCCACTACCTCACGTACACCAAGGAGCACAGAGCATGGGTGAAATCAGTCGCGCGGCGCTGTTCGGCAAACTCAACAGCGTTGCCTACAAAGCCATCGAAGCCGCCACGGTCTTCTGCAAACTGCGGGGCAACCCCTATGTGGAACTGGCCCACTGGCTGCACCAGTTGCTGCAACTTGCGGACTCGGACCTGCACCGCATCATCCGCCAGTTCAACCTGGAGCCGGCGCGCCTGGCCAAGGACCTGACCGAAGCCCTGGACCGCCTGCCACGGGGCTCGACCTCGATCACCGACCTGTCGTCCCACGTCGAGGAAGCCGTGGAGCGCGGCTGGGTCTACGGCAGCCTGATGTTCGGCGAAAGCCAGGTGCGCACCGGCTATCTGGTGATCGGCATCCTCAAGACCCCGAGCCTGCGCCACGCGCTGCTGGGGCTGTCCCGGGAGTTCGACAAGATCAAGGTCGAAACCCTGTGCGAGCGCTTTGACGAATACATCGGCGACTCGCCGGAAAACGCCCTCGGCGCCAGCGACGGCTTCAATGCCGGGGCGGTGCCCGGCGAAGCCAGCGGCGCCATGGCCCCCAGCGCCCTGGGCAAGCAGGAAGCCTTGAAGCGCTTCACCGTCGACCTCACCGAGCAGGCCCGCAGCGGCAAGCTCGACCCGATCGTCGGCCGTGACGAAGAGATCCGCCAACTGGTGGACATCCTCATGCGCCGCCGGCAGAACAACCCGATCCTCACCGGCGAGGCCGGGGTCGGCAAGACCGCGGTGGTGGAAGGCTTCGCCCTGCGCATCGTCGCCGGCGACGTGCCGCCCGCGCTCAAGGACGTCGAGCTGCGCAGCCTCGACGTCGGCCTGCTGCAGGCCGGCGCCAGCATGAAGGGCGAGTTCGAACAGCGCCTGCGCCAGGTCATCGAAGACGTCCAGGCCTCGCCCAAGCCGATCATCCTGTTCATCGACGAAGCCCACACCCTGGTGGGCGCCGGTGGCGCCGCCGGCACCGGCGACGCGGCCAACCTGCTCAAACCCGCCCTGGCCCGCGGCACCCTGCGCACCGTGGCCGCCACCACCTGGGCCGAGTACAAGAAACACATCGAGAAAGACCCGGCCCTGACCCGGCGCTTCCAGGTGGTGCAAGTGGCCGAGCCTTCGGAAGACAAGGCGCTGCTGATGATGCGCGGCGTGGCCTCGACCATGGAACAGCACCATCAGGTGCAGATCCTCGACGAAGCCCTGGAAGCCTCGGTCAAGCTGTCCCACCGCTACATTCCGGCGCGCCAGCTGCCGGACAAATCCGTGAGCCTGCTGGACACCGCCTGCGCCCGCGTCGCCATCAGCCTGCACGCGGTGCCGGCCGAAGTGGACGACAGCCGCCGGCGCATCGAGGCCCTGGAAACCGAGCTGCAGATCATCGCCCGGGAACAGGCGATCGGCGTGGCCATCGGCAACCGTCAGGTCAACAGCGAGAACCTCCTGGCCGCCGAGCGCGAGCGCCTGGCCGAGCTGGAAAGCCGCTGGGCGCAAGAGAAGACTCTGGTCGACGAACTGCTGGCGACCCGCGCCCAACTGCGCGAGAACGTCGGCCTGGTGGACAGCGACGTCGGCGACGACAGCCACGGCCTGCGCGAGAAGCTGGTGGACCTGCAGCAGCGCCTGAGCGCTCTGCAGGGCGAAACCCCGTTGATCCTGCCGACCGTGGATTATCAAGCGGTGGCCTCGGTGGTCGCCGACTGGACCGGGATTCCGGTGGGGCGCATGGCCCGCAACGAGCTGGAAACCGTGCTCAACCTCGACCAGCACCTGAAGAAACGCATCATCGGCCAGGACCACGCCCTGCAGATGATCGCCAAGCGCATCCAGACCTCCCGCGCCGGCCTCGACAACCCGAACAAGCCGATTGGCGTGTTCATGCTGGCGGGCACCTCCGGGGTGGGCAAGACCGAAACCGCCCTGGCCCTGGCCGAAGCCATGTACGGCGGCGAGCAGAACGTCATCACCATCAACATGAGCGAGTTCCAGGAAGCCCACACCGTGTCCACCCTCAAGGGCGCCCCGCCAGGCTACGTCGGCTACGGCGAAGGCGGCGTGCTCACCGAAGCGGTACGGCGCAAGCCCTACAGCGTGGTGCTGCTGGACGAAGTGGAAAAGGCCCACCCGGACGTGCACGAGATCTTCTTCCAGGTGTTCGACAAGGGCGTCATGGAAGACGGCGAAGGCCGCATGATCGACTTCAAGAACACCCTGATCCTGCTCACCACCAACGCCGGCACCGAGCTGATCGCCAACGTCTGCAAGAACCCGCAGGCGGTGCCCGAGCCCGAGGAAATCGCCAAGGCCCTGCGCCAGCCGTTGCTGGAGATCTTCCCGCCGGCGCTGCTGGGACGCCTGGTGACCATCCCCTACTACCCGCTCAGCGACGAGATGCTCAAGGCGATCACCCGCCTGCAACTGGGGCGGATCAAGAAGCGCGTGGAAAGCACCCACAAGGTGGATTTCGACTTCGACGACGCGGTCATCGACCTGATCGTCTCGCGCTGCACCGAGACCGAAAGCGGCGGGCGGATGATCGACGCCATCCTCACCAACAGCCTGTTGCCGGACATGAGCCGCGAGTTCCTCACCCGCATGCTCGAAGGCAAGGCACTGGCCGGGGTGCGCATCAGCCAGCGCGACAACGAACTGCACTACGACTTCAGCGAAACAAACTAGGGGTCAGCTGCAAGCTCCAAGCTCCAAGCTTGTAGCTAGCCACTTGCAGCTTGCAGCTGCTTTTATCCTCCACCGAGACTGACGATGTTATTTCAGCAATCCACACGACTGGCACAGGTCAACTGCCCCCTGGGACCGGACGTCCTGCTGCTCAAGAGCATGGGCGGCGGCGAGGAGCTGGGGCGGCTGTTCGACTACCAGCTGCAACTGACCTCCAGTGACGCCAACATCGACCTCAACCAGTTGCTGGGCAAGCCCATGGGCCTCAGCGTGCAGCTGGACGGCGGTGGCCAGCGGCACTTCCACGGCATCGTCGCGCGCTGCAGCCAGAACATCGACAGCGGCCAGTTCGCCAGCTACCAGGTCACCCTGCGGCCCTGGCTGTGGCTGCTCAGCCGCACCTCCGATTGCCGGATTTTCCAGCACCTGAGCATCCCGCAGATCATCAAGCAGGTGTTCCGCGACCTGGGCTTTTCCGATTTCGAAGACGCCCTCAGCCGCCCCTACCGGGAGTGGGAGTACTGCGTGCAGTACCGCGAAACCAGCTTCGATTTCGTCAGCCGGCTCATGGAGCAAGAAGGCATCTACTACTTCTTCCGCCACGAGAAGGACCGCCATGTGCTGGTGCTGGCCGACGCCTACGGCGCCCACAGCAGCGTGCCCGGCTATGCCACGGTGCCCTACTACCCGCGGGACGAGCAGCAGCGCGAGCGCGACCACCTGTTCGACTGGCACCTGGCCCAGGAGGTGCAGCCGGGCTCGCTGGAACTCAACGACTACGATTTCCAGCGCCCCAGCGCGCGCATCGACGTGCGCTCGGCCATGCCCCGGCCCCACGCCGCCGGCGACTACCCGCTGTATGACTACCCGGGCACCTACGTACAAAGCAGCGACGGCGAGCACTACGCGCAGACCCGCATCGAAGCCCTGCAAAGCCTGCACGAGCGCATCGAGCTCAGCGGCAACGCGCGAGGCCTGGGGGCGGGCAACCTGTTCACCCTCAGCGGCTTCAGCCGCCAGGACCAGAACCGCGAATACCTGATCGTCGGCATCCGCTACTACCTGGTCCAGGAGAGCCTGGAAACCGGCGGTGGCGGCGGCTCGGCGCAGTTCGAAAGCCACCTGACCTGCATCGATGCCCAGCAGAGCTTCCGGCCCCTGGCCAGCACCCACAAGCCGATGGTCCAGGGCCCGCAGACCGCGCGAGTGGTGGGCCCGGCCGGGGAAGAGATCTGGACCGACCAGTACGGCCGGGTCAAGGTGCACTTCCACTGGGACCGCCACGACCAGTCCAACGAAAACAGCTCGTGCTGGATTCGCGTGTCCCAGGCCTGGGCCGGGAAAAACTGGGGCTCGATGCAGATCCCGCGCATCGGCCAGGAAGTGATCGTCAGCTTCCTCGAAGGCGACCCCGACCGCCCGATCATCACCGGCCGGGTGTACAACGCCGAGCAGACCGTGCCCTACGACCTGCCGGCCAACGCCACCCAGAGCGGCATGAAGAGCCGGTCGAGCAAGGGCGGCAGCCCGGCCAACTTCAACGAAATCCGCATGGAAGACAAAAAAGGCGCCGAGCAGCTGTACATCCACGCCGAGCGCAACCAGGACATCGTGGTCGAGGTCAACGAAAGCCACTCGGTGGGCAACAACCGCAACAAGAGCATCGGCCACGACGAGTACGTGACCATCGGCAACAAGCGCACGCGCATCGTCCAGCACGTGGATGAGCTGACGGTGGGCGAGAAGAAGCTCGACAGCATCGGCCAGAGCTACGTGATCGAGGTCGGCGAACGCCTGCGCCTGGTGTGCGGGGCCAGCATCCTGGAGCTCAATGCCAGCGGCCAGATCAACCTGTGCGGGGTCAACATCAGCGTGCATGCCTCGGCCGATGCCGAGATCAATACCGGTGGCGTGCTGCACCTGAACAACGGCGGCGGCCCGGGCACCACCACCGAGGGCCAGGGTGTGCAGGGCGCCATCAGCGCCAAGGCCAAAGCCCCCTTTTCCGCCCCCAAAGGCTAACGAACGGATGCCCATGCCATGACCTATCGCCTCAATGAATTGCAGTTCCAGCCCCCTGCCGGCGAACTGCAGGACGCCTCGATCAACATCCTCAAGTTCCCGGCCCTGGGCACTTCGCTGATCGTCAGCCGCAGCCTGCTGGGCGACGGCGAAACCCTGGAGAGCAGCCTGGCCAGCCAGCTGCAGCGGCTGGAACAACAAGTGCAGGAACTGCGGGTCAAGGGTCCGCAGCCGGTGCTGCTGGGCCCGGCCCAGGACATTCCGGGCCTGGAGCTGCGCAGCCAGTTCAGCAAGGGCAGCGAAAAGGTGTTCCAGTTCCAGCTGGCCCTGGTGCTGCCGGGCACCCGGCAGATGCTCGCCATGAGCTACGTCAAGGCGCAGAAACTCGGCGACGCCGAAGCCGCGCATTGGGCGCAGATCAAGCACAGCCTGGTGCTGGGCTGAGACCGGGGCATGTCTGACGCGCTGTGGGCCGCCCGACTGGGCGACGGGCTGGAACACACCTCGATGATGGCCGACATCCTCGGCGGTGTGCTGGAGGTGGCGGCCAACGTCGCCATCGGCGCCCTGGCGACCATGGCGGTGGCCGCGGCGGCGGGCATCACCGTGGCCACCGGCGGCCTCGGTGCCTGCGTACTGGGGCTGGTGGTGGGCGTGGTGGTCGGCGTGGTCATGAGCAAGACCGGCGCCGACAAGGGTCTGAGCAATTTATGCGAGGGCATCGCCAATGCCCTGTTCCCGCCCTCGATCCAGGCCACCATCGCCAGCGGTTCGAAAAAGGTCCTGACCAACAACAAACCGGCGGCCCGCGCAGCCGGTATCGCCCCGCCGTCGCATATCAACGGCGACGGCGCCGAAGAAGGCGAAGCCACCGACACCCCTTCGGCGACCCCGGAAGAAGGCCCGGGCTTTCTCGACATGGCCAAGGAATTCTTCTCGCAGATGTGGCGGCCCACCGTGGCCTCCCCGGCGCCCGGCTCGCAGACCAAGGAACTGGACCTGGTGACCTGCACCAAGCACCCGCCGATGCCCCTGCAGTACCTGGCCGAAGGCTCGGAGAAGGTCAGCATCGACGGCCAGCCGGCGGTGCGCAGCGGCGACCGCAGCACCTGCGACGCCAAGGTGGTATCCGCCGGACCGATCTCCCCCGACGTGACCATCGGCGGCGGCTCGGTGGTGGTGCGCGAGATCCGCAGCGGCAAAACCCCGGGAGTGGGCCTGGCGGTGACCGTGCTGATGATGCTCAAGGGCGGCAAGGGCAAGTTCCTCAGCAACCTGCCGTGCATGCTGATGGCCGGGGTCAATTCGTTTGTCGTCAGCCAGGCGACCAATGCGCTGACCCAGGCTATCGCCGGCTCGCCGAATCCGGTGCATGCCGCGACCGGGGCCAAGGTGCTGGGTGGCGAGGATGACCTGGACTTCGTCCTCCCCGGCATGCTGCCGATCACCTGGCAGCGCTTCTACAACAGTCGCGATGAACGCCAGGACGGCCTGTTCGGGACCGGCTGGAGCGTGCCCTTCGAAGTCAGCGTACAGATCGAGACGCATCCCGAGGGAGGCGAACGGCTGCTTTACACCGATGAGCAGGGACGCCAGATCGACATGGGCTCGATTGCTCCGGGTGGCGCCATGTTCAGCCCCGGAACCGGCCTGAGCGTAAGGCGCAATACCGATGGCCGCTTGCTGATCGAAAGCAGCGATGGCGTGTATCGGCTGTTCGAGCCCAGCCCCGGCAACCCGTTGCGACTGCGCCTGAGCCTGCTGGGGGATCGCAACGACAACCGGATCCATCTCGAATACGACCCGAGTGGACGCATCACCCGCCTGCGGGACAGTTTCGACCTGCTCCAGGTGGAGCTGATTCCCAGCAACCAATGGCCAGGACGGCTGGCGCGGATCGAGCGGCTGCACGCCGACCAGCAGCGCGAGGTCCTGGCCAGTTATGACTACGATACCCAGGGCAATCTCGTCCAGGTGCGCGATACCAGTGGCCAAGTCAGCCGACGCTTTGCCTATGACCCGCAGCGGCGCATGGTGGAGCATCAACTGCCCACCGGCTTGCGTTGTTTTTATGCCTGGGCCCGGGTCGATGAGCGCGAATGGCGCGTAGTCCGGCACTGGACCGACGCCGGTGACGAGTACCATTTCGACTACGACCTGCAAGCCGGTATTACCCGCATCACCGATGGTCTGCAGCGTCAGAGCCTGCGCAAATGGAACCCTCAGCACCAGATCACCGAATACCAGGACAAGCTTGGCCAGGTCTGGCGGTTCCAGTGGAACGAAGAGCGCCAGTTACTCGGCGCCACGGACCCGCAAGGCGGCCAGTACCAATACGGCTACGACGAAACCGGCAACCTGTGTAGCCATATCGATCCCCTGGGCCGCAACGAATCGACCCTGTGGCTTGAGCATTGGTCGCTGCCGCTGACAGAAACCGATGCCGCCGGCAACAGCTGGAGCTACCAGTACGACAAGCGTGGCAATTGCATTGGCGAAACCGACCCGCTGGGCAATAGCACCCGCTATCGCTACGACCATCATGGGCGGGTGGTGGAAATCATCGATGCCGGTGGCAAGCGCAAGCAACTGACCTGGAATGACCTGGGCCAGTTACTCAAATACGTCGACTGCTCGGGCTACCCCACACGTTTCAGTTATGACCGCCACGGCTATCTTCAGGTGGCGACCGATGCCCTCGGTGAGCGCCAGACCTTCGAACACGACCCACAGGGGCGCCTGCTAAGCATTCAACTGGCCGACGGCCGCATCGAGCAGTACCAGCGCAACACCGCCGGTCAATTGCTTTGCTACACCGATCCGGCGGGACACAGCAGCCGCTACGAATACGATCGGCGCGGCAAGCTCCAGGTGCGCATCGATGCCCATGGCCGGCGCGTCCACTTCACCTACGACACTTACGGGCGCCTGCAGACGCTGACCAACGAGAACGCCGAGAGCTACCGCTTCACCTGGGACGCCGCCGATCGACTGCTGGAGCAGCGCGACCTCGACGGCAGTGCTCGGCGTTTTGCCTACGACCCCCTGGATAACGCCGTCAGGATGGAGTTCGCCCCAGCGCCCCAGGACGGTGATTCAGCCTCACCCCCCAGCCCCCCTATCGTCCACCTGTTCGAACGCGATGCGGTTGGGCGCATGGTCGCCAAGGTCACCGACGATGGCCGCAGCGAGTACCTCTACGACCCGCTGAATCAACTACTCGGCGCCACCTTCACCGACCAGCATGGCCAGAGCCGCTCATTGGGCTTTACCTACGATGCCCTGGGCCAGCTTCTGACGGAGCAAAGCGCAGCGGGTGAGTTGCGCCACCATTACGACGAACTGGGCAACTTGACCCAGACCCAACTGGCCGATGGGCGCTGGATCAACCGGCTGTATTACGGCAGCGGTCATCTGCATCAGATCAACCTCGACGGCCAGCTCATCAGCGACTTCGAGCGTGATCGCTTGCACCGCGAAGTCCTGCGCACCCAGGGGCGGATCAGCACCCACAGCGAATACGACCGCACCGGCCGCTTGCGCTCGCGCATGCGGCGCCCCACGGGCCAGCAGCAACTATTGTCGGCCTCCCGGGAACGGCAGTTCGCTTACGATCCCGCCAATCAGCTGGTGGGGCGCGTCGATCGCCTCCCCCAGGGCGAGCACCGGCAGTTGCTGCACTACGATGCCACTGGCCGCATCATGGCCAGCCAAGACAGCCCACAAGGCACCAGCGAAACTTTTGCCTACGATGCCGCGGCCAACCTGCTGGACGGACCGCAAGCCGGGGCCGGGCTGGTGGTCCACAACAAGCTGCTGACCTACCAGGACAAACGCTATCGCTACGACGCCTTTGGCCGGGTAGTGGAAAAGCGCAGCGGCAGCCGACGCATCCAGCACCTGCGCTATGACGCGGAACATCGACTGGTGGAAGTACGTACCCAGGATGGCGCCCGGGAAACCCTGGTGCGCATGGGCTATGACCCACTGGGGCGGCGGACCGAAAAGATCGAACTCGACCCTCAGGGTCAGGTACTGAACGAAACCCGTTTCACCTGGAACGGATTACGCCTGCTGCAGGAGCAGAAAAACGGCCTGAGCAGCCTCTATCTGTATGCCGACGAGGGCTATGAAGTGCTGGCGCGAGTCGATGGTGTCGGCGCACAACAAAAGGTCCGCTATTACCACAATGACCTCAACGGCCTACCCGAGCAGTTGACGGAAGTCGATGGGCAGGTGCTGTGGCAGGCTCGCTATCAGGTCTGGGGCAACTGTCTCGAAGAACAGCGCGAAGCCCATTTCCTCGAAGAGCAGAACCTGAGATTCCAGGGACAGTACCTGGATCGAGAAACCGGGTTGCACTACAACACCTTGCGTTTCTATGACCCGGATATTGGTCGCTTTACCACACCTGACCCGATTGGCCTGGAAGGTGGGTTCAACCTCTATCTCTATGGGCCTAACACGGCCATCTGGATTGATCCCCTGGGCCTGACCGCCGAGGAACTCGGCAAGAACATGGCCAATGCCGGGCGACCGCTGGCACCGGGACAAACCCCGCACCATGCGATCAAGGAGAATGCGACCAATATCTACGCCAAGAACTCACGCAAGATCCTCGAAGACGCCAAGCTGCACCCGGATATCCCAGAGAACGGTGCAAGGCTCTGGGGCACGCACCCCAACCAACTGGCCCAGCCTGGGCACCCAGGCAAGGACGCGGCGAAGGCGGCAGGCAACTATCACGGTGGAACCCATATTCACGGCAAGGAAAACGACAAGCTGCTGTACAAGATCCTCAAATCCGCCAAGCGCAAGAATCTGAACATGAGAAACGTGCTTGCCAACATCACGGGAAGAATGGAAAACGGCTCGTGGAAAAAATCCTTCAACGCCTGCGGGGGGAAATAACCCAATGAATGTCATGCACAACCCGGAGCTTGAAAGCCGGCGCAACACCCTCGGCGAGCTGTTCAAGCGTTATGAGCCGCAAGTTCACCAGCACTATCAGGCGATCAGGCAAGCCGTGGTCCGCTGGGAGTATTCCCTAGGCCCGACCCTGGAGCTCATCCCCTTTGAACGCTTGATACCCAGCGTCAGCAAGGAGGGAAAACCCCTGGCGTCGCTGAGCAAGGCCAGCCGTGAATCGAAGAATCTGCAGGCCTATGGTTTCGATGCCGACGGACAACTGATCCTGAGCATCAGCCGCTTTGACAAGGACGTGACCACCTACGGTGAAAACGTCCGCTATCGCCATCTGTTCGATGGCAAGGCCCTGATCGTCAGCGCGCACATTTATGAAGCACGACCGGCGGAGTCGCGCCTGCTGTCCCTGTGCTGGACCTTTAGCGCCGACAACCTGAACCACTACCTGTCCGTCACGCCACCCAACAACTGGTACGTCCGCGTCGACCAGTTGCAAGCCGGGCGTGTCGCCAGGGCCTCGACCTTCGCCACCAGTTGGTTCAAGCAGCTCGACTATGACCTCGGCTATGACCCGGATCAGAACCTGTCGACGGTCATGATCGGTGAGCACCTGCATTGGCAGCGCGGCAGCTGACAGGGTTCAAGGCTGGCCGGGAGTCTATTACCAGTAGGAACAGATGATGATCTTGAGCTGGAAACCTCCGATCCAATACAACCCGAAGTTGATCGGCTCCTACGACGTCGAGAGCGGTGCCTATCAAACCCCGGGCTCCAGTTTCGATTACCTGGCCCTGCTCGCCGGGCAGCCGTATCCAAAGGCAATGGACACGCCGCCGGTGTTTTTCCAGTGCAAGGCCAAGAAGCTGCTGGAGCATGATTGCCTGTGGCTGCTGGGGGGCATTCCCCTGGTGTCGGCGCGCCTGGCGGACTTTCTCCGCCAGCAGGCGCCGGCCGATGTCGAGCTGATCCAGCCCTTGCGCCTGGTGGCCGACCACCAGGAGGTCAGCCAGCCGTACTACATCGTCAACGCCATCCAGGCCGTCAAGGCCATCGACCACGCGCGCTCCGAAGCGGAGCGCGACGATGACGGCACCCTGCTCTACTTCAACAAGACCTGGTTTCTCGAAAGCGCCCCAGGCATGGGCCAGA
Organism: Pseudomonas sp. St29; assembly: GCF_001547915.1. Classification (NCBI taxonomy): domain Bacteria; kingdom Pseudomonadati; phylum Pseudomonadota; class Gammaproteobacteria; order Pseudomonadales; family Pseudomonadaceae; genus Pseudomonas; species Pseudomonas sp. St29. The sequence goes on from NZ_AP014628.1 coordinate 6,669,153, forward strand.
TCGCCCGGGAGCCGGAGTCCGGCGACTTGTTGATCAGCGCAACCCTGGCCGACCGCTTGATCGACACTGGCTTCAAGGGTGACAAGGGACTGGGGCTGTACAGCGCCGAACGGCGTTTCGTGCCTTATCGGAACAATGCCTGAGCGCCTGGGGGCATCCGATCAGATCGCCGAGCCGCGATTCTTGCCCGGCTGGATGATCAGCAACCGATCCAGATCGCGCCTTCTGGCGCGGGTGACCAATGCCAGCGCGGCGGGCAGGTCCTGCTTGAACCGCTCGAAGTTGGGCAACCACTTCAAGAAATCCGGATCATGTGGGAGCAAGTCATGAAGCAATTCAGCTACAACGAGGACATAAACGCCCTGGAAATACCGGCCCAGCAGTTCGCCGCAGGTATCGAATACGCCAGCAAGAAGGGCTACGCCAACCTCCGGGTCATGGGCTCTGCCAAAGCGGCCAAGGGTGCGCCGCTGGACCTGAGTGCGCTGAATGGGCACAGCGGCGTGCAAGCGCTGGACCTGTCGGACGACCTCGACCTGAAGCAGGTGGATTTGAGCCCGCTGTACGCGTTGCCGCAGCTGAAGCTGCTGTCGATCCCCTACCTCAAGGAACGTATCGACTTCTCGCGACTGCCCAGCCTGGAGACGCTCTACATCACCGGCGCCGACGAAGCGCTGGAGCCCCTGGAACTGCCCCGGCTCAAGCACCTGCTGCTGGTGGCGGTGAAGAATCAGGATTGCGGGTTTCTCTCGAAGCTCAGCGCGCTGCAGGAACTGCGAATCAGCGGCGGCAACATCGAGCGACTGGCCGGCCTCGAGACGCTGGACGAGCTGGCATCGATTCAGATCCAGCACAGCCCGAAGATGCTCGATATCAGCGCCATCAACGCGCTCAAGAACCTGAAGACCCTGCACATCGAAAAATGCAGCCAGTTACGGGACTACGGATTCCTGTCATACAACAAGACCCTTGAGGAGGTGTTCATTTCCGAGCTCGACTCGGTGTCGTTCGCCCCGGCAATGGAGCACCTGAGCTCACTGCAATTCTGGGACCTGAAAGACGGCGACATGAGCCCACTGCTGACCTCCAAGAGCCTGAAAGAGGTCTACTTCCATCCGAAGAAAAAGCACTACAGCCATAGCCTCAAAGAGATCAATGCCGCGTTCGGCAAGTGAGCAGAGGTTTGTACATCAGGCTCAACGACGGTCGGGGCGGGTCGTCGTAGCGCCGTTTCATGATTGAAGGACTCATCAAGAAATGAAAGCAGGCACCCATCAATTGCGCAGCCACTTCGAAAAGGCACTCCAGCTTTTCTTGAAGAGCGAACTCGCGGTTTATCCCGGCGTGAAAGTCACCCGGAACAAAGTGCTGATTACCCAGAAAGAATCGGGCGCCGTGGCGACCTTGCATTTCGAGTACCTGGCCAACACCCGCGCCTACGAAATCATCATCTTCGTCGAACACCCGGCCCTGCAGGCGGAGATCGAGCGGATAAGCCCGCCCTACCCGTCCAACCTGGCCAATCCGAAATTGCTCTACTGCATGTCGACGGTCAGCGAAAAAGACGGCTGCCCACTGCTGCCCGTGACCGAACAAGGCATTGAAAATACCTGCCAGGTGATGCTGCGCCGGCTCCAGGATGTTCACCTGCCTATCCTGTACAACCTCCTCAATGTCAGCCCCGCACTGGTGAGCGATGTCATCGAGAGGCCAAAGTATTACGCCTATCCGGTCCCACTGATTGTTATCGCCTTGAAAACCAACGCAATCCAACCGGACGACGCAACGCTGGCGAAGATTCTGAGCGAGCAGACCCTGGGCTACACCAACAACCAGGAACTGAAAGCGTCGTTCAACAAGCAACTCCTGGCAGCGCTGAGCTGAGCAATTGCCGGAGTGCCGTGGCAGATCAGGCCGAGCCGCGATTCTTGCCCGGCTGGATGATCAGCAACCGATCCAGCTCGCGCCGTCTGGCGCGGGTGACGAACGCCAGCGCGGCGGGCAGGTCCTGCTCGAACCGCTCGAAGGTCGCGCGATCGATGGCGTAGTACTCCTCGTAGTCGACCACGCCGAGGCTGACCGGGAAGGAGACGTAGTGCTGGCCGCTGAGTGCTTCGATGCCCATGGAGAACATCTCTTCGCGGTTGACAAACAGATCGATGAATTTCATCTGGGTCCCGTGTCTCAGCGAAGGGATCAGGCCCGCTAAGGCTGAGGCTTGAGGCTCTGCATGGCCTGTTTCCACGCCGGCTCGTGGTGCACCAGGTCTTGCGGCGTGGTGGTCAGGGTGGTGATCAGCACCGCCGGCTTACGCTCGATGAACACCTGACGCAGCATCAGCTCGCGACCTTCGCGTTTCCAGCTGTAGTCCAGCAGGACCGATGCGTGGCCGTGCATGTCGAAGTCCCAGCGCTTGATCAGGGTGAAACCCGGCAGTTGCTGTTCGGCGGAGCGCAGTTGTCCGGCGACATAATCGGCGAAGGCGGCATCGCCCTGGCTCGGGTCGCGGCTGATGACGAAACTGGCTTCCTGGGCGCCGCCCACGGCCGGCAGCTTGAAGATGTTGATGCTCTGGTCCTGCCAGGCGTCAGGAATATCGAGATCGGCTTCTTGAATACGGTAGGAGGACAAGGGGTAGGCGTTCCATGCTTAGGGGTCGGACAGCGGCGGATTTTCAAGCAATGACCGGCAACAATCAAGGAACCCGTCGGCAACTCTGAACAATCGCTTTCGCCCCCGCGGGGCACCCGGATCGCCCTCAGCGCGCCTTCAGGCAGGACGCGTAGGCCTGGGCAAAACGCCGGTCGAACCGGAGGGCCTGAGGCTCCTCGGGATCGATGCTGACATTCCACAGGGCCTGCTGCGGCACGTCGTAGCGGACCCAGCCGATGATTCCGCTGCCGGAGGTTTCGTAGAACAGCTGCAGGCTCAGCTGGTCGCCATCATCGCGGTCGATCAGCAGCTTGAGGCGCTCCGGGGTGGTGAAGTCGCGGTAGGGGAAATCGCTGCTCCTGACCATTTCGGTGAGGTGGCCGTAGCAGCCCTGGCCCGGGTTGGCGTCGTCGGCCAGGGCCGGCAGGCTGGGGCCGGTGAGCAGCAGACTCAGGCCCAGGGAGCTCAAGTACCGCATGACTGGCCCTTGAGGGTGAGGGTTTCGACCTGGTCGTTCATCTCGATCTTCGCCAGCACCTGGCGGTCGTGGGACTCCTGGTACTCGCTGAAATTGTTGCGCTTGAGGATGTTCAGGGTCACGCGGATGTGGGCACCGGCATTCTGGTACTCGCTGCGCTCGGGGCCCTGGGCGCCACCGGTGAGTTCCAGCAATTGGCCGCCGCTCTTGAGGTACAGATAGCGCTCGTCCACTTCCACCAGCAGGCGCGGGGCCTTGGCTGGCACGCTGTAGTCCTCGCGGGCCAGGGAGTAGCCGCAGAGCCAGGAGCCGCGACTGTCGTATTGCTGACTGTGGAACCAGCTGAGGGCTTCGCGGTAGCCGATCTGGCCGAGGCGCGAATCGCCGGCGGCCCAGGCCGCTGGCAGGTTCAGGGCGAGGATCGAGCCCAGCGCCATGGCGGCTGCGCCGGAGCGCCCCAGGCAGCGAAGGGCGGCTGCCAATGCTGAGGTTTTGTCAGGGGTGCGGGTCATCCTTGGCCTTGGGTCGCGAGCGAACAATCGCGCATCCTAGCCACGCCACTACAGCTGCGCAAGGGCCAGCGGCGGGCAAAAAAAATAGGCACCCGATGCGCTCGGCGTGCCTATTTTCCCCTGCGCGCTCCCGCTGTGGGAGCCCGCGCAATGCTTATGGGTTGACGCTGTCTTTCAGCGACTTGCCCGGTTTGAATGCCACGGTGTTGCTGGCCTTGATCTTTACCGGCTCGCCGGTTTGCGGGTTCTTGCCGGTACGGGCGCCACGGTGACGTTGCAGGAACGTACCAAAACCGACCAGGGTGACGCTGTCTTTACGGTGCAGAGCCCCGGTGATTTCCTCAAGGATGGCGTTGAGCACGCGATTGGCCTGCTCTTTGGTCAGGTCCGCTTTTTCAGCAATGGCTGCGGCGAGTTCTGGTTTACGCATAGTGTGAAGCCTCTTTGACGGTTTTTTGTTGTTATGTCCGTGCTGTTCACGGGAACAGCGCCCAAGGCGCCGCAGGCTCTACGCTGCGGCAGACGGGTGTGAGGATGGCACGCGCTTGAAGGTGGCGCCAGTCTTGGCGCGACCTTTGTAGGGGCAAAATCCCGGTTATTCCGACAGAACGACCGGTATTTAAGCCAGCAGGGCCGGGAGTTCCTTGTTCAGGGCCAGTTTTTCCATCACCGCCGCCCCGGTCAGGGCGTAGCCCAGCAACCGGCCGCTGGCGTCACGGCACAGGACCTTGATGTCGGCGCCCTGCCCTTCGACGCTCCAGACGCCTTCGGCGCCCCGCGGTGGCGGCGACACCACCAGTGGACAGACCGGGGTCTTCACGGTGATCGGCATCGGTCCGTAGCTGACTGCCGTCGGCGTGCCGGCCAGGGTCTGCGCCAGCGCCCGGGCACAGCTCATCAGCGGCATCACGTACAGCAGGTTGAGGCCATCGACCTCGGCGCAATCGCCCAGGGCGTAGATGTTGGCGTGGGAGGTTTTCAGCTCGCGGTCCACCACCACGCCGCGATTGACCACCAGCCCGGCCGCCGCGGCCAGATCGATGCGCGGGCGCAGGCCAATGGCCGAGACCACCAGGTCGCAGGCGATCACCTGGCCATCGGACAGATGGGCCTCCAGGCCATCACCGCTGCGTTGCAGGCGGTTGAGCACCGGCCCCAGGTGGAAGCGCGCGCCGAGGCTTTCCAGCCCGGCCTGGACCGCCGCGGCGGCGGCCGGGTGCAGCAGGGTCGGCATCACCTGTTCGCACGGGGCCACCAGGTCCACGCTGTAGCCGCCGAGGATCAGGTCGTTGGCGAACTCGCAGCCAATCAGCCCGGCCCCCAGCAACAGCACCCGGCGCTTGCCGGCGGCGGCGTTGCGAAAGCGTGCGTAGTCTTCCAGGTCATTGATGGGAAAAATCAGCTCGGATGCGTCGCCCTGCACCGGTACGCGCACGGTCTCCGCGCCCCAGGCCAGGATCAGGTCGCGATAGGTCACCGCCTCTTCACCGATCCACAGGCGCTTGTGGCCCGGGTCGATGCCGCTGATGCGGGTGTGGGTGCGCACCTCGGCCTTGAGCTGCTCGGCCATGGCGCCGGGCTCGGCCATGCTCAGGCCGTCGGCATCCTTGTTCTTGCCGAAGCCGGTGGAAAGCATCGGCTTGGAATAGGAACGGCCATCATCGGCAGTGATCAGCAGCAACGGCGTCTGGCCGTCGAGCTTGCGAAATTCCCGGGCCAGGTTGTAACCCGCCAGGCCTGTCCCCACGATCACCACCGGTGCGCTCATTCCCTGCTCCTTGTCATTGGTCGTTCAAGCCACAAAAGTCGATCAAGCGATCTCGATCATTTCGAAATCCATCTTGCCCACGCCGCAGTCCGGGCAGAGCCAGTCTTCGGGCACGTCTTCCCAACGGGTCCCCGGCAAAATACCGTCGTCCGGCCAGCCTTCCGCTTCGTTATAGATCAGGCCGCAGACCACACATTGCCACTTTTTCATTGCTGCATTTCCTCGGGAGTTCAGGCTCGGTCGATGAATCGACTCTAAAGGCCACGCTGATCAGCGTTCGGCACTGGGGTTTTTTACTGATCACTACCGGCAGATGCAAGCAGGTTCGTGTCGCCGGACGTCCTGGATCAATCAAAATCGCCGATCGTCATGCTAAGCTCGCCGCCTCATTTGCTGCCAATACTGACCCACTGTGCCGCACTCAATGCCCCCCGCTCCGGCCCCCACCTGGCTGGCGCAAAGCCGTCTGTCCCCCTTCCCCGGCGCAGCCGTGGCCAACTGGCTGTTCGATGAAGGGTCGCTGACCCGGCGCCTGACCCGCCTTTCGCAAAACGGCTTCAGCGTCACGCCGCTGGTGGAAGAATGGCAAACCCTGCGCCACGACGAATGCGTCGCCCTGGACCTGCCCGAACAGAGCATCGGCTGGGTCCGCGAGGTGTACCTGCGGGGCCACGGTGAAGCCTGGGTCTTCGCCCGCAGCGTCGCCGCCCGCAGTGCCCTGGAAGACGGCGGCCTGAACATCGATGAGCTGGGCAGCCGCTCCCTGGGTGAACTGCTGTTCTGCGACCAGGCCTTTGCCCGCCGTCCCATCGAGGTCTGCCGCTATCCACAGGCCTGGCTGCCCGACGCGGTGGCCAGCGACGGACTCTGGGGCCGTCGCTCGCGCTTCGATCGCGGCCCCTTGAGCCTGCTGGTGGCCGAAGTCTTCCTGCCCAGCCTGTGGCGCGCCATCCAAGCCCAACCGGAGGCCTGCTGATGTACCTGAGCCTGCTCAAATCCCTCAATCGCCTGCACCCGCGGGCCTGGGACTTCCTGCAACTGGCGCGCATGGACAAGCCCATCGGCATCTATCTGCTGCTGTGGCCGACCCTGGTGGCCCTGTGGATTGCCGCCGAGGGCAAGCCGTCCCTGAGCCATGTGCTGATCTTCACCTTCGGCGTGGTCCTGACCCGCGCCGGTGGCTGCGCCATCAACGATTTCGCCGACCGCAAGGTCGACGGCCAGGTCAAGCGCACCGACCAGCGGCCCCTGGCCACCGGCAAGGTCAGCGCCAAGGAAGCCCTGGCGCTGTTCGCGATACTGATGGGCGCCGCCTTCCTGCTGGTGCTGTGCACCAACGCTACCACGGTCTGGCTGTCGTTCGGCGCCCTGGCCCTGGCCGCCTGCTACCCCTTCATGAAGCGCTACACCTATTACCCGCAGGTGGTGCTGGGGGCCGCGTACTCCTGGGGCATCCTGATGACCTTCACCGCGCAGAACGGCGAACTGCCGGCCACTGCCTGGCTGCTGTACATCGCCAATCTGCTGTGGACCGTGGGCTACGACACCTACTACGCCATGACCGACCGCGACGACGACCTGAAGATCGGGGTCAAGTCCACGGCGATCCTGTTCGGCGATGCCGACCGGGTGATCATTCTCACCCTGCAGGGCCTGTCACTGGGCTGCCTGCTGCTGGCCGGGGCGCGCTTTAACCTGGGGGGCTGGTTCCACCTGGGGCTGCTGGTGGCGGCGGGGTGTTTTGCCTGGGAGTTCTGGTACACCCGGGATCGCGACCGGATGAAGTGCTTCAAGGCCTTCCTGCACAACCACTGGGCGGGCATGGCGATCTTTATCGGCGTGGTGCTGGATTACGCGTTGCGCTAGACCGTCAGGCAAGGCCCTGCGGGCCTTTTCGCAGCTTCGCCATGGCTCGGCAGCGGCTACAGAGATCGGTGTAGCCGCTGCCGCAGGCTGCGAACGGCCCGAGGTCAGTCGGACTTGGCGACCTTCCAGGCGCCATCCATCTTGCCGTCACCGATCATGTCGCCGGCCTTCTTGTCCATCACGAAGCTGTACAGCGGCTTGCCGTCATAGGCCCATTGCATCTTGCCGTCGTCACGCTTGATCACCGTCCACTTGCCCATGGCCTTGTCGCTGCCTTCGGCCATCAGCGGCGGCCAGTTGGCGGCGCATTTGTCGTTGCACATGGACTTGCCACCGGTGTCCTTGGCAAAGGTGTAGAGGGTCATGCCCTGGAGATTGACCAGCACGCCGTCCTTGCTCATCGCCGGGTCGGCGGCCAGGGCGAATGTCGGCAGGGCCAGGACAGCGCCTACCAGCAGGACTTTCAACGATTGCTTGAACAGAGTCATGGAAACCTTCTTTTGTGGTTGTCAGGAATCGGACTCAAAGCTTAGTCGACGAACAAGCACCGCGCTGTGCCACCTGAAATACTGTCACACGACTGCAATAATTCCGTTATCTAATGCGGCGCAAGACAGTTAAATGACAAGAGGTTCCAGCATGGTTGGCAGAAGCATTCTGATCGTTGACGACGAAGCGCCGATTCGCGAAATGATCGCCGTCGCGTTGGAAATGGCCGGCTATGACTGCATGGAGGCAGAGAACTCCCAGCAGGCCCACGCCATCATCGTCGACCGCAAGCCGGACCTGATCCTGCTGGACTGGATGCTCCCCGGCACCTCCGGCATCGAGTTGGCGCGACGCCTCAAGCGCGACGAACTGACCGGCGACATCCCGATCATCATGCTCACCGCCAAGGGCGAAGAGGACAACAAGATCCAGGGCCTGGAAGTCGGCGCCGACGACTACATCACCAAGCCGTTCTCCCCCCGCGAGCTGGTGGCGCGCCTCAAGGCCGTGCTGCGCCGCGCCGGCCCCACCGACGGCGAAGCACCGATCGAAGTCGGCGGCCTGCTGCTGGACCCCATCAGCCACCGGGTGACCATCGACGGCAAGCCGGCGGAAATGGGCCCCACCGAATACCGCCTGCTGCAGTTCTTCATGACCCACCAGGAACGCGCCTACACCCGCGGCCAACTGCTGGATCAGGTCTGGGGCGGCAATGTGTACGTCGAGGAACGCACCGTGGACGTGCACATCCGCCGGCTGCGCAAAGCCCTGGGTGACGCCTACGAGAATCTGGTACAAACCGTGCGCGGCACCGGCTATCGTTTTTCCACCAAGGCCTAACAACAGCGGCAAGCTATAAGCCACAAGCGGCAGGTTGATGACCGACCGCCTCTGAACTTGCAGCTTGCGGCTTACAGCATGGAGCTGCTTTTCAACGTGAATCAAAACTGGCATGGCACCCTGATTCGCCACCTGTTGCTGTTGATCACCGGCTGCCTGCTGGTGGGCCTGATCAGCGGCTACTACGGTTGGAGCCTGGCCGCCGGCTTGGGGCTCTACCTGGCCTGGACCCTCAAGCAGCTGCTGCGCCTGCACGAATGGCTGCGCCTGCATCAGCCCGATGAAGCGCCGCCCGATGGCTATGGCCTGTGGGGCGAAGTCTTCGACAGCATCTATCACCTGCAACGCCGCGATCAGCGGGTACGCGGGCGCCTGCAGGCGGTGATCGACCGGGTCCAGGAGTCCACTGCGGCACTGAAAGACGCGGTGATCATGCTCGACAGCGACGGCAACCTGGAATGGTGGAACCGCGCCGCCGAAACCCTGCTGGGGCTCAAGACACCCCAGGACAGCGGCCAGCCGGTGACCAACCTGGTGCGCCACCCGCGCTTCAAGGAGTACTTCGAGCAGGACAACTACGCCGAACCGCTGGAGATCCCTTCTCCGGCCAACGACCGGGTGCGCATCCAGCTGTACATCACCCGCTACGGCAACAACGAGCACCTGATGCTGGTGCGCGACGTGACCCGCATCCACCAGCTGGAACAGATGCGCAAGGATTTCATCGCCAACGTGTCCCACGAGCTGCGTACCCCGCTGACGGTGATCTGCGGCTACCTGGAAACCCTGCTGGACAACGTCGACGAAGTGAACCCGCGCTGGAGCCGCGCCCTGCAGCAGATGCAGCAGCAAGGCGGACGCATGCAGACCCTGCTCAACGACCTGCTGTTGCTGGCCAAGCTGGAAGCCACCGACTACCCGTCGGACAACCAGCCGGTGCCCATCGACGCGCTGCTGCAATCGATCAAGAGCGATGCCCAGGCGCTGTCCGGGGAGCGCAACCAGCGCATCACCCTGGAGGCCGATGGCTCGGTGCAACTCAAGGGCAGCGAAGCGGAACTGCGCAGCGCCTTCTCCAACCTGGTGTTCAACGCGGTGAAATACACCCCGGCCGAAGGCAATATCCGCATTCGCTGGTGGGGTGACGACCAGGGCGCGCACCTGAGCGTGCAGGATTCGGGGATCGGCATCGACAACAAGCACCTGCCGCGCCTCACTGAACGCTTCTACCGGGTGGACTCGAGCCGCAACTCCAACACCGGCGGCACCGGCCTGGGCCTGGCCATCGTCAAGCACGTGCTGCTGCGCCACCGCGCGCGCCTGGAAATCAGCAGCGTGCTGGGCCACGGCAGCACCTTTACCTGTCATTTCGCCCCGGCCCAGGTGAAAAAAACCGCGACCCCCAGCCTGACCGAACAGCGCTGACCGTGGCGTGCCCCTAGGCAATCGCCCTGTCAGCCGCTACATTGCGTAGCTTGTGCCTGCCCTTCAGGCACCGCCTTTCCTTCTTTTTCGAATACACGGAACCCGCAAAACTCCATCATGGACCCTTCCCCTGGTTTTACCCTCGCGTCTCTGTTCGCCGACTTCGGCATGATTCTTTTTGCTCTGATCCTGGTCCTGCTCAACGGTTTTTTCGTTGCCGCAGAGTTCGCCATGGTCAAGCTGCGCTCGACCCGGGTCGAAGCCATCGCCCACAAGAACGGCTGGCGCGGGCAGATCCTGCGCACCGTGCACAGCCAGCTCGATGCCTACCTTTCGGCCTGCCAGCTGGGCATCACCCTGGCCTCCCTGGGCCTGGGCTGGGTCGGCGAGCCGGCCTTCGCCCACCTGCTGGAGCCACTGCTGGGCGCGGTGGGGGTCAACTCCCCGGAAGTGATCCGCGGCGTGTCGTTCTTTACCGCGTTCTTCATCATTTCCTACCTGCACATCGTGGTCGGCGAGCTGGCGCCCAAGTCCTGGGCGATCCGCAAGCCCGAGCTGCTGTCGCTGTGGACCGCGGTGCCGCTGTACCTGTTCTACTGGCTGATGTACCCGGCCATCTACCTGCTCAACGCCAGCGCCAACACCATTCTGCGCATCGCCGGCCAGGGCGAGCCCGGCCCGCACCACGAGCACCACTACAGCCGTGAAGAACTCAAGCTGATCCTGCACTCCAGCCGCGGCCAGGACCCCAGCGACCAGGGCATGCGCGTGCTGGCCTCGGCCGTGGAAATGGGCGAACTGGAAGTGGTGGACTGGGCCAACTCCCGGGAAGACCTGATCAGCGTCGAATTCAACGCGCCGCTCAAGGAAATCCTCGCCCTGTTCCGCCGCCACAAGTTCAGCCGCTACCCGGTCTACGACAGCGAGCGCAACGAGTTCGTCGGCCTGCTGCACATCAAGGACCTGCTGCTGGAACTGGCGGCCCTGGACCACATTCCCGAGTCGTTCAACCTGGCCGAGCTGACCCGCCCGCTGGAGCGCGTGTCGCGGCACATGCCGCTGTCGCAGTTGCTGGAGCAGTTCCGCAAGGGCGGTTCGCACTTCGCCCTGGTGGAAGAAGCCGACGGCAAGGTGATCGGCTACCTGACCATGGAAGACGTGCTGGAAGTGCTGGTGGGCGACATCCAGGACGAACACCGCAAGACCGAGCGCGGCATCCTCGCCTATCAGCCGGGCAAGCTGCTGGTGCGCGGTGACACCCCGCTGTTCAAGGTCGAGCGCCTGCTGGGCATCGACCTGGACCATATCGAAGCCGAAACCCTCGCCGGCCTGGTGTACGAAACCCTGAAACGGGTGCCGGAAGAGGAAGAAGTGCTGGAAGTCGAAGGCCTGCGCATCATCATCAAGAAGATGAAAGGGCCGAAGATCATCCTGGCCAAGGTGCTGATGCTGGATTGACGGGCCCCTCGGCCCGTTCGCCAGCACGCCGACGCCTACAGCAGCGGGTCATTTCTTGCCCAGGGTAAAATTCGGCAGATCCCCCAGCGGCTGGTTGAACTGATAGGGAATCGACATCAGCCCCAGCCCGGTATTGCGCTGCACCACGAAATGCAGGTGCGGCCCGCTGCTGTTGCCGGTGTTGCCCGACAACCCCAGCGGGCTGCCCACCGCCACCCGCTGCCCTTCCCGCACACTCACCGAACCTTGCTTGAGGTGCAGGTACACGCCCATGGTGCCGTCGTCGTGCAGCACCCGGACGAAGTTGCCCGCCGGGTTGTCGCCCCGCCCGTTCTGCGCGTTCTCGGTCTTGACCACCACCCCGCCACGCGCAGCAATGATCGGCGTGCCCACCGGCATGGCGATGTCCATTGCGTAGCGGCTCCTGGGCCCGAAATGGCTGTATTGGCCATTGGCCCCCTGGGTCAGGCGAAACGGCCCGCCGCGCCAGGGCAGCGGGTAGCGATAGGCCTGGGCGGCGCCTGCCGGGTCGCCCAGGGAATAACGGAACCTGGGGACATAGCTCAAGGGCTGGTCGGCACGAGTCGCCGTGAGCAGCGCCAGACGCTGCCTGCTGCGGGCCGGCAGCACCTGGCGAATCGGCTGCCCGGGCGCGCCACTGACATTGTTCAGCCCGGTAAAACCCAGCTCGATCTGCACCGGGGCGTACAGGTCATTGCGCACATACAGCGCCTCCACCCCCTTGTGCTTGTGGATATCCAGGCGCACCTGGTGCTCCAGGTGCTCTTCCATGCGGTCGTGAAACACGAACGCCTGGGCGCCCGGCGCAGGCCGATCGCTGTAGGACACCACGCCATCGGCGTCGACGGATTTGTAGACGGTCATCGCCGCCAGCGAGGTGGCCAGCAGGGACAGTCCGCACAACAGCAGCAGGCGCACAAGCATTGGGCAGCCTCTTGGCAGGTTATGCAGGCACGCTAACAGCCGGATATGGAGCTTGTGTGAATCAGGCCGGGGCCAGAGGGTGCGGGCCCGACGCGTCGAAATGGATATCCACCCCCAGTTGCGCGGCCTCCGACAGGTTGACCAGGGCATCGAGGGAGAACTTGTTGATCTTGCCGCTGAGCACGTCATTGAGGCGTGGCTGGGAGATGTTGAGGCGCTTGGCCGCCTCCTTCTGCGATACCCCCCAGGCTTGCACGGTCTTGCCCAGTTCAAGCATCAGCTTGGCCCGCAGGCGCATGTTGGCGGCCTCCTGGGGCGTGGCTTCAAGGGCGTCCCAGACGCTGGCAAAGCGCTGGTTGATCGGTTGGTCAGTCATGGCGTGAACCTGCTTCTTGATATCTGGCACGAGCCAGCTCGATATCCCGCGCCTCGGTCTTGCGGGTGGTCTTGCGCACCGCGTGCAGCACATAAATGACCGCGGGTCGCCTGACCACATAGAACACCCGAAACGCCCCTGAATCCTCATGGATCCTGATTTCGAAAACGCCCGGACCGATGGTTTTCACCGACCTGCAATCGTAGGGCTGTTCCCCCTGCTGCAGCAGATCCAGCTGGAAACCGGCGGCCCGACGGGCATCTTCGGGGAACGCCCGGAGATCCCGCAGCGCGCTCCCGACAAACACCACATCCTTGTGCCTGGGCATCGAACCTCTCCTGTTAATGACCAGGAACAAGGCTAATCAACACGGCCAGGACCGGCCGCGCCGGGTTGTTTCAAGGCATGGCCGCAAGCGCTGAAAGACACGGAGCGCCATGAGCAATCTATATCCAAACAGATATAAATCAAGGGCAAAAAAATCAATCGGACGTACGGCAGAACGTATCGAGGGGTACGGCGAAGGCCTTGCGGCCTGAGGGTTACGGCCTAGGTTGCGAGTGGTTCGCTCGATAGCGGGATGGTGCAGCAGGCCGTCTCAGCGCAAGGCAAAAATCCGCAACGGGAAAAGTGTTTTCCGCAGATTTCCGCAGCTTCGATCCTCGTAGGAGCCGGCTTGCCGGCGAAGAGACCCGCAAGCCTTGTGTTGCTCTTGTGGACGCTTTCGCTGGCAAGCCAGCTCCTACGAAGCGGACTGGGAGGATCAGGCGCCGGGAACGAAGTGCTTCTGCGCGGTACCGCGGGCGATCAGGCGCGAGATGTAGTCGAGCTTCTGCGCGTCCTGGTCGACGAAACGGAAGGTCAGTTGCAGCCACTCGCTGTCCGGCTTGGGCTCCAACGCCACCACCGCATGCAGGTAGCCATTGAGCCGTGCCACTTCGGCGTTGTCGCCCTGCTCCAGGTCCAGCACCGCGCTTTCCAGCACCTGGGGCAGACTGTCGGTACGCTTCACCACCAGCAACGCTTCCTTGATGCTCAGGGCCTTGATCACGCACTGCTGATTGCCGCTGGACAGGCGCAACTGGCCCTGGCCACGACCGCCACTGGCCGCTGTCGCGGGCGCCGGAGCCTTGACCGGAGGGCTGTTGAGCAAGCCGCGCGCCGGCGCTGCGGCTGCAGGGGCCGGTGCAGGGGCCGCAGCCGCCGGTTTGGCGAACGGATTGACCGGAGCCGAAGCCGCCCCCACCACCGCCGGCTTGCCACCGGTCAGGGCGCTCAGGGAGTCATTGCCGAAAGCCGAGTTCATCTTGGTCGGAGCGCTGTTCATCAAGGTGTCGAGCTTGCCGACCTTGTTCAGCGCCTGCTTGACCTTGGTCAGCAGCTGTTCGTTGGTGAAAGGCTTGCTCACATAACCGGACACCCCGGCCTGGATCGCCTGCACCACGTTTTCCTTGTCGCCACGGCTGGTGACCATGACGAAGGGCATGGCTTTGAGCGCCTCTTGCCCACGGCACCAGGTCAGCAGCTCAAGGCCGGACATTTCCGGCATCTCCCAGTCGCACAGGACCAGGTCGAAGGCTTCGCGGGCGAGCATCGCCTGGGCCTTCTTGCCGTTGATCGCGTCTTCGATCTTGATGCCAGGGAAGTAGTTGCGCAGGCACTTCTTCACCAGGTCACGAATGAACGAAGCGTCGTCCACCACCAACACACTTACCTTACTCATCGACCACCCCTTTAAAAATCCCGGCAAGCATAACGCTGGCTGATGGCACTTTGCCAAAACTCTTCAGTCACGCCGGGACTTTTCGTTCGCGGGTGCTGCTTTTCAAATGTGAGAGGCCCAAACAAAAACGCCCGGCCAAAGGGCCGGGCGCTCTTCTCGGGCACTCTTACTTATCGTCAGCTTGATCCGGAACATTAGCGGATTCGCCACTTGTGCCTTCAACTTCTTCCTTCATGCGCTTGAGTCCCAGATGGCGTACATCGGTGCCGCGCACCAGGTAAATCACCAGCTCGGAAATGTTGCGCGCGTGATCGCCGATCCGCTCCAGCGAGCGCAGCACCCAGATAATGCTCAGGACCCGCGAGATAGAGCGCGGGTCTTCCATCATGTAGGTGGCCAGCTCGCGCAACGCGGTCTTGTATTCGCGGTCGATGATCTTGTCGTACTGGGCCACGGAAAGTGCCAGGTCGGCGTCGAAGCGGGCAAACGCGTCGAGGGCGTCGCGCACCATGTTGCGCACCTGGTCGCCGATGTGCCGCACTTCCACGTAGCCGCGCGGGGCCTCGCCCTCTTCGCACAGCTGGATGGCCCGACGGGCGATCTTGGTGGCTTCGTCGCCGATGCGCTCCAGGTCGATCACCGACTTGGAGATGCTGATGATCAAGCGCAGGTCGGAGGCCGCCGGCTGGCGACGGGCGAGGATACGCAGGCATTCCTCGTCGATGTTGCGCTCCATCTGGTTGATCTGGTCGTCGATCTCGCGCACCTGCTGGGCCAGGCCGGAGTCAGCCTCGATCAGCGCGGTGACCGCGTCGTTGACTTGCTTCTCCACCAGCCCGCCCATGGCCAGCAGGTGGCTGCGCACCTCTTCCAGCTCGGCATTGAACTGTTGGGAGATGTGATGGGTTAACCCTTCCTTCGAAATCATGGTTTGCTCCGCAAAAGCTGTGAGCTGCAAGCTACAAGCTGCAAGCTATCTATGTCGTTACCCTGAACCGCTCTCACTTGCCGCTTGAAGCTTGCGGCTGCTTTCTAGCCGTAACGCCCGGTGATGTAGTCTTCGGTCTGCTTCTTCGCCGGGTTGGTGAACAGCGTGTCGGTGTCGCCGAACTCCACCAGTTTGCCCATGTACATGAACGCGGTGTAGTCGGAAACCCGCGCCGCCTGCTGCATGTTGTGGGTCACGATGACGATGGTGAACTTGGACTTGAGCTCGTAGATCAGCTCCTCGACCTTCAGGGTCGAGATCGGGTCCAGGGCCGAGCAGGGTTCGTCCAGCAGCAGCACTTCCGGCTCCACGGCGATGGTGCGGGCAATCACCAGACGCTGCTGCTGACCGCCGGACAGGCCCAGGGCCGAATCATGCAGGCGGTCCTTGACCTCGTCCCACAACGCCGCGCCCTTGAGCGCCCATTCCACGGCCTCGTCGAGCACGCGCTTCTTGTTGATGCCCTGGATGCGCAAGCCGTAGACCACGTTTTCATAGATGGTCTTGGGGAACGGGTTGGGCTTCTGGAACACCATGCCGACCCGGCGACGCAGCTCGGCCACGTCTTCGCCCTTGCGGTAGATGTTGTTGCCGTAGAGGTTGATCGCCCCCTCCACGCGGCAGCCGTCCACCAGGTCGTTCATGCGGTTGAAAGTCCGCAGCAGGGTCGACTTGCCGCAGCCGGACGGGCCGATGAAGGCGGTCACGCGCTGCTTGGGGATGTTCATGCTGACGTCGAACAGCGCTTGTTTCTCGCCGTAGAACAGGCTCAGACCGGGCACTTCGATGGCCACGGTTTCCTGTTCCAGGCTCAGGCTCTGCTTGTCGCGGCCCAGGGCGGACATGTTGATGCCATGGGAATGGGTTTCGTGTTGCATGGTCTCACTCCGTTCGTAGCTGCAAGCTTTTAGCTGCAAGCCGCAAGTTAGGGCAAAGCGGCGCTCCGCCTGGAGCTTGCCGCTTATGGCTTAAAGCTTGAGTGTTAGCTGTCCAGCGCCTTGTATTTCTCGCGCAGGTGGTTACGGATCCACACGGCCGACAGGTTCAGGGTGGCGATCACCAGCACCAGCAGCAGCGCGGTGGCGTACACCAAAGGCCGCGCGGCCTCGACGTTGGGGCTCTGGAAGCCGACGTCGTAGATGTGGAAGCCCAGGTGCATGATCTTCTGGTCCAGGTGCAGGTACGGGTAGTTGCCGTCCAGCGGCAGCGACGGTGCCAGCTTCACCACGCCCACCAGCATCAGCGGCGCCACTTCACCCGCGGCGCGGGCCACCGCGAGGATCATCCCGGTCATCATCGCCGGGCTGGCCATCGGCAGGACGATCTTCCACAGCGTCTCGGCCTTGGTCGCACCCAGGGCCAGGGACCCTTCGCGCACGGTGCGGGGAATTCGCGCCAGGCCTTCCTCGGTGGCCACGATCACCACCGGCACCGCCAGCAGCGCCAGGGTCAGGGACGCCCAGAGCAGGCCCGGGGTGCCGAAGGTCGGCGCCGGCAGGGCCTCGGGGAAGAACAGCCGGTCCACGGAACCGCCCAGCACGTAGACGAAGAAGCCCAGGCCGAACACCCCGTAGACGATGGCCGGAACCCCCGCCAGGTTGTTCACCGCAATGCGGATCACCCGGGTCAGGGTGTTCTGCTTGGCGTATTCGCGCAGGTAGACCGCCGCCAGCACGCCGAACGGGGTGACGATCATGGCCATGATCAGGGTCATCATCACGGTGCCGAAGATCGCCGGGAAGATCCCGCCTTCGGTGTTGGCTTCACGGGGGTCGTCGCTGAGGAATTCCCAGACCTTGCTGAAGTAGAAGCCGATCTTGGTGAAGGTGCCCATGGCGTTGGGCTGGTAGGCGTGCACCACCTTGCCCAGGCCGATCTCGATTTCCTTACCGTTGGCATCGCGAGCGGTCAGGCTGTCACGGTTGAACTGGGCGTGCAGGTCGCTCAGGCGCGCCTCAATCTCCTGGTAACGGGCATTGAGTTCGGCGCGCTCAGCGTCCATGTCGGCCTGGGCGGCGGCGTTCATCTTGCCGTCCAGTTCCAGCTTGCGACCGTGCAGGCGGATGCGTTCCAGACCGGCGTTGATCGCGCCGATGTCGGATTTTTCCAGGGTCTTGAGCTGGGCCGCCAGCTGGTTCACCCGGTTGATCCGCGCTTGCAGCTCGGGCCAGGCGGCCTCGCCTTCGGCGATCACCTTGCCGCTTTCCTTGACGTTGACCAGGTAGCCGTAGAAGTTGCCCCACTCACGGCGCTCGATGGCCATCAGCTCTTTCGGGTAGCTCTGGTTGGTCAGCCACTCGCCGACGATCCAGGTGAAGTCGTTGCCGTTCAGGTCACGGTTGCCGACCTTGATCAGCTCCCGAGTCATGAACTCCGGGCCCTGGTCGGGCACCGGCAGGCCGGCGCTCTTCAGGCGTGCCCGGGGCACTTCTTCCTTCTGCACCACTTCACCGATGACCAGGTGGTTGGCCTGGCCCGGCACGTCGTAGCTGGCGTGCACCAGGTCGGCCGGCCAGAAGTGGCCGAGGCCGCGCACGGCGATCACCGCCAGCAAACCGATGGTCATGATGACCGCGATGGACACCGCGCCACCGCTGATCCAGACGCCCGGGGCGCCGCTCTTGAACCAGTCTTTTAGGGAGTTCTGTTTCACAGACTTCTACCTTTCTTAAAGCGACGAGTATTTCTTGCGCAGACGCTGACGAATCAGCTCGGCGAGGGTGTTCATGACGAAGGTGAACAGCAGCAGCACCAGCGCCGAGAGGAACAGCACGCGGTAGTGGCTGCCGCCGACTTCCGATTCGGGCATTTCCACCGCGACGTTGGCGGCCAGGGTGCGCAGGCCTTCGAACAGGTTCATTTCCATGACCGGGGTGTTGCCGGTGGCCATCAGCACGATCATGGTCTCGCCCACGGCGCGGCCCATGCCGATCATCAGCGCCGAGAAGATCCCCGGGCTGGCGGTGAGGATCACCACCCGCGTCATGGTCTGCCACGGCGTGGCGCCCAGGGCCAGGGAGCCCAGGGTCAGGCCGCGGGGCACGCTGAACACGGCGTCTTCGGCGATCGAGTAGATGTTCGGGATCACCGCAAAGCCCATGGCCAGGCCGACCACCAGGGCGTTGCGCTGGTCGTAGGTGATGCCTAAGTCATGGGAGATCCACATGCGCATGTCGCCGCCGAAGAACCAGTTCTCCATGAACGGGCTCATGTACAGCGAGAGGAAGCCCACCAGGATGATCACCGGGATCAGGATCGCGCTCTCCCAGCCGTCCGCCACTTTCAGGCGCAGCGACTCGGGCAGGCGGCTCCAGGCGAAACCGGCCACCAGGATGCCGATCGGCAGCAGGAGCAGCAGGCTGAAGATGCCCGGCAAATGGCCCTCGACATAAGGCGCGAGGAACAGACCGGCGAAGAAGCCGAGGATCACCGTCGGCATCGCTTCCATCAGCTCGATCACCGGCTTGACCTTGCGGCGCATGCCCGGGGCCATGAAGTAGGCGGTGTAGATCGCCGCCGCCACCGCCAATGGCGCCGCCAGCAGCATGGCGTAGAACGCCGCCTTCAGGGTGCCGAAGGTCAGCGGCGACAGGCTCAGCTTGGGTTCGAAATCGGTGTTGGCCGCGGTGGATTGCCAGACGTATTTAGGCTCGTCGTAGTTCTCGTACCAGACCTTGCTCCACAGCGCGCTCCAGGACACTTCCGGGTGCGGGTTGTCCAGCAGCAGCGGTTGCAGCTTGCCGCCGGCCTCGACGATCACCCGGTTGGCCCGTGGCGACAGACCGAACAGGCCCTGTCCGTCCACCACCTGGTCCACCAGCAGAGTGCGATGGGCGGTGCTGTGGAACACCCCGAGCTTGCCGGCGGCGTCCAGGGCGACGAAGCCCTTGCGACGCTCTTCGGCGGTGATCTCAACGATGGGCGCGGTGCCCATCTGGAAGGTGCGGATCTGCTTCAGGCGCAGCTCGCCATCCGCATCGCGGGCCATGAACCACTGGGCCAGGCCGCCCTTGGAGGTGCCGATGATCAGCGAGATGCCGCCCACCAGCTGGGTGCTTGCGGTGACTTCGGCATTGGCGTCGTCCAGCAGTTTGTAGCGACCGTTGAGGCTCTTGTCCCGCAGGCTGAACACGTCGGCCAGGGCCCGGCCATTGATCACATACAGCCATTGCTGGCGCGGATCGATGTACATCGCCTTGACCGGCTCGGTCATCTGCGGCAGCTCGATGCGGCTCTGCTCGCTGGTGACTTCGCCGGTCATCATGTTTTCTTCGCGGGTCAGCTTCAGCACATGCAACTGCGCCCCGGTGGAACCGGCGACGATCAGCGACGAATCGCTGGCATTGAGATTGACGTGCTCCAGGGCACCGCCCTGCTCGTTCAGGGTGATCGGGGTTTCGCCGTAGGGGTACTCGATGGCCGGCGAGATGGTCTTCTTGCCGTCCGGGTAGCTGACCTTGTAGGTGTGGCGGAACACCAGGGCCTGGCCGTTGGACAGACCGACCACCACCAGTGGATTGCCGGGCTGGTCCTTGCCGATGGAGGTGACGCTGGCGCCCGCCGGGATCGGCAGGTCGACCTTGCGCAGCTCGGCGCCGCTGTCGATGTCGAAGAACAGCGCCTGGCCCTTGTCGGAGACGCGCATGGCCACCTGGTTCTGCTCTTCCAGGGAGAACATCAGCGGCTTGCCGGCGTCCTGTATCCAGGCGGGGGTCAGCGGGTCCTTGGCGGTCAGCTCGGCACCCTGGAACAGCGGCGCGACGACATAGGCGAGGAAGAAGAAGATCAGGGTGATCGCACCCAGCACGGCCAGGCCGCCCACCAGGACGTACCAGCGGGTCAGACGGTCTTTGAGCGCGCGGATACGGCGCTTGCGTTGCAGCTCAGGCGTATTGAAGTCAATGCGCTTGGGGGGAGAAGTCGTAGTCATGGTGGAGTTGGCCAGATCATTCATGCGCACACCCTAGCGGTCCTGTATGACAGAAAGATGACAATGCAGTGACGCAACAAATCCGCCGCGTGGCAGCGCCGGCAGCGGACAGAAAATGAGGTTGTAAGAGCTGGCCGGTCGACGACCAGCGCCTTGAGCCCTGGTCGCCCTTGCGGGCGCTTTGGCTGGCAAGCGCAACGCCGCCCGGCCAGCTCCTACTGATACGACAGGGTCCGGGGGCCGGACCCTTGTGCGGCGGCTTATGCGCCTTCTTTCAGGCCCAGGTCAGCCAGGGCCTTGGCGGCCACCTTGGCAGGCAGTGGGATGTAGCCGTCTTTGACCACCACTTCCTGACCCTGTTTGGACAGGACCAGTTTCACGAACTCGGCTTCCAGCGGGGCCAGAGGCTTGTTCGGGGCCTTGTTAACGTAGACGTAGAGGAAGCGCGACAGCGGGTACTTGCCGTTCAGGGCGTTTTCTTCGGTGTCTTCGATGAAGTCGCTGCTGCCTTTCTTGGCCAGGGCCACGGTCTTCACGCTGGCGGTCTTGTAGCCGATGCCCGAGTAGCCGATGCCGTTCAGCGAGGAGCTGATGGACTGCACAACGGACGCCGAACCGGGTTGTTCGTTGACGTTAGGCTTGTAGTCGCCTTTGCACAGGGCTTCTTCCTTGAAGTAGCCGTAGGTGCCGGATACCGAGTTGCGACCGAATAGCTGGACCGGCTTGTTGGCCAGGTCGCCCTTCACGCCCAGGTCGCCCCAGGTCTTCACTTCTTCCTTGGCGCCGCACAGACGAGTCGAGGAGAAGATCGCGTCGACCTGTTCCATGGTCAGGTGCTGGATCGGGTTGTCCTTGTGCACGAACACTGCCAGGGCGTCCACGGCCACCGGGATAGCGGTTGGCTTGTAGCCGTACTTCTGCTCGAAGGCCGCCAGCTCGGTGTCCTTCATCTTGCGGCTCATTGGGCCCAGGTTGGAGGTGCCTTCGGTCAGCGCGGGTGGCGCGGTGGCGGAGCCGGCGGCCTGAATCTGAATGTTGACGTTCGGGTATTCTTTTTTGTAGTTCTCGGCCCACAGGGTCATCAGGTTCGCCAAGGTATCGGAACCGACGCTGGACAGGTTGCCCGACACACCAGTGGTCTTGGTGTAGCTCGGGATAGCAGGGTCAACAGCGGCAACCGCGTGGGCAGTCGCAACGCCAGCGGCGACAAAGGTCATTGCCGCCATCAAACGCTTCAGTTTCATGCCTTACTCCTAGCAGATAGGGTGTGTTAAGTCGGGGCCAAGTATCTGTAGGCCGTGTGAACACTCTATGTCCGGAATATGACAATTAGATGAAAGGCCAGCACTCCTGAACGCAAGCTGGCCTTTCTTTATACAGCGATAAAAAACTCTGTAGCCGCTGCCGCAGGCTGCGACCGACCCGCAGGGTCGCGACACTCTTCAGCGCCCAGCAGGGCCTGCGGCCCTGTCGCAGCCTACGGCAGCGGCTACAAGCTGGCGGCGATCAGCGGCCCTTGGCCCACAGGTACAGGCCGACCAGCAGGCCGATGCCGCAGATGATTGCAACGTAATAGGCCGGGCCCATCGGGCTTTCCTTGAGCAACCAGGTCACCACCATTGGCGTCAGGCCGCCGAAGATCGCGTAGGCCAGGTTGTAGGAAAACGACAGGCCACTGAAACGCACCACCGCCGGGAACGCCTTGACCATCACATAAGGCACCGCGCCGATGGTGCCGACAAACAGACCGGTCAGGGCATACATCGGGAACAGCCACTGCGGGTTATCCAGCAAGCCGTGATAGAAGGTCCAGGAGGTGGCCAGCAGCAAGGCACTGCCGAACACGAACACCTTGCCAGCGCCGAAACGATCCGCCAGAACCCCGGAGATCACGCAGCCCAGGCTCAGGAACACAATGGCCACGCTGTTGGCTTCCAGGGCAGTGATGGCCGGGAATTTATAGACCGTCTGCAGCACGGTGGGGGTCATCAGGATCACCACGATGATCCCGGCGGACAGCAGCCAGGTCAGCAGCATGGAAATCACGATGGCGCCGCGGTGATCGCGCAGCACCGCGCGCAGCGGCAGCTCTTCGGCCAGGGCCTTGCGCTGTTGCAGCTCGGCGAACACCGGGGTTTCGTGCAGCAGGCGGCGCAGGTACACCGAGAACAGGCCGAACACCCCGCCCAGCAGGAACGGGATCCGCCAGGCGTAGTCCGCCACTTCCACCGGGGTATAGATGCTGTTGATCGCCGTGGCCACCAGCGAGCCCAGGAGAATCCCGGCGGTCAGGCCCGACGTCAGGGTGCCGCAGGCATAGCCGATGTGCCGCTGCGGCACGTGTTCGGAAACGAAGACCCAGGCCCCGGGCACTTCGCCGCCAATGGCCGCGCCCTGGATCACCCGCATCAGCAACAGCAGGATCGGCGCCCACATGCCGATCTGCGCGTAGGTCGGCAAGAGGCCCATGATCAGGGTCGGCACCGCCATCATGAAGATGCTCAGGGTGAACATCTTCTTGCGCCCCAGCAGGTCGCCGAAGTGGGCCATGACGATCCCGCCCAGGGGACGAGCCAGGTAGCCGGCGGCGAAGATGCCGAAGGTCTGCATCAGGCGCAGCCACTCGGGCATGTCCGCCGGGAAGAACAGCTTGCCGACCACGGTGGCGAAGAACACGAAGATGATGAAGTCGTAGAACTCCAGCGCCCCGCCCAGGGCGGACAGGGACAAGGTCTTGTAGTCACTACGGGTCAGCGGACGGGCGGGTTGCGCAGATTGCGCGGCGCTCGCGGGCACAGTGGTCATGGCAAGGGCTTCTCTTATTAGTCGGTTCTGGAAGCCGCAACAGCGCTGGTTGGGGCCTGGCAGGTTCGGCACGATAGCAAATTGTTCGAATGCGTACACAGCGGCGCACAAATGACTCACAAATTTGCGAACTGAGTGGGTCGTCGCGGAGTCTATCGACCGATATACTCGCAAACCGCGGAGCGCAAAGCCGCTCCTGGCAAGGGTTGTTGTGCGAAAACGCTGCTGCGCGCCCCAGTCCCTGGACAGTGCCAGTCGATTTCGCAGAGTTTCCCTTTAGCACGCCTTGGAAAGAACGTGACGAACGCAGTGTGTTCGGGCTGAATCGTTTTTCCTGAAGACGGCTATTCACCTGAAGTACCCATGAAGCGTCACGGGTCAGAGGCCCCTCGCATGATAGAGCTCGAACAAGAAGATCCAATCCCGCAAGGCGACCTGGCCCTGCAAATCACCGCCTTGCCCCGTGAAACCAACGGTTTTGGCGATATTTTCGGCGGCTGGCTGGTGGCGCAGATGGACCTGGCGGGCACCGCCATGGCCAGCCGCGTCGCCGGTGGCCGGGTGGCCACGGTGGCCATCGACCGCATGGCGTTCCTGGTGCCGGTGGCCGTGGGCGCGCAGCTGTCCTTCTATACCCAGACCCTGGAAATCGGCCGCAGCTCGATCCAGATGATGGTCGAAGTGTGGAGCGACGACCCGTTGTCCAGCGAATGGCGCAAGGTCACCGAGGCGGTATTCGTGTTCGTCGCCATCGACGGCAGCGGCCGCACCCGCTCGGTTCCACCCCGCGCCCGTTAAACCTGGAGGCGGTCATGCGCGCCATGCCCGCCCAAACCTTGCGAACGAGAACAGCAGCATGCCTACGCCCCAGGTCGAAACCGTCAAACTGGATGAACTGAACTGCTGGCGCATCCGCCACGGTGACGCCGAACTGCTGGTGGCCCAGCAAGGCGCGCACATCCTCAGTTATCAGGTGGCTGGGCAACAGCCGCTGATCTGGCTCAACGACGAGGCCGTGTTCAAAAGCGGCAAGAGCATCCGCGCCGGGGTTCCGGTGTGCTGGCCCTGGTTCGGCAACCTGGCGCGCAACCCGCAAAGCGTGCAGGCCATGCGCCAAAGCGCTGAACCGGCACCGGCCCACGGCCTGGTGCGAGCCACCGACTGGGAGCTGCTGGGCATCGAAAGCCAGGGCGACAGCCTGCTGGTGGAACTGCGCCTGCCCTGCCCCGCTGGCGGTTTTCCCGGCTGGCCCCATACAGTGGAACCGCGCCTGAGCATCCGCCTCGACCAGCAACTGCACATCAGCCTCAGCAGCCACAACCTGGGTACTGAAAGCGTGAGCATCAGCCAGGCGCTGCACAGCTATTTCGCCGTCAGTGATGTGCGCAATGTGCAGGTCGAAGGCCTGGACGGGCTGAGCTACATCGAAACCCTGGAAGACTGGACCACCAAGGTCCAGCAAGGCGCCCTGCACTTTAGCGGCGAGACTGATCGCATCTACCTGAACGTCCCGGCGCAGCTGGAGATCGTCGACCCCGAGTGGCAACGACGGATTCGCCTGACCAGCGCAGGCTCGCGCACCGCGGTGATCTGGAACCCCTGGATCGACCGCGCCGCGCAGTTCAGCGACATGGCCGACGACGGCTGGCAGCGCATGCTGTGCATCGAGACCGCCAACGTGATGGACGACATCGTCATCCTGGCCCCCGGCGCCCGCCACACCCTGAGCGTGAGCATCGGCGCCGCCCCGCTCTGACCCACGATTGCGCTGATGGGCCCTGTGTTCAGGCTGGGCGTGGCGAGGGAGCTTGCTCCCGCTGGAAGGCGCAGCCTTCCCAAGTCCTGAATCCGCGGTCTGTCAGGCAGAACGCGTACTCAGGTCTTGCGGCCGCTACGCGCCCGAGCGGGAGCAAGCGCCCTCGCCACAACAGCCCTCCTAGTCCCAAATTCCTGGCTAATCCCCTCAGTCCCGCTACAGGTCGGATTCCTGCACCACCCGTACCTTCGCCGCATCCAGGGCGTAGGCCGCGTCAGCCAGGTCATTGCTGACCTTCTCGATCTTCAGGGTTCCGGTCACCCACAGCGGCGTGTAGATGTCATCCAGCTTCACACCCTTGGGAAAGCGCACCAGCACCAGCTGGTTGGGCGGCGGTGGCGGCACGTGGATGCAGGCACCCGGGTACGGCACCAGGAAGAACAGCGTGCTGCGGCCCTTGGCATCGGCTTCCAGCGGCACTGGGTAGCCGCCCAGGCGGATCTGCTTGTCGTTCATCGCCGGCACGGTCTTGGTGGAGTACATCACCGCCGGCAAGCCCTTGCTCTGCTTCAGGCCGCCCTTGTCGGTGAAGGTGCCGTTGGCCTCGGGGGAGTTGTGGTCGATTTCCGGCATCTGCTCCAGGGCCTTCTGGTCCGACTTGGGCATCAGCTCCAGCCAGTCGGTTTCCGGCAGTTCGCCAGCGTGGGCCAGGCCGCAGCCCAGCAGAACAAAGGTCAATAGAAGACGGCGCATGAGAGGCTGGCTCGGTCAAAAAGGAAGGACGGAAAAACCCGGGCATTCTAGTGCCCAAACCGTCGGCTGCGTTGAAGTTTCAGATGAAGAAAAGGGCTCCCCTCTGCCCGAGCGGCAGAGGGGGCTTGCAGGGGGAATCAGCTTTTCTTGATAAAGCCGTAGATCACCAGCAGGACGATCGCGCCCACCAGCGCACCGATGAAACCGGCACCCTGGCCCGCATGGTAGATACCCAGCGCCTGACCGCCATAAGTGGCCGCCAGCGAACCGCCGATACCCAGCAGGATGGTCATGATCCAGCCCATGCTGTCGTCTCCCGGCTTGAGGAAACGCGCCAGCAGACCAACGATCAAGCCGATGAAAATGGTTCCGATAATGCCCATGGCTGTTCCTCTGTAAGGGGGGATCAAGCCAAAGCCTAGTCAGCGCTCTGGCCTCCCGCTATCAGAGAACGGCGGGAAACGAAGGTTCCCGCCAGCCGGTGGATTTGTTACTCGGCGATCAGCGCTTGCACCTTGAGGATCTGCGCTTGCAGGGTCGCCTGATCGGCGCAACGCAGGTTGGCGTGGCCGACCTTGCGCCCGGCCTTGAAGGCCTTGCCGTAGTGATGCAGGTGGCAGTCGTCGATGGCGATGACCTGGTCCACCGGCGGCACCTGGCCGATGAAGTTGATCATCGCGCTCTCGCCGACCTTGGCCGTGGAGCCCAGGGGCAGGCCGGCCACCGCCCGCAGGTGGTTTTCGAACTGGCTGCACTCGGCGCCTTCGGTGGTCCAGTGCCCGGAGTTGTGCACCCGCGGCGCGATCTCGTTGGCCTTGAGGCCGCCGTCCACTTCGAAGAACTCGAAAGCCATTACGCCCACGTAATCCAACTGCTTGAGCACCCGGCTGGAGTAGTCCTCGGCCAGGGCCTGCAACGGGTGGTCGCTGCTGGCCACCGACAGGCGCAGGATGCCGCTGTCGTGGGTGTTGTGCACCAGCGGGTAGAAACGGGTTTCACCGTCACGGGCACGCACGGCGATCAGCGAGACTTCGCCGGTGAACGGCACGAAGCCTTCCAGCAGGCAAGGCACGCTGCCCAGTTCGGCGAAGGTGCCGGCAACGTCGGCGGCGCTGCGCAGGACCTTCTGGCCCTTGCCGTCGTAACCCAGGGTGCGGGTCTTGAGCACGGCCGGCAGGCCGATGCGCGCCACGGCGGCGTCGAGATCCGCCTGGGACTGGATGTCGGCGAACTCGGGGGTGGGAATCCCCAGGTCCTTGAACATGCTCTTCTCGAACCAGCGATCACGGGCGATGCGCAAGGCTTCGGCGCTCGGGTAGACCGGCACGAACTGCGAAAGGAAGGCCACGGTTTCCGCCGGCACGCTCTCGAATTCGAAGGTCACCAGGTCCACTTCATCGGCCAGCTGGCGCAGGTGGTCCTGGTCGCCGTAGTCGGCCCGCAGGTGTTCGCCCAGGGCAGCGGCACAGGCGTCCGGCGCCGGGTCGAGGAAAGCGAAGTTCATTCCCAGCGGAGTCCCCGCCAGGGCCAACATGCGGCCCAACTGGCCGCCACCGATTACACCGATCTTCATCGTCAACAACCTCAGGCGACGCGCGGGTCTGGATTGTCCAGGACGCTGTCTGTCTGTTCAGCACGGAATTTTTTCAGCACCGCATGAAACTGCGGGTGCTTGGCGCCCAGGATGCTCGCCGAGAGCAGAGCCGCGTTGATCGCGCCAGCCTTGCCGATGGCCAGGGTGGCCACGGGGATGCCGGCGGGCATCTGCACGATGGACAGCAGCGAATCCACGCCCGAGAGCATCGACGACTGCACCGGCACGCCCAGCACCGGCAGGTGGGTCTTGGCCGCACACATGCCCGGCAAGTGCGCCGCGCCGCCGGCACCGGCGATGATCACCTCGATGCCACGCGCCTCAGCCTCTTCGGCGTACTGGAACAGCAGGTCCGGGGTGCGGTGTGCGGAAACCACCTTCACCTCGTAAGGGATGCCGAGCTTTTCCAGCATATCGGCGGTGTGGCTAAGGGTGGACCAATCGGACTTGGAGCCCATGATCACGCCAACCAGTGCACTCATCGTCGTGCCTCTTCTCTCTGGGCGCCCGCAGGCGCGTCAAAAACAACAAGCCACGCGAAAATGCGTGGCTTGACTGTACGAATTATGGCCGGACGAACCGGCCGAAGGCCGCGCAGTATACCGAAAAAGCCGCGCTAAACGCACTTTCGCCGACCATCTGTCGAACAAAGTATTTCCGGCGCAAAACCCCGGTTTTATTGACTCCCAGGTCAATCCCGTACCCCTCGTAGGAGCTGGCTTGCCAGCGAACAGGCCCACCCTGCGATCACCACCCTCCCGGCCGACGCTTTCGCCGGCAAGCCGGCTCCTACAAAAAAGCCTGCGCCTATCTCCCGTAGGAGCTGGCTTGCCAGCGAACAGGCCCACCCCGCGATCACCACCCTCCCGGCCGACGCTTTCGCCGGCAAGCCGGCTCCTACGTGGCCGCGGCTTGTGCGGCGGCGCCTTCCAGCTTGCGCCAGAGCAAGCGCACGTTGGCCTTGCGCACCAGGGCGCAGCGGTACAGGCGGATCTCCAGCGGCACATGCCATTGCGCGCCGCCGCACACCACCAGTTCACCCCGGGCAAGTTCCGCGCGCACGCTCAACTGCGGCACCCAGGCAATGCCCAGCCCTTCCAACGCCATGCTCTTGAGGCTATCGGCCATGGCGGTCTCATAAACCGTGGTGAATCGCAGGTTGCGCTGGCGCAGCAGCAGGTTCACCGAACGCCCGAGAAAGGCCCCGGCGCTGTAGGCCAGCAGCGGCACGCTGGATTCCCCTTCCAGGTCGAACAGCGGCTTGCCCTGGGGGTTGGCGGCGCACACCGGCAGCATCTCGGTGTGCCCCAGGTGCAGCGAGGGGAAGATTTCCGAGTCCATCTGCAAGGCCGCGTCCGGGTCATAGAAGGCCAGCATCAGGTCGCAGCCGCCTTCACGCAGGGCGTGCACCGCGTCACCGACGTTGGTGGCCACCAGCCGCGTGGCGATGTTCAGCCCTTCGTTGCGCAGTTGCGCGATCCAGCGCGGGAAGAAGCCCAGCGCCAGGGAGTGAGCCGCCGCCACCTGCATCACCTCGCCCTGGCCACCTTCCAGATGATGCAGGTGACGCACCACCTCGCCGAGCTGTTCGACCACGGTGCGCGCGGTGACCAGGAACAGCTGCCCCGCCGCCGTCAGTTCCACCGGCGTGCGCGAGCGGTTGACCAGGGTCAGGCCCAGGGCCGCTTCCAGACTGCGAATGCGCCGGCTGAAGGCCGGCTGGGTCACGAAACGTCGCTCGGCAGCCTGGGAAAAGCTGCGGGTGGCGGCCAGGGCACTGAAGTCCTCGAGCCATTTGCTTTCCAGATTCATCACGTCCTCCCGGACACGCACCATTTTAGGTCACACGCTCGCCGGCAAAGCGGCGTCACACCGGCATTATGCCGAATATGCATAGCCCAGTGTTTAACAGCATTGGCCCAAAAATTCCCTTCGGCCTAGGATTCGCAGCGTTCCCGGCACAGACCGGGTCCCTAACGAGATGATCTCCGTCATGTCCTCCGCTGCATCTTTCCGCACAGAAAAAGACCTGCTTGGCGTACTCGAAGTACCGGCTCAAGCGTATTACGGCATCCAGACCCTGCGAGCGGTGAACAACTTCCGTCTCTCCGGCGTTCCGATTTCGCACTACCCAAAACTGGTCGTGGCCCTGGCAATGGTCAAGCAGGCAGCTGCTGACGCCAACCGCGAACTGGGTCATCTGAGCGAAGCCAAGCATGCCGCCATCAGCGAGGCCTGTGCCCGCCTGATCCGCGGCGACTTCCACGAAGAGTTCGTGGTGGACATGATTCAAGGCGGCGCTGGCACTTCGACCAACATGAATGCCAACGAAGTCATCGCCAACATCGCGCTGGAGGCCATGGGCCACAGCAAGGGCGAATACCAGTACCTGCACCCGAACAACGACGTGAACATGGCGCAGTCCACCAACGACGCCTACCCGACCGCGATCCGCCTGGGTCTGCTGCTGGGTCACGACGCCCTGCTGGCCAGCCTCGACAGCCTGATCCAGTCGTTCGCCGCCAAGGGTGACGAATTCAGCCACGTCCTGAAAATGGGCCGTACCCAGCTGCAAGACGCCGTGCCGATGACCCTCGGCCAGGAATTCAAGGCCTTCGCCACCACCCTGGGTGAAGACCTGGCTCGCCTGAAGACCCTGGCGCCGGAAGTGCTGACCGAAGTCAACCTGGGCGGCACCGCCATCGGCACCGGCATCAACGCCGACCCGCGCTACCAGGCCCTGGCCGTACAACGCCTGGCCACCATCAGCGGCCAGCCGCTGGTTCCGGCCGCCGACCTGATCGAAGCCACCTCCGACATGGGCGCCTTCGTGCTGTTCTCCGGCATGCTCAAGCGCACCGCGGTCAAGCTGTCGAAGATCTGCAACGACCTGCGCCTGCTGTCCAGCGGCCCACGCACCGGCATCAACGAAATCAACCTGCCAGCGCGTCAGCCCGGCAGCTCGATCATGCCTGGCAAGGTCAACCCGGTGATCCCGGAAGCGGTCAACCAAGTGGCGTTCCAGATCATCGGCAACGACCTGGCCCTGACCATCGCGGCCGAAGGCGGCCAGCTGCAACTGAACGTGATGGAGCCGTTGATCGCCTTCAAGATCTTCGACTCGATCCGCCTGCTGCAACGCGCCATGGACATGCTGCGCGAGCACTGCATCACCGGCATCACCGCCAACGAAACCCGTTGCCGCGAACTGGTGGAGCACTCCATCGGCCTGGTCACCGCGCTGAACCCGTACATCGGCTATGAAAACGCCACCCGTATCGCCCGCATCGCCCTGGAAAGTGGCCGTGGCGTACTGGAACTGGTGCGCGAAGAAGGCCTGCTGGACGACGCCATGCTCGACGACATCCTGCGTCCGGAAAACATGATTGCCCCGCGCCTGGTTCCGCTGAAAGCGTAACCGCCGCGCCCCCCGAAACATGCAACACCGCTCACCAGGTTGAGGGACTAGACACCTCTCACCTTTTGAGGGCTTGGAGATACGTCTCCAGGCCCTTTTTTTTTGGTTCTTCACCGAGCCCCGGGAATCCAAAAATAAGACCGCCCTCAATCGTCAGTCGGTATGCAGCAGGCAGTAACGAATAAGTGCCTGCTCGACGCTTTGCTTATCCCGCAGCACCAGCCCGACCACGATCGCCTGATCCGCGTCTACGATTTCGTAGAACACCCGGTATCCATCGGTGTTGAGCTCACGGTAATGCAAGATGCCCAGGTCGCTTGCTTGAGGGCTGACTGGGTAGCCTAACGGGGCGGACAAGAGCTTGTCCTGAAGAGCGTCAATCACAGCATCCAGCCGCTCAAAAGCGGACTTCAGGTCGCTATAGTCGGCCAGATGCACGATCTGGTCTTCAATGCTTTGCTGTGCGGTTTCGGTGTAGCGGATGGTCAGTGTTGGCATCTATCCCACCATTTACTTGTGGGCAAACCTCTTGCTTAAGCGGGCCTTCAGCTCATCGGTCGAGCAATGCTTGCCTTGGGCGTACTCGCGCGAACTGACGGCGAGCAATTTCACCAACGCCACTGCCTCGTCGCGGCGCTTACGCTCAACGTAAGACTCGACAACGTAAACAGGCACACCGTTTTGCGTAACGACCATTGGCTCCTCTAAAGGAAGGTCGGATGCGTATCGTTTTAAAAAGCTGACCGTTTCAACTCGCATGAGTGAAACCTCCTACATTTGGCGACTTGCTCGCCGCCCTGCTACGAACTGATCCTGTGCGACTTCGCCGCTCAGGATGCCTGACGCTCACTATGCAAGATCGCAATCATCCTGACGGTTTGAACCCTACACTATATTCAGCCCAAATATAGACCGATTATCGAATCCTGATTTCACTGAATATCAAATCATTTCTCTGCTCCTTGGATCGGTCGGTGTGCCGTTTTTTTGCCTGGAGAAAAGCCGCGATTTGTAAGGGGACGCCACCCAGCATCGAAGCGGATTCGCTTTGTTTTGTAGGGCAAATCCGAGAGAATCCCCCACGCCTTTGAGCGCCTTGTACCCCTTCGAACGATCAGGCAGTCTCCCGGTGCCGCTGCCAAATCAGCGGCCCGGATGTGGAAGTTCGGACCTGAGTAAGCATGAGCGCTCATGAGCATGGCTCGACGTATTTTCGTTGGCATCGCTTTATGGCGGTTGTGCGCGGGACACCTTCGGGTGTGCTGGGTTACTCAGTCCCGGTCTTCCACACCCTCGCACAACTGCCACCCCTCATGTGGAAGTGAGCTCGGCAGTCCGTTAACTACTGAGTGAGTGACCGTCATGAAAAAGCTCGTCCCCGACCCACCTCTCCAAACCGATCATCCACGCCGCGACCCGGAGCTGGACCGCGCCAACGCCAACCTGCTGGCCGCCTTGAATGGCACCCGCCATCGCCCCTTCGGCCTGCGCGACGCCCAGGGCCATCCGCTGTTCGCCGTACAGCCCCAGGTGAATGCCGAAGACGCGCTGATGCACGTTTCCTTGCTGCTCAAATGCGCCGAAGAGGTGTCCGATGAAATCACCGAACGGGCCAGCGGCATCGAGCGTGGGCTGATCTGGTCCATGGTGCATTCCGTGGAAATGGCCCGCGCCGTGGTGGACGCCCTGCTCGACGGCGCCCGCCCCACTCCCTGACGCAACCTGTAGCCGCTGCCGAGCCCGCGAGGCTGCGACAAGGTCCGCAGGACCTTCAGCGATCTTGAGACCCCCGCGTCCCTTCGGGCCGTTCGCAGCCTGCGGCAGCGGCTACACCCCCAACCTGAACTGCGGCCGCAACCTCTTTGTAGCCGCTGTCGAGCCCGCGAGGCTGCGACAAGGTCCGCAGGACCTTCAGCGACCTTGAGACCCCTGCGTCCCTTCGGGCCGTTCGCAGCCTGCGGCAGCGGCTACACCCCCAACCTGAACTGCGACCGCCACCTCTTTGTAGCCGCTGCCGAGCTCGCGAGGCTGCGAAAAGGTCCGCAGGACCTTCAGCGACCTTGAGAACCCCGCGTCCCTTCGGGCCGTTCGCAGCCTGCGGCAGCGGCTACAGGTTTTGCCCGGCGCGGTGGATAATCAGCCTCCCGCCGCCACCGGCAATGACGACCAAGGCACCCTGTCGATGGACCCGACGCACACCCAAGCTCTGCAACAGCTACGCCACCTGATCCCCATCGGCCTGCGCCACGCCCAGGCCCTGCTCGAACGTTGCGCCGGCAATCCGCAACTGGCCGCCGAGCTCTACAGATCCGAGCTGCTGCAAGTGCTGGTAGAAAAGTCCGGCTTGCCCCAAGAGCAAGCCCGGGAGCACTTGCTCAACGCCGCTTACGACCTGAACCGCGCCCTGCACGCTATAGAAGAAGCGCGCTTCACCCTGACCCAGCGCATTCTGCGCAAGCATCACCGGGACCCGGGCCAGGCCCTGGACCTGATCGCCCAGGCCATCGAAACCGCCGAGCACCTGCCCCGCCAGTACTGGCTGGATTTCGCGCGACTGGAGGCGCTGGCCCCGGCACCGCGCTGCTTCATGATCCTGCACGAGTGGCTGGCCTTCGAGGGCTGGGAAGGTTTCGACAGCGCCCTGCACTTTCACCTGTCCCAGGCCATCGCTCAATTGCGCCACCTGCAACTGGATACCCTGGCGGACACCCTGGAGCACGCCGATCAGCGCCAGCAGCAACTAAGAGCGGCCCACGCCGAAAGCGAAAGCCCCACCGAGTTGAGCATGCGCATCAACCAGGACCCGCTGTTCAACCGCTACCAGGACCAATTCAACCAGCAGCGGCCGCAGCTGGAGCAACACCTGTATCAATGGGTGGAGCGATACATCGAACAGTTCCCAACCTGAGCAGCGAACGGGTGCTGGCGCACACGTCGCAGATACCCGCCCCCGAGAAATCGGTAAACTGCCGCCCTCACCGAACACGGACCTCGGATTCAGCCGCCATGGAATTGCAGTACCGCCTCACCCCGGCCCACACCGAAGCCCGGCTTGCCGAAAAACTGCCCCAGGCGCTGCTTGAGCATGACCAGTTAGAGACGCGGATCTCCAGCGCCACCTCGCGCTGGCAGGGGCGCCTGCTCGGCCCGCTGATCCTGCTGCTGTGCCTGATCGCCGCGCCCCTGGCGCTGTATTTCCCCGAGCGGCGCTTTACCCCGGAAAAGATCATCGCCCTGGTGCTCTGCGCGCTGATCTTCATCCCGCTCTGGTGGCGCTTTTCCGGGCGCCTGATCCAGCGCCTACAGGCCCGCACCCGGCACCGGACACCGCTGCGCGGCCTGAACCACCGCCTGATCGAGGCCCGCCTGCGGATGCCCTTGAAGGCTGTCGAGGGCACTTACCACCTGAGATTCGACGACCAGGGTTTCACCCTGAGCAAACCTCCCAGAGCCAAGAGCAGCATGACCTGGGAGCAGGTCGTGTACCTGCGTGAAGCGGCCAACTTCTATGACGTGGCCAGCGCCGAAATGCAGCGCAAAGACCAGGCCTGCCGCATCGCCAAACACAGCGAACTGATGGACGCCGAGGAGTATCAGCAAGGGCTGCAAGCCTTTCTGAGCCAATGCCCGGTCCCGCCGTCCGCCACCTGATCAAGCCTCCCCCGACGCCCCACACACGGAATTTGCATGCACACATCAGCGTCCTCCCCCCGCCCGGCCCGCGCCCTGGCCATCCTCGGCACCGGCCACGCCCTGCCGCAGCGGGTGGTCAGCAGTGCCGAGCTGGACCGCCAGCTCGGCCTGGAAGCCGGTAGCGTGGCGCGCATCAGCGGGGTGCAGCAGCGCCACGTCGCCGATCCTGCGGACACCGCCGCCAGCCTCGGCGCCCGTGCCGCGCGCCAGGCCCTGCAGGCGGCCGGCCTGACGCTTGATCAGCTGGACCTGATCGTCTGCGCCAGCGGCACCCAGGACCAGGGCATGCCCTGCAACGCCGCGCTGCTGCAACGGGAGCTGGGCCTGGGGCAGTCGGGCATTCCCGCCATGGACATCAACGCCAGTTGCCTGGGCTTTATCGCCGCCCTGGATACCTTGTCCTGGCCGATCCAGGCCGGGCATTACCGGCGCGTGCTGCTGGTGTGCGCCGATATCGCTTCCTGCGGCCTGGACTGGCAGCAGGTGGAAGTCTGCGGCATCTTCGGCGACGGCGCGGCGGCGGTGGTGCTGGGCCCGGGCCATGGCGGGCAGAAGCTCCTCGCCTCGCGCCTGAAGACCTACGCCGAAGGCGCGGCGCTGTGCCAGATCCCCGCCGGCGGTTCGCGCTTTCATCCGCGACGCATCCAGGTGCCGTTCGAGCCCCTGACCAGCTTCGCCATGCAGGGCAAGGGTGTGTTCCGCCTGGCGGCCAAGCACCTGCCCGAGCTGCTGGACGACTTGCTGCAGCAAGCCGCGCTGCCCCTGGCACGGATCGACTGGGTGATCCCCCATCAGGCCAGCCAGCAGGCCATGCAACACGCGGCCAAGCGCCTGAGCCTGGGGCCGGACAAGGTCATCGATATCTTTGCCCAGCACGGCAATCAGGTGGCGGCCTCCCTGCCCACCGCCCTGGACATCGCGGTGCGCGACGGGCGCATTCAACGCGGACACACCCTGCTGCTGATCGGCACCGGCGCGGGCCTGTCCCTCGGCGGCATGATCCTGGAGTTCTGATGAAGATCCTGGTCACCGGCGGCACCGGTTTTATCGGTCGGCATCTGGTCTGGAAGCTGGCCGCCGAAGGCTGTGAGGTGCAGTTCAGCGGGCGCAACCCCGAGGCGGCGGCCGAGGTGATTGCCCACAGCCCGGCGCCGGTGCGCTGGCTGCCCCTGGAGCACGGCAGCCCGTTGGCCAAGCGCCTGCTGGCCGACGCCAGCCGCGAGCATGACGCCATCGTGCATTGCGCCGCCCTGTCTTCACCCTGGGGGTCGCCCCAGGCGTTTGCCCGGGCCAACCTCGACTCCACCGCCGAGGTGATCCACGCCTGCGGCAAGAACCGCATCCCGCGGCTGGTGCACATCTCCACCCCGAGCCTGTACTTCGACTTCAGCGACCGCCTGGGCATTCACGAAGACCAGCCGCTGCCAAACCCGGTGAACGACTACGCCCGCAGCAAGGCCCAGGCCGAAACCCTGCTGGCAGACGCCAAGCTGCCCGAGTGCGTGATCCTGCGCCCCCGGGCGGTGTTCGGCCCCTGGGACGCAACCCTGATGCCGCGCCTGCTACGGGTGATGCAGCGCGGGGCGATTCCGCTGATGCGCGGCGGTCGGGCCCAGCTGGACCTGACCTGCGTCGACAATCTGGTGCACGCGGTGTGGCTGGCCCTGACCCGGCCCCTGCCGCGCCCGCTGTGCGTGTACAACCTGAGCAATGGCACGCCGCTGGCCTTCAAGGACCTGCTGCAACAGATGGCCGAGCACTTCCAGCTGCCGCTGCGCACCCGCCGCCTGCCCTGGCCCCTGGTGCACGGCGTGGCGCGCCTGCTGGAGCTCAAGGCGCGCCTGGGCAACGGCGCCGAACCCTTGATCACCCGCTACGGCGCCGGCGTCCTGGCCTTCAGTCAGACCCTGGACATCAGCGCCATCCAGCGCGAGCTGGGCTATCGCCCGGTGATCAGCCAGGACCAGGGCATCGCCCAGCACGCCCAATGGTGGCTGGCCCAACAGAGGCAACGAGCATGAGCCGCAGCGTGAGTTTGAAGATCCTCCGGGCCGGCTGGTGCCAGCACCTGGAATGCATGGCCGACCGTGGCGGGCGCCTGGCGCCGGTGCAGTTTCCGGCCCTGTGCGGGCTGATCCAGCACCCGGAGCACGGCTGGATTTTGTACGACACCGGCTACGCCGAGCACTTCTTCCAGGCCACCCGCGCCCTGCCCGAGCGCCTGTACCGCAGTGCGGTGCCGGTGCAGTTGCCGGTGGTCGAACAATTGGGCGCGCAGTTGCATGAGCTGGGCATCGGCCCGGGGGATATCCGCCACGTGATCATTTCCCACTTTCACGCCGACCATGTCGCCGGGCTGCGGGACTTTGCCAACGCGCGTTTCATCGCCCTGGAAGCCGATTACCGGCATATCGACAGCCTGCGCGGCCAGCGTTGGCGCGCCACCCTCGGCGGCCATCTGCCGGGCTTGCTGCCGGACGACTTCGGCGCCCGCCTGCGCCTGGCCGAAGCCAGCCCCAGCTGTGCGCTGCCAAGCTGGATGGCGCCCTTCGAGCAGGGCCTGGACCTGTTCGGCGATGGCAGCCTGATCGGCGTGCCGTTGCCCGGGCACAGCGAAGGCCAGCTGGGCCTGTTCATCCCCGATGCCCAGGGCCGACCGGTGTTCCTGGTGGCCGACGCCTGCTGGTCGGTGCCGGCCTGCCGCGCCGAACGCCTGCCCGCCGCCCCGGCACTGTGGTTTGCCAGCGCCGACCGTCAGCAATATGTGCGCACCTACAGCGGCCTGGGCCAACTGATCCGCCGCGAACCGGCGGTGGCGGTGCTGCCGTCCCATTGCACCCAGGCCTGGGAGGCGTTCGCCCATGAACAGTGAACGCCTGCTGGGCACCCTGCGCAGCATCGGCGCCTTCGTGTTCAGCCGCTACGCCCTGCGCTTTCGTCGCCGCGAGCGCCTGGAAGCCTGGCAGGCCCGACGCCTCAAGCACTTCATGGCGCGGGTCATGCCCCGTGGCCAGCGCTTCAACGGGCTGACCCACGATGGCCTGCACAGCTTGCCGATCATGGACAAGGCCAGCCTGATGAGCGATTTCGCCGCCTTCAACACCCGCGCCCTGAGCCTGGAACAAGTGTTGCCGGTGGCCCTGCAGGCCGAGCGTTCCCGGGACTTCAGCCCGACCCTGGGGGACATCACCGTGGGCCTGTCCAGCGGCACCTCGGGGGCCCAGGGGGTGTTCCTGGTCAGCAGCGTGGAACGCCAACGCTGGGCCGGCATCCTGCTGGCGCGGACCCTGCCCCGGGCCCTGCTGCCCCGGCTGCTGTGCCCCTGGCTGGCGCCGCTGCGCATCGCCTTCTTCCTGCGAGCCAACAGCCGCCTGTACACCACCCTGGCCAGCCGCCGCATCGACTTCGCCTTTCATGACCTGACCCTGGGCCTGACCGCCTCCCTGCAACGCCTGAACCAGCAGAACCCGGACGTGCTGGTGGCCCCGGCCACGGTGCTGCGCGGGTTGGCCCAGGCGGCCCTGGCCGGGCAGCTGACGATCCGCCCCCGGCACATTCTGTCGGTGGCCGAAGTACTGGAAACTACCGACGCCGAGGTGGTGCAGCAGGCCTTCGGGCTCAAGCCCCGGCAGATCTATCAGGCCAGCGAAGGCTTCCTCGGCTACACCTGCGAGGCCGGCACCCTGCACCTGAATGAAAGCCACCTGCACATCGAACCGCAGTGGCTGGACCCTGAGCGCACGCGCTTTCAGCCGATCATCACCGACTTTTCCCGGCGTACGCAGCTGATCGTGCGTTATCGCCTCAACGACATCCTGCGAGTGGCCGACGCGCCCTGCCCCTGTGGCCGCGCGGAACGGGCCATCGCCGCCGTGGAAGGCCGCGCCGACGAGATCCTCTGGCTGCCGCGGCTCGACGGCCAGCAGCTGGCACCGCTCTACCCCGACCTGTTGCGCCGCGCCTTGCTGATGCTCGGGGCGACGCTTGAGGAATATGAAATCCACCAGCGCGGGCTGCTCTGGCAGGTCAACCTGCGCACCTCGGGCGACTACCACGGGCTGTGCCAACGCTTGAGCGAGGCCCTCGCCGAGCTCTGCGCGCAACAGGGGCTGCAGGCGCCGCAGCTGAGCTTCGGCCACTGGCAGGCGCCGCCGCCACAGACGAAAAGACGCCGCCTGCTGATGCTGCAACTGCCCGAGGGACTGCCATGCGTGTATTGATTCTCGGCGCCCGGGCCCCGGCCTGCCTGGAGTGGGCCCGGGCCTTCAGCCAAGCCGGCTGGACGGTGACCGTGGCCGATTCCCTGGCCCAGCCCCTGAGCCGCTTCAGCCGCGCCGCCGAGCACTTCGTGCGCCTGCCGGAGCCGCGCCACGACCCGGATGCCTGGATCGAAGCCCTGGCCGGGGTCATCCGCCAACAGGCCATCGACCTGCTGCTACCCACCTGCGAAGAGGTGTTCTACCTGGCCCACGGCCTGGAGCGTCTGCGCCCGCTGTGCCGGGTGTTCACCAGCGATTTCGAGCTGCTGCACCGCCTGCACCACAAGGGCGATTTCGCCGCCATGACCCAAGGTTGGGATGTGGCCGCGCCGCCGACCCGAGTGCTGCATGAACCGGCCGCGTTGCAGGCCCTGGCCGCCGAGCACGATGCCCTGGTGTTCAAGCCGGCCTATTCGCGCTTCGCCTCCCAGACCCTGATCCGCCCGAGCCCGATGCAGTTGGCCAAGGTCCGGCCCAGCAGCGAGGCGCCCTGGGTGGCCCAGCGGTTTGTCCCCGGCCAGGAATACTGCAGTTTCAGCGTGCTGGTGGACGGCCAATTGCGCGCCCACAGCAGCTACCAGCCGCGCTACCGGGTCGGGCGTGGCTCGGGAATCTACTTTCACAGCTGCGCCCCGGCGCCGATCCGCGCCTTCCTGGAGCAGTTCGGCCGGGCCACCGGCTACACCGGGCAGGTGGGTTTTGACTTCATCGAGGACCCGCACGGCCGCTTCCACGTGCTGGAGTGCAACCCCAGGGCCACCAGCGGCGTGCACCTGTTCGACGACCAGCGCGTGCCGTTGGTAGCGGCGCTCGGCAGCGAAGCCGGCGCTGCGCTGGAGGCGACCCTGGAACCCAGGATGATCGCCCTGGCCATGCTGCTTCTGGCGGCACCGTCACGGCTCTTGAGCCGCGAGTTCTGGCACGACTACCAACAAGCCCGGGACGTGATCGTCCAGGACGGTGACCGTGGCCCGCTGACCGCCCAACTGCTGAGCCTGAGCGAGATCATCGGCCGCGCCCTGACCCGCCGCTGCGGGCTGCTGGCCGCCTCCACTGCCGATATCGAATGGAACGGCCAACCCCTGGGGGCAACGCGCCGATGAAGCTGTGGATGCCCGAGCAACTGGCCCTTGAGCCCCCGAGCGCCGGCGACAGCCACGCCCGGCAGTACGTGCGCACCTGCGCCGGCGGCGCCCTG
Source organism: Pseudomonas sp. St29 (assembly GCF_001547915.1). Classification (NCBI taxonomy): domain Bacteria; kingdom Pseudomonadati; phylum Pseudomonadota; class Gammaproteobacteria; order Pseudomonadales; family Pseudomonadaceae; genus Pseudomonas; species Pseudomonas sp. St29. The sequence continues at coordinate 6,709,079 of NZ_AP014628.1, forward strand.
ATCGGCAACGTCAGCACCGCCCTGGCCCTGCTGGACACCGGCCATCATCAGTTCCCGGTGAGCATCAACCACGGCCACGACCCTGTGGATAACTGCTACGTGGTGTCGCCGCAAACCGCCTACAGCGGCTACGCCCGGGAAGAACTGCAGCGCCTGAAACGGCCCTGGCTGGCCCGGCCGCTGAGGCTGCTGACCCAGGGCGTGGACCGGCTGCTGAGCGCGGCCAAGGTCGACCGGCTGGTGCAGGTCAACAACTGGCTGCTGTCCACCAACCTGTACCCGGCCGACTGGGACGGCGCGGACTTGCCGGCGATCACCGAGCTGCTGCGCCGGGCGTTTCCCGACCACGGCTTTGGCTTTCGCTCGCTCAACGACTTCAGCAACCGCGCCCTGCGCAAGCGCCTGCAAGCCCTGGGCTACCTGGCGATTCCCAGCCGCCAGGTGTACCTGTTCGACGGCCGCCAGGGCGAAAATTCAGCCTTCCTGCGCCACCACAACACCCGCCTGGATGCCACCCTGCTGCGTCGCAGCCCGTATACGGTGGTGCCCGGCAGCCAGCTGAACGAAGCCGACTTCCAGCGCATCGAGCAGCTGTACAACCTGCTGTACCTGGATAAATACAGCCGCCTCAACCCCCACTACAGCGCCCAATGGCTGCAACGCGGGCAGGCCGAAGGCTGGCTGGACGTGCGCGCCCTGCGCAACGCCGAAGGCCGCATCGACGGCGCCCTGGGCTGGTTCGCCAACAGCGCGTTGATCAGCACGCCCATTGTTGGCTACGACACCGCCCTGCCCCAGCGCGCCGGGCTGTACCGGCAACTGACCAGGCTGTGCCTGCAAGAGGCGGTGAACCGCCGTCAGGTGCTCAACTTCAGCTCCGGCGCCGCCGCCTTCAAACGCCTGCGCGGCGGCCAGCCCGAAATCGAATACAGCCTGATCCACATCGCCCACCTGCCCTGGCCGCGCAGGCTGGTGTGGCAACTGATGGGGATGCTGCTGCAACGGATCGGCGTACCGCTGATGAGGAAGCTCAAACTGTGAACAGTCACTCGGGCTGGTGGCCCGTCGCCCTCAGCCGGCAACTGCACAAGCAGCCCCTGGCCTGCACCCTGCACGGCGTGCCGCTGGTGCTGTTTCGCGACGCCGACGGCGCCGCCGCGGTGCTGCCGGACCGTTGCCCTCACCGCTTTGCGCCCCTGAGCGCCGGCCGGGTGCGCGACGGGCAGATCCAGTGCCCCTACCACGGCTGGCGCTTCGATCCCCAGGGTCGCTGCACTCAGTTGCCCGGGCTGGAGCAGCAGCGTTGCAGCCAGCCCTTGCTGCAGCCGCTGCACAGCTGCGAAGCCCAGGGACTGGTGTGGGCCAGCCTTGCCAGCGAGCGGCCGCATGCGCCACCGGTGGCCGCCGCCGAACAGGCCCAGGCCCTGGATGTGTTCTGGATCAGCGACCGGGTGCAGTGCAGCTTGCAGGACGCCGCGGAGAACTTCCTCGACGGTTTCCACACCCACTTCGTGCACGCCGGCTGGATTCGCCACGATCGCCAGCGCCAGCGCATTAGCGCCTGGGTGCATCGGCTCGAAGACGGGGTTGAAGCGCAGTACAGCGAAGAAGGCACCCAATCCGGGCTGATTTCCCGGCTGTTCGAAGGCGAACGCGGCCTGAGCATGGGGCGCTTTCGCCTGCCGGGGCTGGCGGAAATCGAATACCGCGACCGCCAGGGCCGGCTCAACCTGCTGGTCAGCGCCTGGCTGAGCCCCGCCGCCGAGGGCCAGTTGCGGCTGTTCGCGCGCATCGCCACGGCCCGCGGCCGCCTGCCGGGCTGGATCAAACGCGGCGTGCTGCAGCCGCTGTTCAAGGTGATCCTCAAGCAGGACCGGCAGATCCTGGAGAACGTCAGCGCCAACCAGCAACGCTTTGCCCGGGTGCCGCTGCGCTGGCAGCGGCCCACGCCGCTGGACACCTCGCTGGATCTGCTGGGGCCGTGGATTCGCCAGTTGCTGGAGCAGGGTGAAATACACAACTTCCAAGAGCGGCATGAAACCTTCTGGCTGTAACCCGATACGTGTTGCAACCCGATACTTTCGGCAATAGATCATTGCGGGGCCGCGGCTCTTATATGAAGAGCCGCTGACTAGCGCGCGCCATATTTCATATATAAAACAAACAAGGCATTTATCGCGTTTTTCCCGTTACCCGCAAAGCCTTCTTTTCTCGCAACTTCCCAGGCCACTTCCAAGTGTTGGGCAGTTTCGTGCCAGACAATAAACATCGTTTCATATATAAAACACAGAAAAAATCAAATTACTTATTACAAGTAACTGATTAATAACGATTTTTATAACTTGAAACCGAATCTTAAATTCACTGGCATTGTTCATGCACTAAACGACGTATCACCTATAAAACAGACTTGAGAATTATCCCAATGGCTGTGAAAGAGATGTACGCCGTCGTGCCGCAATGGAATGCCCCTCTTCCTCAGGAAGAGTTGGCGCCGACTGAAATCGAATTTCGCCAAGTCGGTAAGTGTTTTCCGAGCAAGGGTCAGTCCAGCGCGCCCTTTGCCATTCGTGACGTGAGTTTCAAGATCCGTCGCGGCGAGGTGGTGTCGATCATCGGCCCTTCCGGTTGTGGCAAGAGCACCCTGCTCAATATGGGCTCGGGCCTTTACCTGCCCAGCGAAGGCGAGGTGCTGGTGGGCGGCGAGGCGGTGACCGGGCCGGTGCGCCGGGTGGCCTTCATGCTGCAAAAAGACCTGCTGATGCCCTGGCGCAGCATTCGCCGTAACGTCGAGCTGGGCCTGGAGATCCAGGGCGTGGCGGCCAGCGCCCGGGAAGCAGTGGCCAATGATTTGCTCGAACGCTGCCACCTCAAGGGCTTCACCGAGCACTACCCGTTCCAGCTGTCCGGCGGCATGCGCCAGCGGGCCGCTCTGGCCCGGACCCTGGCCATCGACCCCCAGGTGCTGTTCCTCGACGAGCCGTTCTCGGCCCTCGACGCCCAGACCAAGATGATCCTGCAACAGGACATGGCGCGGATGCTGGCCGACACCGGGAAGACCGCGCTGTTCATCACCCACGACCTGGTGGAAGCCATCGCCATGTCCGACCGGCTGCTGGTCATGAGCGCCCGCCCGGGAACCATCGTCGAGGAAATCAGCGTCGACCTGCCCCTGCGGGACAACCCCCTGGAGCGCCGCAAGCTGCCGGAGATCGGCCCGCTGGTTGGACGCCTGATGGAGCTGCTGCAAGTCGGCCAGGACCTCGAACTGCATTGATCAAGGCCCTAGCGGGCCGCAACCGATTCAGGAGTACCCATGCTCAAGTCGCTGTTTCAAAGACTCGGCCGCACCGCTACTGTCGCCCTCGGCCTGACCCTGGCGCACGGCGCGCTGGCCGCCCCGCAGGAGGTCACCTACCTGCTGCCGGCGCCACCCAACCTGCCGGCGTTCGCGCCGTGGATCATCGCCAAGGAAAAGGGCTACTACGCCGCCCACAACCTCAACCTGACCTTTATCGCCGCCAAGGGCGGGGTCGACGTGGCCAAGCAGATCGGCGCCGGCAACGCGCTGATGGGCGGCGCCATTGGCGACACTCCGATCGTGGTCCGGGCCAATGGCATTCCGGTGCGCGCGGTGGCACTGCTGGGGGCTGGAGGGGTGACCCTGATCGCCACCCCGCACAGTGCCGGGATCAAGGCCATCGACGACCTCAAGGGCAAGACCCTGACCGTGATGTCCTACTCGGACACCACCTACTACGCGCTGCTCGCCTCCCTGCGCAAAGCCGGCCTGAGCAAGAGCGATGTGGACATCCAGGCCGCTGGCCCGTCCGGGGTCTGGCAGCTGTTTTCCGCCGGCAAGGCCCAGGCCATGGCCGCCGTGCCGGACTGGGTGATCAATGCCGAGGACGCCGGGATCAAGGTGCAACTGATTCCCCGGGAGCAGATCTTCGAAAGCATGGCCCAGGCGATCCTCGCCTCCGACACGGCGATCCGCGACCAGCCGGAACTGGTGCGCGGGGTGGTCCAGGCCACCCTGCAAGGCATGCGCGACATCATCCAGGACCCGCGCGCCGCGGCCCGGACCTTCGCCCAGGCAGTACCGGCCTACGCCGGCAAGGAGGATGCCCTGGAGCGAATCTTCAAGCTCTATGTCGAGCACGTCTATGCCGGTCAACAGGTGCTGGGGCGCATCGATCCCCAGCGCCTGGAGCAGGTGCGCCAGTTCTATGTCAGCGAAGGCATCGTCAACCAAGAGCCCAGGCTCGACGACCTCTACACCAACCAGTTCATCGACAGCCCGGTGGCTGCGCAATGAGCACCGCCCCTTGCGAGGTACAACCCCGGATGAAAACCCTCAATCACTCCGTGCTCGGCAGCATCGCGCTGCTGCTGGTGTTCCTGCTGCTCTGGCAGTGGGGCCCGAGCCTGCTGGGCATGCCCGAATTCGTCATGCCCAGGCTCAGCCGCGTGGCCCAGGAAAGCCTGGTCATGTGGCAAAGCGGCAACCTCTGGCAGCACACCCTGGTCACCGCCCTGGAAATCATCGTCGGCTTCGCCCTCGGCGCCTTCCTCGGGCTGACCATCGGTGTGTCCCTGGGCCTGTCGCCCACCGCCGAAGCCGTGCTCTCGCCCTACATCCTGGCCTTGCAGATCGCGCCGAAGGTGGCCTTCGCCCCGCTGTTCGTGATGTGGCTGGGCTACACCGTCTACCCGAAGATCCTGATCGCCATCCTGATCGTGTTCTTCCCGGTGATGATCAACGTGCTGTCGGCGATCCGCACCGTGGACCCGGACATGATCAACCTGGTGCGCACCATGAGCGCCAGCCGCTGGCAGATCTTCCGCCTGGTGGAGTTTCCCTCGGCCATGGCCGCGCTGTTCTCCGGCCTGCGCATCGCCTCGACCCTGGCGGTGATCGGGGTCACGGTGGGCGAGCTGGTGGGCGGCAACCAGGGCCTGGGCTTCCTCCTGGTGGACGCCGAGGGCCAGGGCAACACCGCCGGGGTGTTCGTCGCCATCGTCATGCTGACCCTGATCGGGGTGATCGCCTACGGCGCCGTGGTCTGGGCGGAAAAGCGCGTCCTGCACTACCTGCCCAAAGCCATGTTGAGTAGCCAATGATGAACGCCCCAAGTGATCTGCTGCAGGACCGTCGGGTCCTGATTACCGGTGGCGCCCGTGGTCTGGGCTACGCCTTCGCCGAAGCCATTGCCCGCGCCGGAGCCCGGGTAGTGATTGCCGATGTGCTGGAACAGCGGGTGCAACAGGCGGCCATCGACCTGCGCCACCAGGGCCTGGATGTCCGCGCCCTGAGCCTGGACCTGGCGAACCCCGACGCCATCGACACCTGCATCAACGCCGCCGTGGAGCTGCTCGGCGGCCTCGACGGCCTGGTGAACAACGCCTCGATCACCCATTCCGGGGGCAAGAGCTGCGAGCAACTGACCCTGGACACCTGGGATCAGGTGATGCAGGTCAACGTGCGCGGCACCTGGCTGATGACCAAGGGCTGCCTGCCGGCCCTGCGCGCCAGCGGCCGCGGGGCCATCGTCAACCTGGCCTCGGACACCCCGCTGTGGGGCGCGCCGAACCTGTTGGCCTACGTCGCCAGCAAGGGCGCCATCATCGCCATGACCCGCAGCCTGGCCCGGGAGCTGGGCGGCGACGGGATCACCGTCAACGCCATCGCCCCGGGCCTGGTGCAGGTGGAAGCCACCGCCTATGTGCCCGAGGCGCGCCATCGCCTGTACCTGGAACAGCGCGCCCTGCAACGCCCGCAACTGCCCGAGGACGTCAGCGGCGCGGTGCTGTTCGCCCTGTCCGACCTTGCCCGTTTCATCACTGGACAAACCCTGCCGGTCAACGGCGGGTTCGTCATGCCCTGAATGGAGACTGCCATGACCGATCTATCCGCCAACTCGCAAGCCAAAAGCTGGGAGCGCCCGGCCGGGGCCAGCCTGGAAAGCTGGATGAACACCCGCATCGCCCGCTACGCAACCCGCCAGTACGACTGGGATGCGCTGAAGTTCCAGGCCGACTACGACCCCAAGTACCGTCGCGCGCAGATGCGCTACATCGGCACCGGCGGCACCGGGGTCAGCAACGACAGCAACACCGTCCCGGCCGAGCACTTCACCTTTTCCACCATGGTCATCCCCGCCGGCCATGAGGGCCCGTCGCACCTGCACATCGATGTAGAGGAAGTGTTCTTCGTCCTGCGCGGCAGGCTCAAGCTGGTGCTGGAAAAGGACGGCGAGCGCTTTGAAACCATCCTCAACGAACGTGACCTGGTGTCGGTGCCGCCAGGGGTGTACCGCGAGGAGATCAACATCGGCGATGAAGACGCGCTGATGTGCGTGATGCTCGGCGCGAAGAAGCCGATCACCCCGACTTACCCGCCAGAGCACCCTCTGGCCTCGATCAAGCGCGGGTAAGGCCATGTTCCCAGGCCTCTCTCAACCGGTAGCGACGGCGGACCTGCAAGCCCAGCTGGCCCGGGACTTTCCCCAGCGCCTGGTGACGGCCAGCGGCGGCCTCCAGGCCCTGCGTGAAGGCGGCGCGGGGCCGGCGCTGGTGCTGCTGCACGGCATCGGCTCCGGGGCGGCCTCCTGGCTGGAAGTCGCACAGCACCTGGCGCCCAAGGCCCGGGTCATTGCCTGGGACGCGCCCGGCTACGGTGATTCCAGCCCGCTGGAATCCCCCGCGCCGAAGGCCGAGCACTACGCCGCCCGGCTGCTGCAGATGCTCGACGCGCTGGAGATCGAGCAATGCGTGCTGGTGGGGCACTCCCTGGGCGCGTTGCCGGCCCTGGCCTTGGCCCGCAGCGCCCAGGCCCGGCGGGTCAGCCGCTTGCTGCTGATCAGCCCGGCCCAGGGCTACGGCGCGCCAGCGCTGGCCGAACAGGGCCGGCAGGTGCGCCAACAACGCCTGGACACGCTAGAGCGCCTGGGCATCGCCGGCCTAGCCGATCAGCGCAGCGCCCAGATGCTTTCGCCCACCGCCACGCCCCAGGCCCTGGCCTGGGTGCGCTGGAACATGGCCCGCCTGAACCCCACCGGGTATCGCCAGGCCATCGAGCTGTTGTGTGGTGACGACCTGCTGCGCCATGGCCCACCCGGCATGCCCTGCGAAGTGCATTGCGGCGCAGCCGACCGCATCACCCCGGCCGAGGGTTGCCTGACCCTGGCCAAGGCACTAGGCGCACGCTTCAACCTGATCGCCAACGCGGGCCACGCCAGCCCCGTCGAACAACCGCTGGTGGTGGCGGGCCTGCTGGCCCGCGCCATCGAAGAATCCCTGACAGGTAGACCCCTATGAACGACGCCGATCTGCTGAAGGACCCTCAGGACAAGTACATCGTCCCAGGCCTGGAACGGGGCCTGTTGCTGCTGTGCGAATTCAGCCGCAGCAACCGCACCCTCACCGCCCCGGAGCTGGCCCGGCGCCTGGCCCTGCCGCGCTCGACCATCTTCCGTCTGCTGACCACCCTGGAAACCATGGGTTTCGTGACCCGCAGCGGCAATGAATACCGCCTGGGCATGTCGGTGCTGCGCCTGGGCTTCGAATACCTGGCGTCGCTGGAGCTCACCGAGCTGGGCCAGCCGCTGCTGGCGCGGCTGTGCGACCGCCTCAACTACCCGAGCAACCTGGTGGTGCGCGACGGTCGCTCGATCGTCTACGTGGCCAAGGTTTCGCCACCTTCGGTGTTCTCCAGCGCGGTCAGCGTCGGCACCCGCCTGCCGGCCCACGCCACGGTGCTCGGCCGGGTGCTGCTGGGGGATTTGTCCCTGGCCGAGCTGCGCGAGCTGTACCCGGAGGAACACCTGGAACAGCACTCCCCCAGCACGCCAAACACCGTGATGGCGCTGTTCGACATGGTCCAGGCCGACCGCCAGCGGGGCTTTGTCAGCGGCGAAGGCTTCTTCGAGCCGAGCATTTCCACGGTGGCGGCCCCGGTGCGTGATCAGAGCGGCAGCATCGTCGCCGCCTTGGGAGTGACCATCGCCACCGCCCAGGTCGGCCACATCAACTACAACGAACTGCTGCTACAGGTACGCCGCAGCGCCGACGAGCTGTCGCGCCTGCTCAACTACAACAGCGCGGCCCATGACGGGCAGCCGCGGGTCACCGCCTTGATGAGGGATTGAAATGAGCCCTTATCAACTGCAAGGCCGCACGGCCATCGTCACCGGCGGCTCGTCGGGCATCGGCCTGGCCTGCGTCGAACTGCTGCTGCAGGCGGGCGCCAAGGTGGCCTTCTGTGGCCGCGACCCAGAGCGCCTGGAGGCGACGCAACAGCGCCTGCGCGAACGCTTCCCCGAGGCGCAGCTGCTGGCGCGGGTTTGCGATGTGCTCGACGCCGACGCCGTGGGCGCCTTCGCCAGCGCCAGCCTGAAGGCCCTGGGCCCGGCCAGCGTGCTGGTCAACAACGCCGGGCAAGGCCGGGTGTCGACCTTTGCCGACACCAGCGCCGCGGCCTGGAGCGAAGAGCTGAACCTCAAGTTCTTCTCGGTGATCAACCCGGTGCAAGCCTTCAAGCCCCAGCTCGACGGCCAGCCCGAGGCGGCAATCGTTTGCGTCAACTCGCTGCTGGCGCGCCAGCCGGAACCGCACATGGTGGCCACGTCCGCGGCCCGCGCCGGGGTGCTGAACCTGGTGCGCTCATTGGCCAGCGAGTTCGCCGCCGATGGCATCCGGGTCAACGGCATCCTCGTGGGCCTGGTGGAGTCCGGGCAATGGCGCCGGCGCTTCGAAGCCCGGGAAGAACGCCACCTCGACTGGACGCAATGGACCGCCCAACTGGCCCAGCGCAAACAGATTCCCCTGGGACGCCTGGGCCTGCCGATCGAGGCAGCCCAAGCCATCCTGTTCCTGGCCTCGCCTCTAAGCGCTTACACCACAGGCAGCCATATCGATGTTTCCGGAGGCCTCTGCCGCCATGCGTAACGAACCAATGGTCACCGTCGGAGCGGTCATCACCGCTTTTCTCGAACAATGCGACGTCAAGGCCGCCTTTGGCGTGATCTCGATCCACAACATGCCGATCCTCGATGCCTTCGCGGTGCGCGGCAACATCCGCTTCGTCATGGCCCGGGGCGAAGCCGGGGCGGCCAACATGGCCGACGCCTATGCCCGGGCCAGCGGCGGCCTGGGGGTGTGCCTGACCTCCACCGGCACCGCGGCCGGCAATGCCGCCGGCGCCCTGGTGGAAGCCTTGACCGCCGGCACGCCCTTGCTGCACCTGACCGGGCAGATCGAAACCCCCTACCTGGACCAGGAACTGGCCTATATCCACGAAGCCCGGGACCAGCTGAGCATGCTCAAGGCGGTATCCAAGGCGGCCTTCCGGGTGCGCAGCGTGGAAACCGCCCTGAGCACCCTGAAGCTGGCGGTGCAGACCGCCCTGACCGCGCCCACCGGGCCGGTGAGCGTGGAGATTCCCATCGACATCCAGTCGACCCTGATCCCCATGCCCACGGACCTCTCGCCCTTGCCAGTGGCCGTGGCGGTGCCCGCCGCCGAGGCCCTGGACCAACTGGCCGAACGCCTGGCGCAAGCCCATCGGCCGCTGCTCTGGCTGGGCGGCGGGGCGCGGCACGCCGGGCCTCAGGTCAAGCGCTTGATGGACCTGGGGCTGGGGATCATCACCTCGACCCAGGGCCGGGGCGTGGTCAACGAGGACGATGAACGCTGCCTCGGCGCTTTCTCGCAGAACAAGCAGGTCGAGCAGTTCCTGCAAAGCTGCGACGCGCTGTTGATCGCCGGCTCGCGCCTGCGCAGCAACGAAACCTTCAAGTACAGCCTGAAGCTGCCCCACAACACCCTACGCATCGACGCCAACCCGGCCATCGAAGGGCGCAGCTACCCCAGCGAGCGGTTTGTCTGTGGCGATGCCGCCCTGGCCCTCGAAGGCCTGGCCGACCGCCTCGAAGGCCGTTTGCACGGCAACCCGGAGTTCCTCGCCGAACTCAAGGCGGTGCGCGCCGCCTCGCGCCAGCAGTTGCTGGCGGACCTGGGGCCCTACTCGGCCATGGTCGAGCAGTTGCAGACCCACACTGGCCGCGACTTCACCTGGGTGCGCGACGTGACCCTGTCCAACAGCCTCTGGGGCAACCGCCTGCTGACCCTCTATCACCCGCGCTGCGGCATCCACGCCCTGGGCGGCGGTATCGGCCAGGGCCTGGCCATGGGCATCGGCGCCGCCATTGCCGCAGCGGTCAATGCGCCACAGCGCAAGGTCTTTGCCCTGGCCGGCGACGGCGGTTTCATCCTCAACCTGGGTGAGCTGGCGACCCTGGTCCAGGAGCGCGTCAACCTGGTGATCCTGCTGATGAACGACCAGCGCTACGGGGTCATCCGCAACATCCAGGACGCGGTCTACGGCAGCCGTCACTGCTACGTCGACCTGCACACACCGGACTACAGCAAGCTCGCCGAATCCATTGGCCTGCGCCACGGCCGGGTCCGCGACCTCAAGGATTTCGGCGGCCTGCTGGACCGTGCCCAGCGCGAGCCCGGCCCCTTCCTGCTGGAGGTGGACATGCTCAGCGTCGGCAACTTCGCCACCGCGTTCGCCGGGCCGCCCAACAGCGAAACCCAAGCCCAGAAAGCCAATGCCTGAGGAATGCGCCATGTTGCACATCACCATGATCGGCTGCGGGGCCATTGGCCTCGGCGTACTGGAACTGCTGGAACAGGACCGGCAACTGCGGGTGGACCGAGTGATCGTTTCGCCCGGCTCCGAAGCCGCCGCCCGCCAGCGCCTGGCCCGCTTGCAGCATCCGCCCCAGGTGCTCACCGCCCTGCCGGCCGAGGCCCGGCCCGACCTGCTGCTGGAGTGCGCCGGCCACCAGGCCCTTGAGGAACATGTGCTGCCCGCGCTGGAGCGAGGCATCGCCTGCCTGATCGTCTCGGTGGGCGCGCTCTCGCAGCCGGGCCTGGTGGAGCGCCTGGAAGCCGCGGCCGAGCACGGTCGTACCCGCATCGAGCTGCTGCCGGGGGCCATCGGCGGCATCGACGCGCTGTCGGCGGCCAAGGTCGGCGGCCTGGACTCGGTGGACTACACCGGCCGCAAACCGGCCCGGGCCTGGAAAAACACCCCTGGCGAACAGGCCTGCGACCTGGAGCGCATCAGCGAAGCGACGGTGATTTTCCAGGGCAGCGCCCGGGAAGCGGCGCGGCTGTACCCGAAGAACGCCAACGTCGCCGCCACCTTGTCCCTGGCCGGGATCGGCCTGGACCGCACCCGGGTGACGCTGATCGCCGACCCGCACAGTGACGAGAACGTCCATCAGTTCCAGGCCCGGGGCGCCTTTGGCGGTTTCGAACTGAGCCTGCGAGGCAAGCCGCTGGCGGCCAATCCGAAAACGTCGGCGCTGACCGTGTACAGCGTGATCCGGGCCCTGGGCAACCACGCTCACGGCCTATCCATCTGATGAGCAGCGGCAAGGAGTGAGCGGCAAGCGGCAAGTCAAGGCGTGAACAGCGCGCTTGCCGTCACTTGCAGCTTGCGGCTTGCCACTGAAGCTGAGGTTTTTATGAGTGTTGAACTGTCGTTACCGATTTGTGTTGCCGGTGATTGGCGCCTGGGCCGGGGGGCCCGGTATGCCAGCCGCTATCCCGCCACCAACGAGGCGGTGGCGTGGCTCAATGCCGCCGATCTGCAGGATGTCGAGGAGGCGGTGCAAGGCGCCCATCAGGCGTTTCTGCACAGCGGCTGGGCCCAGCGCAAGCCCCATGAACGGGCGGCGGTGCTGTATCGCATCGCCGGGCTGATCCGCGAGCGCGGCGAGGATCTGGCGCAGTTGCAACGCCAGGACAACGGCAAGCCGATCAATGAAACCCGGGCCCTGGTGGCCAGCGCGGCCGCGACCTTTCAGTTCTTCGCCGCCGCCTGCGAAACCCTGGAAGAGACCATCACCCCGTCCCGAGGGGATTTCGTCAGCATGAGCGTCTACGAACCCATGGGCGTGATCGCCGCGATCACCCCTTGGAACTCGCCCATCGCCAGTGAGGCGCAGAAGCTGGCGCCGGCCCTGGCCGCTGGCAACGCGGTGGTGATCAAGCCGGCGGAAATCACCCCGCTGCTGGCCCTGCAACTGGCGCGCATCTGTGACGACGCCGGGTTGCCCAAGGGGCTGGTCAGCGTCCTGCCGGGCAAGGGCTCGCTGCTGGGGGACGCCCTGACCCGCCATCCCCTGGTAAAAAAGGTCTCGTTCACCGGTGGCACACGCACTGGCAAGCACATCGCCCACATCGCCGCCGACAAGATGATGCCGGTGTCCCTGGAGCTGGGGGGCAAGTCGCCGACCATCGTGCTCGACGACGCCGACCTCGACCACGCCGTGGCCGGGGTGTTGTACGGCATCTTCAGTTCCTCGGGCGAGGCCTGTATCGCCGGGTCGCGGCTGTTTGTCGCCCAGCGCCTGTACCAGCCGTTCATGGACCGACTGGTGGACGCGGCGAGCCGGCTGCGGGTCGGCGACCCGGCGCACGAGCGCACCCAGATGGGACCGCTGATCAGCGCCGAGCACCGTGAGTCGGTAGAGCGCTATGTGGCCCTGGGCCTGGCCGCCGGCGGCCGCCTGCGCCTGGGCGGCGAACCCTTGGCGGGAGCGGCCTACGAGCGTGGCTTCTACTACCCGCCGACCATCCTCGAAGGCCTGCACAACCGGCAGCAGGTGTGCCAGGAGGAGATCTTCGGCCCGGTGCTGGTGGCCCTGCCCTTCGAGGACGAAGCGCAGTTGCTGGAGCAGGCCAACGACAGCCTGTATGCCCTCGCCGCCGGGATCTGGAGCCGCGACTACAAGCGCGCCTGGGCCCTGGGCCGCAAGCTCCAGGCCGGCACGGTGTGGATCAACACCTACAAGCAGTTTTCGATTTCCACCCCCTTCGGCGGCTGGCGCGACAGCGGCCTGGGCCGGGAAAAGGGCCGCCTGGGAATCCTGCAGTACATGGAACAGAAGAGCCTCTACTGGGGCATGAACCCACAACCACTGGCCTGGGCCGGTCTGGGCAACGAGGTAGCGCAATGAGTGTTCTGGGCATTGATGAAGTCACTTACGGCGTCGAGGACCTCGACACCTGCGTGCGGTTTTTCCGCGACTGGGGCCTGCAGCAGGTCAGCGCCCGGGAGGATGAGGTGGTCTTCGAAACCCTCAACGGCTGTCGCGTGGTGCTGGCGGACCTGAACCGGCCCGGCCTGCCGCCGGCGATCGAAGCCGGCTCCACGGTGCGCGAAGTGGTCTGGGGCGTGGAAAACGCCGCCGACCTGGCGCTGTACCGCCAGCGCATCGCCGCCGACCCGGGTTTCGTCGAAGGCGACGGGCGCATCGGCTGCACCGACCCCAACGGCCTGGCCATCCGCTTGCAGGTGACCCGCAAGCGCACCCTGGACATCGAGTGCAGCGGCCACAACACCTGGCAGACCAAGGGCCGGATCAACAAGCCAGCACCGATCTACGAACGCGCCACACCGATCGAGGTCGGCCACGTGGTGTTTTTCGTCAAGGACGTGAACGCCTGCGAAGCCTTCTACAGCGAGCGTTTCGACTTCCAGGCCTCGGACCGTTACCCGGATCGTGGGGCCTTTTTGCGCAGCGCCGAGGAAGGCGGCCATCACGACCTGTTCATGCTGCAACTGCCGGCGCCTCGGGCCGGGCTCAACCATGTGGCCTTCACCGTGCGCGATGTGCACGAGGTGTTTGGCGGCGGCATGCACATTTCCCGTTGCGGCTGGAGCACGGAAATCGGCCCGGGCCGGCACCCGGTGTCGTCGGCGTTCTTCTGGTACTTCAAGAACCCCGCCGGGGCCCTGGTGGAGTATTACGCCGATGAAGACCAACTGACCGGGCAATGGCAGCCCCGCAGCTTCGAGCCCGGCCCCACGGTGTTCGCCGAATGGGCGATTGCCGGTGGCATCGACGGCCACACCCGCCGCCAGCAACACGTCGAGGCGCCCCAGGGCAAATTCCTCACCGACAAACCCAAAGCCTGAGCAGAAGCCGAAAAGGAGATCCATGACATGACCGCCCGCGCCCCTTACCTGGAGCCGCATCAGGCTCGCAAACGTCCCAGCACGCCCTTCGAGGACCTGCTGGGAGACGCCATCGAACGCGCCTTTGGCAATGGCATCAGCGAACTGCCGGCGCTGCTTGAACACCTTGACCGGGCCGGCCCGCCCTGCCCGCTGACCGAGGGCCAGTGGACGGCGGATGCCTACAAAACCCTCATGGCTCGATTGGGCGAATGACCCGTCGGAGGACAATAAGAAATGAACCTGCAACTGACCGTCGATCCTGTTGAGCAACACCTGGCCAATGGCCTGAAAGACCTGTGGTTCCCGGTACTGCCGTCGGAGCATCTGGGGGACAAGCCCGTGTCCATCCGCCGCCTGGGCTACAAGATCGCCCTGTGGCGCGACAACGATGGCCGCGTCCATGCCCTGGAAGACCACTGCCCGCACCGTGGCGCGCCGCTGTCCCAGGGCCCGGTGCTGGGCGATCGCCTGCAATGCCCTTATCACGGCATCGAAGTGCGCTGCGACGGCACCGTGCTCAAGGTGCCCGGCAGCCCCGGGTGCAAGCTTGAAGGCAGCCGGCCGACGCGGATGTTCCATGCCCGCGAGGCGGCCGGGGCGATCTTCCTGTTCAACGCCAGCGACCCGCACCTGGACCAGGCGCCGGAGCTGGTGCTGCCGGAGCAACTGACCAACCCCGAATGGAGCCACTTCCTCTGCTACACCGAGTGGCAGGGCGACTACCGCTATGTGCTGGACAACGTCATGGACCCGATGCACGGCACCTACCTGCACAAGATGTCCCACTCCATGAGCGAAGGCGAAGCCACCGCGCGCTTCGTCACCCGCGACACCGAGCAGGGCTTCGTCTTCGAGAAGGAAGGCCAGCGCGGGGTCAACTTCGACTGGACCGAGTTCCTCGACAACGGCTGCCACTGGCTGCGCCTGGAAATTCCCTACCCGAAAACCGGCGGCCCGGGGGGCAACTTCACCATCATCGGCAGCTACACCCCCAGCAGTCGCGCCCTGGCGGCGGTGTTCCACTGGCGCTGCCGCCCGCTCACCGGCTGGCAGCGCGACACCTGGCGCTTCCTCTACAAGAACCGCCTGGAGGCGCGCCACTGGGCGGTGCTGGAGCAGGACCGGGTGCTGCTCGAATTCATGGAGGCCGACGCCAACCAGCGGGAAAACCTCTACCAGCACGACCTGGGAGTGGTGCGCCTGCGGCGTTACCTGAAGAACGCCGCCAAGGCCCAGCTGGAACTGATCGACGCCAGGCAACTGGCGTGAACCCGACCGGCGGGGATCGAGCCCGATCCCTGCCGCGCTGTCTTGAAAGAGGTGAATGATGTGCACATCCCCGCTCCTCACCGCCCGGGTGCAAAGCCTGCACTATGAAGCCGAGGGCATCATCAGCGTCGAGCTGCGGCCCTTGGGCGACACCCGGTTCCCGGCCTTCGAGGCCGGCGCCCATATCGACCTGCACCTGGCCAACGGCCTGGTGCGCAGCTACTCGCTGCTCAACGCCCCGGGCGATCCCGGGCATTACCGCCTGGGCATCCTGCGCGACCGCAACAGCCGCGGCGGTTCGGAGTACATTCACAGCCAGTTGCGGGTCGGCATGGCATTGTCGATCTCGGCGCCACGCAATAACTTCGCTCTCGATCTGGGTGCCGAGCACAGCGTGCTGGTGGCCGGCGGCATCGGCATCACGCCGATCTACTGCATGTTCCGCCAGCTGCTGGCCCTGGGAAAATCCGCCGAGCTGATCTACTGCGCCCGCTCGCGCCAGGAAGCGGCGCTGGTGGCCAGCCTCGACAGCCTAGGGGCCCCGGTGCGTTACCACTTCAACGACGAGCAGGGCCTGCCACCAGATCTGGGGGACTACCTGACCGGCTACCCCGGCGACACCCACTTCTATTGCTGTGGCCCAACGCCAATGCTCGATGCCTTTGAAAGCACCTGTGAACGCCTGGGCTACGTTCACAGCCATGTCGAGCGCTTCAGCGCCGGCGAAATCGCCCCGAGCGCAGACGCCCGCAGCCACTACCGCGTGGAACTGAAAAAGTCCGGGCGGAGCCTGGCGGTGGAGCCGACCCAGAGCTTGCTGGACGTGCTGCTGGAGGCCGGTTGCGACATCGACCACAGCTGCCGCGAAGGGGTGTGCGGCTCCTGCGAAACCCGGGTCCTGGAAGGCGAGGTCGACCACTGCGACAGCGTCCTGAGCAAGGCCGAACGGGCGGCCAACCGTTCGATGATGGTCTGTGTCTCGGGCTGCAAGAGCCAGCGCCTGGTGCTGGATCTGTAATCTGCCCGGCTAAAAAAACCTGTGGCGAGGGAGCTTGCTCCCGTGGGACCGGCCGGCGCTCCGGGGTGTAGCAGTCCCATTTTTGGGGTCGCTGCGCGCCCCAGCGGGAGCAAGCTCCCTCGCCACCCGTACAGTGCTTGTGCCTAACTGATCGGCCTCAGCCTTTTTCAACCCGTTTTTTCGCCAACAAGCCCGCGCCATGGGGCTGCGTCCCGCGGTTCACCCATAAAACACCCCGCCCGCCCAATACCCCCAAGGTGCAATAAAGACGCACCGGACAAGGCCCCCTGTAACCTCTGTAACCTGCTGTTCCAAGGGTTGTACAAGGGAGCCTTGTTTCCCATATAAATCATTGATTTGAAAGTATTTTTCCATAAGCAAGTAGCGTGGCGACTGGCATGGTTTCTGCTCTTGCCCTCCTCACTTCATAAGGAGGAGATCAAGATGAAGCGTCACGCCCTGGGTGCCAGCCTGCTAGTGATCAGTTGCGCCGGTTTCGCCGTTGAACCGGTGCCTTCCGAACCGGTGCGCGCCAACGCCGCCAACAAGCCTTTCCCGCATGTTTCCTGGCGCAGCACGGACGGCGACAGCAGCCTGGACATCGGCGGCGCCTTGCGCCTGAATTATCGCGACGAGCATTGGCAAACCACGGAAAACAACGGTCGCCTGCTGTTCGACACCTTTCGCCTGGACGTCCAGGCCCGCTACCAGAACCTCTACGGCGACCTGGGCTACTGGTTCCAGGATGACGGCAAGCGCGCCATCGACCGGGGCTTCGTCGGCTATCGGCTGAACAGTCAATCGACCCTGCAACTGGGAGCGCCCTTCAAACCCTTTGGCCTGGAGCCCTACCCGCAATTTGGCTGGAGCTATCACATCCCGTTTTTTCTCGGCTACGGCTCCAGCGCCGGCAGTGGCTTGAAGTACAGCCACAAGGACACGGACTGGGATGTGCAACTGGCCTACTTCCCGCGGATGCTGCCCAGCGGCATCCGCTACTCGCCGGAAGTCGGCCGCTACGCCGACTTGAACGACAACGCAATCGCCGCTGTGCAGTCGCGCCAGGACGATGAAAAACGCAACCAGCTCAATGCCCGGGTCGCTCGGACCTTCAACCTCGACGACTGGAAAACCGAGCTGGGCGCCTCCCTGGCCACGGCCCAGCTGTACAACGCCAGCACCCGGGACAACGGCGACTACTGGGCGGCGGGGCTGCACGCGGTGATCAATCATGGCCCCTGGACCCTGACCAGCCAGGCCATTCGCTACCAATTCGATCCAAAGAACCCCGGTGGCGTCAGCAAAGATTCGGTGCTGATGGGCGGCAACGGCCTGACCCCGGCCTACCTGATCGCCTCCCGGGCCAGCGTGGCCTCGCTGAACCTGGGGTACGACATCGACACTCCCGGGCTTGGGCAACTCAAGCGCATCAAGCTGTACAACGACTACAGCCGCATGCGCAAAGACAAAAGGAGTTGGGACGACTCGCAGATGTACACCATTGGCGCGCAGTTCCTGGCACTACCGGTGATGGCCTGGCTGGACCTGACCTGGGCCAGGAACGCCAACCCCTATGGCGGCGCGGAGAATGGCAGCGGCTTCACCAGCACCACCTCCAGCGGCAGCAACCAGTGGTATTACCGGACCAACATCAACATCGGCTACTACTTCTGATCCCGTCGCAGGAGCCGGCTTGCCGGCGAACAGGGCTTCAAGACGGACACCGCTCAAACGGGCCCCTTCGCTGGCCAGCCAGCTCCTACGGTTGGCAACGGTATCGCGGGGATGATGCGGGCCCCTTGAAGCCTCTGTTCGCGGGATTTTCCGGGCAAGACAAGAACCGTTTCAGCCCACCGCCGGCACTGCCGTTCCTCGGCTCGACACGCAACATGCAGACGGCGAGCCCGCGCACCGGTATAGTGCGCCCCCTCTTCACGTGGACAGCCGTCGGTAACGAGGCTCAACCCCACGGGAAACCCGAACTAATAACAACCCGCGAAATATAGAACCGGGACGAACGCTCGCCCCACCGCATTGCCGTGCGTGCAATCAGCGGTGTAACTGAATGTTTCCGTCCGTTCTGCTTTTGCCTACACAAAAAACAGCGAGGAATAATCCATGCTCGAAGTCATCAACGACTTCCTCTCAGGGAAAGTGCTGATCGTGCTCATTGTCGGGCTCGGCAGCTACTTCACGATCCGCTCGCGTTTCGTTCAATTGCGCCACTTCCTCCATATGTTCGCGGTGTTCCGCGACAGCCTGAAAAGCAGCGGCGGCCAGCTCAGCTCGTTCCAGGCGCTGATGCTCAGCCTTGCTGGCCGGGTGGGCGCGGGCAACATCGCCGGCGTCGGCATCGCCGTGACCCTGGGCGGCCCTGGCGCGGTGTTCTGGATGTGGGTGACCGCACTGGTCGGCATGTCCAGCAGCTTCTTCGAGTGCACCCTGGCCCAGGTCTACAAGCGCGCCGACGGCGACGGCCTGTACCGCGGCGGCCCGGCCTACTACATCCAGCACGGCCTGAAGCTCAAGGGCATGGCGGTGGTGTTCTCCATCCTGCTGCTGGTCACCTACGGCTTCGCCTTCATCGGCCTGCAGTCCTACACCGTGACGCACTCGCTGCAGGACGCCTTTGCCTTTGACCCACGCCACACCGGCATCGTCCTGGCCGTGCTGCTGGCCATCACCTTCATCGGCGGCATCAAGCGCATCGCCGCGGTGTCCGACCTGCTGGTTCCGATCAAGACCCTGGCCTACATCGCCGTGACCCTGTACGTGATCGGCACCCAGATCGAACACGTGCCGGCCATGCTGGAAACCATCATCAAGAGCGCCTTCGGCCTCGATCCGGCCTTCGGCGGCCTGCTGGGCAGCGCCATCGTCATGGGCGTGAAGCGTGGCGTGTTCGCCAACGAAGCGGGCCTGGGCAGTGCGCCGAACGTCGCCGCCGTGGCCGCCGTGAAGCACCCGGGCGCCCAGGGCGTGGTCCAGGCCTTCAGCGTGTTCCTCGACACCTTCGTGATCTGCACCTGCACCGCGCTGCTGATCCTGCTGTCGGGCTTCTACACTCCTGGCTTCGAAGGCGATGGCATCGTCCTGACCCAGAACTCGCTGGCCGCCGTGGTCGGTGACTGGGGCCGCCTGTTCGTCAGCGTCGCGCTGTCGCTGTTCGTCTTCACCTGCATCCTCTACAACTACTACCTGGGCGAGAACAGCCTGCAGTTCCTCAGCCGCAACCGCGCCGTGCTGATGCTGTTCCGCGGCCTGGTGCTGGCGCTGGTGGTCTGGGGTTCGATGCAGGACCTTTCGACCGTGTTCGCCTTCGCCGATATCACCATGACCTGCCTGGCCTTCGTCAACCTGGTGGCCCTGGCCATGCTGTTCAAGGTCGGCCTGCGGGTGATGCGCGACTACGACGAGCAGCGCCGCTCCGGCGTCGACCAGCCGGTGTTCGACTCGCGCAAGTTCGCCGATCTGGACCTGGACCTGAAGGCCTGGCCTGCCGAACCCTCGGCCGCCACCCAGGCCGAGCCGCAAGGCGTACCCGCAGCGCAACGCTGACGGGTGAACGACGGGAGCATCCTCTGCACCCGTCGGTTACAGTTCGATAAATGTGCGAGCGGGCTTGCCCGCTCCCACAGGAACTCACCGTTTCGGAGAATCCCATGAACCCTTCGACCTACCCTGTCGCCCAGCATGTCATGGTGCTCTACACCGGTGGCACCATCGGCATGCAGGCCAGCGCCGACGGCCTGGCCCCGGCGTCCGGTTTCGACGTGCGCATGCGCGCCTACCTCGACAGCCAGCCCGAACTGGTGGTGCCGGCCTGGCGCTTTCGCGAGATGGCGCCGCTGATCGACAGCGCCAACATGACCCCCGACTACTGGCAGCGCCTGCGTGAAGCGGTGGTCGAGGCCGTGGACCAAGGCTGCGACAGCGTGCTGATCCTGCACGGCACCGACACCCTGGCCTACAGCGCCGCCGCCATGAGCTTCCAGTTGCTGGGCCTGCCGGCGCCCGTGGTGTTCACCGGCTCGATGCTGCCGGCCGGCGTGCCCGACAGCGACGCCTGGGAAAACCTCAGTGGCGCCCTCTTGGCCCTGGGCCAGGGCCTGGCACCGGGGGTGCACCTGTACTTCCACGGCGAGCTGCTGGCGCCGACCCGCTGCGCGAAAATCCGCAGTTTCGGCCGTCACCCGTTCGCCGCCCTGCAACGCAATGGCGGCGGCGCCAAGGCCGAAGCGATTCCGTCGGCGCTGGACTACCGCCAGGCCAAGCAACTGGCCAAGGTCGGCGTGTTGCCGCTGTTCCCCGGCATCGGCGCCGAGCTGCTGGACGGCGTGCTCGACAGCGGCATCCAGGCCCTGGTGCTGGAGTGCTTCGGCAGCGGCACCGGTCCTAGCGACAACCCGGCGTTCCTGGCCAGTCTCAAGCGCGCACAGGAGCAAGGCATCGTGGTGGTGGCGGTGACCCAGTGCCATGAAGGCGGTGTGGAGCTGGACATCTACGAAGCCGGCAGCCGCCTGCGCGGCGTGGGCGTGCTGTCCGGTGGCGGCATGACTCGCGAAGCGGCGTTCGGCAAGCTCAATGCGCTGCTCGGTGCCGGGCTGGAAAGCGCCGAAGTGCGGCGCCTGGTCGAACTCGATCTGTGTGGCGAGTTGAGCTGAAGCTCGCGCTCGGGAGCCGGTGGCTACTGCGGTAGCTGCCGGCTCGACGACGAGCAGAGGGTGGCTGTCAGGTTACTTTTTGACCGTGTAATCCTGGCCCCAGACCCGCACCGAACTCGAGCTCTCGATCGGTCCTTCAAACACGAACTTCTGCCGCACTGCCGCCTTGGCCGGGATGGTGACTTCGTCCGGGTTGTCGAGGCTGACAGTCAGATTGTTGGCGTAACCGTCCTGGTCGATCGCCAGCAGGGCGCCGGTCTGCTTGAGGTTGATCAGTCGCAACTGGCTGTCGCTGCTGTTCTTGAAGCCCAGGGTAACGTTGAAGCTGTCGCCGACGGCTTCAGTTTTCAATACCTGGACATCGACGCGGCCTTTCATTTGCTCGCGAGAGGAAATGATCGAGGCACCGTCGACGCCTTGCGCCGATTGGCGACCGTCGAGCACACCTTCGCTGACGCCGCCCAAGAGGTTCTTGCCTGCCGAAATGGCTGATGAGACGGCTGACTTGGCAGAGTCCTTGATGGTGCTTTCGCTGCCTGGCTCAGCCTCGGCCAGGCACAGCGAACTCAGGAGCAAGCCGGAGACCAGAAGCAGGGAACGCGCAGGGATGAGGGTCATACATAGTCCTTTATCGAGGTTGCTGCACCGCCACTTCAGGCGATGAATGGCAGGCAGGTTGCACCAATCAAAGCGCCAAGTCACTAGCCACACAACGCTCGCAATGCCCCATGCAGCGGGCCGGCAAACCGCAGGTCTGATCGCGGGCGGCATGCAACTTGCTCCGGTTAAGGGTCTTCCCCTGGCTGGAATCTGCGCATGCTGCACTCGCACCTCACCACCCTCAACGCCGTTTCCCTGGTGCTCAACACCTTCAAGGAACAGGGCCAGGACAGTGAAGCCCTGTTGGCCGGCAGCGGGATAAACCCCGCCGACCTGAGCCGCGCCGACACCCGCATCACCACCAATCAAGAGATGCTGGTGTGCGCCAATGCCGTGGCCCTGCAACGGGACATCGGCCTGGAACTGGGCCGGCGCATGCACGTTTCCTCCTACGGCATGCTCGGCTATGCCCTGCTCACCAGTGCCACCTTAGGTGACGCTTTGCGCCTGGCCATGCGCTATCCGGCGCTGTTGGGAACACTTTTCGAACTGAGCCTGGAAGCCGACGGCCCGCGCATCTGGTTCACTGCAGCCGGCTACCGCGAAAGCCCGGCCCTGGCGGCGTTCAATACCGAGTTCTGCCTGGTGTCGCTGAAGGTCATCTGCGACGACTTGCTGGGCCACCCGCTGCCGCTGCTGGGGGCGCGCTTCGACTACCCGGCGCCGGACTATCAACAGCGCTACCGCGAGCCCTTCGACTGCCCGCTGCAGTTCAACGCCCGCAGCAACGCCTTCGCCTTCGACCAGCAATGGCTCGAACACCCCCTGCCCCTGGCGGATGCCATCACTCACCAGGCCATGGCCGAGCGCTGCCGCAAGCAGAACACCGAGTTCACCGGACGCCAGGCCTGGCTCGGGCGCATCCGCCAGTTGCTGGCGGCGCAACTGGACGCCGCGCCGGGGCTGGAGGGGCTGGCGGAACAGATGAACTGCTCGGCCCGGACCCTGCGCCGCCACCTGCGCGACCTGGGCTGCAGCTATCAGGAGCTGCTGGACGAGCTGCGCTTCGAGCGGGCCAAGCAAATGCTCTGCGAAGACCAGATGCCCATCTACCGGATTGCCGAGGCCCTGGGCTTCAGCGAGACCGCGAGCTTTCGCCATGCCTTCATCCGCTGGAGCGGCGTGGCGCCGAGCCAATTCCGGCCCTGAGACAAACCCCGGCATAAAGACGCCGATTGCATTACATTGCCGAGCTTTGAAACCGGCAAGGGACTGCAAGCTTGAACCCAATCACAGGCGCCATCGCCCGGCGCATCGGTATTCGCGGGCTGTGTCTGGCACTGGCGCTGCTGGCGGGCGGCCCCGTTGCCCAGGCCTTCGACCTGTCGAAGATCCGCTGGTGGGAGATGCAGAGCGACATCCTGCTGGACGACCCGGAAACCGCCACGCTGCAACTCGAACCCTTTCCCCTGCCCGGGCTGGCCCAGTCGCCGGCCCGGCTGATCCTCAGCCAATACCAAGGGCTGTTCTACCTCAACGGCTATGGGGATGGGCAGTACCGGCAGCGGGTCTACAAGTCACCGCCCTTGCCGCTGTTCGATGCCCAGGCGCTCCAGGACTGCACGCCCGAGCAGCGCCCCGTAGAGGCCACCGACAACTGGCCGCCGAGCAAGCAGCTGGAAGCCGCCCTGAGCCTGATCAAGCTGAGTTTCGACTGCCAGAGCCCGGGCTGGGAGTTGAGCAATCGCTATCTGCTGGTGGACAGCCGCGATCCCCAGCGGCCGTTGCTGGCCATCGGTCAGCGCCAGGGGGAGGCACGGATCGACTTCATCCCGCAGCAACCAATCACCCCCGAACTGCAGCAGCGATGGCTGCAAGCCCTGCACAAATACCCGAAGCTGCTGGAACCCTTTGACGCCAGCAGCGGCCAGCTGAGCGTCAAGCCCTATGCGCCGCCGCCCGGCGCGGATCAGGTCTGGGCGGAGTTCCGCCAGTTGCACGCGCAATTGCGCGACGCCAAGGACAAGGCCCCGGGCATCGCCCGGGCGGAAGCCTTCTTCACCCGCCATGACTTTCGCGCCATCGCCCCCGAGCGCAGTACCTACCCGGGCCTGCTCAACGACATCGCCTATTGGGCCACCGAGGCCGGCCAGTTGCAGAGCGCCCGGCCCTGGCTGGCCTACGTGCTGCGTCGCGACCCGGGGCGCATGCCGACCTACCTCAACCTGGCGGACCTGGATTGGCGCCTGTACGAGCAGCAGCCCGCAGACACCCGGCACCGGGGCCGGGCCATGGAGAACTATCGGCTGTACTGCGGGCTGCGCCTGCAACGCCAGCTTGGGGTCCCCGCCAGGGTCACCCAGCGCCTGGGCCTTGAGGCACCCAGCGAACAGGCGTGCCAGAGCGCCTGGCCGCTGGTGACGGCGGTGGACCAGGGTGACGCGGGCGAAGTCCGGCGCCTGCTGCAAAGCGGCCTGCGCGGCGACGTGATCGCCGCCGACGGACGCCCGGCGCTGTTGCACGCCCTGGACAAGCCCGACCTGGACATCGCCCGGCTGTTGCTGGCCCATGGCGCCCGCCCACAGGGCCAGTACAACGGCCGCACCCAGGTGTTCCTGGCCATGCGCCGCGACCTCAAGGACAACCCCGACCTGAGCCAGGCCAAGCGCCTCAACTTCCTGCTGCAGGCCGGTGCCGCCATCGATGAACAGGATGCCCAGGGCGGCACCGTGCTGCAGGCAATGGCCAAGGAGCGCGACGACATCGAGCGCTTCAATTGGCTGTTGCAACACCCGCAGGACCTCGACAAACGCAGCGGGCCAGACGGCGAAACCGCGCTGTTCCTGGCGCTCAAGGGCGGCAACTACGCCGCCGCCAGAGAACTGATAAAGGCCGGTGCCAACCTCAACCTGAGCTACGGCCGCAATGCTTGCGCAGGGCAGCCGATTCGCGAAAGCCTGCTGATGATCGTCGCCGAACAGGGCTCGCCCGAGGTCATCAATCCCTGGGTCAGCCAGCAACAGAGCCTGGACATGTTCACCCTGCTGCTGGAAAAAGGCGCCGACCCCAACCTCGGCCGCTACTGCAAGAACAACGGCTACACCTGGCTGCTGGAGATCATGGCCCGGCGCAAGCGCGACGACATGCTCAAGGTGCTGCAAGGCTTTGCGCCACCACCGCCGGCGACGGCGTTTCGTCTTTGACGCGTGGCGCCCGCTGCGCCCCTGAAACAAAGCCCGGCACAACGGCGCCGATTGCATTACATTGCCGGGCTTTCTACCGGCAAGGGACTGCAACGTTGAAGCTACTCTCAGGCGCCATCGCCCGGCGCATCGGCATTCGCGGGCTAGGCCTGGCGCTGGCACTGCTGACGGCCGCCCCCGTGGCCCAGGCCTTCGACCTGGACCTGGCCTGGTTCAAATGGTCGGGAATGCGCCGCAACTTCGTCCTCGACTCCCCGGAAACCGCCACCCTGGAGCTCAAGCCGTTCCCCCTGCCGGGCCTGGAGCGAGTGCCGCTGCGGATTGTCCTGAGCCAGTACCGCGGGCTGTTCTACTTCAATGCCTACCAGGACCTGAAGTACCGGGAACGGATCTACAAGTCGCCGCCGATCGCCCTGTTCAGCCCCAAAGAGCTGCGGGCCTGTGTAGCCCCGGGCGATGACATCCCGGTCAGTGACATCTGGCCCACGAGCAACACCCTGGTCCCCGGCATCAGCCTGACGCCCCTGAGCTTCCAGTGTAAGGAGCCAGCCGAGTGGCAACTTAGCGGGCGCTACCTGCTGGTCGACCAGCGCGATCCGCAGCACCCGCTGCTGGCCATCAGTCACCGCCGGGACCTGAGCCAGATGGAATTCACCCCCCTGCAACCCATCAGCGAGGAAACCGGGCAGCAATGGTTGCAGGCCCTGGAGACATTCCCGCGGTGGTTCCGCCCCTTCACCCAAGGCAGCGGGCCGATCACCATCAACGCCTATGTGCCAGCGCCAGCCTCGACCCCGGACAGCCTCTGGAAAGAGTTCCGCGCGCTGCACGAACAACTGCGCACGGCCAAGGACAAACTGCCGGGCATCCGCGCAGTGGAAGACTTCTTCGTCGTCCATGACTTTCGCAGCATCGCCAGCGAGCGCCGCGAATACCCCGGCCTGCTGAATGACATCGCCTTCTGGGCCAGCCAGGCCGGTCAGCTGCAAACTGCCCGCCCCTGGCTCCGGGAAGTACTGCGCCGCGACCCTGGACGCATGCCGACCTACCTCAACCTGGCGGACCTGGACTGGGCGCTGTTCGAACAGCGGCCATTGGACAACGCCCATCAGGGCCGGGCCATCGAGGGCTATCGGGTGTATTGCGGCCTGCGCCTGCGACGCCAGATGAGCATCCCGCCCCGGGTCCTGCAGCGCCTGGGCCTGAGCGCCGCCAACCCACAGGCGTGCCAGGGCTTCTGGCCGCTGGTGGACGCGGTGGATGCCGGCGACCTGACCCAAGTGCAGCGCCTGCTGGCCAGCGGCATCAGCGGCGAGGTCATGGCCGACGATGGCCGCAGTGCCCTGTTGCACGCCCTGGACGCGCCGCACCTGGACATCGCCCGGCTGCTGCTGGAGCACGGCGCCCACACCAGCGGCCTGTACAACTGGACCACCCTGGCGACCCTGGCCATGCGCCGCGATCTGGGCGACAGCCCCGACCTGAGCCAGGGCGGGCGCCTGAAGTTCCTCATCGAGGCCGGTGTCGCCCTCGACGAACCCGACAGCCAGGGCGTGACGCCCCTGATGCAGATGGCCGAGAACAAGCGCAGCCTGCAAGGCTTCACTTGGCTGCTGCAACACCCGCAAAACCTCGACCGGCGCACCACCGCCGATGGTGAAACCGCGCTGTATCGGGCGTTTTCGGGCAACAACCAGGTGGCCATGAGGCAGCTGATAGAGGCCGGTGCCAACCTCAACCTGAGCTACGGCCGCGGCACCTGCTACAACCAGCCCGTCGGCGAAAGCCTGCTGACCCTGGTGGCCGACAAGACCTCCGCCGACGCCCAGTCGCCCTCCGTCAGCCAGCAGGACACCCTGGAGCTGTTCGCCCTGCTGCTGGAGAAAGGCGCCGACCCGACTGTCGGCCAGCACTGCGAGAAAAAGGGCTACACCCTGTTGCTGGAAGCCATCGCCCGGAACAAACGCGAGGACATGCTCAAGGTGCTGCAGCGCTACGTTCCCGCCCCACCTGCCGGCTGAAACCCGTGGCGCCCCGCAATGGGGCGCCACGCCTCTTTAAGGGGCGAATTTCGGTCAAACACTTTGGCCAGATCAATCCCCTTTTGGCCGCTCCTGCCGTTCTCCGAAACCCCGCGCCCCGCAAGACTGTGAGCCACCGAATCAGCCTGCGGAGAACAAGAAAATGCTGACGATCTACTCGGACGATCACCACCTGCACCACGGCCGTTGTGAACTCATCGATGGGCAACTGATGCCCTGTTTCGAAATGCCTTCCCGGGCCGACCACGTGCTGGACCGGGTGCAACAGCGCAACCTCGGTCCGGTCGAGGCACCCAGGGACTTCGGCCTGGAGCCTATCGAGCGCATCCACAGCCGGGCCTACCTGGACTTCTTCAAGGGCGCCTGGGAACGCTGGGCGGCACAGGGCATCGACGGCGACCTGCTGCCCTACACCTGGCCGGCGCGCACCCTGCGCAGCGTGATTCCCACCAGCCTCCACGGCCAGCTGGGCTACTACAGCTTCGACGGCGGCGCGCCGATCACCGCCGGCACCTGGCAGGCGGCCTACAGCGCAGCACAGGTGGCGCTGACCGCCCAGGCCCATATCCAGAACGGCGCCCACAGCGCCTTCGCCCTGTGCCGGCCACCGGGACACCACGCCGCCAGCGACCTGATGGGCGGTTACTGCTACCTGAACAACGCTGCCATCGCCGCCCAGGCGTTCCTCGACCAGGGCCACCGGAAAGTCGCGATCCTCGATGTCGACTACCACCACGGCAACGGCACCCAGTCGATTTTCTATGAGCGCAGCGACGTGCTCTTCACCTCGATCCACGGCCACCCGGAAGCCGAGTTCCCGTTCTTCCTGGGCTATGCCGACGAATGCGGCGAAGGCGCCGGGGAAGGTTTCAACTTCAACTACCCACTGGCCGCCGGCAG
The DNA here is from genome assembly GCF_001547915.1 of Pseudomonas sp. St29. Taxonomy (NCBI): domain Bacteria; kingdom Pseudomonadati; phylum Pseudomonadota; class Gammaproteobacteria; order Pseudomonadales; family Pseudomonadaceae; genus Pseudomonas; species Pseudomonas sp. St29. Next base: position 6,736,816 of record NZ_AP014628.1, read on the forward strand.
CGGCTGGGACCTGTGGAGCGCGGCCCTGGAGCAGGCCTGCGACGAGATCCAGCGCTTTGGCGCCGACATCATCGTGGTGTCCCTGGGCGTGGACACCTTCAAGGACGACCCGATCTCGCAATTCAAACTCGACAGCCCGGATTACCTGGCCATGGGCAAGCGCATCGCCGCCCTCGGCAAGCCGACGCTGTTCGTCATGGAAGGCGGTTACGCGGTAGCAGAAATCGGCATCAACGCCGTGAACGTTCTCGAAGGTTTTCAAAGCGCCCAGTGAGGGATTCGCATCATGCAAAGACTCAAACGCTTAGTGATTCCCGCCCTGTGCGCCAGCCTGCTGGGCACCGCCGCCCACGCCGAAGAGCGCACGCTGCGGGTGTACAACTGGTTCGACTACATCACCCCCAAGGCCCTGGAGGATTTCAAGGCGCAGAACAGCCAGGTGAAGCTGGTCTACGACATCTTCGACACCAACGAAGCCCTGGAGGCCAAGCTGCTGACCGGCAACTCCGGGTATGACGTGGTGGTGCCGTCCAACGTGTTCCTGGCCAAGCAGATCGAGGCCGGGGTGTTCCAGCCCCTGGACCGCAGCAAGCTGCCCAACTGGAACCACCTGGACCCCAAGCTGATGAAGCTGATCGAGGCCAACGACCCGGGCAACCAGTTCGCCGTGCCCTACATGTACGGCACCATCCTGATCGGCTTCAACCCGGACAAGGTCAAGGCCGCCCTGGGCGACCAGGCGCCGGTGGACAGTTGGGACCTGATCTTCAAGGAAGAGAACATCAGCAAGCTCAAGCAGTGCGGCGTGGCCCTGCTGGATTCGCCGTCGGAAATCCTGCCCCTGGCCCTGCAGCACCTGGGCCTGGACCCCAACAGCAAGAAGCCGGCGGACTACGAGAAAGCTGAAGCGCTGCTGATGAAGATTCGCCCGTACATCACCTACTTCCATTCGTCCAAGTACATGGCCGACATCGCCAACGGCGACATCTGCGTGGCGGTGGGTTATTCGGGGAGCTTCTCCCAGGCCGCCAACCGCGCCAAGGAAGCCAAGAACGGCGTGACCGTGGACATGCGCCTGCCCAAGGAAGGCGCGCCGATCTGGTTCGACATGCTGGCGATCCCCAAGGGCGCCAAGGATCCGCAAGACGCCTACACCTTCATCAACTACCTGCTGCAACCCCAGGTGATCGCCCCGGTCAGCGACTTTGTCGGTTACCCGAACCCGAACAAGGACGCCACGGAGCTGGTGGACCCTTCGATCCGCAACAACCCCAACCTGTATCCGACAGCAGCGGCGATGAACACCCTGTATACCCTGCAGCCGCTGCCCCGTGATGCGGAGCGGGCGCGGACCCGGGCCTGGACCAAGATCAAGTCCGGCACCTGACCCTCATCCAGGACGGGAACCGCACGCCCTGTGGCGAGCGAGCTTGCTCGCGCTGGATGGCGCAGCAAGCCCAAAAGCGGTTTCCCGGTTCTGCCTGATACACCGCAACCGTCGGCTTTACGACCGCTGCGCGGCCGAGCGGGAGCACGCTCCCTCGCCACGACAAGTGGTTAGCAGCCACTGAGGCCTTGGGGGCTGCGCTCTGCGGCGAAGAACCAGGGCCGCAGGCGCACGCCGACGCCGTTGCCGATAAAGGCCGCCACCAGCCACAGCCAGCCATGCAGGCTGCCGGAGGCGATGCCGCTGAAGTAGGCGCCGATGTTGCAGCCATAGGCCAGGCGCGAGCCGTAGCCCAGCAGCAGCCCGCCGATCACCGCCGCCACCAGGGAACGGGCGGGGATCTTCAGGCTCGGGGCAAAACGTCCCGCCAGTCCCGCTGCCAACAAGGCCCCCAGGACGATGCCGATGTCCATGACGCTGGTGATGTCCTGCCACACCGGGGCCGCCAGGGCCTTGGCATTCGCCGCGCTCTGCCAGAACACCCAACTGCCCACGTCCACGCCCAAGCCACTGGCGACTTTCGCCCCCCACAGGGCGAACGCCGAGGTGATGCCCCACGGGCGCCCGGCCAGGGCCAGGGTGGCGAAGTTGAGCAACGCCAGGGCCACCGCGCCCCAGACCTGCGGCCAGGGGCCGCGTAGCAGGCGGCGCCAGCCCTGGTGCGGGCTGGCGACCGGGGCTTCGAGGCGGCCATGGCGGCGTTTTTCCAGGGTCTGGGTGAGCAAGGCGATCAGCGCAAACAGGCACAGGCTCAAGCCCAGGGCCGGGCCGACGCCGAAGCTCTGGACGATGGAAATCGGCGGCAGCGACGGCAGGGCGAACCACCAGTCCACATGCTGGGTGGCGAGCAGCGAACCGCAGATGAAGAACGCCAGGGTCACCAGCATCCGCGCATTGCCGCCGCCGACGGTGAACAGGGTGCCCGACGCGCAGCCGCCACCCAGTTGCATGCCGATACCGAAGATAAAGGCGCCGACGATCACCGACACCCCGGCCGGCGCCACCAGCCCCACCACCGGCTGGCCGAACAGGCTGCCCGCCCCCAACGCCGGGAAAAACAGCAATACCGCCAGGGCCAGCATGACCATCTGCGCCCGCAGGCCGGCGCCACGCCGATCACGGATAAACACCCGCCAGGCCGAGGTGAAACCAAAGGCCGCGTGATACAGGGTCAACCCCAGGGCCGCCCCCAGCAGCAACAGCAGCACCTGCCGAGCCCCGACCTGGACCTGCAGGAACAAGGCGCCAAGCACCAACAGCAGCAAGGCGCACAGCGGGGCGCCGAACTTGCGTTCAGGCGCCAGGGAGAGGGTCTGGCTCATGGGAATGCTCGGGCAGGAAAGGACCCGCGAGTATACCCGCTCAAACCCTCCAGGCCTGGCGCAAACGCCCCAGCGCAGCCTGGATATCGGCTTCGGGCACCGCAGCAAACCCCAGCACCAGTCCGGCCCGCCGATCCGCGGGCAAGGCCGTTTGCGGCAACCAGTAGGTGCTCAGACCGTTGACCTCGACATCGACACTGGCCGCCTGCTCCAGCAGTTGCTGCTCCCGGGCCAGGCTGTCCACGCGCACTGTCAGGTGCAGCCCGGCGGCCACCGTGGGCAGTGGTCCGACGCCTGGGATCGCCTCGGGCCAGCCGGCGAGCAAGGTGTTGCGCCGGCTCAGGGCGGCCCGGCGCATGCGCCGGATATGCCGCTGGAAGTGCCCGGCGGCCATGAACTCGGCCATCACCGCCTGGGTGCTGACTTCGGAATGGCGCACATCCACCGCCCGGCGCCGGGCAAAGGCCTGCACCAGATGCGGCGGCAACACCAGGTAGCCCAGGCGCAGTGCCGGGAACGCGACCTTGCCGAAGGTGCCGACATAGATCACCCGTCCCTGCCGGTCCAGCGCCGCCAGCGGGGCCAGGGGCGCGCCGCTGTAGCGGTATTCGCCGTCGTAGTCGTCCTCGACGATCCAGCCTCCGCTGCGCTCGGCCCAGGCCAGCAACTCCAGGCGCCGGGCCAGGCTCATGATCACCCCGGTGGGGTACTGATGGGACGGGGTGACATAGGCCAGGCGGCAGTGCTCCAGTTGCTCCAGCTGGCGGCAGTCGATGCCTTCCTGGTCCACCGCCACGCCCTGCAGTCGCGCCCCGGCCACGGCAAAGGCGTGACCCGCCGCCCGATAGCCTGGGTTTTCCACAGCCACCACGTCACCGGGCTCCACCAGCAGCTGTGCACAAAGGCTGATGCCCTGTTGCGCACCACTGGTGATCACAATTTGTTCAGCGGTGCACTGCAGCCCCCGGGCACTGCGCAGGTAAGCGGCGATCAGGCCGCGCAGCCGCGAATCGCCGGCGGAGTCGCCGTAGCACAGCTGGTGCAGGTTCGGCCTGCGCCAGAAAGCCGCATTCAGCTTGGCCCAGACCTCGAACGGGAACAGATCGAAAGCCGGCACGCCGACCCGAAAAGCCCGCGGCGGACCACTGGGCGGCGTACTCAGATGGTGCTCTTGCAGGCGCTGCACACCACTGCTGTGGATAACTTTACTGGATGCATCACCAGTTATTTCCGTCGATTTTGTGGATAACCCTGTGGGTAAGCCTGTTGACAACCCTGTGGATACTTTTGTGGATAGTTTTTTGATGGGTAACCGGGTTTCCGGCAATTGGGCCACGTAGGTGCCATCGCCGACCCGCCCTTCGATAAAACCCTCGGCATACAGCTGGTCATAGGCGCGCACCACGCTGTTGCGGGAAATCCCCAGCGCCGCCGCCAGGTCGCGGCTGGCCGGCAAGCGCGTGCCGCTGGCCAGGCGCCCGTCCAGCACCCGCAGGCGCAGGGCCTGGTACAGCTGGCGGCTAAGGCCCTGGCGCCGATCCAGCTGGATCCCGGCAGGGTTGAAAGACAGCGGAGGCAAGGCACTGTTCATCGCGGGGCACCCGGGAATTGGACCTATGAAATAGACCAGAGATGGCTCTTACAACGAACCATTAGCCTGCCTAGGATGCAGCCACTCGCCAAGGAGTTTTTCCATGTACCTGCCTCGCGCTTTCGTCGATGAAGACCTTTCCCGCCTCCACGGCGTGATGCAACACAGCCGTCTGGCCACCCTGGTGACCTGGGGCGCCCTGGGCCTGCAAGCCAGCCACCTGCCGTTGCTGCTGGACCCCGGGCAAGGTGCCAGCGGCACGCTCTATGGGCACCTGGCCAAGGCCAACCCGCAATGCGCCGAGCTGGCCAGCGGTGCCGAGGCGCTGGTGATTTTCAGCGGCGAAGACGCCTACATCAGCCCGTCGTTCTATCCGGGCAAGGCCGAACACGGCAAAGTGGTGCCCACCTGGAACTACGTGGCAGTGCACGCCTATGGCCAGCCCGAAATATTCAGCGACCCGCAGCGGTTGCTGCAGGTGGTCGAGGGCCTGACCGAACGCCATGAGGCCGGCCGCCCGCAACCGTGGAAGGTGGCCGATGCTCCGGCCGACTATGTCGATGGCATGCTCAAGGCGATTGTCGGTTTCGCCCTGCCGATCCAGCGCCTGGAGGGCAAGCGCAAGCTCAGCCAGAACCGCAAGGCCGAAGACATCGCCGGGGTCCGTGAAGGCCTGGCGGCCAGCGCCGACCCGCGTGACCAGCAACTGTCGCAACTGATGGGCTGAGTGCCCGTCCAGAACAATAAAGGAGCTTTCATGAGCCAGATTCAGATCCGCCCCGTCACCGCTGCCGACCACGCCGCCTGGCTGCCGTTGTGGCAGGCCTACCTGCGCTTCTACGAAACCGAACTGCCGGACACCGTGACCCAGAGCACCTGGCAGCGTTTTCTCGATACCCGCGAACCGACCCACTCCGCCCTGGCCTGGGACGGCGAGCGCGCCGTGGGCCTGGTGCATTTCATCTACCACCGCTCCAACTGGAGCATCGAGAATGCCTGCTACCTGCAGGACCTGCTGGTGACTCCGGACCAGCGCGGCACCGGTGTCGGCCGCCAGTTGATCGAGTTCGTCTACACCCGGGCCAAGCAGGACGGCTGCGCCAAGGTGCATTGGCTGACCCACGAAACCAATGCCACGGCCATCCAGCTCTACGAGCGCATTGCCGAGCGTCCGGGCTTTATCCAGTTCCGCAAACCCCTCTGAACCCGCAAGGAGCCACTGCATGTCGATTTCTCTCGCCGATTGGAAAGGCGTCCCCGCCCCTTCGGCCACCCTGCTTGAAGGTCGCTTCATCCGTTTGGAAAGGCTCGACCCGGCGCGCCACGGCGATCAGCTGTTCCAGGTGCTGCAAGGCCCCGGCGCCGACCCGGTGCTGTGGAACTACCTGCCTTACGGCCCCTTCCCCGAGCGCGCGGTGTTCGACGCCTGGCTCGGCAATCACGCCCTGGCCAGCGATCCGTATTTCTTCACCGTCATCGACCGCGCCAGTGGCCAGGCCCAGGGCCTGATCAGCCTGATGTCCATCGTTCCGGCCCAGGGCCGCATCGAGATCGGCCACGTCACCTTCGGCGCGCCGATGCAGCGCTCGCCCAAGAGCACCGAGGCGGTGTACCTGCTGGCCAGGGAAGCCTTCGCCCTGGGCTACCGGCGCCTGGAGTGGAAGTGCAACAACGACAACGCCCGCTCGCGCTATGCCGCCGAGCGTTTGGGTTTCAGCTTCGAGGGGGTGTTTCGCCAGCACATGGTGGCCAAGGGGCAGAACCGCGATACCGCGTGGTTCTCGATCCTGGATGGGGAATGGCCGGCGATCGCCAAGGGCTTCGAGCAATGGCTCAGCGATGAGAACCAGAGCGGCTCGGGGCAGCTCAAGTCTCTGGCGGAGTGTCGCGGGTAACCGGGGGGTCGCCGGCAAGCCGGCGCCGAAAAGAGAGCGGTGGACCCGGCCTGGTAGAAGACCTGTAGCCGCTGCCGCAGGCTGCGACCGGGCTGGGCGGCACTCCGACGCAGCGGGCGCCGCCGTTGAAGGCCGCGGAAGGTCTTGCGGACCTTGGCGCAGCCTGCGGCAGCGGCTACAGGGGTCAGCCCAGCTTCTGCGCCAGCACCGCAATGTGCTCCGGGCCGATGCCGCAGCAACCGCCGACATGGCTGGCACCGCGCTGGTGCCAGTCCGCTACCCATCGCAGGTAACCCGGCGGATCCAGGTCTTCGCGCAGCGGGCACAGGCCGTCGTTGGCGGTGGCATCCTCGGGTTGCGGCGGGAAGGCGTTGGCGTACACGCCAATATGGATCTGCACCCCCAGGCGCTCGAAGGTGTCACGGGCCGCATCCACCGCCGCGCCTATCACTTCCGGCTGGCTGCAGTTGAACAGCAGGGTCTGCACCCCCAGTTGCGCCGCCACCGCCGCCGCGTCAGCCACCGGCTCGCCGGAACGCAGGCGTGGCACTTCATCGACGTCTTCATCCTTCAGGGTGAAGGACAGCCAGAACGGCTTGCCGTCCTTGGGCAATCCTGCGTGGATGGCCCGCGCTTCGGCGATCGAGCTTTGGGTTTCTGCGAGCCACAGGTCCACGAACGGCGCCAGTCCTTTAACCAGCGGACTCAGCACTTCCTCGACCCGGGACGCATCGAATAGGTCCGGGCGATAGGAGCCGAACAGCGGCGGCAACGAACCCGCCACCCGCACCGGCTTGCCGGAGGCCTCCACCGCGCGGCGCGCCAGCTCACCGGCCAGGGCCGCCAGGGCCTGGCCTTCGGCGGCAAAGCGCTCTTCACCGATGTGGAACGGCACCACGGCGTAGCTGTTGCTGGTGATGACGTTGGAACCGCTGGCGATATAGGCCGCATGCACCGCCTCCACCGCCTGGGGGTCTTCGCTCAACGCCAGGGCTGACCACTCGGGCTGCCGGAACGGCGCACCACGGCGCTGCAACTCACGACCCATACCGCCATCCAGAATTACCGTGCTACCTGCGCCCATATGCTTTTTACTCATATGCTTATGAAAATAACTCACTACCGGAGTCGTTCTTATAACTATTAAATACGCACCATTCGGTTAATAACAACTCTTTTTCAGTCAGGATTCCGATGAATTTCAAACCGCTGCTGGCCCTCGGCCTGACCGTACTTGCCGCCTCCTCCCAAGCCTTCGCCGGCGCCACCTTGGAGCGTATCGAGCAGAAAAAGGAACTGGTCGGGGTGCTGATGGAAAGCTACCCGCCCTTCTCCTTCCTCAATGAGCAGAACCAGCTGGACGGTTTCGACGTCGACGTGGCCAAGGCCGTGGCCGACAAGCTCGGGGTCAAGCTGCGCCTGGAAACCCCGTCCTGGGACGTGATCGCCGCCGGACGCTGGAGCGGGCGCTATGACATCTGCATCTGCTCCATGACCCCGAGCAAGGCTCGCGCCGAGGTCTTCGACTTCCCGGTGCAGTACTACGCCTCGCCGGCGGTGATCGTGGTCAACGCCAAGGACGAGCGAATCCACGGCGCCAAGGACCTGAGCGACAAGAAGGTCGGCCTGACCGCCGCCTCCAGCTACGAGAGCTACCTGAACAAGAACCTGGTGATCGAAGGCGCGGAAGACACCCAGCTGCAATACCCCTTCGAGAACGTGCAGATCGCCCCCTACGACACCGACAACGTGGCCTTCCAGGACCTCGGCCTGGGCCCGGGCGTGCGCCTGGATGCGATCCTCACCAACCTGGTCACCGCGCAACCGCGGCTGACCCAGGATGCGCGCTTCAAGCTGGCCGGCGAGCCGCTGTACGCCGAGCCCAACTCGGTGGCCATCGAGAAAGGCGATGCGCAGTGGAACGCCAAGGTGCGTGAAGTCTTCGCCCAGTTGAAGCAGGACGGCACCCTGAGCAAGCTGTCGCAGAAATGGATCGGCGCCGACATCAGCCAATGACTGCCTACACACCACCGCCGCAGCCACCACAAGCGGTGGCTGAACCGCTGCTCAAGCGCCTGCTGGGCTTTCGCAGCCGCCTGTACCTGACCTGGGCGGCGCTGCTGGGGCTGTTCGCCAGCTTCTTCCTGAGCTTCGACCTGAAGTTCTCGATCATCCTCGACAAGCTGCCAAACCTGCTGGGCCTGCACCTGTCGCCCAGCGGCTTTCTCCAGGGCGCGGCGCTGACCCTGTTCCTCTGCGCCTGCTCCATCGTCGCCTCGTCGCTGCTGGGCTTTGTCACCGCCCTGGCGCGCCTGTCGTCCAGCGCCGTGGCGTTCGGCATCGCCAGCTTCTACGCCTCGTTCTTTCGCGGCACGCCGCTGCTGATCCAGATCCTGCTGATCTACCTCGGCCTGCCGCAACTGGGCGTGGTGCCGGGCGCCATCACCGCCGGGATCATCGCCCTGTCGCTGAACTACGGCGCCTACCTCAGCGAGATCTTCCGCGCCGGCCTCCTCGGCGTGCCCCACGGCCAGCGTCAGGCGGCCCTGGCCCTGGGCATGAGCGACAGCGTGATCTTCTGGCAGGTGACCCTGCCCCAGGCCATGCGCACCATCATTCCGCCGACCACCAACCAGTTCATCTCGATGCTCAAGGACTCGTCGCTGATCTCGGTGATGGGGGTCTGGGAAGTGATGTTCCTGGCCCAGTCCTATGGCCGTTCCAGCTACCGCTACATCGAGATGCTGAGCACCGCGGCGCTGATCTACTGGCTGCTGTCCATCGGCCTGGAACTGATCCAGGCGCGGATGGAAAGGCATTACGGCAAGGGTTACGCCAAGCGCGGCTGAGGCTCAGGCGAGCGCCGAAGGCCCGGGAGCACCCGGGCCCCTTTGCCCCCGCTCCGGCTCATCGAGCAGCGAACGGGCGCGGCTGGTCTTCTGCACCTTCACCACCCCCATCTGCAGGCCGAATGGCTTGAACACCGCCGTCAATGACTTGAGGGTCGGGTTGCCGTCACCGTGCTCGATGTGGATCAGGGTGCGCAGGGAGATCCGGCACATGCGGGCGAACTGGCTCTGATGCAGCCCCGTGACTTCAGTCCGCAGGCGCTTGACCGCCTCGCCAATCGGCAGGCGACCGGCCGCCATTTCCTGCTGGATGTCGTCGATCAGGGCCCCGCGTTCTTCCAGCGTCATGTTCATCGCAATCCCCACTCCTGCAGGCGTCGGTCCAGGTGGCGCAGGTGAATGCGCGGATGATTCAAGGTGGCTTCGGGCAGGCCGCCGGCACTCAGCAGGTCCGGCAGGGCCCGCAGTTGTTCGGCGTCTGCGCGCAGGCGCGTGAGGGCGGCCTCGGGGTCGAGCAGCGGCTTGAGACTGGCGCACACCAGGCGCCAGTCGACCTCACCGGCCACTTCCATGCGCCCGGGCCATTTGGTGGTGCGGGCAATCCCCTGGTCACCCATGACCTTGGGCGCCAGGTCATGGATTGGCGCCAGGCGCACCCCAGCCTCAGTGCGCAGCACCGACAGCGTGCGCCCATGATTGTCGGTGTTGCCGAGGATCCTGTTGAGCAGGTCGCGCCGCAGGTAATCCGCCACCAGCTCGGGGATCAACGCCTCCTGGCCGGCGGCGCGCCACAGTTCGGCGAGGATCCCCAGGACCTCGGTATGGCGCATGCCTTGGCCATGGCCCACCAGAGCGGCCAGGGAATAGATCGACTCCACCGCCAGACGCTCGACCCCGGCGGACGTCAGCTGGCGGTCAAAACGCTGCATCCACAGGCTTGGCCGACGCCCCTCTTCCAGCGCCAGCCCAGGCGCCGGGAACGTCTCGATACCCAGCTGCTGCAGTGCCCGGTAGTAATGGAACTCGCTTCTGAGGATGTCGCAGGCATTCGGCGAAGCCGGGTTACGGGGAAACTTCACCCACCAGTGACGCGCGGCATGGGCGTCATCGAGCAGCGCATCGGGGTACAACAAGCCCTCGCGGTTTTCCGTCAGCAACAGCCTGGGCGCTTCGTCGCCGATGCTCGCCGTGCCACCAAAGGCCGCCGCCTGCTCATGGGCGTATTCCAGAAAACGGTTATCCAGGGTCACCACCTGTTCCCGGGTAAAACCCAGGGCCGGACGCCTGTGCAGCCCTGCCAGGGACTCCTTGATCCGCAGATGGCCAATGGGCGCCGCGGTGCTTCGGGCCAGGAGGAACAGCTCGCTGCCCATGCCATCGGGCCGCTCATGGCCGATCTGCCGCAGCAAAAAGCGGCGCGCCGCCGGCGTGGCGACCAGGTCATAAAGAAAGGCCGGCGCCCGCTCTTCTCGCCAGGGCTCCCAGCCCAAGGGTATCTGCGCACTGACCGAGCGGCTCAGCGGGCTGGCAACCGCGTCCAGGTTGTCCACCAGGTACTGCGGGACATAACCAAAGCTGCAAGGGCTGGCAAAGCCCGCTTCGGGGTTGTCGAAACTCAGGGTCATGGCATCGGTCCACGCCCCTGCGCCGTAGAGCTGCAACGTCAGCCGGAGCATTGGGTTACCTGTATTTGCTGCACGTGTATAGAAACTCCGCCTCAATCATCCGTGCATTATATTGCAGTTATTCCAAGCCTCAGAGCCAATAAGTGCATCTAAATGCATTTCAATAAACTATTTGCTACATAAAATGCATTAAATGACACTTCAAAAAAGCCAAAAAAAGGGGAGCCGTAGCTCCCCCGAGGTAAACCGTTGCAGATGAGGGCCTGAACTCAGCCCTCGATCTCGATCAGGATTTCGCCCGGGTTGACCCGGTCGCCCTTGGCCACATGAATCGCCACCACCTTGCCGGCCACCGCGGCCTGGACTTCGGTTTCCATCTTCATGGCTTCAGTGATCAGTACCGCCTGGCCTTCCTTGACCACGTCGCCTTCCTTGACCAGCACATCGACGATGTTGCCCGGCATGGTGGTGCTGACATGGCCCGGCGCACTGGCCTGCTTGCGCTTGCTGCCACCGCCGCCGACGAATTCGTTGAGCGGCTCGAACACCACTTCTTCCGGCATGCCGTCGATGGACAGGTAGAAGTGACGCTTGCCTTCGGCCTTGACCCCGACACCGGTGATGTCGACGCGGTAGGTTTCGCCGTGTACGTCGATAACGAACTCGGTAGGCACGCCTTCACCGCCCGGCTTGCTGACGCCACCGGCTTCGGGGATCGGCAGCAATACTTCCGGAACCAGGGTGCCGGCCTCACGCTCTTCGAGGAATTTGCGCCCGATGTCCGGGAACATGGCGTAGGTCAGCACGTCTTCCTCGGAATGGGCCAGGGCACCGATTTCGCCGCGCAGCTTGGTCATTTCCGGTTTCAGCAGGTCGGCCGGACGCACGTCGATCACGTCCTCGCTGCCGATGGCCTGGCGCCGCAGGTTTTCGTCCACCTGACCCGGGGCCTTGCCGTAGCCGCCCTGCAGGTAGAGCTTCACTTCGTTGGTGATGGTCTTGTAGCGCTCGCCGGCCAGGACGTTGAAGAACGCCTGGGTGCCGACGATCTGCGAGGTCGGGGTCACCAGCGGCGGGTAGCCCAGGTCGTGACGCACCCGCGGGATCTCGGCCAGCACTTCGCCCATGCGGTTCAGCGCGCCCTGCTCTTTCAACTGGTTGGCCAGGTTGGAAATCATCCCGCCCGGCACCTGGTTGACCTGCACCCGGGTATCGACCGCGGTGAACTCGCTTTCGAACTGGTGGTACTTCTTGCGCACGGCGTAGAAGTACAGGCCGATCTCTTGCAGCAGCTCCAGGTCCAGGCCGGTGTCGAATTCACTGCCTTTGAGGGCCGCGACCATGGACTCGGTGCCCGGGTGGCTGGTGCCCCAGGCGAAGCTGGAGATGGCGGTGTCGATATGGTCGGCGCCGTTCTCGATGGCCTTGAGCTGGCACATGGCAGCCAGGCCGGCGGTGTCGTGGGAGTGGATGAACACCGGCAGCGACAGCTCGGCCTTCAGCGCCTTGACCAGCTCGCCGGTGGCGTAAGGGGTCAGCAGGCCGGCCATGTCCTTGATCGCGATGGAGTCGCAACCCATGGCTTCCATCTGCTTGGCCTGGGCCACGAAGGCCTCGATGGTGTGCACCGGGCTGGTGGTGTAGGCGATGGTGCCCTGGGCGTGCTTGCCGGCGGCCTTCACCGCTTCGATGGCGACCCGTAGGTTACGCACGTCGTTCATGGCGTCGAAGATGCGGAACACGTCGATGCCATTGACCGCGGCCTTGGCCACGAAGGCCTTGACCACGTCGTCGCTGTAGTGGCGGTAGCCCAGCAGGTTCTGCCCGCGCAGGAGCATCTGCAGGCGAGTGTTGGGCAGCGCCGCGCGCAGTTTGCGCAGGCGCTCCCACGGGTCTTCCTTGAGGAAGCGCACGCAGGCGTCGAAGGTGGCGCCGCCCCAGACTTCCAGGGACCAGTAGCCGACTTTGTCGAGCTTGTCGCAGATCGGCAGCATGTCTTCGGTGCGCATGCGGGTGGCCAGCAGCGACTGGTGGGCGTCACGCAGGATGGTGTCGGTAACGAAGATCTTTTTAGTCATTGGTATCTCCTCATGGCGGCAAGCTCCAAGCTACAAGCCGCCAGTAAAAGCCGATCCGCTTCTACTTGGCGCTTGCCGCTGACAGCTTGCGGCTGCTTATTCATAGGCCTGCGTGGGCGGCGATGGCGGCGGCGATGGCCAGGGCCAGCTCTTCGGGTTTGCGCTTGATCGAGTAGTTGGTCAGTTCCGGATGGCTTTCAACGAAGCTGGTATTGAACTGACCGCTACGGAATTCCGGATTGCGCAGGATTTCCTGGTAGTAGGCGGCGGTGGTCTTGACCCCTTGCAGGCGCATGTCGTCGAGGGCGCGCAGGCCACGGTCCATCGCTTCTTCCCAGGTCAGGGCCCAGACCACCAGCTTCAGGCACATGGAGTCGTAGAACGGCGGAATGGTGTAGCCGGTGTAGATCGCCGTATCGGTACGCACGCCGGGGCCGCCGGGAGCGTAGTAACGGGTGATCTTGCCGAAGCTGGGGAGGAAGTTGTTCTTCGGGTCCTCGGCGTTGATCCGGAACTGCAGGGCAAAGCCGCGGTGGTGGATGTCTTCCTGCTTCACCGACAGAGGCAGGCCCGAGGCGATGCGGATCTGCTCGCGAACGATGTCGATGCCGGTGATTTCCTCGGTGATGGTGTGTTCCACCTGCACCCGGGTGTTCATTTCCATGAAGTACACCTCGCCCTCGGCGAGCAGGAACTCCACGGTGCCGGCGTTCTCGTAGCCCACGGCCTTGGCCGCGCGCACCGACAGGTCGCCGATGTAGGCGCGCTGTTCCGGAGTCAGCTGCGGGCTCGGGGCGATCTCGATGAGCTTCTGGTTGCGGCGCTGGATCGAGCAGTCGCGCTCGAACAGGTGCACCACGTTGCCAAAGCTGTCACCGAGGATCTGCGCTTCGATGTGCTTGGGATTGACGATGCATTTTTCCAGGAACACTTCCGCCGAACCAAAGGCCTTGGTGGCTTCGGAAATCACTCGGGGGAACGCTTGCTCCAGCTCTTCACGGCTGTTGCAGCGACGAATGCCGCGGCCGCCACCACCGGAGGTGGCCTTGAGCATCACCGGGTAGCCGATGCGGTCGCCTTCGGCCAGGGCTTCGTGGATATCCGCAACGTTGCCTTCGGTGCCCGGGGTCACCGGCACGCCGGCCTTGATCATGCTGCGGCGGGCTTCGGTCTTGTCGCCCATGCGACGGATGACTTCCGCCGAAGGACCTATGAACTTGACTCCACGTTCGGCACAGATGTCTGCCAGTTCGGCATTTTCCGAAAGGAAGCCATAGCCGGGATGCAGGGCATCGCAGCCAGTTTCCACCGCCAGGTTCACCAGTTTGCGCGGGTTCAGGTAGCCGGCCAGCGGCTCGGCGCCAATGCTGTGGGCCTCATCCGCGCGCTTCACATGCAGGGCATGGCGATCGGCGTCGGAGAAGATCGCTACCGAACGGATGCCCATCTCGGCGCAGGCACGCACGATTCGTACGGCGATCTCACCACGGTTGGCGATCAGGATCTTTTTTATCACTTGGAGGTTCCCTTGAGCCGTTGGAACAAACGACCCGCTAGACCGAGTCGGCGCGTGACCAAATGTTTCAGGTCAGTCGCCGCGTCACACTAGCTCTGAAGAGGGATTAACAAAAATCAATAATTATTGGGTTGGGCATAAGTAAAGACTTATAGTCGTGCCACAAGCCCCAGGCGCGAGCACTCCAGAAATGCGTAAGTCCTTGATGAGACTGACATTGCGTCAGTTGCAGATTTTCAATGAAGTCTGCGATCTGCGCTCCTACAGCCGCGCCGCCGACGAAATGAATCTCACCCAGCCGGCGGTCAGCCTGCAGATCCGTCAGCTGGAGGAACTGATCGGCCAGCCGCTGTTCGATTACGTCGGCAAGAAGCTCTACATGACCGAAGCCGCCGAAGCCCTGCAACGGGCCAGCCGGGACATCTTCGGACGCCTGGAAAACCTCGACATGCAGCTCTCGGACATGCAGGGCTCGCTGCAGGGCCAGCTCAAGCTGGCGGTGGAATCCAGCGCCAAGTACTTCGTCCCGCACCTGTTCGCCGCCTTCAAGCGCCAGCATCCGGAAGTCCACCTGCAGCTGACCGTGGTCAACCGCGCCCAGGTGATCCGCCGCCTCTCGGACAACCGTGACGACCTGGTGATCATGTCCATGGTGCCCCAGGACATGGAGCTGGAATTCCTGCCGTTTCTCAACAACCCCATCGTCGCTGTAGCGCCACCGGATCATCCCCTGAGCCACATGGGCCCGCTGCGCCTGCAGGACCTGGAACCCTACACCCTGGTGCTGCGCGAACCGGGCTCGGGCACGCGCCTGGCCTGCGAGGAGTACTTCAAGGAGAAGCGCGTGCACTTCACCCAGATCCTCGAAGTGTCGTCGGCCGAGGCTCAGCGCGAGTGCGTGCGGGCGGGCCTGGGCGTGGCCTTGCTGACGCGCCACGCCCTGAACCTTGAGTTGGCGACCGGCGGGTTGATCGAGTTGCCGGTCGAAGAGCTGCCATTGCTTCGCAGCTGGTGCCTGGTGCAGGCCAAAGCCAAACGCCTGTCACCGGTAGCGCATGCGTTCCTGGGATTCATCCGCAGCGAACGGGTGCAGATCAGCGGGCTGGTTGAACGCTTCGACGGGAAGCCGCGGGTGCCGCCTGCCAGTAATTGACGGCCTCAAGCTCGGGGTAATCGTTGATTTCCTGCTGCAACTGACGCAGCTCGAAGCGGTGTTCGATCGCACGCCGAAATTCCATGCGGCGCTGGTCTTCCTGCTGACGACGGGTCTTGACGGCGCTGTTGCTCTCTTCGTAAGGCCGGGCCATTTCGAGTCTCCCAATGCGAGTACGGAAGCTTCACGATGGACGTCGGCAGTTACGGTTTGGCGGCGACTCGGTTACAGGACGATGAACATTCGCCTGCCCAACACCGCTCTGGGCGCTGGCTGGCTTGCGCAAGAGCCGGCTTGGCGGCAAAAGCGTGGGTCACCCAAGCCCCTGTCGCCAGCCAGCGCAAACCCGCCCAGCCGCTCCTGACAGGCAGGCTCAATCGTCCAGGGCTTTGACCGACTTGGGCGACAGACGCAGGCTGCGCAGACTGCGCTTGACGCTCTTGAGGTGGTTGACCAGGCTCGGCCCGCGGGCCATCGCCACGCCCATGGCCAGCACGTCGATCACCACCAGGTGGGCGATGCGCGAAGTCAGCGGGGTGTAGATCTCGGTGTCTTCGTGGACGTCGATGGCCAGGTTGACCGTGGACAGCTCGGCCAACGGCGTCTGGCTCGGGCACAGGGTGATCAGCGAGGCGCCGCTTTCACGCACCAGGTTGGCGGTGATCAGCAGGTCCTTGGAACGCCCGGACTGGGAAATGCAGATGGCCACGTCGGTGGGCTTGAGGGTCACCGCCGACATCGCCTGCATGTGCGGGTCGGAATAGGCCGCCGCGGTCAGCAGCAGGCGGAAGAACTTGTGCTGGGCGTCCGCCGCCACTGCGCCCGAGGCGCCAAAGCCGTAGAACTCCACGCGCTGGGCCTGGGACATGGCGGTCACCGCCTGCTGCAGGGCCACCGGATCGAGCTTCTCGCGAACCTCCATCAGGGTGTGCAGGGTGGTGTCGAAGATCTTCAGGCTGTAGTCGGCGACGGAATCGTCTTCATGGATCGCGAACTGGCCGAAACTGGCCCCGGCCGCGAGGCTCTGCGCCAGCTTGAGCTTCAGGTCCTGGAAACCGGAACAGCCGATGGCCCGGCAGAAGCGCACGATGGTCGGTTCGCTGATGCCCACGCTGTGGGCCAGGTCCGCCATGGAACTGTGCATCACCGCCGCAGGATCAAGGAGCACGTGATCGGCGACCTTGAGTTCCGATTTGCGTAACAAATGACGTGACTGGGCAATGTGCTGCAACAGGTTCAAAGGGCTGGACTCATTGTTATTGGCTGACGCCGGAGATGTAGCAAGCTTGTAGTTATACTACAGGAATCGTCTTTTTGCCTGCTCAATGCATCACGAAGTTGCCGGCCTACCCCCCATTTTCAGCCGGGTACGACTTATGTAGCCGTTGTGGCGCACGCCGATAAAGGCTAGCGAGTCTGGGCCTGCAACAGCAGCGCCAGGCCCTCGGCGTTCACCGGACGACTGATCAGAT
The DNA here is from genome assembly GCF_001547915.1 of Pseudomonas sp. St29. NCBI lineage: Bacteria > Pseudomonadati > Pseudomonadota > Gammaproteobacteria > Pseudomonadales > Pseudomonadaceae > Pseudomonas > Pseudomonas sp. St29. Next base: position 6,753,764 of record NZ_AP014628.1, read on the forward strand.
AGCCCTGCACTTCATCGCAGTGCTCGGCCCGCAGGAACGTCAGTTGACCGGGCTCTTCGACGCCCTCGGCCACCACCTTCAGCGACAACCCGTGGGCCATGGCAATGATCGCCCGGGTGATGGCGGCGTCCTCGCCTCCGTCGGCCAGCCCACGGATAAAGGCCTGGTCGATCTTCACGTAGTCCACCGGAATCCGCTTGAGGTAGCTCAGGGACGAGTAACCGGTGCCGAAGTCGTCAATGGCCAGCTTCACCCCCAGGGCGCGCAGTTGCCGGAAGGTGGCGATGATGTGCTCGACGCTGTCCAGCAACTGGCTTTCGGTTAGCTCCAGCTCCAGCAGGTGCGGCTCCAGGCCGGTCTCCTCCAGCACCTGGCGCACCAGACTCACCAGCTTGCCCTGGCGCAACTGATACACCGACAGGTTGACCGACACCCGAATCGGCTCTAGGCCCTGGCGCTGCCATTCACAGGCCTGTCGGCAGGCCTGGCGCAGGACGAATTCGCCGATGGGACCGATCAGCCCGGTTTCTTCCGCCAGCCCGATAAAGTCTCCCGGCGGCACCCGGCCCATGGTCGGGTGGTCCCAGCGCACCAGGGCCTCGGCGGCATTCAGGCGGCCCGTGGCCAGGCACAGTTTGGGCTGGTAGAAGACCATCAGCTGGTCTTCTTCGATGGCCTTGCGCAACTGGTTCTCCAGTTGCAGCCGCTCCAGGGTGCTGGCTTGCAGGCTTTCGGTATAGAACTGGAAGTTGTTGCCGCCCAGGTGCTTGGCGTGGGCCATGGCCATGTTCGCCTGGCTGACCAGGGCGGCAATCTCCCGGGCGCTGTCCGGCAGCATGCTGATGCCCATGGAGGCGCTGACCACCAGTTCGTGGCCCTCAACGGTGATCGGCAGGCGCAACTTGCTGAGCAAGCGGGTCGCCACCCGGGTCAGGCTCGACAGGCTGCCGTAGGCATCGAACAGCACGGCGAACTCGTCACCGGACAAGCGCGCGATGGTGTCGGCTTCCGGCAGCGCATTGACCAGCCGTCGCGCCATTTTCTGCAACAGCTGGTCGGCCACTTCATGGCCGAGGCTGTCATTGAGCAGCTTGAAGCGATCCAGATTGATGTGCAGCAAGGCCAGGCTGCGGCTGCCCTGGCGCACCCGCTGGTGGGCCTCGCGCAGGCGCTCGCGGAACAGCGAGCGGTTGGCCAGCCCGGTGAGCTCGTCATAGTGGGTGAGGTAGCGCATGCGCTCCTCGGATTCACGCCTAGCCGACAGATCGGCGAAGAAGCCCACGATATGCCGGACTTTTCCCCGCCTGTCGCGCACCACGTTCAGTTGCAGCCACTGCGGATAAAGCTCGCCATTCTTGCGGGTTTCCACCAGTTCGCCCTGCCAGCTGCCGTGCTGCTCCAGGGCCTGGTGAATCATCGGATAGTGACGACGGGCATCGCGGCTGCAGGACAGCTCCACCACATTGCGCCCGAGCATGTCTTCGACCTGATAGCCGGTGACCAGACTGAAGGCCTGGTTGGCGGCAATCAGGGCGTAATCGGGGTCAAGGATGACTATCCCTTCGCTGGCCGCCTCGAACACTGTGGCGGCCAGGTCGCGCTGCACTTCCAGCTCCTTGTCGGCACTGATATCGCGCCGCGTGCCCACCATGCGCAGCACCCGTCCGTCGGGGCTGCGTTCCACCGCTCGACCACGGTCCTCGATCCACACCCAGCGGCCATCGCCATGGCGCACCCGGTATTCCACCTGATAGTCCTCGCTGCGGCCCTTGAGGTGCTCCACCAGGGCACGCTTGAGCACGGGCAGATCCTCGGGATGCAGCCGCGGCTTGAGGTGGCTGAGCATCGCCGTGACGTCTTCCGGCTCCAGGCCGAACAGCTCCTTGAGCTGGGTGTGATGGACCTCATCGGTCTGCAGGTTCCAGTCCCACAGTCCCAGCTCGCTGGCGTCCAGGGCCAGGGCCAAGCGCGCCTCGCTCTTGCTCAGGGCCTGGTTGGCCGCGTCCAGCTCCAGGCTGCGCTGAGCCACCCGCTGCTCCAGCCCGGCCTGGGCCTCGCGCAACTGCTCCTCGGCGCGGCGGCGTTGCTCCACTTCCCGGGCCAGCTCGCGGTTGAGCTGGTTGCTGCGGCTCTGGGCGTCCTGCAGGTGCTCGATCAGGGCCTGATTCTGAAAGCGTCGCAGCAAGCCGCGCTGGATCAGGCGATTGACCTGCCACGCCACCACGCTCAAGGACACCAGGAGAATCAGCCCCAGCCAGCCCCAGCCCCGCTGCTGCTCGTCGCCGCCCCAGAACAGGTAGGCAATCGCCGGCAGCAGGCACGGCAAGGTGAAGGAAAGAAAGGCCTGCAGGCTGACCGCATAGGCCACGCTGGCCGAAAGAATGGCCGCGCCGATCAGGCCGAAGACCCACGCCTGCTGGAGAAAACTGTCGGTGGGCACCAGAGCGATGCCGGCACAGGCCAGGGTCAGGCCGCTGACCGTCGAGCCCAGAAGAAACATGCGCTGCCAGACCGGCTGCGCCTGGCGGCTGGGGATGGCCGAGTCGAAGGCCGCCACCTGGATCACCCGCAAGGCCACCAGGGCCAGCAGCCAGACCATCCACACGCTGAGCAACAGATAGCGCGCCGGGCTCCAGAGCAGCCAGGTGCACACCAGACCATTGAGCAGCATGAACAGCGTCGGCAGCAGCGAGCCCTGATACAGCAGACGCGTGCGTTCCACCGCCATCTCGACGGCGTAGCGCAAAAGGATAACCCGCGGTTCCACCAAGGGGCCGGACAGGTCGGGATTATGGGTCATAGGCAGTGTTCTTATAATGGTTGAGCCCGAAACGTCGGCGGAGCATACACAAGCAAAGGCGCGAGCCAAACTGCTCCAAGTCATAAAATCGATAAAACCGATCCCCCATCAATCCACAGCGCAACAGCCCGGACTTGAAGCGCCGAAGGCTGGGACCTGTGACCGACCGGTCGTCACCCGCGGTTGTTTTATCGGCTAATGCAAAGCCGGGTTTGCCCGGGGTGACGCGGGCCCCTAGAATGCCCCGATGCGCGATGATCTCTCCCTCCTGTTGAACTCCCTCAACGATGCCCAACGCCAGGCCGTAGCCGCCTCCGTGGGTCGTCAGTTGGTCCTGGCCGGTGCTGGCTCCGGCAAAACCCGTGTGCTGGTGCACCGTATCGCCTGGTTGATCCAGGTCGAGAACGCCTCGCCCCACTCGATCCTGTCGGTGACCTTTACCAACAAGGCCGCCGCCGAGATGCGCCACCGCATCGAGCAATTGCTGGGCATCAACCCGGCAGGCATGTGGGTCGGCACCTTCCACGGCCTGGCGCACCGCCTGCTGCGGGCCCACTGGCAGGAAGCCGGCCTGAGCCAGACCTTCCAGATCCTCGACAGCGACGACCAGCAACGCCTGGTCAAGCGGGTGATCCGCGAGCTGGGCCTGGATGAGCAGCGCTGGCCGGCCCGTCAGGCCCAGTGGTTCATCAACGGACAGAAGGACGAAGGCCTGCGCCCGCAACATATCCAGGCCAGTGGCGACCTGTTCCTGGCCACCATGCGCAGCATCTATGAGGCCTACGAGGCCGCCTGCCAGCGCGCCGGGGTCATCGATTTCTCCGAGCTGCTGCTGCGCGCCCTGGACCTGTGGCGCGACCACCCCGGCCTGCTGGCGCACTACCAGAAGCGCTTCCGCCACGTGCTGGTGGACGAGTTCCAGGACACCAACGCCGTGCAGTACGCCTGGCTGCGACTGCTGGCCCAAGGTGGCGACAGCCTGATGGTGGTGGGCGACGACGACCAGTCGATCTACGGCTGGCGCGGGGCGAAAATCGAGAACATTCACCAGTATTCCGCCGACTTCCCGGACACCGAAGTGATCCGCCTGGAGCAGAACTACCGCTCCACCGCCGGCATCCTCAAGGCCGCCAACGCCCTGATCGCCAACAACACCGGGCGCCTGGGCAAGGAGCTGTGGACCGACGGCGGCGACGGCGAAGCCATCAACCTGTACGCCGCCTTCAACGAGCACGATGAAGCCCGCTATGTCGTGGAAACCATCGAGAGCGCGCTGAAAACCGGCCTGGCCCGCAGCGACATCGCCATTCTCTACCGCTCCAACGCCCAGTCCCGGGTGCTGGAAGAGGCCCTGCTGCGCGAGCGCATTCCGTACCGCATCTATGGCGGCCAGCGCTTCTTCGAACGGGCCGAAATCAAGAACGCCATGGCTTACCTGCGCTTGCTGGAAGGCCGTGGCAACGACGCGGCCCTGGAGCGGGTGATCAACGTTCCAGCCCGGGGCATCGGCGAGAAGACCGTCGAAGCCATCCGCGAACACGCGCGCCACAGCGACGTATCAATGTGGGAAGCCATGCGCCAGCTGGTGGCCAATAAAGGCCTGACCGGTCGCGCCGCAGGCGCCCTCGGGGCCTTTATCGAACTGATCGAGAACCTCGCCGCCAAAACCCTGGAAATGCCCCTGCACCTGATGACCCAGACGGTGATCGAGCAGTCCGGGCTGATCGCCTACCACGAAGCGGAAAAAGGCGAGAAGGGCCAGGCCCGGGTGGAAAACCTTGAGGAACTGGTGAGCGCCGCGCGCAACTTCGAGAACAGCGAGGAAGACGAGGACCTGACGCCGCTGGCGGCCTTCCTCGGCCACGCCTCCCTGGAAGCCGGCGATACCCAGGCCGACGAGCATGAAGACAGCGTGCAACTGATGACCCTGCACAGCGCCAAGGGCCTGGAGTTCCCCTACGTGTTCCTGGTGGGCATGGAAGAAGGCCTGTTCCCGCACAAGATGAGCCTGGAAGAACCCGGTCGCCTTGAGGAAGAACGCCGTCTGGCCTATGTCGGCATCACCCGGGCGATGCAGAACCTGGTGATGACCTATGCGGAAACCCGTCGCCTGTACGGCAGCGAAACCTACAACAAGGTGTCGCGCTTCGTCCGCGAGGTGCCCAAGGGGCTGATTCAGGAAGTGCGCCTGTCCAACAGCGTCAGCCGGCCTTTCGGCGGTGGCCAGTCGCAGAGCACCAGCAGCCTGTTCGGCGGCAGCGAGATTCCGGACACCGGCTTGAGCCTGGGCCAGGCGGTGCGGCACTCGGTGTTCGGCGACGGGGTGATCCTCAATTTCGAAGGCGCCGGTGCCCAGGCCCGGGTCCAGGTCAACTTCAGCGAAGGCAGCAAATGGCTGATGCTCGGCTACGCCAAGCTGGAAGCCATCTAACCCGACCCGACCCTAGGCGCCGGCTTGCCGGTGAAGCTCACTGGCGAACCACCTCTTCGCCAGCAAGCCGGCTCCGCCAGGTCAGTGCAGAAAAGGCAGCGCGAACATGGGTTCAGGCTTTTTTTCCTCGTGGACATTCTGGGCGCTGCTCTCGGCAACTTTCGCCGCTTTGACGGCGATCTTCGCCAAAGTCGGGATAGAAAACGTCAATTCAGACTTCGCCACCCTGCTGCGCACCGTGGTGGTCCTGGTCAGCCTGGCCTTGATTTTGTACGCAACGGGCCAATATCAGTCCCTGGGATCGATTTCCACCAGGAGCTATCTGTTCCTGCTGCTGTCGGGACTGGCCACCGGGGCCTCCTGGCTGTGCTATTTCCGCGCCCTGAAACTCGGCCCGGCCTCTCTGGTGGCGCCGGTGGACAAGCTCAGCGTGGTGTTGGTCGCAGTCATCGGCGTGGCCCTGCTAGGCGAGAAACTCGATCTGCGCCAGTGGGGCGGAATCGGCCTGATCACCGCCGGCGTCGTGCTCCTGGCACTGCGTCGCTGAACGGCGACGCAATTGAACCAAAGCCGCGTCCTTGAGGACAAAAAACCTATCGGCGAGCATGCCGGCGAACGGAGCTGAACCGAGCCTGTCAGGCAAAAGCCCGAAACATTATGCCGCTCGCTACTGACACTTCACCTGTGCAATATGGCGCGCGTGCCATCCACAAATGGGAACCCCCTTTATGAAACGTTTTCTTAGCATCGCCATGGCGCTGTGCATCGGCCTGACGATGAGCCTCGACGCCAACGCCAAGCGCTTCGGCGGCGGCAAAAGCGCCGGCGCTGCCCCGACCCACCAGACTCGCCAGGCGGCGCCCGCCACTCCGGGCGCGCCTGCCGCTGCCGCCACCGCTGGCGCAGCCGGTGCTGCAGGTGCCGCGGCCAAGGCCGGTGGCGCTTCGCGCTGGCTCGGCCCTCTGGCCGGCATCGCGGCCGGTGGCCTGCTGGCCTCCATGTTCATGGGCGGCGGCTTCCAGGGCATGCAGATCTTCGACATCCTGATCATGGCGGTCATCGCCTTCGTGATCTTCCGCTTCATCGCCGCGCGTCGCCGCAAGCAGCAGGAGCAGTTCGCTCCCGCCGGTCACGCGCCCATGCAGCGCGAAGCGTTCGAACCTCAGCAGCCTGCCGGCGGCTCGATCTTCGGTGGCTCGGCAGCCCCTGCCGCGCGCCCGGTGATCAACGCTCCGGCCTGGTTCAACGAAGAACGCTTCATTGAAGCGGCGCGCAACCACTTCCAGTCCCTGCAGCAACACTGGGACGCCAATGAAATGGACAAGATCGCCGAGTTCGTGACCCCGCAAATGCTGCAGTTCCTCAAGCAGGAACGTGCCGATCTGGGCGACGGCTTCCAGTCCACCTACATCGACAACCTGCAAGTGCAGCTGGAAGGCGTGGATGACCGCGCCGACAAGACCATCGCCACCCTGACCTTCAGCGGTGTGTCGAAGACCTCGCGCTTCGACCAGGGCGAAGTGTTCAGCGAAAGCTGGAACATGGAACGCGCCCAGGGCGACAACCAGCCATGGCTGGTGGCAGGTATCCGCCAGAACGGTTGATTCATGCCGTTGTCACAGCAGTAAGGCAAAACCCCGACTCAAGTCGGGGTTTTGCATTTCACGATTGCACTTATAGCGAGCTACTGTATAAACCGCCGTCAAACAACCGCGCCATAGAGCTAAGAGGACCCAGGCCGTGGAAGAAGTCATCGAACAACTCCGAGAAGCCAACGAACCGGTACCCGTCCCCCTGGAACTGCCGGACGAAGACCTGCTGGTGGAAATTGAGGAACAGCTGTTCATCAATATCCCGTTCGTCTTCAAAGAGTTCCTGTTGACCGTCAGCGATGTGGTTTACGGCAGCCTGGAGCCGGTCACCGTCACCGACCCGCAATCCCACACTTACCTGCCGGAAGTGGCCGCGACCGCCTGGGACATGGGCGTGCCGCGCGAGCTGATCCCGATCTGCCAGGACGGCGACGACTACTACTGCGTCGAAGAGGACGGCACCGTGGTGCTGTGGTCCGGCGAAGAAGAGCTGATCACCGAGGAATCCTGGGAATCGGTGTGGCACTGGGCGCGGGACGTCTGGCTGGAAAGCTGAGCCGGCTAAAGGCATGAACAGGCTCGCCAGCGCCCTGCTGGCGAGCGGCAAGGTCAATGCCCGCCGTTGTCCTTGCTGTGATCGAAGGTTTCGATCAGCGCCACCTGCATTCGCGTGTGCACGCGGATGAACCAGCGCCACAGCACCGCGGCCACCGCCGCCGCCACCACCGCAATCAGCACCAGCAACTCCAGCGTCGGCAGGATGCTCGACGACAGCGCCGCCAACAGCAGAAAGATCACCAGCAGCGACAGGATCGGAATCACCTCGGCGATGACCCGCCGCACCCGCTGGGTATGGCGCCCGGCCATCTCCGCCTTGACCCCCATCTCCGCCAGCAGCATCGACAGCGCCTTGAGCTTGCGATAGGCGGCGATCAGGAACGGCAGCGACAGCAGCAGGGCTGCGCCCCAGATCAACGCCTTCTGCCAGCTCGGATCACTGACCCAACCCTCCAAGTAAGCGCCAATGCGCCTGGCGAAATAGCCGCCGGAAAAGAAGATCGCCACCACCAGCGCCAGATTCACTCCCACTTGCAGGAGGATCTTGCGAATCATCGACGCCAGCAGCGCGCCCTCGCCCTGGGGCTGGATGCTGCGCAGCCACTCGCCGTACATCCCCAGCACCCGGCTCAGGCGCTGGGGCACAATCCTCGCCAACTTCAGCGACAAAGGATCGGCAGCGCGGATCAGATAGGGCGTGAGCAAAGTGGTCATGGCCGACACCGCCACCGCCACCGGGTAGAGAAAGTCGCTGGTGACCTGCAAGGTCATGCCCAAGGCGGCGATGATGAAGGAAAACTCGCCAATCTGGGACAGGCCCATCCCCACGCGCAACGAGGTTCGGCCGTCGTTGCCGGCGATAAAGGCCCCCATACCGCAGGAAAACAGCTTGCCCAGGACCACCGCCACGGTGATCACCGCGATGGGCCAGGCGTATTGCAGGAGAATCTGCGGATCGATCATCAGACCGATGGCCACGAAGAAGATCGCGCTGAACAGATCGCGAACCGGTTCGATCAAGCGCTCGATCTTCAGCAACTGGCGGGACTCGGCCATGATCGCGCCAATCAGGAAGGCCCCCAGGACCATGCTGTACTCCAGCTTGACCACCAGCAGGCAGAAGCCGAAACACAACCCCAGCACGGTGATCAGCAGCATCTCGTTGCTGTCGAATCTGGCCACGTAGGCCAGCAGGCGCGGCACCAGCAGAATGCCGATCACCAGGGCCACGATCATGAACAGCGAGAGCTTGCCGACCGTGGAGAACACCTCGCCGGAACTCACCGTGCCGCTGACCGCGATGCTCGACAGCAAGGCGATGATGCCAATGCCGAGAATGTCCTCGACGATCAGCACACCGAAGATCAGCTGGGCGAAGCGCTCGTTCTTCATCTTCAGGTCATTGAGCGCCTTGACGATGATGGTGGTGGAGGAAATGGCCAGGATCGCCCCGAGGAACAGCGAGTCCATGGTGCTCCAGTCGAACCAGCGGCCAATTTCATAGCCGATCCAGATCATCAGGACGATTTCCAGGAAGGCTGCGATAAAGGCCGTGGCCCCCACCTTGAACAGCTTGCGCAGGCTGAATTCCAGCCCCAGACAGAACATCAGGAAGATCACCCCCAGCTCGGCCAGGGTCTTGATGGTCTGCTCATCGTGGATCAGGCCGAAGGGCGGCGTGTGCGGGCCGATGAGGAAGCCGGCGACGATATAGCCCAGCACCACCGGTTGCTTGAGTCGATGAAAGAGAATGGTCACCACGCCTGCGACCAACATGATCACGGCCAGGTCCTGAATGAAGCTGATGGCATGCATGGCCAGGGTTCTCCTTGAAAGCTGGGCGGCGCAGATCGCCACATTAGAAAGCTCTGATCGGCAGTAGGAAAAATCCTTAAGGAGTGTCGGAAAATGCCCTGGAACGGGTGTTTTGCAGGTTAACACCGCGACTTCCGGCAGAAAGGCGGTGCAATATTAGGAAACAGATCCACCGGGGCGTGACGGCGTGGCCCGGCCCGGCGTCCCGTTATCGATGGTTTGAAAACCCTTGAACCCAGCACCCGCAGAGGTGCTCCAGCAACCCCTGCCCAGAACCGTGAGCGTGCTATGGAACCCGGAAACGCCCAGCTGTCGATGACGGTATTGATGACCCCTGACATGGCCAATTTCTCTGGCAATGTGCACGGCGGCACCCTGCTCAAGTACCTCGATGAGGTCGCCTATGCCTGCGCCAGCCGTTATGCCGGTCGCTACGTGGTGACCTTGTCGGTGGACCAGGTAATCTTCCGCGAGCCGGTGCATGTCGGCGAACTGGTGACCTTCCTGGCCTCGGTCAACTACACCGGCAACACCTCCATGGAGGTGGGCATCAAGGTGGTGACCGAGAACATTCGCGAGCGCTCGGTGCGCCACACCAACAGCTGCTTCTTCACCATGGTGGCGGTGGACGACCAGCGCAAACCGGCTCCGGTGCCGCCGCTGCAGCCGGAAACGGCCGATGGCAAGCGTCGCTATATCCAGGCCCAGCAGCGCCGGCAGATCCGCCAGGAACTGGAAAAGCGCTACCAGGAAATCAAGGCCGACGGCCCGTGACCCTCAGGCACACGCGCTGATTCAGCCGGACCACGGACGGTCCCATCACCACGCCCCTGCTGAGCCTCCTGCGCTCGCCCTGCTCTGCCGCTGTCGCTCCAGGCAGTCTTCTGCGGTCATCCCGAATGGCCACATCCATCCCTTTTTGACCACATAGAGAGTTATGCCCCGGAGGCGCCGCTGCCAGAATCGCTGGGCAAGGCACAAGCGCACTCCCCGTTTGGGGAGCCTTCGAACCCACGAACGCGTGAGAACAATAACAATGCCCAGCGCCAATACACTCTCCGACAATCCCGCCCTCGTCCCCGGCGATTTCACCCACAGTGCCCAGGGCACCTCCCTGCGCCGCATCCTCGGGCTACCGGCCCTGGTGTTCTTCGGCCTGGTGTACATGGTCCCGCTGACCGTCTTCACCACCTACGGCGTGGTCACCCAGATCACTGGCGGCAGGACCGCCGCTGCCTATGTAGTGACTCTGCTGGCCATGCTCTTCACCGCCCTGTCCTACAGCGTCATGGTGAAAAAATACCCGATTGCCGGCTCGGCCTATTCCTACGCCAGCCTCAGTTTCGGACCGGGCATCGGCTTTCTTGCCGGCTGGTCGCTGCTGCTGGATTACCTGTTCCTGCCGATGATCAACTACCTGGTGATCGGCCTGTTTCTCAACCTGGCCTTTCCCGCGGTGCCGGCCTGGGTCTTCGTGGTGGCGACCATCAGCCTGGTGACGCTGCTGAACATTCGCGGCATCGGCTCGGTGTCGAGCATGAGCAACCTGATCGTCTGTGCGCAGATGGTGTTCGTGGTGGTGTTCGTGGCCCTGGTGATTCGTCAGCTGGCCGGGGCCGATAGCCTGGACCTGAGCGCGCCCTGGGTCGGCGACGGCAGTCAGGGCGGCCTGCTGCCATTGATGGCCGGGGCGGCGGTGCTGTGCCTGTCGTTCCTCGGCTTTGACGCGGTATCGACCCTGGCCGAGGAAACCCGCGACCCGCGCCGCGACATCCCCCGAGCCATCGTCATCACCACCCTGGGGGCGGGCCTGCTGTTCATCCTGTTGGCCATGACCAGCCAGCTGGCCTTCCCCGGTAGCAGCTTCAAGGACGCCGACTCGGCGGCCAGCGAGGTGATGCTGCACGCCGGCGGACGCTTCCTGGAGATGTTCTTCACCGCCACCTATGTCGCCGGCGCTGCCGGTTCGGCCCTGGCATCCCAGGCGTCGGTGTCGCGCATCCTGTTCAGCATGGGCCGCGACGGCATCCTGCCACGGCGAGTGTTCGGCACCTTGTCCGAGCGCTACAAGACCCCGGTGATCGCCATTGTCCTGGTGTCGCTGGTGTCCTTGCTGGCCGTGGTCATCGACCTCACCACCCTGGCGTCGATGATCAGCTTCGGCGCACTGGTGGCGTTTTCGGTGGTCAACCTGGCGGTGATCAAGAGCCATCTGGGACGGGATCAGCCGCGCACCGGGGCACGGCTGCTGCAATACGGCCTGCTGCCGCTGATCGGCTTTGGCCTGATCGTCTGGCTGTGGACCAGCCTTTCGGCCCTGACCCTGGGGATTGGCCTGGCCTGGTTCGCCCTGGGCGCGCTGTACCTGGCGGCGCACACCCGCGGCTTCCGGCAGCCGGCGCCGACGGTGCAGTTCTCCGAGCAGGCCTGACACAGCGGCCCGCCGTTTAAGTCAAAAACCGATCGGCGTGGCCTCGAACCGCACCCGCGGATGGGCAATGCGATCCTGGGCCCGCACCAGCTCCAGCTCGTAGCTGGCGCAGGCCTGGGTTTCCAGCAGCACTTCATGCACCGCCGCGGCGGTGAATTCGAACGCCGCCACCAGGCTGTCACCCAACAGCACCCGAGCCAGGAACAGACCCGACGTCAGGTCGCCCACCCCCACCGGCTGCCGCGGAAACGCCAGCAGCGGACGCCGCAGGTGCCAGCTGCCCTCGGCGGTCACCAGCAGCATCTCGAAGCCTTCCGCCAGCTTGCCCGGGTAGTCCAGGTGCTTGACCAGCACGGCCTTGGGGCCTTTCTCCAGCAGCGAACGGGCCATGCCCAGGCAATCGAACAGCGACTGCGGCTTGCGCCCGCAAAAGCTGTCCAGCTCCAGCTGGTTGGGGCACAGCAAGTCGGCCATGGCGACCGCCTCGTCCAGCAGGAAGTCGCTGACTTCTGCCGGTACGCTGCAACCCTTTTCCGGATGGCCCATCACCGGGTCGCACAGGTACAGGGCCTTGGGATTGATCGCCTTGATCCGCGCCACGCCGCTGAGAATCGCCCGGCCCTGGGCCGCGCTGCCCAGGTAGCCGGAGAGGATCGCGTCACAGTTGCCCAGCTCGCCGATGGCGGCGATGCCTTCCACCAGCTCGGGAATCTGCTGGGGCGCCAGCACTTCTCCGGCCCAGTGGCCATACTGAGTGTGGTTGGAAAACTGTACGGTATTCAGGGGCCAGACATTCACCCCGACCCGCTGCATGGGGAACACCGCAGCACTGTTACCGGCGTGGCCGAAAACCACATGGGACTGGATCGCAAGCAGGTGGGGCGTACGTTTCATGCAGGATTTTCCATAAAACCGGTGGAATTCAAGCCGCGCAGTATGCGACTAAACGCAGCCTGTACGACAGACCGGAGACGCAGTTAAGCTGATGCCACTTCGTTGGAGCAAACCTTCATGCTGACCCTTGGAAACATCTTCGTGCTGATGCTCCTGGCGACCGGCGCCGCCTGGCTGTGGCACAACCACGGCCTGCGCGAGCGCGCGCTGGAGCGGGTCAAGCAGCACTGCGCGCGGCTCGATATCGAGCTGCTGGACGGCAACGTCGCGCTCAAGCGCATCGGCCTGGTCAAGGACGCCAATGGTCGCCGGCGCCTGGCGCGAATCTACAACTTCGAGTTCACCGTGACCGGCGAAACCCGCCACGCCGGGACCATCACCCAGTTCGGCGCCCACAGCGCCCATATCGAGCTGGCGCCTTATCCGTTCGAGGCCAAGGAGCCGCTGCCCAGCGCCGAGGTGATCGAGCTGAGCCAGTGGCGCGAAGAGCATCGCAAGTTCAAACCGTGAGATGCGCCTACAGGCGGCAGGCAGCGAGGCTGGCTTGTAGGGCGGCCATGTCCTGAGGGGTGCTGAAGATCAGCTCCAGGCGCGAATCCCGGCGCCATTCGCTGGGCAGCCAGTTCAGCGGCGAATTATCCAGCCCGTTGCCCGAGCGCCAGCCCTGGTCGCTGTGGATCACCAGCTTGGCCCGACGCCAGTCGAGGTTCTGCAACCAGTGCTCGACCCGAACCAGATCGAAGCGCTGGCTCGGGTGCCAGCGCCAGCCAATGCTCCAACCCTCCTGCTGAGACTGACTGAGGCAGATCGGCTGCGTCGGATCGCTCCACACCGCCGGTAACTGTGCCAGGCCCTGGGGAACATCCAGTTGCTCCAGCGCCGCCCCGGCGCTGACCTCCAGGCCCGGCAACTCGGCCAGGGGCAAGGCGGCGTGGCGAGTCCAGAACAGCGGCAGGTCCGGCAGTTGCTCCAGTACCCGCAGCCGATCGCTGTCGCTGAGCAGTTCGTCCTTGTTCAACACCAGTAAACCGGCGCTGGCCAGGGCGTCCTGTTGCGCCTGGGGCAGCGGCTTGCCGGCGGCCAGGGCCTGGGCATCCAGCACCAGCACACAGGGCTGCAGCGCCAGCACGCCTTTCCAGGGTGCAACACTCAGTTGCTTGAGCAACTGCGCCGGGTGACCAAGGCCGGAAGGCTCGATGAACAAACGGTCCGGCTTGGCCTTGCGTAGCAGACGCCCCAAACCCACCTGAAACGGCGCGCCGTTGACGCAGCACAGGCATCCACCGGCCACTTCGCCCAGAGCGATGCCGTCTTCATCACGAGTCAGCAAGGCCGCATCCAGGCCGATCTGGCCGAACTCGTTGATCAGCACCGCCCAGCGCTCCTCGGCCGGCCGCTGGCTCAGCAGGTGACGGATCAGGCTGGTCTTGCCGGCGCCCAGAGGGCCGGCGATCACATGGGTGGGAATGTTCTGCAGCATGGGAAGGGGTCCGGAAAGCCTGTGAAGTGATGCTACGCCCTTCCCGAGCAGGGCGAAAATCCGCGCGCTCAAGAACGACGCCGCAGCAGACGTCGTTCTTGAGCGCACTGAGGGTCCTGCGGACCTTGGCGCAGCCTCGCAGGCTCGGCAGCGGCTACATGCCTGGCTCAACCCAGCCAATCAAGGGTAAGGATCAGCCGGCGCTCCCCCGGCGCCGGTTGCGGCGAGCGGTGGATCAGGCCGAACCCTTGGTTGCCGTGCCACTTCTCGCCCTTGAACAGCGCCACCTCACCGCTGCCGATCTGCTGGATCAGCGCCGGGTCACGGGGTTCAGCGCTGGCCTGTCCCAGTTGCCGACGGTCCATCGCCCCTTCGCGCAACCACTGGCTGCCAATCCCGGCGTAGGTGGTGATCAGGCGCACCGGCACATGGTCGACGTGAAAGCGCGGGCACATGGCCTTGTCCAGAACCCGCAGGCGCAAGCCCACGCGCTTGGCGCCCAACAGGCAGGCAAAGGCGCTGACCAGCCAGGAAACGTCGGCGATAAAGCCGTCATAACCGTGCAAATCACTGAATCCCGATGCCAGGCCCTGCAGGTTCGGCAGGGCCTCCTCGTCCGGCAGATCCAGCGCCAGCGACTCCGCCAATGGCTGGTTCAGGGACAGCAGCAACTCGCCGAAATCGGCGATATGCGCCGGCAACCGCCGCTGCCACAGGCCGAGGTTGACCTCGTCCTGCAACACCTCGGCCAGTACCGCCGGGGTTGCGCCGATGGCCTGGCGACGAGAAACCAGGGGCACCACGCCGGGCAGCAGCAGCGCCGGCAGCGGCTTGGCCAGCGGGGTCACCGGTGAATTCAGAGTCAGCATCAGGCCGCCTCCTCTGCATGCCAGGGACCGAAAGGATCGCTCATCAGGCTCCAGGCCTCGGTGCCGAGGGCCATTTCGTCGTCATCCAGCAGGCACAGATCGAGCTCGGCGCAAAGCCGGGCAAAGTCGATGTTCTGGCCAATGAACACCAACTCCTGGCGGCAGTCGCCCGTGGCCGGAGTCCAGTTGTGCAGGATCGCGGCGGTGCTTTCCTCGTCCTGGGGCCATTGCTGCTTGGGCACGAAGCGCCACCAGCGCCCGGCAAAGCCGTGGCGCATCAAGCCCCCGGCCTGGGACCAGCTGCCCGCCTCCTGGTACTTGCTGGCCAGCCAGAAGAAGCCCTTGGAGCGCAGCAGCTTGCCGTTGACCCAGGGCCGGTTGATGAAGTCGAAGAAGCGCTGCGGATGAAAGGGACGCCGGGCGCGGTAAGCCGTGGAGGCGATGCCGTACTCCTGGGTTTCCGGCACATGTTCGCCGCGCAGTTCCTGCAGCCAGCCCGGCGCCTGGGCCGCCCGCTCGAAGTCGAAACGCCCGGTGTTGAGGATCTTGGCCAGGGGCACCTGGCCCATGACCATGGGGATGATTTCTGCCTGGGCGTTGAGCCGCGCCAGGATCGCCAGCAGCTCCTCGCGCTCGGCGCTACCGATCAGGTCGATCTTGCTGACCAGGATCACGTCGGCGAACTCCACCTGCTCGATCAGCAGGTCGGTGATCGAACGCTCGTCCTCCTCGCCCAGGGTTTCACCGCGGCTGGCGAGGCTTTCCGCGGCCTGGTAGTCCAGCAGGAAGTTCATGCCGTCGACCACGGTGACCATGGTGTCGAGACGGGCAATATCGGCCAGGCTCTGGCCCGACTCATCGCGAAAGGTGAAGGTTTCCGCCACCGGCAACGGCTCGGAGATCCCGGTGGATTCGATCAGCAGGTAATCGAAACGCCCGTCGCGGGCCAGCTTGCCCACCTCCTCCAGGAGGTCTTCGCGCAGGGTGCAGCAGATGCAGCCGTTGCTCATTTCCACCAGTTTTTCTTCGGCGCGGTTGAGGCTGACATCGCGTTGCACTTCGCTGCCGTCGATGTTGATTTCGCTCATGTCGTTGACGATCACCGCCACCCGCAGGTTGTCGCGGTTACGCAGGACGTGATTGAGCAGGGTGCTCTTGCCGGCGCCGAGAAAGCCGGACAGCACGGTAACGGGAAGACGCTCGGTCATGGGGGATTCCTCATCAGGTTCGCGGCGGGTCAAGGCGCCCGTTGGTGGCGTTCGCGCAGCTCTTGGCGCTCTTTGGCTTCAATGCACAGGGTGGCGGTGGGTCGCAGCAGCAAGCGCTGCAGGCCAATGGGCTCGCCGGTGTCGGCGCACCAGCCGTATTCACCACGGGCCAGGCGCTCCAGGGCCTCGTCGATCTTGTCCAGGAGCTTCTTTTCCCGCTCCAGCAGGCGCAATTGCCACTGGCGCTGCTCTTCGGCGCTGCCGATGTCGGCGGGGTCGCTGTGGGGTTCCTGTTCGCGCAGTTGGTCGAACTCTGCGGCGATGCGCTCCTGCAGCTCAGTGCGCTGGGCCAGCAGCCGTTCGCGGAAGAAGCCCTGTTGGGCCTCATTCATGTAGTGCGCTTGGGGTTCGGCGAGGAGCTCTTGTTCAGTCATGGCGGGTCACGGATCAGGCTTTATTTAATGTTATATTATAACAATACAAATTAGCCAACCCTCCCTTGCCGTCCACGACGAAGGGCGCGATGCTGCGCCCCTGCCGCCACGAGAATCGCCATGCGCCTTGCCCTGCCGCTCCTGCTTTCCAGCCTGATCCTGACGTTTGCCGGCCAGGCCGGTGCAGCCGTGCCCAACCCTCTGGCCACTTGCACCCGCAGCGCTACCCTGCTGGCCTGCGTCGATCCGTTGGGCAATGCCTACAGCGTCGCCACGGCAGGCAGCACCACCTACTTGCGCGGGTTCGAGGTGATCGGCAAACGCTATTGGGTGCAGACCAACAGCCGCTACGGCCAACTGACCTTCTTCACCGGCCTGGCTTCCGATGGCGAAGCCTGGGTGGGCTACAGCCAGCGCGTGGGCTGGACCACTCGCAACCGTTTCTCCAGCTCCGGCGGCAGCCGCGGCCAGTTCACCTGCAGCCGTATCAGCGGGTGCTAACGGCCCTGACCCGCCCCTTTGGCGGAGCCGGCGGGCCAGCGCAGGCAAACTCGGCAACGACCCAACACGCACCGGCCTGTTCGCTACGCGGGGCCGGTGCTCCCGGTTTCCTGGCGCCAGGCCAGGTAGCTGTTGGCCGGCGGGTTCTTCTCGAAATAACGTTGCAGGCCGTTGAACAGGCCATCGGCAAGCGCCTGCTGGTGCCGCGCGGTGACCAGGCGCTGGCGGTCGCGGCTGTTGGAGATGAAGCCGGTTTCCACCAGGATCGACGGTACGTCCGGTGACTTGAGCACCGCAAAGCCCGCCTGCTCCACACGCTTCTGGTGCAAGGTGGTGATCCCCGACAGGCTCTCCAGCACGGTGCTGCCCAATTGCAGGCTGGCGGCGATGGTGGCGTTCATCGACATGTCCACGATCACCCCCGCCAGCATCGGGTCCTTGTCCTTGAGGTTGAGCAACGTGCTCGCCCCCAGCAGATCGGCGCCGTTTTCCCGCTGGGCCATCAAACGCGCGGTGGCCGAAGTCGCACCGCCTTCGGACAGGGCGTACACCGAGGCACCGGACGCGGTCAGGCGCGGCGCCGCGTCGGCATGCACCGAGATGAACATGTCGGCCTGATGCTGGCGGGCAATCTCCACGCGCTTGCGCAACGGCACGAAGAAGTCGTCGTTGCGCACCAGCTTCACGTCGAATCCCTTCTCGCGCTTGAGCCGCTTGGCCAGCAAGCGGGCGATGGCCAGCACCACATCCTTCTCTCGCTCGCCCTTGGCCCCGACCGCGCCGGGGTCCTTGCCGCCATGGCCGGGGTCCACCACCACGATGATGTCGCGCTTGGGATGAGGCTTGCCCGGCGCCGCCTCGGGTCTGACCACAGGCGCGCTGGCCACGACGGTCGGCAGCGCTGCCTTGCCGGGGGCGGACAGGTCCAGCACCAGGCGGTGCCCCTGCCCATCCTGGGGCGGGAGGAGAAAGCTGTTGAGCTGCAGCGGCTGAGTCAGGTCAAGGACGATCCGCGTGTCGCCCCGGCCAAAAGGCCCGGAGCGGATCGCGCGGATCGGGGTGTTGGCCAGGTTCAACTGGCTGAAATCACCCTCCAGGCGAGCGCTGCCGACATCGATGATCAGACGCTCCGGGGCGCTGAGGCTGAAGGTTTTGTACTGCACCGGGCCACTCAGATCGAGCACCAGCCGCAGCTTTTCGGCGTCTTTCCACAAACGCGCATGGCGAATCTGCGCGGCGTGAACACTCCAGGGAAACATCAGGGCCGTACCGGCCAACAGCAGGTTGAGCAATTGACGTCTGTGCATGGCAAATACCGCAAAAAAAAGGAGCGTCCGTACTCACAAGGCAGGATGAACAACCGTCGAGGAAAAACTTCCCATCGGACGTATTGTTATAATATAACATGTCGAATTATTTCCCACGACGGACCTGTCCATGAACGCGCTGACTCTGCCGGATATCGCCGCGCAGGCCTCACGCCAAGCCTTGCCCCTGGAATGGGTGGGCATGTGCGGCATTGCCTTACCTGTAGTGATCGACGGCCAGCGAACCGCTGCCAAGGCCGATGCCGGTGTCAGCCTCGACGATGGCGAAGCGCGAGGCATTCATATGTCGCGCCTGTACCTGGCCCTGGAAATGCTCGAACAGGAAAGCCTCACCCCGGCGCTGCTGCGCCGGGTTTTGCAGCGTTTCCTTGATAGCCATGAAGGTCTGGCGCATAACGCCTACCTGAGCATTCAGCTGGATCTGCTGCTGAAACGCCCGGCATTGGTCAGCCCTTTGGCCGGCTGGAAAAGCTACCCGCTAAGCATTGAAGCGCGGCTGAAAAACGCGATGTTCCACGTGGAACTAAAAATCGACGTGCCTTATTCCTCAACCTGCCCCTGCTCGGCGGCATTGGCGCGGAAACTGATCCAGCAGCAATTCATTGATGATTTTGCCGATCGGCCACTGCAACACACCGACGTCCTGGCTTGGCTGGGTTCGTCCCAAGGCATCGTCGCCACGCCCCACAGCCAGCGCAGCAACGCGGCATTGCATTTGCGCCTGGATGATTTCATTGACGAACTGCCGCTGATGGCCTTGATCAACGATGCAGAAAGCGCCCTGGGCACCGCTGTGCAAACCGCAGTCAAGCGCGCCGATGAGCAAGCCTTTGCCCTGGCCAACGGACAGAACCTGATGTTCTGCGAAGACGCCGCCCGCCGCTTGAACCTGGCCCTGCGTCGCTCACCCGGAATCAACGCCTTCCACCTGCGGGTGGTGCATGCCGAAAGCCTGCACGCCCATGACGCCGTGGCGGAAAGCCGCTGGAACTGGGAGGCCTGATGATCCGCTGCGAAAACCTGCGCTGGGGCGCCCCGGGGCAACCGCTGACCCCGGCGCTGGATCTGCACCTGCCCAAGGCCAGCCTGAGCGCGATCATCGGCGCCAACGGGTCGGGCAAGAGCAGCTTGCTGAAAGTCTTCGCCGGGTTGCAGAAGCCACTCTCGGGCAAGGTCCACCTGGGTACGCCGCGCGGCGGTCTGTCGTTCCTGCCACAGCAGCAACACCTGGACCGGCAGTTCCCCATCAGCCTGGAAGAACTGGTGGCCGGTGGCTTCTGGGGCAAACGTGAACCGGCCAGGGCCCGGGGAGAAAAGCTGCGCACGGTACTCGAAGACTGGTGCCTGAGCGGCCTGGAAAAACGCCCGTTGATGGCCCTTTCCGGCGGCGAATTGCAACGCGCCCTGCTCGCCCGCTTGAGCCTGACCGAAGCACCGATACTGCTGTTGGACGAACCCCACGCCGCCCTCGACGAAACAGGCCAGGCCCTGCTCTGGCGCCACCTGCACAACTGGCACGCTCAGGGCCGGACCCTGGTGGTGGTCTGCCATGACCTGGCCGCCGTGCGCCAGCACATCCCCCGGACCCTGCTGGTAAAAAGCAGCGGCTGCGTCTTCGGCCCCAGCCAAGAGCTAATCGCCCAACCACCCTGCGCGCAGGTGGCTTGATGCAGTTCGCCGCGCATTTCTGGCAGCCCTTCAGCGAGTTCCTGTTCATGCGCCGGGCCCTGCTCGGCGGCCTGGTCCTGGCCTGCAGCATCGGGCCTCTGGGGGTGTTTCTGATCCTGCGGCGCATGAGCCTGATCGGCGACGCGGTGGCCCACGGCATTCTCCCCGGCGCGGCCCTGGGCTTCTGGTTCGCCGGCCTCAGCCTGCCGGCTCTGACCCTCGGCGGGCTCGGCGCCGGCCTGGGCATGGCCGGGCTGGCCGCCTGGATCACCCGCCGCACCGGCCTGCGGGAAGACGCCAGCATCGCCGCTATCTACCCCATCTCCCTGGCCAGCGGCGTGCTGATTCTCGGGCTGGCGGGCAAACGCCTGGACCTGTTGCACCTGCTGTTTGGCTCGGCCCTGGCGGTGGACGGGCCGACCCTCAACGGCATGCTCCTGGTCTCGACCTTCAGCCTGCTGGCCCTGGTCCTGATCTACAAGGCCCTGTTGCTGGACACCCTCGACCCGCTGTTCCTGCACAGCGTCAGCCGCCTGGGCCCCCTGGCCCATGGCCTGTTCCTGACCCTGGTGGTGCTCAATCTGGTGATGGGTTTCCAGGCCATCGGTGCGCTGATGGTGGTCGGCTTGATGATGCTGCCGGCCGCCGCCGCACGCTTCTGGAGCCGACGCCTGCCAAGGCTGCTGGGCATCGCCGCCCTGCTCGGCTGCCTGTCGGTCTGGCTCGGCCTGCTGCTGTCGTTCCATTACTCGCTGCCTAGCGGCCCGGCCATCGTCCTGGTGGCCGGCGGCCTGTACCTGTTGTCCGTGGTGTTCGGTCCGGTGCACGGCCTGCTGCACCGCCCACCCCTGCTCACATCCCCATGAGGTGTTTCCCGATGCGCGCTCTACTCGTGCTGTTCAGCCTGCTGCTGCCATTGTCCTGGTCCAGCGCTCAGGCCGCGGACAAGCTGGCCGTGGTGACCAGCTTCAGCATCCTCGCCGACCTGACCCGCCAGGTCGGCGGCGAGCATGTACAGATCACCAACCTGGTGGGCGCCGACGAGGACGCCCATACCTACGAACCCACGCCGGACGATGCCAAGGCCCTGCTCAAGGCCCGGCTGATCATCAAGAACGGCCTGGGCTTCGAGCCCTGGCTGGATCGCCTGGTGGCCAGCTCCGCCAGCAAGACGCCGGTGATCACCGCCAGTCGCGGGGTGATTCCACGCACCCTGGACGAGGACGGTGAACAGATTCCCGATCCGCACGCCTGGCACAACCTGGCCAATAGCGAACTCTATGTGCACAACATCACCCAGGCGCTGATCGCCGCCGACCCGGCCCACCAGGCCGACTACCAGCGCAACAGCCAGGCCTACCTGCAACAGATCTATCGCCTGCTGGCCGAAGCCAAGGCCAAGCTCGGCGCCCTGCCTGCGGGCAACCGCAAGATCGTCACCTCCCACGATGCCTTCGGCTACCTGGGCCGGGCCTACGGCATCGACTTCATGGCGCCCCAGGGCCTGTCCACCGAGCGTGAACCCTCGGCCGCCGAAGTCGCGGCGCTGATCACCCAGATCCGCAACGCCAAGGTCAAGGCGGTGTTCATGGAAAACATCAAGGACGCCCGCCTGCTCCAGCAGATCGCCGAGGAAAGCGGCGCCCGCATCGGCGGCACCCTGTACTCCGACGCCCTGGCGGCCAGCGGCCCGGCCAGCACCTTCATCGGCTTGTTCGAATACAACCTCAACACCCTGTACGACGCCTTGAGCCGGCCATGATCCAGCGCCCGCCGCTATCGCTGCTGGACCTGGAAAGCGCTGCCACGGGCAGTCGCTGGCCACTGACCGCGGTGCTCGATGCCCTGCCCTGGAACAGCGACGGCCTGATCGCCGCCATCGCCCAGCAACACGACAGCGGCGAGGTGCTGATGCTGGCCTGGATGAACCGCCGGGCCCTGGCCGAAACCCTGGCCAGCGGCCAGGTCTGCTACTGGTCGCGCTCGCGCCAGTGCCTGTGGCGCAAAGGCGAAAGCTCGGGCCACCGCCAGCGCCTGATCGAAGCGCGCCTGGACTGCGACGGCGACGCCGTACTGCTGCAGGTGGATCAGCACGGCCCGGCCTGCCACACCGGCCGCCCCAACTGTTTCTACAACGCCATTCGCGATGGCGCGGTGGAAGTCATCAGTTCCCCCTTGAAGGACTCGCGCCATGATTCGTAAAAACCCTTCCGGCGACCTGCCGGTGATCGCTGAATCCGCCTACGTCGACAAGACCGCCATCATCTGCGGCAAGGTGGTGATCGGCGACAACGTGTTCGTCGGCCCCTACGCGGTGATCCGCGCCGATGAAGTGGACGCCAGCGGCCAGATGCACGCCATCACCATCGGCGCCAACTCGAACATCCAGGACGGCGTGGTGATCCACTCCAAATCCGGTGCGGCGGTGACCATCGGCCAGCACACCTCCATCGCCCACCGCTCCATCGTCCATGGCCCCTGCGTGGTCGGCGACCGGGTGTTCATCGGCTTCAACAGCGTGCTGTTCAACTGCGAGGTGGGCGACGGCAGCGTGGTCCGGCACAACTCGGTGGTGGACGGTCGCGACCTGCCTCCGGGCTTCTATGTGCCCTCCACCACCCGCATCGGACCCAAGACCGATCTGGCGCAATTCCCTCCGGTGAGCATCAGCGCTTCGGAGTTTTCCGAAGACGTGGCCCGCACCAATGTCGATCTGGTGCGTGGCTACAAGGCCCTGCAGAACGAGTTCTGAGCATGAGCCGAATCCTTATCCGCAATGCCCGGCTGGTGAACGAAGGGCGCGAATTCGACGCCGACCTGCTGGTCAGCCATGGGCGTATCGACACCATCGGCAGCCTCAACCACCTCAGCGCCGACCTGGAAATCGACGCCCGGGGCCACTGGCTGCTGCCGGGAATGATCGACGATCAGGTGCACTTTCGTGATCCCGGCGCGCCGGAAAAAGGCAGCATCCACAGCGAGTCGCGGGCAGCGGTGGCCGGGGGCATCACCAGCTTCATGGACATGCCCAACACCTCACCGGCGACCCTGACCCTGGCCGCCCTGGCGGACAAGAAGCGTCGCGCGGCGGCCACTTCGGTGGCCAACTACGGCTTTCACTTCGGCGTCAGCAACGACAACCTGGACACCGTCGCCGCTCTGGACCCGACCCAGGTCGCCGGGGTCAAGGTGTTCATGGGGGCCTCCACCGGCAACATGCTGGTGGACGACCCCGAGGTACTGGACCGGCTGTTTCGCCAGGTGCCAACCCTGCTCCTGGCCCACTGCGAACACACCCCGAGCATCCAGGTCGTGCAACAACGCTGGCAACAACTCTACGGCGAACAGATTCCCGCCGCCGCCCACCCGCGCATTCGCGACGCCGAGGCCTGCTACCGCTCCTCGTCCATGGCGGTGGAACTGGCAAGGAAACACGGCACCCGCCTGCACGTGCTGCACTTGACCAGCGCCCGGGAACTGGCGCTGTTCGAGGATCGGCCACTGGCGCAAAAGCGCATCACCGCCGAAGTCTGCCTGCACCACCTGCTGTTCGATGACCGCGACTATCCGCGCCTGGGTCACCTGATCAAATGCAACCCGGCGATCAAGACCCAGGCCGATCGCGATGCCCTGCGCCAGGCCCTTAACAGCGAGCGCCTGGACGTCATCGGCAGTGACCACGCGCCCCACACCTGGGAGCAGAAGCAGCAGCCCTACACCCGCGCGCCAGCGGGCCTGCCCCTGGTGCAGCACGCCCTGCCGGCCCTGCTGGAGCTGGTGGCCGACCGGATCCTGCCGCTGACCACCCTGGTGGCCAAGACCAGCCATCGGGTGGCCGATCTGTTCGCCATTCCCGACCGCGGCTACCTGCGCGAAGGCTATTGGGCCGATCTGGTGCTGATCCGTCCCGAACCCGAAGGGCTGGCCGTGGACAGCCAGCCGATCCTGGCCCAATGCGCCTGGACGCCGTTCGCCGGCCGGCGCTTTCGCCATAGCGTCGCCACCACCCTGGTGTCCGGGCAGCTCGCCTGGCACCAGGGCCGCCTGTACGACCACTGTCAGGGCCTGCCCCTGCGCTTCACCCGTTAACCGCCTGATACCAAGGACCACCGAAGATGATCCGCATCACCCTGCCTGATGGCGCGTGCCGTGAGTACGACCAGCCGTTGTCCGTGTTCGAGGTGGCCGCCAGTATCGGCAGTGGCCTGGCCAAAGCCGCCGTGGCCGGGTGGGTCGATGGCCGCCTGGTGGACTGCGACCACCTGCTGACCGGCGACGCGCGGCTGAGCCTCGTCACCGCGAGCGATCCCGAGGGTCTGGAGGTGCTGCGCCACTCCTGCGCCCACCTGCTGGCCATGGCGGTCAAGCAGCTGTATCCCACGGCCCGGGTGGCCATCGGGCCAGTGATCGAGGACGGTTTCTTCTACGACTTCGCCCATGAACGCCCCTTCACCCCCGAAGACCTGGCGCTGATCGAGGCGCGCATGCACAGCCTGGCCGCCACCAACCACCGCGTGCACCGCCGCGAGCTGTCCCGGGAGCAGGCGCTGCAACACTTCCAGGACCAGGGCGAGCCATACAAGGTCGAGCTGATCCGCGACCTGCCCGAGGACGCCGTGCTGTCGCTGTACCGTCAGGGCGACTTCGAAGACTTGTGTCGCGGCCCCCACGTGCGCAGCACCGGCCAGTTGCGCGCCTTCAAACTGACCAAGGTGGCCGGCGCCCATTGGCGTGGCGACGTCGACGGCGTACCGCTGCAACGAATCTACGGCACCTGCTGGGCCACCCGTCAGGACCTGGACGCCTATCTGGCGCGCCAGGAACAGGCGGCCAGACGCGACCATCGCAAGCTCGGGCAACAGCTGGACCTGTTCCATTTCGACGACTGCGCCCCCGGCTCGGTGTTCTGGCACGCCAAGGGCTGGACCCTGTTCACGCAGTTGATCGGCTACATGCGCCAACGCCAGGAGCAGGCCGGCTACCAGGAAGTGAACACCCCGGACGTGATGGACCGCAGCCTCTGGGAAACCTCCGGGCACTGGCAGAACTACCGCGACCACATGTTCACCACCAGCACCGAGGACCGGCGCACCTTCGCCCTCAAGCCGATGAACTGCCCCGGCGCGGTGGCGATCTTCGGCCACGGCAGCAAGAGCTACCGCGACCTGCCGCTGCGCCTCGCCGAATTCGGCAAGGTCCATCGCTACGAACCTTCGGGGGCGCTGCACGGCCTGCTGCGGGTGCGCCACTTCACCCAGGACGACGCCCACATCTTCTGCACCGCGCAACAGATGCAGGGCGAATGCGCCCGCACCATCGCCCTGGTGTTCGACATCTATAAGGAGTTCGGTTTCGACGAGGTGGCGGTGAAACTCTCCACCCGCCCGGCCCATCGCATCGGCAGCGATGACGTCTGGGACCAGCTTGAAGGCGCACTGATCGGTGCCCTGCAAAGCATGCGGATCGACTATCGGCTCAACCCGGGAGAAGGCGCCTTCTACGGTCCCAAACTGGAGTTCGTACTGCGCGACGCCATCGGCCGCGACTGGCAGTGCGGCACCCTGCAGGTGGACCTCAACCTGCCCGAGCGCTTTGCCATCAGCTACGTCGACGACCACGGCGAACGGCGCCAGCCGGTGATGCTGCACCGAGCGCTGTTCGGTTCCCTGGAACGTTTTATCGGCATTCTCCTCGAGCACCATGGCGGTGCCCTGCCCCTGTGGCTGGCGCCGCAGCAAGTGGCGGTGCTGAACATCAGCGCGGCCCAGGCGGACTATGCCCAGGCCATCACCGAACGCCTGCGCCGGCATGGACTGCGGGCCAGTGCCGACCTGCGCAACGAAAAGATCGGCTACAAGATCCGCGAGCACAGCCTGCAGAAAGTGCCCTATCTGCTGGTGATCGGGGACAAGGAGCAAGCCGGAGGCTATGTCAGCCTGCGCAGCCGCAAGGGCGAAGACCTGGGGCAACTGACCCTGGAGCAGGCGGTGCAACGCATGGTCTAGGCGTGGCGCCGGCTTGTCGGGCAGGGCCCGGCGCCCGGTTTCTGGCGGGCGCCTGCACCGGCAAACCGGCTACGGGGCGGGATCAGGAAGCCCGGGGCTTGACCGTGCCGCAATCCTGGCCGAGCCACACGGCGCGGGTGTCCATGCTGCCTTTTTGCTGTATGCCGGTGGCATTGAAGGTGCCGATCACGTTGGTGGTGAACTCGCGATCACTGATGAACCTGGCCACCCCGTTGCCCTGGGCCTTGGGACAACTGAAGCGAAACTTCCACTGGTTGCCGTTGCGCTCGGTGACCTGCTGCTGGCAGCCCGACTGCGGGTCCTGCAGCGGAATGGTATCGGACTTGACCTGATCCGGCGTCAGGCACACGCGAATGCCCTTGCCGCCCATGGTCACTCCCTGTTTCTCCAGTATGGCCCGTTGCTCAGGGGTCATCTGCTGCTGCAACTGGCCAAGGATCAGCGACAGATCCGGCAGGTTCTGGTCATCGACCTTCATGTTGCTGCTGGTCAGTTCCCACAATCCCGGTTGCAGCATCTGCGCCTGCGCCGCCAGTGGCAGCGCCATTCCCGCCGCCAACGCCCAACCCAGTAAACGAAGTTTCATCGAATGACTCCTAGACAGTAGTGGCCGTTAGACTTCAAGCAAGGCACGGCGTTGCATGCAGAATAAAATAGCGACATTCGCCGTGGAACATGGTCTGTTAGGCATTGAATCTTCAGGAGCAAGGCTGCCCCCATGGATTATTTTGGCCCGCACATCTTCGGCTATCTCATTGCGCTGCTGCATTTTCTCGGGCTGATCGCCGCGATCCACGCGGTGTTCACCGTCAGGACCGCCCAAGGCGCCATTGCCTGGGCCCTGTCGCTGATGTTCATGCCCTACCTGACCCTGATCCCCTACCTGGTGTTCGGCCGCAGCACCTTCGACGCCTACATCAAGGCCCGGCGCCAGGCCAACGTGGAAATGCACAAGGCCATCAATGAGCTGAACTGGCGCCCCTGGGTCGAAGAAGCCCTGACCGCCCGGGCCTCCCAGGCCTATGCCTCGCTGCGGGCCATGCCCAAGCTGGGCCGCATGCCGTGCCTGGCCAACAATCGGCTGCGCCTGCTGGTCAATGGCGATGCCACCTTCGAAGCGATCTTCAACGCCATCCGCCGTTCCCACACGGCGGTGCTGATCCAGTTCTTCATCATCCACGACGACGAGTTGGGCCGGCGCCTGCAACGCCTGCTGCTGGAAAAGGCCGCCGAAGGCGTGTCGATCCACCTGCTCTACGACGGTATCGGCAGCCATTCCCTGCCCGCCAGCTACGTGCAGACCCTGCGCGACGCCGGGGTTCAGGTGCATGCCTTCGCCACCCGCAGTGGCTGGCTCAATCGCTTTCAGGTGAACTTCCGAAATCACCGCAAGATCGTGGTGGTGGACGGCATGCTGGGGTTTGTCGGCGGGCACAACGTCGGCGACGAATACCTGGGCAAGAAGCCGCCCCTGGCCCCCTGGCGCGATACCCACGTGCAGGTCAGCGGCCCGGTGGTGGCCTGCCTGCAGGAGTCCTTTGCCGAAGACTGGTTCTGGGCCGCGCGGCAACTGCCACCGTTGATCCTGCCGGACGCCTACCCCGACGGCGGCGTACTCTGCCAACTGCTGGCCAGCGGCCCGGCGGATGCCTACGAAACCTGCTCGCTGTTCTTCGTCGAGGCGATCCACGCCGCCAGCGAACGGGTGTGGATCACCAGCCCGTACTTCATTCCCGACGAGGCGGTGTTCGCCGCCCTGCGCCTGGCGGTGCTGCGCGGTGTGGACGTGCGCATCCTGCTGCCGGCGCGCCCGGACCATCGCATCGTCTACGCCGCCTCCAGCCTCTATGCCTTCGAGGCGGTGCGCGCCGGGGTTCGGGTCTTCCGTTATCAGCCCGGGTTCCTGCATCAAAAAGTGGTGTTGATCGACAACGAGATCAGCGCCATTGGCAGCGCCAACCTGGACAACCGCTCCTTCCGCCTGAATTTCGAAGTGATGTTGCTCACCGTGGACGACGACTTCGCCACCGAGGTGGAAGACATGCTCAAGGCCGACTTCGCCAAGGCCCGGGAAGTCGCCAAGGAAGAAAGCCGCCAGACCCACCGCCTGCAACAACTGGGCATGCGGGTCGCGCGGCTGATTTCACCGATTCTGTAAGTCGCCGCTCAGGGTCGGCCTAAGGGTGGTAGAGGTCGTCGCGGGTCCAGGGCAACTCATGGCTGCCATCGGCATGAGCCTTGACCGCGAGGATCTGGTGCAGGTTGATCCAGCCCTTGGCGAACGCATAGGCGCACCCCGCCAGGTACAGTCGCCAGATCCGTAGCGCCTGCTCGGGAACCAGCCGGGCGGCGGCCTCCAGGTTGTCCTCCAGGCGTTCGCTCCAGTGGTCCAGGGTGCGGGCGTAATGCAGGCGCAGGCTTTCGACATCGACGATTTCCAGCCCGGCGTCGCTGATCTGCGCAGAGATCATCGCCAGGTGCGGCAGCTCGCCATTGGGGAACACGTAACGCTCGATGAAGTCACCGGCGCCCCGGCCCACGGGACGTCCATCGATGTGCTTGGCGGTGATCCCGTGGTTCATCACCAGGCCGCCCTCGCGCACCGCGTTGAACAGGGTCCGGCAATACTGCGCCAGGTTGGCGTGGCCCACGTGTTCGAACATGCCGACGCTGACCACCTTGTCGAAGCGGCCATCCTGGGGCAGATCGCGATAGTCCAGCAGCTGCAGTTCCACCAGATCGTCCAGGCCCTCGGCACTCACCCGCTCCCGCGCCAGGGCCAGTTGCTCCTTGCTCAGGGTGATGCCGAAGACCCTGGCGCCGAACTCGCGGGCCGCGTAGCGGGCCAGTCCGCCCCAGCCGCAACCCACATCCAGCAGGTAGTCCCCCGGTTGCAGGCGCAGCTTGCGGCACAGATGGCGGAACTTGGCTTGCTGGGCCTGCTCCAGGGACTCGCTGCCAGTCTCGAAATAGGCACACGAATAGGCCATGTCACTGTCGAGCCAGAGCTGATAGAAGGCGTTGGAAAGGTCGTAGTGATAGGAAATGGCGGCCGCGTCCGTGGCCTTGTCGTGCAGGGTGCGCACCGGCTGATTGTCGCCGTCCTCATCCAGCAGGGCCTGGCTCAGCTCGTCGCAGACCCGGATGACTTCGCTGATGGAACCTTCGAGTTCCAGCTTGCCCTCGACAAAGGCGCCCCCCAGCGCATCGAGGCTGGGATGGGTGAATTGCGCGACCAGCTGCGGGTCCTTGACCACGATGGTGACGCTGGGCTCCGGCCCAAGATTGAATTCATGGCCATCCCAAAGCCGCAGGCGCAAGGGCAATTGCAGATTCTGTAAGGCCGGTGGAAGTTGCGCGAGCATGAAAAATCCCCCCTGTTTCAGACGTCTGAAATGAGGGTAGACCATCTTGAAAAAATAGCTGGCTATCGAATTTCCAGCGTTTTTTTCAGGATTCGCGGCGAACCACCAGGCCCTCTTCGACCCACTGTTTCAGCCAGGTAACCGCCTGCAACGGGGCCCCCTCAGAGCAAGTGACGGCCAGCTCGGCGCAGAGTTCCGCGAAATCCCACTGTTGCTCGATCATGCCCCGCAGTGCTGCGGCTTCTTCGGCTGTCAGGCTGCGATACCGGCAGACCCGCTCCGCTCGCCAGACCAGGCACACCTGTTGCTGATCGAGTAAGGCACTGTCGGGGAAATCCCCCTGCTCCTTGACCGCGCGCCACTGGGCCAGGCTGTTGTAGCGACAGTCGAGCCACTGCACACAGGGCGCCAGGCGCAGTTGCAGCAGCGGCCATTGTTCGGCCTCCAGCCCGGCCATGGCGGCCACTGTCAGCACCTGGGCTTCGGCGGCATCGAAGGCCAGGGTGAAGGCCCATTCCAGGCGTGCCAGTTCCGCCAGGGGCGCGCCCTGCTCCGGCACCAGATGGCCCTGGATAAACTCGGCAAAACCCTGCCCCAGCCAGCGCAGGCTGAAATGCCGGGACGGGCATTGGCGAATATAGGCGCCGGTCAGTGCCTGGAATTCAGCGTCCCCCAGCCAGTGCCAGATGGCCGGGAAGTCGCTGCCCATGACCTCCTGCAGCCGGGCCAGGTAGGCGTTGTGATAGATCGCCAGGCCCGTCTCGACATCCAGGGTCGGGCCACCGATCAGGCTCTCTTGCAGAGCCGCGCGAGCCTGGGCCTGTTCACCCAGCAGATAGCTTTCGAAAGCCCGTTGCCAGTCATTCAGGCGCATCGCTGCCTCCCGGCCAAAGCCTGTTGCCCGAGCGCGCGGGCCTTGTGCAGTTCGGTGAGCAGCTCTTGCAAGGGTGGAAAATGATCGTCGCGCTCCAGCAGGGTCGCCACCGGACCCAGGTGTTCAAGGGTGCGTTGATACAGTGCCCAGACCGGATCGCACACCGGATGGTCGTGGGTGTCGATCACGTAATCGCCATGGTCCTGGTGCCCGGCCAGATGCAGTTGCCGCACCCGCTGCGCCGGCAACCCCTGGATGAACTGCCAAGGATCGAAACCGTGATTGCGCGAACTGACATAGACGTTGTTCACGTCCAGCAGCAGCTCGCAGCCGCTGAGCTGGCTCAAGGCCGCGAGAAACTCCCATTCGCTGAATTGATCGGCCGCGGCGCGCACGTAACTGGAGACGTTCTCCAGCACCAGGGGCCGCTCCAGCACGTCCTGTACCTGACGCACCCGACCCGCCACGTACTCCAGGCTTTCCTCGGTGTAGGGCAAGGGCAGCAGATCGTGCAGTTGATGAGCGTTGCCCCGGCTCCAGCACAGGTGATCGGAGACCCAGGCCGGGTCCACCTGTCGGGCCAGTTGCTTGAGTTGCTTGAGGTAGTCCAGGTCCAGGGCGTGGGGGCCGCCAATGGACAGCGACACCCCATGCATCACGATGGGGTAACGCTCGGCAATGGCGTCCAGGTAATACAGAGCCTTGCCGCCCTCGACCATGAAGTTCTCGGACACCACTTCAAACCAGTCGATATCCGGTGCTTCTTCGAGAATCTGCTGGTAGTAGGCGCTGCGCAAACCCAGGCCGTAGCCCAGGCAGGAAGAAAGATCAGACATAGCGAACTCCTCGCAACGTGGCCGCAGTGGTGGTCAGCCCCACTGCGGCAGCACGGATTCGCCGCTTATTCGCCGACTTTGCCGCCGGCTTTTTCGCACGCCGCCTGGGTCATGGCCTTGAACCCCTGGCCCTTGCAGGCGCCCATGCCTTTGCAGGCGTGGTCCTTGGTCTTGCAGTCGTTCTGGCCTTTGCAGGCGTTGACGCCGTAGCAGTGCACCTGGGCATCGGCAGCAGACACTTGAGTCACGACACCGGCAAACATGGTGGCGGCAGCAAAGGCCAGGGCAGCACCGGCAGCGGTTTTCTTCATGTTCATTTTTTATTCCTCAATAGTCGCAAGGGGTCGACGGGCAGCTTGTGCAATCCCGTCATAGCACTAGAGAGAGGAGGCATCCCGGCGTTACAGCCGGGATGAAAAAAAACTGCACAGCCGCGTTTCGCCGGCAAGCCGGCGGCTACAGCTTGAGCAGCGGCTCCTGGAACCGCAGCAGACGACCGGCATTGCCCAACACCAGCAAGGTGCTGAGGTTATGCAGCAGCGCAGCAATCATGGCCCCCGCCGCTCCCAACCAGCCAAAGGCGGCAAAGGCGACGATGGCCAGGGTCCAGCCCAGGCCGATGATCACATTGACCTGCAAGGTGCGCCGGCATTCGCGGCTCAGGCGCACGCAGGTGCCCAGGCGTCGCAGGTCGCTGCCGATCAGCACCACGTCCGCCGAGGCCAGGGCGATGTCGGCGCCACCGGCCCCCATGGCCACGCCCACCACCCCGGCTTTCAGCGCCAGGGAATCGTTGATGCCGTCCCCCACCACCATCGGCCGGAAGCCCTTGTCGATCTCCCCCAGCACGCGCTTGAGTTTGTCTTCCGGCAGGGCCTGGGCCTGGACATCGCTGATCCCCACCTCCAGGGCCAGACTGTCCGCCACGCTCTGCCGGTCGCCGGTAAGCAGCAACTGCCGCCCCAGCCCCAGTTCGCGCAACTCCTCCAGCGCATGCTGAGCCTCGGGCTTGACGCTGTCGGCCAGCAGCAGCCAACCGAGGAACTCGCCATTCAGCGCAAGCCCGGCAATCGGTCCGTCATGCCTCGGCACCGGGCTGGTAGTGATGCCCAACTGGCTGAACAGCTCCGGGCGTCCAAGGGCCGCTTCGCCCTCCCCGGTACGGGCCACCACGCCCAGGCCCTGGCGTTCATGGATGTCGCCGAGCGGCCATTGGTCTTCCTGGGGCACCAACCCGGCCAAGGCCCGGCTGACCGGGTGACTGCTGGCCGAGCCGAGGCTGGCGGCCAGATTGAGCAGGTCCCGCTGGTCTTCCCGAGGGCTGTCGATGGCCTGCAGGCGCAAGGTGCCGAACGTCAGGGTGCCGGTCTTGTCCACCACCAGGGAGGTCAGGTCCGCCAGTTCTTCAAGAAACGCCGAGCTGCGGATCAGGATGCCGTGGCGCGCGGCCACGGCGATCCCGGCAATGGCCGTGGCCGGTGCCGACAGCACCAGGGCACAGGGACAAGCCGCCACCAGCACCGCGAGCATGGCCTGGGCATCGCGGGTGATGAACCAGGTCACCGCCGCCAACAGCAGCACCAGCACCAGGTAACTGCCGGCATAGCGTTCCAGCAAACGGGTGATGGGCGGCTTGGCCCGTTCAGCGCTCTGCATCAGGCCGATGACCTTGCCCAGGGTCGACTCTTCACCCGTGCGGGTCACTTGCAGGCGCAACAAGCCATCCAGGTTGATCGCCCCGCCGAATACCTGCATGCCCACCGTGGCTTCCAGGGGCACCGACTCGCCGGTGATCGGCGCGGTGTCCAGGCTGGCCTGGCCGGACAGCACCACGCCGTCGGCGGGCACTCGGTCGCCGGCGCGCACTTCCACCCGATCACCGGCCTTGAGGCTGGCGTTGTCCACTTCCAGCACACTGCCGTCGGCCTGGACCTTGCGCGCCAGGCTGCGGGTCAGGCGTCCCAGGGCGTCGATGGCTTCCTGGGAGCCGATCACGCTGCGCTCCTCCAGCACGTGGCCGAAGATCATGATGATCGGCAGCAAGGCGGCGGTCAGCAGATCGCCGGTGGCCCAGGCGCCGAGCATGGCCAGGGCGATCAGTTGATCGGTGATGCCGTGCAGGCTGGGATAACGCAGGCTGAACCAGGCCGAGCGCATCACCGGCACCGCCACCAGCAAGGACGCCCCCCCCAGCAGCAACTGGCTCACGCCCTCCTGCTGCGGGGCCTGCCAGCGCCACAGCAGTCCCAGCCCCAACAGCCCCAGGGCCAGCATGGCCAGGGTCAGTTGGCGCGCGGCGCTGCGTTGCTCGGCGGTGGTCAGCATGCTGGCGGGGGCCGCCTGGGTTGAAGCAGTCATTGTTCGGCTCCCTGAATGATCAGGCGGGAATCGTCTTTGGGGTTGACCGTGGTCAGCGAGCCGGCCTGCCCGAGAATCTTCGGCAGGCGCTCGCGGTAGATGCGCAGGAGCATTTCCGGATCGGTGCCATCGCGTTGTGCCTGGGCCAGGCTCTGCACCGTGGCGGTCTGGGCCCGGGCCAGGGCCAGGCGTTCGCTGGCCTGGGCATGGGCCACCTGCAGGCTGTGATCGGCTTGCTGGTTGGCGCTCTGGGTCAGCTTCTCGGCCTCGGTACGGGCATTGGCCACTGCCTTGTCGGCTTGCTGGCTGGCGGTCAGCACCGCATTGAAGGCACTCACCGCCGGTTGTGGCAGGCTCGACTGCACGTCCACCCGCGTCACTTCCAGGCCAATGCCCTGGCCGCTGGCGGTCAGTTGCGCCAGCCGCTGGTTGATGCTTTGCAACAGATCGCCCCGCAGCCGCTCACGGCGTTCGGCGGCCTGATTGTCCGTGCCCATCAACTCCGGACGCGCCACCAGGATGGTGTCCAGATCACGGGCGGCGGCCAGGGCCAGGGCACTGCGGGTCACCAGGCGATCCAGGGCCGGCAGCACATGCTCGCCCTGCAGCACATAGGCGAAAGGGTCACTGACCTTGTAGAAGACCCGCACATCCAGTTGCACCACCCCGGCATCGCCGGTAAGCAGATAGCCCGAACCGGCCAGGGCGTCGTTCAAGGGTGTGGCCAGACTCGCCACCCGGTCCCCTTCCAGGGCAGCGTCGGAACGCAGCAAGCCTTCGACCCGGCGTTCCAGCACCCGGTCGGCGGCGGGCAACAGCACCACCTGTTCGAAGGGCTGCGGCCAGGCCAGGAGCAAACCAGCGTTCTGCACCCGCTGCAGCGCGCCAAAGTGCAACACCAGGGCCCGGTTCTGCGGATCGATCTGCCGCACATTGGATATCGCCCAGGCCACCGCCGCCAGCACCGTGACCACGTACAACGCGATAAACGCCAGACGACCGGCCTGGATCCAAGGGCTGCTCAGTTCATTTGTTCCACGTGGAACCTTGTTCATGGCTGCGATCCGGAGGCTTTGTTCGGCAGGCTCGGCGGGCCGTCCACCAGTACCCGGAACGGCGCGGCATCGGTGCGCAGGATCAGCTTGGTGCCCGGCGTCACCACGGTGCCCAGGGTGTCCAGGGAGCGCAGCAGGTTGTACAGCTGGGGCGAGCTGGCGTAGGCGCGACCATAGATCTGCGCCGCTTCCACCCGCGACTGGGCTTCGATATCCGCGGCTTTCACCCTCGCATCGGCCTGGACAATCCGTGCATCGCGCTCGGCGGCGGAACGGATCTGCGCCGCCTCGCGCTTGCCAATGGCGGTGCGCTCGGTGGCGATGGTTTCCCGCTCGGCGCGCATGCGATCCACCGTGGCAGTGAGGGTCACCGACGGCAGGGTCAGGCGCTCGATGCCCACCTGCACCACCTGCACGCCATATGTCGCCAGCAGTTGCTGATCGATCTGCTTGCGTAATTGCGCTTCAAAGTCAGCGATCCGCACCTGGCCGGCATCAGTGTTCACCAGATTGGCCAGATCGAAACTGCTGGCGGTGGTTTCCAGCGCGGAGCCGACGAAGGTGCGGATCTGCCGCGCCGCTTCATCGGGCTGGTTCTGCACGGCACGCATGAAGCGCTGCACGTTGTCCGGGTCGCCCTTTACCCGCCACGCCACATAGGCCTGGACGATGATGCGCAAACCGTCGCGGGTCCCCACATCCTGCAAACCGCTGGAGGTGGTGCGCAGACGCAGATCCACCGGAATCGCCGCTTCGAACGGCGCCGGCCAGCGCCAGCTCAGGCCCGGTTCCAGCAGCACCCGCGCCGGGTTGCCGAAACGGGTGATCACCGTGGCCTCGCCGGAGCGCACCTGCACCAGGCTCGCGGCGGCGACGGCGAACAGCACCAGCAGCAGCGCCCAGCTCATGCGCCGCCAAGGGAAGGGCCCGGCCTCGGCCGGCGCGCCGTGATGATGGTGGTGATGACCATGATGGTGATGATGGCCGTGCCCATGGTCATGAGCGGCGTGATCGTGGGAGTGGGCAGACTGGCTCAATGGACGGCTCCTGGCTGAGCGGCTTTGCCCCGCGCCACAGGGTCGGCGGGCGGGGTGAATGTACGCAGATCGAGGGTCGGCGCGCTGGCGCCCCCCAGACGATGATCGAGAATCAGCAATTTGGCCTGGCTCAGGCCCAGGCTCAGCTGGCTCAGGTATTGCTCCAGCACGAAGGCCTGCCCGGCGCTGGCGTAGGCCTGCTGCTCGGCGGCAAAGCGCAGGTCGGCGGCCTGGGCCGTGGCCTGCACTTCACGGGCATCGGCCCGGGCCTGGTCATTCGCCACACTGGCCTGCAATTGCGCCTGATTGGTTTGCTCGGCGGCCGCACCCCGCTCCCGGGAGATCAGCGCCTGGGCAGCAATCTGCGCCGCTTGCACGCCGTGATAGGCATTGGCGGCACCGGCGGGTGGATGGATGGCCTCCACCACGGTGGCGAGGATTTCCACGCCGCTGTCCAGCTGGCTCAGGTCGGCCTGCACGGCCTTGCCGATGTCGTCCGCCAGCCCGGTGCGGTCCTCGCCCAACAGGCCGTCGAGGGTGCGCGAAGCGAAGTCGTGCACCAGCACCCGGCTGGCGGTGCTGCGGATCAAGGTCGGCACATCGCTGCTGTTATAGGTCGCGGCCAGCGCCGCCCTGTCGTCCAGGCCGATGCGGTAGACAAAGCGCACGTCCATGTTGACGATCTGAAAGCTCTGCTGCTGGCCGCTGCCACTGGCGATGACCTGGGATTTGTCATTCACGTGGCTGGCGTCCCACAGGCGGTTGGCAATTGCTGGCGCCGGGCCTTCAGCCGGGGCCAGCTGGACCGGCTGCGGGCTGTCGCCGACGCTGGTGGCCAACTCATGGACCACGCCGTTTTCCACCCTGATGACCCGGCCCAGCGGCCAGGGCAGCCCCACATGCAGGCCTGGGCCGAAGACTTGCACCGGCTTGCCAAAACGCTCATAAATGCCGCGATCTTGCAGCGAAAGCTCATGAACGCCGGTCAACAGCCAAGCGATTGCCAGCACCACCGCCAGCACCGGCAACAGTGCCCGGCGCATGTAGGTAAACGCCCAGATCTGCCGCAGATCGATGCCGAACCGGTTGTGCAACTCATGCTGCAGACTGAGCAGCGGTTGCGGCGGCCAGCGCAGCATGTCGGCGATCACGCTGTGGGCCAGCAAGCGCGGTTCAAGCTGTTCACGTTGCGGACTGAACAGCGACAACAGCGCCCGCAGCAGCAACTCCCCCGCCACCAGCGCCGGCAGCAGCCCGGTCAGCACCGCCAGGCGCACCGGCCACAGCGCCGTGTCGCTGCTGAACAACAGGCACAGGGCACTGACCAGCAGGCACAGGATCGACACCCGCAACAGTTGCGCCAGGGCGCCGGCCTCCGGCCACTCCAGGGCCGGTTCCTGGGCCAGTTGGCGCTCCAGCACCAGCAGGGCAAAGGCCAGCAGCAGTGCCAGCACCGCGGCGACACTGGCACTCAGGCCCAGGGCGGTGGCGGGCAAGCTCAGGTTGAACACCTGCGACAGGCTATACAGGATCAGCAGCGACCAGCCGGCGAGCCACAAGGTCGGGGCGCCGATCTGCCGCAACAGGCGCCGCCAGCGCAGCGCCAGGGTCGCCGAGAAGCCGGTACGCGGCGGCTCCTCGGGCATCTGCGGCGCCGCCGGCGCAGGGTTGATCGCCTGCTCCCGCCAGCGACTGAGCCAACAGGCCGACTGCAAACCCGCCACCGCCACCAGCAAGGCGCAGGACAGGTTCACCAGCAGCGCCGGCCAGATCGTCTGCGCGGCGAACAGGTCGACGAACACCGCCGACACCAACCCCAGCACCGCCAGCCCGAGCAGGCCCGTGCCCCAACGCTGCAAGCGCCCGGCGTGAACCGCCGCCCGCTGAAACCGTGGCAAGGCGGCCACTTCGGCGCCCTGTGTCTGAAGATCGACTTGCATACCACCCCGCCGCTCTGGCCCGGCCCTGTGGATAAGTCCCGGGCCGAAAAAAGTTGAAACAATTCGTTACTGTATAACCCATCGGGTGAAATTTTTGTCGCACGCCATGCCTTTTCATCTATGGCGTGCGTCGAAGACACAACTGGCAGCCATTTGCCTGTGCAGAAACTTCTGATGTCAGCCCCCTGGCATTTGTGGCAATAATCCAGCCCTGCTCACCGCGTGCGACAAGGAACCGTCCCATCATGCTCTCGATTTACCAGCTCAAACCGCGCTTTCAGAACCTGCTGCGGCCGTTGGTGCAGCGCCTGTACGACAACGGCACCACCGCCAACCAGATCACTGTCCTGGCCGCCGTGATCTCACTCCTGGTCGGCACCGTCATCGCCCTGTTCACCAGCCACGCCTGGCTCTTCGCCCTGATTCCGCTGTGGATGATCCTGCGCATGGCGCTCAACGCCATCGACGGCATGCTGGCCCGGGAGTTCGGCCAGCAGTCGCGCCTGGGCGCCTACCTCAACGAACTGTGCGACGTGGTCGCCGACAGCGCGCTGATCCTGCCCTTCGCCCTGCTCCCGGGTGTCAGCCTGCTACTGGTGCTGGCCGTGACCCTGCTGGCGCTGTTCAGCGAATACGCCGGGGTGCTCGGGCCGATGGTCGGCGCGTCACGGCGCTACGACGGCCCCATGGGCAAGAGCGACCGCGCCTTCATTCTTGGCGTGCTGGCCACCGGCATCGCCCTGGGCTGGCTCGGCGCCCTGTGGATCAACGGAGTGCTGGCACTGGTTGCCGCTTTGCTGGTCTACACCCTGATCAATCGGGTCCGCCAGGGCCTCAAAGAAGTTCAGCACAACGCTCCCTCTGCATAAGGAAATGGCAATGCGCGACGCTCAACACCAGACGTTCCGGACCCATGACGGCGTCGAACTGTTTTACCGCCACTGGCCGGCCACTGAAGTGGCCCCCGGCGAACCGCGGCAGGCGGTGATGCTGTTCCATCGCGGGCACGAACACTCCGGGCGCATTGCCCACTTGGTGGACGAGTTGAACCTGCCGCAGTTCGACTTCTTCGCCTGGGACGCCCGCGGCCACGGCCAATCCCCGGGTGCCCGCGGCGACAGCCCGAGCTTCGCCACCAGCGTGCGCGACGTGCAGACCTTCTGTGACCACCTGGGCAGCGCCCACGGCATCGATGAAGAACACATCGCCGTGGTGGCCCAGAGCGTCGGCGCGGTAATCGCTTCCACCTGGGTACACGACTACGCGCCGCGCATCCGCTCCCTGGTGCTGGCCTCGCCGGCGTTCAAGGTCAAGCTCTACGTGCCCTTCGCCCGTCCCGGCCTGGCGCTGATGCGGCGTTTTCGCGGCAACTTCTTCGTCAACAGCTACGTCAAGGCGCGCTTCCTGAGCCACGACCCGGAACGGGTGCGCAGCTACGATGCCGACCCGCTGATCACCAAGGCGATCTCGGTCAACGTGCTGCTGGGCCTGTATGAAGCGGCCGACCGGGTGGTAGCCGACGCCCAGGCGATCCAGGTGCCGACCCAAGTGCTGATCTCCGGCTCGGACTTCGTGGTGCACCGCAAGCCCCAGGAGCAGTTCTTCGAACGCCTGGGCAGCCTGCACAAGGAAAAGCACATCCTCCCCGGCTTCTTCCACGACACCCTGGGGGAAAAGAACCGCGCCCCGGCCATGGCCAGCATCCGCCGCTTCATCCTGCAGAACTTCGCGCGCCCGCTGAACCGCCCTGCCCTGCTGGACGCCGACCGCCTGGGCGTCACCTGCGCCGAGTCCGAGGCCCTAGCCGCGCCGCTGCCGCACAACTCCCTGCGCGACCTGTACTGGCGCGCCACCCGCGCCAGCATGCGCCTGGGCAGCCAGCTGTCGGCGGGGGTCAAGCTGGGCTTCGACACCGGCTTCGACTCCGGCAGCACCCTGGACTACGTCTACCGCAACCAACCCACCGGGCATTCCGCCCTGGGCCGGCTGATCGACCAGAACTACCTGAACTCCATCGGCTGGCGCGGCATTCGCCAGCGCAAGCTGCACGTGGAGGAGCTGCTGCGCCTGGCCATGGAAAAGCTCCGTGAGCAGGACAGCGAAGTGCGCATCGTCGACATTGCCGCCGGCCACGGCCGCTACATCCTCGAGGCCCTGCAAGGGGTCAGCCCGCTGCCGGAATCGATCCTGCTGCGCGACTACAGCGACATCAACGTGCGCGACGGCAGCGCATTGATCCAGGAAAAGGGCCTGGGCGAGATCGCGCGCTTCGTCAAAGGCAACGCCTTCGATCGCGAGGACCTGGCGGCCCTCGATCCCAAGCCGACCCTGGCGGTGGTCTCCGGGCTCTATGAACTGTTCGCCGACAACCAGATGGTCGGCGGCTCCCTGGCCGGTCTGGCCAGCGCCGTGGAACCCGGCGGCTACCTGGTGTACACCGGCCAGCCGTGGCACCCGCAGCTGGAACTGATCGCCCGCGCCCTGACCAGCCACCGCGAGGGCCAGGCCTGGGTCATGCGCCGCCGTACCCAGGCGGAAATGGACCAGTTGGTGGAGGCCGCGGGCTTTCGCAAGATCACCATGCGCGTGGATGAATGGGGGATCTTCAGCGTGTCCCTGGCGCAACGGGTGCAATGATGAGCACGGGCGCCTTGCCGGCGCGGGAGCCGGGCCTGCTGAAACCGGCGGTGCTCTGGCTGCTGCTCTTGGCACCGCTGTTCTTCAGCACCTACGGCTTCGCCACCTGGGTCACGGCCCAGCGCGACGACGTCGGCAGCCTGGTCTTCGACTGGGAGCGGCACATGCCGTTCTGGGCCTGGACCATCGTGCCCTACTGGTCCATCGACCTGCTCTACGGCTTCTCCCTGCTGCTGCCGCGCAGCCGGGTGGAGCTCAAGCGCCACGCCCTGCGCCTGCTCACCGCGCAACTGATCGCGGTCAGTTGCTTCCTGCTCTGGCCGCTGCGCTTCACCTTCCCCCGGCCGGAGCTGGACGGAGTGTTCGGCTGGCTGTTCGAGGTGCTGGCCGGCTTCGACAAGCCCTTCAACCAGGCGCCGTCGCTGCACATCGCCCTGCTGGTGGTGCTGTGGGTCTGCTACGCCCGGCATAGCCAGGGCTTCTGGCGCTGGCTGGTGCATGGCTGGTTCGGCTTGATCGGGGTGTCGGTGCTCACCACTTATCAACACCACTTTGTCGATGTGCCCACCGGCGCCCTGGCCGGCTGGCTGTGCGTCTGGCTGTGGCCGCTGGATCGCCCCAGCCCGCTGTTCAGCGCACAACCGGCCCGCGACCCGCGGCGGCGCCAGCTGGCCTGGCGCTACGGCCTGGGTGCGGCGCTATTGGCGGTGGCCGCCTTCACCTGGGGCGGCACCGGGCTGTGGTTGATCTGGCCCGCCGTGGCGCTGTTGCTGGTGGCCCTGAACTACGCCCTGCTCGGCGCCGCAGGGTTCCAGAAGCGCCAGGACGGCAGGCTGAGTCCGGCCGCCCGCTGGCTGCTGGCGCCCTACCTGGCAGCGGCCTGGATCAACTCGCGGCTGTGGACAAAAAACCATCCACAACCGGATCAGGTTGTGGATAACCTCTGGCTCGGCCGCCTGCCGACTCCGGCGGAGCTCAAGGACAGCCCCTTTGTCGCGGTGCTCGACCTGTGCGCCGAGCTGTCCCTGGACAGTCGCGGCTTGCAGGCCTACCAGAGCCTGCCGGTACTGGACCTGTGCGCCCTCAGCCCCGAGCAATGCCTGGCTGCGGCGCAAGCTGTTGAACGCCTGCGTCAGCAAGGCCCGCTGCTGGTGTGCTGCGCCCTGGGTTATTCGCGCAGCGCCACGGCGATTGCCGCCTGGCTGCTGCACAGTGGCCGCGCCGCCACGGTGGACGCGGCCGTGGTGCAGATCCAGCGGGCACGCCCGCAGATCGTCCTGCAAGCAGCCCAGCGGCAGGCGCTGGAAACCCTGATCAGTACCAAGAGACCGGCTCATGTCCAGTGAGATGCAGCTCTACAGCGTCGCCAGCCTGCTGCGCCGGGGCCGGGCCCTGGATCAGTTATCCACAGGCCTGACCCTACTCGGTGCGCTGTATGGCCTGGGCCAGTACCTGCTGGCCAGCGTCACGCTGGGTGGGCTGATCCTCAGCCTGGCCCTGGTGCTGCTGGGGCTGGTGGAAAAGTACCTGGCGCTGCGCGTGGCCTTCGACGCCGACCTGTTTCAACGCGTGGCCGATAGCCCCGCGTCCCTCGAACACAGCACCCAGGCCCTGGATCAGGCCCTGGATCAGGCCCTGGGCGCCCTCGGCCTGCAGCCTGTGGAAAAAGGCGGCCGGCCCTGGGACCAACGCAGCCGCGGAGCCCTGGGCCTGCTGCGCCGCCAGGCGTTGCTGCTGGCGGCACAAGTGCTGGTGCTGTTGAGCTTGATCCTGGCCAGCCCCTGGCTGACCTTCGCCGGATAAGGAATGCCCATGTTCGAACCCCTGGTTGCCAACCTCATCACCTCCGCC
The DNA here is from genome assembly GCF_001547915.1 of Pseudomonas sp. St29. Taxonomy (NCBI): domain Bacteria; kingdom Pseudomonadati; phylum Pseudomonadota; class Gammaproteobacteria; order Pseudomonadales; family Pseudomonadaceae; genus Pseudomonas; species Pseudomonas sp. St29. The sequence continues at coordinate 6,795,752 of NZ_AP014628.1, forward strand.
GCCCGCAGCATCACCGGGGCCCGCAGCCTGTGGCTCGGCTCCGCGCCGCAGCCGGTGCAGCGGATCTACTTCGCCAACCACAGCAGCCACGGTGACTTCGTGCTGCTCTGGGCCTCGCTGCCGCCGGCCCTGCGCAAGCTGACCCGGCCCGTGGCCGGTGCCGACTACTGGCAGAAAAGCCCCCTGCGCCGTTACATCATCAACCGGGTGTTCAACGGCGTGCTGATCGACCGCGAGCGCAAGGAGGCTGTGGATAACAATCCCATGCAGCCGATGCTCGATGCCCTGGACAACGGCGACTCGCTGATCATCTTTCCGGAGGGCACGCGCAACCTGGAAGACGGCCTGCTGCCGTTCAAGAGCGGGATCTACCACCTGGCCAAACGTTATCCACAGGTGGAGGTGATTCCGGTGTGGATCGCCAACCTCAACCGGGTCATGCCCAAGGGCCGCTTCCTGCCCCTGCCCCTGCTGTGCACCACCAGCTTCGGTGCGCCGCTGAGCCTGGAAGAAGACGAAACCAAGGAACACTTCCTCGAACGCAGCCGCGCCGCGCTGCTGGCCCTGGCTCCGGAGCACAGCTGACATGGATAAGCAGACCCTGATGTTGTTCGGCGGCATTGGCGCCATTCTGGTGCTGGCCTCGCTGATCGGTTTCATCCTCCAGTGGCGCACCCGCGGCACGCCCAACCCGGTGATCGACAACCTCAACGCGCGGATCAACGCCTGGTGGGTGATGGTGCTGGTGATCGGCATCGCCTTCTGGCTCGGCACCGCAGCGGTGATCCTGCTGTTCTACGCGGTGTCGTTCTACGCCCTGCGCGAGTTCCTCACCCTGACCCCGACCCGGCGCAGCGATTACCCGGCCCTGGTGGCGGCCTTCTATCTGGCCCTGCCCCTGCAATACCTGCTGATCTACTCCGACTGGTACGGATTGTTCTCGATCTTCATCCCGGTCTACGTGTTCCTGCTGCTGCCGATCCTGGCGTCCCTGGGCGGTGACAGCACGCACTTCCTGGAACGCGCCTCCAAGGTCCAGTGGGGCCTGATGATCGCGGTGTTCTGCGTGTCCTTCGTGCCGGCCCTGCTGACCCTGGACATCGCCGGCTACGAGGGCCGCAACCTGCTGCTGATCGCCTATCTGGTGATCGTGGTGCAGCTCTCGGATGTGCTGCAGTACGTCTGTGGAAAACTCTTCGGCAAGCGCAAGATCGCCCCCAACCTGTCGCCGTCCAAGACCGTCGAGGGCTTTGTCGGTGGCATCCTGCTGGCGTCCTTGATCGGCGGCGCGCTGTTCTGGATCACCCCGTTCAATGTCTGGCAGTCGTTCCTCATCGCCCTGCTGATCAACCTGCTGGGCTTTGCCGGCGGCATCGTCATGTCGGCGATCAAGCGCGACCGCGGGGTCAAGGACTGGGGCCACATGATCGAAGGCCACGGCGGCATGCTCGATCGCCTGGATTCGGTGTGCTTCGCCGCGCCGATCTTCTTCCACCTGGTGCGCTACTGGTGGACCTGAGCCCCTGTGGCGAGCGAGCTTGCTCGCGCTGGGCTGCAACGCGGCCCCAGGCCCGGCCAACGCAAAGCACCTGACACCCCGCGTAGCCAGATTCTGCGGCCGCTGCGCGACCGAGCGGGAGCAAGCTCCCTCGCCACAGTAGCTTGAGCGCTGCCCCGGCTGGCCAGGATCATCAGCCGGGCAAGTGCCCCAATGGCAAGGGCCCCGGGGTTTTCACCGTGTGAATGGCGAAGTTGCTGCGGATGTCGCTGACCCCGGGGATCTTCAGCAGGCAGCCGGTGAGAAACCGGTCGTAACCGCGCAGGTCCGGGACCACCACCTGCAGCAGGAAGTCCGACTCGCCGGACACCAGGAACGCCGAAATCACCTCCGGCAACTGCAACACCGCCTGGCGGAACGCTTCGGCCTCGGCGTCGTTGTGCCGCTCCACCTTGACCCCGACGAACACCGTCAGCCCCAGCCCCACTTCGTCGCGGTCCAGGGTCGCCTGATAACCGCGGATCACCCCGGCCTCTTCCAGCATGCGCACCCGGCGCAGGCAGGGTGACGGCGACAGGCCGATCTCCTCGGCCAGTTGCACGTTGCTCAGGCGGCCATCGCGCTGCAGCGCGGCGAGAATCTTGCGGTCGTAGGCGTCGAGTTTCATGTTTGGCATATCCGGATGGCCATCGCAGTAAAAGCTGGAAGGTTATGCCAATTTTCGCCGTTTTGCTGGCGGATTACGCAAGCACCTGCCGACCCCTGTGGCCCTAAACTGGGCGCACCGACTCGACAACGAATGGGGTGCAAGGTGGCGCAATTGTGGATGTATTTCCTGGCTCTGGCGGTGGTCTACCTGCTGCCCGGTCCCGACATGATCCTGCTGCTGCAGACCGGTGCCCGCCAGGGCAAGGCCCAGGCACTGGCCACGGCCCTGGGGCTGGCGATCTCCCGCGGCTGCCACGTGGCCCTGGCCGCCCTGGGCCTGGCGGCGCTGTTCAAGGCCGCGCCCTGGACCTTCGACGTGGTACGCCTGGCGGGCGCCGCCTACCTGCTGTGGATCGGCATCCAGTGCCTGCGCGCCAACCTGCTGCCCAATCTTGACAGCGCCGGCGCGGCAGCCACGCCCCTGCGCTGGCGCCAGGCGATCCAGCGCGGCCTGCTGACCAACCTGCTGAACCCCAAGGCACTGTTGTTCTGCTCGGTGCTGTTGCCGCAGTTCATCGATCCCCAGGCCGGGGCGGTGGTCCCGCAGTTCGTCACCCTGGGGGTGCTGCTGGTAGCGGTGGGCGGTTTGTTCGACGGCTGCTACGCCCTGGCCGGTGCCGGGCTGGGCCGCTGGATGCAGCGCAGCCCTTCGGCCCAGCGCGTGCAGCAATGGCTGTTCGGCAGCCTGCTGATCGGCTTTGCCTTGCGCCTGACCTTCGTCCAGCAGGCCTGACGGCATCTGTAGCCGCTGCTGAGCCTCGGCGAAGCTGCGCGAAGGTCCGCAGGACCTTGCCTGGTGATCCCTCGACACAATGTGCGCCCCAGAGATCGCCGCGACCGCTGCGTCGGAGTGCCGCCCAGCTCGTACGCCGCCTGCGGCAGCGGCTACAGGATCCGGGGCACGCCTTTATGTCGCCTTGTGCGAGGACACCGCGCGGCGGCGTCGGAACAGGTAGGCCGCCCCCAACAGCAACACGCCGGCACCGGCGCCGGCAACCAGCCTGTGCTCGGCCACCGCGGAACGGGATGCGTCCAGCCACTGGGTCAGGTAGCGCTTGTTGGCGCTGCCGAAGTCCGGCTCCTGGCAGTTCATGCCGAAATTGCCGGCCCATTCCACAAAGGGTCCGTTTTCCACGTAGCGTCGGTAGTAGTCGATCTCGACATCGCTGCCGCGGGTCCAGCGTGCCGCCTTGCACAGCACCGCGGCATAGGCCTGGCTGGTGTGAGGCAGGAAATCCGCCGCCCGGTTGCCCAGTTCCCCGGCCACGTAGCGGTAGTGGTAGCGCACGTCGGGCTCGGCGGTGGTGGCTTGCTGGCGCTGCACTTCATCGGCGCTGACAAAGGGCCCGGCCTGCACCGGCGGGATCTCCAGGCTGTAGCTGCCCCAGAGGCTGTGAAAATCCGGGCCCATTTCGTACCCCAGGATCTCCATCCCCGAGGCCCGCGCCAGCTTGCCGGCCTGGTAATAGGCCTCGGCCCGGCGCGTGGGCAGCCAGGCCGACTCGGCACGGCGTCGATACTCGCCGTAGGCCTTGGCGATGGCCTGGCGTTCCGGGCTGTCGAAATAGCCCCAGCCTTCTTCGTAACGTCCTTCACGCAACAGGCGTCGGCCAAGCAGTTCGCGTATCTGGGCGGCAATCGGCAGGGTTTCGTAATAGGCATCCGGCTGCTTGGGAGTCGGCGCTGGCGCCGGAACCCGGGCATCGACGAACTGCTTGAGTTCATCCAGGGTCAGCACCCGCTCCGCCACCGTGGCCGCGTCGTGCCAGTAGATGTCGCCGCTGCGGTAGAGCAGCTCGAAGGCTTGCACGTAGTCGCCCCGATCCAGGGCCAGCACGGCGCTTTCGCCTTCGACCCGGCACCCGGGCTTGAGGTCTTCGTAATTGCCGTCGTAATCGCCGCGAAAGCCCCAGCTCTCGTCGCGGGGGAAGGCCGCGGCGGCCTTGGCGTAAGCCGCGGCGGCAGCCACCTTGTCGCCATCACGCAGGGCCATCTTGGCCCGCAGCCACCAGGCCAGGCCGCCGTCGCCGGCCTGTTCCAGCAACTGCCGGGTGGTGGTGAAATCGCCATTCTGATAATTCAGCGCCGCCAGCCGGTCGGCATTGTCGAAGCTGCCGGCGGTGCCCTGGCTCAGCAGCTTGATCAGTTTCACCTCCGACTCCGGCCGCTCGCCGAAGGACCAGCCCTGATGGGAGATCAACGAAGCGGTGAGCAAGCGGGCTACGGAAGGATGCTTGAGCTGCTCCAGCAATTGCGCGTCCGGCAGGCCGCTCAGTTCGCCCACCACCTGTTTCAGGGAGCTGTAGCCGACCTCCGAACCCAGCTGGTTCTGCACGGCATACAAGTCGATGGCCTGGCTCCAGTCGTTCTGATCCTTGAGGAGGCGGGCCTCCTCCCCCAGGCTGGCGACGCCCAGGCTCAGGGGGTCGCTGAAGGCGTCGATGCTCAGCTGCCGGGTCTGGGCGAAGGCCTGGCGCGCCGACTGGCGCATGTCGCGCCGGCCCTGATCGTCCAGTTCGTTGGCTTGCTCGCTGATAAAGGACAGGGCCCGCCCCAGGGAATAGGCGGCCCAGGTACTGCGCAGGGCGCGCTGCTCGGCGGGCAGCGCCAGCACCTTGCGGAAATACTCCGCCGCCAGCTCATGATCCCCGGCGCTGAAGGCCACGGCGCCAGCGGTGTAGAGCTTGATCTCCAGCGGCAGGCCGGCCCCTTGTTGCTCCGCCACCCGTGCGTCATTGAGCTTGCGCAGCTGGGCCACCAGGGTTTGCTGAGCCTGATCCAGCCCTTGCCGTTCGGCCCAGTTGCGCTCTTGCACCGCGTAGCTCTCAGGCAGGCTGTAATCGACACTGAAGCCGTTGTTGGCGACCGGCATGAGCCCGACGATGGGCTGACCCAGGCGGCTGATCTCGAACTGGAAACTGCCTTCGGGCAGCTGCGCCAGCGTCTGTGGGCGGTCGTCCAGCAGGCGCATGGGGAAAGTCGGCCCGCAGGCCAGGGCCGGAGCCAGGGGCAGGCACAGGCTCAGGCACAGCAGGTGACGGGATCTAGGGACGAACATGCGCAGCTCCTTGGTAAATTTTTGTACAGCGGGCCCAGCCCACGGCGCGGCTGGCGCCTGCGGCCAGACGGCCGCTGCGTTGCCGGGTCAACAGCAGCTGGCCGTCGCGCAGCTGTGCGGAATAGCCGCCCAGCCCGTCGAATCCGTCGCATTGGGCAACGGCCAGGGTCAGTTGTTCAGGCAGCGGCCGGTCGAGGTTGCCCGAATTGTCCAGACGGATGTCGAACAGGCCGTCCTGTTCCTCCAGGCGGAGGCCCAGCTCAGCGCTCAGGGCATCGCCCCGGGCCACCGCCCGCAGGGTTTCCAGGCTCCAGGCTCGCACATCGCCCTTGAGCGGCAGGCGAAACCAGATCAGACCGGCCAGATGGGGCGGCGGATCGGCACGCAGGGCGCGGCCCAGCTGGCTCAGTTGCTCGGGGTCGGCCATCAGTTCCTGACGCTCTCCAGCCCGCCGCAGCGGCGCCTCGCTTTCCACCAGGGGCGCGCCCTCGGCCCCGGGGAGCACCGCGACACCGTAGGCGGGCAAGGCCAGATAGAAGGGTTTGGCGCTGATCCGCGCCCAACGCCGGGCCCATTGCTCGGCTTGCCGCGGATCGAACAGGCCGCGCCGTGGATCACTCACGGCGTGCACCTGGAGCACGCTGCTGTCGACCTTGGCCAGCAGGCCCGGCAACTCGCGACTGTCGAGCCAGGCCGGCAAGGCGGTGATGCTCAGGGGCAGTTGGCTCGGCAGTACAGCCCGCAAGCGCTCAAGCAGCTTGGCGTAGGCGGGCAATCGCGAGCTGCCGGCATCGTGGTCGATCTCGACCCCGGCCGGAGTCAGGCCCTGCTCCTGCCAGTCCACCAGCAGTTGCTGGACCTGACGGATGATCTCGTCCTGATCCAGGGACGGCAGTTGACCGTCGAGACGCACCACCGCGATCAACGGCCGCCCATCCTGCTTGAGCAAGGCGGCATCGATCCGCGCACGGCTCCAGCCGGCCTGTGGAAAAGCCTGCAGGGCCAGGACCCGGATTGTGGAAAAGTCGGCCCGCGAGCCTGCCAGGGCGTCGGCGTGGGCCGGGGTCCACTGGCGTTGCCAGATGTAGAGTTGCTGGTCCAACGCCGGCTGAGGGTCATTGCCGCAGGCGTTGAGCAGCAAGGCACTGAGCCACAGGGCAAAGAAACGGAGAACGGCCCGGGGGAGCATGAATCGTTGATTCCCTTTAACGCGAAAAAGACCCTGGAGTGCCGGGTGCGAGGCCAATGCCCGGCCTTGAGATCGCGCCAGCCTACGCAGGGCCGGGGCCGGCGGCAATCGCTGGCGAGGAGTTTTTTTTGCCCTGCTACAGGTCGAGGATCAACGGCGCGGCGTCGTTATCCACAGCCGCCGGAACGGCGCAGCAAATCAGCACCTGACCGGGTTCGGGCTTGTACGCCGGCACCTGTGGATAACTGACCTGGCCGCTGATCAGCCGGGTCTGGCAGGTGCCACAGGAACCGCCACGGCAACTGAACTCCGGGTGCAGGCCGGCGCTTTCCGCCAGTTGCAGCAGGCTGCCGCTGGCGGGCTGCCAGCTCAGCGCTCTGGCCGCCTGCTGGAAACGCACCGGCACAGCGGCGGTGGCCGCCGGCGGCTGGTCGAAGGCCGGCGCCAGGGGATCGGGCCGGCGGCGCAGGGTCGAGGGGCCGAAGGTTTCGGCGTGGATCTGCTCATCGTTGATGTCCAGGTCCCGCAGGCTGTCGTACAGATCCTGAGTAAAGGCGCCGGGACCGCAGAGCACGAAGTCGGCACTGTCGACGTCCAGATCCGGCTGTGCCAGTAGCCGTTGAACGTGCAGGCGGCCAACCAGATCGAAGTCGACGCCCGGCCGTGCCTGCGCTTCCGGCTGGCTGAGCAGGCGCAGTACCCGCAACGCTCCCCCGGCCTGCGCTTGCAGGGCTTGCAGCTCGGCGGCAAAGGGTTGCTCGGCGAGACTGCGCGAACTCTGGATCAGCCAGCAAGGCCGGCTGCGGCGAGTGCGCAGGCCCTGGTAAACCACCTCCCGCAGCATCGATAGCAAGGGAGTGATACCAACCCCGGCCGCCAGCAGCACCAGCGGCCGCGTTGCCAGCGGATCGGCGCTGAAGCGGCCCTGGGGCGACCGCGCCTCCAGCAGATCGCCCACCTTGAGCTGGCGGTGCATATGGCTGGAGAAGCGCCCTTCACGCTTGACGCTGATCCGCAGGAAAGCGTCAGAAGGCGCACTGGACAGGCTGTAGGTACGGATCAGCGGCTGGCCATCGATCGTCAACCGCAACGGCAGGTGCTGGCCCGCCAGGAAGCCCGGCGCTCCGGCAGTGTCGGCCGGCTCCAGGTAGAACGAACGGATGCTGCGGCTTTCGTCCTCGATGCGCGTCACCCGCAGGGGTCGCCATTGCTGACCCAGGGCTGCCGCCCGCAGCCGGGCCTCGGCCTGGGGCCAGTTGCCGGTCAGCAGGCTGTTGGGGGAGAAGGCCTGCAGCTCGCCGCGCAGGGACAGGGCGCCCGGTCGGCGGATCATCTGTTCCGGGTAAAAGCGCCACACCCGCTCGGCACCCTGAAAGGCGGCGATCAGCGGCCCGTCGAGAATCAGCTCGGTGCGCCCGCTGAGCTGCAACAGCTCGCCGCTGCGAAAATCGATGAACAACAAGCCCGCCCGCGGATTGAGCAGCAGGTTGCCCAGGGTGTTGAAGTGCAGGTTGCCGGCAAAGTCGGGAATGGTCAGGCAGTTGCCCTCGACCCGGACAAACCCCGCCTGCCCGCCACGGTGCGATACGTCCACCGAGCGCTGGCCATCCAGGTCGACGTAGCTGGCCACGAAGAAGGTGTCGGCAGCGGCGATCAGTGCCCGGGCCGCCGGGTCCAGGTCCTGGCGACGCTGGGCCGGGCGGCTGGCGGGGTCGCTCAGGGCCACCTGCTGCAGCTCGCGCAGCTGGATGTACTGCGGGCAATTGCCGAAGGACTGCTCCACGTTCACGCTGAAACCGTCGCGGTCCAGGTTGCCGATCCGGCCATTGAGGCGGTTGCGCCGCCGGGTATGCAGCTCGATCCCCAGCAAGCCCACCGCCGCCCCCTCGCTCAAGACCAGCGGATCATCGGCGGCGGGCAGGCTGTCCAGGCGCAACAGATCGGCCTGGGGCGCCTGAGCGAAGCCGGGTGGACCTTCCAGCACGCTCGCCCAGGGATGGCCCTGGTCATCCACCGCCCCCACCAGGATGAACGGCAGTTGCTGGTAGAACTGCCGGTGCTGGTCGGGCATTGCCGGACGGATGACCTTGGCGCCGAAGGCTTGCATGCGCTCGGCCACCCCGGTCAGGGTCTGAAGCTGCCGTTCGCCGGCATGCCAGGGTGATTGGGTGTTCATGGGCAAGCCTCCGCCGGATCCGCCGTCAGGCGCTTTTCAAACCCGCCGCAGTGGACGGCATGGGGACAAAACCGGGCAGCGCCTCGATCCGCGCCAGCCAGGCCCGTACATGGGGGTAAGGCTCCAGTGACACGTTGCCTTCCGGGGCGTGGGCGATGTAGCTGTAGCCCGCGACATCGGCAATGGTTGCCTCCTGTCCAACCAGGAAGGGCCGGCTCACCAGCTCCTGGTCCATGATCTTGAGCAGGGCGTGGGCCCGGGCGATGACTTCCTCGGCATTGAACGAGGCGCCAAACACCGTGATCAGCCGCGCCGCGGCCGGTCCAAAGGCGATCTGCCCGGCCGCCACCGACAGCCAGCGCTGCACCTGGGCCGCGCCCACGGGGTCGCTGGGCAACCAGCGGCCCTGGCCATAACGCTGGGCCAGATACACCAGGATGGCGTTGGAATCGGCCAGCACCACGCCCTGATCATCGATCACCGGCACCTGGCCAAAGACGTTGAGGGCGAGGAAGTCCGCCTGCTTATGAGCGCCCTTGGCCAGGTCGACAAAGATGGTTTCGCTGGGCAGGTTCAACAGGGACAGCATCAGTTCGACCCGATGGGCATGCCCGGAACGGGGAAAGTTGTAGAACTTGATAGGTGGCTGAGACATGGTCGACTCCGCTAACGAGGCGCGGTCGAAGTGCCGCGCTGGGAGCCCTATCTTGATCCCCGGAGAAAAACAACAGAATCACCAGGAATCGCAATCCATCATTTCATCCAGCGCAATAAAGCCGATCAGGGATTGAGCGAGGGGTGTTGCCGCAGGGTCTGCACGGCGAAGTCGACAAAGCTGCGCACCCGCGCCGGCGCCTTGCGCCCGCCCTGGTACACCACGTGAATCGGCAAGGGCGCCAGCTCGAAGGCCTCGAGTACGATTTCCAACTGCCCCGCCGCCACCTTGTCGGCGACCTGATAGGACAGCACCCGGGTCAGCCCCAAGCCCAGGCAGGCGGCACTGATGGCCGCCTGATTGGCGCTGACCAGCAACCGCGGTTCGGGGCGCACGCTCAGTACCCGGCCGTTGTCATTGAACTGCCAGTTGCGTGTCTGACCAATGGACGAGGGCGCGATCACCGGTGCCTGGCGCAGCTCATCGGGGTGTTGCGGACGCCCATGGGCCGCCAGGAACTGCGGCGCGGCGCACACCACCCGGCGCACCTCGCCGACACGGACACTGTGCTGACCGCTGTCGGCCAGCTCGCCGATGCGCACCGCCACATCGATGCCCTCCTCCACCATGTTCGCCACCCGGTCCAGCAGCAGGGCGTTGACGCTCACCTGTGGATAACGTTGCAGGTAGCGCACCAGCAAAGGCGTGACGAACAGATCGCCGAACAGCACCGGTGCCGTCAGGGTCAACTGGCCCCGGGGCTGGGCATGGACGCCGGCGGCCGAGGCCTCGGCATCCTGGACCTCGGCCAGAATGCGTCGGCAATCCTCCAGGTAGCGTTGCCCGGCATCGCTCAGGTGCACACGGCGGGTGGTGCGCAGCAACAGCTGAGTGCCGATGCGCTGCTCAAGCGCGGCAACGGCCCGGGTCACGCTGGCGGCCGACAGGTTCAGGCGCCGAGCCGCAGCGGCGAAGCCCTGCTCCTGAGCGACGCACACGAATACCTGCATTTCCTGGAACCTGTCCATGCCCCACCTCAGCTGCCGGCGCCTGCCCGGTGGGCGCCGCGAGCCCGCAGCATAATCCAGGGCCCGGGCTTCAGGGGATACACCAGGTGCCAACATCGTGCCTATCGAATCCCGGGCACGGGTTGTTCTTGGCAATCAGCCGGTAAGGCTGATCTTCGGTGTAAGAAAAATAGAAGTAGTAGTGCCGATCTTCCCCGTACAGCCAATAGGAAGAAGAGCCCTGATTGATCCGTGTTGGCTCGAAGGTCCAGATGGACGATTCGGCGGGAATGAAGTTGGCCCGATCCATCAACAGCAAGAGGCTGTTGGACAGCACTGGGGTCAGGGCTCCCAGCATCAGGACAGCCAGCATCAGCAGGAGCATCCATCCATGAATCAGGCGAAGTTTCATTGGTTTTCCATTAGCGGGGTAAAAATCCAGGCCTGCGCACAAGTCGGCATTCCTCGGGCCGTCCACTGACATTCGCCGCGGACTCGGAGCATGCAAAACTGTCGCACAAAAATAACCTTGCGCGTGAAGCTCCCGCCCTCCTTCGCTGCAGACTGCCTTTTTGGGCCTTGCCCCTGCCCTGGCGACTCTTTGATAATCCGCGCCCCGGGCCAACCACTGGCCCCAGGGAAGATGCTTGTCGTATCGGAGGCTCAATCTCAGCATGGATGTACAGGCCGCGGCACGTTTGGGCGACGAAATCGCTCATGGATTCGGAGTTGCAGCCATGCTCGCCGGTGCGGTGGCAGGCGCTCTCATTGGCGCGGCCATCATCGCCGCCACCGCGGCAACGGGTGGCCTGGCGGCCGTGGTCCTGGCGGGTTCGGTCGCCGCCGGTGGCCTGTCGATGTTCCAGTTGGTGAAGGGACTGTCGACCATTTTCGATCTGCCCGAACCCGCCACCGGTGAACTCATAAGGGGCAGTCCCAACGTCTTAGTCAATCTGCGCAATGCCATGCGGGCCGGCGAAGACGTGTCCAGTTCCTGCAGCGGCTTTCCCGTCGCGCATCCGCCCTGGCCCTTCCCGGTCACCATCGCCGAAGGCAGCGCCACGGTGTACATCAACGGCAAGCCGGCGGCGCGACTGAGCAGCAAGATGACTTGCGGTGCGCATATCAAGTCCGGCAGCCATAACACCTTCATCGGCGGTCCGACGCTGCAGGTGGAGTTCGTGCTGGATATCGAGGGCTGGCTGCACACCGGCCTTGAGGCGCTGGGCCTGGTCGCCGCCGCCGGTGCACTGGTGCTGGCCGCCATGGCCGGCCTGGCGGCCCTGCTGACCACAGTGGCGGTGGGCGCCGCGATCTATGGCGGCATGGAATTGCTTGGGCAGCTCGGCGACCGGCTCGGCCCGGGCTACCGTGACCTGCTGCAAGGCATGGCCGGCCTGGCGCTGCTCGGCGCCGGGCCGAAAATGGCCAAGGTAAGCGCCGAACGCAATGCGGCGCGACTGGCCAACCAGTCGCAAGTGCTAGAGGTGCGAACGGCCGCGCAGGTCAACGAGGCGATGATCGCCGAGGGCAACTTGCCGGCGTGGTTGGAAGGCACCCAGGTCAAGACCGAGATAGTGCCGCCGGGACGGCAATACCAGATGGTTGTCGCCAAAGGCCAGGCCGAGGCCATCATGCAGGGCAAGCCTGCCTTCGGTGGCTTCGCCGCTCCGGAGCCGATTCCCAGCCAGGCCTATGCGCGGGATAAACTGGTGATCCTCGATCGGTTCAAGACAGATGTGTCCCATGTGATCACCGTCGAAACCACGGCACCGCAAAAGATTCACAGTGGCCTCACCGGTCCGCTGGAGAACTACAAGGGCGGCGTACAGCAGGTGGAGTTCGTCGGTGACAGGAATCTGAAAATTGTCGGCACGCCTAGTTTGCTGCCTGTGGAGTGAAAGTTGTGATTAGTGATTTCGAGCGAATCCGCGAAGACGGCAAAGTCATCGACGAACACATGACAGTGGACCAGATGATCGCTCTGGGCTGGGGTCCCTGCCGAGTCGTCGAAGCTTGCTGGCGCTGGCAGGATCAGCCCCTGAGCGTGGTCAACAGCCGCGGCCTGCTGGCGATCGTGGTGCCGGATCGGCAGCACCTCGCCATCCTGTGGAACGATGATGACTCCGGGGTGGCGGCGACGCTTTACGTGGTTTCCGGCGACCGCCAGCAACAGATCAGAATTGCCGACCAGTTGCTGATCAATGGCCAGCTCGAGGCAGGTGTCTACAGCTGGTTCGAACAGTTTGCGCACGATTCGCCCAGCATCTTTACCTGCATGTTCAGCCGTCAGCGTGACCAGGCGATGTTCAGGGTGGATATCGACGCATCGACTGGCGACATTGTTTCGGTACAGCATTCGCGCTGAAGGCCATGCCGTCCGCCAGCCAGGCTGCCGGACACGACAAGCGCAGCCGGAAGGTCAAGACGCATGGCAAAAGGGGAGCCTGGACAGGCTCCCCTTTTTGTTTGCAGTTGCGGTTATCCAAAGCCAGGCACTGCCCGACTGTGGATAACTCACTCCACGGTGACTGACTTGGCCAGGTTACGCGGCTGGTCGACGTCGGTGCCCTTGAGTACGGCAACGTAGTAGGACAGCAGCTGCAGCGGGATGGTGTAGAGGATCGGCGAAAGGATGTCGTGGATGTGCGGCATCTGGATCACGTGGGTGCCTTCGCCATTGGTCATGCCGGCTTGTTCGTCGGCAAACACGATCAGCTCGCCGCCACGGGCACGCACTTCCTGCAGGTTGGATTTGAGTTTTTCCAACAGCTCGTTGTTCGGTGCCACGGTGACCACCGGCATGTCGTTATCCACAAGGGCCAGCGGGCCGTGCTTGAGCTCACCGGCCGGGTAGGCTTCGGCGTGGATGTAGGAAATCTCCTTGAGCTTGAGCGAGCCTTCCATCGCCACCGGGTACTGGGCACCACGGCCGAGGAACAGGGTGTGGTGCTTGTCGGCGAACAGCTCGGCGGTCTTCTCCACCACGCCGTCCATGGCCAGGGCTTCGCCCAGGCGGATCGGCAGGCGGCGCAGCTCTTCCACCAGTTCGGCTTCGACGCCGGCGGCCAGGGTGCCACGTACCTGGCCCAGGGACAGGGTCAGCAGCAACAGGCCCACCAGCTGGGTGGTGAAGGCCTTGGTCGAAGCCACGCCGATCTCGCGCCCGGCCTGGGTCAGCAGGGTCAGGTCGGATTCGCGCACCAGGGAGCTGATGCCGACGTTGCAGATCGCCAGGCTGGCGAGGAAGCCCAGCTCCTTGGCATTGCGCAGGGCCGCCAGGGTGTCGGCGGTTTCGCCGGACTGGGAGATGGTCACGAACAGGGTGTCAGGCTGCACCACCACCTTGCGGTAACGGAACTCGCTGGCCACTTCCACCTGGCACGGAATGCCGGCCAGTTCTTCCAGCCAGTAACGGGCCACCATGCCGGCGTGGTAGCTGGTGCCACAGGCGACGATCTGGACATTGCGCACCTTGGCGAACAGCTCTGCGGCTTGCGGACCGAAGGCCTGGACCAGCACCTGATTGGCGCTCAGGCGGCCTTCCAGGGTGCGTTGCACCACGGATGGCTGCTCGTGGATTTCCTTGAGCATGAAGTGGCGGAACTCGCCCTTCTCCGCCGCTTCGGCACCGTCACGGTACTGCACCGCTTCGCGCTCGACGGCCTGGCCCTCGATGTCCCAGATCTGCACGCTGTCACGACGGATCTCGGCGATGTCGCCTTCTTCCAGGTACATGAAGCGGTCGGTGACTTGGCGCAGGGCCAGTTGGTCGGAGGCGAGGAAGTTTTCCCCCAGGCCCAGGCCGATCACCAGCGGGCTGCCGCTGCGGGCAGCGACCAGACGATCCGGCTGGCTGGCGCTGATCACTGCCAGGCCGTAGGCGCCATGCAGTTCCTTGACCGTGGCCTTGAGGGCAGTGGTGAGATCGCCCAGGTCCTTGAGCTTGTGGTCCAGCAGGTGGGCGATGACTTCGGTGTCGGTGTCCGAGGTGAACGTGTAGCCCAGGGCACTGAGCTGCGCGCGCAGGGCTTCGTGGTTCTCGATGATGCCGTTGTGCACGATCGCCAGGTCGCCGGAGAAATGCGGGTGGGCATTACGCTCGCACGGCGCGCCATGGGTGGCCCAGCGGGTGTGGGCGATGCCCAGGCGGCCCACCAGCGGCTCGCTGGCCAGGGCCTGTTCCAGTTCGCTGACCTTGCCCGGACGGCGCAGGCGCTCGAGCTTGCCGGCGTTGGTGTAGACCGCGACACCGGCGCTGTCGTAGCCGCGGTATTCGAGGCGCTTGAGGCCTTCCAGCAAAATGGCGGTGATATTGCGTTCAGCAACGGCGCCAACAATTCCACACATGGTTTCTCTCCTAGCTGACAGCCGCGCAAATCAGAGTTATGCCGCGGGCCTGGATTTGGTCGCGGACCTCTAAGGGCAGGCGATCATCGGTAATTAGGGTATGGACGCTGCTCCATGGCAGTTCCAGATTGGGAATCTTGCGGCCGATCTTGTCGGATTCGACCATCACCACCACTTCACGAGCCACTTCGGCCATGACCCGGCTCAACCCCAGCAGTTCGTTGAAGGTCGTAGTGCCGCGGGCCAAGTCGATGCCATCGGCACCGATAAACAGCTGGTCGAAGTCGTATGAGCGTAGAACCTGTTCGGCCACCTGGCCCTGGAACGACTCGGAATGGGGGTCCCAGGTACCGCCGGTCATCAGCAGCACCGGCTCGTGCTCCAGCTCGCTCAGGGCGTTGGCCACATTCAGCGAGTTGGTCATCACCACCAGGCCCGGCTGCAGGCCCAGTTCGGGGATCATCGCGGCGGTGGTGCTGCCGCTGTCGATGATGATCCGCGCGTGTTCGCGGATGCGCTGCACTGCGGCGCGCGCGATGGCCTGCTTGTAGAGAGACACCGGTTGGCCGAGGTCGCTGACCAACTCCTGGGGCATGGTGATGGCGCCACCGTAGCGACGCAGCAGCAAGCCATTGCTTTCCAGGGCGGCCAGATCCTTTCGAATCGTAACTTCGGAGGTTTCGAAACGCTTGGCCAAGGCATCAACACTCACTTCGCCCTGTTCGTTGAGCAAGGCGAGGATGTTGTGGCGGCGTTGGGGTGTGTTGCGTTTCGACATGGCTGCTTAAGTTTCGATTCGAAAGATAACAGGCGCAATAGAAACCTATGATCGAAACTTCGTCAAGCGGAGGAAGTGAAAAAATCGCAGTTGTCGGGTGGGAAGTTATCCACATTCAGCCAGCTCCTACCGCTGAGCGTAGGAACCGGCCGACCGGCGAACAGGTCCGCCGCGGTTGTGGATAACCTCAGTCCTTCTTGATCTTCTCCGGCCGTTTCCAGCCGTCGATGTTCTTCTGTCGTGCCCGACCCACTGCCAGCTGGGCTGGCGCCACGTTCTGGGTGATGGTGGAACCGGCCGCGGTGGTGGCACCGGACAAGATATCCACAGGCGCTACCAGAGAGTTGTTGGAGCCGATGAACACGTCTTCGCCCATCACCGTCTTGTGCTTGTTCACCCCGTCGTAGTTGCAGGTGATGGTGCCGGCGCCGATGTTGGTGCGGGCGCCGATCACTGCGTCGCCCAGGTAGGTCAGGTGGCCGGCCTTGGCGCCCTGGCCTAGGTGGGCATTCTTCAGTTCAACAAAGTTACCCACATGGGCACGGGCCTCCAGCACGGTGCCGGGACGCAGGCGAGCGAACGGGCCGGCATCGCTGCCCTCGCCCAGTACCGCGCCATCCAGGTGGCTGTTGGCCTTGATCACCACGCCCTTGCGCAGGGTGCTGTCCTTGATCACGCAGTTGGGGCCGATCACCACGTCGTCCTCGATCACCACCCGGCCTTCGAGAATCACGTTGATATCGATCAGCACGTCGCGGCCGACCGTGACTTCGCCACGCACGTCGAAACGCGCGGGGTCACGCAGGGTCACGCCCTGGGCCATCAACCGGCGCGCGGCGCGCAGCTGATAGTGGCGCTCCAGCTCGGCCAGCTGCTTGCGGTCGTTGGCGCCCTGCACTTCCATCGCGTCGTGGGGCTGTTCGGTGGCAACGATCAGGCCGTCGCTGACCGCCATGGCGATCACGTCGGTGAGGTAGTACTCGCCCTGGGCGTTGTTGTTGGACAGACGGCCGGTCCAGTCGCCGAGGCGTTGGCCGGGGACCGCAAGAATCCCGGTGTTGCCCTCGGTGATCGCGCGTTGGGCCTCGTCGGCATCCTTCTGCTCGACGATGGCGGTGACCTTGCCACTGGCGTCACGGACGATGCGCCCGTAGCCGGTCGGGTCATCCAGCTCGACGGTGAGCAGGCCCAGTTGCTCCGGCCCCGCTTGCTTGAGCAGGCGCTGCAGGGTCTCGACTTCGATCAGTGGCACATCGCCATAGAGGATCAGCACCGTGTCGGCCGTGATGAACGGTACGGCCTGGGCCACGGCGTGGCCGGTGCCCAGCTGCTTGTCCTGCAGCACGAAATTCAGATCATCGGCCGCCAGGCGCTCGCGCACCGCATCCGCACCGTGGCCGATCACCACGTGGATGCGCTGTGGATCGAGTTGCCGGGCGCTGTGGATAACATGCCCGAGCATGGAGTTGCCGGCGACCGGGTGCAGCACCTTGGGCAGCGCCGAACGCATGCGAGTGCCTTGACCCGCGGCGAGGATAACGATTTCGAGAGACATGACTGGCTACCAATCCTGGGGGGTCGGCGACTGCGACCAAGGGGGGGTGAATGGCGGAAAATAAAAAGGGTAGCCGAGGCTACCCTTTTTAAGCAATCACACAGAAAGCCTGCGACTTAGCCGCCGAACTTCTTGCGGATCTGCTGGACGGTACGCAGCTGAGCTGCGGCCTCGGCCAGACGTGCAGCAGCAGAACCGTAGTCGAAATCTGCGCCTTTTTCATTCAGGGCCTTCTCAGCAGCCTTGACGGCTTCCTGAGCGGAGGCTTCGTCCAGGTCGGCAGCACGTTGCACGGTGTCGGCAAGAACCTTGACCATGTTCGGCTGAACCTCGAGGAAACCACCGGAGATGTAGAACACCTCGGTTTCCCCGCCCTGCTTGATCAAGCGGATCGGACCTGGCTTCAGGTTGGTGATCAGCGGTGCGTGACCCAGAGCGATACCAAGATCACCCAGCTCACCGTGCGCAACCACCATCTCCACCAGACCGGAGAAGATTTCCCCTTCCGCGCTGACGATATCGCAATGGACTGTCATAGCCATCTGCTTGCCTCAACCTAAATTAGCGCCCGTTGCCGGGCGCCGGGATTACAGTTTCTTGGCTTTCTCGATCGCTTCTTCGATGCCGCCGACCATGTAGAACGCTTGTTCTGGCAGGTGGTCGTAGTCACCGTTGAGGATGCCTTTGAAGCCAGCGATGGTGTCTTTCAGGGAAACGTATTTGCCTGGAGAACCAGTGAAGACTTCAGCCACGAAGAACGGCTGCGACAAGAAGCGCTGGATCTTACGAGCACGGGATACCAACTGCTTGTCGGCTTCCGACAGCTCGTCCATACCCAGGATCGCGATGATGTCCTTCAGCTCTTTGTAACGCTGCAGTACGTACTGAACGCCGCGAGCGGTCTCGTAGTGTTCGTTGCCGATCACGTTCGGGTCCAGCTGACGGGAAGTCGAGTCCAGTGGGTCTACCGCTGGGTAGATACCCAGGGAAGCGATGTCACGGGACAGAACGACGGTGGCGTCCAAGTGGGCGAAGGTGGTCGCTGGCGACGGGTCGGTCAAGTCGTCCGCAGGTACGTATACCGCTTGGATCGAGGTGATCGAGCCTTGCTTGGTCGAAGTGATACGTTCTTGCAGAACGCCCATCTCTTCAGCCAGGGTCGGCTGGTAGCCTACTGCGGAAGGCATACGGCCCAGCAGTGCGGATACTTCGGTACCGGCCAGGGTGTAACGATAGATGTTGTCGACGAACAGCAGAACGTCGTTACCTTCGTCACGGAACTTCTCGGCCATGGTCAGGCCGGTCAGCGCTACGCGCAGACGGTTTCCTGGTGGCTCGTTCATCTGGCCGTAGACCAGAGCAACCTTATCCAGAACGTTGGAATCCTTCATCTCGTGGTAGAAGTCGTTACCCTCACGGGTACGCTCACCCACACCGGCGAACACGGAATAACCGCTGTGCTCGATGGCGATGTTACGGATCAGTTCCATCATGTTTACGGTCTTGCCCACACCGGCACCACCGAACAGACCCACTTTACCGCCCTTGGCGAACGGGCAAACCAGGTCGATTACCTTGATCCCGGTTTCCAGCAGGTCGTTGCCGCCTGCCTGTTCTGCGAAGGAAGGAGCTGGACGGTGGATGCCCCAACGCTCTTCTTCACCGATAGGACCGGCTTCGTCGATTGGGTTGCCCAGTACGTCCATGATCCGGCCCAGGGTCGCTTTACCGACCGGTACGGAGATGGCTGCGCCAGTGTTGTTGACGTCCAGACCGCGCTTCAAGCCTTCGGTGGAGCCCATCGCAATGGTACGCACCACGCCGTCGCCCAGCTGTTGCTGAACTTCCAAAGTGGTTTCGGCGCCTTGAACCTTCAAGGCGTCGTAGATGCTCGGTACGCTGTCGCGTGGAAATTCCACGTCGATAACGGCGCCGATGATTTGAACGATACGTCCGCTACTCATAGCTGGATCCTCTGAATATTTGAACCGTTAAACCGCGGCAGCGCCGCCGACGATTTCCGAGATCTCTTGGGTGATCGCAGCCTGACGCGCCTTGTTGTAGATCAGCTGCAAATCGCTGATCAAGTCACCGGCGTTGTCGGTAGCGTTCTTCATTGCGATCATCCGCGCGGCTTGTTCAGCTGCGTTGTTCTCGACCACCGCCTGGTAGACCTGCGACTCCACGTAACGGACCATCAAGCCGTCCAGCAGCTCCTTGGCATCCGGTTCGTAGAGATAGTCCCAGTGGTGCTTGAGTTCTTGATCCGGGGTTGCCTCCAGTGGAATCAACTGCTCCACGGTCGGCTGCTGAGTCATGGTGTTGATGAACTTGTTGGATACCACGGACAGGCGGTCAATCCGGCCTTCCAGGTACGCATCCAGCATCACCTTGACGCTGCCGATCAGATCGTTGATCGACGGCTCTTCACCCAGATGGCTGATAGCTGCAACGACGTTACCGCCGAAGTTGCGGAAGAAGGCCGCACCCTTGCTACCGACCACACACAGATCGATCTCGACGCCTTGTTCGCGGTTTACCGCCATGTCCTTGACCAGGGCCTTGAACAGGTTGGTGTTCAAGCCACCACACAGACCACGGTCACTGCTCACCACGATATAACCGACGCGCTTGATAGCACGGTCGATCATGAACGGGTGACGATATTCCGGGTTGGCGTTGGCCAGATGACCAATAACCTGGCGGATGCGCTCCGCATAAGGACGGCTAGCAGCCATGCGCATTTGTGCCTTGCGCATTTTGCTGACCGCCACTTTTTCCATGGCGCTGGTAATTTTTTGCGTGCTTTTGATGCTCGCAATCTTACTGCGAATCTCTTTTGCGCCTGCCATGTAACACCTATCAGGTTAGCAAGCGGGAGCCTTGCGGCTCCCGCTGCGGCTTACCAGGTTTGGGTGGCTTTGAACTTCTCGATACCGGCTTTCAGGCCAGCGTCGATTTCGTCGTTGAAGTCACCCTTCACGTTGATCTTCGCCATCAGGTCGGCGTGATCGCGGTTGAAGTAAGCAATCATGGCCTGTTCGAAGCTACCAACTTTGGCAATCTCGACGTCCGTCAGGAAGCCACGTTCAGCGGCGTACAGGGACAAGGACATGTCGGCGATGGACATCGGCGCATATTGCTTCTGCTTCATCAGCTCGGTAACGCGCTGACCATGCTCAAGTTGCTTACGGGTCGCTTCGTCCAGGTCAGAAGCGAACTGGGCGAATGCCGCCAGTTCACGGTACTGAGCCAGAGCGGTACGGATACCACCGGACAGCTTCTTGATGATCTTGGTCTGAGCGGCACCACCCACACGGGATACCGAAACACCGGCGTTCACAGCAGGACGGATGCCCGAGTTGAACATGGCCGATTCCAGGAAGATCTGACCGTCGGTGATGGAGATCACGTTGGTCGGAACGAACGCGGAAACGTCGCCAGCCTGGGTTTCGATGATCGGCAGAGCGGTCAGGGAACCGGTCTTGCCAGTCACTGCGCCGTTGGTGAACTTCTCTACGTACTCTTCGGAAACGCGGGATGCGCGCTCCAGCAGACGGGAGTGGAGATAGAACACGTCACCTGGGTAGGCTTCACGGCCTGGTGGACGGCGCAGCAGCAGGGAAATCTGGCGGTAAGCCACTGCTTGCTTGGACAGATCGTCATAAACGATCAGCGCGTCTTCACCGCGGTCGCGGAAGTATTCGCCCATGGTGCAACCGGAGTACGGTGCCAGGAATTGCAGTGCAGCCGATTCCGAAGCACTGGCCGCCACGATGATGGTGTTGGCCAGAGCGCCGTTTTCTTCCAGCTTGCGAACCACGTTGGCGATGGTCGATTGCTTCTGACCGATCGCTACGTATACGCAGAAAATGCCGCTGTCTTTCTGGTTGATGATCGCGTCGATCGCCAGAGCGGTCTTACCGATCTGACGGTCACCGATGATCAGCTCACGCTGGCCACGGCCGACTGGAATCATGGCATCGACAGCCTTGTAGCCAGTCTGTACAGGCTGGTCTACCGACTTACGCCAGATCACGCCTGGAGCAACTTTCTCGACCGCGTCGGTCTCGGTGTTGTTCAGCGGACCTTTGCCGTCAACTGGGTTACCCAGTGCGTCGACTACGCGACCCAGCAGTTCCTTACCAACCGGAACTTCGAGGATGCGGCCGGTGCACTTGGCGCTCATGCCTTCAGCCAGAGTGGTGTATGCGCCCAGTACTACGGCACCTACAGAATCTTGCTCAAGGTTGAGGGCCATACCGTAGACGCCGCCCGGAAACTCGATCATCTCGCCGTACATAACGTCGGCCAGACCGTGAATCCGCACGATGCCGTCAGATACGCTGACGACAGTGCCTTCGTTACGGGCTTGGGAGGTCACATCGAGCTTGTCGATGCGGCCCTTGATAATTTCACTTATTTCGGAAGGATTGAGTTGCTGCATTGCTCTGCTGCCCCTTCAAACTCAAGATTTCAATGCTTCGGCAAGGTTCGCGAGTTTGCCGCGAATCGAGCCATCGATAACCAGGTCGCCGGCGCGGATTACGACACCACCAATAAGGCTGGCATCCTCCGCAGCGTGCAGTCGCACTTCCCGGCCGAGCCGTGCACTGAGAACCTTGGCGAGTTTGTCTTGCTGTTCTTGGTTCAATGCGAACGCACTGGTCACATCCACATCCACCGATTTCTCTTGCTCGGCCTTGTACAGGTCGAACAGAGCGGAAATCTCCGGCAACAGCAGGAGACGGTCGTTTTCGGCGGCAACGTGAATGAAATTCTGTGCCTGTGCATCAAACTTGTCGCCACACACTTCGATAAAAGTGTTGGCCTTTTCTGCGCTCGTCAGTCGCGGGGCCTTAAGCACGCGCTGCATGGTGTCATCTTGTGACACCGCTGCAGCCAGGCCGAGCATGGCTGACCAAGAGGCCAGCTGCTGGTGGGCCTGAGCGTGCTCGAAGGCCGCCTTAGCGTAAGGTCGGGCCAACGTGGTCAGTTCTGCCATGATCGCCCTCGCTTAAATTTCAGCAGCCAGTTTGTTAACCAGCTCTGCGTGCGCGTTTTGATCGATTGTGGCACCCAGGATCTTCTCTGCGCCGTTGACTGCCAGGCTACCCAGTTGGGCACGCAGCGCGTCTTTGACACCGTTCAGTTCCTGTTCGATCTCGGCCTGAGCCTGAGCCTTCACACGTTCAGCTTCGACACGAGCCTGTTCACGGGCTTCGTCGACGATCTGAGAACCGCGCTTCTTGGCTTGCTCAATGATTTCAGCTGCCTGAGCTTTAGCTTCGCGCAGTTGCTGACCCGCTTTGTCTTGGGCCAGTTCCAGGTCACGAGCTGCTCGGCTGGCAGCGTCCAGTCCATCCGCGATCTTCTTTTGACGTTCGTGCAAAGCAGCAATGACCGGAGGCCAAATGAACTTCATGCAGAACAATACAAAAATTAAGAACGCAACGGACTGGCCAATCAGGGTTGCATTAATGTTCACGCCAACACCTCGCTCGTTCGTTGTCCGTCACACCAATCAACTCGAATACTCGAGTGATTAGCCAGCGAGTTGACCAACGAAGGGGTTTGCGAAGGTGAAGAACAGAGCGATACCAACACCGATCATGGTTACGGCGTCGAGCAGACCGGCAACGATGAACATTTTAACTTGCAGCATTGGAACCATTTCTGGTTGACGCGCAGCGCCTTCCAGGAACTTGCCGCCCAGCAGGCCGAAACCAATTGCGGTACCCAGTGCGCCCAGGCCGATCAACAGTGCAACAGCGATAGCGGTTAGACCAACTACAGTTTCCATCTTTCCTCCCGACTTTTACGTCGTATGGTTTAGGTTTTTTAGATTAAAGCGGTAAAACAAATCGTTTCATCAAGCCCGAGAAGGGCCCCCTCTCGCCGCAACGAGAGGGACATCAGACTAGTCGAGACTGGTCTTAATGGTTCTCTTCGTGTGCCATCGACAGGTAGACGATGGTCAGCATCATGAAGATAAAGGCCTGCAGGGTGATGATCAGGATGTGGAACACAGCCCACGCCCATTGCAGAACCACACCCATGCCGCTGAGCCACAGCAGGCCGCTGCCGAACATCACAGCGATCAGGATGAACACCAGTTCGCCGGCATACATGTTGCCGAACAGACGCAGTGCCAGAGAGATAGGCTTGGCTACCAGGGTCACGAACTCCAGCAGGAAGTTCACCGGAATCAGCAGCGCCTGAACCAGGATGTTCTTGCTGCCGAACGGATGCAGGGTCAGTTCGCCGATGAAGCCGCCGAAACCCTTGACCTTGATGCTGTAGAAAATGATCAGCGCGAACACCGACAGGGCCATGCCCAGGGTGGCGTTCGGGTCAGTGGTGGACACAGCACGGAATGGAATGTGCGGATCGCCCGAGATCAACATGGCCAGTTGTGGAATCCAGTCCACCGGTACCAGGTCGATGGCGTTCATCAGGAACACCCAGACGAAAATGGTCAGTGCCAGCGGTGCGATCACCGGGCTGCGACCGTGGAAACTGTCCTTCACGCTGCCATCGACGAAGCCAACCATGACTTCAACGAAGTTCTGCAAAGCGCCCGGCACGCCGGAAGTCGCCTTCTTGGCCGCCATGCGGAACAGAAGAATGAAGATCACACCCAGTGCGACAGACCAGCCGAGGGTATCGACGTGGAATGCCCAGAAGCCCATTTGCTTGGCTTCTGCTGCGGAGTGGGCAAAGCCCCAGCTCCCATTGGGTAGCTGACCGAAGGTCAGGTTCTGCAAGTGGTGCTGGATATAGCCCGAAGCGGTTGTTTCTGCTGACATGGTTGCCTCAAACGCCCTAAGGTCTCGAAAGTCTTGTTCTCATTAGCAGGGGAGCGAACCAGCTGACCAGTTGGGTCAGCACGAAGACGCCGAATACAGCCAGCGGCGCCAATGGCTTCACACCTGCGAACGTCAGTGCAAACAGCACAGCCGTCAAAATCAGTTTGCCCGCCTCACCGGCATAAAAAGACCGGACGATGGCTTGGGCCGCTCGGGCGCCGGAAAACCGAAATGCCCTGTGAGCGAAATACACATTGGGTAGCAAGGCTATCAGTCCTCCGCAAAGGCCTGAGTATCCGGCTACGACTCCACGCCATTGCCAGAGCGCCAGAGCGGCTATCAGTAGAATGACCAACTGAGCCAGTAACACCGGAAAAACCGCTAAGCGATGAAACGGCAAGCGGTTTGGCGTGCGGGTTTCCATCGCTCTTGCTCCTCAAGGGTCGGCTGCCAGAATTCAATAACTTGGCATAATTTGTGCCGACAAAATGCGCGCAGAGTATAGGGGCGGTTCAGCCCCTATTCAACTGCCGGGTAGTGATTTCCGACTGCACGCTACATAAGGAAATGTTTCAGCGGATGTGGGCAAGGACACCTTGCAGCTCGTCCAGGGAGTTGTAGCCGATCACCAACTGTCCCTTGCCCTTCTTTCCGTGGCGGATCTGCACCGCAGAGCCTAGGCGCTCGGCCAGGCGTTGCTCGAGACGGGCGATATCCGGGTCTGGCTTGACCGGTTCAGCAGGCTCCTGTTTTCCACTCAGCCACTGGCGAACCAGGGCTTCGGTCTGGCGTACGGTGAGGCCTCGTGCGACAACGTGTCGCGCCCCTTCAACCTGTTGATTTTCCGGCAATCCGAGCAAGGCCCGGGCATGACCCATTTCCAGGTCGCCGTGGGACAGCATGGTCTTGATCACCTCAGGCAAGGCAATCAGGCGCAGCAGGTTGGCCACGCTGACGCGGGACTTGCCCACGGCCTCGGCGACCTGCTGCTGGGTCAGTTGGAACTCCTGCTGCAGACGCTGCAGGGCCACCGCTTCCTCGATGGGATTGAGGTCTTCGCGCTGGATGTTCTCGATCAACGCCATGGCGATGGCGGTTTCATCCGGCACATCGCGAACCATCGCCGGGATGGTTTCCTGGCCAGCCTGCTGGCTGGCACGCCAGCGACGTTCGCCGGCGATGATCTCGAAACGACCACCACCGATAGGGCGCACCACGATCGGCTGCATCACGCCCTGGGTCCTGATGGAGTTCGCCAGTTCTTCCAGCGCCTGAGGGTCCATGTCCCGGCGCGGCTGGTACTTGCCGCGCTGGATCAGGTCCAGGGGCAGGTGCTGCAACTCGCGCTGGTCGGCCTGCACCGCTTGTTCTTCAAGGGCGCTGACAGTCGGACCACTCAACAGTGCATCCAGTCCACGTCCGAGACCACGTTTCTTGACGGCCATGGGGATTCCTTAAGTTGGCTGGGCGGCTGCGGCGCGGGATTGTTTACGTTGCCGGCGAACCATCTCGCCCGCCAGGGCCAGATAGGCCAGCGCGCCACGGGATTGTTTGTCGTACGCCAATGCCGGCATGCCGTAGCTCGGCGCCTCGGCCAAACGGATGTTGCGCGGAATCACGGTGTCGTACAGCTGATCACCGAAGTGTTCCTTGAGCTGTGCGGAAACATCGTTCATCAGGCTCAGCCGCGGATCGAACATGGTCCGCAGCAAGCCTTCGATCTTGAGTTGCGGATTGAGCAGTTCAGCGATGCGCTTGATGTTATCCACAAGGTCGCTCAAGCCCTCCAGCGCGTAGTACTCGCACTGCATGGGGATAATGACCCCATCGGCGGCCACCAGCGCGTTGAGGGTGAGCATCGACAGCGACGGCGGGCAGTCGATCAGAATGTAGTCGTAGTTCTCGCGGATCGGCGCCAGGGCGCTGCGCAGACGGCTTTCCTTCATCTGCATTTCCAGCAGAACCACTTCCGCCGCGGTCAGGTCGCGGTTGGCCGGCAGCAGTTGATAACCGCCGTGCTCGGAGAAGTGCATGGCCTGGGCCAGGTCGCATTCGCCGATCAGCAGGTCATAGACCGAGTTTTCCAAACCATGTTTATCCACACCGCTACCCATGGTGGCGTTGCCCTGTGGATCAAGATCGATCAACAGCACCCGGCGCTTGGTCGCTACCAGGGATGCTGCGAGGTTGATGCAGGTGGTGGTCTTGCCCACGCCACCTTTCTGGTTCGCTATCGCGAATACCTTAGCCATTCTTGCTTGTGTTCCCAATCATGCCGTGCGGCGCAGTATCAGCAGATGGCGTTGGCCTTGGCAACCGGGTACGGCCAAGGCGTGTTCGCTATCGAGGTGGAAGTCTGCCGGCAATGCTAACAGCTCATCAGAGGGATGGACGCCCTTCATTGCCAGCCAGCGTGTATCGCGGTCGCCCAGGTGGCGGGTCCAGCTGGTGAAGTTCTCCATGCTGCTGAATGCCCGGGAAATGATCCCGTTGAACGGCAATTCAGGGGTGAAGGCTTCGACCCGGCTGTGGATAACTTGCAGGTTATCCAGCTTGAGTTCGAGTTTGACCTGAGTCAGAAAGCGGGTTTTCTTGCCGTTGCTGTCCAGACAGGTGACTTGCGACTCGGGAAACAGGATCGCCAGAGGGATACCGGGCATCCCACCGCCGCTACCGACATCCAGCCAGCGACCGTTTTCGATGAACGACATCACGCTCAGGCTATCGAGCAAGTGACGAGAGACCATTTCGTCGGGATCGCGTACCGCGGTCAGGTTGTAAGCCTTGTTCCACTTGATCAACAGGGCCAGGTAACCCAGCAGCAGTTCGTGCTGGGTTGCGCTCAGATTGACACCGAGCTGGCGTGCACCTGTGGATAACTCGTCCGCGTGTTGCGAGGTGACCATTGAACTCAAGCGCTTTGCTCCAACTGACGGCCGGCGCCGCGTTTTTTCAGGTGAATCATCAACAGGGAAATGGCCGCCGGGGTAACGCCCGGGATCCGCGACGCCTGGCCCAGGGTTTCCGGACGGGTCGCGCCGAGCTTGCTCTGGATTTCCTTCGACAGTCCGGAAATGCCGGTGTAATCGATATCCACAGGCAGTTTGGTGTCTTCACTGGCGCGCAGACGGGCAATTTCGTCCTGCTGACGATCGATGTAGCCGGCGTACTTGGTCTTGATTTCGACCTGTTCGGCCACTTGTGGATCTTCAGCGCCCTGCCCGGTCACTTCGACCAGACCAGCGTAGTCGATTTCCGGACGGCTCAGCAGATTCAACAGGTTGTACTCATGAGTCAGCGGCGTGCCGAATTTCTGGGCGATTGCATCGCCCTGTTCGGTGCCCGGACGGACCCAAGTGGACTTCAGGCGTTGCTCTTCCTGGGCAATGCCTTCGCGTTTCTTGCAGAACGCCGCCCAGCGCACGTCATCCACCAGCCCCAGTTCCCGGCCCTTTTCGGTCAGGCGCAGATCGGCGTTGTCTTCCCGCAGAATCAGGCGGTATTCGGCCCGGGAAGTGAACATCCGGTACGGTTCCTGGGTACCCAGGGTAATCAGGTCATCGACCAGCACACCGATGTAGGCCTCATCGCGACGCGGGCACCAGCTGTCTTTGCCCTTGGCGCGCAAGGCGGCGTTGGCCCCGGCCAGCAGACCTTGGGCACCGGCCTCTTCATAACCGGTGGTGCCGTTGATCTGGCCGGCGAAGAACAGACCGCCGATCACCTTGGTTTCCAGGCTGTACTTGAGGTCGCGGGGATCGAAGTAGTCGTATTCGATGGCATAGCCGGGACGCACGATATGGGCATTTTCCATGCCGCGGATCGATTGCACGATCTGCAACTGCACGTCGAACGGCAGGGATGTGGATATCCCGTTCGGGTACAGCTCATGAGTGGTCAGGCCTTCAGGTTCGATAAACACCTGATGGCTTTCCTTGTCGGCAAAACGATGGATCTTGTCTTCGATCGACGGGCAGTAACGCGGGCCAATGCCTTCGATCACGCCGGAGTACATCGGCGAACGATCGAGGTTCGAGGCGATGATCTCGTGGGTGCGGGCGTTGGTGTGGGTAATCCAGCAACTGACCTGTTGCGGATGCTGTTCTTTCGAGCCGAGGAACGACATCACCGGAATCGGTGTATCCCCAGGCTGTTCGGTCATGACCGAGAAATCCACAGATCGGCCATCGATGCGTGGCGGAGTACCGGTTTTCAAGCGGCCGACCCGCAGTGGCAACTCCCGCAGACGTTGTGCGAGGGCGATAGAGGGCGGATCACCCGCACGGCCGCCGGAGTAGTTCTGCATGCCAATGTGGATAAGTCCGCCGAGGAAGGTCCCGGTGGTCAGTACCACGGACTCGGCGAAGAAGCGCAGTCCCATCTGGGTGACCACGCCCCGCACCTGATCCTGTTCCACGATCAGGTCATCAGCGGCTTGTTGAAATATCCACAGGTTGGGCTGGTTCTCGAGAATCTCGCGCACCGCGGCCTTGTACAGAACGCGGTCGGCCTGGGCGCGGGTTGCGCGCACGGCTGGGCCTTTGCGGCTGTTCAACACACGAAACTGAATACCACCTTTATCGGTAGCCATGGCCATCGCGCCGCCGAGGGCATCGATCTCCTTGACCAGATGGCTTTTGCCGATCCCGCCAATCGCGGGGTTGCAGCTCATTGCTCCGAGGGTTTCCACGTTATGCGTCAGCAACAGGGTTTTGGACCCCATGCGTGCTGATGCAAGTGCTGCCTCGGTACCGGCATGACCGCCGCCGATGACGATCACTTCAAAACGGGAAGGGAAATCCACCACGCACCTCGTGCCTGCTTCAAGTAGGAGTAATTAGGAGTAGTTGTCGGGTTGGTTTTTGGACCAAGGCGGCAAGTATAGGGACTTAGCCCTTCCTAAAGAACCCTTTGCACAAAATTTAACCAGCTGTGGATGAATCACGGTCAATAGAAATTAAAAGAGAGAAATTTATTAAATCCTTGTTTTTATGTTTATTCTTATGCACATGCCTTTCTGTGGATAGATCGCTACAGCCCTTCATATTCAATATGTACAGAGGTTTTAAACTCTGTGGTTAGGTGGCCAGGAGGCCCTTGGATAAGCGGTTTAAACCTGTGGATGAATGGGGTGGTTATCCACAGAGCGGTTTTTCCTCAGTTTTGAAGCCCGGTTATCAACCGAGCTGGAGGGCAGTTATTCACAGGGCTTAATCCACAGAAAAAAGCCGTGCCCGGGGTTATCCGGACACGGCTCTGGCTTGCAGCGCATTCAATGGTTATCAGAGAGGGAGCAGAAACAGACAGGCCGCAGGAGCCTGTCTGTGGATAAGCGGTATTACTCGGGCCGTTTGACCAAGCGCCCCTGGACCCACCAGCTCAATCCCAGCAGCACAACCACCAGCAGTGCCCAATACTGCCTGGTGCCGCTTGGGGTCGCTTCGCTCACCGGCGCGTCCACTGCTCTATCGGCGGATGCAGACGGCCCAGCCACTCTTCCATCGTCGAGAGGGGCGACTTCAGTTTCTGCGGTGACAGACGTGGCCACCTGCTCTGGCGCAGGGGCCTGATTCGAAGAAAGCTGAGCCCAGGTGCCTTGGCAGACAAGGCTCAGACCGAGTACCGCGAGATAGCTAAAAAAGCGCATAAACACCTTCCATCCATTTGAGGCAGCGATCGCGCATGCTGGTCGGGGTTTGGTTGTATGCCTATCAGCTGATTCCGATTCTGCCGCGGGCCACAACGGCTTAAAACCCCGACCGCTCCGTCCATAGGCAAGGAAAGAGTTCATGTTCCATCGGCGCCCCGGCCGGCAGTTGCGAGGCCAGCCCAGGAAACTCCGGTGACGTGCGCCAGGGCCTGGGGGCATGTCGCATGTCCTCCCCCAGAAAGCGCAGGGAGAAGGCACGTCGTCGCCGATCGCCACCGACACCACCGGCCGCATGCAAGGTCAGCATGTGGAAAAACACCGCATCCCCGGGCTGCAGGTCCCAGCCAAGAATGTTCCATGCGCCTCGATTGGCCTCGATGTCCGGAAGATCCGCGAGGCTGCCTTCGGGGAACCACTTGGCCTGGTTATCCAGGAAGGTTCGGGGCATCAGCCAGGGCCCCAGGTGCGAACCGGCGACAAACTCCAGGGTGGACTCCCGCGCAACCGGGTCCACAGGCATCCACATGCTGCAGTTCTGTCGCCCCTCGACGTTGTAGTAGGGCTGGTCCTGATGCCAGGGAGTGCGCTGCCGGGTATTGGGTTCCTTGACCAGCAGATGGTCGTGATACAGCCGAGCCTGTGGACAACCCATCAACTGCGCGGCCACATGGCCAACCCGGCTGTCGAAGATGAAGCGTCGATAATCGGGATTCTCTTGCCAGTTGCAGAAGTCCTCGAAAAACCAGCCGGGATCGTCGGGCTGGCTGGCGACCTTGGCCCGCTCGCTGGGTTGCGCCAGATTGTGTTCGATACCCCGCTCCAACAGCGCCACTTCATCTGCGCTGAACAACTGGCGAATGCACACCGCCCCATCACGCTGGAAGGCTTCCACAGTGGCAGGCGGCAACTCGAATGTTCGCATGGACATGTCCCTATTGATGAGTTTCAAGGCCAGGCTCGGTCACAACCCCGTGCACAGCGACCGGTCTGATCCAGATCCAGTAGGCCAGCGACAGCAGTGCCAGCCAGCCCACTCCCACATACAGCGCCAGGCGTGTGTCGGCAAAAGCCCCCAGCACGACAAAGATGAACAGCATGAAAACCACGGCGCAGGCCTGGCCGGCGATTCCCAGGGGCACCGGAAACTGCAGCTCGCGGACTTCCCGGGTTGTCAGGCTCCGGCGCATGGCAATCTGCGACAGCAGGATCATCAACCAGACCCAGACCACGGAAAACGTCACCAGGGAAGCAAAGATCAGGAACAGTCGCTCCGGCACCCAGTAATTGAGGAGCACTCCCAGCAGCAGCGCCAGCGACATCACCAGCACCGTCATCCAGGGCACGCCGAAGCGTGAGGTTTTGGCAAATACCGCCGGCGCCTGACCGATGGCAGCCATGCCGTACATCATGCGGCCGGCACTGAAGATATCGCTGTTGATGGCCGACACCACTGCCGAAATCACCACGATGTTCAGCACCGTGGCCGCCGAATCTATCCCCAGGCTGCTGAAGATCTGCACGAACGGGCTGCCATGGCTGCCGATGCTCGACCAGGGGGCCAGCGTCAACAGGATCAGCAAGGTGAACACGTAGAAGATCAGGATCCGCAATGGCACCGAGTTGATGGCCTTGGGAATCATGCGTTGCGGATCCTTGGCCTCGCCGGCAGTGATGCCTATGACTTCGATTCCGCCAAAAGCGAACATGACAATGGTGAAGGAGGCGATCATGCCCTCGACGCCATTCGGGAAAAAACCGCCGTATTCCCAGAGATTGCCCAGCCCTCCACGGCTTTGTTCGCCTCCGAGCTGGATGCCGAAGAACAGCAGGGTAAAGCCGCCGACGATCATGGCCACGATGGCGCCCACCTTGAGCATCGACAGCCAGAACTCCAGCTCGCCGAACACCCGGACGCTGCACAGGTTCAAGGCGCCGATCCCCAGGACGATGTTCAGTACCCAGATCCACCTGGGGGTTTCGGGAAACCACAGGCCCATGTAGACGCCAAAGGCGGTGACATCCGCCAGGCACACCATGAGCATCGAGAAGGCGTAGCTCCAGCCGGTCAGGAAACCCGGGAAACGCCCCAGGTAGGTGCTGGCGTATTGTCCGAAGGAGCCGGAAACCGGTGTCCTCACCGCCATTTCCCCCAGGGCGCGCATGGTCAGGTAGATGGCTGCTCCGCCAATCAGGTAGGCCAGCAGAACCGAAGGGCCGGCCCGTTGGATCGCCGCCGCCGAACCGTAGAACAGGCCCGTGCCGATGGCAGAACCCAACGCAATGAAGCGGATATGCCGGGTACTCAAGCCACGGTGCAATGCAGAATTCGCGTTAGCCATTTCTATTCCTTGAATGCCGGACCGTTTCCTCAGGTGTACAAACCTGTCCATCCACCAGGATGCAAATCAGGTACCACTTGGGAAACTCAATAAAAAACGGCAAAAAGGCCGATTTTTGCGGAAAAACAAGGAAAAATGCCCCATCTTCGCAAGGGGGTTGTTACTCAAGACCGCAGCTTGGTCAGCTGACGCGCGGGAGGGGGGTAAAGGTAACGTCGCTCTCCCCTGGGCCGGTAAAAATCGCAAAATCTGCAAATCTGCCGTCGCTACAGTGGAGTGCCAAGGAGGCCTTATGAAACCTGCAACCCGAATCCATTACGGCCAGCGCATGGAGCCGGTGCTGCGTTGGCTGGCAAGCCATCCAAACAGCGATCCGGACCTGTACCACCTGGCGGACCTGGCCTGTATGTCGGCTTACCACTTTCACCGCATTTACCGCGCGATGATGGGAGAAACGCTGAACGCCACGGTGCAACGGATGCGCATGCATCTGGCCGCCGCGGCGCTGGCAGGTACCCAAGAGGACCTGGCCGAGGTGGCCTTGCGTGCCGGGTACGAATCGGGAGCAGCCTTCAACCGGGCATTCTCTGGCGTTTTCGGGTTGCCACCAGGGCGTTATCGCGCAACCCGTTCCCGTCCTTTCGACCCCAAGGAGTCAAATATGTACCCCATTACCGTTGAACATTTCCCCGGCGTTGTCCTGGCGGCATTGCCTCATCAGGGTTCCTATCAGGAAATCGGTCCGGTGTTCGCCCGTGTGTTCATGTTGGCCGCCAGCCAGGGGCTCATGCACCCGACCGCCTGCGGGTTCGGTGTGTATTTCAACGATCCCGAGCAGGTTCCGACCGAGCAATTGCGTTCCTTGGCCGGAGTTTGTGTCGCGCCTGATGCCGATCTGGGTGAAACGCTGGAAAGGTTCGAAATCCCTCAAGGGCGTTACGCCATCCTGAATTACGTTGGTCCCTACAACGAGATGGGCAAAGCCTATGCCTGGATGTTCTCCGAGTGGCTGCCGGACAGTGGCCTGACGCCGGGGAATTTTCCGATGTTCGAAGAGTACGTAAACGATCCGCGCACCACGCCGCCCGCACAGCTGCAGACACGAATCTACCTGTCAGTGGAGTAAATCCGAGCGCTACCGGCAGGGCTGTGGATAACCTCTGCCGGAGCCCTTTGCGGGGGTCCCTACTTGCCGATGCAGAAACTGGAGAAGATTCGCCCCAGCAGGTCATCGGAACTGAAGGCACCGGTGATTTCCCCCAGCGATTGCTGAGCCTGGCGCAGGTCCTCGGCCAGCAGTTCGCCGGCACCGGCCAGGGTCAGCTGTGCCCGGCCATGTTCCAGGGCGGCACTGGCGTAGCGCAGTGCCTCCAGGTGCCGACGGCGTGCGCTGAAACTGCTTTCGGACGTCTGCTCATAACCCATGCAGGCTTTCAGGTGGTCGCGCAGCAGCTCGAGCCCGCTACCGGCAGCCATGGCACTGAGGCTGATGGTGACGTGGCCGTCATCACAGGTTTCCAGGGCGATGGGTTCGCCGGTCAGATCGGCCTTGTTGCGAATCAGGGTGACCTTGGCCGGGTCTGGCCGCTGCTCGAGAAACTCCGGCCACAGGGCGAAGGGGTCCGCCGCTTCCGCCGCGGTGGCGTCCACCACCAGCAACACCCGGTCGGCCTCGCTGATGGCCTTGAGTGCCCGTTCGACACCGATCTTTTCCACCTGGTCCTCGGTATCCCGCAGGCCGGCAGTATCCACCACATGCAGTGGCATGCCATCGATGTGGATATGTTCGCGCAGGATGTCCCGGGTGGTGCCGGCGATATCGGTGACGATTGCCGCCTCGCGTCCGGCCAGGGCATTGAGCAGGCTGGATTTGCCGGCATTGGGACGACCGGCGATGACCACGGTCATGCCGTCACGCAGCAAGGCGCCCTGCCCGGCTTCACGCAGTACTGTGGATAACTCATCGCGCACCGCATCGAGCATGCTCAACACATGGCCATCGGCGAGGAAATCGATTTCCTCCTCGGGAAAATCAATCGCCGCTTCGACATAGATCCGCAAAGCGATCAGCTGCTCGGTCAAGTTATGCACACGCTGGGAGAAAGCCCCCTGCAACGAACGCAAGGCGTTGCGCGCAGCCTGTGCCGAACTGGCTTCGATCAGGTCGGCAATGGCTTCGGCCTGGGCCAGGTCGAGCTTGTCGTTGAGGAATGCACGTTCACTGAATTCTCCCGGCCGGGCCAGGCGGCAGCCCAGTTCCAGGCAACGCTGCAGCAGCATGTCGAGAACAATCGGGCCGCCATGGCCCTGCAGTTCCAGGACGTCTTCCCCGGTGAAGGAGTTCGGCCCCGGAAAATACAGGGCGATGCCCTCGTCCAGAACTTCTTCCCCTGCACTGAGAAACGGACCGTAATGGGCAAACCGCGGCTTGAGTTCACGGCCGCTGATGGCCTTGGCCGCCATGCCCGCCAGGGGGCCGGAAATCCTTACGATACCCACGCCGCCGCGGCCTTGGGCGGTGGCGATGGCGGCGATGGTTTCACGAGGGACATTCATAACCCGACATCCAGACAAAAGTGACAGATAGCAAAACGCCCCACTAGGGGGCGTCTTGTGTGGTTATCCACAGCGTAGGTCAGGCAGCCGCTTTCTTGGTGGCCGCTTCGATCTTACGAGTGATGTACCACTGTTGAGCGATCGACAGGCAGTTGTTCACTACCCAGTACAGCACCAGACCGGCCGGGAACCACAGGAAGAAGAAGGTGAAGATGATTGGCATCATTTTCATCACCTTGGCCTGCATCGGATCCGGAGGTGTCGGGTTCAACTGCTGCTGGATGAACATGGTAGCGCCCATGATGATCGGCAGGATGAAGAACGGATCCTTGATCGACAGGTCGGTAATCCACAGCATGAACGGCGCCTGGCGCATTTCCACGCTTTCCAGGAGAACCCAGTACAAGGACAGGAAGACCGGCATCTGCACCAGGATCGGCAAGCAGCCGCCCAGTGGATTGATCTTCTCTTTCTTGTACAGCTCCATCATCGCCTGGGACATTTTCTGACGATCGTCGCCGAATTTTTCCTTCAGCGCGGCCAGTTTCGGGGCCACGGCACGCATGCGCGCCATCGACTTGTAGCTGGCAGCCGACAGTGGGAAGAAGATCCCCTTGATCAGCATGGTCAGGAAGATGATCGACCAGCCCCAGTTACCCACCAGGCTGTGGATATGTTGCAGCAGCCAGAAAATCGGCTGAGCGATGAACCACAGGAAGCCGTAGTCGACAGTCAGTTCCAGACCTGGGGACAACTCTTTCAGCACGGCCTGGCTTTTCGGACCGGCGTACAGGATGGCGCTGGTTTCGGCCTTGGCGCCTGGAGCAACGGTCATCGAAGGGCCGGTGTAGCCGATGATGTAGTTGCCTTTGCTGTCCTTGCGCGCCAGAACCTGGTTGTTTTCGCCCTTAGGCGGAATCCAGGCGGTCACGAAGTAGTGTTGCAGCCAAGCGACCCAGCCACCCTGAACATTTTCAGTGATCGGGGCCTTGGTTTTATCCTCGTTCACCTTGTCCATGTCTTTCATGGACACTTTTTTGTACGGCTCGGAACTTGTCCACAGGGCGGCGCCCAGGTAAGTCGCGGTGCCGGTGGCGGTGCTGGAGGATGGATCGGAACTGGCGTCACGCTTGAGCTGGGCAAACATTGCACCGGTCCAAGGTTGTGCGCTTTCGTTGTCGATCAGGTAGGAAACGGTGATGTCATACAGGCCACGTTTCAGGGTGAAACGCTTGATGTAGTGGACGCCGTCCTTGCTGAACTTCAGGTCGACCACCAATTGGTCCTGACCGTCAGCCAGTTGATAACTTTTCTTTTCTGCCGAGTAGATCGGGCGACCGGCCGGGTTGGCATCCGGGCCGCTGCTGCCAATCAGGCCGCTCTGCGCCAGGTAAGTCCGCTCGTTGCCGTTGTCGAACAGCTGGAACGGGATTTCCGGATGGTCTTGACGACGTGGATACAGTGGCAGACGCAGTTGCGCGATATCCCCACCTTGTGGATCGACAGCCAGGTCGAGCACATCCGTTTTGATCTGAATGAGATCTTTGCTTGCAGCAACGGGCGCTTCAGCCGGTGCAGTGGTGTCGCTTGCTGCGCGCGGAATATCGTCGTTGGCAGCGGAAGTGCCATTTGGCGTGTCCGGCAAGCCCGGAGTGGTCGTGCTGGAAGCAACATTCTGAGTCGGCAGGGCAGCCTGGCCATAATCCTGGTTCCATTTAAGAACCATGACATAGGACACGATTGCCAGGGCGACGATCAGGATCGTGCGTTTGATATCCATGATTACTCGGCCATCGAAGAAGAACGGGAGGTAGGGATAGGTGGAACCGGGTCATAACCACCGGGATTCCACGGATGACAGCGACCTAAACGACGAAAGGTCAGCCAGCCACCGCGCAGAAGGCCATGATTTTCGATGGCTTCTAACGCGTAGCAGGAACAGCTGGGGTAGAAACGACAGTGATTGGCCATCAGAGGACTAATGGCATAGCGGTAAAACTGGATCGGAACGAGTGCCAGTTTACGCATCAGGACTGTCTACCCCTACAGTTTCGGATTTGACTGCTGGTTCCGGCTTGTTGCGTGCCAGACGTTTCCAGAGCTTGCCGAAATGCTGAATCAATTCGGGGTTTTCTACATCGCCCAAACCTTTGCGCGCGACGATAACGATATCCCATCCGACCAGTGAATCCTGGTGGAGACGAAACGATTCGCGCATCAGACGCTTGAGGCGATTGCGCTCAACGGAGAGCTTTACGCTCTTTTTCCCGATCACGAGCCCCAGACGGGGATGATCCAGGTCGTTGTTGCGCGCAAGGAGCAGGAGATTTTTCCCCGGAACCTTGCCGGTAGGGGAGTCAAAGACCGCCTTGAAGTGCCGGGGTGTAAGCAGACGCTTTTCCCGACTGAAGTCCTGACTCACCTCCAGTGCCGGATTATCAAACTGCCAGACGCGCACGACCTTTGGCGCGACGACGCGACAGGACGGCACGACCGTTCTTGGTAGCCATGCGAGCACGGAAACCGTGGGTACGAGCGCGTTTGATAGTGCTTGGTTGGAAAGTACGTTTCATGTCGTGTTACCTGGTTCGTCCACAACGGGCCGGAATGGCCCCCGTTTTAAGAGATCGGCGATTCTAGAGAAAGCAAGCCTCTAGGTCAATTTCCAACCAGCTTTTCCTTTATCTATGTATGTCCGGGGACGGGGTTGTGAGCCAGGGTCAGGTAGATATAAAAATAAAGAAGGAAAGTATTTAAAGCTTTTCTGTAAAGCTTATAAAGGCTAGGGACGGCACCTTCTGTGGATAACTGGCTTCAGCCCTTCTATTCCGTACTGTACAGAGAATGACAACACGGTTGAGAAACGGTGTCCTCCCTGTGCTGCGCTATCGGAAAACCTGTGCGTGGAACGAGCAGTTATCCACAGGCGACTTACCCACAGCGTTTCGACCCGAGTTGTGCAACGACCTCAAGTGGGGTTATCCACAGAGCTTATGCACATACCGCTGGTCGTGTTTATTCGGGGTAAGACGTTGATT